>JAZRVF010000001.1:0-205367 GCA_045599005.1 Treponemataceae bacterium
ATAGTCTGTGCAGGAATATGTCTGCATATATTGTTTTATGAAAAAAGTTACGAAAATGTAAAAAAAAACATGTTGCCTCCCGTCATGGTCTCCATTGAGAACTTGAGTTGTGCTGGCGCACAAGCAAGTTCTCAACAGAGCTCCCTGACTCCGGCAACATGTTTTTTCGCACTGGAGAGCGAGATAGGAGATGGAGAAAAACATGTTGCCTCCCGTCAAGATTTCTGTTGCTTAACCTGAGTTGTGCCTCGCACAAGCAGGTCGCAACAGAGGCCCCTGACTCCGGCAACATGTTTTTTAGGCTGGAATACGAGATAGGAGATGGAGAAAAAACATGCTGCCTTCCGTCAGGATTTCTGTTGCTTAACCTGAATTGTGCCTCGCACAAGCAAGTTCTCAACAGAGGCCCCTGACTACGGCAACATGTTTTTTGGGCTGGAGAGCGAGATAGAAAATGTGAAAAAACATGTTCCCTTCCGTCAGATGTTCGTTGTTTTACCTGAGTTGTGCTTTGTACAAGCAGGTACGCAACGCCCTCTCTGACTCCGGCAACATGTTTTTTGGTTGGAATACGAGATAGGAGATGGAGAAAAAACATGTTGCCTTCCGTCAGGGTCTCCGTTGCGAACTTGAGTTGTGCTGGCGCACAAGCAAGTTCTCAACAGAGGCCCCTGACTCCGGCAACATGTTTTTTAGGCTGAAAGACGAGATATGAAATGTGGAAAAAATATGTTGCATCCCGTCAGAGGTTCGTTGCTTTACCTGAGTTGTGCTTTGCACAAGCAGGCACGCAACGCCCCCTCTGACTCCGGCAACATGTTTTTTCGCACTGGAGAGCGAGATAGGAGATGGAGAAAAAACATGTTGCCTTCCGTCAGGATTTCTGTTGCGAACTTGAGTTGTGCTGGCGCACAAGCAAGTTCTCAACAGAGCCCCCTGACTCCGGCAACATGTTTTTTAGGCTGAAAATGAGATAGAAAATGTGAAAAAACATGCTGCCTTCCGTCAAGATTTCTGTTGCTTAACCTGAGTTGTGCCTCGCAAAAGCAGGTCGCAACATAAATCCTGACTCCGGCAACATGTTTTTTAGGCTGAAAACGAGATAGAAAATTGACAAAAAACATGTTCCCTTCCGTCAGATGTTCGTTGTTTTACCTGAGTTGTGCTTTGTACAAGCAGGCACGCAACGCCCACCCTGACTCCGGCAACATGTTTTTTTGGGCTGGAAAGCGAGAAAAAGAATGTGGGAAAATGTCAGCCTTCCGTCAGGATTTCTGTTGCTTTACCTGAGTTGTGCCTCGCACAAGCAGGTCGCAACATAAATCCTTACTCCGGCAACATGTTTTTTCGCACTGGAGAGCGAGATAGGAAATGTAAAAAAACATGTTGTCTTCCGTCATGGTCTTCGTTGTGAACTTGAGTTGTTCTTCGCACAAGCAAGTTCTCAACAGAGCCCCCTGACTCCGGAAACATATTTTTTAGTCTGGAAAACGGGATAAGTTAGGGGAAAAATTCCTGGTTTCTGTCATGGTCGGGCTCTTCTTTGGCCGGGGCGTTACGGGTTCCGAATCGGGTTCTGTGTGTCAGCAATATTCTGCTGAAATTTTTTTCCACATGTTGTAAAATGCATTTCATGAACATCAGAAAAAGTGAGAAAGTCAAATTCAGTCTTGGTTATGGAATTATCATTGCGCTTGTGAATTATCTTGGATTCCTGCTGCCTGGTACAGGAAATGTCCCTGTGGACCCATCGATGGAGTGGGAGGCCTGGTTTGCTTTCATGGACAGGAATTCGCTTCTTATTGACAGCCTCACGGTTGCAGTTTTTATGATTCCGGCTTTAATCTGCGTCATTTACATGATATGCAGTGAGGATAAACTTGCACGGCGAATGATCGATCTTCCGCTGGCTTATTCAATCATCGGGTCTATGGGCTGGGTTCTCAGTTTTTTTCTTGAATCTGGAACACTTCTTGTGGTGAAAATTCGATATTCCGTCAAAATTTCTTCCATTATCTTCACTTCATTCATGTACATTCTTCAGGAAGGACTTTTCATCTTTGCCCTTGCGTTCCTGATCCTGGACTCAATCCACAGAAGATTTTTCCTTCCCAGATATTTTCCTGAAGGAAAGCTTGGCAGAATCAGTGGAACACGGAATCCTTCAATCAATTTTCTCTCAGTTATATTCTATATTTCCGTCGGTTTTTTCCCGGTCTTTTTCCTTACGTCAACTCTAGTGAATATTATCAGCACTTATGGAATAACATTGGACCACGCGGTTTACATACTGATCGCTTTTATTGTGGTTTTCGGAATCATTTTGCTCATCATTTTTACGGGCACCATATCGGCCCCGCTCAGAAAACTTAAAGCCGCCGCCATGGAAGTGGAGAAGGGGAACTATGATGCTCACTGCAATGTTGTAAGTAACGATACCTTCGGTGATCTTGCGGATACCTTCAATGACATGATTGTGTCCCTTAAGGAGAAGTCCCGGAAAATTGTGGCCATACAGGACTCGGTGATCCGCGGAATGGCTGTTATGGTTGAAAGCCGTGACAACAGTACCGGGGGCCACATCAACCGTACCAGTGACTGTGTGAAGGTTTTTGTGGAAAAACTCCGCGGAACTGAGTCTTATGGAGGACTTTCCGAGTCTTTCTGCAGGAATATGATCAAAGCAGCGCCTATGCATGATCTTGGAAAAATTGCGGTTGATGATGCGGTGCTCCGTAAACCGGGTAAATTTACTGATGAGGAATATGCAATAATGAAGCTGCATTCTTCAGAAGGGGCAAGAATTGTTGAAAACGTCCTCAAGGAAGTGGATGATGAGGAATTCAAGAGAATTGCCGTAAATGTTGCCCATTATCATCACGAAAAATGGGATGGAAGCGGCTATCCTACGGGTATTTCCGGGGAAGCGATTCCTCTTGAGGCACGGATCATGGCTTTTGCAGACGTTTTTGACGCACTGGTGAGCAGACGCTGTTACAAAGACAGTTTTTCCTTTGACAAAGCTTTTTCCATCATCGAAGAATCTTCCGGTTCCCATTTTGATCCGGAACTGGAGAAGATTTTTCGTGAATGCCGGAATGATCTTCAGAATCTGTACAGCAGATATTGAAAGAGATTTTGAAAGCCTTCTGTCTGACATTTCTCCCTATACTAGAACAAAAGAGCCTTTTGTGGCATAATTGTTAGGATTGCAGCCATTTACGCACACACGAATCTGGGCTGCTCGGAGGAATATTTTGTACAAACCGGTTGATCCAAAAGTAAGTTTTCCCGAACAGGAAGAAGAAGTACTGGCTTTTTGGGAAAAAAATGATGTTTTCAAGAAATCTGTAAGTCAGAGAGAGTCCGCACCTGAGTATGTTTTTTATGACGGACCTCCTTTTGCCACAGGACTGCCGCATTTCGGCCATTTTTTACCGAGTACAATTAAAGACATTATTCCCCGTTACCAGACAATGAAAGGCAAGAAAGTGGAGCGCCGCTTCGGCTGGGACTGCCATGGCCTGCCTGTAGAAAACCTTATAGAGAAAGAACTTGGCCTCAATTCCAAGACAGACATTGAAGCCTACGGAATCGATAAATTCAACGAAGCCTGCCGTGCAAGCGTTCTGCGCTACACAAAAGAATGGCGCCAGACAATCACCCGTCTTGGACGCTGGGTTGATTTTGACAACGATTACAAAACCATGAACCCTGACTACATGGAATCCATCTGGTGGGTATTCAAGAGTCTGTGGGACAAGGGCCTTGTTTACGAAGGTCATTACATTCTGCCTACATGTCCCCGCTGTGCCACACCGCTTTCAAACCACGAGCTTGCACAGGGCGGTTACAAGGATGTCCACGATCCTGCCATCACAATCCGTTTCAAAGTCCGTGAAGCCGGCCCGAAGACTGATGATCCTGACATGGCCAACGGGTGCACATATCTTCTGGCATGGACGACCACTCCCTGGACTCTGCCTTCAAACCTGGGTCTTACTGCAGGACCGGACATTGATTATGTTAAGGTTAAAGACGGTGATGAATATTACATTCTTGCAGAAAGCAGACTTTCTTCTTATTACAAGGATGTCTCCAAATGCGAGATTGTGTGGAAGAAAAAAGGTTCAGAACTGATTGATACACGTTATGAGCCTCTGTTCCCTTATTTTGCGGATCTGTACAATGCAAAGACTGTTGAAGATGAGGACGGCCCCGCTCATCCCGGTGCATTCCGTGTGTTCAATGCGGACTTTGTCTCTACAGAGGACGGTACCGGTATTGTTCATACAGCGCCCGGATTTGGTGAAGACGATAATGCTGTTTTCAAAGGCACCGGAATTCCGACAATCTGCCCTGTGGACAATGAATGCAAATTCACTTCCGAAGTCCCTGATTACAAGGGACGCTTTGTTAAAGACTGCGACAAGGATGTCATGGACCGCCTTAAAGCAGAAGGCAAACTGGTAAAACGTGACCAGATTCTTCACGCTTATCCTTTCTGCTGGCGCTGTTCAAGCCCGCTGATCTACCGCGCTGTTGGAAGTTGGTTCGTGCGTGTGACCAAAATCCGTGACACGATGGTTGCCAACAACCAGAAGATCTACTGGCAGCCGGAGCACATCAAGAACGGACGCTTCGGAAAATGGCTTGAGAATGCACGTGACTGGGCAATCAGCCGCAACCGTTACTGGGGAAACCCGATTCCTGTATGGAAGTGTCCTGACTGCGGTGAGACTGTCTGTGTGGGAAGCCGTCAGGAACTTAAGGATCTGAGCGGAACTTATCCTGAGGATCTGCACAAGCACTTTGTTGATAATATTACTGTTCCCTGTAAATGTGGCGGAACAATGCACCGCATCCCCGAAGTTCTGGACTGCTGGTTTGAATCCGGTTCAATGCCTTATGCCCAGAATCACTATCCTTTCGAGAACAAGGAATACTTTGAGAAACACTTCCCGGCAAACTTCATTTCTGAAGGTCTGGATCAGACCCGCGGATGGTTCTATACACTTACAGTCCTTGCAAGCGCCCTCTTTGACAGACCGGCTTTTGAGAACTGTATCGTAAACGGACTGATTCTGGCTTCTGACGGCAAGAAAATGTCAAAGAGTCTCCGCAACTATACAGACCCCAACGAGGTAATCAAACAGTTCGGTGCTGATGCAATGCGCCTTTTCCTGATGCACAGTGCCGCAGTAAAAGCAGATGACCTTAAATACAGTGATGAGGCCGTTCGCGACATTCTGAAAGGAATCCTCATTCCTCTGTGGAACAGTTACAGTTTCTTCGTAACCTATGCAAACATTGACGGAATCACCGCAACAGGTCATGCTTTTGACAGTTCAAGCCCAGTGAATCCCTTGGACCGCTGGCTGATCTCCATCACTGAGAAACTTGTCAAAGACGTGACCGAAGCTCTTGATTCCTACGACTTGAGCCGGGCAATTGATCCCATTGTTGCCTATATTGACATGCTCAACAACTGGTACATCCGCAGAAGCCGCCGCCGTTTCTGGAAAAGCGAGAATGACGGTGACAAAAATGAGGCTTACGAGGCACTTTATTACGCACTTAAAACTTTGTGCAAAGTCGCAGCCCCTGTCATTCCATTTATCACTGAGGCAATGTGGCAGAACCTGCGCACCGCTGAAGACAAGGAATCCGTCCATCTGTGCGATTACCCTGTCTACGCAGAGAGCAGACGCGATCTGAACCTGGAATTCAAGATGGATACTGTTCAGAAAGCTGTCTCCATGGGACGCAGTCTCCGCAGCCAGTATAACCTGAAAAACCGCCAGCCTCTCAAATCAGTTGAGTTTGTGACACGCAACCCTGATGAAAAAGCAGTTCTGATGGAAATGGATGATTCAATCCGCGAAGAGCTTAACGTAAAGAAAGTTGTGTTCCATGAACGAGAGGACGAACTGGTTGAATACAGCGCAAAGGCAAACTTCAGGACTTTGGGAAAAGAGCTTGGTCAGCTTATGAAGGAAGCCGCTGCAATCATTGCGGGGCTTGACCAGTCTTCGATCCAGTCAATTCTGGACGGTTCAACTCTGGTAACCGAAGTGGGCGGAAAGACTGTTGAACTTGATGAGTCAAAAATCATTGTGACTCGTCAGGAAAAAGCCACTCTCAAAGTTGTAAACGATGGTACTCTTACTGTTGCTCTTGATTCAGAGATTACAGAAGAACTGCAGCTTGAAGGTTATGTCCGTGACCTGGTCCGCGGTATTCAGAACCAGCGTAAGGAAAACGGCTACGAAGTTACTGACCGCATCAAAATTGTGGCCAACGGTTCTGCAACTCTTAAGAAAGCATACGAAATGTTCGCCGATTATATCGCCAACGAGACACTGGCAGTTTCTACAGACTGGTCCGACGGTTCAATCGACGGGGCTGTTTCTGTTGAGGCCGGCGAAGAAGTCTGGAGTGTAACTGTTGTACGCGCCTGATTTTTCAAAAAGCAGGGTTCCGCATTTTCTGTGGTGCCTTGCTTTTGTACTGCTTTTTGCCGCCTGTTCCTCTGTGCCGAAAACGGCTCATCTTGCAGACCCTTATGTTCTGCTTGATCCGGATGCAGACCTGTATATCAGGATTGATGCGCTTCAGAACAGGCAGTTCCTCGATACACTGGTAACTTTTTTTGTACCTGATGCTTCCCAGAAAGACAAAGACAGACTGATTTCCTACATGGAGACAATCTTTCTTTCTTTCAACCGGGACACAGGTAATATTCAGGTGGTTTCACAGGGTAATTTTCCTGTTCAGTATGCGGGCATGATTTTTACAGGTCGGAACGGCTGGCACAGGGAAAATTCCTGTTACATACACCAAAACGGACTTCAGGTCGCCTTTGTGGCGAAAGATCTGGCTCTGTTCGGTCTGAATCTGAGGAATGCGGAGGCCCGTGTTGTTCCTGAAATGGTTGCTGATTATTCGCGGCGGATTTTCACGCCGTTTTCAGCTCCAGTGATTATTCCCCAGAATGAGAAAGCCGCCGGAAGTGATGTTGCTGTTCCTTCTGCTGATGAATGGTTCGCAGGAAAAACTTCCACAGACGGAGACATCTGTTCCGTAAACGTTTTTATAAGACACTATGAAGCCTTTGCTTTTGAAATCCTGGAATCAAAAATCACTCTGGGAATTGATGCTGTTGAAGCAGATCTCAGTATGAAAGAAAACAGTGATTTTGAGACCTCTGTCAGTCTTTTTATCAAAGACAGGCGGGTTGCAAAAGCGGCCGTTGCAATGCTTAAAATTGTCTGTTCCGGTTTCGGCATAAAAGCAGATATCACGGCTTCAGGAAATCAGATTTTCCTGAGGAATTTTGATCTGGGACAGGAAAAAGTGATTCAGATGATATGTTCAACAATCGGAGATGCAAGTTTTACCGTTGTTGACGGCAACTGATGATTGAAGAATCAGATTTTTATCTGCAGGTTTAAATATAGGAGAGGTTATGAATTCAAAGATTGTATTGCGCGCAGAAGATCTTGACGGTTATCTGACCGAACAGGACAACAAGTATTTGGCTGAAATGGACAGAATGTATGAACGTGCCCTCAATTCCTTTAAGGTTATTGCCGGTGGCGGATTCAGTTCAACATTGGCAAACGAAGAAAAAAAGGTGATCGATGTTTTCAATGAGATGGGAAACCTTATGCAGCAGATCTGCCATGAGGTTCCTGGACTCAATGTTTTCTCTTTCGCAACAGAGGAAGAAAGTCATGCAGAGGCTTCACGGGTCATTGCAAAACTCCGTGACATCCGCACCGGACATGATGAATTCGTATACTACACTCAGCGTGCCTATGAGATGCTGTTCCGTCTTGCATACACCGGAAAACACAGTGATAACAAGAATTATCTTGTTGTAAAGACTCCGGTTACTGTTCCTGTCCAGAACTACTCAGTTCATAAAATCCCTGACATTGACTATAAGCTGGAGAACACTGTCATGTGTGTGATGCTTCGCGGTGCTCTGCTTCCATCAATGATCATGTCAAAAGAAATAGAGGAATATTCTTCTCACGGATACGTAACACCTTTTGCACTGTTCAAGATCAAACGTGATGAGTCCAAAAAAGAAAACAATATGGAATATATCCTTGACCTGGACAAATCTTTCTTCAATCTTGAGGAACTTGACGGTAAAGACCTGATTTTTGCTGATCCTATGAACGCAACCGGCGGCTCTTTGGTCACTGTCGTGAAATATCTCCTTGATCAGGGCGTCAAACCCAAATCGATCAAATTCTTCAATGTTATTGCTGCTCTCAAGGGAAGCCTTCGTGTTGTGCGCGCTCTTGAAAACTGTTCATGTTACACTCTGTGGATGGATCCTGTGCTGAATGCTTCTGCTTACATCATGCCTGGTCTTGGTGATGCCGGTGACCGTCTTAACGGACGTGACACGGAGGAAACTCCACGTAACATTATCCAGCTGATCGCTGACTACGGTTCAAATGTGGCCGGCCTGTACCGTTCCCAGCTCCGCAAGATTGAACAGACAGTTCTGAGGAGATAATATGGACGGAAAGGCGCTTTGTTCTCAAAAAAAATTGATCGGGCGGGCATTTTTTGTTCTCCTCTGTTTTTTTTGCGGATCTGCGCCTTTTTCATGCAGAAGTCTTGATTCTGTGGTGATTGTTCCCAATGAAGGCAATGTTATGATGGATAATATCGCCACAGAATATTACAGTCTGGCAGAATCCTTCATGACTTCCAAAAAGTATGATTCTGCCGTGGAATATTACAGAAAAGTTGAATCCATCAGGGGTGAGAGTGCTCAGCTGTCTTACAAGATTGCGCGTGCTTATTCAATGAACAGTAAGTTTACTGCTGCGGAACCGATTTTTGAGAAACTGTATCAGGAAGACAGCCGTAATACAAACATCATGCTCTGTCTTGCTTATGTTTATGTAAAGAACGAAAAAACGAACAAAGCCCTTTCTCTCTATTCAAAGCTTTATAACAACAATCCCTATGATGCGCAGGTGTTAGCAAACTATGCGCTGGTTCTTATTGCACAGAATGATCTTGTGAATGCGGAACGGATGTTTAACGAACTTAAAACTGTGCAGCCTGAAAGCGCTGAAATTGAGAAAATTGAAAAACTTCTGAAAAAATCAAAACCCGCGGAAAGTGATTCCGAAAACTGACCTGCTGGATTCTTCTTTATTTTCCATCATCATCGTAATAACTGTGTGATGAAATATCATCGCTGGCATTTTCTTCCGCTTTATAAAAATCCTTTCTGTATTGTGCAAACTGTTTTTCTTTGAGATTGTCCAGAACTTTGCGGTTCTTCATCGCTTCTGCAAAGGCTTTCCGTTTGTCCTCAATCACAAGCTCAGCCTGGGCAAGTTCATTCAGGAGACGCTCTTTTTCATTGTCAAGCCACAGAACGTAATGTTCAACCGCAATCATCTGGTTCGGGTCAACAATCTCACGGCGGGAAAGATTTGTCTGTGCACGTTTCTGTGCAACAGACTCCAGCTGACTCCGCAGAAGATCAGCCTTGGAAATTGCAGCAGCCAGCTCAGTTTTTGCCTGATTTTCCTGAAACTCACGCAGATCAAGTACTTTCTGCAGTGTAAAACTGAATTTTTTCATTTAATGCCGTTTTAAGAACCTGAGCCTGTTGCGGGAGCGGAATTCTGAGCAGTTTTTGATGCCGCAGGGCGGTCTGCTTTTGCTCCTCCGGCCTGTTCAAGTTCTGACTGAGGAATCTCATTGCGGCCTAATGCAGCAAGTCCCAGCAGAGTCCTGTCGATAGGGGAGGGTTCATATTCACCCTGAATCAGGTATTCCTCAATAGCCGGATGTGCATCGATTGCGGCATCCACAAGTGGATTGGAACCTTTCTGATATGCGCCTACAGTGATCATGTCTTCGTTTTCTGCATAGAGTGCCATCTGACGCCGCAGGTTTGCAACGGCTCTGTTTGTTTCCGGACCTGAGACACGGTTTGCAAGTCGGCTTACGGAAGCAAGCACATCAATCGCAGGAAAGTGGTAAGCCTGAGCCAGCTTTCTGTTCAGGACAATGTGCCCGTCAAGAATACCGCGAACAGTATCTGCAATCGGTTCGTCCATGTCATCGCCGTCTACGAGAACTGTGTAGAAAGCGGTTATGCTTCCTGTCTTGCCGGTACCGCTCCGTTCCAGAAGTTTTGGCATTGTCTCAAAAACGCTGGGCGGATAACCTCTCTGGGCAGGCGGCTCTCCGATTGCAAGACCGATTTCGCGCTGTGCACGTGCAAAACGGGTGACGCTGTCAAACATGAGCATTACGTCTTTGCCCTGATCCCGGAAATATTCAGCAACTGCAGTAGCAACATAAGCGCCCCTTAATCTGCAGAGGGGAGACTGGTCGCTTGTTGCGGCAATGACAACAGAGCGTTTGAGTCCTTCTTCACCAAGATCCCGTTCAATAAAATCAATGACCTCGCGGCCGCGCTCACCAATGAGTGCGATAACATTTATATCTGCATTGGTGTTCCGGGCAATCATGCTGAGAAGAGTGGATTTTCCTACGCCTGAACCGGCGAAAATACCAAGACGCTGGCCACGTCCAACCGCCATCAGAGAGTCAATGGCGCGGACACCGGTTACGATGCGTTCTTTGATCGGCTGTCTGTCCATGGGATTCGGTGGGGAAGCAACTGCCGGATAATAAACTTCGGGAACAATATCACCTTTGTTGTCATAGGCTTTACCTGTAGCATCAAGAACGCGGCCAAGAAGTGCTTTCCCCACACCTACCTGCAGAATGTTTCCTGTGGCTACAACCTGACACCCGACTTCTATGCCCTTTGTCTCACCGTAGGACATCAGTTTTACGGTTGTCTCTTCAAGACCGACAACTTCGGCCATGACTGTCTGGTTCTGATATGGAATCTTTATGTAGCAGATCTCGCCGATCACAGACTGAGGGCCTCTGCTTTCAATGAGCATGCCGTTTACTGCGGTGACATGACCTGTAAAGCGGATTGTCTCTGTTCTTTCCACGCTCTGAAAGTATTTGTCAAACATGGAGTCCATGGCAAAACCTACTGAATTTTAGAAACTGTCTTGATCGGTGCAACTTCAAGAATCTTCTGCTCAAGTTCATTCAACTGGCTTGAGATGCGGGCATCAATAGCACCGAAGTCTGTCTCAATGATACAGCCGCCTTTTTCAACAGTTGAATCTTCTGCAATGGTGATGCTTTTTATGCTTTCCACAGACTGCATGAATTCTTTTGTATGCTCACTTGTAAGCTGAACGTCGCCCATGTTCACGCGGATTGTAACATCTCCACGACCTTTCACACGGCGCAGTGCCTGCAGAACGTTCTGCATTACAACCTGACGCTGATTTTCCGAAATGACTTTTACAACCTTGCGTGAAATAAGAAGAACAAGCTCAACAATCTGCTGTTCAGTCTCATCAAGAATCTGCTGACGTTTGTCCAAAGTTTTCTCAAGAATCAGATGGAGGCGGTCAATAAGACGTTCTACTTCGTGTTTTCCTTCGTTGTATCCGTCTTCACTGCCTTTGTCAAAGCCGTCTTTGTAGGCATCACCCATGGTCTGTTCCCGTTTGCGTTCTCCGTCCTGAATGATTTCCAAAGACCGGGCTTCCGCTGCCTTGATTATTTCCTGGGCCTCGCTTTCTGCCTGCTGTTTGATGACGGCGGCCTCATCAGATTTCCGTTTGATCTCGTCAAAAGCAGCCTGTTCCGCACTTTTTATGATCTGGTCAGCTTCCTGCTGAGCATCAAAAAGCATCTGCTGCTTTTCATCCTCAAAATTTTTCTTGAAAAGTTCAGCTTCTCTCCGAAGATCATCTGCTGTCGGGCCTGTGTATTCCGGGATTATTTCCTCAGGCACTTCTTCTTCTATTGGTGCAAAATTTCTGGTCAGCTTGAGCATGACCTTGTCATCGATTTTTTTGATTTCGCCGGGTGAAAAAACATTTTTTGCCATTAATCAACCGCCTTAAACAACAAGTTCGTCTTCGCCGCTGCGTGCAATGACGATTTCGCCGGAATCTTCCAGACGACGGATTGTGGATACGATTTTCTGCTGGGCTTCCTCAACGTCCTTCAAACGGACAGGACCCATAAACTCCATGTCTTCCTTAAGCATTGCGGCTGCGCGTTTTGACATGTTGCGGAAAATTTTGTCCTGAACTTCTGTATCAACTGATTTAAGAGCCTTAGCCAGTTCCTGGGTATCAACCTCACGCATGACTTTCTGAATGGCGCGGTCATCAAGCATAACAATATCTTCGAATACGAACATGCGTTTCTTGATTTCCTCTGCCAGATCCGGGTCTTCCTCTTCCAGAGATTCGATGATGGACTTCTCAGAAGAACGGTCAACAAGGTTGAGGATCTCAACAATGGATTCAACACCACCGGCAGCGGTATAGTCTTCGCTGGACAGTGTGGAAAGTTTTTTCTCAAGAACGCGCTCAACTTCACGGAGAACGTCAGGAGATGTACGATCCATCAAGGCAATGCGGCGTGCGACTTCACTCTGGATGTCTCCCTGCAGATTCTGAAGGATTACTGAAGCTTTGTTCGGTTCCAGATAGGACAGAATCAGTGCGATTGTCTGAGGATGCTCCTGCTGGATAAAGTTGAGCAGGTGAGCCGGGTCTGTACGTCTGATAAAGTCAAAAGGACGGACCTGAAGACTTGATGTGAGCCTGTTGATGATGTCAATCGCTTTCTGGCTTCCGACTGATTTTTCCAGAAGTTCACGGGCAAAGTCGATACCACCGGAAGTGATGAAGTTCTGTGCCTTCATCAGATCCTGGAATTCCCGGAGAACCTGTTCCTTAAAATCTGAATCTACAGTCTGAAGACGGGCGATCTCAAAAGTAAGAGTCTCTACTTCGTCATCACGCAGATGCTTGAAAATCTCTGAGGAAATCTCTGAACCCAGAGAGACAAGAAATATTGCTGCCTTCTGGCGGCCGTTCAGGCTGCGGTAATCTTTCGGCTTTTTTGAACCACCTGCACCAGCCGGTTTTGGAACTGGTTTTGCTGCGGGTTTTGCTTTTGCTGCGTCTCCCATACTATTCCTCCATCAACCAAGTGCGGATAAGCATTGCCACGTCTTCCGGGTGCTCTTTTGCCAGTCCGATTGCATTTTCCTGCAGTTCCGCCCGCTCCCGTTCTTCCACGGACATGGTGACCTCCATGCCGGCCTGTTCTGCTTCCCACAGAGTTTTCTCGCGGTCCATACGGGCCTTGCGCAATGTTTCTTCTTCTTTGAGACGGCGTTTGCGCTCCAGTTCGCGGCTGATGATGCGGAATATGATGAAAGCAAGAAGAACTGTTGCAACACCGATACAGACATAAATTACAGTAAGACGTGCGTTCCGTTCACGTTCGTCCTCCGCGTAGGATTCCTGCCATTCCGTGATGCGGTCGATACGCAGAGAAGTGGGATAGATCCTGTCTCCGCGTGATTCATCGTATCCGATTTTTCCGGCGATCAGGTCCCGTACGCCCGCAAGATCTTCGGGTGACAGAGGCTCATAATCGTACTGATAATAAGAACCGCGCGGATCCTTGATGACTACGAAGTCTCCGTTCTCATCCACATGAGGTGTGAAACTTCCGTCAACGTTGACAGAAACTGTGATGCGCTTGACGGTACCGATGCTCTTCTGCTCGGAAATCTGGCTTGAGTTGATCACATTGTTGACTTTCTCGCCTTTTTCCGTCGTGACCGTGTACATATTGCTCATGTCTGAATAGACCGGAGGATTCTGACCCTCCACACCGGAGACCCCTTCCGGATTGTATGTGGTACCTTTGGATTCTTTGTATACAGTCTCTGAAGAAAGAGGCAGCGTCTCCGCATATTTGAACTCACTGAAAAGAGTGCTGGGATTGTCTTCCTCAAGAACAATCGGTGAATAGACTGTTGACTCAGAGGAACGCTGGTCAAAGTCCAGTTCCACGTTCACAGAAAGATTGCGGACCCTGTCTTCACCGTAGACTCCCTGAAGCTGGACAAGAAGCTGTGCCTGGAGAGCCGCTTCCCGTTCACGCTCCTGCTTATGCTGTTTTTCTGCGATATCAAGTTCGTCAAAGGCTGTCATGCCTTCAAAGTCATTGAGGATGATACCTTTCTTGTCAGTGATTGTCAGGTTTTCGGCAGCTACACCCACAGAATCAATGATCAGGCTCTGGATTCCTTCGAGCCGTTTCCGGTTTGTGGTGATGTCGCTGTTGGGTTTGGGAGAAAGGATAACGCTTACTCTTGTAGGTTCTGAGTTGAACAGTGAATCTCTTCCCATCTCAATGTTCACACTTACATCGTCAATGTCATCCAGGGCTTTGATGTGCAGTTCCAGCTGTTCTGTGATCGCACGCTGAAGGTTGACGTTGCGTTCAAAATCTGTGGTTGTCCAGCGCTCCACGTCAAAGATATCCCAGGGATCAATATTGTTCAGGAGTCCTGCCTCATTGAGCAGGATACGGGCTCTCTGGGCAGTCGTCCTGTCTGCGACGGAGATGATTCCCCCGTTCTGAGTGTATTCGATGTTGTTGTTGTCCAGTGCGATGCAGATGTTTGCAAGCTGTGTGTCATCAGTAATGGCTGTACCGAAAAGAGCCGTTGTTGAAGGTGTTGAGGAAACGCGGGCAATGAGAATAAGAGCGACAATCACCACCACGACAATACCGATGAGAATTATTTTCTGGACAAGAGACCACTTGCCCCATAAATTTTTGAGCTGCTCTAGCAGTTTTTTAAACCATTCGTTCATTAATCCCTCCCGTGAACGAATCTGAAAACAGTAATTCAGTATAACACATAAATCTTTATATGAAAACATGATAGTCGTAAAAACTGTAAATTTTCTACGGTTCTGCAGTTTTTTCGGGGGCATGGAAAATAGAGCGGACGAACCAGGTCTTGTCTAAAACCACAATACTGTTGTAAAGTGGCATATGTTTTATACCCTTACATTGAATCCGTCTTTGGATTACGTCATGAATGCCGAGAATTTTGCTGCCGGAAAGATAAACCGCAGTTCTTCAGAATCTTTTTCTGCCGGCGGAAAAGGGATAAATGTCTCGAAAGTACTGGAGAGCCTGGGTGAAAAAACAGTGGCAACCGGATTCTGCGCAGGGTTTTCAGGAAGGCAGATTGAGGCGGAACTGGATTCTCTGGGGATTGAGAATGATTTTGTCCACCTTGAGAATGGGAATTCCCGTGTGAATGTGAAGATTCCCGCATGCAGAGGAACTGCTGAGACTGCGGTCAACGGTGCGGGACCTGATGTGGGGCCCGAATACATTGAGATACTGATGAAACTGCTTGACAGACGCCTTTCTTCCGGTGATTTTCTTGTGCTTTCCGGAAATGTGGTCAAGGACGGCAGCCCTGATCTTTACAGAAAAATAATGGAGGCTTTCGGCAGCCGGGGAGTGCGTTTTGTCCTTGATGCTTCCGGCCCGGCACTTAGGTACGGTCTGGATACTGATCCGGCTGTTCCCGGTGCTGTGCCTTTTGTGGTGAAACCTAATGGGGATGAACTGGGCGAACTCTGCGGAAAAATCCCTGAATCTGCGGAAGAGGCGGCTGCAGAAGCCGGAAAACTGGTGGATGCAGGCCGTGCGAAAAACGTTTTTGTTTCGCTGGGAGAAAAGGGTGCGGTGCTTGTAAACCGGGACGGTGTCTTTTTTTCCTGCGTGCCTTCTCCCTCCTCAGAACTTGGGGCCGAAAGGTCCGTCAGCACAGTGGGTGCCGGTGACTCTTCCCTTGCGGGCTTTCTTTACGGTTGCACCAGAGGCTGGAACTGGCAGAAATCCCTGGATTTTGCAATGGCCGCGGGAGCTGCCACTGTTTATTCCGGCAGACTGGCCACAAAAGAAACAATTGCCCCTTTGTGCGATTGCCTGTAAAATCAGAAGAAAAGAAATCATCCCGAAAAGGAATGCAGATGGCTGAGAATTTTGAAGAAAAATGTGATTGTCTGGAGATACATCCCGGGCGGATTGACAAGGCGGCAGAAAGAATGCCTTCTGATGATACACTGAATGACATGGCCGAACTGTTCAAGATTTTTGGAGACCAGACCAGAATCCGCATTCTTTACATGCTCTTTGAGACTGAGCTGTGTGTCTGCGATCTGGCAGCTTCACTCAACATGACACAGTCTGCCATTTCCCACCAGCTTAAAGTGCTCCGTCAGAGCAAACTTGTTAAAAGCCGGCGGGATGGAAAATCTATTTTTTACAGCCTGGCAGACGACCACGTCTATACCATGATCGCCCAGGGCTTTGAGCACGTGACCGAAGACTGAGCAGCCTTCAGCCGCGTTTCTCTTCTGTCAGGTCACTCAGCTTCCTCAAGATAAATCAGTTTGCTCCTGAAGTCACCGCGCATGTTCTGCACAGGTATTCCTGCGTTCATGAGCAGGCTTCCGCTGAGCACTTTTCCAGCTTCTGCAAAAGTTTTTGTGTCGCCTTCAGTGTCCTGCCCGATGAATTCGATTCTGTAGTCTGAATCCGCTTTCAGCCCCTGCAGCCTGATGATGCGGCTGTGTCCGAAAGCCTGGGCATTTACCTGCACAATTGTGACAAAACTCTGCTTTCTGTCTTTTGAGACAATCTGCCAGGCGTCAAAACCCTGTGTCCGGGAGTGTGACTCAATCCGGTAATAATCTCCTGACCGTACCATGGGGCTGAATCTTTTGTAGCGGGCAATCTGTTCAGGAATGGCGGCTTTGTCTTCTTCTGAAAGTTTTGTGATGTCCAGTTCGTAACCGAAAGTACCTGAGAGGGCCACATTCCCGCGGGTCTCAAATGGCAGAAGCCGGTGTGTCGTGTGATTTGGCGAGACGCAGACATGGCTTCCCATGGTGCTGAGCGGATAAACAATGGAAGTACCTTCCTGGATTGCAAGCCGTTCAACGGGATCCATGTCGTCTGAGCACCAGATCTGAGGACTGTAGAAAAGCATTCCCGCGTCGTAACGGGCACCGCCTCCGGAACAGTTTTCCAGCAGCAGGTCCGGAAAGTCGGAAATCAGTTTTTCCTGCAGGGCGTAAAGAGCGAGGACATAGCGGTGGAAAAACTCCCCCTGTCTGTCTGCCGGAAGGGCTGCGCTGGCAACGTCGCAGAGGGAACGGTTCATGTCCCACTTTACGTATTCAATGTTTGCGCTTTTAAGCACGCTTTTTACCTGACTGTAGACATGGTCTGCAACTTCAGGCCGTGTTATGTCCAGTACCAGCTGATTCCTTGCCAGTGAAGGGGTTCTTCCGGGAATCTGTACCGCCCAGTCAGGATGTGCCCGGAAAAGATCGGAGTCAGGAGAGATCATTTCCGGCTCGAACCAGATTCCGAATTTCAGACCAAGTCTGTTCACTTCGGAGACAAGGTACTCAAGTCCGCCGGGCAGTTTGTCTGTGTTGACAGTCCAGTCTCCCAGCGCCATGTTGTCTGAGGAACGGGCTCCGAACCATCCGTCATCCATGACCAGCATCTCTATTCCGCATTCAGCCGCTTCTTTTGCTATGTCAATCAGTTTCTGTGTGTTGAAGTCAAAATAGGTCGCCTCCCAGTTGTTCACCAGGACAGGCCTGTTCCTGAACTGCCAGGGACTTCTGATAAGGTGTCCGCGGTAAAGGTCGTGGAAACTCCGGCTCATTCCGCCGATTCCTTCTGAGGAATAGACCATCGCTACTTCAGGGGAAAGGAATTCCTGTCCGGGCTCCAGTTTCCATGAGAAGCCTTCCGGATTGATTCCCATGAGAAGACGGACTGAATTGAATTCACTTACGCCTGCCTGTGCAAGAAAGTTTCCGGAGTAGACAAAGCTGAAGCCGTAGCAGTCACCCTGTGTCTGATCCGCATTGTGTTCCAGGATGGCAAAGAAGGGATTGTCCTGATGACTGGATTTGCCCTGGATTGATTCCGCGCCCTGGAAACCGTAACCTACAGGACGGCGCTGCATGTGGCGTTCCCGTGCCCATGAACCGTGAAGCGTGATCATATCAAAGTCACGGTTGTCCATGTCCATGCAGAGAGGCATCACCCGTTCCAGAAAAACCGGATTTCCGTCTGCACCAGTGTTTCTGACGCGGACTGTGCGTGTGATTGCATTGCTTTTTTCAAAAACTGAATAAATCAGTGTCACTTCAAGAGCGATGGATTCATCAAAAAGTGTGATCTCAAGACTCTGGTCTCCGTTGAAGCAGTGGGGCAGTCCTTCAAGAGGTTTTGTCCCGTCATAGATCCGGTGGCTCCGGTAGTGGGGCTCTGCTGCCCAGGAACCCTGAACCGTCCGGACTGCAAGAGGTGATGTTCTGAAGTCTCCTGTTCCGTTGCTTGCGAATTCAAAAGGAAAAGATGCCTTGAAAGCAAGTTCATCCCGCCTGTTGCGGCTTGGAAGCCAGGGATATTCTTCTGTGCGGAGAAGGGCTGTGATTCCCTTGTAGTCTGCAAGTTTTTTTCCGTAATAGAGGTGGCCGAGAAAGCCTTTCTCATCTGTGATGCTGATCACATACGCCGTGTTTTCTGTCTCAAGGACGAACAGTTTCTGTTCTGATTCAAATCGTATTGCCATAGTGATGATATTCTAACGCAGACATGAGTGATCTGTCAGCCGGAAACCAAGAAAACAGTGCAGAATCAGGACTTTTCTGCCGATAAGGAAGAGATTTGGTTTAAACTGATATGAAACGTGTATTCAGGTTTATTTTTATCTTCTCTCTGTTTCTGACAATTGGTGCTGGAACGCTCCATGCATTCGGTCAGCGAGAGGACAGGTATGCCGAGATAGACAGACTCATAGAAGAAAGAAATTACAACCAGGCCCTTGTAAAACTCAAGAATATTCTCAAGACAAATCCTGATGACTTTGACAATGTACAGCAGCGCATAGACAGAATCATGCTGGCTCAGGAAAACTACAGCAAACTTACGATGAAACTTGTGCAGGCCCTGAATGATCCTTATTCAGATGACGGGGAGATTCTTGAACTTTTTGATGCGGTTTCCAGTTTTGAGCAGAATCCTAACAAGGCGATACAGAGTTTCCTTGACAAAACGGAAGGAGTCCACGAATTCTTCGCGATAAAGAATTCTTTCAGCAGGATTGTTGAGGAAGCCCGCGTTCTCTTTGACCGGAAACTTTATGCGGACTCCGTTCATAAATACTGTGAAGCCCTTGATATTTACTACGACCAGTTTCTGGAGGAATCATCCTACAATCTTATCCGTGATGACATTGTGGAAATCATGACAACGCTGCGGGGCTGGTTTGATGAATCTTATGACATGTTCAACCAGATCTGCGCATTGGACTACACGGATCAGGCTTCCGGTAGCGTTGCCGAGAAAAACACCTGGGCTGCCGATTATCTCGACCTGATTCTGCAGACTGCTGAGCAGACGGAACAGACAGGACTCTGGCTTGAGAAAACTTTCCAGACTTTGAACAATGCCGGCGAGATCTCAAACATGTCCTGGCTGTCCTTCGCATACAGGACGCTGCTTGGCTCAAAGGATTTCGGAAACTTCGGAATTGTTGACATCCTTATTGAGGAATATGAAGTGGCAAGAAACTGTGCCTTTGATGCTGCTGTTGAAGGTGCGGAAATCTATCTAGCGCGTGCGGGAGAATTCAAGCCTGATTATCTGGATCATCTGCTGAATGCGGCGGAATGTTTTGACGGTGCCGCATATTTCTCTGCCAATGACGAATATTCACTTGAGGGCAGCTATCTGTGTCTTGACATGAACAATCTTGCACAGTCGGTTCTTGCCCTTGATGACAATGCCCGTGTCTATGCGGGACTTCCCCTGTCACCGGTGCTTGTCTCTGATGACACAGGATGCATTCTCGGTAAAGGTGGCGCTGACTGTGCCGCATGGTTCGCTGACAGAATCGGATTCATCGGAAACACACGTAAACTTGTTGAAAATGGTGAGACAGTCCTGGCAGGTTGCTCTGACACAAGGCTTCCGGTTCTTAAAAATGCCCGGGCTGTGGTTGCCGATGCCTGCGCTGTTCTCCGCTCCCGCTTTGATGATACGGAAAAACTTATCGGAAGTGCAGAAAAAGCTCTTGTGGATTCTGTCAGTTCTTTGGGCAGCGATGCAGAACTTTTCTATGCCCGGCTTCTTGATGATTATGAGAAGACTTCCAGACTTTTCGCCAGTGACACAAATCTTGAACGGTTCAGCAATGCCATGCTTATGGCTGACAGAACCCACGAACAGATCCGCGAGAATGTGGATGAAGTCATGGCTGTAAAAGCAGACCTGCTTGCTTACGGCGGACAGTATGCTCCCGCGGCTGAGAAAACTGATGAAGTTGTGGAAATACTTCTTGATCTGGATGAAAAAATTCTTGCATCCCGTGAGAAACTGTTTGCAAAGGCTTCATCTTCAGGCCGTCTGATTGTGGACATGAACATTGCGGCAGGCAGGCGTATGGCAGAAGATCTGCTTGCCTTCATGGAATATACTTTCTCCGAACAGGAACAGACCTTCAATTCTCTGCTTGAGGAAGCGGATCTTCTCTGGAATCAGAAAAACTTTGTGGATGCAAGTCTGCGTCTTGAGGATGCGCTTGCTCTGTTTGAATGCCCGCCCGGAGAGATTGCTGTCAAAGCCGATTCTGTCCTGGAAATGGTTGAATCCTTCGGAATGCTCGACTTCCAGCTTGCCTATCAGGAATCTTTGTGGAGAGAACTGTCTGAATGCGAAACGGAAGATCTTCTTTCTCTGATCAGTGAAAACATGATTTTTGAAAGGGCAATGTCTTTGACACAGGAAATAAAGGAAATAAGTGAAAAGACCCTTTCCCTGCGGAAAGAGATTGATTCCATTTACAGAACCTGTACTGACAGTTCTGAAAAAATCGCCCTGGCCCACCTGAGACGAATCCTGAACCGGGGAATGACTGTCGCATCTGGTTTCGGCTTTGAGGAAAGAGTGGGTCAGTACGGGGAAAAACTGTATGCTGATTCTGCAACTTATGCGGAACTTTATTCCGAAGTCTTTATCAGAAAAGGAATTGCACTTCTTGAAAACAGGGAAGACTTAAGCCTGATTAAGACACAGGTTGAAAATGCTGAGAAACTTTTTGCCTATGCGGCTGATTTTGACAACTTCTGCCGTGAAGGAAAACAGGTTGCCTTGGAACTGGAAAAAATTGCTGCCGAAACAGAAAACGGCGGAAAGTTTTTCTCTGAATATGACACTCTCATGGCTTTTGACGGACCTGTTCCGACAGAGAGTGCTTTCTACGGCGGATCTTTGGATCTGCTTTCACGGTACAGTGCCGGACTGCTTTCTTTTGCCAGTCGGAACAAAGATTTTATCGACAGTCTTCCCGGGCTGACAGAATATAAAAATGAAGACACACTGAATCATCCTGTTTTCGGTCCGGATGCCCGCTCTCTGCTTGCCTGTCACGAATCAGTATTCAATGAATGTTCGGAGAAACAGGACAGCGTTTATGACAGAATTGCGGGCCTTGTAAAAGATTTCAGCAGCAGTGTCACAGGTGTTTATTCTGCATCAGCGGATGCGGCGGAGGAAGTTTTCCAGATTGTTCCATCCTTCGGAAACTGGGAGATTTTTGCAACCCGCGTCACAGAAGATTCCTATGCTGTTGAAAAAGCCATTGAGGACAGAGAAGTGCTTTCCCAATGGAGAAAAGTTTTTGCAGAAAAGCCTGATTATTATGCTGATCTGAACGGAGCAGCTTCTTACGCATATTATTCTCTTGAATACGATCTGGAACGGCTTCTTGCTGTAAAAGATGGAATCGCTGGAAAAGCTTTTGAATCTTCCCTGCTGATTGTTAGACGTTCCTTCGAGAATGCAAAAACTGTTGGTCTTGATCTGCTTGCAAGACTGGAAGCCGATTTTGCCCAGCGTGAAGCAGATTTCTATGCTTACATGGACGAAGGCCGGGATCTGTGGAAAAAAGGCCTCTGGGCTGAGGCTACGGAAAAGATTATTCTTGCCATGCATGTGTACACCACTGAGTCAGAGGAAACCAATCAGGTTTCTGCAGACTTTGAGAACAGAATCCGTGAATGGTGTCTGACAGAGGATGATTTCCTGTCTCTGGACAATACACTTGCAGTTTATCTTGAAAATCCCGAAGCAGAGAATCTGATGGATGCGGAGACTCTGTCTAAGACATATGAATACTGCCTGAATTCAGATGCTTTTGCCGGATCCCTTGCTGAATACACTGACTGGTTTACTGCTTCGGAGGAAGACGGAAACCGGATTTTTGTGCGCCATGTTCTGCGTGCGGCAACGGATTTTGTCCAGCTGCTTGAAGATGGAAAATCAGATCTGGAGAAGAAGAGTATTTCTGCTTCAGAAATCAGTGCCGCCCTCTGCATGAGAAGTGGTCTTGAATCTTTGGAAAGCGAAGAATTTGAACATGCTGAAGAATATCTGACTTTTGCCCAGAACTTCGGATCTTCTGCGGAAGAAGGACTTTATGTCCTTGAGAAAACACGCTCAATCGCTTCAGCAAGAGTTTCATTCATCAGAAAAACCTGGGAATATGAAGGTCTTCTTAGAGACGTGACCGGAGTTCCTTCTGACAATCCTGAAATTGTTGCCTTTGTTTCACGGATGTCTGAAAATTACATGGCAAATGAAGAATTCAGCAGAGTCGGGCTTCTGGCCTTTGCAGAATCAGGACGGGAGCTTTCAGATCCTGAGAACCATTATGCAGGGGTAGTGGAAGCCGGCAATGCCTACATTGCGGAAATTGCGGAAAGTTATCCGGAGCGGAAACGCACACTTTACGGACTTATGGAAACTTCATCCGAAGATTACTGCTTTGAAATGCGGACCCATTTTGAGGGAACTGTCACAACCGGTTATCAGCTTGCAAACTTCGAGCTTGATGCGGATTTTGTCTCCAATCCTCAGGGAACTCTTGATCTGATAGGTGAAGATTCGGTCCTCCTTGCACAGGTTGAGAAAAATCTTATGGATATTGAAGTGATCGTTTCTGACCATCCCGATCTGGTTTCTGTTTGCAGGGAAATGCTTGAGTCTGTAAAAGGATGGAAAACAGAATTCGCTTTCATGACGGATAAAGCTTCCAGTCAGCTGCTGCTTGCCGGAAAAGCCCGGAAAGAAGGAGATCTGCGTTATCAGGAAGCAAAGGCTGCCTATGACAGACAGAATTATTCCTCTGCTCTGTCACTTATCCAGAAAGCCCGCGCAAAATATACGGAATCTCTTCTGTACAGCGATTCTGAATCACTGCGCATTGAAACCGATGAGAAACTTTCGAGCCTTGGTGTTCTTATTGCCCGCGCTGAAAACCAGAAAGTGGTCAGTGAAGTGCGCACAATGAAGACACAGGCTAAAAATGAATATTATGCCGGTAACTTTGAGAATGCAGAGCGCATTCTGCTTCAGGCAAAGAACAGATGGGCCGCGACCAATGCTGATGAAGATGCGGAGATCACTTCGCTCCTCGGAATGGTCGGAACCGCACTGGCTATGAAGACTGGCCGCACTCTGTCCGTGACTTCACCGCTGTATTCGGAAGTCAGCCAGATGCTGAGCATTGCAAACCAGTTCTTTATCCGCGGCAAGAAAATGTCCGGCGGCACTCTGACCGATGAGGCAAGGGATTCTCTTCTGGCAGCAAAGGAGAAGATTCAGGCTGTCCAGGTCGTATTCCCGCTGAACCAGGAAGCAAGCCTTATGTCCCTGCGTATTGAGCAGCTGCTGAATCCTGAGAACTTCGCAGTCTATTTTGCACAGCGCGCTGAGGAGGCTATGGCTGCATGGCCCGCTGCCGTTGTGAAGCAGACTGTTTATGTTGACCTGATTGACCTTTATGAAATCAACCCCGGTTATCCTGGATTGGGTAAATTTATAGAAAATGCAGAGATTGAACTTGGCATCCGTGTTGTGCCGCCTGATACTACAGCAATAGAGGAATCCAGGACACTGTACAGACAGGCTCTCGCACTGTTCAATGCCGGAAGCCGTGACGAGATTTCCCTCAGGAACGCACTTTCCAGAACTGATGAAGCTCTGTCCAAGAACCCGGATAACGAAGACGCGCAGATTCTTAAAGACAGAATCAACATAGCGATGGGCGGAACGGGAACGATCATTCTGCCTGCGGAAGCCGAAATGCAGTATCAGAAAGCTCTTCAGGAACTGCAGAAAGGAAACATCGTCCAGGCTGCGGCAATCGTGACAAAACTGATGCAGAACGAAACTTACCGCAAATCTGTAAAACTTATTGACTTGAAGAAGAAGGTGGACGCGCTGTTATGACAAAAAAACTACTTTTTGCATTTGCATTGATCTGCGCAGCGGCGCTGCTTTCTGCACAAAGCGGGCAGAGTTTTGATGAGATGTACTGGGAACTTCCTTCTGTTGTTTCCAGGGGGGACGGAAGATTCCCGCAGACTGCGGCAAAACCTGCCACCACTTATGTTCCCCCGCCGGAAGTGATTGAGCTTCCTGATGAGAACCTGCTTCTTGAAGGCATTGAAGTTCCGCTGGATCATTCTTCCCTTTTCGGGGCAGAAACTGATGGACATGCTTCGGATTATGCGGCTCTTCTCGGTCTTGATTTTACTGATTTCTTTCTGGAAAGCCTTGAACGTTGGACAGCGGAGAATCCTCTTGTTACGGAAGAAAGCCCGGTAATTGCTGACAGAGAGAAGAAAATAATTCCCGTATGCAGGGATGCTGTAATCTGGGAAGAGATTGTTTCCGGAGACAGCGGCGGTGAAGTCTGGCTTTCCGGTATCCTTTACAGTGACCGGCCCGGCGTTGAAAGAAAACTTGACCGTTTTGCGGGGCCTTTCCCCTATGCCGGTGAAGTTCCGCGGCTTTTTTCCTGTGCCTTGAGCCACGAAGGAATCCTGACTGTGGCAGCCCTTACAGACGTAAGACAGATAGAAGTATTCACAATCAGTGATTTCGGAGACACTGTCACAGGAACACCATTGAACCAGAACGGTTATTCCCTTGTTGCGCCACGTGTTTTCCCTTCTTCAGACGGTTCCTTCATCCTTTTTGCGACTCAGGGTCAGAACGAGACTTTCTCGATTTTCTACGCTCAGTCAGAGGACGGCTTTGAATGGACTGATTTTACTGAATTCTCCGCGTCTGTCGGACTCCAGAATCCCTTTGTGCCAACGCTTCTTGCAACTGACTGGGGCGATTACGTTGTGTTCCAGAGTTCCTTCCTGTCCGGTGACCGTTACTCTTTCCAGTTATACGGAACACTGAAGAACATCGGGTCTGATGAATGGTCCGAGCCGCTTCTGCTTACAGCGAACTCTGCAGACTTCACTGATTATGACAATCAGAATGCAGTGATCGGTCTGTGTGACGGACTGATCTATCTTGCATGGGAACGTAGCGACCTGTCTTCACGGCCCCAGATCTATGCCTGCGCAGTTGATCCGGAGACTGCAGGAATTGTGACAGGTCCTGGACGCGTCTCTGTGGGCGACGGTGCTGAGAATTCACCTTTCTTCATGGATTTTATGGGAACACCGACAGTTTTCTGGTCAGACAACCGAAACGGAATCACTTCACTTTACTTCGCAGGCTTCAACGGCTATTTCTGGGATGAGAATTCCTGGGATCATGGAAGTGACTCTCTGCTTTTCCCGAAAATCTCCGCTGTGACAGAAAATGAATTCTCTCTTGTATGGCAGGAACCGACGGGAAATCAGTTTGCAATCAAGAGAATCACACCTGACAGAACAGTGGAACCTCCTTCCGTAAAAGCCTATTCTTTCAGGGAAGGTCGCCATTATGCAACTTCAAGAGCCCAGTTCTCTGTCGCACTGCCGGAGGATTCATCCTACATCCTGGGATATTCCTATTCCTGGTCAAAAGATCCTGAAGTTGAACCCAGTTACTCAGAATTTGACATTATAACAGATTCCCTCTGCACAGTTTATCCTGACTCCGACGGAACCTGGTATTTCAAGGCAAGAGCATTGGACTGTGCCGGCAACTGGTCTCTGTGTGTAAGTGTGCCTTACATTTACGACATAACGCCACCGCCTGCTCCTGTCATCACATTGCCACCTGCTGACAGTTTCGGATTCCTTGCATCAAACACCTTTGACATGTCCTGGTATGTGCCTGTCAGAAACGGTGACGTGAATGACGTGGTCGGATACACATACAATCTGGAATACATGGGCGGAACTGCAAGGTCTGCTGTTAATGCTGAATATCTTTCATCCCAGCGGTGGGGATTGCCGGAGAGACTTCCCGCCTATGTTGTAAGTGGATACAGAAGCATAAACTACGAAAACCGTGATGACGGTGTCTATGCATTCTCAGTGTCGGCAATCGACAGTGCCGGAAACATAGGCCCACGCTCCATAAAATATTTTGCACTCAACAAATACATTCCATATACATCGATCTACGCACTTTCTGTGGACATAGACCAGTTCGGCATAATCAGCATGGACATCAGCGGACGCGGATTCACCACAGAAGGAAACGTGGAGGCGGTGTACGTGCATCCCGTGGGTCAGCCTTATCAGACCGGCGTGTCTGTAGACTTCCGCATTGAATCGGACAAGATTATTTCCGGAATAAGCATTGCAGGCCTGTTCCGGGGCGATTACGCGGTGACTCTTATTCATCCTGCCCGCGGCCCCTATGAATCGGTCCAGACCTTCTATACCGATGAATACGGAACTGTCAAACTGGGTGACTATACTCAGACCTATGAACCGAAATCTGTTGAACTTGTTTCAAATGACGACTTCATCATCCAGCTTTACAAGATTCTTATTGCTCTTGCCGTTCTGTGCGTGGTTATCGGTGTCTTCGCGGTCATCAAAGCCACGGTCAATTCTGCAAGAGATGTCCGTTCAGTGAACAGACAGGTAAAAGCACTTATCCAAGGAGAGACTATGCCTTCAATCATCAGAGAAAACAGACGGGCTTCAAGACAGAAGGGACTGAGCTTCAAATACAGACTTGCATTCTTTACCTCGATTCTGGTTCTTGGTGTTGTACTTTCAGTTTCTTTGACTCTGGGATTCGTTTCCTTCAGAAACCAGCAGCAGATGCTGACACAGGCACTTAAGGAACGTGTTGATGTAATGCTTGAAAGTCTTGCTTCCGGAGCAAAAGCTTACCTGCCGACTCACAACACACTTGAACTGAGTCTTCTGCCCAATCAGACGGAAAACCAGTCTGACATTGAATTCGCTTCGATCATTGCCCTCAGCGAGGATGCCTCCAACACCGGAATAAACTGTGTCTGGGCCAGCAACGATCCTGAGATCATGGACATAATTGACACACCGGAACTGGCTTACGGAACTTCCCGTGCTGTCTCAGACCGGTATCTTGAAGTTGCCGAGCGGTGCGTTGCCCTCAACAGCAGCGGTACTGCAGAAATCCGGGAACTTGCCCGCAACATTTCCGAACTGAACATGGAAGGTGTTGCCCTTGCCCTCAGTGATGATGAGGAATCCCAGGCAAGGTTTGAAGAAATCCAGATTATCACCACAGCCCTTCAAAGCCGGCTGAACACTGAACTTTCTGATCTTTCCAACAGCGGAGTGGGTTCAATCCCTGAGTTCCCCCTTGATTCAATCGACGAGGAGAACAGTCACTATCTTTTCTACAAGCCTGTAGTCTTCAGACAGGGTGCCGACCAGATTTTCGTACGCGGTGCGGTCCTTCTTCAGGTTTCAACAGAACAGATGCAGATTGTTGTAAACGAGACACGCACCCAGGTGATTGAGACTGCGGTGCTTATTTCGCTGATTTCGATGATCATCGGAATTTTCGGATCACTGGCAATGGCCTCCTACATCATTGTGCCTGTACGTAAACTGGCAAAACACGTGGAAATGATCCGTGACACAGAGGACAAGGAAAAACTTGACGGCCGCGATATTGTGATCAGATCCCGTGATGAGATCGGTATGCTGGGTGACTCTGTGAATGAAATGACTCATGGTCTTGTGAAGGCTGCCGCTGCGGCAAAAGATCTTACAGTCGGTAAGGAACTGCAGAAAATGTTCATTCCGCTTGAGACAGACCGTTCCGGCCGCAAACTTACAACCGGTGCCATGGAAGACAAAAAAGCTCAGTTCTTCGGTTATTACGAAGGTGCAAAGGGAGTTTCCGGTGACTATTTTGACTGTCTTAAACTTGATGACAGACATTACGCTCTGATCAAGTGCGACGTTTCCGGTAAAGGTGTGCCTGCTGCCCTGATCATGGTTGAGGTTGCCACACTGTTCCTGAATTACTTCAAGGACTGGACCTACCAGAAGGACGGATACAATCTGGCGCCCATTGTGTCCCAGATCAATGACCTGATAGAAAGCCGCGGTTTCAAAGGCCGTTTTGCAGCCTTTACTCTCTGCATCTATAATGCGGACAACGGTGATCTTTATTTCTGTAATGCGGGTGACAATCTGATCCACATTTATGATGCGGCTGAGGGCAGAAAGAAAACCGTTACCCTGCAGGAAACCGCAGCTGCCGGTGTATTCCCCTCGTTCATTGTAGATTCAAAGGGCGGCTTCCAGGTGACAAAGCTTCATCTTAATCCGGGAGACGTGCTCTTCCTTTACACTGACGGTATTGAGGAAGCAAAGCGCATGTTCCGTGACAGGGATTTTAACGTGATCACATGCCAGGAGCCGGGACTTGCTGAGGGCGAGATTCACGGAATGCATCTTGTAGGTCAGGACAATGAGGAAATGTCTCCTGAGCGCGTTAATGCGATCATCGAGGCTGTTTTCAGCCGCAGTGTCTACAGACTTGAGAAATTCCATAACCCGATTCCCGGAGAAGTCCTTGAATTCGATTTCTCAAGATGCTCAGGCACTGCGGAAGACGCGGTTATGGCACTGGTTTCCGTGGAGAAAGTATTCCGTATGTACAAGACGCCTGATGTTCAGCCTAAGGACAAAATCCTTGTTGATTCAAAAATCGACGCATTCCTGAACAGATGTTTTGTCCAGTACAACGATTACTGTGCCTACCGTGAGAATCATCCTGATTACCCCGAATACAAGTTCTACACACGGGTAAAAGAGGATTCCCAGTACGATGATCTTACGCTGGTGGCACTGAAGAGAAAAGTCTGAGCGCAGAGATTCTGCCTGGAAAAGCCAGTATCTGGTGCATAGGGGTGCATAGGATTGTGAAAAAATCCATAAAAGGATATATTCACATAACTAATTGTTTTTTTTGAGGTAACTTATGGAAGTTCGTGTTCGTTATGCTCCGTCTCCTACGGGAATGCAGCACATCGGCGGTGTACGTACCGCTTTGTTCAATTATCTTTACGCAAAAAGTCAGGGCGGAAAATTCATTCTGCGCCTTGAAGATACTGACCGCACACGTTATGGCGAAGAATATGTGCAGAACCTTTATGACACACTGGCATGGCTTGGTGTTGAATGGGATGAAGGTGGTGTCAAAGGCGGAGAATACGGTCCTTATGTTCAGTCCGAACGCTTTGAGCTGTACAAGAAATATGCAATGGAACTGGTGGAGAAAGGTCAGGCCTATTACTGCTTCTGTGACGAGGAACGCCTTGAAAGAATCCGCATTCTGCAGACAAAGAACAAGATGGCTCCCGGTTATGACAGAAACTGCCGTCACCTTACAGAGGAAGAGATTAAGGCAAATCTTGAGGCCGGCAAACCTTACGTAATCCGCCTTAAAGTGCCTTTGGAAGGGGAGACTCGCTTCCATGACGCGATTCTCGGTGACATTGAATGGAAGAACGAAGACGTAAGCCCGGATCCAGTACTCCTTAAAAGTGACGGATTCCCCACTTATCACCTGGCAAACATTGTTGATGACCATTTCATGAAGATTTCACACGTGATGCGCGCCCAGGAATGGATTCCCTCAACTCCCATGCATGTGATCATGTATAAGGCTTTCGGTTGGGATCATCCTGAATTCTGCCACCTGCCCATGGTTATGGGTAAAGACGGTCAGAAACTTTCAAAGCGCCATGGTGCCACAAGTGTGAACGAATTCCGCGCCCGTGGTTACTGTGCAAAAGCACTTATCAACTATGTCGCAATGCTGGGCTGTTCCTACGAAGACGGCCGTGACATCTACGATCTTAAGGATTTTGAGCGCCTTTTCAAACTGGAACATCTGAACAAGGCTCCTGCAGTTTTTGACTACAAGAAACTTGAATGGTACAACGGACAGTACATCCGCGCCATGACTGACCAGGAACTTTTTGACGCAGTTCTGCCTTTCATCACAGGAACCGGCGACGCTGCCATTCCGATCAATGCAAGCGAAGAATTCCCCGCACCCCACGTGGGCCCTGAGTATTCAGGAATTGCTTACGACGGTGACAGACTTGTGATTGCTCCTGAAGCATTGGCTGCCGGTGCTGAAGCTCTGGAAGACTCAGTTATCCGTGAGAAACTGATGGCTCTTATGCCGCTTATCAAAGAGCGTCTTCACTTCCTGACAGATGCTGCTGAAATGGTCGGCTTTCTGTTCAAGAACGTGGCTGTTCCCCCTGTTGAGCAGATTATTCCCAAAAAACTTGATGCTGCAAAGACAAAGGAAGTGCTTGAGAAATCACTGGAATTCATTGCCGCACTGCCCGGACTTCCCGAACACGAGGCTCAGGAAGAACTGGCCCGCTCAATGGCGGAATCAATGGGAATCAAACTCGGTGACTTTATGATGCCTATCCGCATGGCTGTCACCGGAAGCAAAGTTTCTCCGCCGCTTATGGGTTCAATCCTTGCTCTGGGTGTAGATAAAGCTATTGCACGCACAAAGGCTGCGATCGCAACATTCTGATCCAAAGATTACATACTGAAAAGGGGCTGCCTGATCAGTCAATGAGTACGGTTCCTTGGGTCTGCCGAACAGATTCAGACACCGGAAAAGCGACTTTTTGGGCGGCCTTTTTTTGTCTCTGCCTGTGTGTGTAATCGAAATCTGTGCTGTCTGCTGCTGCGGATTTTGACAGTTACCGGCAGTCCACTGTAAAGGTAGCGGTTTTTTCGTTGCCAAGAAGATCTGTAACAGTTATTGAAATCAGGTTCTGTCCGCCGTTCAGGATGATTTCACCCAGAAACTGACGGTTTGAGTCGGGAAAAATGTCATGAATGCAGTAACTGTTTTTTCCGCTGAAAACAAGCTCCCGGTTTTCAGGCTTGAGAATGTTGTAGAGAATTGTCTCTGCTGTACTTCCATTTACAGAAACTGTTGTTTTATAGGTCATTGTCTGAGTCTGCGGGGCAATGTAAAGCCGGTAAATGTCTGCGGAGACAGAGGTTCCGTTCTCAACTGGCTGTGCGACACCGTTTCTGTTGTAGATCACCGGATTCTGTATGCTGATTGAGTAAGGCTCAAAAACTTCAGGCATAAGAATCAGCGGATTGATTGTTGTGTTGATTTTTGTGTCACAGACAAGAAATTCCAGACCTTTTCTGCTTCCATTCCACCCGCTCTGACCGGAACGTCCCAGTTCGGCGCCCTGTGCAACTTCTTTTGCGCTTTCATCAATTGTGATTGAATCAAGATTGCCGTAAACCGTGATCATACCGTTGCTATGTGACAGAATCACCGCATTTCCCAGTGTTGAAGGGAACCAGCCCTCACCATTGTTCGATGCGTCAAATTTCATTATGAGAGTACCGTTTTCTGAAGCAGAAACAGTCTGTGGCTCTGAAAATACGAGGGATGTGTTAAGGGTGTCACCGCGGTTTTCCCCGAAGAAAGCGGAGAAAGCATTGGAATCCGGAATCTGCTGGGGCCATTCAAAGGCAGCGGCAGAGTAGGGAGCTGTGGTTAAAAAAGCGGAAACAGTAAGAAATGCGGTCAGAAGCAGAAGTGTTTTTTTCATTTTGTCAGCTCCAGTTTTGAGATCTGATTGTTGCGGCCTACATAAAGGGCATTTCCTTCCGTAAGGATGAAAGCATTGTCTGCCTCGAAGGAAAAACTTCCTGTCAGAGTGGATTCTCCTTCAAACAGATATACGAAATAACGGCCGTCGGTTTTTGTCAGGACCACATACATGTCAAGATCCGGGAATTCTTTGAGGGAATAAACTTTACCTTTGAGAGGAACATGAGTGGATGTCAAGGCGCTGCAGTTGACGATTGAAAGTCCGTCGGGACTTCCGTAGAAAACCCGGTTTCCCTGGCTGTTAAACTGTACGAAAGTCTGTTCCCTCATCTCTTTCTCAATGTATTCATGAAAAATTACTTTCACCTGATTCTGCGCGTATCTGTAAAGAACGAAACGCTGACGGTCAATTCCTGATACACAGCCCAGAAGTTCACCATTGTCAGACAGGTCTGTGCCAAGAATCACACGGAAATTGCTGCCTTCCGGTGAAACTTCAAAAAGCACTTTTCCCGATCTGTCAAGGCAGACGACTTTTCCGTCAGCGAAACCTGCTGCCGTTCCGCCTCTGCTTGCAGAAAAAGCGGTCACAGGGGAATTGCTCTGATAAACCCAGTCAGTGCGGCCCAGAACGTCCATGCCTGCAAATCCGGTTCCTCCAGGCAGAAACACAAAGTTACCGTCTTCCGTAAAGAATGGGAATCCCGGGGCCTCAATAACACCGGCGATTGAACCGTCCGCTTTGTAGAAGGGAATATCATCGGCATTGTTCTGATAGGTTGCAGAGAATTCAGAACTGATTGTGGCGTTCTCTGTGTAGTAACTTACGCGGCTTATTGTTCCGTCTTCAGTAAAATAGCCGAGCCTGTCCTTCAGCATGAAGCGGATAAGATTCTTGCTGTCGCCTTCTTCCTGGGAAGCGGAATCAGAACCGGTGTCGGAAACTGCAGAAATCTCGGCGTTCCGGTAGAAAGCGGCATACTGTTCATCAACCGGATCCGGCACTGTGATTGTCCAGACAGTTGAGATCTTCAGCCTGTCGTTAAGGGGACGGGCTGCGAAAAAAGTATATATAATGGTAAAAATCAGACAGATTATAATGATAAACAACGTTTTTTTAGGGGATTTCATAGAGAACAATGATATAATACACCTATTATCTCGTCAATCATCGTATTAAAACGGAGGATTTTATGGCTGAAATTGATTTACACCAGCTTTTTGACCGGGCTGCAGAAGCGGCTGAAAAAGCTTATGCTCCTTATTCACAGTTTCCTGTTGGAGCCGCAATCCTTCTGCCTGACGGAAAAATTCAGACAGGGTTCAACATTGAGAACCGTTCCTACGGTGCCACAAACTGCGCGGAACGTACCGCCTGGTTCAGTGCCATGGCCGCCGGTTACACAACATTCCTCGCCATTGCGATTGTGGCGCCCAAAGCGGATTACCCTGTTCCTCCCTGCGGAATATGCCGGCAGGTTCTTTCTGAGTTTGCAGGACCTGACACACCTGTGGTCTTCGGAAACTCCTGGGACAGCAAAGTGATAACGGATCTGGCAGGCGTCTATCCCTATGACTCACTTCATGAGCTTGCGAAATAAGGCGGATAACAGGCTGGATTCTTTGCAAAACAGCTCAGAAGAGTGCAAGACTTGACAAAAAAACGCAAACATTGCAAGATATTTCAACGAAATCATAGTTAGAATAGAAGAAAAATCAGGAGAAGTTGATGGAAGACGATATCCTTACTATAGAAGAAGTTGCTAAATATCTGCGTGTTTCAGAGCGCACTGTATATGATTGGGCCCAGAAAGGAGAGATCCCTTCAGGAAAAATCGGTACAGTCTGGCGGTTCAAGAAATCAGAAATTGAGAAATGGGTCAATGAGCGCCTTTCTTCCGGTCTGAAACCTGCTGTTTCCTCAAACCAGATTCAGGTTAAGAACGTACTTTCTCCTGACCGCATCATATTCCTGAATCACAGCACAAAACATGACGCCCTTGTTGAGCTGGCCGAGAATCTTGCGACAGCTCCCCAGGTAAAGTCATCAGGCGAACTCACTGTGGAAATCCTTAAGCGCGAGGAACTGATGTCTACAGCCATCGGACGCGGAATTGCCATTCCCCATGTGCGCCTTTCTTCTGTGACTGATCTTGTTATGTCCGTAGGTATCAGCAAATGTGACATCATTGATTTCCAGACAATTGATGACGCACCAGTCCGTCTTCTGATCATGATTGCGGCCGCATACAATCAACATGCCTACTATCTTCAGACACTGTCTTACTTCAGTTCAAAAATCAAGAACAAGGAACTGCGCGAGGCACTTCTGAACGTTACAGATCCTATGGAAGCTTACAATCTGCTGACAAAGGACTGATTCTGCCTCCGGCGTGAGTCTGTCAGAAGAAAGACACCGGTATCCATTTTGCCGGGTCGGCCATATCCGCAGCTACAAGGCCCAGGTCAACCTGGGCTGTCGTTTCTCCAAGGATATAGGTTGTGTCAAAACTTTTGAGTCTGGCGCCGGAAAAGCCTTCAAGTGCAACCCCGAAAAGTGCGTGTGAATACTCTGAGGAAACAAAGATTGCTGTGTCCATGTTCATGTGATGAAGAAGAACCGCAAGCAGCATTGAACGGCTGTCACAGTCCGAGCCTTCTCCGCATATGACTTTTGTGACCGGCGCAAAATCTGTGCCCTTGTGGTCACGGGCGTAGTCAAATCCCTGGACCCAGCTGAGAAGTGTCTGTGCGTATTCTGCATCGGTGCCGCAGATTGAGCGCAGTTTGTTCTGTATTGCAAAAGCTGCCTGACTCAGTCTTCCACATTCATTCCTGAAAATCTGGCGGTAATAGCGTTGCCATGCTTCTTTCCATTTTTTTGAGTTCTGGTACATGCAAAGAACTGAATATTCCCGCTCAATGACGAATTCATCCGCTTCCTGATCAAGAGGATCCAGTGTGAAACTGATTTTTTTTCCGGCGATTGCGATTTTATGGCTTTCTCTGTCTTTCTGTTCACTTTTGGGAAAGGCAAAGGCCGTGATCGGTCCGGCATCGGTGTAGCAACCCCAGTCAATTATCAGGCTGTCAAGGCAGGAGAAGAGAAAATCACTTACCTGCTGGTTCTGTGCGTAGGCTTTGGGAGTGTATGCAAGCATCACAATGATTCCTTTTTTGTCCGGCAGGTTTGCCACAACTCCCCAGCCTTCCTGAGCACCGTTCACGTTCATGGAAAACTGCAGGATTTTTGCATCACTGTTGCGCCACTGGCAGTCACTGCTTTCGTATTTTGCGCCCAGCTGTTTCATCACATTTGTCGCCGCGGTTTTCGTGTCTTTGTAACGGCTGAGAGAGTAGGCGCGTAGTACGATGCTTACGGGAATATCCGGGTGTTCAAAAAGAAAACTGTCGTTGCCGGATTTCTGTTTCAGTTCAAAACCTTCCGGCAGGTCGACGGCAAAATCCCAGGAAGGATTCACAAGCATGTCGCAGAAAGCAAAGGATAAAATCAGCAGAGAAAAAATGACTGCAAAAAATTTTCTGTTCATAAAAAGCCTCGCAAAAGTGTCTGCAAAGTGATTGCAAAAGGGATTCGAAAACGGGATATTTCTGTCCGAAAATTGAAAAAGTCCCCGATTCTTTATATAATTTTCGGGTGAAAAGCTTGGAAATTCTATACGAAAACGATGAAATCTGTGTGATAAACAAACCCTGCGGACTGGCTGTCCAGGGAGGCGCAGGAATAAGTGAGTCTGTGGACAGGATTCTTCCTGAACAGACAAAGCAGAACATTCATCTTGTTCATCGTCTTGATAAGGAAACTGCCGGAGTACTGGTTACAGCAAAATCCGCAGCCGCTGCCTCAAAGTGGATCTCGCTGCTGCAGGGCGGGCAGGTAAAGAAGGAATATGCGGCTCTGTCTTTCGGTGCTCTTGAACCTCTGTCAGGCCGGATTGATTCGCCTGTGGTCCACAAAGGAAAATCCCAGTCAGCATTGACTTTTTACCGGACAGCTTCCCTTTTCACAGTGCTTCCTGAATTTGAAGAGAATTCCGCTTCCGGGTGTTTCTCTCTGTTTGACGTGACTCTGGGAACCGGCCGGATGCATCAGATCCGCATTCATCTTGCACAGAAGGGTGTGCCGATCATCGGTGATGACAAATACGGGAATTTCAAGCTGAATAAAGAAGCCCAGAAAAAACTGCACATTAAGAAACTGCAGCTGGCGGCGGTGCGGCTTACAATCCCTGTGGAAGGAAAAAACCGCACTTTTGAGATTGAACTGCCGCCTCATATGCAGAGCGCACTGGAAGAAATCCGGAGAATCTCAGCAGTTTAATCTTTTTGGAGTGTTGTGAATTCTGGAAGGACTTCCGGAAAAACAGTCCAATTCGCCACGCTGAAGGTAATAGGTATCGGACTGCGCCAACCTTCAGAGTGGCTCGGTTGTCCTTGTTTTTCCTCCCGCCCTTCCAGAATTCAGATGATTACAATGATTGATCGAATTCTGGAGGGCGGCATTCTGTAAGAGCAGAGCCTTCGAGTGCCTCAGGGTGACATGGTTGCGCTGGGCTTCATGGTGCCTCAGGGTGACAGCAGTTTAATCTTTTTGGAGTGTTGTGAATTCTGGAAGGACTTCCGGAAAAACAGTCCGATTCGCCACGCTGAGCGGAATGAACGGAGGCGAAACGTCGGTGACAGCTGTGACGGACCCTTCGAGTGCCTCAGGGTGACATGGATGTGCTGGGCTTCATGGTGCCTCAGGGTGACATGGTTGCGCTGGGCTTCATGGTGCCTCAGGGTGACAGCTGTGACGGACCCTCAGAGGGACATTGTTAAGCGCTGATCTGATCAGTTCCAGTAATCATAGGAGTTCTTCCCAAGAAGTGCCTCAAGTTCCGCAATCCTTTCGAGAATAATTTCATCAGTGTCGTAATAGATTGAGGCCAGGTAAAAGAACTGCAGGGCTTCGTCAAACTGCTCCAGTTTGTAGTAAGCGCAACCCAGGTAGTAGCAGGCATCATAGACGAACAGAGAATCCTGATATTTTTCAATGGCGGTATAATAGTAGGGAATACAGGCTTCGTACATTCCTGCAAGGTAATAAAGTCCGCCGATTCCGTAATAGGGTTCCGGATCCTCAGGATCAAGGAGCATTGCATTGATGTATGCGATGCGGGCATCTTCGTAGCGGCCGAGAAGTCTGCAGGCAATTCCCATGTTGATGTAGGCCACCGGGTTTTCCGGGTTGACGGAAAGGGATCTTGTGTAAAGTTCGATTGCCTCTTCGTAACGGCCGAGACGTCTGTAGACAAGACCAAGATGATCCATCGCATCGGCGAATTCCGGATCCAGCTGGATGGCACGGAGCAGAAGAGTCTCCGCATCCTCAAGAAGATTGTTGTGAAGACATTCGGTGCCTTTGTTGTAGCAGTATACGGCTTCCGAAGAATCACTGGGACTGACCATGGGTTTGTCTTCCGTAAAGACAAAATTCTGCATTTCCACAGCAGAAGCGGCAGCAAAAATCATAAGAGAAATAAGGATGGAAAGGATTTTTTTCATGAAGACCTCGTCAAGCTCAGCGGATATGGAATGAATCACATGTCGTCGTAAATCAGCTGAAGTTCGGCAGCCTGATATTCTTCAACAAAATCCTCAAGATGGTACCAGTCCATGAAAATAAGGAGCGATTCGTTTTCTTCCTGGGGAATCATGAGAAGGACTGTGCTGTTCTCTTCATCGGTGTAGGCCCAGTCGGCTCCAAGAATCTCAGGATCTGTCTCTGTAAGGGTGTATCTTGCTTCAAGTGCAGTGCGGAGTTTTTCAATCTGGTTTTCGGTAGGGGCTGAAAGCAGAAGGGCTTCTGCAAAACATTCCCTGTTGCGGAAAATGAATCCTGCTTCCTTTGCAGAGATTGTGGCGTAAGTTCCGCCGTTTTTTTCAAACACGAAATAATCAAGGATTTCACCGTCTTCTGAGTTTTCGGTGCATTCCCATCCGCGGCTGAACATTTCTGACGCAACCCATGCCGGAGACCAGCCAAGTTCGATTCCCCAGAAACCGGAGAAAGTTTCTTTTGCAAAACAGAATGCGGAAACAGTTAAAACCATTAAAAAGCAGATGACCTTTTTCAAACGATACTCCTTTATTCGCGGAAAGGATTCCGGCCGAGATACTGGGAAACAGTATAGCGCATTGTGGTGTTTTTTCCAACTGGGGAACGGGGTGTGAGGTGGGAACTGGGCGGGAGTTTCTTTGCCCCGGAAACCCCCGTGGGAAAAAAAAAGCACCTGCTTTGCGCAAGTGCTTCTGAGCCACGAAGGGTTCGAACCTTCGACCCACAGATTAAGAGTCTGTTGCTCTACCAGCTGAGCTAGTGGCCCGTTGGATTAAATGTACAACAAAGACTCTTTTTAGTCAATGGGCAGTGCGAAGTTCTGTTGCAGAACAAACTTCCTGTCAGTTCATTTCTGTGGAGTAACACCACTGGGCGGAAGTGAATTTTCCGAAGATGTATTTTGATGATGCGGATTCGCACATTGTGAACATTCTGTCATCAACAAAAACAATCTCCTCTGACATGGGCGGAATCTTCACAGTCTGCTCCAGAGAAGCGGAATCCAGTATGATCATCGGGACAAAAGCTTTTTCCGTTTCATAGACAGTGTTGGCAGCTTTATCCAAGTCATAGACATAAATGTTTGAGAAAGCGACTCCATAGGAAGAAGACAGATAGACTTTTCCGCCGTGAACAGCCATTCCCTGGATCTGGTCAGTAACAGAGATCACTCCGATGGGTTTTGTTGAAAGACCGAACTTTGAACCTTTTGCATCAGAGATTGCGTATGCCGCAACCAGAGCCTGATTGTAATCCCCGGCGGGAGTCGTCATCTTGTGGCTGTCCAGAGTGGGGTAGTTTGCCTCACGGTAGAATTCACCGGCATACAGAACTCCGTCATCAATTGCAGTGAATGCGACTCCGATTCCGTTTCCGTCATCCAGTTTCGTCTCAAAGATTCCTGCATAAGGAACATTTGTCACAATCGCCTTAAGGATCGCGCTGCGTTCAAAAACATAGAGACAGCAGTCATGTCCTCCCGCAATGTAGACATAGTCACCGTAAACTGAAAGCCCGCCTGCATGGGGTGTAAAGGGAGTTCCGTCCTCTTTTGCCATGTAAGCCGTGTGTGTCACAGTTCCGGTTTTCCCGTCAACAACGTAGATCGGTGAGGCGGAACCGTCATTCATGTAGCCTGTGACCCAGAAACTTGAGATCTCTTCGTCGTAAGTCAGTCCCTGGGGAATGAATCCGTCAGAAAGACCGGGAATGCGGAATGCTTTCTCAGAGGATTCATAATAACTTTTTACCGGCAGACGGAAGTAAAGGCGTACTGCAAGAAGAAAAACTGCCGCAACGGCAACAATGATAAGTGCGATGATACCAAGAACCTGATACCATTTCTTTCGGGCTTTTTCTTTTTTTCCCATATTGATGAATATCTCCTTTTATTGATTTTATTGAGAATTTAAGACAGATCATAACCGCTGTGAGGGCGGTTTTAACCGTCAGCGTTTTGACATCAGTCTTGCGCAGATTTTGTTTCCGATGAACTGGATCAGAACAACCATCACAAGGATTACAAGAACAGCGGCCACCATAACGTCTGTGCGGAAACGCTGGTAACCGTAACGGATCGCCAGGTCACCAAGACCGCCTCCGCCGATTGTTCCGGCCATTGCTGAGTAACCGATCAGGTTGATGATTGTGAGTGTGATTCCTGCCACAAGGGAAGGCATTGCTTCGGGCAGCAGAACTTTCAGGATGATCTGAAGATTTGTTGAACCCATTGCCCGTGCAGCTGTAACAACACCGGGATCCACTTCCTTAAGGGATGACTCGATGATTCGGGCTACAAAAGGTGCGGCTGCGATGGAAAGCGGCACGATTACGGCTTTTGTTCCGATTCGTGTGCCCACGATCAGTTTTGACAGGGGCAGAAGAACAATCATCAGGATAAGGAAAGGGAAAGAGCGCAGAACGTTCACGATTGCGGAAAGAGTCCTGTTCAGGATCGGTTTCGGCATGATTCCGCTTACAGGATCGCTTACGCAGAGAAGAATTCCCAGCGGAAGACCGAGAACGACTGAAAAAAGTGTTGAGAAAAACACCATGATCAGGGTCTGAAGTGTGCTGGGCCAGACAAGCTGAAAAAGGCTTGAAAAATCGATTGATTGAATTGACTGAAAAAAGCTCACAGTTCTTCTCCTTCTTTTTCGATTGACACACCCTGACTTTTGATCCATGCGATTGCTTCCTCAACGGCTTCAGGGGTTCCGTCAATGTCGGTCACAAGTGCGCCGATGTTCTTTTCGCCCACTCTGTGGATTCCGCCTGCACGGATATTGAATTCAACGGGAAACTGGCGGGATGCACGGCTTAATACCGGTTCGCCTGTTTTTTCGTCTGCAAAGTGGAGTGTGTAGGCACCGCCTTCTTTTGACCAGCGGACAAGCGCGTTATCTGCTGATGCGGAATCATTTCCGGAGATGACGGCTCTGAAGCCCTGTGTCTCGCTTCTGTCTGCAAGTGAGATATGGCTGAGAAAATCCCGTGTCACGGCGGACTTCGGATGGGCGAAAATGTCCTGGACAGTTCCCTGCTCAACAACTCCGCCTGCGTCAAGAACGGCAACTTCATTGCATGCATCACGGACAACTTCCATCTGATGGGTGATCATCACAACTGTAAGGTTCATTTTTGCCTGGATCTGGCGGATCAGGTCAAGGATGGAGCGGGTTGTCTGCGGATCAAGGGCGCTGGTTGCCTCGTCACAGAAAAGAATGTCCGGCCTTACTGCCAGTGAGCGGGCGATTGCTATGCGCTGTTTCTGACCGCCGGAAAGTGTGCTTATGGGAGCGTTGCCTCTGTCTGCAAGACCTACGAGTTCCAGAAGTTCGGCGACTCGCTCATTGATCTGTGCTTTCGGTGTTCCACAGATCTCAAGAGGGTAGGCGATGTTCTTCGCTGCCGTTCTGCTGCTGAAAAGATTGAAGTTCTGGAAAATCATTCCGATTTTGCGCCGGCGTTCAATCAGTGCCTTGCCTTCCAGTGTGTCGACCCGCTGGTCATCGTAATAGACCGCGCCGGAATCAGGTTTTTCAAGAAGACTTACAAGACGTACCAGAGATGATTTTCCGGCACCGCTTTTTCCGATTATTCCGTAAATTGTATTTGATGGAATTGATAGACTGACATTGTTTACGGCTGTAACATTGCCGTAAGATCTGACCAAATTTTCAAGACGAATCTGCATGATTCCATTTTACGGTTTTTGTTCACCTTAGTCGATACCGCTCCATTGACAATGCTTTTCCCATTAAATAAATTCACTCCATGGGTTATATTCTTTCTTACACAACAGATAAAAATTACAACGGGGTTCTTTCCGCATCAAAGTTTGTCCGCGGAGTTTTTCTTCTGACCGCTCTGGTTCTGTGCGGGACTTTTGTCTATACGATTTTTACCGGCTCTGCAGGTGTTTTTCATGGTATCCTTTCAGTTCTGTCCCTGCTTGCCGTTTTTTTCCGCGAACGCTGGATCTTCAATCCTCGGAATCAGTCTGTCACTCTGGAATGGGGATTCCTCTGCTTTGTGCAGCGCTCCATCTTTTTTGCCGACCAGATTGAACAGTTAAGTCTCATAAAAATCCAGCACAACAAGGACAAGGTCTTTCAGATGCAGTTTGTTCTTCAGGCCGGCGGAAAGCAGGTTGTGATTGACACCGCAAAAAAACACGATTTCCGTAAGCTTGAAGACAATGCTGTACGCGCTGCCGAAAAAATCGGCTTTGACCTGGAGCGCATCACAATCTGAAAAACCCTGTCATGCCCCGGCACTCATGTCACCCTGAGGCACTCGAAGGGTCTTCTCTCTGCTGTCAGGTCTCGCGCAACCCTGTCAGTCTTTCAGTGAAAGCGCAGTGTCCAGTGCGACTCGGAACATTGGCTCAAGGGCTGTAAGCCGTTTTTCTGCGGGCAGGCATACCTGATCCATGCTGTCCACGTGTGTCATGCCCGGTTCGCTGCCTGTCGTGCGCACGCAGGAATCCGTGTGTGTCAGTATGGAAAGCGCCCGCCGACCCAGCCACGCTGCTGTGCTGTAAAGAGCATAGGTCTCCATGTCCTGCGCAAGAATTCCCATCCGGGCGTATGGTGCCCATGATTTTTTTCCTGTTATTTCATTAAGCGCATTGTAATCAGAGAAACAGTCAGAGGAAAAGACTCCGCCTGCATGAAAAGGATAACCTCTTCTGCGGGCTGAATTCACAGCGCTTTCCAGCATTTGGTAATCAGCGGAAGGTGAATATGTTCCCGGAAGTCCGTACTGGGCTGCCCATCCTGAATCAGTGGAAGAAGTCAGTGCAAAGATCAGGTCTCCCGGATCCAGTTCCGGCTGAAGCCCGCCACTTGTCCCGATGCGGATTATGTTTCTGACTCCGTAGAAATGATACAGTTCGTAACTGTAAATCCCGCAGGAAGCCCCGCCCATTCCGGAACCCATTACGGAGACTGTCACAGTCTCTGCTGTGTCCGGGTCTTTCCATTCACCCGTAAATCCCAGCATGTTCCGTACTGATGTGAACTGCCTTGCATCCTGAAGGTAGTTTTCTGCAATATACTTTGCCCTCAGCGGATCCCCCGGGAGCAATACTGTCTGTGCGATTTCGCCGACTTCTGCGGCATTGTGTGGTGTAGCCATGAATTCAGTATACAGTCTTGTATTTTGGCAGACAAGACAGAAAAAATCCTGTGAAAAAAATAAGGGGATAATCGCTTTTCATTTCGGGGCAAAAAAAAACGAGCTTCTTTTTCAAGAAACTCGTTTCGCTCCCCCGCCAGGGCTTGAACCAGGGACCCACAGATTAACAGTCTGTTGCTCTACCGACTGAGCTACAGGGGAATGTGCTGCATTGCTGCAACGTCTGAGATATTAACTTAAACAGAAAAAATAGTCAAGGGAAAGAAATAAAAAAAACAAAAAAAAAGCGCCCTTCCTTGATGAAGAACGCTTCTCCAGACAGAAAATCTTTCCTTAAGAAAGCTTCTGGATTATTCCGGAATGAACTTGCCTTTGTCGGCTCCACATTCAGGACATTTATAATCAGCGGGAACATCTGCCCAGGCAGTTCCAGGCGCAACGTTATTCTTTGCATCACCGTCATTTGCATCGTATACATAGCCACAGCTGTCACACTGCATTCTTTCTATCATTCGGCACCTCCAATGGAATCATTATAAATGCATTCCAACCTTTTTCAAGTAAAAAAGTATTAAAAGTTGTCCAAAATTATGACCGCAGACGGGAAATGATCATGCTGACAAGAAAAGCCGCCAGATTGACCACAACGATGCATGCACCCGCCGGGCAGGAAAAAACAAAGGAAAGGATTATTCCGGCAAAAAAGCAGAATACGGAGATGACTGCGGCAAAGATGATGACTTTCAGAAAACTTTTGAAAATCCTCATGGAAGTGAGGGCAGGGAAGACAATCAGACTTGAGATCATCATTGTTCCCATGAGCCGCATTCCTACGACGATTGTAAGAGCAGTCAGGACCGAGACCAGTCCGGTGTAGAAGCCTGTGGGAATTCCGCTGGCTGTGGCAAAGGATTCATCAAATATCACCATGAAGATTCTGTTGTAAAGGACGATGAAAATGATTATCACTGCCGCTGCCAGTATCACGCTGAGGATCACATCGGTCCGGCTGATTGCAAGAATGCTTCCGAACATGAAACTTGAGACATCAGTGTTCAGTCCCGAAGTTACAGATGTCACGATAATTCCGATCGCCAGGGCACTTGAGGAGACAAGGGCAATGGCAGAGTCGCCTTTTACCGATGAATCTGCGCTGAGTCTGAGCAGCAGGAATGAGGCAACCACGCAGACCGGAATCGCTACGGCCAAAGGTGCCCAGTTGAATGCCAGGGCGATGGCCATTGTGCCGAAACCTACGTGAGAAAGCCCGTCACCGATCATTGAATAGCGCTTAAGGACAAGAATGACTCCCAGGAGGGCTGCGCAGAGAGAGATCAGGGAACCTGCAACCAGTGCGCGTATGATGAACTGATATGAAAAAAGAGATGAAAGCAATGTCATTTTGTGGTGTCCTGATTATTTGTGTTTACAGGTGAGAATACACGGCGGGAAAGAAATGCCGGAGTGCTCTGGCAGCAGGAACAGTAGGAGCCGCAGCTGTTACAGACTTCCACATGGCTCATCCGTTCGTACAGGTTTGTCTTCTGGTATTCCTCCGAGGTGCCGAAAAAAAGCTGGTTCCTATCCAGATGGAGTATGTGGCTCGCACTGTGGACAGCACGGTTCACGTCATGTGAAACCATTATTATTGCAAGCCCTGATTCCTTGTTCAGTTTTTTTATCAGACTGTACATTTCGTCGGTGACTTCAGGATCAAGGCCGGTGACAGGCTCATCAAGGACAAGAAGATCTTTTGCCGCACACAGAGACCTTGCCAGAAGAACGCGCTGCTGCTGTCCTCCTGAGAGTTCCATGAATGATTTTCTGGCGATGGATTCAAGGGTCATCCGTTCAATCTGGGTCCGGGCGTTCTCTCTGTCTGCTTTTGTGTGAAAGAATCCGGTGTGGCAGCCGGACAGCACCACTTCCTGAATTGTAGCAGGAAAATCCCTCTGGATGTTGCTTTTCTGACCCAGGTAACCTATGCCCTTCGCTGATTTCTCAATGGTTCCATGGCTCTGCGACTGAAGCCCCAGAATCGTTTTTACAAGTGTGCTTTTGCCAGATCCGTTGGAACCTACGATGCAAAGATAATCGCCCCTGGACACTGAGAAATTCAGGTCCTGACAGGCAATGTATGAACCGTAACTTACGGTAAGGTTTCTGCATTCAATAATCGTGTCATTCATTCAGCGAGTCCTTCTTCCAGTGCTTCCGCATTGCGCCGCATGAGGCTTACCCATGTCTCGCCCGCGTCAAAATCAGCTTTGGAAACGTTCTGTACTGACTGCAGAAGCAGTGCCTTTACACCGGCAGATTCTGCAACAACATCCGCAAGTTTGTGGTTCCCCAGTTCAATGTAAAAAACAGCGGGGAGTTTCTTTTCTCTGACTGCATCAATAAGTGCCGCAATTGCCGCAGGTGTTGACTCAACGGCTGTGCTGCATCCGGAAAAGGCTGCAAGATATTCAACACCGTAATAGTCAGCTAAGTAAACAAGGGGGAACCGGTCCGCCATCACAATGAATGGATTCCGTGATCTTTCAAAAACACTTCGGAGCATGTCATCGGTCTTCTGTATTTCTGCCAGATAATCCGCAGCGTTTTTTTCAATCACAGCCTTGTCCAGATCAGGGCAGTTTTTCTCCACCGCCTCTTTTACCGCCACTATGATTGCCCTTTCGTTTGCCGGAGAAGTCCATATGTGCTCATCGCTTTCATCAAGATCGATCTCTTCTGCGCTGTGGCTTTCTTCTCCGTTCAAAGATTCTGCTTCGGCAAGAAGTGTAACGCTTTCAAAAAGGCGCAGAACCGGAGGAGTTTTCTTTGCGGAACTGAGAATCCTGTCCACCCATTCGTCGCTTTCTCCGCCCACATACACAAAAAGATCCGCATTCTGCAGCGTGATTATGTCCTGTGGCGAAGGATCAAAGGAGTGAACTTCTGCGCCGGGTTTAACCAGCAGGTGCAGATCTGCGGAAAGACCACGGGTGACTGCACGGACTGCGTCATAGCAGGGAAAGCTGGTGCAGACAATGGAACAGACTGTAGTGCTGCCGGATCCGTTTTTTGAACAGCCGGAAAAAGTCAGCAGAAGAAGAATAATTGCGGCTGCGGAAAAAATGCGTTTTTTCAAATCAGACTCCTTGTGAGCACGCGGCGCAGATTCCGTAAAGAAGTGTGTGCTCCCGGTCCATTGTGAAGCTGTGTTCATTAAGGATGTGGCTGTCAAAATCATCAGCGAATCTGCATTCCAGATGAATCACTTTGCCGCATCCCTGGCATTTCAGGTGATAGTGTTCAGTGCATCGGCTCTGTGTGTCCACATACTGCCACATGGCTTTCTTGCCGTCTTCTGCCATGAATCTGTGGATTATGCCCTGTTTCTCAAGGTTTTCCAGATTGCGGTAAATGGTTGCCACACTGATCCGCTGTCCGTTTTTCAGCAGATCTTCCGTGATGTCAGCCGCTGTAAGCATTCTGTCTTTGTTGCGGGCAAAGCATTCGGCAAGAATCTCTCTCTGTCCTGTCCTGTAAACTGATTCCAAAAAAAATTCCTTATAGGTCGAATTCTGAGTTTTCTGAAAATCGTCATTCTGAGCGGAATGAACACACTGAATGAATTCGAAACATCTGCAAATCTTTGAATCCTTTAATAAAATTCTTAAGATTTGTAGACCTTTCGATTATCACTCAGGGGGACAGACAATCCTTTTCTATTAAAATTCCGAAACTCGAAACTGAACCTTAAAATTGATATAAATGTGGGTCACAGAAACTTCAGTTCTAGGCTCTGTGTTTTATGATTTTGAAAATGAAAATCATTCTCAAATTGAAGAAAAATTATCATTTCTCTGAAAGAATGTAAAGAGGGGAAAGAGCCTCTGCAGGTACTTTCCATTAATTTTTCACTGTAATATAATGCGCCCATGGCTATTTACACACTTATTTACAATACATTCTCCTGCAACGGTAATGGCAAAAAGATTGCAGAAACACTTGCTGCATCTCTTTCCGGCGATCAGGTCAGGATGTGCAGTATCACTGACATTTCAAACTACCCAGCATTTGCGGAAACACTCAGCGAGGGCGAAAGCGTGCTGCTCTGTGGTGGTGACGGAACTTTGAACCGTTTCATCAATGACTACCAGACTCAGACAGGTTTTGACCCGCTTTCAAAAAAGGATTTTGTCCTGCCTTTTGACCTGTATTATTTTGCTGCGGGAAGCGGCAACGACTTTTTCCACGACATCACGGACATGCTCGAGGTCGGGCAGGATAAACCTGTAAAAATCAATGATTTCATCAGAAGACTTCCGGCTGTTACAGTCAAAGGAAAAACTTACCAGTTTGTTAACGGTGTCGGTTACGGAATTGACGGTTACTGCTGCCAGGTCGGTGATGAACTCCGGAAAATCCCCGGCAAAAAAGTTGATTACACAGGTATTGCGATCAAAGGGCTTCTGTTCCATTACAAGCGGACAAGCGCAGAAATCACCATTGACGGAAAACCTTACAGTTTCAAAAAAGTCTGGCTTGCTCCCACAATGTTCGGCCGTTATTACGGTGGAGGCATGATTCCCACACCTGACCAGAACCGCAGCACTTCAGCCCATGTGTCCACAATGGTCTACTACGGTGTCGGAAAACTTAAGGCGCTGATTGTGTTCCCTTCGATTTTCAAAGGTGAGCATGTGGCCCACAAAGAAATGATTACTGTGTTCACAGGAAGTGATGTCTCTGTAAAGTTTGACCGCCCCACCGCGCTTCAGATTGACGGTGAGACAATCCTTGACGTTACTGAATACCGGGTCCGATACTGATTCCTTAAGAGAAGAGGCTCTTTGTTGCCCTCTGTTTTTATCCCCAGGCTGAATGTGGAGCGATTACAGGAATCTGTAATCAGGTAAAAACTCTGCATTCAGCCGTTAATTTTTGCGAATTCCTCATGTTTTAATCCTATCTCAATGTTGTAGTTTTATAATAGAATCAATACTGAGAATCAAAGATTAAGGGGACGCTCATGTCTGATAATGAAGTAATCACACAGATTGAGAATAGAACTGTTTGCATGGAAAATCACATTGTCTCACAGTTGGCATTTGCAGACAAAATTGAAACCAGGGTTTCTGCCATGCGCAAGGTTTGCAGAATCATTTCAATAATTGCCCTGATAATCGAGATTTTGTTTTTTATTGCAGCTTCCTATGGTCTTGTGGGCGGATTATGCATGAGACTTGGAATAAGTGACCGTTATGTAATGTGGAACAGCATGGCATCAACTTCCAGTCTGAACATGCTTATCCCTATGAATAGCATTATCCGGAACCGGCCAATGATGGATTCCCGGCATGCAGTATTCATTTTCCACATGATCATGTTCTTCATGAGTGTGCAGTGGGGATTTGTTGTTGAATTTGTTCGACGGATATTCAGAAACATTTCCAGCGGAAAGGCTCCATTTATAAAGGATAATATCCGTAATCTCACATATTGCAGTATTCTGGTGTTTTTAAGCTGTTTTGTTCAGCCTGTTCTTTTTCTGCTGTTTCTGATACTGATTGCCCTTATTCTTATTTTCCAGTACGGAAATGTTCTGCAGGAAAAAGCAGATTCAACAATCACTGACCAGGAAAACATAATTTTTTCACTTGCAGAGATTACGGAGGCAAAATCCGGTCAGACAGGGCAGCATGTAAAAAGAGTCTCTGAATATAGCAGGGTGCTTGCCGCTGGAATGGGGCTTCCAGCTTCCAAAGTTGAGGAGATCCGTCTTGCCAGTGTCTTGCATGATATTGGAAAACTGATGATTGATTCCCGCATTCTTGATAAACCTGGAAAACTGACTGATGAAGAATACGCAATGATAAAAAAGCACGTTGATTACGGGGAAAAACTTTTGGAAACAGTTGATGGTTCTGTTCTTTCAACGGCAAGAGTAATTGCAAGAGATCATCATGAACGCTGGGACGGGAAGGGCTACAGCAAAGGTCTGTCACAGGATAATATCAGTCTGGAAGGCAGGATTGTTGCCGTTGCAGATGTTTTTGATGCTTTGTGCAGCAAACGTTCCTACAAGGAAGCCTGGACTCTGGATGATGCCTATGCTGAGATAACAAAGCAGGCCGGAACTCAGTTTGATCCTGAAGTTGTAGAAGTTTTTGTCGCAAATTGGGGAATCATCCGGGGTATTGTGGAGCAATATAGGTAAACAGTTCTGTGGCTTGCGTAACTGTCAGCAGTACCTGTGAAGCAGTCCGCTGGAGCGAGTGGGCATCTTTGACGGGTGTGTGTGCAGCGGATGAGTCTTAGCGAAGGGATGAAAAAAAAATAATTTTTTGATAAAATGGTTTTATGGTCAAGATGAACGATAAAACCGAGATTTTTGAAAACTATTCTATTGCAAAAGCCGTGGCAACTCTTGCGCTGCCTACAATGCTCAGCATGATTGTTGTTGTTATCTACAATATGGTAGATACTTTTTTCGTAGCAAAAATTGGAGATCCTAATCAGATTGCTGCGGTTTCTTTGGCGCACCCTGCCTTTATGCTTTTTATGGCGGCGGGAAACATTTTTGGTATTGGTGGCTCAAGCTACCTTTCCCGCTCTCTGGGTGAAAAAAAGATTGACCGTGTTAAACACATTTCCAGCTTTTGTGTCTGGAGCGCTGTTGTAATCGGTGTTTTGATGGGAATTCTGTACCTTGTTTTTCTGAATCCTATTCTTAAACTCTGCGGTGCCAGTGAAGTAACTCTTCCTTATGCGCGGATTTATTTAAGTATTGTTGCCTGGGGTGCACCCGCCACAGTTCTTTCTTTTGTGTTTGGTAACCTTTGCCGTGCGGAAGGGGCTGCAAAAGAAAGTATGTTTGGTCAGATGCTTGGTTCTGTAATCAATATTATCCTGGACCCGATTTTTATTTTGGGATTTGGATGGGGAGTTGCCGGAGCTGCCATTGCCACAGTAATTGCCAACATTCTTTCTGATGTTTATTACATTGTCTACATTATTCACAGTCACCGCTCGCAGCTTACACTGAATCCTGAAAAGTTCGCCATTAACGACGGCATTTTGGGAAATGTCCTCGCAATCGGGCTTCCTGCAAGCTTTACAAACCTTCTTATGTCTGCAAGCCAGATGGTAAGCAACAACTACCTTGCAAGTTACGGTGACATTCCTGTTGCCGCCATGGGTATTGCCGGAAAAGCCGGAATGTTTGTGATTCTTGCGATGATCGGTCTTGCTGGTGGTGTAGTTTCGTTGATTGGTTACAACTACGGCGCAAAAAACTTTGACCGTATGCGTGCCGTTACCCGCTTTGCCATGTTCTGCAATATCTGTATTGGTACAGGCGTAGGCCTTTTGTTCTTTGCAGCTGCAAGATTTATAATCGGAATCTTTATTAACGATGCAGAAGTTATTGCCCACGGTGTTCCAATGCTCCGTGCAACAATGATTTCCGCACCTGTTGTAGGCTGCCTTTTTGTTATCAACAACTGTTTCCAGGCCTGGGGAAAAGCAAGCCCGGCATTGGTTCTTTCAGTATGCCGCCAGGGTCTGGTGTTCCTGCCGGTTGTAATTGCAGCAAATGCAATGTTCGGCCTGAACGGAATTATCTACGCCCAGCCGATTGCCGACATAGTTTCGGTAGTTCTGGCTTTTGTAATGTACATTATTCTGCGTAATAAAGTTATTGCTGCAAAGACAGAATAGATGGCGGAAGGGAGAACCAGTCAGCCTCGGCTGATCAGTCTCTTGAACAGTGTCTTTCTGGGTTCTTTTCTGTGGGCGATTGTCTTCTGTTCACTTTCGGCAATGGACACGTATGAATTGATGGCATTGTTGTCCCCGGCCACAAGAAGATGCATTCCTTCCTTAAGAACCAGGCCTGTTCCTGAGACCAGCTGGTATTCTTCTTCGCTGTTCATGCGGACTGCAATCAGGTTCAGGTTGAATTTCTGACGCAGACCGCATTCTGCCAGATTTTTTTCCTCCAGATTCTTTATCACCATCACTTCTGCCAGTGCGAAAGTTTTTGAAAGCTGGTTGTGGGAAAGCATGGCTGCCGTTGTAAGCAGCGGTGTGATGTTGATCGCCGCATCAAGATCAGGGAAAATCACATGAGTTGCACCCACAATCCTGAGAATCTCTCCGTGGTCGTCGCTGGTTGCCTTTACGACAATTGTCTTGATTCCCATTTTGTGCAGCTTGTTTGTAACGAGAATCGATGCCTCCATTTCGTCACCAAGATCCACAACCACAGCGTCAATGTCTTCCGGAATTACACGGCGCAGAGTCTCTTCATTGATTGCGTCAGTGATATAGGCATCTTTTGAGAGTGTCTTGACTTTTTCCACTTTGTCGTGGTCTTTGTCCAGAACGATTACGGAGACGTCAAGTTCTGCCAGCTGATAAAGTACCCTGAGACCGAAACTTCCCAGTCCGATGATTCCGATTGTAGTCATATATTGCAATTCCTCCCTGCTATCCTGTAAGCACGTCTTCCTTAGGATAATCTGTCACAGAAAGCAGACTTGTTTTTTTACCAACTTCAATGGACATGGCAAACATTCCCGTTCGTCCTGCAAACATCAGCAGCATCACTATGATTTTTCCCGCCGATGTCAGCTGGGGCGTGACACTTCTTGAAAGACCGACTGTGCCGAATGCGGAAAATGCTTCATAGAAAAGGTCGCTCAACAGGAAATTGTTCTGGTCCATGTTCGTTTTCTCAACGGCACACAGAAGTGCGAGCATCACAAGAAGCAGTGTTATGCTTTTTATCAGCAGTCGAAGGGCTTTTTCCATTGTCTCCCATGCAATGTCCCGTTTGAAGACTGTCACAGGGCCACGGTCATTGGTACTCCTGAAAGTATAGCACAGTGCGAGAAAAACTGTTGTGGTTTTCAGTCCGCCTGCCATGGAACCGGGACTTCCGCCGATCAGCATCAGAAAATAGGATACCAGCACTGAGACTCCTGAAAAGGAAGACTGGGAAACTGCCTCAAAGCCGGCGGTACGGAGCGTTACTGATTCAAAAAGGGCTGCGCCGATTTTCTGTGGAACTGAAAGATCTCTGAAGGCATCATTCCAGTCAGCCGCCAGAATGACAGCAGCTCCGGCAAAAAGCAGGACGAAACTCATCAGAAGGACGATTTTTGTGTGCAGTGAGAGAAATTTTTTCCTATGTGTGAATTTTGCACGGACAGTAAGAAGAATGTTTGTGAAAACCGTGAAGCCCAGTCCGCCGAGTACAATCTGCACTCCCAGGATTGCCTGCATTGCAAAATCGGTTCTGAACTGCAGAAGGCTGTCTGACCAAGGTGAGAAGCCTGCATTGCAGAAAGATGAGATTGCAAGGAAAATGCCGTAGAAGACAAAGCGGGGTTCTCCGGTTCTGTAAAGCCTTGATGCGATCATGACAGCACCGATTATCTGGATCAGCAGAGTGGCGGCGATTGTGTGGAGAAGAATCTGCCAGACATTGTTGTCTTCTCCTTCAATGAAGTAATCACGGATGAACTTGCGGTTCACAAGGGAAACTTTCATTCCCGGGAAAGCGAGATAAAGGGCAAAGAATGCCATCAGTCCAAGACCGCCGGCTTCAATAAGGCACATGAGCACAATAAGTCCGGCGTCTGAAAAGACTGAGATGTCAAGCGTGCTTAATCCTGTGACACAGACTGCGGAAACTGTGGTAAAAACCGCATCAACAGGATGAATCTGCGGAGCGGCGGGAGTTTTTGTAAAGGGCATCAGAAGAAGGATTGTGCCGGATGCGATCAGTATGAAAAAATATAGGAAAAGTCTGGCGTTTATGCTTTTCAGTTGAAACTTCATTAACAGTCCTCTTATTTCCGGAGGATTTTCATGCGTGTGTCATACACTACAACAAGTGTGCCGCTTTTCACAGAAATCTCTGCTGTGGTTTTTTCCGGCAGAAACTCATTGCTTATTCCAAGAGGATAATCAGGTGACAGAAGCGCATCATCAAGAGGATACTGCAGACCTTTTATCGTTACGCCGGAAGCATTGCCGCCGGCTGCGAACACTGATACATAATAAGGCGGAGTCTCCGGTTTTTCAAGGAAAAGTGTGCCGGAAAAAAGTGTGGTGATTGCAGTGTTTCCTGCGACGATTGTCCCTGTGCATCCTCTGTTTGCAAGGTAGAGCAGTGTCTGCAGGTTTGCAATGCTGTGTTCCGGCCGGCTTCCACCCAATGCGCCCTGTAGGACAAAATCCTGGCATTCCATGGAAAGAGCAAGTTTTACGGCAGCCAGTGTGTCTGTATCATCTTTCTGCCTTGGAAGTCTGACTGTCTTACTTGAGATTTCTTCAATCATTCCGCAGTCTACAGAATCAAAATCACCGACAAGATAATCCGGTTCTATTCCGGCAGTCCGGCAATGTGCAAGACCGCCATCTGCGGCAATTACAAGATCACCCTTCTGGGGCAGCGGGCCGGGACAGAAATCGCCGGCACAGAAAATAAAGCATCTTCTGAAACTTTTTTGCATGAGCCGGCCTTTGGTCAGCGGATGGAGAAATAGAAACGTTCCAGATAAACGGCTCTGCTGTTTGCTTCCTGCCAGAAATCGCTTTCCGGATACTCGTCTGTGATTTTCCGGTACAGATTGTATGCGGTCCTGATGTTGCGTGACTTTGTCTTTTCTTCAAGAGAACGGGCTTTGATGAAAAGGATCTCATCATATTCAAAGAAGGATTCAAGGTATTCGTTTGCGAAAGAAATCGCAGCTTCAAATTTGCCTTCCTCAAAAGCGTTTCTCAGTTTGTCTGCAAGTTCAGCTTCGTACTCATAATCCATGTCCTCGTAATCGCCGAAAAATCCGAAATCGTCAGAGAACATGATTACGTCAGGCTCTTCGTAAAAACCTGAGAAATATGTGTCGGAGGACCAGTCGTCATAGAAGTTTGTGTCCTCGAGAACTTTCACTTCAATATAATTGAAGACATCTTTTTTCTTTGCGGAATCCTGGCGCCAGAATTTAAGAAGCGCGGTACCTGCATTTTTTGCGAAGAAATCAAAGGTTGTCTTTGTTGAGCTGACCTGTCGTCCGGAGAAGTCCACTGCGTGAGAATTGTTCTCGTCCCCAAGGAAAACCCATCCGCGGCCAGTAAGTGTCACGGAAAAATCTTCGTTTGAGAAAAATGTCATCACGCTGTCCGGAACCGGTGGTTCAGGTGGCAGCTGCGGTTCTTCAGCTGTTTCCTCTTCTTCCGGTTCAGCTGCGGAATAGGGTTCGTAAATCTCGGAATAAGGATCCAGAAGTGCGGAAAAAACCGGTTCTGTCGGGTTTTCAGACGGATTGCTTTCCAGTTCCAGAAAATCTGCCGGAACAGAGGTTTCTGTTTCAGCCGGTTCGGTCTCTTCGGGAAGACCATTTTCCTCGGCAGCGGTTTCTGTGTCCGCATTTTCGTTTACAGCGGCATCGGGTGCTTCGGCAGCGGTTTCTGCTGTCTCAGGTGTTTCTACGCCTGCAGTTTCCATGGATTCGTCAGCGGACTCAACAGGTGTTCCGGCGGCATCCGCAGCGTTAACGGTTTCAGTTTGTGTCCCGGCCTCAACAGGTGTTTCGGCGGTATCCACAGCGCCATCAGATTCAGTTTTGGAGCCGGCCTCGTCAGCGGAATCAGCGGCTGCATCTTCTCCGGATTCATCAACTGTGTCAGTGGCGTTCACGCTTTCAGAAACTACTTCTGCGTCCTCAGAGGAAACCGCGGCATCATCAGCTGCAGTCTCCTCTGTCACAGCATCAGTGTCTGAGTCCGATACAAGTGTTTCTGCGGTGTCATTGCTGCCCTCTGTCTCAACGGATAAAGAAACTGTGTCTTCTGCTGAATCCGCTTCCACAGATTCAGTCACTGTGTCTGAAATCTCCGGCACAAACATTTCTTCTGCTTCCACAGTTTCTGCCGGAGCAGAAACTTCCTCGGTCAGTTCAATATTTTCCTCCGCAAAAAGTTCTGTTTCGGGGACAGAAGCGGCATATTCCTCTTCTGCAACAATTTCCGAACTGTCAGCTTCGGACAAGGGGGAAAACACAGTTATACCGTCTGTCTCCGCATACAGGGAAAAACCGGCAAAAGAAAGAACAGTCAATGCTGAAATAATCTTAACTTTAGTAAATTTCACGGAGCAGCCTCCAAAAGTTTTTGTATCCGTAATGTATTTGCATTGCTCAAAGATCTGAGCATGGAATCATCAGGTTCCGAAAACCACTTTTCAACATCGGCCTCAGACCAGTGGTCAGGAGTCTGGCGGTCCGTTCCATATTCATCAGGAATTTCCGGAATGTCAGGAAAATAAACAAAGTCGGTGACTTCGGCTTTTCCTGCTGCCGAATAGACAGGTTCCGGACTGTCTATAGAGAAACAAAGGAAAATCAGTAAGATTACAATGAGAAGAATCAGCGCACAGATTGCGATGAAAACTGGCTTTCTGTTCTGCCAGAAATCAGTGACAAAAGCTGAGACCCCATCGGCAACTGTGTAGAATCCATCTTTTACGGAATCAAACAGACTGGCCATCGGCAGAACCTTCCGGTGTTATTTTTTGTGAATGCTCCACAATCAGACCAGATGCGTAATTGTGTCCCTGATTGCGTTTGGGCGGATGCGGCGGAATGTAGACATCTGTCTCAGGAGCCACATCTTCTTCCTCAAAGTGTTCGCTTTCCGGCAGAATGATTTTTCCGTTTTCTTCCAGTTTGATCGTGATGACCTTGCTTATTCCGGATTCCTCCATTGTGACACCCAGCATTGTTCCTGCACCGGCGACAGTTTTCTTGTTGTGGGTGATTACAATGTACTGGCTCACATTGCCGAAGTCACGGAGTGTCTGGACAAAGCGGAGTACGTTCTGTTCGTCAAGGGCGGCATCAATCTCGTCAAGAAGACAGAAAGGTGAGGGCCGGACCATGTAAGTTGCGAACATAAGTGCCACAGCTGTCATTGTTTTTTCACCACCGGAAAGCAATGCGATGTTCTCCAGTTTTTTTCCGGGCGGCTGGGCAAAAATGTCTATTCCAGATTCCAGTACGTTCTGCGGATTCAGCAGCTTAAGCTCTGCACGGCCACCGCCGAAAAGTCTGCGGAACATATTATGGAAGTTTTTCTTGATCTTGTTGTAAGTGTTGAGGAACTGTTCCGTACTTTCGGCACGGATCTCCTCAGTTATGCGGCGAAGATCGTCACGGGCTTTCTCAAGGTCAGTGATCTGTGCAACAAGAAAATCATAGCGTTCTTTTGTCTCCGCAAATTCCTCGATGGCCATCAGATTGACGCTTCCAACTGATTTAAGTGCCTGACGTTTCTCCGCAAGCTCTTCCCGCAGCTCCGATGCAGGCCGGATGATTGTGTACATCCGTTCCTCAAATTCCATCAGTTCCCGTGAATGGTTCTCTCTGAAATGTTCCTTTATATTGCGGATCTCGGTTTCTGATGTGGCAGAATCCAGAGTGTACCGCTCAATCTCTGACTGACATTTTGCCAGTTCCTGGGTTTTTGACTTGACTTCGTTCTGCTTGCTTGAGACATCACTGTTCCGTGAGGCAATATCGTTTTCAAGAGAGGTAAGCTCATCGGTCAGTTTGAAACCTTTCCGTTCGATCGAAGCAAGTTCCCCCTGAATTTCCACAACCTGATCACTGATGTCCTCAAGCCGTTTCTCCTCATTGAAAAGTTCGTTCTCCAGTTCGTGAAGAGAAGCTTCTGTGCTTGCAAGTTCCCGTTTAAGAATGCGGCTCTGTTCCTCGGCAGCCTTGACCTGTGTCTGCATCTGGGCCTGGTTGATCCGCATCTCCTGCAGGGTTGCCTTATACTCATCGATTTTTTTGATAAGGTCTGTGTTCTCAGCCTTAAGTGAATCAATTCTGCTCCGCTTTTCTTGAACGGAATGGCGATTGTCCGCAATTTTTGCGTCGATTGCACGTTTCTGTGTGATGATACCTTCAGGTGACAGAAAATCATCTATAAAGGAAGGTGTGGTTTTTGCATAGGAAGACACGGCTTCCTCAAGCTCAAGAATAAGACTTTCAATCTCTTCAAAAGAATTCACACCGTTTTCCAGAAACTTTGCCACATCGGATTCTGACGGACTCCTGAGTGCGCTGAAGTCTGTGAAAAGATCTTTACGTCCTTTTGCGATAACCTTGATTTTTCCCAGAAGTGTCTGGACATTCTCTTCTGCCTGCTGACGTGCGTTGGATGAATAACCTGCATCTTTAAGGCGGGAATCAAGCTGGGTGACAATGTCATCAGTAAGGGAGTCGAGTTCTGTCTTAAGCTTGCCGCGTTCAATGTCAAGTTCCGCAATCTGTGCCTGATAGCCTGCGGCCTGTCTGTCATTGTCGGTGATCCGGTTGCCGGCCAGTGTGATGTTGTCCTCAAAGGCACGGATGTTTCCCGCAACTTCGGAAAGTCGGCGGTTAAGGTCGTGCAGTGTCACTTCCTGACTGTCAACGTCTTCCCTCAATGATTCCACACGTTCCTCAACAGAGGCTTTGCGTCCCTCAATAACACTGATTTTCTGCTTTGCCTCTGCCTGACGCTCATTCAGGAGTTTTGACTGCTTTTCTTTCTCGTTTTTTTCAACTGCAAGACCGAAAATCTCTTTCTGGAGGGCAACAACCTGATTCTGCATGGAGTTAACTTCGTCCATGTGCTCTTCAAGCTGGGAATTCAGCGCATCCAGATATTCCCGGATCTCAGCGCGTTTTTCTTCCGCCTTCTTTATTCTGTCTGAGTAATTTGCCTTATCCTGCAGAAAACCTTTCAGCTTAAGCAGGTTGATATCAAGCTCAAGATTGAAGACTTCTTCCCGGAGTGTTCTGTACTGTGTGGTCTTCTCTGCCTGAACTTTCAGCTGGTCGTAGGAACGCTTGACTTCCCCAAGGATTCCGTCAACCTGTTTCATGTTTTCTTCAGTGCGTTCCAGTTTGCGTTCTGCTTCTGCGCGGCGTGCCTTATAGCGTGTGATTCCTGCGGCTTCCTCAAAGACGTAGCGGCGGTCTTCCGGTTTGCTTGAAAGAATCTGGTCGATTTTCCCCTGTTCCATGACGGAATAGGCTGCCTTTCCGACACCGGTGTCCCAGAAAAGTTCACGGACGTCTTTCTGTTTGCACTGGGTTCCGTTGATCCAGTATTCGGCCTCACCGGACCGGTACAGGCGGCGTCTGATGGTGATCTCGCTTATGTCCAGCGGAAGGAGTCCGGCTTCGTTGGAAATTGTAAGTGTTACTTCTGCAACATTAAGTGCTTTGCGGGTTTCCGTACCGTTGAAAATGACGTCTTCCATTTTTTCGGCACGCATGTTTTTGGCACTCTGTTCACCTAAAACCCATTTTACCGCATCAACAACGTTACTTTTTCCGCAGCCGTTTGGACCGAGAAGTGCCGTGATTCCGTCGGCAAATTCCACATGGGTGCGGTCAGCGAATGATTTGAAACCAAATATATCAAGACTTTTAAGAAACACAAAATCCTCTGATCAGAAAAGAAGTCGGGCGTAATATTTTAGTTCACTATGGGATTATTGTAAAGAAGTGCAGAGGACCTTCGACTGTCTCCCGGCAGTTCAATATGTAAGAAACTTTATATTGACAAGACTCGATTTTATGTACATCATGGTTGTGCTTATGGACACTGCGCTTGTAACACGCTCGTATTTGGAAACCCTTTCTTCTTCTGAACTGTTTGCTCTGGCAGATGAATACGGCATCGACATTCCTGACAATCTTAACCGTCGCTTTATTATCGGGGAACTTCTCGAAGCGGCAGAAGATATGGCTGATTCCGAAAAAGATACGATTCAGATAGCTGAATCAATGCCGGAAACAATAGATCTTCCTGACCATTATAATGAGACGATGATCTGTGCAATCATGCGGAATCCGGTTTGGTGTTACGTTTACTGGGAAATCAGCGAGGCGGAACGTTCTGAGATCAGACACAGCCCTGCTTTTGAATCAGTTGTTCTCCGTGTTTCTTTCCTTGAGACTGCTGCTTCCGAAAAACCTGCTGAATCCTTCGATATTTCAGTGGCACTTTCTGACCGCGAGCAGTATGTGCTTCTGCCAAGTTCCGAAAGCTTCTGCCGCATTGATCTGTGCGCTGAGTTCCGGAATTCAAAACCGCGGGTTCTTGCAAGATCCGCTGTGATCCGCATTCCCCGTGGATGTCCTGAGATCAGCACAGTGGCCATGCAGAAAGAACTTTCACCGATAATGCAGCTTTCCGGCCTTGACGATCTGCTTAAAACCCATTATCAGAACCATCGGCATTCTTTTTCGTAATGTTCGGGATGTCTGACTGGAGAGGATAGAAAAATGTCAAAAAAATCACTGGTTATGACCATTGTTGCGCAGGAACCTTTTATTCGGCACGTTGATCAGGCTGATGACAATTATTCAAAAAACGAGATTTTATTTACTGCAATTTCACAGACTTATCTTCCGCTTCTGAATATGTTTGCTGACCTTGAGGCAGAAGGCATTGCCTTTAAGGTGAATATGGTGATTTCGCCGGTTGTATGCGAGATGCTCTCTGATCCTCAGATCCAGCTCCAGTATATTGAATGGCAGACAAAAATCGTGTGTCTTGGTGAGGCGGAAGTTGAACGCTGCAAGGATGATCCTGAGAAACTTTCTCTTGCCCAGCTTTATCTTGCCCGTGCAAAAAGAAACCTCCGGGATTTTCAGGAAACACTGAACCAGGATATTCTCTCCAAGTTCATTTATTTTGCACGCCGCGGCAACATCGAGTTTCTGGCTACCAGTGCCACTCCCGCCTATTTCCCTCATTATATGGACATTCCTGAGGCCATTCAGGCTCAGGTGGAGACCGGACTTCAGTTTCACAAAAAATATTTCGGTGTGGCTCCGGAAGGTTTCTGGCTGCCGAACATGGGTTATGCACCTTCTCTGGAATGGATTATCCGGCCTTACGGATTCAATTATACAGTTCTTGATACCCACGGACTTCTTTTCGGAACTCCCCAGCCCAGAGCGGGTATTTTTTCTCCTGCAAGGACACGGAACTCCCTGGTGCTTTTTGCCCGTGACAAAGAGAACGGACTTGAATGCGCGGCGGCTCCGGTTTACCGCAATCAGGAAGCGGATATCGGTTTTGAATGCGATGACGATTATTTCAGGGCGAATTTCGGTGCGACAAATGTCCGCGTAGGGACCGGTTACCGGTACTGCTGCGGTGAAGATGGAAAAGTTTACAGTCTGGAAGATGCTTTGACCCAGGCTGTTACCGATGCGGAAAACTTTGTCCAGAAAAAAGTGGAGAAACTTGAGAAAGCGGCAATGCTCTGCGAGACCGATGTATGCGATGTCTGCACTTATAATATAGAAGATTTCGGTACCCGCTGGTATGAGGGAATCACTTTCCTTGAGCAGGTTCTCCGTAAGATTGCTTTCAATGAGGACATTGAACTTGCTTTGTATTCCGAACTGATAGAGCAGCAGTTTGCTCTTGAAAAAGTGGAGCCTTTCCCCAGTTCCAGTGAAGGCACCGGTTATGGCGAAAACCTTCTGGACAACGCCAACAGCTGGATGCTGCGTTATGTCCGCAAAGCCTGTGAGCGCATGATTGACCTTGCCGCCCGTTTTACCGATGATACCGGCCTTAAAGAGCGTTCACTGAATCTTGCGGCAAAGGAAGTGCTGCTTGCCATGTCCTCAGACTGGCCCCGCATGGTTCTTGGCGGTGATCACCCGGATTATGCGGAATACCGCTTCAAGGAAAGTGTGGCCGCATTCTCCACTGTCTATGAATCACTTGGATCAAATGCAATAAGCACAGAATGGCTCACCCGCATGGAAAAACAGCACAGTATTTTCCCTGAGATGAACTATCACGTTTTTGCTACAAAGCAGTAAAAATCAGCAGTTTGAAAAAAAACGAATTTCATTGTATGATGAGACCATGGGTAAACTCGTTGTAATAACCGGTGCCTCTGCTGGAGTCGGAAAAGAGATTGCAGACATCATGGCATCAAAGAAATGGGATCTGGTTCTGGCGGCTCGTTCAGAAAACAGACTTGCTGAGATTGCTTCTGGTCTTTCTGCCAGATATGGCGTAAATGTAAAAATCTGTCCTGTGGATCTTGCTTCTGCAGATGGTCCTGAAAAACTGCATGATTACTGCAGATCAAACAGTCTTAATCCGGATATGCTTATAAACAATGCAGGCTGCGGCCTTTTCGGTGAGAGTATTGAGCTTGCAGACAAAGTTGTTAATATGCTGCACCTGAATATAGATGCGCTTACAAAACTCTGCTATCTCTTCGGTAAAGACATGGCCCGGCGTGGAAGCGGCGATATCCTGAATCTTGGGTCCATTGCGGGAAATCAGCCTACTGCCTATTTTGCCTCTTATGCCGCAAGTAAAACTTATGTCCTTACATATTCTCTTGGATTGCGCCATGAGATGAAAAAGTACGGAGTCAATGTCACCTGCTGTCAGCCCGGTTATATTCGTACTGATTTTGACAACAGCTGTGGAATCACTTCTGAGAAATACAAGAAGTTTTCCTATAGGAACGGGATGAGTGCAAGAGCGGTTGCAAAATGTGCGGTCAATGCTGTGATGCACAGACGCAGTTATGTACGTGCCGGTTTCAGCAATAAATGTGCTGCTTTTTTCTCAGGCCTTATTCCAAAGAATTTTCTTGCATGGGTTCTTGAGAAATCAATCAGCTCAATGACAAAGGATTCAAAAAAATAATTGCCGGGATATTCCTCAGGCCGATTAACAAAAGACTTTATAAGGATTATTTATGAAAACGAATATTTCAGTTGTTCCAAAACTGTTGAAAAGCGACTTCCATGGTGCCATGCAGATGCTCAGAGGTTTTGTGAAAATGGGCATCACGCGTTCAAAGAAAAAGCACTTTGAAGGTTATGATCATATGAAAAACTTCTGTCTTGTCTATCTGAAGCTTACTCCTGTGTGTAACCTTCAGTGCAAGATGTGCGGTCAGCGCGGTGTGAAAGGTTACTTCCGCGGACAGGCCGGTCAGGAAGCAGCAAAAACCATTCTTCCTCTTGAGACATGGAAAAAAGTTGTTGATGAACTTGCTCCCAAAAAGGTGATCTGGTATCTGTGGGGTGGCGAGCCTTTCCTTTATCCTGATTTCATTCCGCTGGTAAAGTATATCAAATCAAAGGATATGTTTGTTGCGATCAATACAAACGGAACCCTTCTTGAGAAATATGCGGAAGAGATCATTGATGCGAATCCTGATGTTATCTTTGTCTCACTGGATGCATTCCGTGAAGTGAATGATGATATCCGCGGCAAAGGCTCCTACGACAAGGTTATCGCCGGTTTCAAGGCTCTGAATGCTGTCAAGGAACGGACAGGCAAAAAGAAGCCACATCTTGCAGTTGTTACAACAGTCACAAACAAAAACTACGAGACACTTTCAGAGCTGGCAGAGGCAAGTAAGGAATTCAAGCTGGATTTCCATATTTACAACCTGGGTACTTATACAAACGATGAGATTGTTGCAAAACAGAAAAAGTACATGAAGGAGAAACTGGATACTGACATTGACTGTCTTGAAGCCTACAACACCGGATTCAATGAGAATATTGACGGTCACAAGCTTTACGACATCCTGCAGAAAATTCATTCAACAGATTATGGGGATGTCTCTATCACTGTTCCGGCTCTGAATCCTGAGAAAATCAATGAATACTATTCACGTCTGGATATTCCTGTCCGTGACCACTGTATTGTCCCATGGTGTCAGGCGGACATAAACTTCAATGGTGATGTTCACTTCTGCGCAGACTACACTGATTACATTCTGGGCAACATCAAGGACCAGAGTTTCGCTGAGATCTACAACGGTGAGCGCGCCAACAAATTCCGCCGTGCAATCTACGAAAGTGAGGACGGAATGTTCCCCGGATGTATCCGCTGTTACCAGAACATGCTCTGCGGAAAAAAACGCAAAGGTTATTGATGCGGAAAGACTGATTTTTCCCGGACAAACTGAGAGGGCTGCCTTGATAGGCAGTCCTTTTTTTTTGCGGTTGTAAAAAAAATTGTATTACTTTATTGACACAATATATGTATGCTTGTATTATACACTTAATACAGTATTACAGTAATACAGAACAAACCTGAAAGGGTATATGCTGGAGGTGTTTAATGGCATGGAATCTTGATTCCGACAGGCCGATTTTTGCACAGATCATGGAGCGGATTAAACTGGATATTGTGTCGGGTGTGTACAAACCCGGTGACAGACTCCCATCCGTCCGTGAACTTGCAAGTGAGGCGGCAGTCAATCCCAACACGATGCAGAAAGCGTTTGCGGAACTGGAGCGGGACGGACTGGTTTATTCACAGAGAACTTCAGGGCGTTTTATTTCGGAGGATATTGCGATGATTGAGGAACTGCGCGAGTCATTGGCCCGCGGCAAAATGGAAGAACTTGTGGGTCACATGAAAAAACTTGGCTTTTCAAATGAAGATATGGTAAGTCTTCTGAAATCAATTCTTGATGAAAAAAACAGATGAGAGGAGGCACTGCAGAAAATGGCAGCTTTAATAGAGCTTGACGGACTTACAAAAAAATACGGGTCAAAAACCGCCGTTGACAATATGACAATGAACATTGAAGGCGGACACATTATCGGGCTTCTAGGGCCCAACGGCAGCGGAAAGACAACGCTGATAAAAATGCTGAACGGTCTTCTTGAGCCAACCTCAGGATCAGTGCTGATAAACGGACTTCCTGTAGGACCCGAAAGCAAGAAAATAGTTTCCTACCTGCCTGACCAGACATATCTGAACATGAATCAGTCAGTCCGGGAAGTGATCGATTTCTTTGACGATTTTTATGATGACTTTGATGCGGAACGGGCTTATGACATGCTCTCCCGTCTTGGCATAAATCCGAAAGACCGTCTTAAAACAATGTCCAAGGGAACAAAAGAGAAGGTCCAGCTGATTCTGGTAATGAGCCGTCGGGCAAAGCTTTATGTTCTTGACGAACCAATCGCCGGTGTTGATCCTGCAGCACGTGACTACATACTGAATGTGATCATCTCAAATTATGATCCAAGTGCTGCAATCCTGATTTCTACACATCTGATTTCGGATGTTGAGAGTATTCTTGACGAAGTGCTTTTTATCCGTGAGGGAAAAATACTTCTTCAGTCTTCTGTGGATGAAATCCGTGAGAAAGAAGGAAAATCTGTTGACGCATTGTTCCGGGAGGTCTTTTCATGTTAGGAAAACTGATTAAACACGAGTTCAGAAATTCAGCCAGACAGATGGCGGCTCTTCTTGCTGTGCTGGCAGTTTTGACGGTTTTCGGATTTGCCGCCGGAAATACCATAAGTTATGCAAACAGGAACAATCTTGATGTTTCTGCTGTATCAGTCCTGATTGAAGTTGTGTTCATGCTTTCAGTCTTTGCGATTTACATCATTGTGTTTGTGAACCAGTGTGAGTCTTATTACAAGACAATGTACAGCCTCCGCGGTTATCTGACACACACGCTTCCTGCTACAGAACTGGAACTTCTGGTGTCGAAGCTGATTGTTTCCTTTTTATGGATTCTGGCAGCGACAGTGGTGTGCTCATTTGCCGGACTCCTGGTGATCAATTCAATGTCCGGAGGTGATTTCTTTGCGGCCATGAGTCGCGCAGAGTGGCGTTTTATGGCACAGATGCTTTATAAACATACAGGAATAAGTGTAGCTACGATCATTTTCCTTGTCGTGATGTACTTTACTGTAGGTGTCCTGACCGCGCTGCTCTTCTTCTTCTTCTGTATGGCAGTGGGGCAGCTGAGCACAAAGAACCGGAAGGCAGTCTCAATCTTTACAGGAATCGGAGTCCAGTGTCTGCTGCTGTTCATAAGTACATTTGTCTCACGGCTTTTTGTTGAGAGGATTACAGATCTTCAGATCAGTCTTCAGATTACGGAAGAAACTTTCACAACCTTCCTTTCTGTGATGCTGTGGAGTTTTCTTGGTATGACTTTCGTGGTTGGAGTTCTTCTGTTCCTGGGGTGCTGGCTGATCAACAGAAAACATCTGAATCTGGAATAGAATCCGGCTGAAAAATAAAGAAATATTCCTGAAAAAAAAGGCTTTCCGGGCACAATCTGCAAAGGGCAGTTTGTTGCTCTGAAAGCCTTTCTTTGTAAAAAATCAATATTGGAATCAGCCCTGGATGTTCACCATTGATGCTGTGTGTTTTGTCTGTGCATAAACGGAATGACTGCCTCTGTAAGGATTGAGGATCGGTACAGTTGTTGTGGTCATCTGTTCCAGATGAAGTTTGAGAAGCTGTGCATTCTTTCGGTTCTGTTCCTGAACTGCCTGCTGGAGATGCGCAAGATCCTTCTTAATGGTAGGAATCATTTTTGCCTCGTTTGCAAAAAGTCCGTAATCTTCGTTTTTCATTGCGGATTCTTCGTACAGTTTCTCAAGTGGAGTAATCACTTTCTGCAGACTGCCGATATTGTCCACAATCTGTTCTTCAAGAAGAGAGTGGGCGAGGACTGAAGATGAGTTATCCTCGTTGATGCGGGATTCCTGCTGCTCAAGAACTGTCAGGTATTCCTTGAATTTGTTCCGCTGCTGTTCAAGCAGTGTGCGGAAACGCCGTAAAATAGCAATTCTTTCGTTGATCTCATCCTGTGTCAGTTCTTTTGCCATAATGTTTACCCGTTTATATTGATATTTGTTCTGATGCTTGGAGCTGAAACCGGAGCGGTGGTCGCAACTGCCGTCTTCCATGCGGTGTACAGTTCGTTCATCATTGATCTGACTGAAGTGATTTTTGTCTTGTCGTGACTGATGTTTGCAGACATAAGCTGCCGGTTGAAGAACACGTAAAGTGACATAAGGTTTTTTGCAACGTCACCGCCTCTGTCCATGTCCAGGGAAATCATCAGTTCAGTAATGATCTCCTGTGATTTTACGATGCATGAATTGAGTTTTTCGATTAATCCGGGTCTGACTTTGCTGTTCTCATCAAAATATGATTCAGCTGTATCAAGCTGCCGGTCAACTTCATCGTAGAGCATAAGAATAAGTTTGCCTTGACTGGCAGTTTTCACGCCGGTTTCTTTATACGCAGAATATGCGTTTGGATAAGCCACAAATACCTCCGCAGTGCGTCTGTCTATGGACGGGCACTCTTTACTTCTATCGGAAGAAAAAAGTCAAAGTTTATAGAAAAAATAAATTTTTTCGCTTTTGTCTTTTGGGCATGCTTCCGGAATAAACGGGGCACTTTGTTCGGGTTGTACTGCGTACAAACTCACACGTGCGCCCGTTTTTTCCTCCGCATGCCCAAAAGACATACGCTGACAGGGGATTTTATAAACTTTGCAGACGGGTGGCGGGTGGTGCATGGCGGTTTTTCTCTAGTCTATGTCCGGTTTTTCCGATATATTCTGTGTTATGACAAAGAAGCTTTTAATCTCAAATGTTGCCGCAATTGTTTTGTGTCTGGTTTTTTCTGTTTTTCAGATAACTTTTTCTTCTGATATTGCACTGGTTGCTCTTCCGCTTTCACTTCTGTTCACCGCAGCTCAGGGTGTGTTTGTTTTTGTCGGACTGTTCCGCAGAAAAAGCTGGTGGTTCTATTCCATTGTCCGCAAAATGTATGAGTATGTGCCTTTTGTAACACTGCTTTCCTTTGTCTTCCGCCGTGCAGGCGCAAATGGAACGGAGCACTGGTATGATGTGGTCTGTGTGTTACTCTGGGTTCTTCTTACAGTTGCTTCAAGAGTTTCTCTCTTTTTCCTGAGCCCCAAGCGGGTGTTTGTACAGAATGCTGATTTTGCTCCGCTTAAAGAAATTTTTGAGACCAGAAAAACTCCGGTGGCCGAAAAAGTCCTGTTTGAGATCTTTGGCTGGATTGACGCTTTTATTCAGGCAGCATTTATTGTTGCTCTCATCAATACATTCATCTTCCAGCTTTATGAAATCCCTTCCGAAAGTATGGTGCCTCAGTTCCTGATCAAAGACCGGGTCGTGGTAGGCAAATTCACAAGCGGACCGAAATTCCCCCTGTCTGATGTTGGAATCCCCCAGATCAGGACCTACAAACGTGGAGACATTGTTGTATTCCGCAATCCTCATTACAGTACAGGCCGTCAGGATGAGGTGAAGTCATTCCTGTCGCAGCTTGTCTATACAGTCACATTTACGCTGGTCAACCTGAACGTTGAGCCTGACGGAACCTACAAAGCTGATCCTCTTGTAAAACGTGTGACCGGACTGCCCGGTGAGCAGCTTATGATGCAGGACGGAATCCTTTATGCACGCACTGCCGCTTCTGACAAGTTTGAACCTGTTTCCGAAGAATGGGTGGCATGGAACCTGAACGATCTGGATGCGGACACAAAGAGCAAAGTGGAGTATCTTCCCATTGCACAGGATCAGTATGAATCAATGATTGAAGTTGAGAAACTCCGCAACGCCTTTGATTATGAGGAAGCTGCTTCCGAATGTCTTGAGCTGGCTGATGCTTTTGTCCGCATGCGCAACATCATGCAGCCGGAACTTGCGCTTAAACCCGGTGAGGCTGTTCCTGAACTCCTGAGTAAAAACGATTTTGAAGTTCTGCCTCTTCTGAACAGAGCCGAGAGTCTTACTTCAAAATTCCTGACTGTAAAAGGCGGTGCTGAATGGTTCAAAGTTTTTGTCTCCGACTGGACGAATGATTATGAAACTCTCAAGAATACGGGCACCGGTTACGTAAACGACAATCTTTATGATGAGTCCTGCTACCGCCTTAATATTATGATCAAACGCTGTTTTGCAAGGATTGTTGTCCGCAGCATGGAATTCTATTTTGATGGAAATGCGTCCTTGAGGACCCAGGATCCCTTACGCAAAGCCTATTTTGAAGAAGCGAACAAACTTTATCTTTACTGCAATCTTATGAACGGCCGCAACATGCCGGTGTTCCCTGCCAATGACGCTGACGGAAATCCTCAGTACATTCCTGAGAACAGTTATTTCATGATGGGTGACAACCGCTTCAATTCCCTGGACATGCGCCATTCTTACGAGGACACAGTCATCAATCTTACGGAATTTGATTCCCGTTCAGTGCGCTACACATCCTATGTGGAACCGCAGTATGTAAGCGGATCCCGGATTCTGGGCTGTCCTTCAATCCGTTTCTGGCCTCTTGACCGTTTCAACCTGCTGTAAGATTTCAGACTGAAAATAAACGGAAATATGCCTTTACGGACAGTAACCTGGTATATGTATAAAAATGCGGGAAGGAAGGCAGTGACTGTCAAAAACATTCGCAAGACGGAATAATGGTTTCTTTACCGGCTTGCGAATGTAGCGAGCGACGCTAATTAGCGATTTTGACAGTTGCTGACTGACTGGTAGTGTTTTGTCAGAAACCAAGTTTTATCAAACCTAAAAATCGTGAATGTACGGCAAGAAAAATCCAGCGACAACAAAGCCACTCTGAAGGTTGACAAGTACATTTTACGAAGGAAAATGTACGCAGTCGATACTTATTACCTTCAGCGTGGCGATTTGGCGCGATTTTTCTGATAGTACATTCAAACACTTATAACTATAAAATCAGCGGACGAACTGCAGGTAACTGTTTCTCTCCGGATTATAAAGGAACAGGGTTTCGTGTTCGTATTCGTAAATCATTCCGATGTGTGTGCAGCAGTTAAAGATCTGCAGAAAGTGCATCTCACAGTCCATGTCTTCAGGTGCGCCTGCTCTGCGTGTACAGGCAATGGCTCCGAATTCGATAAACTCCTTTGAGATACGGTACTCACCGTTGTAATAGTTTACGCCAGTGTATCCTGACAGGTCATCCCTTGTAAAAAGAATGTCAACCAGACCGTTGTTGTCAAAAATAACACCATCTTCCTGCATTTCGTACAGTTTCCATTCACCGAGAATTTCTTCCGGTGTCACCATTGTGTAAAAAGACACTTCAGGTTCCTCCGTGATCTGAGGATTCTGCTCAGTTTCCTGTGTCTGCTCTGTCTGACCGGGCTGGGGTTCAACAACCGGTTCTGTCTCCGGCGGAATCTCAACTGAAGGAGTTCCCGGTATTTCTTCAACAGCGGGAGTTTTTTCCTGCTCAGGTTTTGTACCGCAGGAAGTGAAAAGGGCAGTCAGGACAAAAAGACCTGCAAGAATCATCAGCCTGAAAGAAAGTTTTTTTCTGTTCATGTTACGCTCCTGAAAAGTTAAAAGTTCATTCAACAATTTTTAGGCGATTCCGTGAATCAGTTCCCAGGCAAGAGAACCTTCCGGCGGAACAACCGGAAGTTCATCAGGGGAAAACCACAGAGCTTCAGCAAGTTCCTCTTCCTGGACACGAATCTCACCGGAATCGTATTCAGCATAAAAACCGAGCATCAGCTGATTTGGAAAGGGCCAGCTCTGGCTTTTTGCATATTTTACATTTTTCACGATAATTCCGGTTTCTTCAAGTACTTCCCGCGCAACACATTCTTCTGCCGTTTCTCCGGGTTCCATAAAACCGGCAATACATGTGTAGAAATCCGGACGCATCACATGCTTTGCCAGAAGAATCCTGTCCTCTTTTTTTACAAGCACAATGATGCAGGGCGCAATCTGCGGAAACCAGATTTTCTTGCAGGAGGTGCAGGTCCGTGCCGTAAAGAAGGAATCGTCTTCAAGAGGAGCCCCGCAGAATCTGCAGAAATGCTCTGTCCCACGCCATTCCAGAAGACCGTGGGCCCTTGCCGCAAGGGAAGAATACTCATGATTCCGGGCGAAAATGCTTCTGAGTGGAACAGAACTGCAACCTTCGGGAAGCTGTGCATCATTCTTCAGCATCATTCCGCAAAGCTGCTGTTCCGGCTCGGCAAAAAAATCAAGGGCTGAACCGTTGTTCATGCACTCCTCGAACACATTTCGGCCGGCAACAGACTGGTTTTCTGTGACAATAATGTTTTTGCCCTGAAAGATGAAAAAATGGTTTTCGGGCAGTTTCTGATAATCTTTTCTCATACTCATGGGTGGAATTATATCAGATATGTTGCACTGAAAACATCAGGTACTTATAATCAAAGAATGAAAACTCATTCAAAAGTCCTTAAAAAGGCCATTCTCTGGTCCCTTGTCGTTGTTTTTACTGTTTTGGTTATCGTTATATCAGTCTTTACGGCACTTCAACTAAAGAAAAATTTCGGACGCGGATCATACAATACAGGTCCTTATTCAACAGTCTTGTTTTTCAATCATTATCAAGATGATTATTTTCGAAGGCCGGTGTCATTTACGTCTGGCAAAAACACACTTGAAGGATGGATTTATGAGGCCGTAAATCCGAAAGGAACGATTGTTTTTGCCCACGGAATCGGAGGCGGTCACGAAAATTATATTTCACTGATTTTGGGAATGGTGGACAGAGGCTGGCAGGTTTTTGCCTATGATGCAACCGGTTCCTGCGCAAGTGAGGGCGATGGCACAGTCGGTCTTGTCCAGTCCGCTCTGGATCTGGATAAGGCTTTGACATTTGCAGAAAATGATCCGGAACTGTCCGGTCTCCCGCTTTTTGTGATGGGTCACAGCTGGGGCGGTTATGCAAGTGCCGCAGTTCTTAATTTCAGGCATGATGTGAAAGCTGTTGTGTCTATGTCCGGCTACTATAAGGCCACAGCGCAGCTTTTTGAGACATCACACGCTATGTTCGGCGGATGGGCTTATCTCTTGCAGCCTTTTGTTGCTGTTGCGAACTTTTTTACTTTCGGGAGATATGCAGGACTTTCCGCTGTTGATGGAATCAATAAGTCTGGAATTCCCGTTCTTGTGACACACGGAACCGAAGATGAAATGATCGGCTTTGACACTTCTTCCATCATTTCTCAGCAAAAGAAAATCACGAATCCTTCAGTTCAGTATTTCGTTTATGATCAGGAAGGTCGCAACAGACACAGCACGTTCATGAATACTGAGGAAAAAATTGCTTATGCTGCCCAGATGAATTCGATTCTGGATCAGATGCGGGAAGACTACGGCGGAGACATTCCTGATGATATTCTGATTCCATGGTTTGACAATCTGGACAAAGATATTCTTAATCAGACTCATGCTCAGGTGATGGACATGGCTGATCAGTTTTTTTCCGCGGCTTTGTAAAAGGAGCCATTTCTCATGAAAAAAAAGTTCGCTGCTTTCCTGGGGATTATGGTTTTTGTGATGAGTGGTTGCAGATCAGTGCCTGACATTCAGAATACCTCCGTTGTTCAGCTGAAGGGTAATCCTACCACCGGTTATACCTGGACTGCTGAAAGTTTTCCCCCGGACATTGTTGAGATTACTCAGGAATTTGTTCAGGGTGGAAAGCCTGGAATGACGGGCGCGCCGGGCGTGTTTTACTTTACTGTGACCGCCGTGAATCCTGGAAACGGAATGATTGTCTTTGAATACAGACGTCCATGGGAAAAGAAAGAACCTGAGGAAAAACATTGCTACACGGTTACTGTCACTTCGGAAGGCGGACTGATTCTTGTTGAACAGACGGATGAGGACAATGAATAAGACAAAAAAAACTGCTGTGAATCCTGTGATTTATGCTGATTTTCCTGATCCGGATGTGATCCGCGTGGAAAATGCTTTCTACATGATTTCGACAACCATGCATTTTATGCCCGGCGCTGTGATTCTCCGTTCATACAATCTTGTGGACTGGGAAATTGCCGGACACGTTTACGATGTGCTTGACGATTATCCTGCCGCACGGATGGAAGAGAATTCCAACATTTATGGAAGCGGAATGTGGGCCGCCTCTCTGCGGTATCATGAGGGTGTGTTCTACGTGCTGCACATCGCAAATGATACCCACTGCTCCTACCTTTACCGGGCTGAGAAACCGGAAGGTCCCTGGACACAGCAGAAAATAGAAGGCTTTTATTACGATCCCGGGCTTTTTTTTGATGAAGACGGCCGGGTTTATGTGGTTCACGGAAATCGTGAGATTCGGATTACAGAACTTGACTCTGAACTGGGCGGCCCGAAAAAGGGCGGTTTTGATCAGGTGATTCTCCGGGATCCGGACAGTGTTCCTCTTGGTTATGAAGGCAGTCATCTTTACAGAATCGGTGGCCGGTATGTTCTCTGCCTGATTCACTGGCCCAAAGACAGCATGCGTACACAGGTGTGTTTTGTGGCGGATTCTCTTGCTGGCCCCTGGACTGGCGGAGATGTTCTCTGCAGTGACATGGGAGAATTCGGTCAGGGTGTTGCCCAAGGCGGATTTATTGATACTCCTGATGGTGACTGGTATGCAATGCTTTTTCAGGATCATGGTGCTCAGGGACGGATGCCATGCCTTGTGCCGGTCTTATGGAAAGACGGTTTCCCTCTTTTGGGGAAAAATGGCGTGGCACCGAAAATTTTTGAAGTTACAGACTACAATCCCGGCTACACTTATTCTCCTCTGATGCCGGAATCTTTTGATTCTGCCGCCTGGGAATGGAACCACATTCCTGACCGGAAACTTTTTTCCTTTGACAGAGCGTCGGCGGCGGATGGTGTGCTTTCCGTAAGGACTGACCGCTGTGTTCCAAATCCGGTCTGTGCACGCAATACTCTTACCTGCCGCCTTGTGGGCCCGAAACCATCGGTGGAAGTTACTCTGGATGCGGCTGCACTGAAAGACGGAGATCTTATGGGACTTATTGCCTTTGCGGGCTGCTATGGTTTTATCGGTCTTGCTAAAGAATGCGGAAAAATTTATGTGGTCCGCGGGCGTACAGATTATCCTGAAGGCAAGGTGCAGCCCAACAGACATGACCTGCTGCCCCCCGTGATTGACCGGCGCATCCTGCCTGAAGACAGTGTCCCGGCCTGTTGTGCTGCGTCTCCGGATAATGACAGCCGGAGTGCGGTGTGCCGGGTAAGACTGGACTTTGACTTTACAGATCTTAAGGATGAGGTCCGCTTTTTCTGGAAAACTGTGGACAGATCAGAATGGCTACCAATGGGAGATCCTTTGAGGTTGCACTTTATGCTGGACCATTTCTGCGGTGTGCGCGCGGGACTTTTTGCATACAGCACGTCGGAACCCGGAGGCACAGCCCGTTTCAGCGGTTTTGCTGCGGAATGGAGAAATCGTCCAGAGTAAAACGGATCCAGCGCTTTGCGATCGCGGGATAGATGCTTTCCGCCAGCAGAAAGTATGAAAGGGCATCCTGATATTTCTGCTGGAAGAACAGTGACTGTCCGAGGTAAATGTTCGTACGGGCTGTGATGTCTGTGGTATGGTTGATGCTCAGGAAGCGTCGGAGCGCAACTTCTGCGGCTTTGTAGTCAGCTCTTGCAAAATAAGTGCTGATGATTGCGTACAGAGAATAATCATCACCGGTGGATGTATCTTTGGAGTCCTTCTCAAAAATAAAAGGTTTACGGGCTTCTGTCTTTTTCTGTGCAGAGATTCCCAGCAGTTCCGCAGAATCAAGGAGTTCCTGGGGAATCGTTTCCGTAGATCTGTCAGCCTTTGACATTACGTTCAGATAGGGCAGCGGTGTGTTCCGCAATGTTTCTTCCGGTGAGACTCTGTGTTTTTCGGCTTCTGTGGTTTTTGCGCTGTCCAGAGCCGCTGAGACAGATGTTTTCTGCGAACTGGGAACACCGGCCGGCAGAACTGTGGCGTTTACTGACGGAATGATCACATCATAGACTGTGCCGTCATTCAGTACGGAAACAATCGCATAATAATAGTTTGTCGTGTTTGATGGAGTGTCGACGTAAGAAAACTCCAAGGGATTCAGGTTTGCGACAGGTGAAAGTGTCTGCAGTGCGGCAGGCCCTGTGATCGGTGTGTAGGAACGGTACAGACGCAGGTTTTTTATTGAACTGTTTGAGACTGCAGGTGGCTTTGTCCATGAAATAATCACACCTGTCTCTGTTCCTTCCGCTGAGATTGCAGAAATCATAGGACGGTTTGACTGTGCGGACAGAAATGAAAAAGACTGGATCAGCAGAAAAACAGAAAGTGAGAAAACTGTTCGAAGAAAAGTCCCTTTGGAAATCATACTTAATAATGGAACAAATCTGCTGGTTTGACAAGATGACATGTAGTTTTTATACTTTATGAATGTTTGTATCCGTAATGCTTGATCCCGGTGGAATGGAATCTGCTCAGGCTCTTGCGTCCATCCTGTCGCAATATGGCTTCACGAAAGTCCAGCGGGCCTGTTGGGAGAACACGGCACTCACAGAAAAACGTCTCCATACGCTAAAAAAGGATATTGACCGGGTGACTGATTATTATGATGTTGTCCGGCTTTATCAGTATCCTGTGCAGGGTTACTTCGGTATTTCGGAACTGTCAAAAAAACAGTGGAAACGCTGCATACTCCGCCCTCCAGCTGGCGAGGGTGTCAATTAATTTTTTTCAGAGGTTTTATCATGTTAGAAGATTTTAAAATGCCCATCGCTTCTTTGAAAGAAGATATCCTTAACGTCTGGGGGCGTCTTTGACGTCGCGGCTATTGAACAGCGCATTTCAGAAAAGGAAGCTCAGTCAGGTGAGCCCAACTTCTGGGATGATCCCAAAAAAGCAGAGAAAGTCCTGTCAGAAATAAAACTGCTCAAGAACCGTATTGAGCCCTGGCGCGAACTTATTGCGACAATGGAAGACATCGAGGCGACCTATGAGCTGGCTCTTGAGTCCGGTGATGAGGAACTTTCTGCCGAAGTTGAGAAACTTTACAACGAGTCAAAAGAAAAATACGAGAAACAGAGCATTCTGAATCTGCTTTCTGATGAAGTGGATAAAAATGATGCTTTTGTTACGATTCATGCCGGTGCCGGCGGTACAGAAGCCTGTGACTGGGCGTCTATGCTTAGCCGCATGTATATCCGTTGGGCAGAACGTCGCGGATACAAGGTTGAGACTGTTGATGTTCTTGAGGCTGAAGGCGGAATCAAATCCATGACTCTGCAGATTTCCGGTGACTATGTTTTCGGTTATCTTAAAGGTGAGGCCGGAGTCCACCGTCTTGTCCGCATCAGTCCTTTTGATGCCAACGCACGGCGCCACACATCCTTTACCAGTGTCTATGTTTTCCCCGTGCTGGATGACAGCATTGAGGTTGAGGTGCGCCCGGAAGATCTGCGTGTTGATACATACCGCGCTGGTGGTGCCGGTGGACAGCACGTCAACAAGACTGACTCCGCTGTACGTTTCACCCATATTCCTACCGGAATTGTCGTCGCATGTCAGACAGAGCGCAGTCAGATAATGAACCGTCAGACTGCCATGAGCATGCTCAAGGCCCGTCTTTACGAATATTACCGGGCTGAAAAAGAAAAAGAGAACGCTAAGTTTGCCCAGGAGAAAAAAGACATTTCCTGGGGAAACCAGATCCGTTCCTATGTTTTCCAGCCTTATACGATGGTCAAGGATCTTCGTACCCGCTATGAATCCGGAAATATCCAGTCTGTGATGGACGGCAATCTGGATCCCTTTATCGAGGCTTATCTTTCTGCAAAATGGAAGGGCATTCCTCTTGATGTTTCCGATGAGGACATGGACGATTGACCTTCTCCGGACGACAGAAATGCGGAATAGTGCTTTTGTCGGTGTTTCTTTCTGTCTGTTTTCCTCTGGCAGGGGCAGACAGTGAGAAAAATGACCGCTGGGTACTGTCCGCAAGTGCCTTTGAAGGTGACGAAAACTTTTCTTCAGTTCTGCCGTCTCTCATTCTTGCGGCGATTCCCGAAAATCTGACACGGAAAGTGACGGAGACTGAGCAGAAACTTCTCCGTTCCGCTTCCCATGTCTCTGAACTTAATTCCCTGCAGAAGACAATGCAGAAAGACATTGCCGACCGTGACGGAGTTCTGTTCAAAAACATATCCGATTACGAAAAACAGAAACAGATTGCTGACTACGAGAAAAAAATCCGTGAGTCACAGGAAAAAATCCGTGGAATCCTGGAAGCCTCCGATGAAGCAGAGGGACAGTCTTCAGAAGAGCTGACAAAGACAGTGACTGTAAAAAATCCTGATGTTCTGTATGCCGGCGAGATTGCTGATGCCGGGAAAAATTGTGACGGACTTATTTCAGGGACTGTTTTCCGCCGTGACAGATATATGTTTGTAAGTGCCACTCTTTACACTTTTCCGGGCTTCATTAACTGTGGCACTGTGGAAACGGCGGGTTTCGCATCAGAATTCAATGAACTTGCCGAAGAAATCGCCTCTCAGTTTGTCAGTCTGATCTCCAACGGTGAATCTGTGGAAGTGGCTGTCACAGTTGAGCAGCCCGGCGCAACCGTCCGCATTGACAACAGCGTCTGTGCTGCAAACGCTCTCCGTGCCGCTGAATTCCACACCAGTTCAGGCCTGGGACTTCCTAAAACCGCTGCCGGCTGGCAGAATCCAACTTTTGTAACGGCTTCAGTCCAGAAAGGCATTCACAATGTTCTTGTGGAATGCGCCGGCTACAGAACTTTGTCCTTTGAATACGATTTCTCAGATTCCAGTGTCTTTTCTGTTGCCGTAAGTCTTGAACCTGTAAAGACAATAGAACTTCATCTTGTTGCGGAAGAATACATGGAAGAACCTGCCTGGTGGCAGAAAACTCTGGACTGGTTTGACAAACCTGAGGAATATGCCGGCATTGCCTGGAATTTTGTGAAAGACAAAGCAGGTTATGTTGCGGGGCTTATCACAGGAAAAACGGATGAAAGTGAGGAAACTGAAAGCCCGGCCGAAGCTGTGACCCAGGAAAAATCCCCGGAGAATGAATCTTCCGGAACTGGCGGGGAATTCTCTCCCGGTGTGTTCTATGTCCAGGCTCTTCTTGCAGGCGGAATGCTTTCAGGCAGCAAAGCCTATGCTTCTGTGAACAGTCTTCCTGTTCTGGGACAATATGCAGACCCGCGTGGAAGATCATTTTTCTTTGTGATTGACGAACCGGATGATTCTGCTTCAAAAAGCGTTTCTGCACTGGAAGCAACATTGCTGACAAAAGATAGGGACCCGGCTTCATTAATTGAAAAAAGGCGGAAAAGTTTATACAATGCTTACGGGTTCCTTCTGGGATCCCTTCCTCTTGCCTTTTTCACTTACGGCAGGATGATTGATTACGCAAATGTTTACCGGCGTGGTGGGCTTTCTTCTGCTGACGCACAGGATGTATTCGCAAAGTATCAGGGCTGGCGCATCGGATCTTTTGTTACAATGGGAGTCTCTGTCTGTGCCGGTGTAAATTTTGTGGCACAGATTGCAAGATATCTGCTTGCAGCAGATGAGGTTCTTCCGGAAGTTGCAACCTCTGCCCGTGAATGAATGGAATTTTAAAACTGCACTTTTTGAGATTCCATAAAGGATTTTGATATGGCAAAAATAGGATTTGCAAAAAAACTTGCCCAACTGTTCGGGCTTTACAAAAATAAAGACGGTGATTTTTTTGACGACCTTACAGATTCTCTTGTTGAAGGTGATATCGGTGCAAAAACCGCATTTGAGATCACGGAGACACTTGAGAAAATCTGCCGTGAGAAACACATCAAAGATGAATCAGAGATGGTTGCGGAACTGAAAAAACTGCTTCTGTCTTATGTAAAATCAGTGGAGCTGGTTCCACAGAAAGACAAAGTCTCCCTTTACATGTTCCTGGGCGTGAACGGTGCCGGCAAAACCACTTCTACAGCAAAAATCGCAAATTATTACAAGGAAAGACAGTTCCCGGTGATTCTTGCCGCTGCCGATACATTCCGTGCGGCCGCAATTGAGCAGCTTACATACCATGCGGAAAAAGTTGACGTGCGTATTGTTGCCCACCAGCATGGTGCAGACCCGGCTGCGGTAGTTTTTGATGCTACGGAAGCCGCCCGTGCAAAAGGTGGTGCGGTTGTTCTCGCAGATACGGCAGGACGTCTGCACAACAAGGAAAACCTTGTCCGCGAGCTCCAGAAGATTGACCGCATCGCCGGCCAGAAAGCGGATGAAGGCTGTTATAAGAAAATAATTGTTCTTGATGCCACAACAGGACAGAACGCACTGCGCCAGGCGGAAGTATTCAACGAAGCTGTCGGTGTGGATGCCGCAATCCTCACAAAATATGATTCAACTGCAAAAGGCGGTGTTGCCGTGTCTTTGGGCAAAGAGCTTGGAATCCCTGTGGCCTTTGTCTGCACGGGTGAAAAGTATCAGGACATTGCTCCCTTCTCACCTGAAAAATACGTTGACGAACTGCTGGAAGGTCAGGTTTGAGAAAAACCGGTCTGATTCCCTGTGTCAGTTTTTTTCTGATCCTTATTTCTGTGTGCAGTCTTTTTGCTCTGTCATCCACCGGTTCCCTTTCTGACGCGGAGGGCAGACTGCGAAGGACTGTCAGTGATTACGCGGACAATTTCTTCACTTTCGGGGATTCCGGCCCTTTGTCCATCATCTCCGCATCAGACGAAAACCTGTTTCTCCGACGCTATGATTCCTTGAGCCGTGTTGTTTCCGAGACACTCTGGGATTCTGACATGGAGAATATCATACGCGAAACGGAGTATGTCTATTCTGGTTCCCGCCCGGCACCTGACAGGACCATTGAAAAAAACATCCGGGAAGGAATCCGCACAGAAACTGCTTTCTCAGAAAAAGGTCTCCAGACAGACAGTTCCGTGTACGATCTCTCTTCCGGTTCCCTGCTTCACACTTACCAGTGGCTTTATGACACTGAAAACCGGGTGACTGAAGAAAAAGTAACCAACGCAGACAGAACCACAGAGAAGACCCGCTTTGTTTACACCGAAAAATGTGATCTGCCGGATCAGTTCCTGTACGAGAACAATGCTCTTGTAAAATCAATTGAGTTTTCTTCAGAATCTGACTACTGGGATAAACTGTTTTTTACCGACAATTATGAAGTGCGTTCCCATTATGTGAATGGCGTACAGACAGAAGAAGTGATTCTGATTGACGGAAAAGTATTGCGGAGAAGACAATGGTAAACAACTGGATTTTTTTTGTTTCACGGCGCTTTTCCCGCGTTGACAGGACCGGCCGTTCTGCCGCAACTAATTTTCTCGCATCCCTGGGCATCTGTTTCGGAGTCATGTCCCTAATCGTGATCCTTGCGGTGATGAACGGTTTCCAGATGGGATCAATCGAAGCAATCATGGAGATCAGTTCCTTTCATGTGCGTGCTGTTCCTGAAAAGAATATTCCGCCGGAAGATTCTCCTGCAGCTGCTGAGAAAATCGCGCAGATTCCCGGAGTACGTTCTGTGGTTCCCATGTATGAAGCACAGGCTCTTGTGGTCGGACGTGGCGGGCGACAGAAACCTGCTCTTATCCGCGGAATAAGCACAACAATCATGGAAGACGATATCGGTTTTGCCGGTCAGGTTACAATGGAAAGCGGATCCTTCTCGATTGAAAAACCGGGAACAGTTGTTCTTGGCCGTCTTCTTGCACGGAATCTGGGTGTAGGCGTAGGTGACACAATCAATCTTCTTGCAATGTCCGGCGGTTCAGAAACTGATCTTTTCGCGGAAAACCGGCTTCTGGAAGTTTCCGGTATTTTTGCAAGCACATATTCTGACATAAACGGATCTTTTGCTTTTGTTTCCCTTGAGACTGCAGGTCAGCTAACAGGATCCGGCGCTTCACTGGTTTACGGGATCAAACTTGTGGATTCAGAATCGGATGCCCGGGTTATCGCCCGCCTGACTGACGCAATTCCCCAGTTTTCCTATGAATCCTGGCGAAGCTACAACCGGAGTTTCTTCGGTGTCCTCCGCCTTGAGAAAAACATTCTCATAATGATTGCTCTCCTGATTTTTGTTGTTGTGGCTGTGAATATCTATAACTCCATGAGACGAATGGTTTACGAACGCCGGGAAGAGATCGCTGTTCTGTCAGCTCTGGGCGCAAGAAAATCCGGAGTAAGAAATATTTTTCTTTTTCAGGGACTTTTTACAGGCATTGCAGGTTCTGTGCCCGGTCTGCTTATCGGCCTTGCAATCTGCGTAAACATGAGACAGGTCTTTGTGTGGTTCTCAAGTTTTGCCTACAATATCCAGTATTTCTTTACACTGATTTTTTCTCCTCAGACGGCACCTTATCTGAAGAATTCAACAGTTTATCTTTTTTATTCAACAATTCCGGCGCGTCCGTTTTTTTCGGAAGTGCTGATGATTTTTCTTTTCGGAATTCTGTCTTCTTTTGTTGCTTCCTGGGCAGCAGGCCGGCACATGATGAAATTTTCAGTAGCGGAGGTTCTTCACGATGAGTAAAACTGTAGTAGAAATCAAGGGACTTGAGAAAACTTTCTCTGGGCCCGCGTCAAACCTCTGCATTCTTCGGAATCTGGACATGACTGTCATGGAAGGAAGCAAAGTTGTTGTTGAAGGCGCTTCCGGAAGCGGGAAAAGTACACTGCTCAATATAATCGGCGGTCTTGAGAACGCAACAAAAGGATTTGTCCGCGTAGGCGACTACAACCTTTCTGAACTGACTGAGAAAGATCTGTCCGAGTACAGGGCAAAATATCTGGGGCTGATTTTCCAGTTTCATTATCTGCTTAAGGATTTTACCGCTCTGGAAAATGTTTACCTTCCGGCTTACATGCAGGGAATGAGAAAAAAGGACGCGATGGAAAAAGCCCGTACACTTCTTTGCGATGTGGGGCTTGAGGACAGGCTTGACCATCTTCCTTCGCAGCTATCCGGCGGTGAACGTCAGCGTGCGGCAGTAGCCCGTTCACTGATCAACGACCCGAAACTGATTCTTGCTGACGAACCCACGGGAAATCTTGACCCTGAGAATGCCCGTCTGATTTCGGATCTGCTTTTTTCAATGGTGGACAAGTATCAGAAAACACTGATTCTGGTTACACACGATTCCAGCCTTGCAAGCCGAGGTGATTCCTGCTGTCACATTCAGGACGGCAGACTGGTTTATAACGCAGGATGATTCAATGACTGTCAGATCGTCTTTTTTATTGTGTTTCCGAATGATCCGCCCCAACAGAAGCGAGATGAGCAATGCCCGGAGAAGTCTTTTCGGAGCTGTGGTCTGCATTGCGATCAGTCTTATTCCTCTCATTACCGTACTTTCTGTGTCCGAGGGAATGATTGAAGGCATCACCGGGCGGCTTATCGGACTTTCAAGCTATCAGATACAGATCTCCCAGAGAAAAACCTTTTCAAGTACTGAAGAGAACATGGATGCCCTTGAGGAAATAGCGCGGAATGCAAAAGCTGTTCCCGGTGTTACAGGAACCTACATTGAACGGCAGGGATCCGTTCTTGCCGCCGGAAAAACAGGGCGAAGCGGTGCGCTGGTGCGGGCTGTGCCGGAAGATCTCTTTTCCCGCAATGCTGATTTTGTGAACTATATGAATGTTCTGGAAGGTTCTTCGCAGTTTTCCAGAAGCAATGGTGCACTGATCGGAAAAAAAATTGCGGAATCCCTCGGTCTTTCTGTCGGTGATACAGTAAGACTGATTTCTTCAAGAACCACTTCCACAGGATCTGTTACCCCCCGCGTAAAATCTTTTGTGGTGGAAGGAATCGTTTCCTGCGGATACCAGGAAATTGATGCTCTTTGGATTTTTATACCTCTTGAAAGCGGGTTCGACTTCCTTTCCTCCGTTGCATCAACGATTTTTGTGGGTGTTACCGCCGTTGATTCTTTCGGCATTGAATATGAACGGATTGTGGAACAGCTGATTTATGACAGTTATGAAAAAGGTTTCAGTGTCTACCGCTGGCGTGATGTGAATTCAAGTCAGTATGAGAATTATGCTTCCACAAGAGTTATGCTGCTTTTTGTTGTTTTCCTTATTGTTCTTGTCGCTTCTGTCAACATTTCTGCGGCTCTTGTGATGCTTGTCATGGAACGTCGCAAGGAAATCGCCATCCTCAAGAGTCTTGGAGCAACTTCCGGCGGAATCACACTTTCCTTTCTGTTTACAGGTGTTTTCGCAGGAATTTCGGGTGTTGTCCTCGGACTTCCTCCAGCCTTTCTCTGCGTACTCAAATCAAATGAAATAATCAGCTTTGTTGAAAAAATTGTTAACGGAATCGGAAACTTTTTGTATATTATTACATCGAAGGGAAGCGTTTCTGCTGAGACTTATACGAAGATCCAGATTCTGGATCCCGCGTTCTACCTTGAGAAAATTCCGGTTTCACTTCCTTTTGACCAGATTCTTATAGCCGTTTTTGGTACGGTTCTTCTGAGTGCCCTTGTTTCAATCGCACCTTCTGTCAGAGCCGGTAGAGAAAAACCTTTGACAATTCTTCGCAAAGTGATTTAGGCGGTTCTTATGAAATGTGATTTCTGTGACGACAGGGAAGCTGAAATTTTTATTGAACAGATTCAGAATGGCGAAAAACGTCAGATACATCTGTGCTCGGAATGTGCCCGGAAGGGAGAATTTGATCCCAAGGGAAAAAATCTTGAAGTATCAATCCGAAAACTGCTTGCAAATCTTACTGGATCAGTCAGTCAGGTTTCTGCCTGTCCTGTCTGCGGACAGACACTGGAAGAACTTCGAAGACGTCATAATGCCGGGTGTCCGCGCTGTTATACGGAATTTGCTTCCGAGATAGAGGCATACTTTGAGAAACAGGGCAGAACCGGTGATTACCGGGGGACAGTTCCCATGCGTTATGAGCAGCGGCGCAGTGTTCTTGAAAGCCGGGCAAGTCTTCAGAACAAACTGAATGAATCAATTGCCAATGAGGAATACGAGAAAGCTGCTGTTTACCGCGATAAACTCAGGGAGTTTGATGAACGGAATGACTGAAGAAATTGAACAGAACGCCTGGTATACAATAGATGGAGAGGACAATGATGTTATCTGCTCCACAAAGGTGACTCTTGCCCGGAATCTTATGGATTTCCCTTTCCCGAAATACCTGAAGAATGAGGACAAGAAGCGTGTTGAGACGATAATTTTTGACGCATTTTCCCAGCTGAACCAGAAAAATTCCTACCAGTCCTTTACAATGCGAAATCTGGAGTATCTGGGACGGCATATTCTGACAGAACGGGGAATTCTTGATCAGGAAATGGTTGACATGGATGACGCCGGCGCTGTGGTCCGGGATGACGGAATTGTCGCCTGTACTGTGAACTGCCGCGATCATCTCCGCTGCACATCTTTTTCAAGCGGTTATGCGGTTGACTCCTGCTTTAAGGTGATTTCCGAACTGGACCGCAGTCTTCAGAAAACTCTGCATTTTGCCGGCAATGACAGGTTCGGTTATTTCACCTCTTCTCTTCATGAGACGGGAACAGGCATGCACACATCTCTTGTAGTTCATCTGCCTTCCATTGTTTACGCGGAAAAACAGGACGAACTTTTCCGCTCACTTATTGAAAGCGGTTTTGAACTTTATGCCTGCTATGCAAAACGTAACGACAGCCGCGCAAAAGCTTTGGGAGCCTGGTTCATGATCACTGCAAAGAGCTGTTTTCCTGACAGCGAAGTGGACCAGATTGCGGAAACTTACGCAATGTCGCGGAACATTATTGAAGTTGAGCGAAGGACCCGCTGTGATCTTCTGGACAGAAAACCGACTTATCTGAAAGACAGAATTCTGCGGTCAATAGCAGTCATAAAATACAGCAGGTTCATCAATTTCGACGAAGGCTTTGAACTGGTCTCCGCCCTTAAATGGGGTTTTGACCTTGGCTTTCTGTCCGGTGTTGATGAATCCTCGTTTTATGCCCTTCTTTTCCGTATTCAGAGCGCACATCTTACATTTATCGAGCGTACCGGCAATCTGAGTTTTGAAAAAGACGTTTTGACTCCTGAGCAGCGGATCAACCGCCTTAGGGCAATCATTCTTCAGGAAGCAGTTTCTGAATATCACATTAATATACGCTGAAAAGACAGCACATCAGCTGACAGCCATCTGAGGTTTTTATGATAAAAGGACTTTCACCGCGGGCTTTACGCCTGCTTACAGACGATGCACAGAAAATTGCACGCCGCAACAAAAATCCTCTTCTTTATCCTGAACACATGGTTCTGGCACTTCTCCAGAGCGGGGAGGGCATCGGTTTCGGGGCTCTTGCCGAACTGAAGATCAATCTTCTCATGTTTGAACTTGTTCTGAGTCAGAACTTACCCAAAGGAGAATCCTTCCCTTCCGGAAACGAGATGCCTCAGGGTGAGATTCCGCCAAGCCGCCGTATGAGAAGTGTCTTTGACATTGCAGCCGTTGAATCCCGGAGTATGCGCAAAGAATACATCGGTACCGAACATCTGCTTCTTGCTGCTTTCCGGGAGGAAGAAAGCGTCACAGCACGTTTCTTTTCATCAATTCCGGTCACGCTGGATGATCTGCGGGGAGCTGTTCAGAAAGTTCTTGAAAAAAACAGTTCGTCGGCGTCTCAGGTAAGACCCCGGCTTGAGACAAAAGGAAGCCGGCATTCCGGTGAGGAACCGGAGCGTGTCTCGGTGGGAGAAGGCGGCAAACAGCAGAGGAGTGCATCAGTTCTTGCGGAATTCAGCCGTGACCTTACTGCCCTGGCAAGAAGCGGTCAGTGTGATCCTGTTGTGGGCCGTGACAAAGAGATCCAGCGTGTCATACAGATCCTGTGCCGGCGAAACAAAAATAATCCTGTGCTGGTAGGTGAGCCGGGGGTAGGAAAAACTGCGATTGTGGAAGGACTTGCAGCCCGGATTGTCGCGGAAGAAGTTCCTGTGGATCTGTTGAAAAAACGAGTCCTTGTTCTTGATCTTGCTCTTGTCATTGCGGGAACAAAATACCGCGGTGAATTTGAAGAGCGGATGAAGCGGATAATGAAGGAAATCAGTGAACAGAAGAACATCATTCTTTTTATTGACGAACTTCATACAATCATCGGCGCCGGCGGTTCTGAGGGCAGCATGGATGCGTCTAACATGCTCAAGCCTGCTTTGTCCCGGGGAGAACTGCAGTGTATCGGTGCCACCACGTTGAAAGAATACCGGAAATATTTTGAGAAAGATGCCGCTTTGGAACGCCGTTTCCAGCAGGTTCTTGTTGCTGAGCCTTCCGATGAGGAAACAATCCAGATTCTGAAAGGCATAAAAAACAGATATGAGGAATACCACCATGTTTATTATGCAGATGGTGTGATAGAGCAGATCGTCAAATTTTCGCGCCGTTACATCACTGAGCGCTTTCTGCCGGACAAAGCGATTGATCTTCTTGATGAGACCGGTTCGCTGAAGAAAATTCAGTGTGATGAAAGACCTGAGGATCTTGCCGCATTGGAAAAACAGATTGCAGTACTTACAGAAGAAAAATCCCTTATGGTGCAGAACCAGGATTTTGAAAGAGCTGCTGAAGTCCGTGATCAGGTGAGAAAACTCCGGATTAAGGCTGAGGAACTTGCAAATCGGGAGACAGAACATTCTGTCACTGAAAAGAACACCATCACTGTCACAGATGTATGCCGTGTCGTTGCGGATATTACCGGTATTCCCATGGAGCAGCTTGATACTGAGGAAACAAAGCGGCTTATCAACATGGAGCAGGTCCTGCATCAGAGCGTTATCGGTCAGGAAGAGGCGATTTCTCTTGTTGCCTCTGCCGTAAGAAGAAGCCGTGCAGGAGTATCTTCCTTCAAACGTCCTCAGGGATCATTTATTTTCCTTGGGCCTACAGGTGTTGGAAAAACACTTCTTGCAAAGACATTGGCGAAATTCCTTTTCGGAACAGAAGAGGCTCTTATCCGTGTTGATATGAGCGATTTTATGGAAAAACACACTGCCAGCCGCCTTGTCGGTGCGCCGCCCGGATATGTGGGTTACGAAGAAGGTGGAGTGCTTACGGAAAAAGTCCGGCGGAATCCTTATTCCGTGGTTCTTCTTGACGAGATTGAGAAGGCTCATCCTGATATTTTCAATCTTCTGCTTCAGGTTCTTGAAGAAGGGGAACTGCGGGACAATCTGGGACACACTGTAAACTTCCGTAACACAGTGATCATTATGACAAGCAATGCGGGCGCACGTCAGATTTCAAACGAGAACCGGCTGGGCTTTTCAAGTTCAACGGGCGGACTGTTGGATTACGAGGATATGAAGCAGAGCGCCCTTACCGAACTTAAAAAAATTCTCAGCCCTGAACTTCTGAACCGTATCGATGACACTGTTGTGTTCACAACTCTGTCAGAGGCGGAAGTTTCCCGCATTCTGGATCTTCAGCTTGACGAACTGAAAGAACGGCTCTCTGAACAGGGTATCAGCATCAGACTGAAAAAATCCGCCAGAGATTACCTTGTTAAAAACGGATACGATCCTGCATTCGGTGCCAGACCTATGCGCCGGCTTCTGCAGCGTGAGATTGAGGATGAAGCTGCAATGCTGATTCTTGGGGACAGATGCCCCGAGGGTACACAGATTGTGGTGGACTGCAGAAAAGACAAACTGATTCTTGTTCCTCAGACTGCTGATGTCCAGAAACAGCCGGCAAAGAAACATCGTGCTTATCATCTGGAAATGCCCAGTACGCCCCAGTTGATTCTGGCTGACAGCGGAGAAAATGGAGATAGTGGAGTTAATTGAGAAAATTTTCAGGACTGGTAAAAAATTTCAGAAAATGATGATTTTTTTTTACTTTTTTCTTGCGTTATTTCAGGACTCATGATAATATTATGAATGTAGGGAATATTTTACGGTAAAAAAGTACTGTAAAAACAAGCAAAAGAAAAAGTCCTATAACAAGCTCCCTGTTAAAAAAACTTATGTAAAAAAAGATGTCAAAAACGGAAAAAGTAAGCCGCTCTTTAAGAGCGGCTTTTTTCTTCTGATTCAGTCTTCCCAGTTTCCAGTGGCAATCTCATTCTTGATGCGGCAGAAACTTTCGTACCGTTCTTCGCTTATTACACCCGCATAGACACCTTCCTGAATTTTGCAGCCAGGTTCTTTAGTGTGTGTGCAGGACATTCCGAAACTGCATCTGCCTACCAGGGGGGCAATTTCTCTGAAATAGAGCTGCAGATTGTCTGCTGAGATATCATGAAGTACAAAACGGCGGACTCCTGGAGTGTCGATAATGGAAGTTTCAGCCCCGATTCTGCCGCCGAGAAGTGCTTCGTTTATATTAAGGTGGATAAGTGAGCCGCGGGTTGTAGTGTGGGTTCCACGGCCGTATTTGTCAGAAAGGCTTCCCGTACGGAGGACACAGCTGGAGTCCAGAACATTTACCAGACTTGACTTGCCGACACCGCTCTGTCCCACAAGAACACTCAGTTTCCCTTCAATGAACTGGGCAAGATCAGGCACTCCTTCCCCTGACTTTGCAGAAATCCTCAGCACTTTGTAACCGATACGTTCCCATTCTGTAAGGCGGGCTTCAAAATCTTCGTCCATGCTGTCAGCAAGATCGTATTTGTTGCACACAATCACAGGTTCGATGTTCTGGTTTTCTGCCTGTGCAAGAACTCTGTCAACGAATCTTGGCCGGAAAGGCGGTTCGTCAGGAGTTGTGAAACAGAGCAGATTGTCCACGTTGCAGGCAAGGAGCTGAGGCAACCGGCCTTTGACATTCCAGCGGACACATTCATTTCTGCGGGGCAGGATCGAAAGAATCTGACCTCTGTCTTCAGATTCCTCATCGCATTCAATCTCAACCCTGTCACCCGGTGCAATGGGATTGTAATACTGCTTTTCAAGTTTCAGCTGCTTTCCCTTAAGTGTGCACTGCCTTATGATGCCGTCATCACATTCAGTCTGAAAAATGTTGTTGCTTCCGCCTAAAATCAATCCTTCCATAGCAATCAGCCAACAGATCCATTTTTATAAATTTCAGCGGTAAGATATTTTCCGTCTGCAGTAAGTTTTTTCCCGTCAACTTCAACAAATCCGTCTTTTGTGTACAGGGGCATTGCAAAAAATTTGTCAGGTTTCACATAGCAGAGTTTTTCTTCCGGCGGTTCAAAACCTTCCGGTTCCAGAACTGTTCCAGGTTCAAACTGTGGAGCAAAAAGAACTTCGCAGGTTTCGTGGTCTGCCACATTTGGGTCACTTGCTGCAAGAAGCATTCCGTTGCTGCGGACTCCGCGGAAATTTGCTGGCTTAAGGTTGTATACAAGGACAATGTTCCTGTCCAGAAGTTCTTCCGGTTTATAGAAAGGAACAATGGAACTTACAATCTGGCGTGGTTCCTCATCACCGGTATCCAGTGTAAGAATGTAAAGCAGAGTTCCTTCGGGATGCTGTTCCACTTTTGTGATTTTTGATACTTTCAGGATTACGCGTCTGCTGAACTGTTCTGCAACAGGAAGTTCATTCAGATTTTCTTGTGGTGTCATATTATCTCCAATTTAAAAAAGCAAAAAATATGCCGCTGGAGTCAGACCGATAAAGTTTTGCGAACCTGTGCAGTAACGCAACCTGAGCTAAGCCGGTCATGACAGAATGCGGCGGTTTTCAGACATTTGTCCGCCCATTATATCATGTCACTTGCAAGATTTGCAATGTTTGCCCTTTTGTGCGTTTTTTGGTAAAATGCCACAAGTCTCCGAAGGGAGTCCTTTAGATATCAGGAGTTTTTATGGCAGATTTACAGAAACAGTGCAGTGAACTTGCAGCTAAAGCATTGAATGTTTTGATTCAGAAAAAGAATCTTTCCTGTGACCCGGTAACCGAAAGTCAGATTTTATTGGAAACCCCGCCTGATCCTGCGATGGGTGATGTGGGAATCCCGCTTTTTGTCTTTGCAAAAATTTTTCGCATGGCACCGCCTGTCATTGCATCAGAAGCCGCCTCAATCATCAGCAGCGAATTTGCTGAAGAAGCAAAAGAAACCGGTACTTTTGCCGCAATGGGACCTTATCTGAACGTAAAACTGAATAAAGCAAATCTTGCCAGTGACACTCTCAAAAAAATCAGTGACCAGAAAGATTCCTACGGGATGCTTTCAAAAGAGGGAACAAAACCTCTTGCCGGCCGCAGAGTGATGATTGAATTCTCAAGTCCGAACACAAACAAACCCCTTCATCTTGGTCATCTGCGCAATGATGCCCTGGGTGAGAGCATAAGCCGTATTCTCAAAGCCTGTGGTGCCGATGTCTACAAAGTCAATATCATCAACAACCGCGGTGTCCATATCTGCAAATCCATGGTGGCCTATGTTGTTAATCACTCCGGTCATCCTGAATACATTACTGATCAGGGCCTTTCTGCTGATTTCAAATTCACACTTAAGGACACTCCTGAATCCCTTGGTCTTAAAAGCGACCGTTTCGTTGGAGACTGTTATGTTGAATTTGACAAACTTTCAAAAGCAGATCCTAAAATGGAAGAAATTGCCCAGAGCATGCTGATTGAATGGGAAAAAGGCAATGAAGAACTCCGTAAACTCTGGCTCCAGATGAATACATGGGCAACAGACGGAATCAAACAGACATACAGACGCACCGGTGTCTCTTTTGACAAACTTTATTTTGAAAGCGAGACCTATCTTAAAGGAAAGGATGAGATTCTGAAAGGTCTTGAAAAAGGGATTTTCTTCAAGGCTGAAGACGGTTCTGTCCGTGTGAATGTAACTGACGCTGTTGGAAAAAACAAAGAGGGCGGTGACAACGAAAAAGTTCTTCTCCGTAAAGACGGGACTTCTGTTTACATTACCCAGGATATCGGTACCGCAATCAGCCGCCACAATGACTGGGATTTTAACCAGCTGGTCTATGTTGTCGGTAGCGAACAGCAGTATCACTTCAAGGTTCTGTTCTATATCCTCAAGAAACTCGGCTTTGACTGGGCAAATCAGCTTTTCCACCTTTCTTACGGAATGGTCAACCTTCCCGAAGGAAAAATGAAGAGCCGTGAAGGCACAGTTGTTGATGCTGATGATCTGATCTCAAGTCTCCGTGACGGCGCTTTCTCTGAAATCTCTGAGAAAGGCCGTGAAGAAGCAGTCGGAAATCCTGAGGAAGTCGCAGAAAAAATTGCTCTTGGAGCTCTGCATTATTATCTTCTGGTTGCAACTCCTTCAAAAGATATGCTGTTCAATCCCAAAGAAAGTCTTTCTTTCAACGGAAATACCGGTCCTTATCTGCAGTATATGGGCGCTCGCATCTGTTCAATTGTCCGCAAAGCACAGGAAACAGGTGTTTCTCCTGATTTCTCAGACGAAGCCCTTGCAAAACTTACCGAAAGTGCAGAATGGGAACTGATCAAGACTCTGGGAGATTATCCCGAAGTTCTTGCAAAAGCCGCAGAGGAACTGAATCCTTCTGTCGTGGCTTCCTATCTTTATGATGTGTCAAAAGGATTCAGCAAGTTCTACCACGAATGTCCGATTCTTTCATCTGCTGAAAAAGATCCTCTTCTGGCTGGCGCCCGTCTTGCCCTTGCAGACTGTGTCCGTCAGGTTCTTAAAAATGCAATGGAAATGGTACTTATTCCTTTCCTTGAAACAATGTGAGGTTTTGTATGTCAGAAAAAATCAGATTTGACAGTGATTACATGGAAGGTTGTCATCCCAAGATTCTTGAGAAACTTTCTTCCATGAATTTTGAGAAAAACACTGGCTATGGACTTGATGTGCATTCTGAAAATGCACGTGCCCTTATCAGAACTGCCTGCGGTAACCCGGATGCACAGATCTGGTTCCTGTGCGGTGGAACCCAGACAAACGCCTGTGTGATCAGTGCTTTGCTCCGTCCCTATGAAGCCGTGATTTCTGCTTCCACAGGACACGTAACCGCCCATGAAGCCGGTGCCATTGAAGCCACAGGACACAAAGTCCTTACACTGCCTCAGTGTGACGGAAAAATCTGCGCGGAAGATGTTCAGAAATGTGTTGATGCATATAACAGTGACTCAAGCCGTGACCATCTTGTAAAACCTGGAATGGTGTACATTTCTCATCCGACTGAATACGGTACTCTTTACACAAAATCCGAGCTTCAGGAACTGAGTTCTGTCTGCCGCAAAAACAATCTTTTCCTTTATCTGGACGGCGCACGTCTTGGATACGGACTTGCTTCCACCGGAACAGATGTCACATTGTCAGACATTGCTGCCACCTGTGACGCATTCTATATCGGTGGAACAAAGGTCGGTGCTTTTTTCGGCGAGGCTGTGGTCTTCAGGAATGATGCAGTTGTTCCCCATTTCTTTACACACATAAAACAGCATGGTGCTCTGATTGCTAAAGGCTTTGTGACCGGCGCCGAATTTGAAGCGCTTTTCACCGATGATCTTTACATGAAGATTTCCCGGAATGCCATTGAGCAGGCAGATTTTATCCGCGCCGGTCTGGCAGAGAAGGGCTATGAGTTCCTGATTGATTCCCCGTCAAATCAGATTTTCCCCATTGTAGACAGCACTCAGCTTGCTGCCATTGAACAGAAAGCAACCTTTACAATCTGGGAACCTCTTGCTGACGGACGCACAGTCCTTCGTGTGGCAACCAGCTGGGCAACCACACGGGCTCAGGCAGAGGCACTTTTAGCCGCTTTCTGAAAAACCTGGTGACCGAACAAAAAACCGGAACCTTTGAAGCAGTTTTACGCTTTCTTCATCGGCTTCCGGTTTTTTTATTATCTGGTAATCCGTGAAAAAATCCCGTCACGGGTGAATCGAAATCTTTACGTGATAGGTGTTGTTGAAAAGTTCCTGAACCTTTGTCTGCACAGCCTTCAGTGCATCAACCACTTCCGGGTCATAGATCGTACCAGAGTTTGCAGAAAGGTATTTCATCGTTTCATCATGACTATGCCCATGATTGTACGCTTTTATTGAACGCATGGCATCGTAACTGTCAGCAACCGCAACAATCCTTCCCTCAAGAGGAATCAGCCTGCCTTTAAGATGCCGTGGGTAACCGCTTCCGTCCCAATGCTCATGATGTGTGTAAGCAATCAGAGCCGCCGTATTCAGAACAGGCTTGTCTGACAGAATCTGCCAGCCGATTGTTGTGTGCATCTTTACTACATCAAATTCCTGCTGACACAAAGAACGTGGAATGTGAAGAATACCGTCCGGAATACCGACCTTGCCGATATCATGCATCGGTGCAAAAATCCGGAGATTCCTGCAGAATTCTTCGCTCATGCCCATCTGTTCAGCAATCAGTCCAGCAATCTCGCCAACCCGTTCCATATGTTCCTGGCTTTCGTGGTCACGGGTTTCTGCCAGTTCAGTCAAAGTTCTGTAGCAGTCCAGTCTGACTTTCTCTTCCTGTTCCGCATACTCTTTTTCATAATTAATGATTCGGATTGCTGAATTGATACGCGCTTCCAGTTCAGCAGCGACAACCGGTTTTGAGATATAATCATCAGCTCCGTGATCCAGCCCTTCGATAATGTCTTCGGAATTGTTTTTTGTTGTAAGAATGATTACATATATAAATTTGTCTTCGCTGCTCTGTTTGATTCTTTCGCAGAGTTCAATACCGGTCATGTTAGGCATCTGCCAGTCCAAAAGGGCCAGATCAAATTCCTGTTTCTGGAATTCCTGCCACGCGGCAAGACCGTCAGGACAAGGTGTAATGGAAAAACCTTTTTTCTCAAGGAATTTCTGGAAATAGAGACGCATTGTGTTGTCGTCTTCAGCAAGCAGAATCTTCATGAAAAAAATTATACAACGTGCATTTTCTGCATGCAAGAGACTTTTTCCATAAGTAAAAAAATGAGAAAAATCCTTTGTTTTTTCCAAGTGATCAATAAACGGAAAAATTCCGTTACGGATGGTAACCTTGTATAAATATAGGCGAAGGAATACAGCGACTGACAAAAAGACTCGGAAGGCGGATGTCGAAGGACATTGACCAAGAGATTCTGAAGGCTTCTCCAACTTTGGGAGCCGGGATTTAATCAGTTCTGAATTTTATCAGTCAGGGATTGAAGTTGTCTTCTCGATTGTCTCGATTTCTTTAAGTGCTGACAATGCAAGATCAAGATTTGCACGTGTTGCGGCAAGGCTTTCCATGAACTGTGCGTTGTCTTTGCCTTTGATGGTTTTCAGGTTTGCGATCGAATCAAATCTGGCGTTTGTTTTTGTCCTTAATATTCCGTCAAAAAAAGAAATCATCAGACGGCAGTTTGAACCGAATTTACTTGCTTCAAGATTACATTCTGTCTCCATGGAAAGAAAAAGCGTCTGCATTCTTGACTGACTCTGGATTGTGCGGATTTTTTCCGAAGCCAGATTATAGATTGCAGTTCCCCAGACACCCTGCGGATCAAAATTGTTAGTGATTTTTGTAACCGCCACCATCTGCCGGCTGAACTCATTGGCTCCGTCGGTACAGTCAGTCTGGTTTTCTTTCAGGATAAACTCACCTTCAAGAATCAGTGTTTTCAGCTGATCCTGAATAGGCGGGTAAATCTTGGTATAGAATGCGCGGAGAAATCCCATTGTATAATCACGGGAAAACGGGATTCCGCCCCACACATCAGTCCATGGCCGGTTCGGAAGCAGAGGAAGTTCTGTTCCGCCAAGTAGATCCGTTACTTTTTTAGTAACCTGATTTTTCCGTCTGTCATAAAGCCATGATTCCCAACGCTGGTCAAAAATCTTTTTCCATTGGTTTTTGAATTTTATGAACCAGTCTTCTGCGCCCGGTAAAGATTCCGGAACCCATGTTGCATTGTTTGCAGAAACCTGAGTAATCATTTTAATAGGAATGTTGGAGGAAAATTTGTTGATTACAGAAATCTGAAGATTGCATTTGTCCTTGAATTCATTCAGAACTGATTCTGAAACCGATGTTTCATTTCCGTTTTCAGTTTTCTGTCTTCCATATTCGTTATGAAAGATTGTCTGGATTACTTCTGATGAAACGGTTTTTGCCTGACTGAAAAATTTTGCAATTGTTTCCAGATCTGTAGAGATGTTTGCAATCGGGCAGGTGAACATTCCTTCGGAGATTGCAGAGAATCGGCTCATAATCCGCTCGTAGGGAAGGGTTGTAATCTGTTTGAGCCATTCAAATGTCTGGGCCGCATCATAAAGTCGGGCTTTGTCTTTGGGATCAATCTCGCCAAGAACATCTTCCAGCTTACGGAGCAGCGAAAGCCTGAGCTCTGATGTAATCTCTCTGTCAAAAGGAATTGAATATGGATCCGCTTCCGTGGAAATCTCTTCTTCCAGATAGGGACAGATCAGTTTTCCTAGAAAAACATAACTTTCTCCAGGATCATCCGCAAACTGATTTATCGAGGGCTTGAAAAAATCTGTCGCCAGTCTCAGGTTTGATATATTCTCGTAGAAACCGTTCATAAGCATGCCTGAACGGTGGTCGTACAGTTCGGGGAAAGAACGCCCTAAAGCCTTGCTTTTTCTGGAAATAAGCAGATCATTGTAAAGAATTTCCTGTGATGTGCCGGAAAAGAGGGATTTAATCAGGAGCCAGAATTTCAGGAGAAAAGATTCTGAATTAAGTTTGACTGCAAGGTCAATCTCGGTGTTGTCATCGTCTTTTGCCTGATTTTTGCTCTGAGAGGCTTTGCTGTGCGCCTGGATACTTTCCAGCATGGATTTGCGTTCTGAGGAGTCTATTGTCTGCACAAGATTGTCAAAAGTATCGGGCGCACTCATACGGTAACAATTTTATCGGTAAAGGATTAAACCGTCAATCATAAGGTATTTGAACTTTTCCCTTGTATACAGGAAGGAATCTTGACTAAAGATTGCGTTTGTAATATTGTATTTGAGTTGTTTCTACGGAATGTAGCGCAGCTGGTAGCGCGCCTGCTTTGGGAGCAGGATGTCGCAGGTTCAAATCCTGTCATTCCGACTTTCCTTTTCAGGAAAAAAGTTACAGAAAAAACTGAAAAGTGATTGACATAAATCTGATTTTTCTGTAAAGTAACAAACGTAACGGACGATTAGCTCAGCTGGTACGAGCGTCTGGTTTACACCCAGAATGTCGGGAGTTCGATCCTCTCATCGTCCATAGCCGTCGGTTGAAGACGGCTTTTTTTTTACTGGGATTGTAGCTCATCTGGATAGAGCAACTGCCTTCTAAGCAGTAGGTAGGGGGTTCGAGTCCCTCCAGTCCCGCAATGTTTTGCGATTCCCACCTTCATCTTTCAGAAATCCCTGGTTTTTCAATGAGTGTAGCTGATACTGAGTATCAGTTCTGTACCTCTGTGCATTCCAAAGAAGAATTTGAAAAAGCCCTCGAAAAATGTCCGGGCCTTTCCTGTATGAGCGTCGGCATTCATCCCCAGAATCCTGATCCAACACTTTTCAGTTTTATGGAAGAGATTTTTTCCTCCAGACTAGGCTTTGTAAAAGCAGTGGGGGAGTGCGGTTTTGACCTTTTTAACCAGGAATTTTCACTTTCTCTTCCAATGCAGAAAAAAATCTGGAGTTTCCAGCTGAATCTTGCTTTGACAAAGAATCTTCCTATGGTCATCCATGTAAGAAAAGCATTGCCTCTGCTTTTTGAACAGACTTCAGTCCTAAAGAAACTTCCTGCAGTGGTTTTCCATTCATTTCCTGGTTCTCCCGTGGAAGCAGAATCCTTTCTTAAACGGGGTGTGAATGCCTATTTTTCTTTCGGGAAACCTATTCTGAACGGAAACAAACGTGCTAGAGCCTGTGTTGCTGATCTGTCATTGGACAGACTGCTTTTTGAGACAGATGCGCCTTATCAGTGTCTTAAAAACGAAGTCTGTACGCTTCCCTCTGACATTGTCCGGGTTTATTCCGAAGCATGTAATTTAAAAAAAATAAAGGCGCAGGAAACTGACATGTTCCAGAACCAGATACATGTGAATTTCTGCGCCGCTTACGGAGTGTGAAAAAATCAGAGTGTTGTTCTGATTCTTTTAAGTTCCTCGTTTGTCTCGTGAAAAAGCCTGATCACGTCATCCTGTGCTGCAATGATGTCGCCTTCTTTTTTGCCTTTAAGGACATCTTCCAGATACTGGCAGGCCGCAAAAAGCTTTTCCCCGCCCAGAGTACCGCTTATTCCTTTCAGAAGGTGACTGCATTTTGCGGCTTCAATTTTTTTGTCATCAGCAATAAGAGCTTTCAGTTCATCAGGAGAAAACTGGGGATCCTCAAAAAACATGTCCAGCAGTTCCTGATAAAGTTCTTTATCGTTGTCAACTCTTGCCATTGCTTCTTCAATATTTACCAGCTGTAAAGAATCCATTTCAACTCCTTTATAATTCCCGCATCAGGATTGTGTCATGATTGACGGGCATTCAAGTCTGTCGGTGTAAGGTAACCCGTTTCTTGAATGAAAAAATCAGGGAGGCTGTTGTTCCTCCTTTCTGTGTTCACCTTGATGAATCAGGTAAACTGCAAAAAAATAGCCATTGCGGAATTCTGTGGAGAATACAAAATTTCACAATGACTTTTGTTTATAACAATGCAGATTATTCGCCGTCAATTGCAACGCCATGACGCTTCTGCTGGAAGCATTTGAGCATTGCAACACCATTGCGTTTATCGTTGTAGACGAAACCGCCGTTCCAATATTCGAGAGCAGCGAAAAGTGCGTTTCCTCCGTCCTGATCATCACTCTTTTTTGTGCGGAAAGAAACGAAATCAGAAAGCTGTTCAAAATTCTGGTTATGGAGACATTCAAGACGTTTGCGGTTGAATTCATTCCATTTTTCCATGTCCTTGAAGCCTTCACCTTCGTCTTCTACGATAAGATGAGCATGAGTAGGACTGAAAGAAAACCATACTTTGATTTTCTTGTTGATATCGCAGTCATTTCCGTGTTTTACGGCATTCTTGATCACTTCGCTGATCTGCTGTTCCAGCAGGTTGATCTCTTTGATTTCCAGAGGAGCGGCTTGAACAATCAGAAGTGTAAAGTATCTGATCTGTCTGAAGTCAGAAGCAAATTCCTTACACATCATGTTTGTTTTATCAAACAACGGATCGCTGCCATCTGAGCGGAGTTCTTTAATCTGTTCCATTTTTAGAGTCCTTTTTTAAGATTATTCTGCAATTTTCATCAGGGCTTCTTCAACGCTGTTTGCGATAGGGAAGTAACCCATCAGTTTTGTAAGTTCGATAACTTTCTTTACAGAACCATGAATGTTTGCAATTGAAAGCTTAAAGTTCATCTTTTTGATGGTTGAGCAGATGTAAATCAATGCACCGATTCCGGATGAGTCGATATAATCTACCTGTTCCAAGTTGATGATGAAACTCTTAACATTTTTTTCGAGCATTTTCATGACCAATTCCTTGAGTTTGTAGGAATTGTACAAATCCATTTCACCGTTTACATCAATAATGTAAATCTCTCCGTTCTTGCGAATCTTAAGTTCCATGGTATTTCTCCTTATTGTATTTTTATTACCAGCAAAGTCTGATCATCATGCTGATGAACAGAACCCGTAAAGTTCTTGATATCTGTCTTGACAAGACCTGCGATTTCTTTTCCTGAAAGTGCTTTATTCTGCTCAACTACGGCCATAAGTCTGTCAGCACTGTACTGCTTGCCCTGTGCGTTTGTTGCCTCAGTGAGACCGTCAGAATACAGGACCAGAATGTCGTTTGAAGAAACCTGTATCTCTTTATCGGCATAAACTGACGTTTTTTCTACACCAATCGGTTCTGTTGATGTAATAAGTTTCTCAAAAGAGGCCTTCTGAGCATTGTAATAAAGGATAGGATTGCTTCCGGCTGTTGCGTACTGGATTGTATGGTTAGTTGAATCGTAGTTGATCAGTGAAAGACTTGCAAAGTGGTCGATGTTGTTTTCAATCGCAATACCGCGGTTGGCCCAGGAAAGGATTGTGGAAGCTGACTGAGTTGTGTTTACAATCAGTCGCATGATTGCACGGATCATTACCATGATGACCAGTGAATTCATACCTTTTCCGGCAATGTCTCCTAAGATGAAGGAAATGCGGTCGTTGCGGGAAGGCAGAACGTCGTAGTAGTCACCGCAAACACCGTCAGTAGGATTGTAGTAGTTGCCCATTGAGAGTCCCGGAATTGCGGGAAGCAGCTGAGGATGAAGTGTCTTCTGGATTTTTCCAGCAATCTCTGATTCACGGGTAAGATCTGAATGCTCAACATATTCCTGGAAAGAATAGACGTTTTTGATTGATGCGCAGGCAAAGTCTGTAAGAACCTGTGCGTTTTCGAACTCTTCGCTTGAGAAAGGTGTGTTGGTTGCCGTTCTTGCGAGAGCGGCAACGCCGATTACAGTGCCTTTGATAACCATTGGGATGATGATGTAGCTTCCGCACTTGAGGAAGTCTTCGTCTTCGTTCTGGAAGATGCGGGCATCAGCTGCCGGGTCTGTGATCAGTTCCGGCTTTCCGTTGCGTGCGATCTGACCGAAGATGTTCTCGTCCAGGCCGAACTGGGCAAAACGCATGTGTGTCTCAACACGGATGATTTTGTGCGGTACATCTTCAGGAAGTTTATAAGGCGGGGGAAAACTTCCGGAGAATGAACGAACCGCAATCACGTCCTCAAAGTCGTCAATGAGAAGTATTGCACCGCCATCAGCTTTTATTTCGCGGATCAGGCTTTCATTGATGAAGTCGATCAGCTGGTTCACTTCTGAATTGCGGTTGAAGGAATCTGCAGCCTGGAAAACAAAATCTTTTCCTGCGGAAACAATTGTATTTTCTATTAAGGATGTGGAAATTTCCGGAATCTCCACGGGAGCCACCGGCTGGACAACAACTTCCTGAACCGGTTCGGCTCTTTTTCTGGAAGGACTTTCTGTCATGAGGCTCTTGAAAAAAGGAACGAGCAGCAGATTCTCAAGGAAAATCGTAAGACAGAGTGCGAACAGCTGGATGCTGCTTGAACCTGTGAGCGAAAGAACTACGCCTGCCAGTACGATTGCCGATGATGCAAATGCAGAAGCGGGAACTTTGATGCCGCTTCTTTTCTTTACATTAAAAAGGGTAATGAGCTGAAATGCTCCTACCAGAAATGCCAGAACAAGTGGAATAAGTGCTAAGCCTTCCATTCGAAAACCTCTTTATAAATCTAGTCTTTTTGACAAATCAACAAGTCTTTCCAAAAAAAAAAATTCAGATTGAACAATTCTAACATTGAACATTGCAGCCGTCAAGTTTTGCCTTTGAAGTATAGGATTTGTATTGACTATAACCCTCGAAAATGTATAATTATCAAAAACAATTTTGATCTTTTGCATAAATATGCAGAAAGAAAATCTGTTTGTTCATGGAGGCTTCAGGTGGCTGACTACTCAGAAAGTGGATTTATTGACAAATTGACTGTTCTTGCCCAGAACAATGACGATATTGATGTTTCTCTCTATCAGAAACTTGATGTCCGCCGTGGTCTCCGTTATCAGGATGGTCGCGGTGTTCTTGTAGGTCTTACCAAAATCGGTGATGTAGTCGGTTATGACGTTGTGGACGGCAAGAAAGTCCCCGTCCCCGGAAAGCTTCTGTACCGCGGTTATGATATCACAAAACTGATTGCAGATGCTGAGGCCCGCAAGGAATTTGCCTATGAACAGACGGTTTATCTTCTTCTTTTTGGTGAACTGCCGAACAAAGCCCAGCTTGAGGAATTCTGCTTTTTCCTCGGTACACGCCGCACTCTGCCGGACAACTTCAATGAAGACATGATTATGAAAGCTCCCTCTTCAGATGTTATGAACAAACTTTCCCGTGGTGTTCTTGCAAGTTATTCCTATGATGTGAATCCCGAGGACCGCAGTGTTGCGAACAATATGCGCCAGTGCATCGAGCTTATTGCCCGTTTCCCCACATTGGTTGCCTATGCATATCAGGCCAAGCGCCGTTTCTTTGACGGAAAAAGTATGTACATCCATAACCCGAAGCCGGAACTTTCCACTGCGGAGAATCTTCTGCGCCTGATCCGTTCAAACAAAACCTATACACCGCTGGAGGCGGAAATCCTGGATCTCTGTCTCATCCTTCATGCGGAACATGGTGGTGGTAACAACTCAAGTTTCTGTATCCATGTCGTTTCATCTACCGATACCGATACATATTCCGCCGTGGGTGCTGCGGTCGGTTCTCTGAAAGGTAAACGCCATGGTGGTGCAAACATCCAGGTAATGGAGATGATGGATGACATCAAGGCAAATGTTAAAGACTGGTCTGATGAGAACGAAGTGAAGGAATATCTCCGCAAGATTCTCCGGAAAGAAGCTTTTGACCATACAGGTCTGATTTACGGACAGGGACATGCCGTCTATACGATTTCCGATCCCCGTGCAATTCTGATCCGTGACAAGGCAAAGGAACTGGCAGTTGAAAAAGGCTGTCTCGAGGAATACGAACTTTACTGTCTGATTGAAAAACTTGCTCCCGTTGTCTTTGCAGAAGAGAAGGGCGCCGACAAACAGATCTGTTCAAATGTGGACTTCTTCTCAGGCTTTGTTTACTCCATGCTTAAGATTCCCCGTGAGCTTTATACACCTATATTTGCCATTTCCCGTATTGCCGGCTGGTCAGCACACCGCATTGAGGAGATTGTCTCCGGCGGAAGAATTTACCGTCCTGCCTATAAGAACGTTTCTCCTGAAAGACAGTTTGTTCCGATTGAAGACCGTGGTTAAGGTATCTTTTACAAAATAAGTTTTCTGTGGTAAATTAAATCATGGGAGCCGGATTATGGTTCCCGGAGTATAACAATGATTGCTTTTAGAGAAGTTTCTGCAAAAGACCTGGACATGAATACGTTCAAGGCCATCGGTGAGGACTGGATGCTGGTGGCTGCAGGCAATGAAAAACACACAAATGCTCTTACTGCTTCCTGGGGCGGAATGGGCGTGCTTTGGAACAAAAATGTTTCTTTTATTTTTATCCGTCAGAGTAGATTCACAAAAGAGTTTATTGATGCAGGTGATTCTTTCTCTCTGAATTTTTTTGATCATGAGAAACATGCGAAAATGCTTTCCTATATGGGGACTGTTTCAGGACGTGATGAGAAGAAGATCGAGAAACAGGGGCTGACAATCATGCAGGACTGTGGAACACCTTATTTTGCAGAGGCAAAAACTGTGATTATCTGCAGAAAGATTGCCAGATCTGAACTGCTTCCGGAAACTTTCCTTGATTCCGGAGTTGATGCGACTTTTTATAAGGACAAGGATTACCACACGATGTATGTGGGCGAGGTCGTGAAAGTTCTTGAGCAGGACGACTGATCGGTTCTTGTGAAAAAACTCCGGTTAAAAAAACTGCATAAATATGCAGTCTGTTGACAGATTTTTAATTTTTATGCATACTTTTTATACGACAAATAACCGGAGTATTTATGAAAGAGCGACTCTCACGCTTAAAGACAATTCGAAAACTTATCAAAACATACCGCATTGAAAGTCAGGAAACTCTGCTGGGCTATCTTCTGAAAGAAGGCTTTGATGTGACTCAGGCAACGTTGAGCCGGGATCTTAAGCTTCTGAAAGTGGGAAAAGTTTCTGACGGACACAATGGTTATGTCTACACTCTTCCTGGGGAAGAGGACCGTCAGGAATCAGAGATGTCTCTGGCCCAGGATTTTATGCGCGGCTACATTTCTATCGAATATTCCGGAAATATCGCTGTGATCAAAACATATTCAGGATACGCGGATGTTGTTGCCCAGTCTCTGGACGCAATGGGAATGGATGAAGTTCTTGGAACCATCGCAGGCGGTGACAACTGTGTCTTTGCCTGCATGCGTGAAGGCGTCAGCGGTGATCAGTTCCTGGATGCCCTTAAACTGAAAGTGCCTGAAATTGATGAATAAACTGTCTGCTGTCTGAAAGTCCGGACAGTCAGATGAAACTGAAGATTCCGGCGCTTATCAGCGCCATGATGATTCCCGCCAGAAGTACGCCCAGCATTACCGCAAGAACTGTGTCCTTGAATTTCATGTTCAGGAGGCTTGCGGCAAGGGTTCCTGTCCAGGCGCCGGTTCCGGGGACGGGAATGCCCACAAAGAGCATAAGTGCTACAAAAAGTCCGCGGCCTGCTTTTGACTGAAGCTTTTCTCCGCCTTTTTTCCCTTTTTCAAGACAGAAGGTAAAGAATTTTCCAATGACCGGTTTGTCGGCGCCCCATTCCAGTACTTTCCGGGCAAAGAGGTAAATGACCGGGACTGGAAGCATGTTTGCAATGATACAGACTATGTAGGATGTCAGAAGAGGAAGAGGCGGGTCAAAGGCCTGTGAGACAGGAATGGCGCCTCTCAGTTCGATGAGAGGAACCATTGATATGAATGCGATCCAGAGATATTCAGTCAGCATATCTGTTGTGCTGTTCTTCGAGAATCTCCATGATGCCGTCAACTACAACCTGTTTTTTGTCACCTTCATAATTTTCGCCCAGTTTTGACAGGATCTCATCACGGAAGTTCTTGCAGTCCACGGGTTTTCCTGCGGCAAATGTCACTTTGTCCTCGCAGACAACATCCATGAGCATGTCGTTGGGATAATCTTCAGAAATGCGTAGACAGTTTCCGTTGATTGAGATGGGAAGGAAGACATCTGTCATGCGGAGATAGGAATCAATCTCACGGACTCCGCGTTTTGTGTCCGGCACACCGGGACGGTATCTTGTTCCGGCGGGGAAAACCATAATCACCTGACCACGGCGGCGGCAGGCATCAAGACAGCGCATGGAACCCATGTTGATCTTGCGGCTGATTGCCTCTTCTTCGGCGCGTTTCACCGGATCTTTGATAGCTGCAATACTGCGGCTGGGATAAATGATGATGCGGTTATAAGCCTCTGCATAAGCACTAACGAAGGGATTTTCTTCAGTGAGTTTTTTTCCTGCAATGGCAACAATTTTTTCTGCAAGTTCCTTGCCGGCTGGACCACCGTCCATACGCAGCATATAACTGAGAGCGGGCAGGTCAAAGTTACTGTAATGTTCACACAGAATAAGACCATGTTTGCCGCTGTTAACCATTTCTACAAATTCAGCCACATTTTCTTTGCCCTGAAAACTGGAACCCGGAAGAAAATTCTCTTCAAGCATTTTGTCAAGAATAGGAAGAATCTGTTTGTTTGCTTCTTTATACAGACTGTCACTGTCTACTGTGTGTTCGCCTCGTGCATATTTGATAAGATCAGCAAAAACGTGTTTGTATTTTGTACCAAGACGATTGTTATCCATTTGAATTGCCTCCGCAAATCAGAATTGAAATTGTCCCCGCATTATAACAAATAAAGCGCTTTATTAGCAATCTCTATCAGGTCCGTGAAAAATCAGAAAAAAACGGGGTGTTTCCGAAAAAAAAATCATTTTTTTTTCATTTTGTCAGTGATTTTTTTAATTTTTTTCAAACTTTTTCTCAAAAATAAAAGTGGACGTCTCAAAAGGATTTTTTCTTTGTGGCGCTCTGATGGAAAAACATGAGGTTTTTATGTTGAGAAAAAAAATTTTGGCAGGCTGGATTTCCGTTTTTCTTCTTGTTCATGGAATGTGTGCTCAAAGTTCAGAAAATCTTCTGGGCTTTGAATTCATTGACTGCGACATTTCGGAAATTGTGTACGCTGTCTCAATTGCCTGCGATTATCCCATGGTGTGCGATGACACTGTGAGTGGCAAAGGTTCCTTCCGGTTTTACGGAGGTGATTTTGAGACGGCTTTCGGTTCTTTTCTGCAGGCAAACAGGCTTTATGCGGAAAAAGAAGAAAACCGCTATGTAATCAGCAAGATACGGCTGCTTCATGATGATGCGGGACTGATTCAACTGGACGCATTTGACATTTCCCTGACACGGCTTTTTGAGGAGATTTCTCTGGAATGCGCTGTGCCTGTGATTCACGATGTGCTGCCCGCGGCACCTGTTTCAGTCCATGTGGCAAATGTGGATGTTCTGCAGGCGGTGAAACTGGCATTGAAAGGGTTTCCGGGTTATGAAGCGGAAGAAGAGGACGGGTGCGTAATTGTGGAAAAAAGTCCCGCAATGGTGAACGGAAACTCAAACGGAATTTCTGGATATTACCGCTATGGTGAAAACTATTTTGCCGGTCAGCCTGAAAATGCGGATGTCCCCGAGAAAATCAGAATTGACTGCAATGAGGGAGTTTATTCTGTTGACATTTCCGATTCTCTTTTCTCAGAAGTGCTGGAAAAACTTTCGGAGAAATCCGGCATGGAATTCTGTTCATTTCTGAAAAACGATACTGTCCTTGTGCGCACACTTTTTTCTGGCAGGACTTTTGAAGAGACTCTGGAACTGCTCTGTCTTCAGGGAAATGCCTGCTGGAGAAAAAGCGGGGAGACTTTTCTTTTCTTCACAGATTCAGATGCCAGGAAAACACTTCTTGAACCTTCGAGAACCTGGGAAACTTTTGACCTTGAGTATGCGACAGTTGACGAAGTTCTTCCTCTTGTTTCAAGGCGTTTTGATCAGATTCAGTTTCTGTCTGTCAATGAATTCTCTTTTGTCAGCAGTGTGACTGCTGATGAGAGAACGGCTCTGGATGCCTTTGTGAGGCAATGTGACAAAGCCCCGCAGAATCATCTGATCACCCTCCGGTACATTCAGACAGAGACTTTTCTGAGCCACCTTCCTCCGGGATATTCAAGAAATCAGTTTGTGGACACAGGCAGCGGCAACTCGCTGTTCTTCACAGGAACAAAGGCTTCCTATGAAACTCTGCTTGAAGCCCTTAAGGAAATCGATTTCCCTGCCACACGGATTTCCTATGATCTTCTGATTGTGCAGGCGCAGAAATCAGTGAGCAATACATGGTCAAGCAGTTTTGCCTCAGACATGATCAGACCTGGTGATTCTTTTGGTGCTGCCGGAAATCTTGGATCAACTCTGCTGTTCAACATTGATGTGGTATCGGCTTTCGGTTGGAATTTCGCCTGGAATCTGCAGAGCGCAGTGGCTGAGAATTCCGCTGAGATTTTCGCGGATACAACACTTCATGGCGTCTCGGGGGTTCCGATCAAATTCAGGAATACAAATACCTATCGTTACCGGGATCCCTATCTGGATTCATCAAGTGGAAAAACACTGGATTCCGGTGTGACGAGAGAGATTGTGTCCGGTCTGGTTCTTGAGATAACAGGTGTGGCTTCCGGTGATGGAATGGTAACGACGTCTGTAACTGCCAGTTTTTCCCGTCAGGGTGCGGAATCTGCGGGTGGAAAGGGGAATCCTCCACCGACAAGCGAAAAACTTGTGACCACGCAGGTAAGAGGAAGGTCAGGAGAAGTGATTGTCCTCAGCGGGCTTACTCAGGATGATTCAACTGATTCACAGCAGAGGACGCCCTGGTTTTCAAAAATTCCTCTGATTGGCTGGCTTTTCAAAGGCGACACAAAAACTCAGGAAAAGAACGAAATGGTAATCTATCTGATTCCAAGACTGGAAAAGGGAACTGACCAGGAGGCTTTGAATGAGTGATTTTGTTCTTTCTGTCCCTTTCTGCATGCATAACAAAGTTTGTGTTCTTTCCCAGAATGATGAGACTGTGCGCTTCGGGGTCTCTGATCTGGAGAACAGGAATCTGATGGATTCAATAAGCCGTTCCGTGAATCGCTTTGATTCTCTGGAATGCGGTTCGAAAAAGCGCAAATGTGAATTTGAACTTCTGGAACCCTATGAGTATCTGCGGGTAATAAAAAAACAGCTGTCTGAAAGAGAGTCCGACAGTCTGCAATATGAGGATTCTTCAGTTTTCGGAAATGAGAAAAGCTTTGACGAAGATGCAAACTGTGATTCTCCGGCAGTGAACATGCTGGATTCTCTTGTCATGGAAGCTGTCGCGGCAGATGCCAGTGACATCCATCTGGAATCTGCCGGGGAAAATGTTTACAAAGTTCGCTTCCGGGTTGACGGGAAACTTACAGAACACAGACAGGTTTCTTCTTCTCTGATGAAGGCTGTGATCCGCCGGATAAAACTTCTGGCTGGTCTGCAGTCTGCTCTGGTGCATCTGCCTCAGGACGGGAGATTTTTGTGGCAGCCTCCTGAGAACAGTCCGGAAAGTGAGGAATGCACTGAATCAGAATGTGTAACCGGTTCCGTACAGGGGGATTCCGTCCGCAGAACTTTCGGGCGTGTTGACATACGTGTGTCCTGCATGCCCTGCTGGAACGGTGAATCTGTGGTGATGCGCATTTTCTGCCGCGGAAAAACTGCTCCCCGACTGGAAAATCTTGGTTTCAGGAAAAAGCATCTTTCTGTACTGAAAAAACTGGTGACAAAGCAGTGCGGGCTTGTTCTTGTCTGCGGGGCAACAGGAAGCGGAAAGACAACCACACTGGCGGCGCTTCTGAGCGAGGCTGCTGAGACTCCGGGTTTGGGCGGGCGCAAAATCATCACCATTGAGGATCCGGTGGAGTATTGTCTGAAGGGCATAACGCAGATCGGAGTGAACCCGGGACAGGGCTTTGACTTTGCTGACGCACTTCGGTCCGTGTTCCGTCAGGATCCTGATGTGCTGATGGTGGGCGAAATCCGTGATGAAAAAACTGCACAGACGGCAATACGCGCCGCACTTACAGGGCATCTGGTCTTTGCCACATTGCATACACAGGATTCATGTTCTGCAGTGTTCCGCCTTCTTGACATGAATATTCCGCCTTATCTGATCTCGGCAGTTCTTCTTGCTTCTGTTGCCCAGAGGCTTGTTGACAGGAAACAGGGCGGAAGAACTGTTGTTGCTGAAATCCTGGAAGTTTCGGAGACAATAGCTGATTTAATAGAAGAAAACTGTTCTCTTGGAAAACTGCGGCAGGCAATGGCTCTGGAAAAAATGGATGACTTTGATGCTGACATCAGGGCGAAAAAATCCATGGGTGTAATCTCAGAAGGAGTCTGCTGTGCGTGACAAAGATGTGTTCTATGAGTTTACCGGTATTCTCTGTCCATTGCTTGAAACTGAGATGCCTTTGCACAGACTTGTTGAAGTTATCAGCAAGGCGGAAAATACCAGCCCGCCTGTGAAAATTTTTGCGGCGGAAGTTTTTGCCCGCCTGGAAGAAGGGTTTTCCTTTGCTGACGCACTGGAGCTGGCGGAAAGCTGCAACGTGATCCACAGATACTGCATGATCATTGCCTCTGCGGAAGAAGCAGGAAATCTTAAAAGTGCGATGAATCTGATTTTTTCCATAGAAAACCAGTCCAGAGAGGTTCATAAAAAAATCCTTTCAGTGTCGGTTTATCCTCTTATGGTTGTGGTACTGGTTTTTGCTGGCACAGCGGTCCTTCTTTGCAATCACAGAATGTTCGGTCTTGAGACAGTGCCTCCAGACAGCGGGCGGGGATTAGTTGTCGCAGCATTATTTCTTCTTGTCTGGTGCGGGATACTCATGGGAGTAATGAAAAAACTTTTTGCGGTCAGTCCCTGGTATCTCTTTTTTTCCGTTGCCTCCGTTCTTCTGGACAGTGGTTTTTCTGTGTATCACACGATTTCTCTTGGTGCCCGCTACATTCCCAGTCTTGAATCCGTTTTTGCCAAAGTACGTCGCGAACTGAAAAACGGAATGCCGCTTTTCAAAGCCTGCAGTCTTTCCGGCAGCTTCAAACCTGAGTGGCTTATCCAGATTGAACTGGCCCGGGACAACAGGGATCTTGCGGCAGCCTTTGTGCGGGCCGGTAAAATCCTTGAGAAAGAGGCTTCCTTGAAACGGGAGAAGTTTCTTTCTCTTGTGGAGCCGGTCCTGCTGTTCGGCACAGGAGTTTATGTGCTTATTGTCCTTGAATCAGGCGTAATGCCGTTCATCACAAATTTTGGAGGAATTATATGAAAAACAGAAAAGCAGACAGTGTAAAAAAAGATGATGGTTTCACATTTGCAGAAACAATTGCCGTTCTTGCAATCATGCTTATTCTGACTGCAGGAACAGGTTTTGCGGTTGCGAAATATGTGGAGAAATCCCGGATAGTGGCAGCACAGAATCAGATTGAGATTTTCAAACTGGCTTTACAGTCCTACAAAATCGATTGCGGTCGTTATCCGACCAAAGAACAGGGATTGGATGCTCTTTGGCAGAAACCAATGATCTATCCGGTGAGCCCGAACTGGAACGGTCCTTATGTGGACAGGGAAATCCAGAAGGATCCCTGGGGAAATGATTATGTGTATTCTCTGACCTATTCGGACAAAGTGCCTTTTACGGTTTTGTCTTATGGTGCGGATGGAATGGAAGGTGGCAGTGATGAAGAAGCAGACATCATTTCTTGGAAATGACTCAGGCGCGGTAATCCTTACTGCTGTGGTTCTCCTGATGATGATTCTTGCTCTGCTTCTTGTTGAAGCAAAAAAAGTCAGAATGGAAAAAATCTTTCTGGAACAGGAAATTGCACGGATTATCGAAAGAGGTTCACATGCGTCTGATTGACCTGATTGCGGCACTTGCTGTGGGGATTATGTTTCTATCATTACTTACAATGCCACTTCTGATAATGAATAAAGACAGACGGGATGTGCTTGATCTGCGTGAGAAAATTTTTGAAATCCGGGAGGAGACGCTGAATTATGAGCCGAAAAGTCCTTCTTGATAAAAATGATTATGACCAGTATGTGATTCCTTTCCCTGGAAAAATGCGGGGCAAGGCTGTGAAAGCTTATGTTCTGCAGGAAATGGAAAAACGACATCCCTGTTTTATGAACCGATGTATATGGACTTCCGGTAGAAATGACGGTCAGAGTCTTCTGGTTACAGTGATTGATAGGGAAGTTCTTAAGGCGAATTACGCAGCGAAACACGGAAGTCTGTGGATTGAGTCGCCTGAAACGGGAAAAAAACTGCGCTTCCGTGGGGAAAAAGAGACTGCGAGGAAAAGAATCACTGCCGGTATTGTTTTTCTGGTTTTTATTTTTCTTGCAGGATTACTGCTCTTCGTGATGAACAGCAGGTCAGGTGATCAATTGCCTGAAGTTGGTGAAATCATGATTGAGGTTGTTGAATGCGAAAGCGCTGAACTGGATGGGGATGGATATGAAATGGATGGATCGGAGGACGAGGCAGCAGAGAGTGTGACTGTGGCCTCTGATGCGGTGGAAACCGGAGCAATGGGTGCAATGATGGATGAAATAATACTGAATGATGCAATAGAGAATGATGACAGGAATGAGAAAGTTTCGGTGCAGATAGAGGATCCTGTCAATGAAGCAATAACAATGGAAATAGAAACTGTGGCAATGCCTGAAAAGACAGCTGTCACCACATTTCTGGAAAACGATGATGAATCATGGACCGAAGAGTTTATTGCTGACGAACAGGCTGGCAGTGACAGAAGTAATTCCGGGAACTTTGTTTTTCCCGGTGAGATTATTCAAGATTTGATTGAAAAAGGATGCCGGATTCTGTCGGTTGGCTGGGAATTTTTCCCTTTGGACACTTTTGCGGACAATCTTGTCTTTTATTTTAATTTTTCCGGTTTCTATCCGGAACAGTTATATGAGATTGCAGAGAAATGGTCTTCACTGCCAGAGCAGCATTTTTATGTTGAAAGCGTGTGGTATGAGAGCGGAACCCCGGAATGCAGATGTGTTTTTATGACACAGGCAACTTTCTTTGACCATGAAAAGGTGAGGGACGAATCTCAGAGGCTTTCTGCTTTAATTAGTCCTTTGGCTGAGACAAGGACTGCTTTTGTTAAAAACGGCGGAATCCCTGTCTCAGAAAACATCGATGAATGCAGTTTTTCCGGCTTGATAGAAGGAAAAAAATGGCCTGATTTCTGCGGGGCTTTGCAGCTGTTGTCCCATAAAGGAATTCTGCCGGAAGAAGCTTCCTTCTCGGCAAGCGATAATGCAGAATTCGTGAGTGTTTCTCTGAAAATGCGGGAAACTTCTCAATTCAGTTTCCCTTTGGAATCTGCTGACAGCATTTTTTCTTTTTCAGATCCTGATTCTTCAGTTTCAGAAAACTCAGAGCCCGAAGAAGAAAAAGTTTCTCTGCCGGTGCCCAAGTCGGTTAAGGAAATCGGGCGCATCCGAAGCAACCAGGGGATAATGGTTTATTACCATGATGAAAAAGGGCACCTGAAAAGTTTCCTGCTGGAGGAAAACTGATGAAGTCGAATGTGAAATATATTCTTGTCCTTTTTCTGATCTGCCTGACAGGATGCGGATCAGACTTCTCAGCTCCCCAGTTTATTCTATCCAAACCGGAATGCGTCCTGATGTCAAAAACAGGGACTTTTGATTTTGCCGGTGTCCGTTTTTCCTTCTGCAACAGACGCAATGTGGCCGTCACCGGTTTTGAAATCCAGTTCTCGGTCTTCGGTACAGTTTCGGGAGAAAATCCTTTTTTCAGGTCCAATGTAGTTACCTCTGATATAAACGGGACTTTTCTCCCTGATGAAATTTATGAATTGGAGATAAGCCTTGATTCCTATTTACGGGAAATCCCGGAGAATCCCTATTTTATCGATCATTTCTTTGTCAGATCGGTTTCTTATGCGGACGGATCTGTCTGGCGCAATGATTTTGGCGCTTATTACCTGTGAGGAAAAAATGTGTAGAAAAACTTTCTGTCTATTTTTGCTTGTAATCCCGGTGTTTCTGTTTCTTTCCGGCTGCGATCCTATGGTGAATGCGGATTTCAGTGTCTGCAGACCGGAACTGTCTGTGAAAATTGCTGTTGATGGCGCAGGTTCCGCAATGATTGTTGATAAACAGGCAAAATATCACTCTGGTGACACTGTGACAGTGTGTGCTCTGGCAGATCAGGGAAGCGAGTTTGATTCATGGCTGATAAACGGGAAGGTAGTGAACAGCTTTGACTTGCAAAGCGCTGCCTTTTCGGAAAACGGGAATGCCGGCGGAAAAAGCGGCGGGAATTCCGTAAAAGGGGGACTCAATGTGGACAGAGGTGAAGTCCGGTACACATTCGAACTGAACGGTGACACGGAAGTTTGTGCCCGCTTCCGGAAACAGAGTTATACCGTGGAGTCAGTCGCATCCGGCTCGGGAAGCATGAGTCTGTCGCCGAAAAAGTCAGCCTATGAATACGGGGAGAAACTCAGTGTGAAAGCGGAAAACTATGCGGGCGTTGATTTCCTCAGGTGGCACGTTGAGGACACTGAGACCGGTGATTATTACGAACTGTCAGAAAGCGCGGCCACAATAACAGTGACCGGCAACATGAGAATAAGCGGAGTTTTCAGAGACTGCGAGTTCTGTATCACAAGCGGCACGCAGGGTGAAGGGACTGTTGAAAGAAGTTCTGAACAGACAGTTTATTACTACGGAGACACGGTGTCCCTTACTGCGGTCCCAAGAACAGGCTGGCACTTCAGTCACTGGATCAGGAAGAGTGCGGAATCTTCTGGAGAGACAAGGGTGACAGAAAATCCGGTCCGGCTTCGCGTCTCTGAAAGTGTTGAGTACACGGCGGTTTTTGAGCAGACAAAACTGTACGTTTCCAGAGACATTGAGGGAAACGGAGAGATCTCGCTACGCCCGGAAAAAATGTTTTACGATTATGGAGAAAACGTTCAGGTCACAGTGAAACCTGCTGCCGGCTGGGAAACGGTTTCCTGCAGTATTGAATCTGAGGGTGGTGAAGTTTCACCTGATTTCTCACGTGAAATGGACTTCCAAATAAAGGATGATATGAAGATTTCGGCCCTTTTCAAACCGGTGGAGTATCAGTTGCCTCTTTCCAGCAGCTCCGGCGGGAAAATCATTGTTGAACCGCAGAAGGATTTTTATGCCCACGGAGAAAATGTAACGCTTTTTGCAAGTCCATCTGCCGGTTACAACTTTGACCATTGGCTTGTAGGAACAGATCCGTATGAAACCTCATCAATCTCTGTTTCTGCATCCGGGGAGCAGCCGGTACGCGCTGTTTTTACCAGACGTAAACTTACAATGGTGATTTATATGGCCGCGGACAACAATCTTGAGTCTGACGCTCTGACGGATTTCAATGAACTTGAAAGCGTTGATCTGCCCTCTGACATGGACATTCTCGTTCTTTTGGACAGAACTCCGGGATATGACGGGTCAGACGGGGACTGGACTGACACAAGACTTTTCCAGGTAAAGAAAGATCCTGCCGGTAAAAACGGAACCATTGCTTCCCCACGTCTGGATTGTCCGGCTTTGGGACTTTCCTCCGCCGCAGCTTTCGAGTTGAATATGGCGGATCCGCTTGTCCTTCAGAAACTCATGGACTTTGCGCAGAAAAACTTCAAGGCGGAGAATTATGCGCTTCTGATGTGGGGACATGGAAACGGCTGGCGCGGAATCTCAGGTGAGACAGCTTCGGCTTTTGATACATACCGTTCTGTTGCATTGGACGAGACTTCAAGAAATTATATGCCTCTTTCTGACTTTGCCGCAGTCCTGCGCAATCTCTCAGACCCGGTTGATGTCATAGGCTTTGATACCTGTTTCGGTTCCACATTCGAGAATGCTTTTGAACTGAAAGACTGCAGTTCATATTTAGTCGGAACACAATGTCTCGAGTTTTCCCAGGGATGGGATTATGCCGCACTGGCAGAAAACATCGCAGCTTGTGACAAGGATTCTCTGTCTGTGGCAGAGGCAATCATTGATGTGTACAGGAAAACCTATGCCAGGACGGCAGGCGCGCAGATGAGTGTGATCGATCTGAAAAAGATCAGTGCCCTTCAGACAGACTTTGATCTTTGGGCAGAAGCCGCCGCAAAGAAAGTGACGGATTCAGGTAAGGCTTCTGATCTGCGGAAAATCATGCTTGATCAGGTCCAGAGTTTTGCGAATTACGGCGGTCAGTACGATCTTTTTGTTGATGTGAAGAGTCTGGTGAAAGAAGTCAGTGCAGAAACAGGGACATCCCTGGCGGCAGACAAGGTTCTTTCGGCCTTGGATTCAGTTTTTGTCCAGAAATGGTGCTCATCGTCTGACACAAAGGACAGGTGGAGCGGCCTTTCAGTCTACATGATTTCCGGGACTTCCCAGAATCTGTACAGCACTCTGTTCTCATCCGCCTATCAGTACGATTCCGGTATTGAAGGGCAGAGCAGTTTTGTCAGATCCACACCGGGCTGGGTACCCCACGTGATTCCAGACAATGGAAGCCTGATAGACGTTGCTTTCCGCTGCACTTTCCCGTCAGAGTGATCTGCTTCACCTTTGAATTTTTTAGGGATTGTAAGTATTATTGAAAAAATGCAGAAAAGGATTGCAGATATTTGAGTTTTCCATCTTGAGCCTTTGCCTCTAAATGCCGACAATATAAGGGATGTGGTGTCGGTTTCCGGACACTGCGAAAATAAACTTTGGATAGAAAAGTGAACAGATATTGCCGTTTCTACAGACTGATCTCCTTTCTTTTTCTGCTGTTTTTTTTCAGCGGGAGTCTGTCGGCATTGTCCATTGAAGAAAGTTTCGGAACTCTGTCACAGATTTTTTCCGGTTATCAAAGCAATGATGCCGGTCTGACAGTTTTCCGTTCTCTTGCGATACCTTCCGGTGGAAAAGCAGAATCCCTGGGAACCGCTTTTACTGCTCTGTGTAATGATGCCGGTTATTTTGAGTATAATCCTGCAGGAAGTTCGGTTCTTGATAATACGGAACTTGCCCTGTACCACAATGCCTGGATAGCGGATTCAGCACTTGAGACTGTCTCTTTCGCAACCAGGTTCAGAAATCTGGGACTTGGCGCATCCGTCCGAAGTTTCTACGTTCCTTTCACCCAGTATGACGGATTGGGTGAGAAACTGATAAATGGCTATTACAGCGAAAGTTTTGCAATGCTCAATGCTTCCTATAACTTTTTTACTTCCTATAAATTCAAAGGTGTGTCTTTCGGTGCAACATTGAAGGCCGGTTACCGCAGTGTCCCGGATTTCATTGACTCCTATTTTCAGGAAGGTATACCGGTGTCAGAGAAAATCAAGGGTTCAACACAGTCAGCCTTTGCATTTCTCGGAGACTTTGGCGTACTGTACCGGACAAATGTGAACAATTATTTTGCTTCACGCATTCCGAACTTCAGAGTGGCTTTCGCATTGACAAATCTGGGCTTTGTGATTCCCAAAGATGACGTGAGGGAAGCTGTTTCCTCCACTGCGGCCTTAGGCCTTTCCTGGCAGTTTTCTGAAAAATGTACCGTAATGGGAGAATTGAGGGAAAGCCTTAATCTGCACGATCTTTCTGTGATTGGTTTGCCATCTGTCGCACTTGGAACGGAATTACGGCTTGTCGACAATTTTGCCCTGGATTTAGGATTCCTTCTGAAAGGTGCAAATCCCAAATTCAGTCTGGGCGCTCAGATTGACATCAATCTGTTTTCTTTGAATCTGAACTATTCTTTGGATCTGGCAACTTCTTTCCACCCTGTAAACCGGATAAGTCTTTCAATCAGGACAAGACTTGGCGACGGCGGGCGGAGTGAAGACCGGTCTCTTGCTGATTCTTATTATATCCGCGGTCTGGAACAGTATCTTGATGGAAATTACACTGAGGCAATTTCCAGCTGGCGCAAAGTCCTGCTCATTGACAGCGATTACCAGAGCGCGTCCCGTGCGATTGATCTCGCAAAGAAACTGCTGATCATCGAAGATTACATTGAGACAATAGACGAGACCGCTGTTTTCTGATCCCGTCCATCATGCACTTTATGCAGAGCTCTTATTTGAGTCCGCGGAAAAATCTCTGAAGCTTTCCGTTGAATTCTTCCGTTTCATTCTTCAGTGTCTTGAGGAAAGAATTGTCTTCTATACGGCCGATTACGGAAAGCATCTCTTCTTCGTTCTTGTAGGTTATCTTCCTGAAAAAGTCTGTGTAATCTTTCTGTCTTGAAGATATGGAACTTTCGTACATGTAGTCAGAAACCAAAGTCACATCATCAAGAATATCACTGAAGATCTCCTGATTGAATTCCTCAATCTTCCGGGAATAAAGCTGTTCCAGAAGATAGAGTGCATAACGTGTCTTGTAGTTTGTGTATTCAGCCTGCCATCTGTCATAGACTGCATGGATTTCCTGCCATGACCCGATTTCTCCGGCTTTTATGCTGCAGAAAAGCTGCTCAAGTTTTTCTTTGGGTACAATCTGCCCTCCGATGTTTTCCCATTCAGTGAACAATGGAATCGCCTGGATTTTCCCGATAAGGTCGCAGGAAAAACTTTGGAAGCCGTTAACTTCGCACCATTCCAGAATCGTTTTCACTGCAAAATATTTGGTGACCTTCCTGTATTCCCGGTAACCGGCGGCGGCTTTCACGATTTTCGCACCATAGCGCTTCATGCTCAGCGAATCCTCAAGCACAATGTCGGAGTTGGGATTCTGATGCAGATAATCTTTGGCCAGCTGATAAAGATTGTCTTCCTTGTTCGCAAACCAGGGATCATTTGCCTTGAGCCAGGATGCGGTCAGCCGTATGATTCTGTCGAGACTTGCCATAATCTCCTGGACTGAGTCCGGTGCCAGAGGATCTGTCTCTATATTCTGCACTTTGACTTTACGTTTATCACGTTTCTGGAATTTCGAGTTGTTCCGAGCCATTGCAAACATGTTGTAACTGAACCAGTATGCGGGCATGATGGAGATCGGTTCGTCAGGACCATTGCTTGAGATCAGCGAGAAAGGGTAGGTGATGTTCAGCTCACACTGATAGGTTCCCTTTGACACCAGGGAAAAAGCTGCGAATCTGCTGTTATGTTTGAAGTCACTGCAAAGTCCCGGCCAGAATCCGCGTTCCGCATAGATTTCTCCGTCCGGGCTGCGTGAATTGTGGTTACTTCCGATTGTGGCACCGGATGCGATGTTCGACTGCCCCATGACAGTGGCTGCAATAAGGAATGATGAGTTGTGGTGCTGTTCGTGAAAGGGGAAGATAAGGTTGTTAAGAAGTTCGCAGCATGAGACCGTGGAATTGTCGCCAAGGACTGAATTCAGAAGCCGCACGCCGTACTTCAGCTGACAGTTTCGGCCGATCACAAAGCGGACAGCCACAGCCTGATAGAAAACTTTGCTGCCGTATCCCATGATTCCGTTGACCATCTCGACGCCTTCACCGATCTGGGAAGGTTCTTCCTCAGAGGAAAGCACTGTTATGTTCTTCAGTTTGAAAGCACCTTTTATGTAAGCCCCACGTCCGATTTTCGCATCCTTGATGAGGGATGTGTTCTTGATCACAACATCCTCCTCAACAATTCCGTATGTATTGAGTTCCTTGGAAAAACCGGCTTCCGTTATTTCCACAAAGCGGTCCATCAGTTTTCTGTCGTCTCTGTTACGTGACCAGATGAAGGCGTCCGCGCAGATCATTGACTCAAAGGGCAGGACGGCACGGCCATCGTTCTCGTTGGCAACACCGACCCAAATCCGGTTTTCTTCCGGTTCTCCTTCTTTAAGTACACCGTTTCCGAATTTTGAATGATTCGTGCAACTCATTTCGTCAATGTTGAAAAGCATCACACGGTTGCTGATCCTGTAGTTCTCAAGGTATTTAACATTTCTGACCGCAACATCATCACCGATGACACAGTTTTTGACCATGGAATCAAAAATTCCAGTCTCCAGGGTCAGGTCGTGATATCTGAGAGTGTTGCCGCTCAGTTTTCCCAGCACTACAGTACCAGAGAATTCACTGTGCCGTATTCTTGTCGGGTCAAAATCTTCAGATACAAAAAGATTTTTCCACGAGGCGCTGCTTGATATGTTGTGATTCGCCTCAAGAACCGCGATTTCTTCAGCTGTAGGATTCCTTTTCCCCGCGTAATCGGCTTCTGCAGGAAAAAAAGAGATTGTGTCAGAATTTGATTTTTCAACTTTTATCATTTCCGTGTCCTTTTTTCGATATTTTATGCCTAGTGTTTTTTTTGGTCAACGAGTTTTTATTCTTATTGCAGGCTTTCTGTATTGTGGTTAAACTTGATTCATGACTTCATCGCTGACTTTTTTTCAGAAAATACTGATTTCTGTCTGCTTTTTCATACTGGCAATCGTCGCTTTCACAACAGTCTGGGTTTTTCTTAAGGATTCTGCATCAAAAGATGAGATCCAGCCGGAAACGCCTGCAGAAGAAGCACCTTTGCAGGAAGCAGAAACTCTTTCCGAAACGGAAACAGTTTCACTGCAGCAGGAAGTCCTTCCTCAGCCGGCAGGTTCTGTCCAGCCCCATAAACCGGACATTGCACCTTCAGGAGTCGCTGCCGCCGTTCCCTCTAAGGACACGAAAGACGCTCTGTCTGACGAAAATCTTGCTGCTTTTTCACGGCTTGGCACACTGCGCTGCATCACCGCCGATGAGCCGCCTGCAGTTCTTGTTGTGACACCGCTTTTTCTCTACACAAAAGATGACACCGCTTTCTACGAGGAACTTTACCGGAAGACGGCGGAACTTAAAGCCATTGTCAATGCCTACGTGGCTTCCCAGACAAAAGCTTCACTGCTTGTAGCAGGCGAGGATGTAGTAAAGGAAAGAATCCTGAGTCAGTTCAACTCTCTTCTTGTTCTGGGAAAGATAGATACACTTTTCTTCAACGATTATCTTTTTCTTGACTGATAGAGAAAATGTCAGCAATGAAAAGCCGCGTGTGACCCGATCTGATCAGTTTCTGCGGAGAGATGCAAGAACTGTGTAAAGATCATCCGGAGAAATCGGCTTATTGATATGGGCATTCATTCCGGCAGCAAAAGACTTCTCTTTGTCTGCCTGCATTACGTTTGCCGTCATTGCAATAATCGGCACTGAAAGCGCATCGGGACTGAAACTGCTCTCTCCGCCCATGGCTCTGATTCTGCGGCATACTTCAAGTCCGTCCATTCCGGGCATGCGGATGTCAAGAAGGATGGCGTCGTAGTGACCGGGTTCGGAAGAAGAGAAGAGGGCAAGCGCATCTTTACCATTGCTGGTGATCTCAACCTTGCATCCGAAACTCTCAAGAATATGTGAGACAATGTGACAGTTGATCGCATTGTCATCAGCAATCAGTATACATGCGCCCTCAAGTTCGTGGCGTGCGTCAGTCGCAGGAAGTTCCACCGCATCCGGCACCGGAAGTTTAACTTCGAACCAGAATGTGCTTCCCTGGTCCTCAATGCTGCGAACATGAATCTTTGAGCCCAGGATGGCGGCATTTGTCTGGGCAACAGGAAGTCCCATTCCTGATCCTGAGACCGCAGCCTCCTCCTGGGCTGTTGAATTGGAAAAGGGTGTAAAGATATGTTTCAGCTGTTCTTCTGGAATCCCGATTCCTGTGTCACTGACAGTGAACCTGAATGTGTGGTTCTTTCCGTCTGTCTGTCCAAAATCCTCTGCGATAAAATCAATTGTGCCGCCGGCTTTGTTGTATCTGACCGCATTGCTCAGAAGGTTTGACAGAATCTGATTCAGAATGTATTTGTCTGCAATCACGAATTCAGAGAAAGGTTCTGCCAGAGTATATGTAAAGGTTACGCCTGCCTGATCGGCATCGTTCTGATAGATGTCACTGAGTGTCTTGAGAAACTGTGTCAGAGAGAATGTGGACGGATTGCAGGAAATCCTGTTTTCTCCGGCCTGTTCCATATCCAGAATATTATTGATGAGTGAAAGAATATGGGCTGATGCGCTGGCTATCTTTTTTGAACAGTCAGAAACAAGGGAAACATCAGTAGGATTCTCCTCAATCATGAAGTTCAGACCCATGATTGAATTCAAAGGAGTACGGATCTCGTGGCTGACACGGGACAAAACATCTTTTTTATTCTGCATAAAATTAATACTAACACACTTTATTTTGATTATCAACGGAATATTTTATTATATACAGTCCATATTTATTTATGCGTGTCAGACCATTGTGACAAATGTTTTGCCTGTTCCGCCTTCCTCAGGACGGGCGAAATGGAATTCCGCAACCGTGTTCCAGTTTGACAGTTTCTTCTGTACCATGGACTGAAGCACACCGTTTCCTTTTCCGTGAATGATTGAGAATGATTTCATGCCGTGGATTGCACAGAGATCCAGCTGACGTATCAGGGCTTTCTCTGCCTCTTCATAACGCATTCCGAGAAGACGCAGCTCAAACTGAGGACGCTCCGCCGCCTTGGTGCCGAATGTGATCCGGCTTTTTGCTGGGGCGGGTTCCTCATCTCTGGCAATTTCTACAGTTACTGTTGCCTTTGTCTGTTTTGCCGGCAGAATATCTTTCTCTTTTACGGTAATTCGCATGGAACCCACCTGGACAATCCAGGAATCATTTTTTGTCTTCTGGACAAGAGTTCCGTTCATACGCTTTTCTCCCGCCACAACATCCATTCCCGGTTCAAAGATGAAACCCTCTTTTGCCGCAATGTCCATCTGTTCCGCAGCGGAACTGTCATTCAGGCGCACATTTTCTTTCTCGGTAAGAAGTTTTTCTTTCTCTGAAGACGCATGCTGTTCCAGAAAAGCAATGGTTTCCTTTACTTTTCTTGTCTTCTCCTTTGTGATTTCTCCTTCACGGAGCTCGCGGACAAGGTTCTCAAGCATTTTCCGGCTTTCCTCAATGAAAGTCTGCGATTTTCTGTATCCCTGTTCCCGCAGTTCAAGCTCATGCTGCTTCACCCGCAGAGCTTTCAGGTCAACAGTCCGCCATCTGTCATTGACCCGTTCCTCTTTCTGGCGTATATCGTGTTCCTTAAGCGAAAGTTCCTCGTGTTTTGCGTTCAGCCCGCGGATAAGTGCGGAGACATCGGTCTCATTGTTTGCAATGTATCTGCGTGCCGCAGTCAGCACAGAAGAGGGCAGTCCGCTCAGGGACGCAATGTCAAGGGCGTGGCTTTCTCCCGGAACTCCCATTATGATTCTGTATGTGGGAGCCAGTGATCTGTCATCAAATTCCACACAGGCATTGATGCATTCACTGTGGGTGTAGCCGTAGTTTTTCAGGATTCCGTGATGTGTCGTGACAAGGACGAAGGAATTCCGCGCAAAAAGTGAATCAAGGGCAGCCATTGCGATTGCGCCACCTTCCTGTGGATCGGTTCCGCTTCCAAGCTCATCCAGGAGAACAAGTGAATTCTCATCGGCTTTTTCAAGAATCTCCGCCAGATTCTTCATGTGTCCGCTGAAAGTTGACAATGATTCATCAATGGACTGGTCATCACCTATGTCAGCATAGACACCCGTGAAACAGGGGAGGCTTGTGCCTTCCGCGGCCGGCACAGGAAAACCGCTCTGGTTCAGAAGACAGAGGAGTGCGATTGTCTTAAGTGTGACCGTTTTTCCACCGGTGTTCGGACCTGTGATGATAAGAACCCGGTGTCCTTTGCCGCCGTTTGCGTTTCTGTCGAATTCCACAGTGATGGGAACGGCTTTTGTTCCCAGAAGCGGGTGCCGTGCTTTCAGAACCTGGGGCGACCTGAACTGGGGATTCTGTGGAAGGGGAAGGTCAAAGGCGTAGGTCCCGTCCGTCTGGTTTCCCCAGCGGGCTGCGGCACAGGCTGTGTCAATGCGGATCATTGACCGGTGCGCGTCTTTGAGCGGCTCTGCAAAAGGCGCGATAGTCGTTGTGACACTGGTGAGGATCCGTGTGATCTCCTTTGAAAGCCTGAATTCCTCCTGGATAAGATCATTGTTGCGCATGACAACATCATCGGGTTCAATAAAAACAGTCTGTCCGGTCTGTGAGACTTCGTGGACGATACCTTTGATCTCATTCTTTTTGTTTGCTTTGACAGCCAGCACCTGCCGGTTTGTCCTGAGCACCGGAATATCTGACTGGAAAATCCCTTTGAATTCACTGCTTGTGGTATAGGAGTGCATCAGGTTCTCAATTTCCTGCTGAAGTTTCCGAATTGAATTCCTTATGGCGCGGATTTCCGGCAGATCCCGTAACTGACCTGAATCGTCAATTATACGGAAAATCTCATTTTTCACGGAAACTAAGGGAACCATGTCGATATGGCCGGTAAGCTCGCACAGATTCGGGTATTTTTCCGGCTGGGAACCGAAGGCATTTTTCGCGCCTTCCGCTGCCTTGCAGAAAAGTGCCACTGCATAGAGTTCGTCAAGCTGCAGGTTGATTCCGGAAATCTGCATTTTATCAAAAAGCTCCGCACAGGCAGGCCATCCTGCGAAAGGCATTGCGTATCCCTTGTTCAGATATGAAGCCCATTCACGGCTCTGTTCCTTCAGGGGGCCGTATTTTTCAAAGGATGTGAACGGAGTCCGTTCTTTGAGGGTTGCTTCGCCTTCTTCGCTGCAACAGAATCCGGCCACATTGTCCCGGATGCGGAAGTAATCAAGTGTTTCCAGTGTTTTTTCGTTCATAAATCACAAATTCGGAGGTTGTAAAAAATCCAGTTCTGCGGCAATTCCTGTAATTGAATAAGGCCGCGTGAAAAAAAATCATTGCGAGGTTTTTCTATTATATCCTGAAACAGGGATTTTGAAAACATGGCAGGGAAACCACCGTCGGAGTGCCCCCTGTCATGTTGAGCAGAATGAACGAAGTGAATGGAGTCGAAACATCTTTAATAGATTCCTCGACTGCGCTCGGAATGACAGGCTTTTCCACCGGAGTGACAGGCTCTTGCTGTCGGAAGGCAGGCTTTTCCGCCGGAGTGACAGGCTCTTGCTGTCGGAATGACAGGCTTTTGCTGTCGGAGTGACACCAGTGTCGGGGACTGTTCTATCCTGTTGAAACAAACAAATCCATTCGATATAATTTTATCCGTCAGACGACTTTTGCCGCGTGCGGATCTGCAGCGGATAAAACAAATATTTACAGGAGACTCCTATGAGACAGACGTATATCGCCGGTAACTGGAAAATGAACAAAACAAAGACTGAAGCTGTTGAGCTTGCAAAAGGTCTTGTTGAAGCCCTCAAAGACGGAAAAAACAAATACATGATCGCTCCGTCATTCACAAATCTTGACGCTGTCGGACAGATCATCAAAGGATCAAACATCCGCCTTGGTGCACAGAACATGTCAACAGAAGAAAGCGGAGCTCACACTGGTGAAGTTTCTGTTCTTATGCTCAAGGATCTGGGAGTTCAGTCCGTTATTCTCGGTCACTCAGAACGCCGCCACATCTACGGTGAAGATGATGCAATGATCAACAAGAAAGTTAAGCTGGCTCTGGCACATGGTCTTGAAGTTGTTCTCTGTATCGGTGAACTTCTTGAAGAGCGCGAGGCTGGTAAAGCAGAGGCTGTCTGTGAAGAGCAGACACGCAAAGGTCTTGAAGGCGTAACAGCTGACCAGATGGCAAATGTTGTCATCGCATACGAGCCTGTCTGGGCAATCGGTACAGGAAAGACAGCAACTCCTGATGATGCAGAGGCAATCCACGCATATGTACGCAAAGTTCTTGCTGATATGTACGGTGCTGCAGTTGCAGACAATGTGATCATTCAGTACGGCGGATCAATGAAACCTGAGAACGCAGCTGATCTTCTTGCAAAAGCTGACGTTGACGGTGGACTTATCGGTGGTGCCGCACTTAAAGTGGATTCTTTCGAAAAAATCTGCAAAGCAAACTGATTTAACGCGGGTTGAGACAGCCCGCTGAGTCACAAATAAAAAGGCTTGTTCATCGCGGTTCCGTGGTGTCCGAGCCTTTTCTGCTTTATGACCGGATTCCCAAACTCCGGCCGGATTCTGTCTTCTGCTTTATCTGCGGCCCTTGTGTCTTAAGCGCTTTACCTGATACTGCCTGTTGTCCGCCAGTGTCAGCAGCTTTTTGAGTTCGTAATGGTATTCGTCATAAACTGCAGCGCCCATACTGACGGAAATTTCAAAGGGAATTGAGTTGATCCGGCAGTATTCTTTTATGTTTTCTTCTATTTTATTCTCCACGGCGCTGATCTGGTATTCCTTCAGTCCGTTGGCCACAACAGCGAATTCATCACCGCCCATACGCGCCACAACATCATTCTGTCTGAAACCGTTTTTCAGAACATCCGCTATGGCTTTTATCGCCCTGTCACCCGCGTCATGACCGAATGTGTCGTTGATGATCTTCAGGTTGTCCATGTCACAGTAAAAAACCAGTCCGCTGGATTTCATCTCCAGTGAAAAATCAATCAGTCTCTGTCCGTAATCCATAAAGCCACGTCTGTTCAGAATACCTGTGAGTTCATCGGTTCTGCTGACTTCCGAAAGTTTCTGGTTTTCCTCCATCAGTTCGGTGTTCATTTTCTGCTTCTCGGTGTAATTGTAGGCATTCACGATGGAGTTTGTCAGAGCCTTCATGTACACGTTGTAAAGTGTAAGGGCACGGCGTCCCAGTTTGTAGATCATGTAGCCGTAAATCAGTTTTCCGTAATAGATCGGTTGGAGAACAAACTGCTCAAATCCCTCCGGCGCATTCTCGCGGACGAAGAATTCCTCTGAAGGATTCACAATCCTTGTCTCATCAATCGACACCACGCCCTGTTCCGTGTCAATGTAGGCATAAAGCCGCGCCTTCTCTGGAATGATGAAAACCTCACCCCGCTCATGGAAGAGAGGTTTGTCATATAGATAGACACTCATGAAGGAAATATCAACCTCACTCAGAAGTTTGGGAAAGCGCATGAACATGTTGTTCAGGAGCTCCGTATTCTGGATGAAATCCATCATGTAATAAAGATTCATCATGTCCAGGCCCTGCTGCATGGTCATGCTCAATGCCTGAGGATCCTGTCTGTTGCGCAGGGTCCTCAGACCGTATGCATCCACAAAGCGGGTGCTCGTATCAAAAAGTCCCACACAGCCGCAGGATTTTCTGTAGAAAGGTGCTGCATTGACCTTGCATGCATGTGTGTCTGACTTTCCGGTTGTTATTTTCTGCAGCAGAAGTTCCGTTGCTTTTGCGCCCTGTTCCTCTATCTGCTGGCCGATTGTTGAAAGTGTGATCGGAAAGGATTCGCAGTCATCGCAGTTGTCATAGCCGATGACAATCACGTCCTTCGGGATCTCTGCGCCAAGATCTGTGATCACATCAATCGCTGCTGTAGCCATGCGGTCGTTTGCACATATAAGGGCATCAAAGTGAATGTCTTCCCGTGTCTTCAGTTTGTCCCTGAGAAAAACTGTTGTGTTTGAATGAGTGAAATCTCCGTCAAAAATCAGTTCGGGATCATAGGGCATTCCGTATTCGTCAAGCATTTTCCTGTACATTTCCTGACGTTCCTCTGCTTCAACAGAGTGGGTCATGTTAGCTGAAAGGAATGCGATTTTTCTGCAGCCGTGAACATTTATAAGGTGATCGAAAACCTGTCTGAAACCGGCCTCGCAGTCAACGTAGGTGTAGTCAATCTCAGGCTGGTCAAGGTCTACACCCACTGAAACAATCGGTTTGTGAATAAAAGGGGAAAGAAGCTCGGAGAATTCTTTCTGGGAGAAAGCACTCAGAAAAACACCGCTTATTATGATGATTCCGTCAATATCGTCCAGTTTAAGGAATTCGGATCCGGTCCAGAACTGATACTCAAATATTCCGTAGGGATAATCCGGAAGTTTTACCGGGCAGACGAGAAGTGTAACGGGTTTGTCCTGGCAGAACTGTTTGATTCCGTGTATGACGTCGCCGGTGTAAGAATCGTTAAGATCCTGAACCATTATTGCCAATGTGTACCGTTTCATCAGACAGCCCCTCCCGCCTTATTCTAATACGATTTTCTCCTTGACGCAACATGAATTAAACACGCCAAACCGCTTGAACTGGCTCTTTTTTCATGGTATTTTTTCTTTATGTTTATTTATCTGCTCACTGTGATACCTGTTGTCTCACTTTTACTTCACCAGTCTGCTCCGGACAGAACTTCCCGTTCCGAGCGCCGTGGAATCTTTAATCTTGGTCTGGTTCTTTCCTTTGTATATACGATAGTCTCCGTTTTCCTCTTCAGTTCCTACCGCCTTGCGCCGGAAGATTTCTCACGCAACTGGCTGTTCTGCTTCTCCATGGAAACCGGTATTCCCCTGGCACTCTGTTTTGTTTTCTTTGCTCTTTTCGGGCGTGGAAGTCTTTCATTCAAACTTGACAATGCATCAGCCTATATTCTTGGGTTTTACACAATTTTCCTTCCCTTCAGGATCATCTCGATGAATAAAAGCTATGATGCTTTCCTGCTTTTCTGGTATCCGTCCCTTATTGTTGCAATGATCCTGCTTATCCGCTTTGCATGTCTTTTCCTGCGCCTCTGGAATCCTGCAAAAACTGCCGGAAAAGTTGTTGCAATTGTTCTTACAGTTTCTGCCGTAATAATCGCCCTCATAATGCCTTCAATAATATGGACAATGTATTTCCTTCGTCTGCTGCCCGGTCTGTATCTTGCTCTTTCCATTGTCACACTGGTTCTTGCAGTTGCCGGCAACGGGGCAGTGCAGTTCTTTGTGCTCCGTAAGACCGAGACTGTATAGTAAAGACACTATGAATGATTTGTCCTCCAGCAATCTTGAGCAGTTTGATTATCTTCAGCAGACAGGAATGCTTGCTTCACTTGAAAGCCTTAAACGTGAGAACAGGGAACTGAAGCGTACTGTCCGTGATATTGCAAGACTGATTTCATTTACTGACATTGATTCAATGCTGGATTACCTGATCGGACAGTTTCTTGATTATTTCATGCCCCAGTCCGTGCTGTTTGTGGTGAAGATTCCGCGCAAAGAGCAGGTGAGGCAGTTTTTTTATCAGCGGATGACACGCTCAAACTATCAGATGCCTGCAGGGTCTTTTGAGACATTGCACCGGTATTTCTCAGAATTTACTCCCGCCGAGCTTTACGGCAAAACTTTTTCTTTCAACGAGATCAATTCCGAACTGGACAGTGCGGTTCTTGGTACGCTTTATTCTGATCTTAAGCCCAAATTCATCATTCCACTTGTCGGGATCGGCGGTGTTTACGGAATAAGCATAATCGGCGAGAAAATTGTGGGAAATGATTATTCAGCTGCGGAACTGGATTATATGCACCGCATGTTTTCAGTTCTGTCCGTTACGATGCAGAACGGGCTTCATTACGAATCATCGATTTCTGACCCGAAGACTGGGCTTTACACCTGTGATTATTTTTTCACGCGTCTCTCAAACAGTATCGCTGCCAGCCGCCGTTATGGACGGACTGCCGCGATGCTCATGCTGGATATTGATCATTTCAAGCGCTTCAACGACACATACGGACATCTTGTGGGTGACAAAGTTCTTGTCGCGCTCTCAGACACGCTCAGGCGAACAGTCCGGGCAGGAGACTGTGTGGCCCGTTTTGGCGGCGAGGAATTCTCCGTACTGCTTTCGGAGTGCCGAAGGGACGATGTGTTCATGGTCGCTGAACGGATCCGGAAAGCTGTTGAAGGAATGAATTTCCAGGACAAAGGCCAGATTATTCCGATTACTGTAAGCGTAGGCGGCTTCTTTTTCTGCGACATGCCCAATATTTCGCCTGACTACATCACTTCCCGTGCTGACAGGGCTCTGTATTATTCAAAGGAGCATGGCCGCAACAGAACCACAATCTTTATGCCTGGCCTTCTGGACCGTGCGAACCTTGAGCTGCTTCCCTGAGTTCCTTTTTCTCAAGAACGGCTCTTGTCCTCATGAGGCGGGGCAGATTATAGCGCAGGATCATATAAGGCATCATGCTTAATACAAAGTTTATGACGCACAAAGGAAAGGGAATAAAGAAGCACAGATGTCTCGGATAAAAGAGAATCAGCAGAAAACCTAAGACTGCGTTTGAAAGATGGATCACAGCACCGTAATTGCATTCAAGAATGAATCTCTCAATATATTCCCGGCTTCTTGGATCAGCGATTTTCTTCTTGCTGAAATTTGTAAAGACACCAAGTTCCAGAACATGATCCTTCCAGTCCTTTACACCGAGTCTGTCGTAAAGTTTTACTTCCCATTTAGGAACTGTATGAATCTTTGCCTTGTAGTCGAACCATTTCTCAGGAAGGGCGCGGCGGATGAAAGTGGCAAGTATGCCGTCAATCGCAATCACACCGACAGCTCCAAGAATGGGAGCCAGTATCAGATAAAGAGCTGAGAGACTGTAAAACTGACTGTTGAGCAGCAGATTTCCTACTATGACAATACCGACACCACCCAATATGGAAAAAAGATATAAAGCCATTTCAATCCTCTGTGTTATAAGTTAAAGGTATTCCGTAAAAATCTTCGTAACAGTTTTTCCAGGCTTCATAGTTTCTGTTCCTGAGGTAATCAATGTTTTCCTTCTCAGATTTCTCCGAGTCCGGATAGATCGGCTCAAGAATGTTTACAGTATACTCCTGGACAGGGAAACCGTCGTTATCCACATCATCTGAATCGGTCATTGTTATGAAAACAGGCAGAACCGGCGCACCAGCTTTTGCCGCGAACAGGAATGCGCCCCTTTCCATGGGACGGGGTTTTCTGTAATTCCACCACATTCCCTGCTCAGCGTAAATAAGAATTTTTTTCTTCCTGGCAAGAAGTTCTGTTATCGCTTCCCTGAAAAGCTTCATGCATGAAAGGTTGGAACTTAATGGAAGAGTGTTGCAGTGCCTGAATAAAAGCCCGTAAAATCCTGGGAAGGAAGTGAAGTTACCTTCGCGGATGACTTTATAAAGATTTGCCTTGATGTATGGATAGAAAGCATAGTGAAGGGCAAAATTGTCAAAAGCATTGAAGTGATTGCAGGTGATTATTACACCTTTATCAAGCAGTGCCTCAAAATTTTCGATGCCCCTGATCTCTTTTATGCGTAGGGCCCTGTTTTTCACCAGTTTTTTTATGAAATTCCAGGCAATCCTGTTAACAAAGAAAGTGAGGATCTTGTTGGAAAGTTTTCTGTTAAGATAATCAACTTTGTCGGCAGTAAGCGGAACTGTAGGAGGATCATCCTCCACATCCCTGGACCACCAGCCTTTTCTCTCATACTCATCAATCCTGTCAAGAATGGCCAGACGGTCCGTTTCCTTTTTTACCACCTGCTGGATTCTGTTATCTGCTGCCATCAGAATTATTTCCTTTTAAACCGATAAGTCTCGAAATCAACCTCAGGTTATTGATCCTTACAAGACCTTTTGCCTTCTGATTCTCAAATTTGACAACTGTATTGCAGTAGTTCTTCGGATCATTGGAGTCTTCGACAGCCATCTGAACGAGATTCTCATACTGCTTCTGGTCCCTTGCCTTCAGATCATCACCATAGGCATCTCTCATTGCCAGAATCTGATCATAAAAATCTGTTTCCGCAGCGTACTTCCAGAAATATTCCTGATAGAGCACGTTATCATAATGCCAGGGCTTCCAGTTGATCTTGTAATGAATCAGTTTCAGGTCGCCGTCATCAAAATCAGGATTTTTGTACGCTGTCTTGTTCCAGCCCAGATCCACAAGCTTTACTTTGCCTTTAAGAAGCACATTAAGATAATCTTCATCCTGGGTGACTCTGAAAGTGTACTGTTTTGAAAGCTCAACAAATTTCTCCGCGATCTTGAATTTCAGGAAACGCTTATTGTTGATGAGCAGAACACCTGCATTGAAATATGTCTCAGTCGGTACACCAAGGCATTTAACTGTGTAATCACCGAAAACTTTCTCAGTCTGCATGACTTCTTCCAGGGCAGCCGCGGCATAATAATCGCTGATGTCTGTGTTATAAAGTTTTGAGATGTCATCAAGAACAATGATGTCACAGTCAAGATAAAGAACTTTGTCATAATCGGGGAACAGATCGGGAATAAAAAATCTGTAGTAGGTTTCCTTGGAATAGTAATCTCTTAAGTGGAACAGATCCTGGATCTTATCAAGCTCATTTTTCAATGAGATGAATTCGATGCTTGAATTTTCAGTCAGGACTTTTCTGATTCTTTTCTGAAGTGACTCATCAAGGGCTGTTGTCAGGACATAGATCTTATAAAAATAGTCTTTGGAAGCATTCTTTAGAAGAGAATTAAGACTGACTGCTAAAAAAGGTGCGTAATTTGCGTCTGTAGCAAAAAATATTGGTATTTCTCTGGTCATTCCTACATAATAATTTAGATTAATGGAACGCGTCAACAAAGGGGGCTGTTTTGCTGGCTGTGGTTTCAATGGTGCTGACACTTACAGGATGTCTTTCAATTGACGAGGCAGTAAGTTCCGTCACTGGTATGTTTTCCGGTTTTCAGGATGTTCTGATGACGCATCAGTTGAGTCAGACTCAGACTATGATTAGGGTGGTGACTGTGTTTCCGTGCAGGATTATCTTGCTGAGGCAGAGGATGGATACGCCTGCAAGAACCGCAATGTGATCCGCAACGCTGAATATGATTTCAAGGGATCTGGATACTCCGGAGAAGAGATTCTTGCCGGTACGATGTCATTCTCGAGAAAAACGGAATTTCCGGTCCCAACAGATATGGAAAACTACCAGTCATTCAACTTGCAGTTGAATGCTTTTTGCGTCAGATCATGACAGAATCAGAACATGGCTTTTCGAATTGTAGAAATCACAAAACCTTCAGAATGTCATGTCACAAACGGACAGCTGATGGTGAAACAGGAAGATTATGAAGTTCAGATTCCGCTGGAGGATAACGAGATTACCCCATCACGGACAGAATCTGAATCAAACTATAAAAATACAACCAGTCGCTACCTTCCTTCCCGTATTTTTATGGGCACAATTGTTTAATGTCCGTAAAGGGATATTCCCGAAAAATAATGAACATTTCAACAAACTGCAACCAGAAGTTTTCATGCGAATTGAAAACACAAGGAAAAATTGCCAGAAACATGAAAGCCGCATAAAATCATATTTGCCTGCAACCGGCGAGGTAAGAATGCTGATACTGACAGAAAAACAATTTGAAAATTGCATACTTTGCCATGAAAAAGAAGACGCACAGGAAAAACTAGCAGGCGCAAAAAACTTGGTTACACTGTAAATGTGTAAAGCCCAGTCCAGCCTCTCCGATTTCGGAAGGTGCTACACATAAAGAATTACGATGAAATTGATTTATTAAACTTGTTTGTCAAAAAAATATAGGAGATAAAACTTATGGATACTTGGTATGATGAAACACCTGTTGAAAATCAAAACTTGCAACTGAAATATGGATTGGGTGGGGAGTTCATTGATTTGAATGGAAACTTCAACATTACACCAGAAGAACGGATAATTTGCCGTTACTGTCCTGAAAGTCCTCTTTATGGCGTTTTTCGGAATTTTCTTTCCGTGGGTTCTCTCTGGAAAGCTGCTTTTTATTGATTAATGCCTAACATAATCATGTAATTATTGTATAATAAAAACTATCAGGAGCGTTGCTCCGGTTGTTATCTTAATTAAAGGGAGTAAGTTATGGGAAAGCGTAACAAAAAAGCCCGTAAAGCAATAGAGCTGCTTAAACGGGCTTGCTACGAAATCCTAATAGTGGTGATAAGCGGTTTAATAACTGAACTGTTGTTAAAGCTTATCTTCCGCTAGCGGGTGCGGGGTTGAGTGAGTTGACGGCTTGCTCAACCCTTATACGACCATACTACTCCCTAGGGGGCGAACATGTCAAGAAAAACACAGAATACTTTAAGATGGGTTCTTATAGGTGTACTGTCAGGAGTAATACTGTTTTTTCTGAAATATTTCGGAGTGTTCTGATCATGGATGGACAAAAAGAAAATTCAGGACGCGGAGGAAAACGCGAAGGAGCCGGAAGAAAGATAATCGGCGAAGAAAAGCGTGACCGCAACATTGGAATCAGAGTTTCAGAAAGCGAGCTTCAGATGCTCAAGGACAAGGCGGAAGCTGCTGGAATGAAACTCACTGAATACATAATCCATCTTGTAAAGACAAGTTAAATCAATTCTTTTTAAGGCTGTTTCTGGAATGGAACGGCCTTTTTTTATCCTACCCACAAAAGCCGATTTTATATCACCTTTTCTTAGAATGACCTCATGAAGTGTGTTAGAACTTGGCAGTTTTGCCGGACTGGCAGTCCAGCCTCTCCGAAATCGGAGGGTGATACAGCGGCTGCAGTCACAGACTGTGGGATTTCATTTCTTTTACCAGTGCCAGAACTGATTTTTTGTCACTTTCCGAAAGTTTGTCAAAAGTTTCTGCCACAAAGCGGGCATCAGAGGAAAAAGATTTTCCGTGTTCGTTTTTTCCGGTGACAAGGTATTCCACAGTAACGCCCAATGCCTTTGCAATCGTTACTGCGTTCGTAGCCTTGGGTTCAACTGAATTGGTCTTCAAATAAGTTTTCAATGTATTTTCACTAATTCTAGTTTTCGATGCCAGTTCTTTTATAAGCCAGCCTTTAGAATCCAGCATAAATCGAAGGTTTTCTTTGAAGTTCATACGATGAGATTAGTTAAAAATTATCCTTAGATACTAGAAAAGGATTAAATATAATTCTATATTGATGTTTAAGGATTAAGGTTAATCCTTTGTATTTTATAAAGTTTATTTTCTTACCCTTAAGGATAACAAATGTCTCTTTATGATGAACTGCAGAAAACAACTTCGGAAGAAGATGTAAAAGACCTTTACATAAAAGCCCTTAAACTTAAAGGCTATCAGAAAAATCTTATAGATATTCAGACAAAAGAAATCTGGTTTGAAGCAAAACATGGTGGCGGACATTCCACTTATGAAATGTTCACACAGTTGTTGAGATATGTGTTCGTGGCTTTGAAAAATGGAGAAGAAATCCCTCCGTTTTTATGTGTTATAGATACGAAAAAAGCCGCCCTCATGAAAACAGAGACTGTACTGCCTTTTCTGAAGGACAAAAATATTGATATCAAGTGGGGAAAATCCGCCAGCGATGTTACTCAGGACGCACTGGATAAAGTAAGCCAGTTTATTGGTACTCATTTTGTTTCCTATAATATTCAGCTGAACGAAAATGAATTTATTGAAGCTGTTCATAATGCAATAGAAAAAGGTGAAATTATACGAACCCAGATTACGCCGGACAACTTGAAGCAGGTTTTTGACAAATGGGTTGAAATGATCGGGAAAGAAATCAAGGGCGTCTCTCAGGAAGATTATGCCCTGCTTTTTTATGCTGACATTATGAACGACGGAACTGTAAGCACTCACGAAAATCTTCCGGCGGAACTTTTGCACAAGGGAACAAAACCTGTTTTTTCTTTGAACGGAAAACTTTTTGAACTTGGAAGCGTAGAAGGCTATAGGAAATTCTGGGCAATTTTCGACAGACCTCCAAAGGAAGAATTCAGAAACTATCTTTTGGAACGCCGCGACAGCCTGATTCCTTATGACGAAAGAAGTTTTAAAGGCGCATATTACACGCCGCTGCATGTTGTAGACAAGGCTTATGAACTGCTGAACAAAACGCTGGGTAACGGCTGGCAGAAAGAATACATTGTCTGGGATATGTGCTGCGGTGTTGGCAATCTTGAAACGAAACACTCAAATCCGCGCAATATTTTTATGAGCACGCTGGATCAGGCTGATGTGGACGTGATGAAAGCTGCAAAAACCTGTGTTGCTGCCCAAAGGTTTCAGTACGACTATTTGAATGACGACATTACCGACGACGGAGAAATTGATTATTCGCTTACAAATAAAGTGCCGGAAAGTTTGCGAAAAATTATTGCAGATTCAAAAGCAGGCAAGAAAAAGATTCTAGTGCTAATAAATCCGCCTTATGCAGAAAGTGGTGAAGGTTTTAATCAGGGCAATAAGGAAAAAGTAGCCAAAACAAAATTTGCAGCTATGTGTATGAATAGATACGGTAAAGCAACGAATGAACTTTTTACTCAGTTTGTAGCAAGAATAGCTTTAGAAATTCCTAATGCAGCACTGGCAATGTTTTCAACACTTAAATATATCAATTCCAATAATTTTGAAAATTTTAGGAATGTTTGGAATGCAAAATATTTAAATGGTTTTATTGTTCATTCAAAATCATTTGATGGATTGGATGGCGATTTTCCAATTGGATTTCTCATTTGGAAAACGAAAAATGATAATGAAACTAAATATCAAATTTCAGAAATTTCATGTGAAGTATTAAATAAAAATGCAGAAGCAGAAGGTGAAAAGAAATTTTATAATATTGCTACTTCAAACTTTTTAAGTAAATGGATAAAAAGACCAAAGATAAATGATGAAAACGTAATTGCATTAAAAAATGCTGTAACTGTAGCTGGGGTAGGAAAATGGTCTGATGGTGCGATTGGTCATTTATTATGTGATAGTAATGATTTACAAAATTCAGGACAAGCAACATCAATTTTTAGCTCTACCGTTAAAATAGGACATAAAGGAACTTGTTATGTTACTTCTGAAAACTTATGGCAAATTGCTGTAATTTTTACAGTAAGACAAATAATAAGGCATACATGGAAAAATCATAATGACCAGTTTTTGATTCCAAATAAAGAATTAGGTGAAGAATTTATAAACGACTGCTTAATATGGATGTTATTTAACGGCAAAAACCTTACCGCCAGTGCCGACAACCTTGAATGGAACGGTCAGAAATGGTCAATCGTAAATCACTTTATTCCTTTCACAGAAACAGAAATAAATGCGCCGGACAGGTTTGAAAGCGATTTTATGGTTCAGTATATGGCAGGCAAAACGTTTTCCGCAGAATCGCAGAATGTTCTGGAGCAGGGCAGACTCCTCTGGAAGAAATATTTTGAGATTGATATAAACCATTCAATACGCGAAGAATTAAAACTGAACCGTGCAGACGTAGGCTGGTATCAGATAAGGCAGGCAATAAAACGCTACAACGAAAACGGCGAAAACATTCCCGTCCGGTTTGACGATTTTGAAAATGCCTATGCAATTCTTACGGAAAAATTAAGACCAAAAGTCTACGAATACGGCTTTTTGAAATAACACCAAAAAATCCCGCTGTACTGATCAGCTGCCTTTTTTGTGCACCTTCACGATAGTTGAGTCCGCGCCTTCACGGTAGTCCGTTTCACTTCCGAGGATATTCAATCAGTTCGCGCGAGTGAAAATCAAAATTCATTTAGATTTAATCATTTTTGTGCGAACAAGATTAATGAGTTTTTGGACAGACTGTTTTCTGTGCAACAATATTATCAAATAGACTTTTTGCGTAATATAATTGCATAATATAATATAGAAGAAAATAAGCTTTCCCTGGAGATACATTATGAGTGAAAACCCTCTTCCGGAACAAAAAGCAAGACAGAAAATAGATGAAATGCTCACTAAAGCAGGTTGGGATATTATTTCAAGAAATGAATATTCTGATATCTATAACGGTTGTGCCATCACCGAAGCTCTTCTTACAGGCAATCTTGAGGCTGATTATTTGCTTTTTGTTGGTGGAAAAGCGATTGGTGTTTTTGAAGCTAAACGTGCTGAAAATAATCTTTCGGTTGAAGTTGCAGAACAAGCTCAGAATTATACAAAAAGCCTTCCAGACTGGTATCAGACTTGGGCAAATCCACTTCCTTTTGTTTTCCTCTCGAATGGTGAAATTTTACTCTTCCGTGATATGCGGGAAGAAGAAACAACTTACATTGAACTAAAAAAAATGAAGACCTCAAAAGAACTGGTTCAAATGGCAGATATTCAATCTGAATACGCTGCACTTCAAGTTCTTCCTCCAGTAGGTGATAAGGGACTTCGTCAGTGCCAGTATGATGCAATCAGAAATCTGGAGCTTGCTTTTAAGCAGAATGAAAGAAAAGCACTTATCTCTTTAGCAACTGGTGCAGGAAAAACTTTTACGGCATGTACTTTCACATATCGTTTTGGAGGTACTTATTCTGATACAGAAATACGAAAAACGGCAGAAGAATTGTAACAAGAACATAGTGTTATGATGGGAAAAGAATAGAGAGTTTTTTGAGGAATATTCAGAGGAGTAGAAATGTCCACACAACCAAAAATTGTACTTGTTAAAAATTTATTATCTGAAAACTTGGATATACCAAACTATCAGCGACCTTACAGATGGACTGTTGATTCGACATCAACTTTGTTCAATGATTTGTATAGTGCCTATAAATCTAATACACCAGAATATAGAATTGGCTCAGTTGTTTTATATAAAGATGAAAAGAATATTTTTCAGATTGTAGACGGTCAGCAGAGATTAACTACATTATCAATTCTTTTTTATTGTTTAACAAAAGTTACTGGCAAATCTGAATATGAAAATTATTCAAAACTTTTGACACGAGATAAAGCATATAATGAACTTTCTAGTAAAGCAATCATTGAAAATGCACAGATTCTGGAATCAAAATGTAGGAAACTAAAATTTGAAGAAATTCCGTCATTTGTAAATTATATACTTGGAAACAGTACCTTTGTAAGAATCGAAACTCATAACGAACAGGAAGCCTTTCAGTTTTTTGATTCACAAAATTCCCGTGGAAAACCTCTTTCTCCTCATGACTTATTAAAATCCTATCATTTAAGAGAGATGAATGGAGATTCTGAATCTATAAAAGTCAAAATAATAAAGGATTGGGAAAATACAGATCAGGATAAACTGGCATCGTTTTTTGAAGATACATTATATCCTTTAGTCAGATGGTATAAAAATCAAGATGGTTTGTATTACTCAACTAAAAAGATAAAAACATTTAAAGGTATAAAACAGAATAACAACTACAATTTTTCTGTTTATCATAAGGCTGCAAACTTATACATAGAACATTTTAATGCAGATGGAATGTATGAATTAACAAGTGGTGAAAAAATAAGCCAGTTTCAATTAACACAGCCTCTTGTTTCAGGCAGAAGATTCTTTCTTTATACGCTGCATTACTTTAATTTATGCAACAAAGTAAAAAGTTATATTTATGCCAGATATAATAAGGATGCAGTTCCAAGAACAGGTTCTGGAAACTCTTATGTAAAAAATCTTTTTATAAATATTGTAGTTTTCTTTGTTGATAAATTTAGTTTTGAAGCACTAAATGACAATTATCTGGAATTTTTCTACAAATGGAGTTATTCACTTCGTACTGTTATGCATGCAGTATATAGAGAAACTGTAAATAAATATGCATTAGGAAGACTTGAACGTGTAAACAATAATTTGAACATGTTCAATCGAATTGCCGAAATGCAAAATCCTGAAGAGGTGGAAAACATAATCCTACAAAAAGTTGAAAAAAACGATTTGACTACTTATAAATCAGAAAAGCAAATTGAAATATGGGAAAGAATATTCGAGGAGACTAAAAATGATTAATGAAAACGAATTAAAACATCCAGAAGAATTTCCTGTAAGCAATATTTTTACAAATACAGAGTATAAAATTCCAATATATCAGAGAAGTTATGCCTGGACAAAAGAAGAAATAGAACAACTCATAAACGACATAAACGAATCGACAGGTAATTATTATATTGGTAGTTTAATTGTTGACCATATTGAAACTAATTCATATATGGTAATCGATGGACAACAGCGACTCACAACTTTATATCTGCTTTTAACATATCTTGGTGATACAAGTATTAATTCAAATTCATTGACTTTTGAGGCTAGAGAAAAATCTAACAGAACTCTGAAATATTTGTTTGAAAATAAAAAACTTGTTTCAGAAGATATTCTATACAGTTCCGAAATAATAAATGGTTACAAAGTAATTTCTGATTATTTTGAAGCTATAGATGAAGAAAAAAGAGAACAATTTATTACAGAAATAAAAGCAAAATTATCAAATATATTCATTATTCGTACATTAGTTCCTAAGAAAATTGACTTGAATCATTATTTTGAAATTATGAATACTCGTGGTGAGCAACTTGAAATTCACGAAGTTGCAAAAGGGCGTTTAATCGGCGTTATTGATAATTCAAAGGATAAAGAGATTGCAGCATATATTTGGGATGCTTGTTCACAAATGGATAAGTATGTGCAGATGAGTTTTGATACAACATCCCGTGAAAATATTTTTGGAGAAACATGGAATATTTTTAAGCCAGAAGGATTTACGGACTTGAGAAAAGCGATAGAAATTAAATCATTACTTTCATCGAATAAGTTTAGTTTGAAATCCAAATTAGATAATCCAAAAGATAATTCAACTGCTACTAATACAGAACTTGAAGAAAATGAAAGATTTGAATCTATCATAACATTCCCAAATTTTTTATTAATAGCAAATGAAGCCTTGAATATTACATCACTAGATGCACCTTCAAAAGATGATGATTCAAGTTTGGATGACAAAAAATTTCTTGATGAGTTGGAAAAACATTGGGAATCTAATGATTCTGCGTTGAAGTTTATTTTTAATCTTTTAAAACTTCGATTCTTATTTGATAAATATATAATTAAACGAGAGTTTGTAAGGGAATACAAAGAAGAAGGAAGATGGGCTTTACAGCATCTCGAAATGTATCAGGATTCTAGTAAACAGAAAAAGCCAATGTATAAACTAACTTATAATCTGACAGATGATGATTTTGGGAAAGATAAAACTGTCTTATTAAGAACACTGCAGTCGGCACTTCGTATTACATATACATCTCCAAAAACCATGCATTGGATTTCGAAAGCCTTATTTGCCTTAAATAAAGATGAAAAACAAGATATATCGCAACTTCTTGAAAAATATGCATGTAATAAGGTCAGTGAAGCACATTACATGATAGCAAAAGGTTTTGGAGTTGATCGTATTGTTTTTACTTATTTGGATTATGTTTTATGGCGTGATAATAGATCTGAATTTAATGATTTCCAATTTCAATTCAGAACCTCAATAGAGCATTTCTTCCCTCAGAATCCTGAAACTGATAGTTGGAAAGGACTGACAAATGACCCATTAAATAATTTTGGAAATCTTGCATTAATAACAGTTTCTGCAAATTCAAAATTTTCCAATCTTCTTCCTGCAGCTAAAGTCATTAATTTTAAAGATGTAATTACGCAAAGTCCTAAATTAATGAGAATGGAAAAATTAATGAATGAGCGAAAACAATGGACTCCTGTTGAAGTTGAAGAATTTGGTTTAAACATGAAGCAAATTCTGACCAAAGAAATAGAATGCCATAAGTAAAAAAATTATATGACCTTCTACAAATACAAATCCATCACTGCTACCACGCTAGATTCTCTCAAAAACAAATACTTCTACTACAGCCGTCAGAATCAGTTGGATGATCCATTTGATATGTATACTCCTGTAGAAATTTTAAAAACAGATGCAGAAATCCGTGAATATTTCAAACGTGATCCAATTATCGCTTCAACGTATACAATCGAAACTTTTAAGAAAAAACAGGCAGCATCTGAGTTTGATGAAGAATACAAAAAGAAGTATGTTGAAGTAAGTCAGATGTGTCATGTTCTGAGTCTTACCCCGATAAATGACAATGATGCTATGTGGGCTTTGTATGCAGATAATTACAAGGGAATTGCCATAGGATATAAAGCAATTTCTGAACAGAATGGAAATTATTCCATCAGTCTGGGTGTAAAACGGAAAATCAATAATCAGCGAAATTTCTTGTTGGAACAAGGCTCGGTGCTGTTTTATGAAAATCCTGATTTACGGATTAAACTAAGACCTGTTGAATATGATATTTCAAAACTAAAACCATTTACTCCGCTCTGTACAGATCCGTTCGAAATGTTGGAAAACAATTACATAAAGAAACCCATCTGGTCCTTTGAAAAAGAATATCGTTCTATGATTATTTCTCCCTGGCATATATATGGACATTTGAAAATTTATTATCCAGATGATGTTTTGTCTGAAATCATTTTTGGATTCAATGTTGATTCAGGAAAGCTTGCAAACATTATTGATATAGTAAAATCAAGTTATTCAAATTTTGAAGAAATAAAATTTTACAGAGCAATACCTAATCGGAATAAATTCAGAATTGAACTTATGGAAATATAATTAGGGCCGAGGCGACTTGAATATAACCAAAACAGTAAGTACAAAATAATTCGCAACCCTGTCAAAAATTTTGAATAAGTCTGCCATATAATCAGAAAAAAACATTTTGAAGAAAATTTCCGACAGAATCAGATAATCAATTAAGCTGCTGGAAAATCTGCGAAGGATGCTGAATAATTAAAGTTGGTCTGCAATTCCTCATTTGAATAAGCTCCTGCATAGACCACTTTTGAAAAAAAAAACCGCTGAGTCATCATCAGCGGTCTTTCTGGGAACCGGTATCGACCGGCAGTCAATTAAAGTTTGTCGTTTGATCCGAGAACTTCAATGATCTTGTGCTCGTACATTTTCTGCATGTTTTCGCGTGCAGGTTTCAGGTACTGGCGGGGATCGAAGTGATCAGGATGCTCGTTGAAGTATTTGCGTACAGCAGCTGTCATTGCGAGACGTGAGTCTGAGTCAATGTTGATCTTACATACAGCTGATTTAGAAGCTTTGCGGAGCTGCTCTTCGGGGATACCGACTGCATCGGGGAGTTTTCCACCGTTTGCGTTGATTGTGTCAACCTCGTCCTGGGGAACTGATGAGGATCCGTGGAGAACGATGGGGAATCCGGGGAGCTGTTTCTCGATTGCTTCCAGAACGTTGAATGCGAGCGGAGGAGGAACCAGTTTTCCAGCTTCGTTGCGTGTGCACTGCTCGGGTTTGAATTTGTATGCACCGTGTGATGTACCGATTGAGATAGCCAGTGAGTCACATCCTGTGCGTGTTGAGAAGTCAACCACTTCCTCAGGTTTTGTGTATGTTGAGTGCTCTGCTGAGACTTCATCCTCAACACCTGCGAGAACACCGAGCTCAGCTTCTACTGTGACATCGTGTGCGTGTGCGTATTCAACTACTTTCTTTGTGAGAGCAATGTTTTCCTCGTAGGGAAGGTGTGAACCGTCGATCATTACTGAAGAGAATCCGTTGTCGATACAGTCCTTGCAGAGTTCGAATGAATCACCGTGGTCCAGGTGGAGAACGATCTGGGGATTTGCACAGCCCAGTTCTTTTGCGTACTCAACAGCACCCTGTGCCATGTAGCGGAGGATTGTTCCGTTTGCATAGTTGCGTGCACCTTTTGAAACCTGCATGATAACGGGTGATTTTGTTTTTACTGCAGCCTGTACAATAGCCTGCATCTGTTCCATTGTGTTGAAGTTGAAAGCAGGAATAGCGTATCCGCCTTTAACAGCCTTTGCAAACATTTCTTTTGTGTTTACCAGGCCGAGCTCTTTGTAACTGGTCATGTCTGACTCCTTGGTTTGATAACAGATCAATCTCTAAAAATTTATATAATAGAGATTGGTTAATATTAAATAATTGCAGTAAAATAATCAAGTCGGAAGGTTCAAGTGCCGATATTGAGTTTGACAAAGTATGTGTCAACAAATATAATTCAAGCCGATAATATTGAAGAAATGTGACAGAATCACAGTCTGATTGCCTTTCGCTTGAAAATTAAAGGAGTTTTGGATGAAACAGGGCGGTTTAATCTGCATTTGTCTCGTGCTCGTAAGTTTGCTTTGTGTGCCTGTTTTTGCGCAGCCCAACACAAAAAGTGTCGAGACTATTCTCATTGACAATTTCGATGACCCTGATGCAAAGGACTGGGTATGGGATGTATCCGCCAGTCGGTCAATTCACGTCGAAAAAGACAGCAATGGTGATGTAATTGCTGCCAGATCATATCCGCAGTTCGGTTATGCAGAAGGAATCCCGAATTCTCTCCGCGCTTACCGCACAGCTGCTGACGGAACACCTTTTGTACTTGGTGCACAGGTTTCCTACGACCGCAAGGGTGACAACTGGTTTGAAGTTTATCCGGCAGACAGAGATACTGGTGCTGTATACGAAATCCCCCTTATGGGTCAGGTTTCCCAGATTGACTTCTGGGCATGGGGTGCAAACTATCTGTACTACCTGGAAGTGATTATCCGCGATGCTTACGGAACAGTTCATGTTCTGCCCGCAACAACGATGAATTTTGAGGGATGGAGAAACATTATCGTTCAGATTCCTACATATATCCGCCAGCAGTCAAAGCTGCGTTCCGGTCCGGAAAATCTGACATTCATCGGATTCAGAGTACGAGCAGATGCAAATGAATATGCAGATGACTTTGCAATTTATTTTGACCAGCTGCGCTATACAACTTACACAATGAACTTTATCTACGATGGTTATGAGCTCCGCAAACCCAATTTTGCTGCTCAGGAGGAGTCCGGTAAATGAAAAAATTAGCTGCTGTTATCGCAATTCTGTGCCTTGCTGCCTCAGTTTTTGCCCAGTATTCACTGACTGATCCCAATCCGGCAGAAAGCGCTGATTCTGCACGCCAGGCTCTGCGCGAAATCTCTTTGGATCTGTTTGAACGTGAAGGTTCCTGGAACTGCCGCATCTCTTCTGATGACGGTGTTATCACAGGACGCCTTTTTGACGGTGGACCTTATTCCAATCTGGATGCAGATGAGCGTGCTGACATGGTTGCTCTTCCTGCTGAGGTATCCGGTGCGACAAATACAAAAGTATACGGTGTTAAAGTTGAGTTCTTCCACCGCGGAATCAATTCATTCTTTATCACAGCTGCACGCCCGATCCCGATTGAAGGTGTCACAAAAACTGTTTCCGTATGGGTTGCAGGCCGCAACCAGGCTCATTCTCTGACACTTCTGGTTCAGGACTACTTCGGAAACAATTTTGAGGTTTACATGGGTTCCCTGGCTTTCTCCGGCTGGAGAAAACTTACAGTTGCCATTCCTCCTTCATCAGATGGAAAACGCGGAATCGTTCAGCAGAGCGCATACTGGGGAGAACGTCCCGGACTCCGCATTGTCGGTTTCCGCGTAGACTGCGATCCTGAGACCGCTTATGGTCAGTACTATCTGTATATGGATGATCTCCGTGCCATTACAGACCTGTATGACATGGAAAACCGCGATGCTGACAACCCCAGTGACAACTGGTAAATTCCTTTAGTTTGTATATACAAGCCCTGAGCCTGTGAGAAACCGGTTCAGGGCTTTTTTTTATCCTGTCACCGACGGTAAACAATTGTTTCTTATGGAAATACCGGAAGGAATTCAGTCCGTTGCCTGTCTGTGGGTATTATTTTTGTATTCAATCAGTTTTCCGTTTTTCCCGCATTTTTCTATTGCACCCATGTGAAAGAGAACCCAGAGAATCATGTTCGCTTCTTTGCCGCAGCCCATTTCCTTCAGGTTCCGGGATGAAAAAACTTCGGGAAGTTCCTGGGGCAGTAAAGCGAAATAATCTTCCGCAGAGGTAAAAACTTTTCTGTCTGTTATGGCCAGCAGTTCTTTGTCAGATTTGTACCAGTTCTTGCGGAATCTTCTGCTTCTGTTCTTGAGCTGGACAGGTTCCTCTGTACGGATTCTGTGTTCCTCCTGTGTTATCTGAATCACTTCCAGTGTAAAACCCGGCTTTAATAAAAGATCCGTCAGTCCTGTGATCTGTGAGAAGAGAGAGAGCCAGTTCAGCTTTTTGGGACTTTTCCGTCTTGAGATTTTTTCTCCTTTTTCATCCGTTAGGTGGATGTAATTGCATGTCACCATGGGATAAACAATCCGTACATTGTGAGTTCTCAGAAAAACTCCGCACTTTTCTTTTAATTTTCCCAAGCTGCCCGTCTGGATTTCAATTATTGAATCATCCTCTGCAAGAATGTCGCAGATGAAACCGTCAAGTTTCACTTCCTGCTTTCCGTTGAATTCCAGTGAATACATGTTTTTGAGTGTGTGATGCAGTTTTGATTCATTGTAAGTGTTGATCATCTTCCGGCTCTTTTCTTAATTTAGCAGACTTTTTCATCACTATACAAGCGTCGTTAAGTAAATGTGGATTTTTTTTAGTTTTTTGAAAAGTGGGGCCTGTGGTACGTTGACATGAACTGAAAATGGATTAAAATGGTTAACAAGTGGGAAATAGTGGAGATTAGTGGTAATAAGTGGTATGGAATTGTTGACCGGTGAATACCGCAACACGCTGGACGAGAAAGGACGAATCCTTTTCCCGGCAAGACTGCGGCAGGAGATTACAGGAAATGTTCTCATCATCACCCAGGCATTGGATCACTGCTTGTGGCTCTATACTCCAGAAGAATGGAAAAATCTGTCATCAAAACTGATGGAATCTGCTTCGCCTTTTGACCCGAAAGCCCGTCTTGTTGTGCGCCGTCTTGTCGCGCCGGCACAGGAAGTGGAATTTGACAAAGCAGGTCGTCTTTCAATCCCTCAAAGTTTGCGTCAATATGCCGGACTGACTAAGGATTGCGTTGTTCTTGGAATCAATAAGTACATAGAACTTTGGGATTCTGAGAAATACCGTGAATATCTTGCTGAGAGTGAGGATTCCTTCCTTGAGGCAACAGAAGGTCTCCGGGATATCTGCTTTTAAAATACGGAGTGAACTGTGGAAATTGTCCATACGCCGGTGCTTCTGGCTGAAACCTTGGAATATCTGTCTCCAGTGGGTGAACCTTTTGAGCACGATGCATTCATGGTTGATTCAACCCTGGGTGAGGGCGGTCATTCCAACGCATTTTTAAGTAAGTTTGAAAATTTGCGTATAATCGGTTTGGATGCGGACCGGAATATTCAGGCTCGGGCTCGTGAACGTCTAAGTGTTTACGGTGACCGGATGATGTTCCATCTGGGCTGGTTCAACGATTTTTATGCAAATTATCCTGAAAGTTTGCCGCGCCCGAATCTGATTTTATTCGATCTGGGCATATCGGTCTTTCATTTTGAAAGAAGCGGTCGCGGTTTTTCTTTCAGATATGATGAACCTTTGGACATGAGGCTCAGCCCTGATGCCGGAGATTCAGTTGAAGTTCTGGTAAATACGATGCGCGAGGAAAAACTTGCGGATCTTATCTATCAGTACGGAGAAGAGCGCTACAGCAGGCGCATTGCGAAGGCGATCGTGGAGGCAAGAAAAAACTGCAGGATTGTCTCTTCAAAGGTGCTTGCTGAGATAATTTATGCCGCAGTTCCTGCTCAGTACCGCCACGGCAATATACATCCAGCCACAAAGACTTTTCAGGCTTTGCGGATTGCCGTGAACGGGGAATTGAACAGACTGCCGGTTGCGCTTAACGACGCTTTTAAAGATCTTGCAGTCGGTGGAAAACTGGGAGTGATCACTTTTCATTCCCTGGAGGACCGAATTGTCAAGAATATGTTCCGTGACTGGGGAAAACAGTGTACCTGTCCGCCGGAACAGCCGATATGTACTTGTGGCGGCAGACCGCACGGAACTTTGCTTACAAGAAAACCTGTAGGTCCTACAGAAAGCGAAGTGTCCGAGAATTCGCCGTCCCGCAGCGCGAAACTGCGGGTAATTCGAAAGGAAAGGGAGTTGGAATAGATGAGTGCAAAATTGTCCGGTTTTCTGAGAACTGTTCTTGTTGTCATACTGATTCTCTGCATTCCGCTTTCATTTGTTCTTGCCGGAATCCAGATCCACAGCTATGCGAATCTGAATCGGGAAGTGAAGGCTTTGAACGAAAAACAGTACAAGCTTATTGACGAGAACAGACGCCTTGTGAGTGAGATAAGTGTTCTTACAGGCTCTGAACGCATAGAAAAAATCGCTCAGGAGGAATATGGGATGCGCCCGGCAGAAAGTTCAGAAATTCTCCGCGTGAATATCGTAGGAAACTGAGCTGGAAAAATTAATGCCTTGTGAATCTTTGTTCATATAGGACTGACATAGAAATCTGATAATGAGAAAACATGGTGGTGGGTGTGAATTCTCTTTTGACATTGGATGAGCTGTGTTCTGCAACTGATGGAAGATTGTGGAATCCGGCTGTCGGCAGTACAAATTTCTCTTTTACAGACGTTGCGACTGACAGCCGTAATGTGTCTGAACATACTCTTTTTGTGCCCCTGATCGGAGAAAATCAGGACGGGCACGCTTACATTCAGCAGGCTTTTGAAAGAGGTGCTTCCGCTGTGCTTGCGGCAGAAGTGTCTTCGGAAAAATTCGGACAGGTTTATGACAGTCTGTCTGAGAAAGGGCTTGTTGTGATTCTCGTAAAAAATACTCTTACAGCTCTGCAGAAGGCAGCCGCCCGCTATGTGGAGAAATTTCCGGAACTGATTAGAATCGGCATCACAGGAAGCAACGGCAAGACAACCACCAAAGAACTTGCAAAGAATGTTGTGGGTGCCAGATACAATGTCATCGCAACTGAAGGTAACTTTAACTCAGAGACAGGACTGCCTCTGTCTGTGTTCAGGATTCGGCCGGAACACCAGGCTGGTATCTTTGAGATGGGAATGAACCGGGTTGACGAGATCGGTGAGCTGGCGGCAGTTCTTAAACCCCGTTATGCAATCATCACTAATGTGGGCACAGCGCATATCGGGATTCTGGGAAGCAGGGAAGCGATTGCCACAGAAAAGAAGAAGATTTTCTCGTTTTTTGACAGTTCTTCTGTGGGCTTTGTTCCAGAGGATGATTCTTTTGCTGAGTTCCTGAGAAATGTTCCGGCAGGCACTGTGAAAACATTCGGTACCGCTTCAATGGATGAGATCTCAGAGGTGAAGGATCTTGGCTTTGCCGGAACTGAATTCTCTTTGAAAAATCAGAAAATCACTCTTGCCCTGAACGGCTCATACAATTTTAAGAACTGTCTTGGTGTTGTTGCGCTGGCGGAAGAGCTGGGGCTTACTGCGGAAGAGATTAAGGCAGGTGTTGAGAAAACCGTTCCTCTTTTCGGAAGAAGCGCTGTGAAACACGGAAAATTCACTGTGGTTGAGGACTGTTACAATGCCAACGGTGATTCAATGGAAGCGGCAGTCACTTATTACGGTTCCATGAAGGTTCCCGGAAAAAAAGTGCTGGTCCTCGGTGACATGTTTGAACTTGGTGAGCATTCTGACTCGGTTCATGAGAGAATGGCCCGCTGCGCAAAGGATTCCGGTGCGGACACGGTTGTGTTTGTCGGTGAAGCCATGACAAAGGCCTGCGCTGCTGTTGGGAAGGGTGATGCTTTTTCTGCTGCGGGCGTGAATGTCCTGTGCTGTCCTTCTGCTGATGACGCTGCTGTGTCCTCTCTGTCTGACAGTCTGTGTGCACTGCTTGAAGACGGTGATCTGGTTCTGGTCAAAGGTTCCCGTGGAATGAGGCTGGAACGCATCACTGACAGGTTGGAGAAGGAGGCCGGAGTTTGAGCGATAATCAGTCCGAAAACAGTTTTTACTCTGTTCCTTCATATATAACCCAGTCCCTTCCGGCTCAGAATCAGCCTGCAAGAATCGAGACATCCTCCAGATTCTATTCAGTAAGGCCTGAGCGTCCCCTTAACAGAAAGAAAATGGATCTGGGGCTTATTGTCTCCGTTGTCCTTCTTCTTGGCCTCGGTCTTATCACACTTTATGCAAGTTCACAGAGTTATGCGCTCCGTTTTAAAGATGATGCCCTTTATTTCGTAAAAAGGCAGCTTCTGTTTCTGGTCTGCGGAGCGGCTCTGATGGTTGTGACCGTGTGTCTTGACATGAACTTTATCCGCCGTATTCTTCCTGTGCTTGTTATAGGAACTTTTGTCCTCTGTCTTCTGACCTTTTTTCCGGGCATCGGACAGGAACGTAACGGTGCAAGACGCTGGATAAATGTTCCCGGCGGAGGAAGCCTGCAGCCTTCTGAATTTGCAAAACTTGCACTGATTCTTTTCTGTGCAAATCTGTTTGACAAAAAAGCGGACCGGCTTGATAACCCGGCAGTCAGTATCTATCCTGCCGCACTCGGTCTCTTTCTTTTTGTTGTGGTTGTCTATCTTCAGGACGATTTTTCCACTTCCATGTTCCTTCTGCTGATAGGACTCTGCATGTTTTTCATTGCCGGTGTGAAAATGCGCTGGTTTTTTGCTTTTGTTGTCTTCGCGGTTCCGATTGCGATTCTGTTCATTTTTACATCGGAATTCCGCGTGGAAAGACTGATTGCATTTCTTGTTCCAGATTACGATGTGAACGGAATGAACTTCCAGGTGAACAATGCAAAACGTGCGATTACTGCCGGTAGAATGTGGGGAAACGGATTCGGAACGGGCCTTACATATGTGAGCCGCATTCCGGAAGTCCAGGCGGACTTTATATTTGCAGGATTTGCAGAGGCGATGGGTTTTGTGGGCGTTATCGGTTATTTCATTGTCCTGGGATATTTCTATGTGCGCACGCTGCTGATCGCTTCACGATGTGCAGACAGATTCAGAAGTCTTATCGCTTTTGGCTGTGGCACACTGATTTTTTTCCAGTCCCTTATGAACTGTGCGGTTTCAAGCGGTGCAATGCCTGCAACAGGAATTCCACTGCCTTTTTTCTCTGCGGGAGGAACATCGATTATTGTGATGATGCTTGCCTGCGGTCTGATAATAAATGTTTCACAATACAAAACAGTGTCGGAGAATGAAAATGAGTGACGACTTTCTTTATACCGGATATGAGCAGTATTATGCTGAGGAAAAATCAAGAACAGCAAAAAAAGCCAGAATTCTTAAGATCCTTATGGGGATTCTTATCTCCGTCCTTGTGATTGAGGGATTGCTTTATACAGTTGTATTCCCCTGTCTCAAACCGGTGGAGTATTCTTTTGTGGGCCTGAAGAATCTGTCTGCAGATTCTCTTCTGCGTTATGCCAATGCCTGGAACCAGACTTCATGGATAAAATTTGATACAGCCTCATTCTCTGCCCGTCTTGCAGGAAACAGCGCGATTGAATCAATCAGTGTAGAGAAAAAATTCCCCAACATCATTCTGGTGAATGTGGAGGAGCGTGAGGCTGTTGCATTCAGTCTTGTAAATTTCGCAGGACACACTCAGCCTGTGCAGATTGACCGGAGAGGAAATGTGTTTTCTGTGGAGAATTTTTCCGCTGACAGTTCCGTGCCGCTGATCACAGGACTTGATATAGAACGTATCAATGATGGTTATAAATTTTCCGCTGATATTCATGAACTTCTTGATCAGATCCGATACCTGAGAAAAAAGCAGCCGGTGCTTCTGGAAGCTCTTTCCGAAATTCATGTGGTTCCCACGGAATTCGGCAGTTATGAACTTGTTTTGTATCCAATTCATTCTCATATCCCCGTGCTTTCTGACCGAAACTTAAATGAGGAATCATTGAGTAAAGCAATGGTTATGATTAATGCGTTCATCGAGAATAATGACAATGTTACGGGACTTGACGTGCGTTATGGTTCCATATCTTATGAACGCGGAGGTGGAATGCTATGAGTGATTTAATCGTTGGTCTTGATATCGGGACTTCGAATGTCCGTTGTGTAATCGGAGAAGTGACCGTAAATCCTCAGACACTGGAAAAAGAGCTCCAGATCACCGGAGTTGGTGTGGCACCTTCCACAGGCCTTAGAAACGGAACGATTGTAAACATTGAGTCCACAAGTCAGGCAATCAAAAAAGCTGTTGAAGATGCAGAGCTGATGAGTGGAAACCAGGTTTATACAGTTTATACACAGATCAACGGATGTCAGGTTGTTACGCAGGATTCCCAGGGAGCTGTTGCTGTTGTCCAGAAAGACCCGAACAGCAACATGCGGGAAATCTCAGAGGAAGACAAAGTCCGGGTTCTTGAGTCAGCAACAGCTGTACCGCTGCCTGTGGACCGGGTTCTGATCTCCCACGTGGTTCAGAATTATGTGGTGAACGAGACCACTGTTGTAAAGGATCCTATAAATATGATCGGTGTGCGTCTGGAAGCAAATGTCCATCTTATCACCGCTTCTTCAACACCGCTGCAGAACATTTACAGATGTATCCAGCGGGCAGGATTTGACACTGCCGAGATTCAGCTGAATACGCTTGTGGCTTCGCAGGCGGTCACAATCAAAGAGGAAAGGGAAGTCGGCTCGATTGTGATTGACATGGGAGCCGGTTCCACAGACGCGATCGTCTTCTTTGATGATGCGCCGATCTTCACTGCATCTGTGAATTACGGTGGAAATATTGTCACCCAGGATATCGCACTTGTCTTCGGAATCAGTATTGAGAACGCTGAAAAAATAAAATGCAAATCAGGATGCGCATGGGAGCCTCTGCTCGAGAACTTCGAGACGGTTTACATTCCTGGTGTCGGTGGAAATCCCACGACTGAGAGAAGCAGGAATGATGTCTGCCGTATCATTCAGCCCCGTGTGGTGGAAATCTTTACCATGCTGAGCCAGAAGATCTGTGATGGTCTTGGTATGAAAAAGATCAGAGGAAATATTATCCTGGTAGGCGGCGGAGCCAATCTGTCCGGTGTTACGGAATGTGCGGAGATGGTTTTCGGTGCACCGGTGGTTCGTCCCGGTTATCCAAAAAATTTCGGTGGACTGGATGATAAGTACAAAAAGCCGGAGTTTGCAACTGCCGTCGGTCTTGTTGTAAGTAATTTGGACAAACATAACAGGAACAGTTCTTTGCCTGAGGCTGTTGAGGAAGAACGTGGAAAAGGATTTTTTTCAATGATTTCCGGCTGGTTTAAAGAACTTTTTTAATATTTTTTAGAAAAGAAAGCGATAATAGATATAGAAACTTTTTGAGGTTTTGTCCGCTTTATCGGATTTCATATTATTTTTGGGGGGGATTAACATGGATGTTTCAATTCTGGAGAATAGGGGTGCAAATCCCACAATCATCAAGGTTTTCGGTTGTGGTGGAGCTGGTTCCAACGCGGTAAACCGAATGATTGATGCCGGAGTTTCCGGTGTCGATTTTATTGTTGCCAACACAGACCTGCAGGCTCTGAGTCGTTCAAATGCCCCGACCAAACTTGATATCGGTGCAAAAACTACAGGTGGCCTTGGTGCCGGTGGAAACCCTGATGTGGGTGAGGCCGCCGCAACTGAAGATGTGGAGAAAATCAAGAATTCGCTTAAGGGTGCGGACATGGTTTTTATCACTGCAGGAATGGGCGGCGGTACAGGAACCGGATCTGCTCCTGTGGTTGCAAGGATCTCCAAAGAACTGGGTGCCCTTACTGTGGGTGTTGTGACAAAGCCTTTCTCTTTTGAGGGAAAGGCAAAGATGCGCATTGCAGACACAGGAATTGAGAAACTTCATAAAGAGGTTGACACTCTTATTGTCATTCCCAGCGACCTGCTCAAGAAAGTGATTGATAAAAAGACTTCTGCCCGTGAGGCTTTCATCATTGCAGACGATGTTCTCCGCCAGGGTGTGCAGGGTATTTCAGACCTGATTACAAAGCCTGGTGACATCAACATTGATTTTGCCGATGTAAAGACAACCATGAAAGGCAAAGGTGACGCGATTCTTGGTGTCGGTGTCGGACACGGTGACAACAGGGCTGTGGATGCCGCAACTTACTCAATCAACAATCCTCTTCTTGAGGATTCCCACATTGAAGGTGCAAAGAATATCCTTATCAATATCACCGGTAATGAAGACCTGGGAATGTTTGAGGTTGAGGAGATTGTGGAGACGATCAGGTCATCTGCAGATGAGGACGTTCTTCTGATTTATGGAACTGCTGTTGATCCTGAGATGCAGGACAATATTTCCGTTACTGTCATTGCAACTGGTTTCCCTGATGAAAGCGCCTCTGTCCACACAGTTAAGGAAGAGACTGAGAAAAAAGCTGCTGAACCTAAACCTGTCTCAAAAGAGCCTTCTGTTGATCAAAGTGGCAATCAGTTCTTCTCACTCAATCAGTGGAAGAGCATGAACAAAACTTCTTCAGGAACCGTGGGCGGAATTTTTGCTCCAGGTTCAAAAGGTGTGTATGTAGAGGATGATCTTGAGACTCCGGCAGTATTGCGCAACACATCTTTCCGGATCGATAAAGACAAGAAATAGGCTTTAGGGAAAGATAAAAGGAATCCTTCAGGCAAAAAGAAATGAAAAACGATTTTGAGCCGCTTCTTCTTGAATTTTACGATGACCTGCGCATGGTAGAAAGCAAAGCGGCCCAGACTGCGGAAACTTATCTTCTTGCCGCAGAACAGCTGTGTCTGTGGTGCGGTGAGAAAAAGACTGCAATAAAAGATCTGGATGTTCACCTGCTTACGGAGTATTTTGCCTTTCGGAGTCTGAATGCTGATGAGCAGACTGTTGCAAAAGACATATCTGCTCTGCGTTCTTTCGGGTCTTTTCTCTGCAGAAAAGAGATCTGGCCGCAGAATCATTGTCTGCTTCTTCAGAAACCGCGGCTTACAAGAGCTTTGCCCCGTGTCCTCTCTGTTGAGCAGATTGATCAGTTCCTGGAATCCATTGATGTGACCACTCCCCTGGGAATCCGCGACAGAGCGCTTTTTGAGCTGATTTATTCCTCCGGTCTGCGGATAAGTGAAATCTCGTCCCTGCTTATGGCAAATATGCACATTGAGGACAGGCTTCTCTGGGTTCGCGGAAAAGGGGATAAAGAGCGGATGGTTCCTTTCGGGGATGAGGCTGTAAGATGCATGACGCGTTATCTGGAGGAGGTGCGGCCTGCTCTCGTGAAGGGAAAAAATGTCCCCTGGGTTTTTGTCACCCGGAGAGGCGGATATTTTTCGCGCAAGGGTATCTGGAAACGCTTTCATGAGCTGGAAGAACAGTGCGGCCTGAATGCAAAAGTCCATACATTGCGGCATTCCTTTGCAACTCATCTTCTTGCAGGTGGTGCGGATCTCCGTTCTGTTCAGGAACTTCTTGGGCATGCTGATCTGTCTACAACGCAGATTTACACACATATTACTGATGACGAGCTGGAATCCTATCACAGACAGTATCTGCCTGTTGTCACCGGACTCGATGATGAAAATGACTGATTACGGCTCAGATATAATTTGATTAAAAGCGATAAAACAGATCAGAGGTTTTTCCGGTCTGTTATGGGAGTTGATATGGATAAAAACAAACAGCAAAATAAAAACAGCATTTTTGTTCTGTTCTGCCTGATTCTTTGCAGTACGGTGATTTTTACCTCCTGCGGACCGAACACGAATTATATTAAAAGGGTCCAGTCTCTGGAAGAGAATGTATCAAGTCCCACAACAATTGACGAACTTAAAGAAGCGATAAAAAAATATCAGGATCGTGTTGAAGATATTATTGCCGCAGAATCCCAGACGGGAATCTGGTATAAGATTCTTGCGACCCGTTATATTGACAACAAAATGTATGCTGAAGCCCTCAATGCACTTCAGCGTGCGATCACATATTATCCCACCAACCAGAATCTGTATTACTATGTGGGTGTCTGTGCAGGTTACATGGCCAATTCGGCACTTGATTTTGATGTGGACGGCTATAATCCTGAGCGGATCAATTATCTTAAGCTGTCTGAATCCGGGTATCTGCGTGCTCTCGAACTGGAGAGCACTTACGCACGCGCCTTGTACGGATTAAGTGTCCTTTACGTCTATGAGCTTGACAGAAGCTATGATGCCATTCCTCTGCTTGAGAAGCTGCTGACAATTGATACGAAGGATGTGGACGCAATGTTCCTGCTTGGACATGCCTATTATCTGAACTATGAGTTCCAGTTGGCCGCTGACATGTATGACCGTGTGGCAAAGACAACAACATCTGACAAAACCCGGAAAGAGGCGGAAGCAGATAAGAAAACCGCTTTGGACGCTCTTTACGGTTGATACTGTCCGGGATCATAGCTTATGGAAAGTATTCAGGAATTCAGCGATAAAAAGCAGATATTGCGCTGTGCTTTGGCCAGAATCAGATTTCTGCATGCAATGGAACGGGTTTCTCTTCTGGAAGAGATGGATTCCGCCGAAGATCTGGCCTGTTTTGAGAAATCCGATTTTGAGAAAAAGTTCCACAGAAAAATAAAATCTTCCACCTGGGACAGGAAAAGTGTTGTTGAACGTGCGGAACGTGATGCGGCCTTGCTCCGGGTTCAGAAAATCGGTCTTGCATTGTTTTCTGAGAGGAATTATCCCCCTTTGCTCCGTGAGATCGGTCAGCCTCCTTTCAGTCTCTTTTACCGCGGAAACCTGCAGGCCTGTGTCAGACCGTCCATTGCAGTTGTTGGAACAAGAAATCCTACAGCAAAAGGTCTCCGCACCGCCTTTGATTTTTCAAGAGAATGTGCGCTTATGGGCGTGACTGTCGTAAGCGGTCTTGCGATGGGGATTGATGCCTCCGCACACAGAGGTGCACTGTCAGCCTTGTCTTCTGAGAATCCGGCCGGAACAACTGTGGCAGTCTGTGGAACCGGCATTGACCAGAGCGGCCCGCGTCTGAACCGTAAGCTTGCCGAGCAGATTCTGCAGAAAGGTGGCTGCATTGTAAGTGAATATCCGCCGGAATTCCCCGGTTCCCACTGGACATTCCCTGAACGAAACCGCATAATTTCAGGGTTGTCAAAGGGTATTGCCGTAATTGAGGCGCCGGAAAAGTCAGGTTCTTTAATTACTGCTGATTTTGCACTTGAACAAAACCGCGATTTGTTTATACATAGTAATGCAGTGGATTTTGCACGCAGACAGTCCCAGAAGGGTGGTGTCCTTTCTTTTGTGGAAGACGGAGCCATTGTGGTGGAAACTGCGGAGGAAGCTTGCAGAGAAGCTTTCTGCATCAGAAAAAACAGAACGGTGCAAGGTACATTTGATTTTTGAGATTCAGGAAGGGATTGATTATGGCTACAGCAAAAAAGACTACAAAGAAATCATCAAAAAAGCAGACCCTGGTAATAGTCGAATCTCCTGCAAAAGCAAAAACAATTGAAAAATATCTGGGTTCTGGATATACGGTCCGGGCATCCATGGGGCATCTTATAGACCTGCCAAAAAGTCGCATCGCAATTGATGTGGAAAACGGGTTCCAGCCTGAGTACATCACAGTGCGCGGTCGTTCCGCCATGCTCAAGGAGCTTCAGAAAGAGGCAAAAAAAGCAGACATTGTTCTGCTGGCATCTGATAATGACCGTGAAGGCGAGGCGATTGCCTATCATCTGCGGAATGCCTTTGAGGACAAGACATCCGCGTCCATAAGCCGCATTGTTTTTAATGAGATCACTCCGGTGGCAATAAAAGCTGCCGTAAAACAGCCTCATGAGATTGATGAGTTCAAGGTGAATGCCCAGAAAGCACGCCGTGTTCTTGACAGACTTGTGGGTTACAATCTTTCTCCGCTTCTCTGGAAAAAAGTGAAGAACGGTCTTTCTGCCGGACGTGTCCAGTCTGTCGCCCTGCGTCTTATCTGTGAACGTGAGAAAGAGGTTGAAGATTTTATTCCCGAGGAATTCTGGACTCTTGAGACTGAATTCAGCAAAAAACGGATTAATTTCGGTGCCCAGCTGATCCTTTACAAAGGTGAGAAAGTTGAGCTCAAGACACAGGGCGAGGTTGATGCCATCATTGAGCAGATCCGCGGTGTGGAATGCAGGGTCACAGACATAAAGACACAGGAGAGAACCCTTAAACCTAAGGCTCCCTTTACAACTTCAAAACTCCAGCAGGCTGCCGCAAACAGGCTGGGCTTTACTTCGCGTAAAACAATGCAGGTTGCCCAGCAGCTTTACGAAGGTGTTGCCATCGGTTCAAACCGTGTGGGTCTGATCACATACATGCGAACTGACTCAACCCGTATTTCCGATACCGCAATCAATGACGTGCGCGAATGGCTGAGTGCCAATTACCCTGACCAGCTTCCGGAAAAGCCCATTGTCTACACAGTCGGGGCAAAAGCACAGGATGCCCATGAGGCAATACGGCCCACATACACAAAATACACTCCCGATTATGTCAAGGAGTATCTTACAAAGGATCAGCACCGTCTTTACCAGCTGATCTGGGAAGCTTTCGTCTCAAGCCAGATGAACAGTGCAAGAAGCCGTACAGAGAGCATTGATATTACGGCAGGCGATGCAGTCTTCAGGGCTTCTGCAAGCAAAATCACGGAGAAAGGTTTTTATAACGTTATCAAACTGCTTTCCTCTAAAGAGGAAGTATCCGGAAGTATTCCCGCCCTTGAGAAGGACGATGTTCTTGAGCCCAAAGAATTCAAGCCTGAACAGCATTTTACACAGGGACCTTCCAGATATACAGATGCTTCAATCGTAAAGACTCTGGAAGAGAAAGGGATCGGACGTCCTTCAACCTACGCGCCTATCATCTCTGTCCTTCTGGACCGTTACTACATCAACAGGACAAACAAGCAGCTGGTTCCGACCCAGCTGGGCCGCATGATCAATGATATTCTTGTGGAATCTTTTCCTGATGTCATCAATGAGAATTTCACCGCAGATGTGGAGACAAAACTTGACGGCGTTGCGGAAGGTCAGATTGAATGGCCTAAAATGATGTCCGACTTTTATTTTCCCTTCAAGACCCATCTTGATAAGATCATGGAATCTCTTGAGAGCGTGAAAGGCTCCATGGATGAAGTTTCCGAAGAGAAATGTGAGAAATGTGGCAGACCGATGCTTAAGAAGCTGGGACGTTTCGGGTATTTCCTGGCCTGCTCCGGTTTTCCTGAATGCCGCAACACAAAATCCATTCCTCTTGCAAAATGTCCCAGATGTGGCGGTGATGTTGTTGAACGGAAGTCAAAAGGACGTGGAAAATCCTTCTTCGGCTGTACGAATTATCCGACCTGTGATTTCCTTACCCATTTCAAACCGATTAATGCCAAGTGTCCTCAGTGCGGACAGTTCATGGTGGAAAAATACGACAAGAAGCATGGTTCCTTCAAGTCATGCATAAACCCTGACTGCAATTATCTGCACACAATTGATGATGAAGAATGATTCTGTCCCTGACCGGGATTTTGAAGGGTTAAAAGCTGAATTCATCGAATATCAACGCAGTGTGCGCATGCTTTCTCCTCATTCCGTAAAGGCTCTTTCTCTGGATCTGGGTAAGCTGACTGAACTGCTGCTTTCCCAGGACTGTGCGAAGAATGGAAAAATCAATGTCCATAAGATTTCCTTCATGATGCTGCGTTCCTGTGTGGGAACGATGGTCCGTCAGGGAGCAGCCCCTGCAAGCGTCAACAGATTCATATCTTCCGTGCGATCTTTATTTGCCTATTTCTTCCGTCTTGAGTATATTAATATGGATCCGTCTTTGGAACTGAAGAATGTCAAGAATCCGGTGCGTTTGCCGCGGTTCATGACACCTTCCGAAACGGCGGAACTTGTGGCCCAGCCGGAAAAAAAACAGCTGATCTGGCCTCTGCGTGATAAAGCTCTGTTTCTTATGCTTTATTCATCCGGGTGCCGTGTTTCCGAGATGGCCGGACTTGAACTGTCAGACTTTTATGATGGTTATAAGTGTGCGGTTGTGCTTGGAAAAGGGCGTAAAGAGAGGCGTGTGTTTTTTTCCGAGGAGGCGGTTGAGGCTCTTACAGCTTATCTGCCGGAAAGACAGGCCGCTGTCAAAGATGGTGATCAGGTCAGAAGTGTTTTTGTTACAAAACGCGGAAATCCTCTGAGTGACAGGGGAATCCGTGAAGTTGTCGCCAGGTATTCTTCTTCGGAAGGAACTGGCAATCATGTGTCACCTCATGCTTTCAGACACACTTTTGCAACAAGTCTGCTTAACAATGGTGCAGACATCCGCGTGGTGCAGGAACTGCTGGGGCATTCCAGCATCTCAACCACGCAACGGTATACCCATGTGTCCAAAGACAGACTGATTGATGTGTATAATCAGGCTCATCCACATGGAAAACCGGAAGAATGATTTTCCGGCATTTTGATTTGCGGACATTTTGAACCGTCCGTTTATTTTTGGGAGTGATAGACAATGAGTTACGAAAAAGTCAGAAGTACCACAGTGATTGCTGTAAAAAAAGACGGACACGTTGCAATGGCCGGTGACGGTCAGGTGACCATGGGTGATACAGTTATGAAAGGAAATGCCCGCAAGGTGCGCCGCATGTACGATGGAAAAGTTCTTACCGGATTCGCAGGTGCCACCGCTGATGCCTTCAATCTTTTTGACAAATTTGAGTCAAAACTGGGTGAATACAGCGGAGACATTACCCGTGCCGCTGTGGAGCTTGCAAAAATGTGGAGGACAGACAAAGCCCTCCGCAATCTGGAGGCACTTCTTCTTGTTGCAAACAAGGACAAAATCCTCCTGATCAGCGGAAATGGTGACGTGATTGAACCTGAGCATGATATTCTTGCGATCGGTTCCGGTGGAAACTATGCTTATTCAGCAGCCCTTGCCTATATGGAATCTTCATCTTTGAGTGCCCGTGAGATCGCTGAGAAAAGTCTGAGAATTGCGGGAAGCATCTGTATTTATACCAACGACCATATCACAGTGGAAGAACTTTAAGAGGAAAAAAGGAATAAAATGGATACCGAGAAAAATCTTGAAAATCTGACTCCAAAGCAGATTGTTGAAAAACTGGACAAATATATCGTGGGCCAGACAAAGGCGAAAAAAAGTGTGGCCATAGCACTCCGTAACAGAACACGCCGTCTTAAACTGCCGGAAGAAATCCGTGACGAGATTGCACCTAAAAATATTCTGATGATCGGACCTACAGGTGTTGGAAAAACAGAAATTGCACGCAGACTTGCAAAAATGGTGGGTGCGCCTTTCCTTAAAGTTGAAGCTACAAAGTATACGGAAGTGGGTTATGTGGGCCGGGATGTTGAATCAATGGTCCGGGATCTTATGGCTGTGGGCTACAACCTTGTGAAGGCGGAAATGCAGGACACACTGAAGGCTGCTGCCGCGGAGAAAGTGGAGGAGGAACTCCTTGATCTGCTGCTGCCCGGAAGCGGTTCTAAAAAGAAAAAGGTTCATGGTACCGGTGGCAATGACAAATCCAATGGATTTTCTTTTCCTGTGCCCGGTGGAATGGCCAGTGTGATGGCTCTGCCTGTCAATCTCAATAATGAGGATGTGGCTGATTCCGAGGAAAAAGAAGAGGAATCTTCAAAAGAGGAGACTCCAGAAGAAAAAAGCCAGATGAGCGAGACACGGGAAAAATTCCGTGGGATGCTCCGCGAAGGCAGACTGGAGGAGCGTCCTGTTGAGATAATTGTCCAGAAACGGAACAGAATGCCTTCAATGGAAGTGATCTCTGGCGGAAACATGGAAGACATCGGCAATGCGATGCAGGATCTGTCTTCAATGCTGAGCGGCCCCAGAACACGGCGGAAGACTGTTACAGTTGCAGAGGCCAGAAACATTCTTATGGAAGAGCAGCTGGAGCGTCTGACTGATCCTGAGAAAGTCAGTGATGAGGCAAAAAAACGTGTCGAGGAGATGGGTATCATTTTCATCGATGAGATTGACAAGATCGCGGCAGGCGGTGGAAGCAGAAGCGGTCAGGATGTGAGCCGCGAAGGTGTGCAGCGCGATATTCTTCCCATTGTTGAAGGTTCAAATGTCAATACGAAATACGGCGTTGTGGACACAACACACATCCTGTTCATTGCAGCAGGTGCCTTCAATGTCTCAAAGCCAAGCGACCTTATTCCTGAACTTCAGGGACGTTTCCCTCTCCGTGTGGAACTGGAATCACTTCATGCGGAAGATTTCAGAAAGATTCTGACAGAGCCTCAGAATTCTCTTACAAAGCAGTACATCAGTCTGCTTTCAACAGAAAACGTTACCCTCAGATTTTCTCCTGAAGCCATTGACCGCATGAGTTCACTGGCCGAAGAAGTGAATACTCGGGTTGAGAACATCGGTGCCCGCCGTCTGCATACAATCATGGAGACACTGCTTGAGGATCTGTCTTTTGAAGCAGACGAACATTCCGGTGAGACTATTGAGATCTCACGTGAATATGTTGATGAGAAACTGAGCGGCGTCGCCCAGAATCAGGATCTGTCAAAGTATATTCTGTAATCTTCAGTTACTCTTCTCTTTTCAGAATTCAGAACTCCGGGAATCTTTATCACAGACTCCCGGAGTTTTTTTTCGGAAATCCCCTTACGGACAGAAACCTTGTATATGTATAAAAAATAGGGGAGTAAGACAGCGACTGACAAAAACACACGCAAGGCGGAATGATTGTTTCCATGCCGCCTTACGAGTGTAGTGACGATATCTAACGGTTTTGTCAGTTGCTGCCTGTCTGGTAGTATTTTATAATCTGACTGAAATTCTGTCCGTGAAAGAATAATCCCGTTTTTCTGCCTTACAGGACTACATCAACAGTTATCTCTTTTATTCTGCCGTCACGGGCAAAAAGTGATTCTGTTTCCTCCGCAGTGAGGGAACTGCCTTTTCTGCACTCAAGGCCTCTGTCAGTTGAAACTGCAATGGCAGGAATTTCTGCAAGCCGGTAGACAATCTTTGTTCCGCACCAGGTAAAGCAGAGTTTTCTTTCAAGACCATCCTCCCCTGATCTGATGAATTCGCTTTTTTCCAGAAGCCAGGGCATGAACACCGCTTTCTGGTCACGGACACAGAGCCCCAGTTCATTGAAACGGGCAAGAATCTCTTCTTTTACTTGCCCTGTCATTCCAGGCTGTTTCGCTCCCTGGGCTTTGGGAGTGTGAGAATAAGGGTCTGCAGGGAAAGCCCCATAAACTTTGGGACTTTTTCTGAAACTGAGTCCTTCCTGAATTCTGCGGAAAGCCTTGGCAAGAAGAGCCGCTTCTTTCCCAAAACCTGCTTCTTCTGCGGAAAGCGCATTTTCCTGGACTGCAAGCAGGAGTTTGGACACCATATGCCAGTAAATGCTGCCGATTCCTTCGTAGGCAAAGAAAGTCCCTGAACGTCCTGTGAAGCTTCTGTGATTGAAGGTATTCTCATACAGTGCAAAAAGTTCTGCTTCTTCTTCAGCTGTGGGACGTCTGTCATCTTCAATGCCGGCGATAAAATCCTTCAGCACGGTTCTGTTTCTGAATAATCCGTTGAAATGATAGATTCCGTTGCAGTCTTCCTTCAGATAAAGGCCGCCGGAACGTGCAATAAGTCCCCGGAGTTTTTCCACGTCATTCTTTGCAATGCAGTTTTTCTCAGCAAAATCCTTCAGTTTTTTGTCCGGATAAAGCATGTAGGCATTCTGCCGCGGCTCGTAAAGGGAACTTTCCGCAAGTTTTTCTGTCAGTTCCACTGCTTCTGATGGAGAAAGCAGTCCGCTTGAAAGAACCGCAACCTGTCCTTCAAGCATCGGTTCAAGATGCTCGATTTCCATTGAGGAATCATCGTGGAGCACATTGTAGGAATGAAAAAGTCCGTCCTCATGTCTGTTCCTGAGAATCGTATGTTCTGCGTGGCGGATGATTGCGTCCAGTGCCTGAACCAATGCCTTTCTGTCAGCCTTTACTTCCCCTGAAGCAAAACCATTGGAATACAGTTCTGTCCGCTCAGTCTCGAAAATTGCTCCCTGTCTGTTCATGAACTCAGTCCGTGGGGCTGATTCCGAGGCGGCAACTGTGCAGTCAGTCTCAGCGTAAAGTGTCCCCAGGTCGTGAAAACATCTGTAAACCGCTGCGGAAACCTCAAACTCTTCCTGTGGCGCATTTTCCAGAAGTCCTTTAAGGAACACAAGATATCTGTAAAGATAGCAGAGCGTCACCATGGAAAGTCCGTTTCCGGCCAATGCGTTGTTAGCGTCGTTCCATTCAGGACGCTGTGTGTTGAGCCAGATTCCTCCCCCTGCAACAAAATTCGCAGCCTTGCAGACAACAATCTGCAGGAGTTTTGTGATCATTGTGACCAGTGCCGGGTTTCCGTCTCTGTCAGCAACAAGTTTTGCGTCGCTTCCGTAAGTTTCGGCCTTCGCACAGAGATCCGCGTGAAGGGCTTTGTCAAAGACAATTGTGTTGTGCGGATTTCTGCGGATCTCCTCATAGGATTTGAGTCTGTAAGGAACATTCGCTGTGGAGAAAATCTTCTGGTCAAGCATTCCGTAAAGTTCAGAAGGAGAAATCATCCTGAAGAATTCAAGAAGTTTCTCAAGATAGATTACCTGATGGTCGCCCCAGTAACCGATCTGCGCCCAGGGATTCGTCGGGTCCGGAACTTCCCAGTTAAGTCCGTCCTTTGAGATGTGGTAGGGATTGAATCCGTCAATTGTCATTGCGTTGAGGAACTTTGCCACCATGTTTTTCGTGTAGGAAGGATAAGACCAGGCCAGTGCCTCCCAGTTCTGGAAAATGTCACGCCAGTTGCCCTGATAGTTCAGGATCGGTTTTTTCTCTTCATCTTTCAGGATGATTGAAAACTGGTTCCAGGGGCGGCTAGGGTCCCCATGACGGCGTGAGAAAGTCAGCGGCATGTACTCAAAGAAAAGACGCATCAGCTGGGGATTGCCTGATTCTGAGACCGCAGCATAAAACTGACTGTATGGGACAGGATCCGACACTGATGAATTCTGTCGCAGGCATTCCACAAGTTCTGCAGCCTGTGCCTTCAATGCCCTGTTTCTGATTCCTGCAAAGTCCACAAAATCTTCCGGTTTTATGAAGCCCTGGTCTGCAAAAATCCCTCCGCGCATAATGTTGAACATAACGTTCGCCGTGTGGTGGACACAGGCCATTCTGTCCGCTGTCTCCTGGAGTCCGTCGGCAGCGCCTACCAGCTGGTTCAGCAGCATTGATTTACCTTCCGCAATGTCTTCCGCAAGTTCCGAAACTGTGGTCTCTCTGTCCTCAAGGCGGCTTATCAGTCGGCCCACAGCTGAATGATCAAGGTTCGTGTCGAAAACCTGACACCATTCCTCGCTTTTTCCGGGTGCAATTGTCATGGCTCTGCAGATCCAGGCGGCAGGACGAGAACCTTCCGTTGTGTGCAGTGTTTCAGGGACGAATCCTCTGTCTCCACTTAAAGAATCTGCGCCAGAATCTTCCAACTCTCCGTACCAGGCTGCAAACTTTCTGGGAAGGGCCGGATCAAGATAAAGAGGTGAATTCCCGGTGAACCAGCAGCTGTTTGCGAAAAGTCCTTCGTTCGGTTCCGCCTTGTCCGAGACGATTGAAGAGACTGTGAACAGTGCCAGGTTTCCGTCTTCAATCAGATCAGTCTTTTTGTAGGCATCAAGAAGAACGCTGTTGTCATTCTGGAATGCGCTTGTACAGCAGGCTGGAAGAATGTTTCGGGCTCCGTCAAGAAGGTGGATTCTTTTCTGCTCAGCGGTATTGTTGATTATGCAGACTGTGCGCACGAGTCCGAATTTCTCGCTGCTTGTCCATCCGTAGCGGAATGTAAGGCCAAGTCCCAGGTTTTCTTCCTCAAACCAGACATGAGTTCCGGTGACATTTTTATAGATGTTGCGTATAAAGTTTTTCCTGCCCCATGTCCCCTCACGGGAGCTGGTGAAAAAACAGGAGAAAGGCTCCCAGAATTCCAGGCCCTCTTTTCCTTCTGCAATAATCGCTGTGTATGGTCCTGTGGAATACTTCACATCCTGAATCTTGTCAGCAGTGTAATAGGGAAAAATACTGTGGTTGCTGTCGCCCCGTCCCGCTGTAAGACCTCCTTTTGACCAGCAGAAGTTCCATACATCACTTGAACTTGTGACAGTCATGAAAAAATCATCCATCCGGTCAAAATTTGAAATTCTATAGAATTCTTCTCCGTTCAGGGTTACAAAATCTCCTTTTACGGAAAACAGATCATCATTTGTGTTGGTCATAAACGCCTCTGTAAAAAATTTTGCTGCCAGAGTAGGGGGTGACAACAGAAGTGACATTAAAGGATGATTTTTGCGATGTCAATTTTAGTTTTTGAAAAACAGAAAAAATCACACTTTTTTGAAATTTTTGATTCTAGCAGTCATGGGGTGGCGGACATATACTGCAAACCATGAAGACGACAGAAGAAAACATTGAGATTAGAAAAACTCTGGGAAAGAAATCCTTCTGGACAAGACTCAGAGAAGAAAAATATCTGCAGTTCATGGCTCTCTGCGGTGTGGTCTGGATGCTGGTATTCAATTATGCCCCTATGTACGGAATCCTGATTGCGTTCAAAAAGAACTACAAGATCACGACTCCGCTTTTCAGTCTGAAATTCCTTCAGTCTGAATGGGCTGATAAAGGCGGTTTTGCTCATTTCATCAATTTCTTCAAAGATGAAGAGTTTTTACCGATCATGACAAACACATTGGGAATCAGCCTTCTTAAACTGTTCATCAATTTCCCGCTTCCAATTGTTTTTGCACTGATGCTTAATGAGGTGCGCAATCAGAAGTTCAAGAAAGTTGTGCAGACAGTTTCCTATCTTCCACACTTCCTTTCATGGGTTGTGCTTGGCGGAATCCTTACCACATGGCTCGGTGAATCCGGTCTGTTCAATGAGATACTGATTGATATGGGAATAATTGAGCATGGAAAGACATATCTTGCTTATCCTGAATATTTCTGGGCGATCATTGTAATCAGTGACCTGTGGAAAGAATTGGGCTGGTCAGCAATCATCTATCTGGCGGCGATTTCCGGCATTGACCAGGAGATGTACGAAGCTGCCCGTGTTGACGGTGCAAGCCGCTGGAGACAGATCTGGTCAATCACACTGCCTTCAATCGCTCCCACAATCACAATTCTGCTGATTCTGCAGGTAGGAAGCCTTCTGAACACAAACTTTGACCAGATTTTTGTTCTGTGGAATCCGCTGAACTCCGAGCGCAGCAATGTAATTGACATCTATACATACAATACGGCCATGCGCAGCATGCGTTACTCCTACGCGGCGGCAATCGGTCTGTTCAAATCAGTGGTTGCTTTCATCCTGCTGTTCATTGCGAACCAGGTTTCCAAGCGGCTTAACGACACATCACTCTTTTAAGGTAAAGGAAGGCGATTCTTATGGCAGGAAAAACTAGAAAACTTGGCAGTGCGACAACTGCAGACTATGTACTGGTAGTCCTGATGCTGATACTTTGCTTTGTGACATTGTATCCCGTCTGGTACACAGTGGTGATTTCCTTCAACGATTCAAGTGATGCGCTCCGTGGTGGAATCAAATGGTTTCCCCGCAAGTTCTCAATTGAAAGCTACCGCACTGTGTTCATGGATAAATCGATCATCAGTGCTTTCACGGTGACTGTCCTCCGTACATTGATCGGTACAGTTGCAAGCGTTTTTTTCACTGGAATGGTGGGATACGCTTTCTCAAAGAAACACATCATGGGTAACAAGTTCTATACGATTCTTGGAACCATAACAATGTTCTTTAACGGAGGACTGATTCCGTACTTCATTCTGATCAAGAACATCGGACTGTATGACAGTTTCTGGGTATACATCATTCCAGGACTGTTCAGCTTCTACAATATGATCATCTTCATGTCCTTTTTCAGGGAACTTCCTCCCGGACTTGAGGAATCTGCAAAACTGGACGGGGCAAATGACATGCTGATTTTCATCCGCATCGTGATTCCGCTCTCCATGCCGGTTATGGCCACAATTGCACTGTTCAATGGAGTGGGCCACTGGAACGATTACTTTACCGGCGTCATGTATATCAACAGAAGCAGTCTGCAGCCGATCCAGACATTCCTGTACAGGATTGTCGCTAGTGCAAGTGCTTCCCGTGCGGTTGTCGCACTTCCGGCCGGTATTTCAGCACAGCAGGTAAGTTCTTCCAGTGTGCGTCTTGCGACAATGGTTGTGACGACTGCACCTATCATCTGCGTATATCCTTTTATGCAGAAATACTTTGTGAAAGGTATGATGATCGGCTCCATCAAAGGCTGATCAAAAGGAGACAAAACAGTTCATAACCCGGATTGAGTAGGGAATGATCCGGGAAATGATAAAGTGAATTAAAGGACTTCAAACTCAGGAGGAATAAGATGAAGAAGTTTCTTACAGTTGTTCTGATGCTCTGCATGATCGCAACATCAGTGGTTTTTGCCGGCGGCAAGAAAGACACAGCAAAAAATGCAGCTACAGTTGCTGGAACAGAGGACGTGCCCGGATGGACACTCAACAAAGACACACCTATCACTTTTGACTGGTACATCCACTTCAGCTGGTTTGCACGTCATTGGGGTGACTCTGAAGTTTCTAAATACATCACAGAAAAAACAGGTGTAAACATCAACTTCAATGTTCCTGCAGGTAACGAGGCAGAACGCCTTAACGCAATGATCGCCGGTGATGCACTCCCGGACCTGATCACACTGGGCTGGTATGAAGGCCAGGTTCCCATGATGATCGATTCTGAGCTGGTCTATGCAATTGATGAACTGGCTGAGAAATATGATCCTTACTTCTTTACAATCGCAAACAACGACAAACTTGGATGGTACACACAGCCCAACGGTCACGTTTACGGTTACCCCAACTCATCATACACACCTTCTGACTATGAGATGTACCGCGGAAAACTCACTTCCAACGAGACATTCCTGGTCCGCAAAGATATGTATGAGGCACTGGGATGCCCTGACATGACAACACCGGAGGGATTTGTTGCTGCTCTTGAAAATGCACAGAAAATGTTCCCCACTGTAAACGGCCAGCCTCTTATTCCTTTCGGAGCAAATGAATTCGGTGATGTAGGCTGTAACTCTTTTGAGGAATACCTGATGCACTTCCTGGCAATCGCTCCCGAAGAAAACGGAAAATTCCAGAACTTCGATGTGGGTCTTACAGAAAACGAGGAATATATCCGCTGGCTCAAGGCATTCCGCCTGGCACATGAGAAAGGCCTGATTCCTACGGATGTGTTTGTTGACAAACGTTCACAGATTGAGGAAAAAGCTGCTCAGGGACGCTACTTTGCAATGCTGTACCAGAACTGGGATATGCAGGCTGCACAGAATGCACGTTATGCAGAAGATCCCAACTCAATCTACATTGCAGTTGAAGGACCCAAAAACTCAAAAGGCGATGACCACAAACTGGCCGGAAGCGGTATCGCAGGTTGGACAATCACTCTGATCTCCAAAAACTGTAAAGATCCTGCCCGTGCAATGCAGTTCCTTACTTACCTGATTTCTGAGGAAGGACAGATGGATACAAACTTCGGTATCCAGGGAAAACACTGGAACTACAATGCGGCAGGTATTCCTGAGCTGACTCCAGAACTTAAGGCTCTGGATCAGACTGACAAAAACAAACAGGAAAATGACATCGGTGTCCAGTACACATACTGGATGCTCATGGACACAGCATGGCAGGCTCAGTGGGGTGTTGAATACTCACCTTCTCTGGAACAGCCCCAGCTTTGGACACGTCCTTATGTAACTTCCTATGCTGCATATGACGGTCTTACACTGGAAGTCGGTTCTGACGAGGCCCTGATCTGTGAAGAATGCCAGCGCCGCTGGGGAAAAGTTCTTCCCTCTCTTATCCGTGCACAGTCTGAGGCAGAGTTCGACACAATCCTTGCTGACTTCAACAAGTATAAAAAAGACAAAGGCATGGACAAAGTGATCGATGCCCAGACAGAACTGATGAATGCCAACAAGGCAAAACTCGGTATGTAAATGAGAATGAGGAGTCCGGAACTGCCTGCTGCTTAGAAGCAGTGAGACTCCGGACTTTATCAAAGAAAATCTGATTAAAACCTGATTTTTATGAAAACCCGGATCATGAATCACTCACCTTGGTCCGGGTTTTTCTGTCTTAATTTCTTCAGATGATTCCTGAGAAAAGGGCGATCAGAAACTCAAAGGTAAAAATCGTAAGTGGTGTCAGCACGGAAAAAGCAATGCGGAGAGGTTTGGAATCTGTGCTGCTGAGAAATTCCAGTTCCCAGAAAAAAGTTGCCAGCACCATGATTACAACAAAAAGTGTAAGAAGGATTGCATAGACTGCGCCGGATGCAATCTCATCATTTCCTGAGGTTATGACTTTGTAGCTGAGAATCACTGCGCTCTGCAGAAAAATCATGGCTACAATGAAAAAAGGAACAAGCGCCTTGATATTTGACTTTATCAACTTCCTGCTGCTTTTTCCTTTCTGTGTCAGTGCCAGAAAACCGTTGACTCCCAGAAAGATTTTGTACCCGAAGGAAAACAGGAATCCTAAAAACCAGATCGGGGTTGAAATGAACATTCCGGAAAGAATTCCGGTGATAAAGGAAAAAATCCATGAATAAACATAGTTTTCTTTTTTAAGCATGCCTTATTGTAGCACAAATAAGAAAATGAAAAAATCCTGAATTTTCCGGTTGTGGAGGCATAAAAACTGTTTTTCAAAGCCACCGTCAAACTGCGTGTTCTGTCATGTTGAGCGGAACGAGCGCAGCGCGAACACTTGTGTCATCCTGAGCAATAAAAAACGAAGTTTTTTTGTCGAAGGATCTTAATCACCCTCTTCTGTCATGTTGCCTGCAATGAACGCAGTGAAAAAAGCCTTCGACACTTCCCCGTGAAAACCCTGTTTCCCGTGTATTAAATTTTCACGGATTCCAGAAAATCTGCCGCAGCCCGCCGTGAAAGGGGAGCGTTCCCCATTTTCAGAAGAGTGTCACTTACCTGGAGCCTGTCGCTTCTCCGGTTTTTGTAGCCGTTCTCCACAAACTCAAGGAAATCAGCTGCAGTAACATGCTCTTCCGGTCTGAACAGCCTGGCTTTCACGTCCCGCTCCGGAATGATCCCGTTCTGGTAAGCGCATTCAACAGTTCCCGCGTAGGTCTCATGTCCGGCAATGTCCGTAAAGACATCATTGTACACGTTTGTGGGAAAATACTTCATTGCCTTGATCACAAACTCCAGTGCTTCCGCACGGGTAAGACGGTCATCAGGTCTGTCCAGCCTGTCAAAGATAATCTGTTTCGGTGGCATCTGCTGCTCAAGACCTGAAGGTGCTTCCGGAAGTTTGATAGCATCCGGGGCAGCCCAGAGAGGTTCTGTGGAGACAGGTGGAAGAATGTCACAGGCCATGGAACACACAGAACTGTCAAGCTGGTTGCTTACATAATGTGCAAAGTGAAAGGCTCCGTAATCATTGGAATGAGTGTAGTCCGAAGGGAAAAAGTAAGGCTTTGCTCTGTCTACGCCCCGGTCCGTCACAAAATCCATGGCGAATCTGTGCAGATCCACAACCGGCACATTCATTTCCTTTCCAAGTTCAAGAACAGTTTCCGCATATTCGGCAAGAAGATCGTTGTAGGAGTCCCCTTTCCATGTGTTCCGTGCCAGAGGAGTCACCAGAACAGGCAGGGCCTTTTTTCCCCGGATGTCGTTGATGTAGTTCACAAGATTGCTGCGGTATCCTTCTTCTGCCTTAAGGTGGGCAAGTTTCTGGTCATTGTGGCCGAACTGGAACAGGACCAGGTCACCTTCTTTTACTCTTGGCAGCATGATGGAATAATGACCTTCACTGGTAAAACTTTCAGTTGTCAGACCTGAGTGTGCATGATTTGAGACAGCGAAATCATTCTTAAGAAAAGCGCTTAACATCTGCCCCCAGCCACAGTAACAGGCGCCTGGTATATAAGGATATTCAGCGCTCTGGTCTGTTACGGTGGAGTCCCCGGCAATCCAGACAGTTTTTGTGGTTTCAGGCGCCGGCTCAACAGTGATTTTCTGGAGACAGACTCCATTTTTTCCACCGGTTACGGCAATGTCCACAGAAGAACAGGGTGCTTCGTCGGTTTTCCCACGGGGAATGACAGGGCAGCAGTTCAATGCAAAAGTTCTGCAGAATGTTTCTCCGGCTTTAATTGATCCTTTCCAGGCAAGACGTCGTCTTCCGAGATAAACAAGAACTTCTGGAATGTCTTTCTCTGCATAGAGCTGGACAGTCACCAGAACATTGCCTTCACTACGGGGCTTCTCAAAGGGAAGAGGACATTTGAAGCACAAAGGAAAATCGCCTTCAAAACCGGAAACAGCTTTTGCGCCGTTCTTTGAAAGCTCAATGCGTGTTGCAGGAATTTCCCTGAACCAGGGTGCGCTGTCAAAGCCAGTGTTCAGTTCAGGAATCTGCAGAACCGGAATGCTTGCGCGCTCTGTCTCGGTAATAAAACCAAAACCCTTTTCAAGAGAAAAAGAATTCTCCAGTGAATAACATTTATCTGAAGAAAACCAGTCTGTAAAATCAAAAGTGAGTGTCATAAATCAATGTAAAAGAAATGCTTCTTTGGGACCGATTATGGAAACATTCTCAAAAACCGGATTTTCTGCATGGAGAATACGGAATGATTTTTCAGAAGTCTCAGGAATTCCTGAGAACATGTCTGAAAGATCCGGTTTTTCAGGTGCGCTTTCATCAGTTTCAAAGACGCAGTTCTGAATAATCAGATTTGTAAGGGGTGCCTCAGGAAGGGCAGCGATGAATCCAGCACTTGCCTTGCAGCCAGTGGCATGGACATTCCTGATGGTGATGTCTGTCAGGTGCGGTGTCGCTTCATTTACAGGAAGTGCCTCCTGACTGAAGAATTCAGGTTCGCAGCGTTTTGTTCCACAGCAGTAGAACATGTTGATCGCAAAGGGGCAGAGACAGTCAGTGATTTTCAGACCGTCAAAGTGCAGGTTGTGGACAGTTCCGCCTCTTCCGCGCCGTGTCTTGAGTCTTATGCCTCTGTCTGTGCCGCAGAAAGTACAGTCTGTCACAGTGACATCTTCAATACCGGCTGCTGTCTCGCTTCCAAGCACAATTCCGCCGTGTCCCTTTGTGACAGTGCATCTGTCAACGGTAATATGCCGTGACTTCCTGTTGATACGGATTCCGTCTTCGCCCGCTCCGGCTTTTATTGCGATGCCGTCATCCCCGACACTTACGTTACAGTTTCTGATGACCACATTCTCGCAGGAGTCAATGTCCATTCCGTCAGTATTCGGGGCGTCCTCGGGATTTGAGATGGAAATGCCTTCCACAGTCAGATTTTTTGTAAAAACAGGATGAAAAGTCCAGAAAGGAGAATTTTTAAGTGTGATTCCTTCGACTTTTACGTTCTCGCATTCATAAAACTGCATGAGGGAAGGACGCAGAAACTGAGTTTCACGTCCGCCACCACCACCGGGCTGCTTTTCGTACCCGGGATTAAGTGCTGCAAGTTCAAGTTCGAAAGGTTCAACTGGTCCTGTCTGTGTTTTTTTGCGGCGTTTTTCAGCCCACCAGAAGGAACCGTTGCCGTCAAAAGTGCCTTTTCCGCGGATTGTAACATCGGTTGCATTTGCTGCAAAAATGCAGGGATGCATCGCATGGCATACAACACCCTCCCACCGAGTTTTCACCGGTCTGTAACGGGCAGGTTCTGCAATGAACTGGACAACGGCATTCTCTTCCAGTGTAAGTGTCATTCCGCTGCACAGGTCAATGGGACCAGTACGCCATGTGCCTGCAGAAATAACAAGCTCACCGCCTTTGTTCTGTGAGAAAAAGTCAAAGGCAGCGGCAAAAGCTTCTGAATTGTCAAAGGTGGCTTCAGATTTTCCGCCGAATTCTTTTAAATTTTTCGTGATGCTCATAAAGCCCCCTTCAGCCAGATCAGATCTTATTCAAATGAACGGCAAAACCACCGATCATGATTGTTGTGTAAACAAAAGAAAGAGGTGATTTTCCTGCTTCTCCTGTGTATTTTGCTGTGGACATGTCAGGCTCCACGCCGAACTGTTTCAGGTAGGCGAGGGCACGTTCAATGTTCCATGTCTTGATACAGATGTGTCCGTGGGTTCCGCGTCCGGATCCTTTCATCACTTCAAATGAAGTGGAATCAACAGTGGAGTTTGCAAACCAGGAAGAATTGCCTTCTTTACCTACGAGACCGAAAGCTTCAAGCATTCTTACGATTTTTGCTGCGTCCTCGGCATCATCGCCGTTGATTCCGATGTGGCCCAGTGTAAATCCGTGCATCAGGCTTACTGCTTCCTTACTGAGTTTTGTGACCAGCTCAGTGTCATCTTTAACCATCCAGCTTCCACCGATGGCAATGATGTTTTTGCGCTTAAAGTAATCGCCCATGTTCTTTGCGTTGATTCCGCCTGTTGCCATGAATTTGACGTTGGGGAAGGGGCCTGCGAATGCATCAAGCATTGCAACACCGCCTGCTGCCTCTGCGGGGAAAAACTTCAGTACGTTAAGTCCTCTGCCAAGAGCCTGCTCAATTTCTCCTGGAGTTGCCACACCGGGAATCATGGGAACGCCTTTTGACATGACAAAGTCAATCACTTCAGGGTTGAAACCGGGAGCAACAATGAACTCTGCACCAGCATCAATTGCTTTCTGTGCATATTCTTTGTTGATCACTGTTCCGGCTCCAAGAAGCATCTCTGGATAAGCTTCCTTGATTGCCTTAATTCCCTCTGCGGCTGCGGCTGTGCGGAATGTAACTTCTGCAGCAGGAATTCCACCGTTAATAAGGGCTTTTGCAAGAGGAACAGCCTGTTCAACGCTGTTCAGTTTGATTACAGGAATAATTCCGATATCACGGATTCTGTCCAACAATTCACTCATAGATCATTCCTTAAAAAAAAATTCTGTATGTAAAAAAACTGCCTGTGCAGTTTTTTAACGCTGTACCCGTCCGCTTCCGTCACCGCCGGCCAGTGCCAGCACTTCACTTTTGCGTGTCAGGTTGAAGTCTCCGGGAATTGTGTGTTTCAGTGCAGATGCTGCAACTGCAAATTCCAGAGCCTGCTGTTCATTGTCTGCATATTCCTGCAGACCGTAAATGATTCCTGCGCTGAAAGAATCACCGCCACCTACGCGGTCAATAATGTCGTTGATTGCATATTTCTTTGAAGAATAGAATCCTGTTTTTCCGGAAAGAACTGCTGACCAGCCGTTTGTGTCCGCTGATTTTGATTCGCGGAGTGTGACTGCAACAATCTTGACATTGGGGAACTCAGCCTTAACTTTGTCAGTCAGTTTGCGGTAGTCTTCTGTCTCCAGGTGACCTTTTGTAACGTCAACGCTGTCTGCTGTGATTCCGAGACACATCTGGATGTCTTCCTCGTTTGCGATAACAACGTCTGTGTATTTTACCAGCTCACGCATCACTTCAGGAGCTTTCTTGCCATAGTTCCACAGCTTTTTGCGGTAGTTCAGGTCCATGGAAACTGTGACGCCTGCATTCTTTGCAATTTTCATCGCATCCAGTGCAGCGTCTGCGGCATCCTGTGAAAGGGCAGGAGTGATTCCTGTCACGTGGAACCATTCTGCATCCTTAAGAATTGAATTCCAGTCAAAATCGCTTGCCTTTGCTTTTGCAATACAGCTTTCCGCACGGTCATAGACAACCAGAGAAGGACGTGCACATGCACCTGTCTCAAGGAAGTAGATACCGAGACGGCCACCTTTCACCCTGTTGATGAATTTTGTATCAACACCATGTCTGCGGAGTTCGTCAATTGCGGCTTCTCCAACTGCATTGTCCGGAACCGATGTCACAAAAGCCGCATCCTTTCCGAAGATTGAAAGTGAGACTGCCACGTTAGCTTCTCCACCACCGAAAGTTGCCTCAAGAAGGGGTGACTGGAAAAGTCTCTCATGTTCAGGTGATTTAAGGCGGAGCATGATCTCGCCGAATGTTACTGTCTTTGCCATTTGTTTTTCTCCTGTATAAGTCTAAAAAAATTAAACGAAAGAATGCTTTTTTAAGAGATTCCTTATCTCATGTCAGTGATTGCAATCTCATCCATGTCATCAAATTCACGGTTCTCACCTGCCATTGCCCAGATGAAAGTGTAGTTGCTTGTTCCGCAGCCGGAGTGGATTGACCAGCTGGGTGAAATCACGGCTTCCTCATTCTGCATGATGATATGTCTTGTCTCCTGACCTTCGCCCATCATGTGGAATACAACGTTGCCTGCGGGAATATTGAAGTACAGATAGACTTCCATGCGACGCTCGTGGGTATGGGCAGGCATTGTGTTCCATACTGAACCCGGCTCCAGTTCCGTGCAGCCCATTGAAAGCTGACATGTCTCAAGAACTGCAGGATGGATGAACTGGTTGATTGTGCGTTCGTTTGCTGTCTCTTTTGAACCCAGGTGTTTATGGTTTGCCTGTTCCTTTGTGATCAGTTTCGCAGGGAAAGGTCTGTGTGCCGGTGATGAGCACATATAGAATTTTGCAGGATTCTTGGGATCTGCACTTGATAAAAGAACTTTCTTTGTTCCCATAGGAAGGTAAAGAGCATTCAGATTCTCAAGAGTGTATTCGGTATCATCAGCTTTGACGGTTCCTTTTCCGCCGATGTTGATGATTCCCAGCTCACGGCGCTCCAAAAGATAATGAACACCGAAGTTTTTCCAGCAGTCGATATTTTTCTCAATATCGAGTGTCTGTGTAACCGGCATTGCGCCCATGGTGACCATGCGGTCAACATGTGAATATACTGCGGAAACATCATCTGCAACAAAGACATTGCTGATGTGAAATTCTTTCCGTGTCTCTTCTGTTGTGTAGCGTTTGAAGTCACGCTGATTGACTGAATAGCGAATATCCATCCATTCCCCCTACTGTGAATACAGTTAAATTTGAAACTCCAGAAATCAGTCCTGGCGTCAACTGTCTATGCGATGTCTAAAACTCTGCCGACAAAGCGGTTTTAAACTCACCGGGCATCTCAAGTCGAATTTTAAGAGATACCCTATTATATGAGCGGAACTGTCTTGTCTGCTTGACAATTTCCGCCCATTTTTTGACATTTTCTGATTGTACTTAAATTTCAGAGTAAAGTGAATTCCGATGGATAATTATTGAAGTTATTGTGCTATTTTTGGGTGTTATCGTAATAACCGGAATCCTCAAGGAATTTGCGCCGTGTCATGACCAGGGAGATAAGTTCCTGATACATGTTGTAGTCAACTTCCAGTGCGATGGGAAAGATGAAGAATTCAGTCTCGTCACAGTAACGTTCGATGAAAGCAGTGTCGGTCACAAAACCCAGACTGATCATATTGCTGATTCTGTCAGCACATTTCAGGATTTTTGCCTTCTCGCTGCCTTTTTCGATTATTCCTTTCAGAAACTGCTGTTTTGTCTGTCCTTCTTTTTTGGTCACTTCAAGGACAAGATCAAGGACTTCCTGGGCATCACCACCGATATCCAGAATCTTCTGTCTGTCATATCCGGGTATGTCTTCAACCAGATCATGGATGCAGGATGCCTTGAGCAGTGTGCTGTCAATGTATCCGTAGTCAATAAGGATTGCCATGGTGTCAAGCTGGTGGCGGAACATGTTTCCGCCTGCATGACGGGCTTTGCCTATCAGCGCAGTTGCCAGCTGGATATAAGGAGCAAGAAAAATCTCTTTCAACTCAAGCATTTTTTCCGTATTCATGTGAGTCGGCTTCTCTGTATTCATTCCCATGGCATCCTCCTTGGATATGTTATGTGTTCAACGGTCAGAGTGATTCAATGTAGCCCTTCAACTTCTCAGCGCGGCGTGCACTTTCCTCGCGTTTTGCTTTTTCCGCCTCCACAACTTCTGCAGGAGCGTGTTCCGCAAATTTTCCATTGAGTTTTGCATCAATTCTTGCGATTGAAGATTCTTCCAGCTGCAGGGCTTTTGTGAAGCGTGCCTTGAGGGCGGCAGAATCCACAGTCCCGTCAATCAGGATAAAAGCTTCAAAACCGGTTCCGACGGTTCCGATTGCTCCGGCAGGTTTGCTCTCCACAAACTCGATTTCTGCAAGACCTGCCAGCAGCTTGATGATGTCAGTCTTCTCGCGGCATACTTCCGCAGGGCTTCCCGCAGAGATAACCAGCGCAATGTTGATTTTGTTCGCAGGGTCAATACCGCATTCCGCACGGAGAGCACGTACCTGGCGTACCAGTTCCTGGAGTGTTCCGAAACGTTTTGAGACTGTCTCGTCTTTTCTCCATTCAAGAACTTCCGGATAGGGTGCAGCAATCAGCATGCCTGTATAGAGTGAAGGACAGACTGTTTTCTCACCGGCAGTCCTGCGGCTTTCTGCAATTTCTGCCAAGGGAAGTTTCTGGTAGATTTCTTCAGTTACGAAAGGCAGGTATGGATGCAGCAGACGGAGACTTTCTTCCAGAATGTTCATGAGAACACTGGCTGCTCTGTCTTTCTCAGCATCATCACCGTTCTTGAATGAAAGTTTTGTTGCCTCAACATACCAGTCACAGAATTCAGTCCAGAAGAACTCATAAAGTGCCTGGGCTCCGTCATTGTAGCGGTAACCGTCAAGTGCGGCGCGTACTGTCTGTGCGCAGTTGTCAAGACGGGCATAGATCCATCTGTCAAGTTCTGTCAGATCATCCTGTGTGACCGGTTTGAGTGTGCGTCCTTCGAGATTTCCCAGAAGATAACGGCTTGCGTTCCAGATTTTGTTAGCAAAACGGCTTCCCAGTTTGAAAGAGTCTTTATCAACAAGAACATCCTGTCCCTGGGCACACATGAAGCCAAGTGTGTATTTGACCGCATCAGAGCCGTACTGTTCAATCAGTTCAAGAGGATCCATTCCGTTGCCAAGAGACTTGCTCATCTTGCGGCCCTGTTTGTCGCGCACCAGACCGTGGATGTAAATGTCACGGAAAGGAGCTTTACCGGTGAATTCCAGACCGGCCATGATCATGCGGCTTACCCAGAAGAAAATGATGTCATAGGCGGTGACCAGTGCTGTGGTCGGGTAGAAGTGCTGCACGTCAGAAGTGTTCTCAGGCCAGCCCAGTGTACTGAAGGGCCACAGCCAGGAACTGAACCATGTATCAAGAACATCAGGATCCTGTTTGAGTCTGTCAGCTTTTGCACCGCATTTTGGACAGCAGCAGGGATCCTCGCGGCTTACAATCATTTCTCCGCAGTCTTCGCAGTACCATACGGGAATGCGGTGTCCCCACCAGAGCTGGCGGCTGATACACCAGTCGCGGATGTTTTCCAGCCAGCGCTGGTAAGTGTTTTCCCACTTGCGGGGATAGAAGACGATCTCTCCGTCGCGCCAAGCCTTGAGTGCTTTGTCTGCAAGGGGTTTCATGCGTACGAACCACTGTTCACTGAGATAAGGCTCCACAACTGTGTGACAGCGGTAACAGTGTCCCACCGGATGGGTGATTTTTTCCTCTTCCTTGTAAAGTCCGCAGGTCTTCAGATCTTCAATAACAAGAGGACGTGCATCTTTGCAGCTCATTCCACGGTATTTTTCCGGCACATTCTCGTTGAGGGTTCCGTCAGGATTGAGCACATTGATCACAGGCAGATCATGGCGTTTTCCTACTTCCCAGTCGTTGGGGTCGTGTGCAGGTGTGATTTTTACGACACCGGTTCCAAAAGCCCGGTCAACATAACTGTCTGCGACAACTGGGATCACCTTGTCTGTAAGTGCAAGCTTCACACTTTTTCCAACCAGGGCCTTGTAGCGCGGGTCATCAGGATGAACTGCAATGGCTGTATCACCGAAAAGTGTCTCCGGACGGGTTGTTGCAATCTCGATACGGTTTCCGCCCTGGAAAACAGTTCCGTCTTCCAGAGTAACGTCGGGGATTGATGAACCGTCGGCAATCTCGTAGTACATATGGTACATTGCACCGGGTGTATCTTCATGCTCAACTTCGTCATCTGCAAGAGCTGTTCCGCATGAAGGACACCAGTTTACAAGATAGTTTCCTTTGTAGATTAGGTCCCGTTCATAAAGGGTAACAAAAACATTGCGTACTGCCTTGCTGAGTCCTTCATCCATTGTGAAGCGTTCGCGGGTCCAGTCCACGCTGTTGCCCAGCTTGCGCTGTTGTTTTGTGATGATCGCGTGATGTTCTTTTTTTACTTCCCAGGTGCGCTCCAGGAATTTGTCCCGTCCCAGATCCTGACGGCGGAGACCCTCTTTCTTGAGACGGCGCTCAACAACGTTCTGGGTTGCGATTCCTGCATGGTCTGTTCCAGGCAGCCAGAGTGTGTCGTCACCTTTCATGCGGTGATAGCGCACAACAATGTCCTGAAGTGTGTTGTTAAGACCGTGTCCCATGTGGAGCACGCCCGTGACATTTGGCGGAGGAATGACGACTGTGTATGAACTTGATTTTTTGCCTTCTGTGTGAACGGGGGAATCTGCGTCGCTGGCCGGTTTAAAATAGCCTTTTGTTTCCCATTCGTTGTAAATGCGGTCTTCAAAATCCGCCGGATTGTAAGCTTTTTCCAATTCAATGCCTTTCATACTGTCGTCCTTTATCCAAGTTTTGTACGCTGAATCTGTACAAGTTTTCTTCCTTATATTTTACAGTTTTTGAGCATATTATACAAGAAAGGCTGGAGAATCTGTTCTGAAAATCGGAAACAGTCTCTCCGACCGGTGTTTTAACCCCCGAAACCACTTTTCATCATGAAGTCTGCCATTTGGCGCGCACTGAATCCGGTTCCCTGCACTTGAGTTTTTAATCTTACCGCTGTATGCTTTTTCCATGACACTGAATTCCAGAAACCGGATAATAAAAATCAGTCTTGCAATTGTAATTTTCTATATTGTCAGCGTTATCGCAGCTTTCTTTCTTCTGTTTTTTTTCGGAAACAGACCGGAACTGCCGGATTTCTCTTACTTATGGGGAATCGCAGGAATTTCCTATTTTGCGGTTTTTGTTCCGGTCTCCCTGTTCAGTGTTTTCTTTCATTTTGAGAAGACTCATTCGCCCGAGATTTTCTACTTCGCAGCCTTTGTGGCCGGTTCATTCCTTGAACTTTTCCGTATCCTGATTTTTCTCTTCAATCTGTGGGACGGTTATTCCGTTTTCCTGAACTATATCGGCCGTGCGGTCTACAGCGGACGTGTCTTTTCACTGCTTGCCTTTCTGTTTGCCATGCTCTGCAACGAGGAGACACAGGTCCAGGACTGCGACAAAACCCTTCTTGTCACACTTGGAGTCTCTCTGCTCTTTTCCGCCATTGTCCCTCTTAACACCGGAATAGTGAGCACCTACGCAATGATCTCCATCGGGTACAACCGCACATTCACGATAATTGTGGTTTTATCTTCCATTACAGCGCTGGTTTCCGGATTGATCTACAGAAAAGGGAAGCGTGCTTTTTCCTTCCTGGCTCTTTATGCGGGCTACTGGCTTCTGGTCTACTCTGATTCTCCGGTTCTGCTTGGACTTGGCATTTTTCTTCTGTCTGGTGGAACCGCGCTGTATCTGAGGGCACTGCATTCCTACTATCTGTGGCAGTAGTTAAAGATTCAGCAGCATCTGAGAACAGAAACCGATTGTCACCGGAATGATGAGATTGTCAAAGTCTTTGAGCGGTAAAACTTCTATCAATGTTGCGATAAGAGCAAGAAGCAGGGAAGTAGTGATTTTTTTCGTCACTGCCAGGGATGAAATGAAAACTGCAAGAAAACAGGCCAGACTCCCTTCAACAGTTTTCCCGCATGTGATTTTCTTACAGCAGAGTTTGTGTTTCCCGAAAACTTTTCCTGCAAGGCTTGCAAAACCGTCACCGAAGGCAAGTGCGTAAATTCCGATGCTTGCCGGCAATGGCTGAAAAATCAGTGCTGTGGCAAGAATTCCGCAGACAAGCATCACAGGACCAAGGACAAAACGTCCGTCATCTCTTTTTCTTGCGGCTGCCTCAGTTATTGTGGAGATAACCGGAACGCGGATCCCTTTTAGACGCAGAAATTCACAGACTGTATAAAGAACTGCAACTGCGGAAAGTGCTGATACGGTGAATAAAAAAAAGTGTCCAAGAAAGAAAGGTACAAAACCTGCACAGAGATGAATTGATTTCCGGAAAATTTCTTTTTTCAGGTCATTGAGCATTTTCTGTCTTAAAACTCCGTCCTTTTCCAAAAAACAATCCCTTTATCTTTCAGTTACAGAGGCTACTTGATGGATGACTGTGTCAGCATCTGTTCATCGCTCAGGATACGTGGCAGCTGGGTGTAAATCTCAGGACTGTATCTGCTGTTCGGAACTGTTATGTAGCGCAGATTCTGTTCTGCCAGGTTTGTGCCGCCCAGACGGATCATCGTGTTCTGGTTTCTTGTAAGCGCGTCCCAGGCTCGGATTGACTCCTGCAGGTTTACCATAGCCTTTGCATTGAGAGCTGAGTTTCCGTTCTGCAGTGCGCTTCTGTATTGAACGACAGCCAGATTGTTTGCCGCTTTCATGTAAAGATCCACAAGATCACCGTGCTCGTCATCAACCTGCGGATAAAGTACTCCGGCCTGGACACGCTGCAGATCCAGTGTCTCCAGCAGAAGTTCGTAATAACTCTGGGAGGCTTCGTTGCTGTAACGTATTGCCAGTGTGTTTGCCAGTGCATACAGGGTGTTCTCTTCGGAAGGCCGGTCCTGCAGTGTCCTGATGAAGGAATTCATCGCATCACTGTAGTCGCCTTTTGCGTACTCAATGTAACCCAGTCTGTAATGGATGGAAGGTGTATCGTAAAGATTCTTGAGTGCATTGCTGTAGTTTGAGTAGGCACTGTCAAGATCATTTGAGATAAAGTAATCCAGGTCACCCTGATCTGAGTAAAGTTTTCCGATCTTCTCGTTGGTTTCCAGACCGCTGTACTGCTGCTCACGGGCAAAGAGCTCAAGACCTTCTGTATACATTTCTTCCGCCTGGACATATTCCTGATCCGCAGTGTGCAGCTCTCCTAGGATTCTGTATGTATCAATGTGCTTGAGAATTCTTGGCTTTGTCATTACTGTCGCACTGTCAAAATATTCCAGGGCACGTGAAAGAATATTTTTCGCAGCATTCTCATTGCCTGTCTCAACAAAATAACGTCCGTAATTGTACACAGATTCCGGCATCTCAGGTGCGGCTTTGACAGCTTTCTCAAGAAGATCTCTCACGTCTTCAATTGAATTACGCAGGAATTCATCTTTTGCAGGAAGCTCACCGTAAAGTTTCTCCATCAGGTAACCGCTCAGATCAACAAGATCCTGGGCCTCAAGAGGATTTTTCTTTGCCGTCATCTTCGGATAGAAATAGTTTTTGAGAGGAAGGACTTCCCTTATGTTGTCGGTTCTGATGAAGTAACGCATCATGCGTGAAAGGTACAGGTCCGACTGTCCGTAAAGATTCATCAGAGTGGCATACTGGGTTCTTGCCTTGTCATAAAGTTCAGGATCTTCTGTTGCTGTTGCCCATTCAAGGTAAATGTCGCCAAGAAGAAGAATTGCATCTTTGTCATTGATGTGGTAATCAAGGATATAGCGTTTTGTGACTGTTTCAGCACGTTCGTAGTTTGCCAGATCATTCAGTTCCATCTTCGCATATTCGATACCGGCCTGTTTTTCGTAATTGTAACGCTTGAGAAGTCTCTCGAACATGTTTGCGGAACGTTCGTACTGCCTTTTGTCCTGATAGGCCCGTGCATACTTGTAATACCAGTTTTTCTTTGCCTTGTAAGTAACGGCTTCGTTGAATCTGTATTCGGACTGCTGATAAAGGCCGTTCTCAATCAGTGTGTATCCTTCTTTGTAAAGAAGCTCGGCTTTTACCGGACGTACGACAAAACGGGCGATCAGGAAAATGAAGATTCCCAGCACAAGAAGGGAAGCAAGTCCCGCCAGTGTAAAAGGAATGATCCTGTTCTTAAGATGGTATTCAAAAGACTGTTTGTAGGATTCGTATTCCTGTGCAGTCCGTTTCTCATAGTTCGCAGGAACCGGTATTGATTTGTCCAGTATTTTTTCCGCATGGCTTGCAAGCTGACGGGCAGGAACACGTTTCAGGACCTTGTTGATCACTTCCAGTGTAACTTCATCACTGAATTCGTTTCCGACAATCAGTTCCTGGATTGCAATGCGGAGGTTCAGAGGATAATAGTTAAGATTTTCACGGAACTGGCGGTATTCTTCTTCCGTAAGTTCGGTTTTCAGCGGTTCGTTTTTCTTGCCTTTGCCTTTACCTTTGCCGCCGGAAGCAGAAGATGCCGTTGTTTTTGAGGATGCCATCTCCTGCGGCACAAAAGGTTCATCAAGTTCAAAATCGGAATAACCGGGAATCGCAAAATCATTGTCGTCTGTGGCACCTGCAGAAAAATCGTCCCCTGAGGCAACACTGCTGCTGTCAAGGGATTCAAAACCGTCTCCAGAACCTTCGGGAAGATTGAAGTCAAAGGAATCAAGTCCTGCTGTGTCAAAATCATCTGATCCTGCAGAAAAATCAGAGGAACTGTCATCGCTTCCGAAGGAATCAGGCATGTCGAAGGAATCTGTCGATCCGCTGTCTGTAATGTCAGGAAGATCAAAATCAGAGGAACTGTCTGCAGTCTCTGCACCGAAATCACCTGTCAGATCCAGTTCTCCCGTGCTGTCACCAAAGTCCTCGTTCAAGTCAAGGCCGGATGTGTCAAAATCAGAAAGGCCGCTGTCCTGGCCGGAATCCCCCGAATCTGTGGAAAAACTGTCTGTGTCAAAATCCGGGACTGCTGAAGAAAAATCATCGGTTTCTTCAAAACCGGCAGGAGTCATGTCCAGTTCACCGGAAGAGAAGTCCCCGACATCTGAAAGCGCAGAATCATCTGCACCGCTTTCCGTACCGGATTCAGTTTCTGCCTCAGGGAACATGTCCATAGGCGGAAGTTCAAAGTCCCCTTCTTTTAAGTCAGGATCCACATGGAATGAAAACTTTTTCGCCGGCTGGGCCTGTTCAGCTTCGTCAGAAATGTCTTCCAGTTCCTCAACATCGGGAATGTCAGAAAAATCAGGAGAACTGTCATCACCCGGCAGATCAAAGTCACCGAGAACATCTGCAGCATTGAAGATATCCCCATCAGAGGCTGCGGAATCTGTTACAGCTGAAAAGTCAAAATCAGTGTCAGAAACATTATCACTGCCGGAATCCGGTGAAAAATCATCGTCAAGAAGTGAATCCACGTCGGATGTGTCTGTCAGGTCTTCAGCACTGGGAACATCATCAAAAAGTGAATCCAGACCGCCGAGAAGTGCATTCACATCGGAACCGTCACCGCTGTCTCTTGCATCCGGACTGCCCATGTCTGAGCCGAAGTCTAGATCGGGAATGTCACTGCTGCTGTCAGAATCCGGTGTGGTGAAATCCAGAGTGGAAAGGTCCTCGAATCCGGGTATATCCTGGCCGGCCGGTTCTGCATCGGGAACCGCTTCCTCTGCTTCCGGAATAAGTTCTTCCACTTCCTCCAGTTCCTCAAGTTCGGAAATGTCATCTGCCGGCTGGTCATTGAAGGCATCCAATGCCCCGGTGTCAAAAGAATCAAGGGAAGTGTCAAAAATGTCATCAAGGCCGGGAATGTCAAAGGCTGTACTGTCTGTGACCGGTGCTGCTGAGACTGGTGAAGATGCCGGGTTTATGTCCTGGACAGGAGGAACCTGAGGAGCTGCCTGCTGGGCTGTCTGGGGAGCCGGTTTCTGCTCTGACTCCCCGCGGACCTCTGCCAGAATCGCGTCAAGATCAAAATCATCTCCGGAGGAACTGTCTCCAGAAGAAGCTGATTCAGCGGCAACTCCGCTCAGAAGAGCATCAAGATCAACATCTTCTGTGGGTGTGGAAATTGATGCCTTTTTTGAACCAGCGCTTTCTGAGGAACCGCCTGATGATCCGCCGCTGTTCTGAGGAAGCCCGAACACAAAATCATCAGAATCGTCCGCGGGTGAAGCATTTGCCGGTAAACTGACTTTTGGCATGATCTCATTTTTCTGCTGACGTCTTGTAGGCTCGTTTCCGATGAGTGTTATTTCTTCAGTAAATTTTTTTAGTTGGTTCAGTCCGGGCATTTCTTTAAGTTTACCTTACTAACAGATATATGACAATCCTTTACAATTAATAGGAAAGTACTTGAACTCAAGTTGTTTCATACATATTTTCGGAAAATGAATAAATGTCTTTAGAAAAACTCCCTCTTGTCCGATTAAGAAAACACGACCATGAAAACAAAAATTTTTCCATTGATTTTTCTGCTGATGCTGATCGCAGGAATTTCAGGCGCCTATGCACAAGAGCTCACTTTTCCTGAATATGACGATCAGTACACCATTGACCGCATCATAACCGGTATTCAGACTGTTGTCCCTCCTTACGTTTCCGGTGATTACGCAGTCTTCACCGCAGCCACGGACCACCGCTATGTGGGAATTGCCTTTGAATTCGAGGATTTCGCAATAATCCATCCTCTGGAGAAACTTGTTTCCTACGACTATCTCTACGAAGAACTTGCATCAGTGCTTTTTTACATTCTTCCGATTCCGGAAAACTGCTCAAAGATTTCTTACCGTATGGTTATTGACGGTCTTTGGACAACTGACAGAAACAATCCCCAGAAAGAATTCAATTTTGAGAGCGGGACTTATTTCTCAACTCTTGCAGTGGACCGGCCTGTGGAATTCAAAACCCAGATCGAGGACAATCATGTTGTGAAATTTGTCTATGAGGGTGAGAGCGGAAAACGTGTAAGACTCGGAGGAAATTTCACCAACTGGGATTCCTTCATCTACTACCTGCAGGAAATTTATCCCGGACGCTATGAACTTTCTCTTCCTCTTCCCAGTGGTACCTGGTATTACGCATATTACTCAGGAATGAATTCCATGGTGGACACCACAAATCCTCATAAAGTCTATACTCCTGACGGACGGATGGCTTCTGTGATAATTGTGGACTGATTTTTCTTTTTCAGGCAGAATATGGCTATGTGTTGGAAATGTGGAAAAACTCTTGATTTCAGCGGTGCTGTCAGCCGCAGTGATGTCTGTCCCTCCTGCGGGGCTGATGTGCGTTCCTGCAGAAACTGCACCTTTTATGAACCGGGCAGTCATTATGACTGTCATGAGTCAGTTGATGAACTTGTAAGCGACAAAGAACGGGCAAACTTCTGCGGTTTTTTCCGGCTGAATGCTGATGCGGGTAAATCCGGCGGATCCGGTTTCGGAAGCAGTTCCGCTGCTGACAAAGCCGCCGCCGCCCGTCAGGCTTTCAACAGCCTTTTCGGTGACTGAACAGAATGTCTTCCGTGGATTTTGTTTTTCTGGATTCCGGCACGGGCGGAATTCCTTACATGCTTGACCTTGCCAAAAAGTCTCCCATTGCACGCTGTATGTACATCGGTGACACTGCGCACTTTCCCTATGGGGAACAGACCCAGGACCAGATACAGCACAATGCGGAGATACTTGTCCGGTGCGCAGTCCGGCATTTTGATCCCAAAACTGTTGTCATTGCATGTAACACAATGTCTGTCGCGGCCCTTGAATTCCTGCGCGCCCGTTTTCCGGAACTTCCCTTTGTCGGCACTGTTCCCGCAATCAAACTTGCAGCCTCTGTGACCCGCAGCAAAAAAATCGGGCTTCTTGCGACAAATCAGTCTGTCAATAATCCTTACACACAGAAACTCATCCAGGATTTTGCCGCTGACTGCAAAGTTGTAAAACGTGGGGATCCGGATCTGGTCTCATTCATAGAAAAACACCTTTTTACGGCAACGGAGGAAGAAAGACAGCTTGCTGTCACTCCTGCGGCTGATTTTTTCCGTGAGGCAGATGTGGACACAGTGATTCTCGGCTGTACCCATTTTACCCATGTTGCGGCAGATGTTCAGAAAGCCATGGGAAGCGCTGTAAAAGTCATAGACAGTCGTGACGGTGTCGCAAAACAGGCTCTCCGGGTGCACAGACCTTCAGGAACTTCTGACAGCTCTGACAATCTTTCTGTTTTTTTTACCGCAGCGACTTCTGAACAGGAAAAGGAATACAGGACACTTGCCAGAAATCTTTCGATTCCTTACGGCGGAATAATCAGTTTATTTGACTAAAGACGCACAATGCCATAACATTGATGCATGTTTTCATTAGATTCTTGTTCACACAGCGGTTGTGGCAAAGTGGCTGTAACTGTTTTTGATGATAAGGGAGAAATCGTTCCGGATTCTCTTGTTAAAGGTGATCATTACTGCATTGATCATATTGCAGACAAACAGGAATTCTCCGCCCGCGTGATTGAATATATCAAGACCCACGATAAAATTGTCGGTCTCTGCGCTCCGAACATTCACATTGCCGATCTGGATTTTACGGGCAAAAAGTTTTACGGCTGCAATTTCCAGCAGTGCATTTTCAGCAATATCCATTCTGAGAATTTCCGTTCACGCATCTCATCCTTCGATTTTGCGGTTTTTTCCGACTGCAACCTTATAAAATCAAATTTCCAGTTCACATCTTTTGCCGGTGCCGCTTTTTCCCACGTGCTTTTCACTGACTCGGATCTGATTCACAACAATTTCTGCGGAATAAAATCAGTCCAGTCTTCCTTTGATGATTCAGACCTGTACAATTCCCGTTTTATCCGCGCGGAACTTTCTGACACATCATTCAGGAACTGCAATATAAAGAAAGCCAATTTCCTTGAGATCAAACGGGAGAATGTTTCCTTCAATCTTTCCAACACAAGGGAAGCAATGTTTTCACTGGATATTGAATCGGATGAAGCAAAAAAGAAAGCGGATTCCTCTAATGCTGCCAAAGTTGAATGATTTTCAGGAGTTACTGTGAAGATTTATTTTTTCATGAATATTGACGGATTTTCCAACTGCTACATTGTTGCGAATGAACAGTGCAATGAGGCAATCATTGTTGATCCGGGCAAAGTGACAAAACCCATGATACAGCTTATTGAAAAAAACCATTTCGACATAAAGGCTGTTCTGATTACTCACAATCACGGAAGTCATTCCCGCGGTCTGACCACATTGCGGAAAATCTATTCACCGAAAATCTATGCGGCCGATTACGAAGTTGCTGGAAGTGATACGATTGTCCTCAAAGATGACGGTGTGATCAAAATGGCAGGCTTTACCGTCGGGTTCATGTCTGTTCCCGGTCACTCAAGCGATTCCATGTGCTACAAGATCGGAAAAGTCATTTTTACCGGAGATTCCATTACAGCAGGAAAAACTGGAGATACGAATACAAGTTATGCAAAACGGACTCTGATTTCCAACATACAGGCAAAAATCCTTTCCCAGCAGGATGATACGGTTCTTATGCCTGGACACGGACCGCCAACCACTGTTGCTGCAGAAAAACAGTTCAACCTGGATTTCGGCTGTCCCGGACTGATCAGTCCCACAATGACTCAGGCAGATTAACCCGACGCAGAGCCGTCTGGAAAGTCTGTCCTTTGAAAAAAAAACTAATGCATTTCTGCCAGATTCCGAAAATCAAAAGGAAAGAGTAGGGCTGTCTTCCGGACGGTTCCATTTTACAGGTGGTATTTGTATGACTAGAAAATTTTTTGTTGTGATTTTTGCTCTGCTTTGTTCTGCACTGGTTTTTGCAGGAGATGTTGCAGCGTTTGAAGATATCGGCATTTCCAAGGACGGCAAATATTATCTGTTCGGAACTTACGGAACTACGGATTCTACTTTCTGTGGTTATGCAGAGATCTATACCGTGGACATTGCGAAAAACACTTTTGTAAACTCCGCGGTTTTCAAGACTCCCGATTCTGATGCGACAAAGGGCAGAAGCGGATCAGTGATTTACCAGAACCTCAAGTCAAAAAATCAGGCTGTTCTGGATTCATATCAGGCAACACCGGCCACCATTTTTGACACACTTTATCTCCGCATTGATGCAGGCAAAAAAGCAACAGAACCTGTTATCGTGACTGATTATGAGCATTCAACATTGGACAGCCCGGTAACTTATTCTTTTACAGTCATTCCGTACATTGAGGGAACCGGAAAGAACACTCTTTCTTCTTTTTACATTGCAGTTGAAAAACGCAGCAAAGACGGAGCTGTGCTTGCAAAAAAAGTTGTCGGATCTCCTTCTGTAAAGCGGCAGAACGTGAATTCCTATCGGATTGACAGAATCATTACCGATTCAACAGGAACAAAATTTGTGATTCTGATTGAGAAAACAATGCAGGATACAAACGGGCCTTCAATCCGCTACATGGTGGAAACTTTCACATTCTGATCCTTAAAACTTAATCTTTGAGAATCCTCCGGCTGTTTCAGACCGGGGGATTTTTTTTAGGCCGGAAAAGAAAACCAGAGACAGCAAAAAAAAACCGCCCGTTTCCGGGCGGCTCTGCTGCAACCTTTCGGTTACGAAATCAACTTATTTTGAAAGACGTGCTTCCAGGTCATCCAGACAAGCTGTGAGTTCTTTGGGCAGGTGTGAACCGAACTTGGGATAGTGGTTCTCACGGATGTCTTTGATCTCTTTCTTCCATCCTTCAACATCAACTTTGAGGATTTCAGGCAGTGTTTTCTTGTAGTAGTCTGCAAGACCATCTGTGTTGAGTGCACCTTCAGCGGGCATATATCCGATGGGTGTGTCAACATAGTTTTCAACACCGTTACAGCGGTCGAAGATCCAAGCCAGAACGCGTGAGTTGTCACCGTATCCGGGCCACATGAATCCACCGGGCAGATCTGCATTGTTTTCGTCCTTGCGGAACCAGTTAACGTAGAAGATCTTAGGCAGTTTGTCCTGATCTTTTGCAGATGCTCCAACGTTGATCCAGTGCTGGAAGTAGTCGCCCATGTTGTATCCACAGAAAGGCAGGATAGCGAAGGGGTCACGGCGGATTTTTCCGACTTCAGCAGCATTGATTGTAGAAGCAGCTGTGATTTCTGAACCTACGATAGAACCGAGGAATACACCGTGGTTCCAGTTGCGGCTCTGGTGTACGAGAGGTACAGTTGAGGGGCGGCGTCCACCGAAGAGGATTGCGCTGATCGGTACACCTTTGGGATCTTCCCAGTCAGATGCGATACAGGGACACTGACCTGCAGGTGCTGTAAAGCGTGCGTTGGGGTGAGCCATTTCCTCGCCTTTAGGTGCTTTGTCTTTGGGAAGTGCATCACGTGTGTTGCCTTTCCAGTCAACCAGTTTTCCTGTTGCAGGATAACCGATTCCTTCCCACCATACGTCTCCGTCTTCTGTAAGAGCACAGTTTGTATAAATTGTGTTCTTTTCTGCAGAAATAAGAGCGTTCTTGTTTGATTCAGCTGATGTTCCGGGTGCAACACCGAAGAAACCTGCTTCAGGGTTGATAGCGTAAAGACGTCCGTCTTCTCCGAATTTCATCCATGCAATATCATCACCGACTGTCTCAACTTTCCAACCGGGGATTGTAGGAATAAGCATAGCCAGGTTCGTTTTTCCACATGCTGAGGGGAAAGCACCTGTCACATATTTTACTTCGCCCTGGGGGTTTGTAAGTTTAAGGATGAGCATGTGCTCTGCCAGCCAGCCTTCTTTGCGTGCCAGAACAGTTGCAATGCGGAGTGCGAAACATTTTTTACCCAGGAGGGCATTTCCACCGTAACCTGAACCGTATGACCAGATGAGTCCTTCGTCAGGGAACTGTGAAATATATTTGTGTTCAACGTCAGCGCAGGGCCATACTCCGTTGTCTTTTTCACCGTTGTTAAGGGGTTTACCAACAGAGTGGAGACAGGGAACGAATTCGCCGTCTGTTCCGAGCAGATCAAGAACTTTTGATCCTGCACGTGTCATGATGTCCATGTTCAGAACAACGTATTCAGAGTCTGTGATTTCGATACCGTTTTTAGAGATGTTTGATCCCAGAGGTCCCATGCAGAAAGGAATGACGTACATTGTGCGTCCGTGCATACAGCCTTTGTAAAGACCTTTCATTGTTGCTTTAAGTTCAACAGGATCAATCCAGTGGTTTGTAGGACCTGCATCTTCTTCTTTTACAGATGAAATGAATGTGCGTGATTCAACACGGGCAACGTCAGAAGGCAGTGAGCGGAACAGGAAGCTGTTCTCTTTTTTTGTCAGAGGAGTAGCGAGACCAGCGTCAACGCATTTCTTCATCAAGCGGTCGTATTCTGCCTGAGATCCGTCGCAAACATATACCTCATCAGGTTCACACATTGCGATACATTCTTCAACCCAAGCTTTGATTTTTGGGTGTTTGATGTCATTAATTGTCATAACAATAACTCCTTGTCATGCGCCGGAAAAAAATTCATCCCGCGCAATCGTTAAAAATATATCTTTTTTTAGTGGTAAAGACAAGTATTGAATCCCCGAAAAAATCAGTTTTACGGACTTTAGTTTCCGGGGATAAACTCAAGAAAAGGGAGGGAATTCTCAATGCCAGAGTTTTGAAGGGTAGTAACCTTCGGCGATTTTTTTTGCAATCTGTTCTTTTACTTCAGCCCGGTCTTCAGGATAAGTCATTCCGAACCAGCTTTCCGTTGTTGTAAAGAACTTCAGCTGTCCTGCACCTTTTTCTATCATGTCTCCTGTGGTTGCAGAAAGAATGGCTTCCTTTTTCGGTTCAGCAGCGTTCCCTTCCATGAACTGATCCCAGTAACTGTGGAAATGCTCAAAAGCTTTCGGTGAGAAACCGAAGAGGTTCATGCTGACCCATTCATCACCTGTGAAAACCTCTTTTGAACCGTCGGTTTTCTCGCTGATGATTTTTTCGCCTTCATAATAAATCTTCAGGTTTTCTTCTATAGAAGACAGTCTGTCATTCTGTACCGTGCATACTCCCCGGCTGACGGATCCGCTCCGGCTCATGGTATTTTTGAGGACATATCCTACCATTGCATGTTCCGTGGAATCGTTGGAAACTGATCCAAGATAACTGCCCAGAGTTGCAAGTGCTTCCCGGCCGTAATAATCATCTGAATTGATCACTGCGAAAGGTGCATCAATCAGTTTTTCCGCGCAGAGAACCGCATGTGTCGTTCCCCAAGGTTTTGTGCGCCCGGCGGATACAGCTTTCTGTGCATCTGTAAGAAGGCTGTCATTGCTCTGGAAAACATATTCCGCATCAAAATTTTTTGCCACGTTGTCAAAAATCCGTTCGCGGAAATCTTTTTCTATGTCTTTTCTGATGATAAATACAACTTTCTTATATCCGCATTCTTTTGCGTCGTAGGTTGCAAAATCCAAGAGGCATTCATTGTTGAGGCCCACAGCCTCAATCTGTTTTACTCCGCCATAACGGCTGCCCATTCCGGCAGCCAGAACTAAAAGAATTGGTTTCATATCTGAATACTAGAACAAATAACTCAAATCAACAAGTCACCGAAAAATCACAGAAATTTGTATTTTCCGCTGAGGGCAAGCATCGCAAACATGTAGAGACAGTTGTCGTAATAACGGCGTTCCCCTTTCCGCAGGGGAGTTTCCCAGAAACGGCGCACAATTTTTTCTGCCGCTCCGGAAACTTTTTCCGTGCAGGCAAGTGTTGTCTGTGCAAGTGTGGAAAGAAGGGCTACCGGATGCAGAGCCTTTTCTTTGGTTGGTTTGCCGTCCACATGGTATTTTCTGTAGTCAGCGGGATCAATGTCTGCAAAATATGAGACAAGATTGTCCGCAATCTCAGACAGTGCAGGATTTTTGCCGCACCAGAGGGCATCCAGACCGATATTTGCTCCGGTTCTGTATGCGTCTGAATAAAAATCTCCGTGTCCTTCCGGCGGTCCGAGTTTTTCCGGTTTCCCTTCAAAGGTTCCGTATTCGGGGCTCATCCCTGTTTTCGGGTCGCAGGATTTCACAAGATATTCGCGGCTGGCTTTTTCTGCCTTTTCCCAGAAAAAATAATCCACATCTTTTCTGGCCAGCAGGAAATCTGCAAACTGTCTGTAGAAATGCATCAGGTGATAGGATGGATCGCTGAATCTGCAGGCAGGAACAAAAAGAACAAGATTGTTTTCCCTGTTGAACATGGGCAGCTGATGGTGAATCATTGTGTGAAGAATTTTCTGAGCCCATGCTGAGTATTCATAGATTCCGTCTCTGTCTCCCCATTTTCTGGAGGCAAGGATCAGTGACATTGCAAAGAATTCCTCTCCGTCCGGTGCCGGCCCGAAAGAGTTCTTCTTTCCGTCGGGAGCCACTGACCAGGCAAAGTATCCCTTGAAAGGTCCTTCGTCCATGTACATGAATTCCATTGCGAATTTCCAGAGTCTGTCAAAATAATCCTGTCTGTCCATCATGACACACATCATCATCGCGTAGGAAATTCCCTCTGTCCGTGCATCACAGTTCCCTGTGTCCATAAAGTAGCCGGTTTCACGGAGACCCTCAAAATAAAAACGGTCCATACCTTCAAAAATCGCTTCAAATGTGTCATTCACCCGGTTCTCAACTTCAATTTCCGTGTAACCATAATCTAAAAAAGTGTTTTTCATCTGTGGGTCCTCTTTCAATAGTGGGCATGTATTCTGGTTCATGCATGGTTTTCCGCATCCCTGAATTCTGGAGGAAATGCCGGATGGATCCTGAACCGTTGAACTGTTTCGGTTCAGAAATCGTGGTTTAAGGGATTCTGTTTTTTCTGTCCCCTGTTTTCAGTTTAATGGTATTCGAAGGATAATGAAATATGTAATTATGTTTTTTTCCTGAAAAAAACTGACACGAACTGCGGTAAATTTACTATATTATGGTGTTGAAAGAACAGGATTTAAGATTCTTTCAATGATGTGAATGTAAATTCGCTTTCAGAAGACGGCAGAAACCTGTCCAAAGGTTTATTGCAGTCTTAAAACGGCGGAGTCAAAACTTCAGACAGCAGCCTGTTTTGACCCGGCCTGTCAGAGTGTCCGCTTTTACGGACGTTAAAAGGTCATTCTTAAGATTTAAGATAGATTTTTTTATGGGAGTTTGTTATGAAATCATTTGTCAAGGGACTGCTTTCCGTTGCCGGTGTAGCAGCTGTTGCATTTCTGCTTTTCTCTTTTTCCTGCGTTGGTACTGTAGCTTCCGGAAAATCTGCATCAAACACAGTTTATGCAGAATCAAGTCCGGCCTACACAATGTCGCAGGAAGCACTTTCTGTGGTTGAGGCTCTTCAGAGCGCGTTCCGTACTGTCTCTGGGAATGTTCTTCCAAGTGTGGTAGAAGTTGATGTTACCCAGGTGGTACAGCAGACAACTTCTTCCTCTGATTACGGGTTTCCTTTCTATTACTTCTTTGATTTCGGAAACAGAGGTGACGAAACAAGAGAATACACTCAGGATTCGCTGGGCTCCGGTGTGATTGTCCGCCGCACAGGAAACACTTATTACGTTCTGACAAACGAACATGTTGCCGGGGATGCCTCCACAATCAAAATCAAACTTTATGACGACACTGAATTTGAAGGAAAACTTGTCGGTTCCGATGAACGCAAAGACATCGCCCTTGTTTCCTTTGAAAGTGAGGAGCCTCTTACTGTGGCAAAACTCGGGGATTCTGATGCTGTGCAGGTAGGTGACATCTGTTTTGCAATGGGTACACCCCTGGGATATGCTTCTTCTGTCTCTCAGGGAATCATCAGTGCAAAAAGCCGCTCCGGTTCATCAATCGGAAACATCAGTGACTTCCTTCAGACCGATGCAGCGATCAATCAGGGTAACTCTGGCGGTCCTCTCGTAAACATTTATGGAGAGATAATCGGAATCAATACATGGATCGCCTCCCAGTCCGGCGGATCTCAGGGATTGGGATTCAGTATTCCGATCAACAACATCAAAAAAGCAATTGATGATTTCATCAGTGATGGAAAAGTCACTTACGGATGGCTTGGTGCCTCTCTGTCTTCTCTTTCCAATGAGTATCTTGAATCCATGGGACTCAAGGGACGTAAAGGCGCATTTGTGGCAAACGTCTTCATGGATTCTCCTGCATTCAAATGTGGTCTGCAGGCCGGAGACTTCATCATTGCGCTGAACGGAAAGAATGTTTCCACTGTTGATCAGCTCGTTCTTGACGTTGGTGATCTTACCGTGGGTGAGAAAGCCGCTTTCACTGTTATTCGTGGCGGCAAGGAAATGAGTCTTACAGCCACAATCGAGAACCGGAAAGACACAGACGTGTCGGACAACAGCAAACTGTGGCCCGGTTTCTCTGTTGCTGACCTTACAGAGGATGTGCGCAAACAGCTTAAGATTGACAACAATGTTAAAGGTGTTGTCGTAACGAACATTCAGTCAAAGTCACCTGCAAGTGCGATGCGTCTTCAGAATTATGATGTTATTACTGCGGTAAATGACAATGAAGTTACAAATGTCCAGGAATTCTACAGAGAACTGGATCTGACCGGAAAAACTGAAATCTGGTTTGACGTTTATAACGAAGGTCATACAATTTCTACCGGAAAATACAAACTGAACCGGAAATAAACTTATCCCGGAAAAATCCGGGGATAATAAAAAAGACAAGGCTGATGCAGTTTCAAAAACTGCAACACCTTGTCTTTTTTTTGCTTTATCAGGTTTTATAATTCAGTCCCGTGCTGTCAGAACTTCTGTATGATCTTTAAAAATTGCAACGGTATGTTCTTCATGGCATGAAAGTTTCCCGTCAGCAGTAACAATTGTCCAGCCGTCGTCCAGTTCTTCAACATCTCCTGTTCCCATGTTGATCATCGGCTCAATGGCAAGAACCATTCCAGGCTGGATGCGGGGGTTGGGGCCTCCCAGCCAGATGTTCGGAATTGAAGGATCTTCGTGCACACAAAGTCCCACTCCATGACCACAGAAATCGCTTACTATGCCGAATCCTGCTGCCTGGGCAACTTTTGAAACTGCGTCTGCAATGTCCCGGATGCGGTTACCGGCTTTGCATGCTGCGATTCCCGCCTTCAGACATTCTTTTGTCACATCACAGAGTCTTTTTGCTTCGGGGCTTACGGAACCAATCATCAGTGTTGTCGCTGAGTCACTGATGTAACCGTTCAGATCAATTCCGATGTCAAGAGAAACCAGATCTCCATTGTGAATCTTGCGACGCTTGGAAGGAATTCCGTGAATGACTTCATCGTTTACCGAAATACAGGCTGCACCTGCGAAATCCTCTGCATACCATGCAGGAGTCCCACCATGACGCAGAATGAATTCAACAACCATGTCATCAATGTCTTTTGTAGACATGCCGGCCTGAACTTGAGGAATAATTTCCTTATATAAGTCTGCCAAAAGATGGCAGGATTCTCTTATGCCTGCAATCTGTTTTTCATTTTTCAAACGGATCATATTTTGCCTCCAATATTATGCTTCAAGTCAATGCGCGCAAAGCCGGAGACAGTTTCGCACTCCGGTCAAGACGAAGGGCTTCCTGTGTGCAGATTGCCGCTGTGTTCAGGTCTCCCATTGCAAGATAAGTTTCTGCCATTTTCAGAAGAATCAGGGATTCATCTTTTTTCTCAAATCCAAGATCAAGGGCGCGCTCCCAGGCATCCAGAGCCAGTTCAGGATTCACGCTTCCACCAAGCTGGCGGATAATCACCTGTCTGGCAAGAGACATCACCTCCGGGAAAAAATGGCGGAAATATTCATAAGTATATTCCATTTTAATGATCTGTTCCAAAATCAGGACAGCATCATAATATTCTCCGCGCAGGACAAGTTCTTCTGCCAGTATGAATCCGTAATCCATGAAGTTTTCACGCGTGAACCAGTATTTTAAAGAAAAAGAAGGTCGCTCAATGTTCATCTTTTTGAAAAGTTCTACCGCGTCATCTTCCCGGTTATGCATAAGGTCAAAAAAAACCAGTTTCGCTTTGCTTTCGTCATCATTGCGTTCCATAAGCCAGCAACGGTAATCAAAGGTATCTTCGCTCCGTCTGCCACGTTCATAACGCATGTGGTGAGAAAATGATTCATCAAAAAGAGAACGCTGATGAAGATTGGAAAGAATCTCATAGGCCTGTGTCAGCAGTTTGAATTCTTCTGTCGTGTCCGATCTGGCAACATCCGGGTGCAGAACTTTCGCTTTTGTACGATACGCACGCTTTATTTCTGCCGCCGAAGCATTCGGGGAAACACCGAGAATCTTGTAATAATCAACCACAGAATCAGCCTATTTTTTTACCTACGTAAGCTGCGTGATCAACATTTTCGATTACTTCAAAGTAATCCAGTTTCATGCCTTCTCTTTCCATGGCACGCATTGTCACACGTACCATTTTCTGAGACATGAATCCGCTTTTTACAACAAGGGCGCAACCTTTCTTGCCCTCAGGATTTCCACAATGGGAAAGAACTTCCGGAAGTTTCGGATTGACTTTTGCGCCGAAAAGGGGAGAGGCAGGAACAACAACCGCGATATAATCGTAAATTGTCAGATGAATCTGATCCTGTTCTTTTATTCCGTTCTGTACACGGACCTCATGACCTTTGCTTTCTGCAGCAGCAGCAAGTTTTTTAAGGATTTCATTGTGTTTGTTATTGTCACTTTTCAAGAAAGAAAGAATCAGTATTCTCATAGCTTATTCCTTGTGTTTTATTCTACCTGAAAAATCAGGCCATTTTGAACAGTTGCTCAATCATAGGCTGTCTGACCATCAGGACCGAACAGTCTGCATTTATCATTATCTCACGGTAAGCGGTTGAAAGAACATCGTGTCTGTCACCTGTGCCTCCGTCAAATCCGCCAAGAAGAATCAGGTCTGCCTTCATGTCCCGGGCGGTTGTCACAACCTCTGACCAGACAGCTCCTTTTTTCATCTCTGTTTCGATTTTGACACCTTTTTTCTCTGCCAGGCTTTCCACATAACGCAGATAACGCTGACCGTCAGCTGTCAGACTTTCCTCATATTCGCGGCTTTCTTCCGAAATGAAGAACTTGTTCAGAGTCAGCTGTTTGAGTGTTGCAGTATCGACTACATAAACTGCTTTCAAAGAACAACGGTACAACTTTGCCATCAGAATGCCGTATTCAGCAGCTTTGATGGACGCGTCTGAACTGTTTACAACAACAAGCACTTTCTGAAAAAGCGGTTTGATCATTCTTTCTTTGCACTCCTGGATTTCAAGTTTTTAAGCACGAAAACATTTTCTCGCTCACGCTCTTCAAGTACACTTTCGATATAGACTTTTGTCTCCCGTGTCTGGGGAATCACCATCTTGTCCAGTGCATTGACGCGGCGCTGAGTTTTTTTTACTTCGTTTGCAAGACGCCAGACCATTGTGCGGATTGAAGCCATCTGTGTCAGAAGTTTGAGCAGTTCAAAAAAATGAACCATCACTTCATCCGTATCGGCATAAGAGTCCATAAACGAGTAAAACAACTGTCTCTTAGGCAATTCTACATCAATTGCGTTGAATTGCATACCGGCAGCGGTAACAGGTTTTTCTGTCATCTCAAAATCGTAACTGACAGCGTGACTGATCCGCTCAACCTGATTTTCACCGACGGCCATAAGCATATTCTTCAGTGCCGGATAAGCGGTCTGCACTGTAGCCTCAATTTTCTGCTCCAACTGTTTAACCTGTTCCACCATATGCATGAGTTCCATTACAAGAATCTCACGTTTCTGCTCAAGCAGATCGTACCCGTCTTCTGCAACAGAAAGCTGCTCTTTTATGGAGAGAAGATTTGATTTTGTCGGAGCAATATTGAGTTTCGCCATTTTTATGCTTCCCCAGTGTCCTTAGGCATGTATTTGTCAATCAATTTTGCATTGATACGGTAAAGTTCACTTCTCGGCAGTAAAGAAAGGATTTTCCATCCGATGTCCAGTGTTTCTTCAATGGTGCGGTTTTCAAATTCTCCCTGAGTCAGGAATTCATTCTCAAACTTTTCACCGAAACGGAGATACTGTTTGTCCATAGCGGACAATTCTTCTTCACCGATGATTGCAGCCAGGTTCCGGATATTCTTAACTTTTGAATAAGCTGCAAAAAGCTGACTTGATACATCTTTGTGGTCATCCCTGGTCATTCCTTCACCGATACCGTCCTTCATAAGACGTGAAAGACTGGGGAGACCCGCAACAGGAGGATACATTCCTTTCTGTGACATTTCACGGTCCATTACAATCTGACCTTCGGTGATGTAACCTGTCAGGTCTGGAATCGGGTGAGAAATGTCATCATTGGGCATCGTCAGAATCGGAATCTGAGTGATTGAGCCTTTTGAGCCTTTGATTTTTCCCGCACGTTCGTAAAGTTCAGCCAGATCTGAATACAGATAGCCGGGATAACCTTTTCGACCGGGAACTTCTCCGCGTGTTGTGGAGATTTCACGCAGAGCCTCACAATAGTTTGTCATGTCAGTCATTACAACAAGAACATGCATTCCTTTTTCATAGGCAAGGTATTCTGCGGCGGTCAAAGCACAGCGAGGCGTAATGATTCGTTCGATAGAAGGGGAGTCTGCAAGACTCTGGAACATTACAACCTTTGACAGTACACCTGACTCCTCAAAAGTGTTCTTGAAAAACTGTGCAACGTCGTATTTGATTCCCATTCCTGCAAAAACCATGACGAAACTTTCATCAGAGTTTTTCAGGCGGGCCTGACGGATTATCTGTGCTGCAAGCCTGTTGTGAGGCAGACCGTTTCCACTGAAGATCGGCAGTTTCTGACCACGGATCAATGTATTCATTCCGTCGATTGAAGAAATACCGGTCTGGATAAAGTCGCGTGGATAAACACGGGCATAAGGATTGATCGGATATCCGTTAACGTTAACTTTCTTTGAAGAAATGATTTCCGGATGTCCGTCAATCGGTTTTCCCAATCCGTTAAAGATGCGTCCCATAAGACCTTCTCCTACACGGAGCTCCATGGGTTCATCCAGAAATTCAACTGTAGTCTCATTCAGGTCGATTCCGGTTGTTGATCCGAAAATCTGCACAACAGCGTATTCCTCTGAAATATCGATTACACGTCCGATTCTTTTTTCTCCGAAACGGTCACGTACAGCTACAGTCTCGCTGTAAAAAACAGATTCTGTGCGGCGAACCACTACAACAGGGCCGTCAACTGAGGTTACTCCCCGATATTCAATTCCTCTCATAGTACGTCCACCTTGCGATAAACTCTTTCAACGGAAGTCAATTCCTCATCCATTTCCATTTCCACCTGCTGAATCATCTCAAGCCTGTCATTTGGAACCGTTGTTTTGAGACGGATGATTTTTTCACGGCAGTCAAGGGAAACAAGTTTTACCAACGGTGCTCCCTGTCTGATAACAGAAAGACAGCGTGTGTAATAAGACATTATCAGCTGAAGAATAAGAATCTGCTTTTCCGGTACTGAATAAACGTCAATGTCATCAAAGGCGCTCTGCTGAAGGAATCCGTTCTTTATCATTTCTGCAACTGCAAGAATCAGGCGTTCGGAATCAGGCAGCGCATCCGGACCGATCAGGCGGACAATCTGCTGGAGACGCTGCTCCTTTTTGAGCAGATCCAATGCCTCAAGTCGAACCTGAGCCCAGCGGGGATCAAGCCTGTCCCACCACTGGCGTACTTCCTCTGCGTATTCGGAGTAAGAATCAATCCAACCGATTGCCGGATAATGGCGGGCATTTGCAAGTTCCCGGTCCAAAGCCCAGAAACACCTGATAAAACGCTTTGTATGCTGTGTAACAGGTTCTGAAAAGTCACCGCCCGGAGGGGAAACTGCACCGATTACAGAAACGCTTCCTTCCTCTCCTGCCAGACTGGTGATTCGTCCGGCCCGTTCATAGAATTCCGCAAGGCGGGTCGGCAGATATGCGGGGAAACCTTCTTCAGCCGGCATCTCTTCCATGCGTCCGGAAAGTTCGCGGAGAGCTTCCGCCCAACGACTTGTGGAGTCTGCCATAATTGCGACAGCAAGTCCCATGTCACGGTAATATTCCGCCAGTGTGATTCCTGAATAAAGGGAAACTTCACGGGCTGCAACAGGCATGTTTGATGTATTGGCAATAAGAATCGTACGTTCCATAAGAGAACGTCCTGTTCTCGGGTCAATCAGTGACGGAAATTCTGTAAGAACATCAGTCATCTCGTTTCCGCGCTCACCACATCCGATATAAACAATAATGTCCGCATCACACCACTTTGCAATGGCATGCTGAGTCATTGTCTTTCCGGTTCCGAAGCCACCTGGAATAGCGGCTGTTCCACCTTTGGACAATGGAAAGAAAACATCGATTACACGCTGCCCGGTGACCAAAGGCTCTGTTACGGTCAGTTTTGCGCCATAAGGGCGGGGCTTTCTTACGGGCCAGTATTGGCTAAGACTGATTTTTTCACCCAGTTCAGTTTCTGCAACCACTTCGTCAACTGTGTAATCACCTGCAGGACAAAGTTTTGCTACAACACGGCCGCGGACTGTCGGTGGAACCATGATTTTGTGGAGAACTGAAGATGTCTCCTGTACAGTTCCGATGATTTTTCCAGGTGCAATTGCATCACCCTCTTTTACAGTGGGAACGAAAGGCCATTTTTTCTGTGTATCAAGGGGATCAGTTCTCTGTCCGGGTGTAAGGAATGCTCCTGACTGTTCAAACAGAGTCTGCAGCGGACGTTGGATTCCATCGTAAATTGTTCCGATCAGCCCCGGTCCCAGTCTTACAGAGAGCGGGCGCTTATTACAGACAACCGGTTCGCCAATATGCATTCCTGTATCATCTTCGTATACCTGGATTGTTGAACAGCCTGATTTCTGACGGATAATTTCTCCGATAAGGCGGGCATTTCCTACGTCAACAACATCGTAAAGACCGCATTCATCAAGTCCTTCCGCATAAACAATAGGCCCTGAAATGCGAGTGATCTTTCCTGTTACTGATTTGTCAGCTGATTCTGTCATTCCGGTAACCTCCCGCCAAACAGAGCTGAAACCAGTTCAAAACGTTTTTCATCAACCAGTTCGTCAACAATTTCCTGAACTGTCAGTCTGCATTTCACAGATCTGTCTTCTGTTTCCAGAAGACATCCTTCATAATCAGTGTTGACTTCATCTGCCTTGCATGAAAGAACCGCGTCTTTCCCCAGTTCCTTTTCCAGCATTTTTTTGATTTGTGCAGTTTCAAAACCATTGCAGACTGCATATATTTTTTTGCCTTTTAAGGCATTTTCTGCTTTTTTCAGCAACTTTGCAATCAAAGTTATTTTTTTATCTGACCCGATTTTTGCCAGATATGAATTTATTGCCTCTGTCATCGATGTGTTCTGGAAAGAAACAGCATAGCGCTGTTTTTCAAGAGGAACAGAAGCCTGAATGTCTTTATCAAAAGAATCAATCAATTCCCTGTAATAAATCTCTTTCTGTTTTTTTGTTTCCAGAAGTCTTTGCTCAACGGAAGCCGCAATCTGTGCGACCTGAGCATCTGCGTTCTTAAGGATTTTTTCAGCCTTTTTCCGCGCGTCTTCCTGAATCTCTTTGTCAAGAATTTCTGTTGAACGTAATTCTTCCATGAAAATACCTTAAACCTGAATCCCGATTGCTTCGCGAATTGAGTCAGTCAATGATTTCTTGCCTGAAATATGACCGCGAATTCCCGGAACTTCTACAATTAGAGGAAACTGTGCTCCCATCTGCCACTGGACAACTTCATTTTCCAGCATCAGAGCAACTTCTTCTGTGATTATCAGAACTTTCGGACGTTCTTCCACCGGAAGTGAACCGGCTCCGGCACCTTTTCCTGTAACCCTTGAGAAAGCTTCCAGAGCTTCATCCCTGTTTACAGCAATTGTGCCGGATACGCCTACAAGTTCAAAGGCAAGCAGAAGTTCCCGCTCACCAATGAAAAAAAACTTCACGTTTTTTCCTTACAGAATAATGATCAGCAGGGCTACAAGGAATCCCCACAGACAGATACCTTCAGCAAGACCGACAAAAGGAAGTGCTTTTCCGGAAAGTTCTGCATTTTCGCTCATTGCGCCCATTGCAGCAGCACCGATTTTACCTACAGCCATACCACCTGCGATACAAGCGATACCGACTGCGATACCTGCTGCCAGATAGCGCACCCAGCTCATGTCCTGAACTGCGGCAGCCTCTGCTTCCTGTGCAAAAACACCTGTGACAGCAAAGCACAGCATCAATGCAATAATAATTGTTCTGCGTTTCATAAAAATCTCCTTCGGATTTGTATTTCTTATTTATAGGTAAACTTAAAAGGAACGAATTCCTTTCCTGTTTCCGTAAAGAACTTTGAGAAAAACTCATAGTACTGCAGACGCATTACCTGGATTGCAACAATCATACCTTCCAGCACGATTACAACCGCATTTCCGATGATGGATACTGCAATACTTCCTGCTTTTGCTGGAATCAGTGCACCCATCGTAAAGATGATGTATCCCAGAACTGCATGTGCAAGCGCAAATGCACCCACACGTAAGAAGCTGACTGAATTTGAAAGGTTACTTGATACTATTTCAAGAAGTTCAACAACACCTTCAATCACCGCTGCAAAGACTCCGTTTTCAAAAACAGGACGCTCTCCGTCGACCAGCCGTTCCAGCGGGGTTGCCATGAAAACTCCAAGAAGTGTAACGGCAATCACAATGATGTCAGCCAGACCGATTGAAGAACCGAAAGCAAAAATGCGTACAATCATGAAGACCACGTACCAGAAGAACAATGCTCCACAGAGTCCTGTTTTTCCGAACAGTGCTTTTCCGAATTTTCTGCGGCTGAAATTATTGATTATGTTGATTATCAGACCGATTGAGTTGATGATGAAACCGACACCGATTGTAAACAGGAAGAACATGAACATCTTGTCTACAGTATTAGCTGAGGGCATCATGTGAAGAATCGGAGCGAATGCATTTTCTTTTCCGAGAAAAAGACCGGTTACAAAATGGGCAAAAGGTTCCAGTATTTCTTCATTGCAGAAAAATTCTCCGGTCAGAAGTCCCATTATAAAACTGGACGTACCTATGCAGACAAAAACCGGTCCGAATTTATACCAGTTTTTTGCAATGGGTAACTTCTTCAAGCAGAGGAGTACCCCGACCAGAATGAAAACCAATCCCTGTCCGGCATCTCCGAACATGATTCCAAAAAGCAGTGTGAAGAAAAAAGCGACGAATGGAGTAGGGTCAATAGTTCCGTACAAAGGCGCTCCATAACTGAAAATGATGCGCTCGAAACTGCTTACGACTTTTCCGTGAGTCAGCTTTACAGGAACTTTTTCACGGCCGTTCTTTACAGAAGGGACTTCATCCGGCTCATACTGACGGATGGCAATACGGCCTTCAGTAATCTCATCCAGTTCATTCATCATCATATCCGTGTCATTTGCAGGAATCCATCCTGTAATACGGTAAACCATCTGTGTTGATTCAAGTTTGTCACGGATTGTCTGAACCTGCATTGCAATCGAGTATGAACGGAGCAGATCTCTGATTGTATCGGCATGTGTGGATGCGTAATTTTCCCGCTCTCCGGCAATTGTTTTGATCTGCTCATCCGCTTCTTCTGTCTGTTTTTTCAGAGTTTCAAGGACATCATCCGGAATTCCTTTAAAATCTTTAGGAACTTCCATACCGACAAACCCGAATTTCTTCAGCTCTGTATCCAATGCAAAACGGCCTTTCTTTGATGAAGCAGCCAGAATGCGGGAACTGTCATCCCCGAGCGGAACAATCACCGCTCTCTGTCCGACGGAAAATTTCAATTCATCTATAACAGCAGGATCGATTTTTCCTATCCGGAGATTTAAGAAAGAAAGATGTTCAATTTCACTGTAGGCAACTTTCAGATTTGCAAAAGCCATGGCTTCCTTATATGTTTCATTGACTTTCTTCTGGTTCTCCACAACAGAAAGTTCTCTTTTCTTCAGATCCTCAACTGCTTCCAGAATCAATGCAGCTGTTTTTTTGTCTTCTTCAGTGGGAATGGATGTCTTTTCATCATATTCTTCAGCATCAGCAACATTCAGGTAAGCGCGTGCTGCCTGCAGCTGATCAAAAATCATCCGCATGTCATTACTGTCATGGGAGGCTTTATCATCCAGTTCTGACTGAAACTGAAAATTTCCCCGTTTCCCAAGAAATTCCAGAACATGATCAATGTCTTCCTTCAGTATCATCAGTTCGATCAGTTTCATCGGAGTAGTCTTTGCCATTACTTATTCCTCCATTCCCAAAAAGTTTTTAATATCAGACTGGTCAACAGAAAGACATAGTCCTTCTGCAGCAGTTCTTATGCAGTCAAGTTCGTACTGTTTGATTTTAAACCAGGTTACAAGCACACAATCCGTAAAAGGATGCTGATGAAAAAGTTTTAAAGCAGCTTTAGTCTGAGCAATTTTAGCTTTCTGCTGAACATAACGTGGATCTACACTCCAGATTTCCTCAGGTACATAGGGATTTAAGTAAGCTGAATATTTCCAGTTTTCCCAATGCTCATGATTATCAATTTCAAGATCCAGAAGTTTTACTGCTTCTCCGGCAAGAATATCGTTTTCCGGATTGCTTTCTGAAAAATCTGAAAGAGGAACCAGAAGATTCAGAATCTCTTCCTTTGACATCCCATAATACACTTTGAGACGTAATGCCCAAAGACAATTCTGCATGATTAATTCATCTTTTATAAGTTTTTCAACAGGTTTCCGCTCTCCGGCAGGAATTTTTTTCACTGAATTCCAAAGGGAAATCATATACTGCGCATCAAGCCTGTGATCTATGTCTTTCTGTTCGTTGCGGGATGGAATTCTGTCATACCATGAAAGTGGTGTGTCAGCAGTAATTTCAGCCAGATTAGGCCAGCGCTCATAATGAAGAAAAGAAAATGTTTTTAAATCTGCTAAATCTGGGATCTGTTTTCGGTTTTCTATTAAAGCGTGGACAATGTCTTTCAGATTTGAATATTCGTAACTCTGGAGTAAAGCAAGTGAAACTGGTTCCGGATTAGAATAACAACCCAGAAGCATTGTAAAATCTGACAGAAATTTTCTTTCTGCCTCAACTTCCAATCTTTTTGCAAGAAGTACTTCCGGCATCATCGGGACTTCTGTTTTGAAGACAAGTGTCCAAAGTTCACTTATACTTTTAGCTTCAAAAAGCTGTAAAGCCCTGTCACCAACGAAAGACTTTGCAAGCATTCCACTGGCTTTTGCATAAACGTATGCACCTGCTCCGGATTTATCCATATCACTCACCGAAAAGCAAGGATTCAAGCAAGGTTTCAAACCCAGCCGCATCTTTTGGAAAATTATTCACGGAATCTTTGTACTGGTTGAATTCTACGTCATGTTTCTGCTGTGCCTTTTCTTTTGCATCTGAAAAGGATTTTTCCATTTCTGAAATCATGACTTCATAGCCTTTTTTGTATTCCGAATCAGCAGCAGTACGAGCAGCCTTAACTCTGCTGTCTGCTTCGGTCTGTGCATCAAACAGCAGGGAAGCGGCTTCCTGTTCTATATCAATCAAATGCTCAATAACACTAATATCTGCTTCCATGAAACTCTCCTTGTAAAGCAAATGTGCAAAGGCTAACGTAAAGGGTCTTCAATAGGCAAAAAGATCACCTTTATCAGTCGTATAATTATGTCTCAGAGTCAAACTTGCACAAAGTGGAATAAACTCCCTGTGCTGTAGTCTGATTGATTATATCTTCATAGAAATTTTTACTGTCCATTACCTGTGAAAGATGACGTAACACCCTCAAGTGATATTCACAGTCACTTTTTGAAGACAACATCATAAACACAAGATGAACCGGCTTGCCGTCTAAAGAGTCATAGTCAATGCCTGTCCGGGAAATACCGATTGCTCCAACAACACCTTCGATTGCATCAGTCTTTCCGTGAGGAACCGCAATGGCAGTCTTTATTCCGGTGCTCATCTTTGACTCGCGGGAAATCACACTTTCAAGGATTTCATCCCTGTTCAGGGAAGGGTAAACAGAAACCAGAAGTTCAACCATTTCTTCCAGAACTTCGTCTTTTTCTTCGCTTTCAAGATTCAATTTAATTGCTTTCTCATTAAAAACTTGTCCAAGAATCATGTTATTTCCTTATTCAAAAGACTGAATGGATTCTGTTTCATTGAATTGACTAACAACAGAGTCGTTTGTTTGATGTCGAGAAAATAAGTACTGCAAGAAACAGTAGAACTCAGACGTCCACAAAAAGGACGTCTGGTAAGATTAGTTATTCAGCGACTGAAGTTCCTGCACTCAGTTCAGCAGGTGCAACTTCTGCTGAAGTTGAATCGAGCCAACTTTCAGTACCTGTTGCGGCTGCTTCCTGTGCTGCGGCATCGAGGCTTCTGACAGAAGGAGTTTTGTTCAAAAGGGCAAGAACAAATGTTGCTACAAAGAAAAGTGTGACCATTACATATGTAGCTTTTGTAAGTACGTTTCCGGACTTGGCACCGAAAGCCTGTGACTGTGCACCACCGAAAATTCCACCCATTCCGTCACCTTCTTCATTCTGAAGAAGAACAACACCGATAAGCAGAACACAAATTATTACAAATACAACCAAAAGGATTGTCCCGATAACACCCATATTTTTCTCCTAGGTTAACAACGTTTAATGATGTTTTTCAATGCTAAATTGAAAAATCGTGATAAAACAGAAAAAAGTTACTGGAAATTGCTGAATTAGTCAACACTGGAACGAAGACAGGCGGCAAGTTCTTTCCAGACGACTTTGTCTTCTGGAGGCAGAGAGTTGAACTGTTCCTGTTTTCCCCAGGCTGAAAAATCAATAAAGCGATTTGTTCTTTCCAGTAAGCGGTTGAAAATCTCTTCCTGAAAAGACGAGAACCATTTCGGAATTTTTTTTCCGTGATTCTTTACCATAATACTGTAATGTTCAGAACAGATTCCGGGCCCTACTGTAATAAGTTTTTTCAGTTCTTCTTCGTCTTCTTTCCCTAGCTTTGCGGATTCTGCAATAAACTGAAGAAATTCTTTTTCAATTCGCTCTTTTTCAAGACAGGCCGGACATTCTGCTTTGTATTTTCTCATCTTCTTTTTGTTGAAATCTTCGAGTTTTTCGGATAATTCACCTTGCCCTAATATTGCAACAGCAAGACCATCCCTGTATGAAAGAAGAGCTTTCGAGTGATTTTTGCAGAAGCCGCCAGCTTCCCGGTATTGGGCTCGAAAGGTCCTGTCGGAAATGTGTTCGAAAAGCATTCCGTCGATATAACGCGCAATTCTTTCATTAACTATTGTGCAGATCGGACAGCCTGGTTTTTCGGAGGCTTTCTGCAAGGCGAAGAAACTAACATGTTTATCATTCATGTTCAAAATTCTAACAGAAAGATTTTGTTGGTGCAATGATTTTTTTTAGAAAAAAAATAAAGAAAAGTGTTGACAAAAATAAAAAAGGAATATATAGTGCTATTCACTTACGCAATGGTGCGTCTGTAAAGAGATATTTGAAAATACAGAGGGAAGGAAAGAAAGAAGAGTTGGAAACAACTCAAGAACGTGCAGTGAGGTTCTGAGGGGGCGGAAGTCCCTGAGGATTAGAGAATGAACCGGACCGGTGGAAGCCGGTCACAATTCCTAAAGAATAAAAAGGTTCAGGACAGATTTGATTGTGAATCATCGGGCTTCGGCCCTATGAATAAATGATGGAGAGTTTGATCCTGGCTCAGAACGAACGCTGGCGGCGCGTCTTAAGCATGCAAGTCGAACGGCAAGGCGGGTAGCTTG
>JAZRVF010000002.1:0-88037 GCA_045599005.1 Treponemataceae bacterium
GCAGGCCTGCTTTGCTCAAGTTGTGCGTGGCACAAGTTCGCACGCAGTCGCTGTCTGACTCCAGCGGCATTTTTCTGGGAGCGTGAAAAAGGGATGTCGCTTTCCGTCAGACAGGCCTGTCGAAACCACTTCATATTGTGGTCAATTTTAGAGGATACAATGGTGAAAACAGTTTTTAAGATTTCCGCAGTTTTTTTTCTTGTCTTTGCAGTTGCCGGCTGTTTATCAGTGAGACAGAATCCGACTTGTGAAGAAATCAGTTTCACTTACAATGGTGTCGAAAAATCCCTTGCCCTTTATTCACCAGATTCTTCTGTTGTTTCAGCGGACCGTTACATAACATTAAAAGGTCACGTAAAAGACCCTGAGAACCGCGATTATGCCCTTATCACAGTAAATAAATCCGGTGAAAACCATCCATATTACCGCTATCTTGTAAAAGGCGGTTTTGAGCAGAACATCTGGTTCCGTTATGGCGCGGGATCTTATTCTGTAAAACTTTATTCAATCGTGGGTGCGCCTCTTGTCTTCAAGGATTACAGAGACTTTTCCGGCAGAACCTTCGAAGGTGACATAAGTATTGTCTGCGGAACCTCCGAACAGTACAGAATCGAAGTGACCGCAGTCAATCTCTCTTCTGAGAAATCAGCGGACACACCTGACTGCCGTTTTCTTTATCCTTCCTATGAGATTCCAAGTGACAGTCCGCTGATTGCAGCCCTTTCAGATTCAATATGCGCCGGCAAATCCACTGATGAAGAAAAAGTCTTTGCAATCCACGAATACATTATGAAAAATGTTTCCTACGATAATAACAGTACCGCCGGAAAAACCAGACGCAAGAAACAGGATGCACTTTCTGTCCTCGAAAACCGTGTTGCAGTCTGTGAAGGTTATGCAAAACTTTTTGCCGCTCTGACCCGTGCCCAGGGAATCCCTGCTGCATTCATGGAAGGAAAGGCGTGGAACGGCCAGCACGCATGGAACAATGTGTGGATTGACGGAACATGGAGACTTGTTGATGCCACCCAGAACGACGCAGAGAATTATCTGGAATATTTCCTCAGACCTTTGGACAGCTTCAGGGGAATAAAGGACAGTCATGATGGAAACAGCGGTGATGATTTTTATGAGGATGATTCATTTTTTCCCCTTGTTCAATGAATTTTAGGTTGCTTTTTTTCGGTAAGATAAATACTAGTTGTTGAAAAACCGAAGAAAAAACACCTTTCCGTAAAAATCACACTTTTTATATCTGCTTTACTCGTGATAAACTTCCAAGGAAATGGGTTTTTTCAAACGAATTGTAGTAGTTTACTCGTGCATAATCATCATCCCGCTGCTGCTTCTTGTCTTTGCGCTTTTCAACTACATGCGCTCTTCCGCCTATCAGCAACTTGAATCCACCAGTCTTGAAAATATCGGTTCAATTGCAGAAACAACAGAAGATAAGATAGACTCTTTTTCTCTTATAGAGAGCGCAGTCCGTGCTGATGAAGACCTTCTTCTGCTTATGAACCAGACCACAGTTGAGGACGAGGATACGCTTATCAATGCCATTATTGACGAAGTTTCAGTCATGTCACGGCTTACATTCATTCTTCCCGATCTTTATGCAGTGCGCATTTTTTCTGACAATCCTCTTGTTCCTGAACGCTGGCCTTTCATTCTCCAGTCTTCCAGGACAGAACTGGCAGATCTTGACAAGTGGGAATTCAATTATGTGGCTTCTTACATGGGAAACCAGATGACATATATGGAACCTTCTGTCTGCTCAACAAGGCCTCTGAACCGCAACCGAAAGAACATGGGTTACATGCAGATCGCCATGAAGATGGACATTTTCTTTCCTCAGCTTTACACCCGTGCAGATGATTTTACCAGTCAGTATGCTTTTTCCTTTGAACTGCCACAGCCGAATCTTGTTGACTGGGACAAAGACACTTCCGTTCACATGAGGTCGGTTACTGACAGTGAGCATCCCGGAATTTTCCCGGAACTTTCCTCAGCTTCTGTGTCCAGCCTTGCAGACCTTATTTTCGGCGAGATGGATTTTTCAGTGCCTCTCATGCAGCAGCAGGATCTGATTTCCGGAGTGAAGGATGCCAAGATTGACGGAAAATCAAGGATTGTGTCCTATCAGATCATTCCGCGGTTGAATGTTGTTCTTGTCCAGCTTTCCGAGACTTCTCAGATTGATTCTACAATTCTTCTGTACACAGGTGTGATTTTCGGACTTTTCCTGGTCATCAGTCTTGTGATGTTTTTTGTCATAAAGTATGCAACCGGGCGCCTTATGACGCGAATGTATTCCGTTATGGACGGACTCCAGCAGGTTTCCCACGGGAATCTTAACGTAAGGCTCAATGTAGACGGTGGGGATGAAGTTGCTGACACCCAGAGTGCCTTCAACGATATGATGGACCGTATAAACCGCCAGATTGTGCAGATCACCCAGGAGCAGCAGCTGATTGCTGACACTGAGATGAAGGCGATGCAGAACCAGATCAATGCCCACTTTCTGTACAATGTCCTTGAGACAATCAGGATGCAGGCGGTTCTTGCTGATCAGGACGACATTGTGGAGAGCATAACCGTTCTCGGCAAAATGATGCGCTACTGTCTTCGCTGGCGCGTCCACAAAGTCACCCTTTCTGAAGAAATAGAGTATGTCAGGTCTTATGTGCATATTCTCAACATACGCAACGATTATGTTATTTCGCTGCAGATCGAGATTCCGGAGGAATTCAACCAGGTGCAGATTCCAAAGATGATTCTGCAGCCTCTGGTTGAAAATGCTTTTTTCCATGCGATCGAGACAGAAGGTGCCGACGCAGTGCTTGAGATAAGCGCGGAAAAAGTCGGCTCTGTGCTGGAACTCTGCGTAAGGGATTTTGGCCCGGGCATGACACCGGAACAGATTTCTTCAATAGAAGCTTATCTGGCCCAGGACACATTTGAACGTGATTCCACAGGGAGCATCGGTCTGAAAAATATCCAGCAGCGGCTTGTAATGTTTGCTGGAAATGATTTCAGGATAAGAATTGAATCTGAACTTGGCAGGGGGACAGCAGTTTTTGTTCCCGTTCCATTCATTAAGAAAGAATTTCAGGAGGATTGACCGAATATGATGAACATTGCAATTACTGATGACGAAAAACTCATTCGCGCAGGTATTAGAAAGATCTTATCTGATTCTATTGATATTCCCGTAAACTTTTTTGAATGCAAAAACGGAGATGAAGCATTTGAACTTTGCAGGACAGAGCAGATTGATCTGCTCATCACCGATATCCGAATGCCAAAAATGGATGGAATTGAACTGATGCGTCAATTAGGTGATTTTGATTCCCAGAAAAGGCCTTCTGTGATTGTCCTCAGCGGTTTCGATGATTTTTCCTACGCAAAGGCAGCTCTTTCATACGGTGCCTTGACCTACATCCTCAAACCGGTGGACAGAAAAGAGCTTGTTGATGCAGTGAACAGAGCCATCGAAATCTCCGCCCAGAAAGAACAGCACCGTAACGAACTTGTGATGCAGTCTTTCCTTCGCGGTGAAGTTGCCCGCACATCGGATACATCACTTTTTGCAAACGGTCTCTATTGTGTTGCGGTCTCCGGTGACAATCCCATCTGTTTCTTTGAGAACACTTTCTCTGCCGGCGAATATTATGTTCTTGAACAGAAAAAGAATTATGTCACCGCAGCAATTCCCAAAAGTGCGGGCAGAAAAATCCAGCATTGCGAATCCTGTAAAAATCCTGATCCTGCTTCCGTCTCTCTGCGCGTAGGTGTAAGTGCCATGCTGCAGAATCCCTCGGAGATACAGAGCGCCCAGAAAAACGCCTTTACCTCATTCCTCAGCCAGTTTCTTAAAATCGAGCCAATGTATGTTTACTGCGGTGGAAAACTGTGTTCCGTATACATGTGGAACACAAAGCCCGCTCTTGCCATAGATCAGCTTGACCGTATCTTTGAGCAGCTTCTTGGGCGCCTTGAACTTGGAGAAGCGGCCGGTGTGCAGAAATCACTCAATGGCATTTTTGAACTTATTGCTCCCGGATCCGGAAAAGGGGAGAGCTTAGAAAACAGTGAAGAGAATTATGCGCAGCTTTTCTACCAGTTTTACGTAAAAATCCAGTCTCAGATACTTAAGTCAACGCGTTTCGGTTCTGATCAGGATGTTTACCTTAAAACAAAGGCCCTGATGATAGAGAACATCTGGATCCATTCAAGTCTGTCAGAATGGCGTGCCTGTGTCTCTGATTATCTTGTCTATTGCTGTGCCCTTAAGAAACGCGGACGATCGGCTTATCCTTTCATCAACGAAGCATTGGAGTATCTTAACAGTCACTTTACCAAAAACATAAACATGGCAACCGTTGCCAACGAAGTCTCTGTGAATTACACATGGTTCTCAGAGAAATTCACGGAACACACCGGAGTGCATTTCAATGAGTACCTGAAGAAACTCAGGATTCAGGAGGCAAAGCGTCTTCTTGCAAAGGGATGTTATAAAGTGTACGAAGTCTCAAATATGTCTGGCTTCGGAGATGTGAAGTATTTCATGAAGACTTTCCGTGAGGAAACGGGTGTGACACCGACCGAGTATAAGAAACTTTCTACCGTGTGAAATACTGGGGGAATTTTTCCTTGATTTCGGCCCGGTCAATCTCAAAGCGGGAAAGATGCTTTCTGAGGATCTCTTCCGCTTTGTCCGGGGTTTTAAGGCGCATTGCGGCAAGCAGTTCCTTATGGTCATCAATGATCTTCAGGTTTTTGACAGAATACAGACTCAGGTCTCTGAGCCGGTCAAAGTGAATGTTCAGAAGCTCAACCATGTAATAGCACTGCATTTTGTTTGAGATCTCATACAGATAACGGTGGAACTGATTGTCCAGTTCCATCACCTTGTCATAGGAATGACTTGCAAGGTAAAAATCCTGGAGACGGATGTTCTCATCAAGAACTGCAAAATCTTTATCTGTGGCAAGAGTACATGCTTCCCGGACCACAGCGCACTCAACCGTGCGGCGCAGAAAAACGGCTTCGGTTACAAGCTCAAAGTCAATCATTGAGACAAGACAGCCTCTCTGGGGAAGAATGTCCACAATCTTGGATTTGGAAAGTTCAAGCAGAGCCTCGTGAACCGGTGTCCTTGAGATCTCCAGTGTCTGAGCAACTTCCTGCTCACTGATCATGCTGCCCGGGGCAATCTCCAGTTTCATGATATTGTGGCGGATTACACGGAGCGCATATTCCCTGGTGGTTTCGCTAAGCTCTTTTTTCAAAATTTCCATCTATGTTCCTCTGTTTATTGTATCCAAAAAAAATCAGTGTCTGCGGCGCCGTACCACAAGAGGCAGCAGAACCAGAAAACCTGTGTTCACAAAAGCATTCACCACTGCCTGCAGGATTATCTCAAAAAGATTATAGCCCTCAATGCTCATCGGCATGAAAAGCGAACAGAAACTGAATCCGGCAAAAGCAAGCATTCCGCCCGCCAGAAAAATCAGGCTGCCTTTACGCATTTCCGCAGTGTCCTTTTTTGCCTGTTCCGGGGTTCTGTATCCTTCTGTCTCAGGATTTTTCCCGCCGTAATAAAAACGGAAGACTTTCCTCAGCCCAAGAAAAAACAGTGTAACAGAAACAATCATCATAACAATCTGCAGAATGGCAAGAATCATCTCGAACTGTTCTGTATAATCCATGGCTAAGGTTCCTTATACTTGTAAACTAGTATTTTAGTTTATCTTTGATAATCCGATTATGACATTTAATTTTAATTGAAAGTATCGGGAAAAAGTATTATTGACGGCTGTTTTTTTCAAAGATAATCTGTGTATATTGATTAACTAGTATGCAAGTATGCAAGCAGACAAGTATGAAAGAACAAAAAATTAATAGGAGGTTGTATGAAAGATAATATGGATATTACGGCCAAAAGCAAGCTTAAGTCTCCTGCTTCAGGTTGGAAGAAACATTTTATTGATTATTGGCAACTTTATGCACTGATGTTGGTTCCTGTGCTTTATTACATAGTTTTCCGCTATATTCCGATGGCTGGTAACATCATCGCCTTCCGCCGTTACCGTGCAGGTTCAAGTATCTTCGGTGATAACTGGAGCGGAACAAAATACTTCAAACAGTTTATCGGAGACCCCAGTTTCTGGCGCGCCTTCAGAAATACACTTACTCTTAACATCACATATCTGATCTTCCGTTTCCCGATGACCTTGATTTTTGCTCTGCTTCTTAATGAGATCAAGAATATCCATTGGAAAAAATTCGTTCAGACTGTTTCCTATCTGCCTCACTTTATCTCAATGGTTATTGTCGCAGGTATGATCCGCGAGCTTCTTTCAACAAACGGTCCTGTAAACCATGTGATTGAGTTCTTCGGTGGAAAAGCAGTTACTTTCGTAGCACTCCCTGAATGGTTCTCAACAATCTTCGTTGCTTCCGGTATCTGGCAGAGCCTCGGTTGGGGAACAATCCTCTATCTGGCTGCAATGGCAAACATCAATCCTTCTCTGTATGAGGCAGCAGAAGTTGACGGTGCAGGTCATTTCCAGCGTGTCTGGCACATCACATTGCCTTGTATCATGCCCACAATCACAACACTGCTGATTCTTGATATCGGTGGTCTTGTAGGTTCCGGCGGTTCCTTTGAGAAGGTCTTCCTGCTCTACAACCCCATGACTTACGAAACTGCGGATATTGTCTCAACATATGTTTACCGTATGGGTCTCGGTTCCGCAAACTACAGTTATGCAACAGCTGTAGGTCTGTTCGAAGGTATCATAAATTTTGTCCTTCTGAGTATAGCAAACTATATCTCCAAAAAGACAACAGACAGCAGTCTTTGGTAATAGGAGTAAAAAATGGCTGAAAAAAATAACCACGTCCGCCGTGAATCACAGGGATACAGAGTTTTCACATTTTTCAATACAGTCCTGATGATTCTGATCTGTATTGTGACACTTTATCCTTTCCTTTACCTGATTGCACAGTCTTTCTCATCAGAGACAGCAATCATGCAGGGAAAAGTTAATATCATTCCTGTGGAATTCAATATCACAACATATATTTCTGTAATCCAGAAAGGTGATTTCATCCGTTATTATGGAAACACAATCCTGTATTCTGTAATCGGTACAATTGCCTCAATCTTCTTCAGTTCATGTCTGGCTTATCCTCTTTCAAAGCCTAATCTTAAACTGAACAAGTTCTTCACACCTTTCATCATTTTCACAATGTATTTCGCAGGTGGACTGATTCCTACCTATGTTCTGATGATTCGTCTCGGTCTGCGTGATACTGTTGCCGGATTTATTCTTCCGGGACTGATCAGTACATACTACGTTCTGCTGATGAAGTCATTCTTTGCCGGTACACCCCATGAACTTGAGGAAGCCGGTGAACTGGACGGACTCTCCAGAATCGGAATCTTCTTCCGCATTGTCCTGCCGCTTTCCAAGCCGATTATTGCGACGATGGTTCTGTTCTATGCTGTAGGTTACTGGAACAACTGGTTTACAGCATTCCTTTACCTGGACTCAAAGAACAAATGGCCTGTTGCATTCTACCTGAAGACAATTATTTCCGGTGCATCAACTTCCGCTGATCCCGGTGAGGTAAGTGCTGAGAAAATGCAGATTGCATCAAACATCAAAGCCTGTTCTATGCTTCTGATGACTTTGCCCATCATCTGTGTCTATCCTTTCGTACAGAAATATTATGTACAGGGTATGATGCTCGGTGGTGTAAAGGAATAAAATTTGAAACATGCGTTCGAAGGGCGCATTAAATAATAAGGAGGACCTTATGAAAAAAATTGTAACTATTCTTGTTGCGATTCTTATGGTTGCCGTTCTGTTTGCAGGCGGTAAAAAAGAAGCAGCATCTGCAGCCAGTTCTGCAAATGCTGCAGAAGCCGTCGGATACACATACGGCGAAAATGTAACATTCCATTCTGATGAACCTGTTACATACACAATGTACTTCAGTGACGCAAGCTGGTATCCAATGGTTGATACATGGCTGTCTGAAGGTATCTTCAAGAAAATTGAAGACAAAACAAACGTTCATCTTGACGTTGTAGCTTATGACTCATCTGTTTATACAGACAAAATCACACTTGCAATCAATGCTGGTGACTCAGCTTACATCATCCCCAAAGTATACGATGAATCAAAATTCGTAGACGGTGGTGCTGTTGTTGCTGTATCTGATTATGTTCAGTATATGCCTAACTACACAGCTTTCTACAACAAATACAACCTGAAAGCTGATGTTGATACAATCATCAAATCTGACGGAAAATACTACCGTCTGCCCGGTCTCCACGAGAAAGCACTCCAGGACTACACAATGATGTTCCGCAAGGACCTCTTTGAAGCAGCTGGATACGACATCGTTGAAGAAGAGAAAACATGGACATGGGACAGACTCTATGACATCCTGGTTGACGTTAAAGCTTACATGGTTAAAGCTGGTATCGTAACAGAAAAAGACTACATCTGGTCAGACCTGTGGTGTGGTTCTGAATCTGGACAGGGTACAGGTGGTAACCTCCTCAAGATTATCGGTAACTCATACGGAATCAACGCTGGTTGGGCTCTCGGAAACGGTGTTCAGTTTGATCAGGAAAAGAACCAGTTCTACTTTGCAGCTGGAACAGACAACATGAAAGCATTTGTTACAATGGTTAACAAATTCATCGCCGGTGGTATCCTCGATCCTGAAACATTCACACAGGATGATACAACAGCTACAAACAAGTTCTACAACGGTAAAACAGCTCTTATCTCTATCAACCGCGGTCAGTATGTAACATGGATTTCTGGTCTTAACACTGGTGTTGGTGAAGGTAACTACGAAGCATACTATGGTATGACTCCTGTTGCTGTAAACAAATATTCAGCAGAAAACACACGTCTTGAAAACGGTGTTATGATTGCAGAACGCGCACGCAAAGAACTGGGTGAAGCAGGATTCATCAAAATGCTCCGCTTTGTTGACTGGCTGTGGTACTCTTCAGAAGCATACACACTCTACAAATGGGGTCCTGAAGGAGAAACATGGCACTATGTAACAGACGATGCAACAGGTCTCCAGGTTAAAGCTCTGCTTCCTGGTTACAAATGCGGTGGTCTGGGTATTGCTGGTGCTGACACAGATCTCGACATCCGTCTCCAGTGGGGATATGCTGGTGGTAACTTCTGGTATGGACACACAACAGCTGAAAATGCTGACAACTTCCTGCCCGTTCTCCAGGACTTCTATGCACGTCTCGGAAAATACCGCGAATCAAAACCGCTTGATCCTGCTGTAGCTCCTACAGAAGATGAGAACGAGCAGATCAACCTGTGGGGTACTCCTCTGAAGGACAATATCGCTTCTTGGACACTCCAGTTCATCACAGGTCAGAAAGACATCAACAAAGATTGGAACACATACGTTAAATCTTGTGAAAACCTTAACTCTAAGGCTCTTACAGATCTGTACAACAAAGTTTACAACCGTAAATAAGTTTGCCCTTTAAGGGATGAACAAAAACCGCTTGCAGAAAATGCAGGCGGTTTTTTTTTTGCTTTGCTGTGTTTTTTTTCTAAACTTTTTTTTCCAGATTCCGAAAATTTAATTGAAGAAATGTGGTATTTGATAAAGAAAATGCCATGATTAAACAACTATTTCTTTTTTTATGGTGGGGCCAAAATGAATAGTTTTTCAAGATCGGTGGATATGCTTCACCGGGCACTGGATGTAAATTCTTTACGTTATCAGGTAAGTGCAAATAACCTGGCAAACTCCGAAGTTCCAAACTTTAAACGTACTTCTGTCAATTTTGAAAGCCAGCTGAAAAGAGCGATTGAAAGCGAAAAAAATGCAGGCGAATCATTTAAAATGGTTACCAATGACAGCCGACATATTGAATCAAGTACTCCGATTGATTACAGAACTGTGGAACCACGCCGTGTTCTTGATTATACAACTACTTCAAAAGCAAATGGAAACAATGTGGATGCAGAAGAAGAAGCAATGCTTGTTCTTAAGACACAGCTGCAGTATCAGCTCCTTACACAGATGGAAAACTTCCAGTTTTCCCAGATGAAAATCGTTCTTAAATAAGTGAGGTAATCCATGGGTCTTTTTTCAAGCATCAACATTGCAGCAACCGGAATGAGTGTGGAACGTCTCCGCACTGACGTAATTGCTGATAACATTGCAAACGCATCTTCCACCCGTACAGCAGATGGCGGTCCTTATAAACGCTCCTCTGTGGTTCTTACAACTCGTGACGGTGTTCAGTTCCGCGGTCCTTTCGCTCCTGAACAGTTTGATTATGGTGCCGGAAGCGGTGTTAAAGTGTCTGCAATTGTAAAAGACAATACACCGGGACAGATGGTCTATGACCCGACCCATCCTGATGCAATCAAATCAGGACCCAATGCGGGCTACGTGGAATACCCTAACGTAAATATTGTAACCGAAATGGTTGACCTGATTTCAGCTTCCAGAGCATATGAAGCAAACTCTTCTGTTATCCAGGGTTCAAAAGAAATGTTTCAGCAGGCTCTTGAAATAGGCCGCTAATCATTGTAGAATTTGAGTAATTGATTAACAGGGTAGGGGAAAATGGATACATCAATTATCAGTACATTTCAAATGGCACGGAATAATGCCGCACATATCGGGTCAGCGCCGCTGGTTGGTTCTGCTGGTCTTCAGTCACTTAAAGAAGGATCTGCAAAGACAGAGAAGACCGGTAAATCCTTTGAGGATTATCTTCTTGAGGCAGTTGATTATGTAAACGACAAGCAGCAGGCTAGTTCTGACATGGCTGAAAAGCTTATTGTGGATCCGGATTCTGTTGATGTTCATGATGTAACGATTGCTATGGCAGAAGCCCAGCTTTCACTCAGTATTGCACAGACTGTCATTGACCGAATAACCAGCGCATGGAATGAAATAACAACAACCCGTTGATAAAAAACTTTCCGGCTGCTGAAAGAAAAAGTCTTGACCGAGGTGATTAACATTCCTCCGGTTCAAGGCTTTTTTTATTGTTTTTTGAGTTTCTTCTGGATTTCCCTGTCAAAACAATTGACAAAAAGCTGGGCTTCTTTTTTTCCGAAAGATCCGCCTTTATCAGTTGTAATATTCATCTGGTTCAATTCAAAATTAAAATTCCGGATTGAAAGCCGTTCGCGGATGTTTTCGGGAGTGTAAAGAACACCTCTGTCGTTCATCACAACGATTTTCTTTTCAACCAGACGGTTTGCTAAAGGAATGTCACGAGTTATTACAATATCATTTGGTTCTGCTTTTTCAACAATAAGATCATCCGCCGCATCCTTATGGTTTTCGGCAACAATCATTGCGAAATTGTCCTGTTTGGGAATACCGATTTCCCGGTTTGCGACAAAAAAAGTTCTGAAAAGAAGGCGTTTTGCAAATCGGATTACATAATCTCTTACTAGGACAGGGCAGGAATCAGCATCTACCCAAACAGAAAAATCAGGGTTATTCATTTTAAAGGATTTTATCAAGTGAACTGATCATTCCCAAAGTCATCTGCTCAACCTGGTCCATATCAAGGTGCTCAAGTTCAGGATTAGTTTGAATCAGTTTCTCATGTTCTTTTTTGTATTCGTCAGCAATAAAAATGCCGGCAAGAATTGATATTTTAAGATTATCTTTTAAGCCGGTGCTTTTTTCGATTTTTTTAACTGTGTTTGTGAAATGATCTAAAAGACTTTTCAGATACTCGGAATCTTCTTTTGCCTGAATGGTAAAAGAAGTTCCCAATGCATCAATCTGTAATGTTCCCATAGACTTTAGAAAATATCAAACTGAGGTGCTGCGGGAGCATCATTTGTAAGATTATCTTCTGCCATGTCACCGAAAAGATTCGCTTTTTCCGCGGGAACGGCTTCAGGGACTGTAGTTTCTGGTTCAGGGAATGTTACAGTTTCTGTGACAGGTGCAGTTTCTGCAACCGGAACAGGCTGTTCCACTGCTTTTTCTGCTGCGGGAACAGATTCCTGAACACTGGTGCGGATTGAATCCTCAACAGTGTTCAGTCTTGTAAGCACACTCATGATACCCTGTTCAATCATGTTCTGCTCTTCTTCGTAGCTGGTGACACGGCGTGAAAGGTCAGCGTTGTTGTTCTCGTAAGCACGGCAACGTTCTTTCAATGCAGCGTTTTCTTTGCGAAGTGCCATGATTGTGTCAACGGCATCTTCCACTTTTTTCTGAAGAAGTTGAACTTGATTCAGGGTAATCATAACTTATGCTCCTAATGCTTTTTTTGCAACTTCAACAACTGCTTTGAATGCAGCTGCATCTTCGATTGCCATGTTAGAAAGTGCTTTACGGTTGATGATAACACCAGCTTTCTTAAGACCTTCAATAAAGCGAGAGTAGGTGATTCCCTCTGCGCGGCATGCTGCGTTAAGACGAGCAATCCACAGTGAGCGGTAGTCACCTTTTTTATCACGGCGTCCTACATATGCATCAGACAAAGCCTGTGTTACAGCATCTTTTGCTGCTTTGTAGTTTGTTCCACGGCGTCCGCGGAAACCTTTTGCCAGTTTAAGAATCTTCTTACGATGACTCAGTCTTTTTGTACCGTCTATAGCTCTTGACATATTCTATCTCCTATTAATTCTGCAGTAATCAACCGTAGGGCAAAAGCTGTTTGCGTACTTTTGCTGAATCGGCTTCACTCAAAATTCCAGAAGCACGAAGCTGTCTCTTGCGTTTTGCTGCTTTCTTAGTAAGAATATGACGGAGATTCATCTTCTTATACTTAACTTTTCCGGACCCAGTGAGCGAAAATTTCTTCGCAGCACTTCTCTTTGTCTTCATCTTAGGCATTTTTAACACCTCAAATCATTTTTTGGCTTTTGGAGAAAGAGTCATTGACATGAAACGACCTTCCATGTCAGGTTGTTTTTCAACAACGTACTCGTCATTAAGTCTTTTCTGAACTTCTTCCAATACAACAAGACCAAGCTCTGTATGTGCAAGTTCACGACCACGGAAACGAATAGTGACCTTTACTTTGTTGCCCTCAGCCAGGAATTCCTGAATATGCTTTGCTTTGAAATCAAGGTCACCTGCACCGATTTTAGGCTGCATGCGGATTTCCTTCAATTTCAGAGATTTCTGGTTTTTCTTGGAATCACGGGATTTTTTATCCTGTTCAAACCGGTACTTGCCATAATCAAGTATTTTGCAAACAGGCGGATTAGCCGTCGGTGCAACTTCAACAAGGTCGAGTTCAACCTCTCTAGCCATTTTGAGCGCTTCTATGGTAGGGACAATACCTTTCTGTTCGCCCTCACTGTCTATAAGTCTGACTTCTCGTACACGAATTTGCTCATTGATGCGCAAATCTTTTTCCTTATTGTCTGCCAACGATCCTCCTCGATCTGCCTTGTGAGCAGCCTGTTTTTACACTGTTTAAGTAAAGCATTTCAATGTTCAATATATCAGAAAAGGATTGTCTGTGTCTAGCGGAGAAAAGATTTAACTGGCATTATGAAGCAGATTAATCCTCATTTTCCGAAAGATTGATATTTTCAACAGCTTCCTGAAGATACTGGCGGTATTTTTCATGGTTCACGCGGAATGCAACAATCGGAATCTCAGTCTCTTCCATTGCTTTTTCAACAGCTTCTTTTGCTTCCGCAAGAAGTCTCGAACCGGGAAGAATTCTTAATGAGCGTGTGGAAATACCGATTCCAACTGTCAGTTCCAGATTGTGTTCTTTCAGAAGGGCTTTGATTCTTGCATAAAGCTGCTCGGAAGCAATCATTGCCTGATTAATTGTAAGGTTTACTGCAATTCCTGTAAAGCCGTCTTTTCCGTATTCAAAAACCAGATCTCTGTACTGAAAGAAAGAAAGAATCAGTTCACAAAGGCCACGATAAGCTTTGGGGAATTGGTCAATTTCTTTTACTACGATCATGAAAAGTGCAATGTCCTGTTCGTTTGATGCAGCACGGTACAGTTCGGTGTCCAATCTTGTCTCCAGGTAAGATTCCCAGCCGAATCCTGATTTTTCTGAGAAAAGGCCCGTGGGGTCTGATGATTTGGAAAGTACCGGCTCGATCACTTCTTCTTCTGAAACTGGAGACAAATCTTCTTCCTTCTCCGGGACTGTTTCAGTCTCTTCACTTGCAGTTTCGTCTATGCTTTCTTCAATATTTTCATAATCCTCAAAAGTTTCTTCTTCAGTTCCCTCAAAATCCTGGATGTCTTCTGAATCAGTTTCCTCTGAAATGTCTTCCGAGAAAACTTCGCTGAAAGAATCCTCTTCAGATTCAGGATCAGTTACTGGTTCTTCTTCTGACACTTCAGAAAGTTTTTCTTTAAGTTGGTGTGTCTGGACAATCAGAAGAATCAGGGAAACGATTGTTCCTGCAAGTACGATCAGGAAAGAAATAACCGCTTTAGAAAAAATGTCCTTTTTGAACAGAGTCTGCATAGCGCAGGTAATCGTAAGAGTGCCGCTGTTTCCTGTGTTTATTGTCTTTGAAAAAATCTTTATCATTGGGGATGAACTTGAGATCACCATGTTGCTGTTTACATCAACAGATAAAAGATGACTGTCTGCAGGCCAGGCAAAAAATACCAGGCTGTCTTTGGTAAGGGTAATCGCGTCCAGAAGGTCGGCCTTGGAAGCAACAGTTTTTACTTCCTCAAGATAAGCTGCGGAAAGAATCGGGTTTGTTTCTGCGGACTGATTGATCTGGGCACTGATGGAATCAAAACTTGCGCTTGCTTTTGATGAACCTTTGTTTGATAAGCTGATAATGCTTATTACAAAAAAAGCGGCTGCAATAACAAAAGCAGCAGAAATAACGATTGCAAAAGTTTTTGCTTTTCTAAAACTCATAAAATCCCACCTTAAATTGCTTCAGTTTTTTTACTAAAATCTCTCTACTCATTTGATTATCGGCATTTGGTTTTGAGTGTTTAGTCCAAGCAATAAAGGGAAGATATGAAAAAACAAGGGATTTTTCCTGGAGATCGGGATTTTCAAGGCAGAGTTGGTAATCGGAAATGATTTCTTCAATCCTAAGCGTGATTTCTGGTGAAGGATCTTTTTTTATGAAGTGATTATTTGTGGAAGGATCAGGCCGGACCATGTTTCTCTGATTTAAAAAACTGATTTTTCTGCCCTGGGCTTCCAATTTGCGGATAAAAACTGTGTATTCAATTCCATAAGATCTTAGGACTTCGCTTGTGAACATTTTTTCTGTTTCTGATTCATTTAAAATTGTTGCACAGGATAAAAAACTGATTTTCTCAATAGGCTGCAGTGGGGCACGGAAATAAAGATTTGAAAAAATATTTTCCGCTGCATTCAGTTTTGAAGATTTTTGGAAGGCCGATGTATCAATGTAAGTGCCCGATGTGTAAGCTTTTCCCTGATGGTAGGCAAAATCTGCACCGAAAATGTGCATTTTCCTGAAACCAAGCTGATCAGCCAGATCTGTTGCCGCATGGAGAACAGTTCCTGCACCGGCAGAACAGGTGAAACATAAATCTGTTCCGTATTTTTCATGGTATTCTGTGTTAAGCCAGGAAATCATCGGATGTCCGGAAGAGAAGGGCAGAAGAGAAGCACCATTTTTTGCGGCGTATTGCACAAGACCGGCAGCGGCACAAAGGTCAAAAGCCAGGACAATGTTGCTGCAGTCCTGCCCGATTATATGCTGCACACTGATCTGCTGTGCATCGATAGAGACAATTAGATCGGGCTTTATTCCTGCATTCATCAGTGCTGGAAAAACTGTGTCTGTTGCAAAAACTGTGTAAGAATCTCTGTGTTCCTTCAGATGAAGCAGTACAGGCTTTGTCAAAGATGGTCCGGCCCCGATTATTGCGGCTGTTTTTTCCGGGAAAATCTCTGTAGTCTGTGGCGAAATATACTGTTCTTGATTCCGTGCAATGCATAAAAGATTCTGGAGAATGTTTTTGTTCCAGATTTTCCCGAAACGGGCCTGAACAGCATAATCACGGGAAATGTCTTTTATTGTGCTGTTTACAAAATCATAAAGCCAGGATGAATCATTTTTTGCAAATAATTTAGCTGCCGCGATTGACCAGGATAATAAAGGGGCAAAACAGAAATCGCCATCAAGGGCCGGGAAATAGTTATTTTTAAGGACAGCTGAAAAATCATCCAATGTGCAGAAAATAATCCGCGGATTATTTGAAACATCGGGAGGAATCAGTTTTTCTTTCTCTAAAAAATCCAGGCTCTCTTTATTTGCTTCGATACAGAGAATCTTTGCTTTGGGAAAAGTCTTTGCCACTTCACGGATATGGAATCCGTTTGCCGCTCCTGCTATGACAATCATTCCGGTCTGTGAAGAAATTTTCTGGGCTTTGACAAAATTTTCCGCGTCTTTTTGTGGATTGTAAAGTGACAGGGATGCATTCCCCGAAAAATAAAGAGGAATTCTGTCATCTGTTTTTGAAAGTTTGAAAGAAGAATAAATGCTTTGTTCTGTCAGATCGAGATTCTGCATATCTTTTCAGCTTTTTCAAGCAAATCCTTGGTAAGAGAATTGATTTTTCCAGTTAATTCTTCGTCATTCTCATCGTCCCGCTTTAACAGAATGGATTCCGCAAAGGCCGCAGTCTCCATAAGAATTTTTCTGTCAGGAAAATCATGGAGTAAGTCAAGAATTCTCTGGCTTTTCTGGAGACCCTCGTTTGAAAGCTGAAGAAAATCCATTCCTTTATTGTCTTCCTTGCAGTCATTCGGCTTAAAGTTGATGGAATCCCAATTGATGTCTGAAACATTCTGGATTGGGTTCAAATTGTCTTTATCTGTTACAAGCCTGAAAAAAGAATCTTTGTGCAGACTTCCCTGCTGACTGAACCAGTTTCTGTAAATTCCAAGGGATTCGTTGAAGAAAGTCTGGGGAATAATACGGTTTTCCAATGAAGAAATTTTTGTGTCCCGGACTGAAGATTGAATTTCAAGCTGATTCGGTTGAGTGTGAGCAAAGCCTTCCGAAGAGGCGAGATCGAGTCCGCAGAAATAAACGGGTTTGGAGGAAATCTGCCGGGCAAATTCCAAAGCTGTGCCGCTGACTGTGCCGTTTCTCTTACCTTTTACAGAAGGAATCTTGAGCCGGTCAAAAAAAACTGATTCAGCACCGTCTCCGTAACAGATGGGGATTATTCTTGCGGTTTTCAGGATTCTGCTTGGACATGCGGATTCCGCACTTAAAACCAGAGGGACTTCTGCAAGCCGGGAATCTTTGATGTAAGGTGACAGATGCTCTGTTGCCCAGAAACCGCCGTCAGTGGAAATGCATAAGTCAGGAACAATATTGTGATGGAGCAGGGGACTGATTGCGGAAGAAACTGCAAGAACTGTAAAACATTCCCGGTTCTGTCTGATATTCTCAATTGAATTTAAAAGAGAATGTCCTGAAGCCACTATTAGGATTGGTCTGGAAGTTTTTTCAGGGATGACAAAGTGTTCTGTGTTTCTTACAAACTTCACAGTGTTCAGAAACCATCGCCGGTTAAAGAAAGCCCTTGTGTGTAATAAACTTGTAGACTTTTTAAGAAACAGCCGGACACCTTCCCAACATTTTGCGGTTTCTTCTGAAAAAATTTTGCTGCAAGCTGCCCATTCCATAGTCTGTGTCAGAAAAGCTGATTCTTCTCCAATCCGCGCAAAAAGAAGATCTGCAATGTTCTGCGGAGTGATTTCTTCATTCACAAAAAAAATGTCATGGTTTTCAATCTTTGAAAGCAGGGATTCTGAATGAATGACAAATTCTTTATCAAAACAGAAGGAAAGAATTCTGGAGTCAGGAAACTTTTTTCTTAATTCTTGGATAGGGTAGGGGAGAGCAAGTCCGATGAAAACAATAAATTCAGGTGAAAACTTGAAATCTGCGCTTTGGACAAAACGTTGAGCTTCCGAAAAAGGCCGGTAGGAAGAATGAAGAAAAAAACCCTTTGCGGAAACAGTCTGGGATCCGTCTTTTGCAATGGAAAATTCCAGGTTCAAAGCGGTTGGTTCTCGAAAGAAAGAGTGACCAGCGTATCAAGGAAATCATCAGGAAGTGAAGCATCCTCTTTTTCGGAAGCGACCAGTGCGATACAGTCTCTGTCATTGTGCATAAAGCGACAGACGAAAAGAGTGTTTATGTGGTGTTTGTCTGATTCGGAAAAAAGCTGGTAATAAGGGGTAAGTTCTTCGCCTGAAAAACGGTTCCAGACTTGAAGATCTGCCGCAAAAGTTCCGTTCCAGAAATCAACGGTAGATAATGCGGCATCAAAAGAAGAAGATTCAAGTCCGCAAGAAAACAAAGTCTGAAAAACATTTCCTTCAAGAACAAGTGTGCTTAAAGCAAATAAATTCTGTTTTTTCAGAAGTTTTTCTGCCGGAGAAAGCTTTGAACTGTCGGAATCAAGAACTTTTTTTGCAAGTCCCAGCAGCCCTTTGTGCTCCTCCGAAGGCAGGTAAAAGTTTTCTGTTATCTTGCGGAACAGACCCATAATTATGCCAATCCCAGTTCTGTGAACAGTTTTCGATAAACTTCAAAATGCTCGGAACGGGCAAACTCTGCAATTTTTTCTTCGGGAAGATTTTCCAGAAGCTGATCCATGTACAGAAGAACTGATTTAACATCCTGTTTCAGTTCATCCGGAACTACAGAAGACTCTTCTGCGGCAACAGGTGCGATGGCCGGTTCTTCTGCAATCTCGGAAACATGCTCTTCTGTAACTTCAGCAGGAATCTCTTCCTCTGTTTCCTGAACTTCGGGTTCTTCAAAAGAACTGATTTCCTCTGCAACAGGTTCCTCAACAGGGATTTCTTCCTCAGCGGGAACTTCAGAAGCGAAATCATCGGTATCACCGGCCGGAACCTCAAAATCATCATCCAATGAAACACCATTGTCTTCAAAGGCAGCGTCTCCCAAGATTTCTTCCTCTGAAATCTTAGGCTCGTTCCAGTCTTCACTTTCGAACATCGTGTCTGTAGGAGTCTCATCAATATCGTCTTCGATTTCTTCAGAAACTTCCTCGAAAACGGGCTCTTCAATCACCGGATCCTCAATTACAGGCTCTTCGATTTCAGCAGCCGGCTCTTCCACAGCGGACTCTTCAAATACCGGTTCTTCTGCAGGTTCTTCTTCTGAGACAGGAGCAGACTGAAGGGCTCTTGCCAGTTCATCTTCCGAAATCGCTACATCAGAAGCTTCCTCTTCGGAAGAATCCTGAATGTCAGCCATAATATCTGCAAATGCGCTGTTGTCTTCAATCTGTGGTTCATCAGAAACAGAATCATCTGCAACAGGTTCTTCTGCTACCGGTTCCTCTTCAGGAATTTCTTCTGTCTCTTCCATTACAGGTGAGTCTTCTTCAGCAACGGGTTCTTCGACTGTCTCCTCAAAAGTGCTGTCCATCTGGGGAATGTCAATTTCGTCAGGGAGTTCTGAGGGAACTTCTGCTTCAGGATCATCAAGTCCGAAATCATTTCCGTCAAAAGCAGGCTCTTCGATAATCGGCTCTTCAACTTCAGGCATTTCGATTGACATATCCTCTTCAATCTGAGCCATGGGTTCAATCTCTGCTTCTTCAGTTTCAGCATCCAGATCAGACTCTTCAGTTACTGATTCTGCAGGCTGGCCTTCGAATACCGGAGCTTCAGCGGTTTCTTCGGTGAAGTCTGCACTGTTAAGAATGTTATTCAGTTCGTCACCGGAAAGAGCGATTGTATCGTCCTCTCCGTCGTCAGCAAAGAAACCACCACTTGTTCCAGCAGATTCTTCTGCAACCGGTTCAATGACCGGATCCTCTTCAACAGGAATGTCTTCGGAAACTTCCTGAGGAATAAACTGTTCCGGTTCAACGGATTTTTCTGCTTTGAGCGCGTCAATGTCTGTGCGCAGTGTATTTATTTCAGAACGAAGAGCGGAAAGCTCGTTCATAATCTTGTTTAATACATCGTTTGTAGATGTGTTGGAATCTGAAATGATGGGTTCTTCATTCATGCTGGTGAAATCCTCCGTGAAATCAACAGAATCAGTATACTCCGAAATACTTGAGTTATCAAGTTTATTATCAAAATCACTGAGCAAACTGCTTACAGTGGGTATGTCGCTGTCAGTGATTGTGTCAGCTGCAAACTGGGCAATATCGTTTCGGTCACAGTTTTCAGCCGTATCAACTGTGCTGACGAAAGCATCCATTTCATTCTGGTCAAAATCAGGCTGGCGGGACAGGAAACTTTCTTCCGCGTCAGAAACTTCCGGTTCCTGAACGGGCTCTTCCTGGGGAATCTCTTCCTCCTGTACGATAGGATACTCGGAGTCAGACTCGTACTGGAAAGAGCAGGGATCGCCGGAAGAAGTTGATTCTTCTGTTGCAACCTCAATTTGAGGAGAAAGGGCAGAGGATTCCTCCTGAACGGGTACTTCTTCGACCGGAGACTCTTCTGTATCAGGTTCCACAACCGTTTCCTCCGGAGTTTCCTCAGCCAAAGCTGAAAAATCAGTGGAATCAATCATGTTGAAAGCTTCTTTCAAATCAATGTCATCAGGTAAGTCCAAATCTTCGGGCAACGATAAATCCTGCATAATGTTCTCATCCTCTGTAATAGTATTCTGTTCTGTATCAGGAGAGATTTCCTCCGATTCAGTTATTTCTTCCTTAACCGGTTCATCTGGAACAATGTCTTCTGCAATTGTTTCTTCTGCAACAGTTTCTTCCGGCAGAGGCTGGCTTATGGCCGGATCAGTCTCCTGCTCAGCAAGTGGATCTTTGGCCTGTTCAAAAGGGTCTGTTTCGTCAATAAACTGGATTGAATCATCAAAGTCTGCCATGTCAGAAAGTGAGAATGATGAACTGGCTCCCTCAATCGGTGCAGAAATATTGAATCCTTCTGATTCATCTCTGTCAGTGTACAGTTCAACAACGGCCTCTTCTTCCTCTTCCTCCTGAACTGTTGCGCTCTGTGCAGCTGGTTTCTCTTCGTCTTCCATTGACACAAAAAGGTCGTAATCACGCTGTTTTGCAGGTCCTGAAACCGAAACGGCTCCTGTTTCCGCTTTTGCAACCGGCGCATCGTCTGTGAAAGAATTGAGCAGGTCATCAAACTCGGAAACATCATCGAAGGAAATTTCTGATGAGGCAGGCTGTTCTTCAACCGGTGCTGCTGTTTCGCCGATGTCAGTGATGTTCTCGAAAATGTCATCAAAGTTGTCAAAGGAATCACCGGTAAACACGGCGTCCATAAAATCATTTTCACCTTCAATGTTGTCTTCCGGGTTTGCAACTGTTTCCATCACAAAGTTGTCGTCAAAGGAAAGTTCAATTTCCAATGGCGGATCATTTATGATATCATTCTTCTCTTTTTTCTTTGCAGGGATGAAATCCTCAAGAGAAACTGATTCTGTGGAACTGTCAGAAAAATCAATTCCGAATTCATCAAGGGACACAGATTCTGTTCCGTCGCCGGAATTACTGTCAAAATCCACACCGAATTCATCAAGACTGATTTCTTCTTCCCTGCCTGATTCAACAGCAGCTGTAACTGCGGCAATTGTTGAAGCGGCAACGGGCATGTCAGGTTCATCAAAATCCATTCCGTCAAGAAAATCATCCAGGCTGACTTCCTCTGTGGCACTGAAATCAATCTCCTCCGGTTCTCCGGATTTTTTCTCCGGCTCTGTAGAAACCGGCTGGTCTTCGGTGACTGATTCTTCAACAATGGGGGAAGATTCTGCAGGTGCCTCAAGACCGGTTTCCTCAAAAATGGAATTGTCAAAAGGATCTTTGGGCAGACTGGCTTGTTCAAGGGTTTCTGTTTTTTCCGGCTGGAAATCTGTTTCAAAATCTTCAATTGAAGGAAGTTGTTCTGAAAGAATCGATTCTGCAGGAAGTGATTCTTCTGGGAAAATCGGTTCCTCAGGAGAAACAGGTTCCTCCTGAATCAATGAATCTGTAAATGAGTCTGTGAAAGAAAGTTCGTCCATAGATTCCGGGAAAGAGTCCTGAAAAACAGGATCCGGGATTTCTTCTTCTGAAGCTGTTTCTGCGGGTTCCGCAAAATCATAGGATGAAAGAGGCGTAAGTTCGTTGGTTTCTGAAAGGTTTTCAAATTCAATGTCACCAAAAACTTCCGGTTCAGTCTCGGTAAAATCATTTTCCAGAGAATCCGTAAGGTCGTCTGCTGAAAAATCTTCATTAAAATCGGCAGTTCCTGCAGCACCCAGTGATTCGGTTGTCTCATTGAGTGCAGAATCTTCCATATCGTTGAATTCCAGGTTTTCAGGTTTTTCCGGTTCAGTTTCTTCAATTGTTTGGTTGATGTCATCCTGGGCATTCTCAGAAACCTCTGAAGAAGAATCATTCAGGAAATCAGAGAGAGAGATCTCTTCCTCTGCGGAATTGTCTGCGCTTACAGATTGGAAGACAGAATCTTCCTCTGTAAATAGGGTTGAAGCAGTTTCAACGGTAAAAGTATTGTCAAAAGGATTGATGGAAAGAGAATCCGGCACGGGACGTTTTACCCACACTCCATACTTTTCAAGTTCTTCCGACTGCATGTTTGTCAAATCATTGTTTTTGTTTTCTTGTTCAAGAGACATATTCACTCCCCGAAGATGAACTCTGAAAATGCGCAGAAAATTTCAGAGATTTTCATAGGTTGTTTTATCGGCATTTTCCCTGAATTTCTGAAGGATTTTTTTTACTGGGAAAAATTCATGAAAAGTTGGGCGTTTTTTGAATTTCATAAGTGTGGAAATTCGACTATTGTGCCGAAAAATTTCCTATGTCGCATATAAAGTTTTTGATCTCATTAATAATCGGTATTGCAGTTTACACAATCTTCAGCGTTGTTGCAGGACAGAATGGAATTCTTGCATACAATCAGCTTTATGAGCAGAAACTCGCACTTACCGAGCATGTCTCAGAACTGAATGCGATAAATGAAAGTCTTGTTACTGATTACCGCGCTCTGCAGAGTGACCGGGCAACCATTGAATCTTTTGCAAAAAAAATGGGATTTGTGGAAGAAGGTCAGATCCTGGTGAAAATCAACGGAATCTCCGAACGGGAAATGCGTGTCTATGATACAGGAACTGTAATGAGGATTGAGCCGGTTGCATTCATTGATGAACGGATCTGCAAAATTGCCGGAATCGCAGGATTTCTTGTCTCAATCATGATTTTCTGCATTCAGTCACTTTCTGCTTATGCGCGCAATACCCGTTTTGCAAAAGAAACAATCTGATGACCATTCTTAAAACTGATTCTGATTCTGCACTGAAAACCGCCGATGCTCTCCGCTCCGGCAAAATCGTCATTATTCCTACCGACACAGTTTATGGGTTCAGCGGCCTTGTCTGCTCCCAGTTTGATTCCAAAGCTTTGATTTTTGCCGCGAAAGGGCGGGCTGAGAACAAACCGCTTATCCAGCTTGTAAGCAGCGTGGAAATGCTGTCCCGCTACACAAAGGATGTGCTTCCTGAGGAACTTGCCGCTCTGTGGCCCGGTCCCCTGACAGTCATAATGAACAATCTTGAAGGCGGGACAACTGCCTTCCGCTGTCCCGGCGAAAAATGGCTTCGAGATGTGATTGAACTTTCAGGCGGCCCGCTTTACTCAACCAGTGTGAATAAAAGCGGCGAACCTGTGCTTTATGATGTACGCAGGATGGAAGAAGTTTTTGCACAGGATGTTGCCTTGATTGTTGACGGCGGAAATGCCGACCCGGACGCGAAACCTTCAACAATTGTTGCATTGTCCGACGGAGAAGTGAAAATTATCCGTCAGGGTGCGCTCAGTGTGCCCTCACACCTGCTTTCTGGTAAGCAACTCTAGGCGATCCGTCCTCAACGTAAATAATTCCGCAGTAAGTGAAACCGGCTTTCTCAAGAGTATGCTGCATGGGCTTGTTGTCTGCATGAGTGTCTACGCGGATATTGTCCGTTTTTTCAGAACAGAAGTCCAGGGCACGCTGGAAAAACCCGTGATGAATCCCGTCAGAGGCTATTCTGTGGATTGTTCCGTAAGGCTCATCATTAAGCCATCGGCCTTCGTAAATCTTTATGTAAGTTGCATCCTCCCCAAGAATGAATGCAAAAACACCTGTCAGTTCTGAATCAGTCTCTTCCACATAAAGATGCTGCTTTGAAATGTCATTCAGCAGCAGTTCCCTTGAAGGATAGCCGTTGATCCATTGGGAACTGTTCCCGTTCTGACGCATGAAGCTGCGCCCGATATTGAAAAGTTCAGTGATTCTTTCCAAATCATCAATTGTTGCGTTTCTGATCATGAAGTAATTTTATGGAAATTGACGTCATGTTGCAATAAATGGTATTGTTTTTCCATGGCTCAGTCACAGTTTGATTTTTCCGTGGAATTGAAGCGCCAGTTGCAGCGCAAGATTCTGCTTTTAATAATTGTTTTTCTTTCAGTTTTTACAGTAATCAACCTTCTGTTTTCTTTTATTGTTTTTCCTGTTTCTGTGGTATCAGAATCCATGGCTCCCGAATACAGAAGCGGAAGCCGTGTTTTTGTTGCGGCAACCAACGGTGAAAAACCCCTTTTCTGGCAGAAAAAGGATATTGTGCGCGGCTCAGTTGTGTACCTGAATCCTGATTTTTCTGAATACAGAGGCTGGCTGCCGGAATTGGGAAAAATGTTCGGAAACTTTTTTCTTTTCCAGAATTACAACACCATTCTTGAAGGCGGAATTTCTGCCAATGCGGACACTCTGCGCCGTGTTGTGGGAATGCCAGGTGACACAATCTACATGAAAAACTATGAGCTGTATGTGAAACCGGCAGGAGAAAGTCATTTTCTTACTGAATCGGAAATGGCCCAGATTACTTACGAAACTTCCATAGAAGGCAGCACTTCTCATGACGGAAGAATCGGTGTGCCTCAGGAAATGGATGAGATTGTTCTTGGCGACAATGAGTATTTCCTGCTGGCAGATAACCGGGTTTCCTCAATTGACTCACGTCTTTACGGACCTGTGAAAGCTTCGCAGATCAAAGGTGTCGCTGTCTGGCGGTTCTTCCCTTTCAGCTGATTCTTTCTTTATGGCAGCCCTTTATATCCACATTCCTTTCTGTCTTTCAAAATGTGCTTACTGTGATTTTTTTTCATTGCCTGTGAAATCTGTGAGTGATGACTATGTGGATGCTCTCTGCGCGGAGATTCCTTTACGATGCGGACAGTTCGGTATCCGTTCTTTTGAGACTTTATATATTGGCGGGGGAACTCCCAGTCTTCTTTCTGGCGCTCAGCTTGAAAAAATCCTGAGAACCGTTTTTTCGCTTTCAGAAAAAAAGCCGGAAGAAATCACCATTGAAGCAAATCCAGCTGATCTGACAGTGGGTTTTCTTGATACAATCAGCTTTCTTGGGATAAACAGGCTTTCTGTGGGAATCCAGTCAACTGATCCGGAAGTCCTTCTCACATTGAACCGGAGAAGTGATTCACAATGCGTTTTTTCTGCCCTGGAGCTTCTTAAAAACTTCTGGGTCGGCAGAAAAAACAACAGGCTTTCTCTGGATTTTATCTCAGGTTTGCCCGGACTTACTGACGAATGCTTTATGAAAGGTCTGGAGCTTGGTGCCGGTTGCGGTGCTGATCACATTTCTCTCTATGCCCTGACACTGGAAGAAGAAACTCCGTTGTACAGAATGGTGGAAAAAGAGGAAGTTCCCTATGACCAGGATACAAATGACAGACAATGGCTTATGGGCCGTGTTTTTCTTGAGCAGAAAGGATTTTTCCAGTACGAAGTCTCCAATTTCTGCAGGCCGGAATGTGAGAGTCGTCATAATATGACTTACTGGCTTCAGAATGATTACATCGGAGTTGGGGCCGGGGCAACCGGAACAGTCGGCCGGTTACGGTACACGGACACAGATGATGTTTGCGCTTACTGCAAAGCTCTGTCGTCGGGACAACTGCCGCCTGCAGAAACAGAAAACCTGGATAATGACACGAAAGAGTTTGAATTTCTTATGATGGGTTTTCGCTTAAGACAGGGGATAAGCGAATCTGAATACTTTAAGAGATTCGGACAGAGTCTTGAAGAGCGACTCTGCGGCAAAAAACAGACCAGCGCAAAAGGAGTTTTTGCCCGCTGGCAGGAGAAAGGGCTTGCATACACTTACAGCGCTCCGGACGGAAAAGACACATTCTACGCTTTGACCGGGGAAGGTCTCCTGCTTCTGAACCGTTTTCTTACCGAGCTGCTGTAAGTCTTCACTGATAATGATTCAGTCTTCCACAGAAAATTCCACGTCTTCTGCGTCCGCTTCGGTAACAGTTCCGACAATGAAATTCTGTTTTTCCTTTGCTTTATAAGTCCAGACAGCAAGAACAACGGCCGCAATAACTACAAGCACTCCCAGGACACGTACAATGATTTCTCCCACTGTGGCAGGCATGATGAAAAGTACGATTGAAAGAATTGCAGAAATCAGAATCTCACCGATAAAGGGTTTTGTCTCCAGACCATTGTTTTTAAGTATGTAAACGTCGTACAGCTGGACAAGACAGGAAACAGCAAGTTCTGTGGCCAGAATGTACATCATTATTGTCCATGCGGTTTTTGCGATTGCAAGAGGAAGAATAACGGCAAGAAGGCCGACAACTATTCCAAGAATGGAACGGCCGGTGACAGTCCACAGGAACACAGGTGAATCAACCAGGTGACGTGCCGTAAAAAAGGCGAATACACCGCTTGCAACAGAAGCAATACCAGCCAGAATCACAAGAACTTTAATGAATGACGAAGGAGCTGAAACCATCATCAGTCCCAGAATCATCGCAAGAATTGCAAAAATGTAAAAATGCTTTTTCATATAATTCTCCGTAATTAATTTTGCACTTATTTATCCAGTTCGGCAAGTTTTTTGTGAAGTTCCATGACCTGAAGATGCAGATAATGGTCAACAACCGGTTTTTCGACAATGCCGAGAAGATTTCCCTTGTCATCCACAACCGGAAGAGCTTCTGTGTCCGTTGCCTCAAAAAGCTGGTAGACATCGGGAATAGACATGTCAGGCTTTACGGATGAAGAACAGGGTTCCTGAATGTCCATGGCCATGATTCCGTCAGACATCTCCATGATCAGAAGACATTCCTTAAGGTGATCCAGTGTGATCATTCCTGCAAATTTTCCGTCGGCTGACTTTACAGCATAGTTCAGGTTCTGATGAGTACTGAATGAGTCCAGAATCTCATGGAGTTTTGTAGTCTCTGTAACAATTGCCGGTGATTCAGGAGAACAGATTGAGACGCCCTGCATCGTGACATCCTGGACGCGGCAGGTCTTCATTATGTCTTCCTCACAGATATCAAGGCCGCATTCTCCAGCACCGTTCACTGCGTGTTTAACACAGACAGGCCCCAGAATCTGCACCACAAACGTTGTCGCCGTAATAATCAGGATGATTGTAGGACCGAGCGTATCTGCGTAAGTCTGGCCTGCCGCAATACTCAGTCCGATTGCGACACCGGCCTGGCTCAGAAGACACCAGGGCAGATATTTCTGGACGGTTTTCGGTGCGTGAGTCAATTTGGAACCGACACGGGAACCGATTGATTTACCGACAGTGCGGCAGATGATGTACAGCAGTGCGATGATTCCCACATAAGGTGTCACGTTCCAGACGTTCAGTTTTGCACCGACAAGTACAAAGAACAGAACGTAGATTGGCGGTGTGAATTTCTCAACAAGAGAAAAAGTTGGACGGGTTTTTGCCGGAGCGAAGTTCACCATGAAGAAACCGATGGACATTGCTGCAAGGATATTGTCCAGATCAAGGAAACTGCAGATTCCGGTTGAAAGGAAAAGAGAGCCGAGAGAGAAGGCAAGTATGCGGCCCTCGTCAGTCATCACATTTCTGATGAACTTGCTCAGCAGGAATCCGATCGCAGAACCAAGTGCGATTGAAACGAAAACATCGTAGGCAAGAGTGAGAAGCTGTTTGCCAAGGGTTCCGCCTGTATAGCCCAGAAGTGAACTTGCTATGCTTGAAGCAAAAGCATAAAGAATCAGCGCTACGGCATCATCCATTGCTACAATACCCAGGACAGTGGTTGTAAGCGGTCCTCGGGTTCTGTTCTCGCGGAGGACATCTGTTGTGGCAGCGGGAGCAGTGGCGGAAGAGATGGCACCAAGTATGAGACCCAGTGCAAGAGAAGTGCTGAAATCTTTGGTGATAAGGAAAGAAACTGAGGTGACTACGAAACTGACCACGAAAAAGGGAACAATCGCTTCAAAAAGAAGGATTCCGGTGAACTGTTTACCGTATTTTTTCAGCACGGAAAGCTTGAGCTCCCCACCGATAAGGAAACCTATGAGTGAAAGGGCAACGGAACTGACAGGATCCAGTGAGACGATTACCAGTGAACTGAGCACCTGGAATCCGGACTGGCCGATTATAATACCGATTACGATGTAACCGACAACCTGAGGAATCCGGAGCTTCTGGAAAAGTCTTCCGCCCATTGCGCCGAGCAGAAGAATGATGCCCATGAGGAGAACAAGATTTGCACCGTTAAGGGCATTGAAATGCATAAAATCAGGAAGAAACTGAGCAAAGATATTCATGGGAACAATCTTAGCAAGTTGCGCTTTGATAGTCCATAAAAAATAATGCAAAAAAGCGTAATAAAAGGTAACACTTTTCACTTGATTCCGGGTTAAGTATAATGATTCTGAAAAAAAACAGGAAATACAAAGACATAAAGAGGTAAATCATGAAAGATTATGATTCAAACGAAAAGGCTGCGATTGCATCAGGAAAGAAGCTTTTCTGGACACTCACGACAATTGTTTATCTGTGGATCAGTTTCACAACTGGAAAATGGGCAATTTCCTGGCTCGTCTGGCTTATTGCAGTAGCTGTGGAACAGGCCGCCACAATGTTCTATTACATGTTCAAAGCCGGTTCTGATAAAGAAAGTAAAGTGACTTACGAAAGTGATGCAAAACGTCATTTTGATGACGACGCTTCAAGACGTGAGGTTTCAAAAGAATGAAAAAGACTTTTTATCTTCTTATGGGAATTGTCTGGCTGGTGGTAGCTGTCGCACTGGGCGGTTTTCTTGTGTCAGGGCTCAACGGATCTCTTCCCTGGAGTTTCGGTAAAATCCATGTGACCAACGGCTGGAACTGGACTTCATCGGCAGATATGGTCTGCAGCAGAACTGACGTGATTGACTACGAATTTGACGCCTCCCGCATCCAGGTGATTGATGGAAGCATGGTTGCTGACAGTGTTCACATTGAGACCGGCGGCGGATCAAAAATCACTGTAAAATACAGAACCAACCTTAAGGAAGAATACAGGCTTCAGATCGGGATGAAAGGTGATTCTCTCTGCTTTGACCGGGATGAAAAATACTCAGACAATTTCAGGGGAAATGTTGTGTCTGAGGTAACTGTCAAGATTCCTGCAGGCAAGAAGTTCTCTTCCGTGTCCTTGACAACGGTGAGCGGTGGAATCAGTGCTGACGGACTCATCTCTGATTATATCAGTCTGAACAGTGTTTCCGGTTCTGTGTCCACAGGCAGTGTAAAGAGTGAAAACGTAAGATTCGACACTGTCTCAGGATCAGTAAATGTTGACGGTACCATTGGAAAGATTAACTGTAATACTGTTTCCGGTTCAATCAAAGTAGAAAACTCAGGTTCATTTACAGGTGACTGTGAGTTCGGTTCAGTTTCAGGATCGATCAAAGTTTCAATGGACAGGGATTCCAACTATAAACTGATTTATTCGACGGTTTCCGGTTCTGTAAAAGATGAGATTCTTGATTCAAAGTTCTCAAAATCAGGATCTGTCACCCACAACGGAAAAAAAGGAATGGATGTTGTGAATCTGAGAGTCGAGACTATCAGTGGAAGCATCAAAATTCTTGGAAACTGATTAAGAAAGATAATTTTTTTGTTTTGCTACTAGATTTATGCAATGTTTAGCGTTATAGTTTAAGTTACATAAGGTTTGACGCAGTTTTGGTTAGTTTAACAAACGTCTGTGTCTGAGAGAACTTATGTCAACATTAAGATAAGGAATCTACTTACTGACAATACAAAGGAGATAGAAATCATGAACAAAGTAGAATTGGTAGACGCAATTGCAAAAGAAACAGGATTGACAAAAAAAGATGCTGAAAAAGCAGTAAAAGCTTTCACAAACGCTGTTTCAGAAGAACTTGCAAAAGGTGGAAACGTTCAGCTGATCGGTTTCGGAACATTTGATGTCGGCGAACGCTCTGCACGTAAAGGACGCAACCCCAGAACAGGTGCTTCCATTGAGATCAAAGCAGCAAAAACACCCAAATTCAAAGCTGGAAAAGCTCTGAAAGACAAAGTAAACAAATAATCAATCCGCTGATTTATTTTTCAGTTGGTTAAAGAAAACGGGCATTTCCCAAGTGAGATGCCCGTTTTTTTATGCTGTCAATGTTTTCAGCAGCAGATCAGCTCCGGAAAATCCTTCTGTGCAATGTCAAAGGCTTCCGCATCAAAAAGCACAAGCACTGCGTCCATGTCAGGAGCAAAACCCCTGATGCAGCAGACAGCCGTCTTAAGTGCCTCCCGTTTCGGGTAACCGTAGACTCCTGCGCTGATCAGAGGGAATGCGATGCTTCTGCAGCCTTTCTCCTGTGCCAGTCTGATTGAGTTCCGGTAACAGGAAACCAGCAGTTCGGCGCATTCTTCTTTGCGGTGTTCTGAATAAATTGGGCCCACTGTGTGGATCACATATTTGGAAGGCAGTCTGTAACCACTCGTCATTTTTGCTTCCCCTGTGGAACAGCCTCCGAGAGTTCTGCATTCATCAAGCAGTTCTGGTCCTGCCGCCCTGTGGATTGCGCCGTCAACACCGCCTCCGCCCAGAAGGGAACTGTTTGCCGCGTTGACAATTGCGTCAACTCTGTATCTTGTGATGTCACCTTTTTCAATTCGGATGCCCATTTTTTCCTCCATTAAAAAAAAGCCCTGAGGTTGCGCATCTGTGCAGTTCCTCAGGGCTTAAGTGTGTTTATATCTGGTCGCTGAAGCGCCTTATACCTTGAACTGACCGATCAGATGAGTGATTCCGTCAATAGCTTCTTTTGTGTTGAGTGCCAGGTCAGAGACATTCTGAGTCGCTTTGCTGATCTGCTGTGACCCTGCGGCCATCTCGTCCATACTTCCAAGAATTGTGTTAGATATCATTGCGACACTTTCCATATCATTGCCGACTTTGTCCAGGGCTGTCGCCACATTACTGCAGCTGTCACCGACAGAGTTTGCTTTTTCCTTCATGTTGGAAAGGGATTCAAGAATCTGGCTTGATCCGGAAGACTGCTCGTCCATTGCGTTGGAAATCTGACGGACAAGAGGATCAACAATGCCAAGCTGACTATCGATTGATTCAAAACTGGCCTGTGAAAGGGCAGAAAGCTGTCCGCCCTGCTGGATGAGGGAAGTGATTTCCTTGATGTTGAGGGCAATTGATGCGGCCTGATTGCTTGAGTTTTCTGCAAGTTTGCGGATCTCGTCAGCAACAACAGCAAAACCTTTACCAGCCTCACCTGCATGGGCTGACTCAATCATTGCGTTCATTGCAAGCAGGTTTGTCTGGCTTGAAATCGATTTGATCGTATTGTTTGCCTCTGCCAGAACCTTTGATTTAACACTGATTTCCTTAATCACCTCGGAACAGGATTTTACGTTGCCAGAACCTTCGTTGATAACCTTTGTAAGATCCGCAAAAGATGTTGTCATCTTGTTGGCAGAAGATGTTACAGAAGCGATGTTTCCAAGCATTTCCTCGATCGCGGCGGAAGATTCGTTGATGTCTGATGTCTGGGCAAGAACATTCTGGTTCAGTTTCTTCATGTGTCCGTCAGATTCGTTGATGATTCCCTGTGTGTTGACAACAGCGCTTGACTGATGGTTTGCCTGTGTCTTGACTGAATCAATGTTTGCCATGATCTCAGTTGTGGCACTTGCGGTTTCCTGTGCGGTGTGTCCAAGGTCATCAACAACATATGAAACCTGCTCTGTCTTGTCCTGGATTGTCTTCATCATGTCCTGAAGAAGAACGATGAAACTGTTCACACCTTCTGCAAGCTTTCCGATCTCGTCATGGCTTTTCACAGGGATACGTTTTGTAAGGTCAGCATCACCGGTGGAAAGATTGTTTACAGCATTGATAGTTGTTTTAACAGGTTTGATCACCACGAAAAAGAGAAGGATAACGAACAGTGCGAGAATGACTGAGTTTGCACCGATTTCCAGTGTCATGATCAGGGAGTTGATGTATCCGCAGGCAACGTTCATTGACTCTACGCTCTCACCAACAAAAAGTGAAAGACCGGGAACTTCGGGAATGGGCCAGTAATGACCGACGTAATCTTCTCCGTTGATGTCCACAACACCAACCCAGTTTGAACCGGATTTAAGTGTATTGTAAACTTCGTCACTGATTTTTGTGCCTTCCTGTCCGTCAATTGAAGTGTGAAGGCGAATGTTGTCTTTTACGATGGTGAAGTCACATCCGATGACTTCTGGAAAACCATTGATAATTTCAGGTGTTGAAAGGCTTTTTGTGACTTCAATGGCACCGATGGTACCTGAAATCTGCCCGGGCATTCTGACAGGCTGTATTGAATAGGCAACGAGATCGTTTCCTTCAAAACGCATTCCTTTAAGAACTTTTCCTTTCAGTGCATCTTTTATTTCTGCACTGTTCTGAGCCCCGGCTGCGTAAGAAGCGGGTGAAATCAGATTGCCGGCGGCATCATATACTGATATTGAACGGGCTTCCAGGTCTTCTGTGGCCATTCTGCAGAGAAAGCCTACACCCTGTTCTCCCATTCCGCTGTTGAAAATTGTCTGATAAAGTTCTGTGACAGCTGAATTGATAAGGACAGCAGTTTCACGGATCTCGTTCAGTTCGTCAGTGACGATGTCCACATCGCATTCTACAACGGATTCGGAATTCGCAAGCCATTCGCTACGTACGATACGGCTCGGTGCAATGCATAGAACGACTGCAACAGCTACAAGAAGAATGGCAACAGGTAATACTACCTTTGCGGCAATAGTCTGGTTGTTTACTCGCATGAAATATCTCCAATAACTCTATGTTCTCGGGAAATCTTCTTATTGTCAATGGATTTTTGATGAATGTTGATTTTTCTTGATTATGTGAAAATAATCAGTAAAAAGTGGTTACAATGTAAGGCTAAAATCGGGTTAAACTGATAGTTTGTAAGGCTTTTCACGGCATCTTTCCACTCATATTTTTTATTCTTTTCTGCTGAATTCTGTGATAAACTGATGCATGAAATATCGGTAAATCAGATATCTGCACAGCAGTTCACTGCCTCAGGAGGATGTATGGGCAAATTGATGGAAGCACTTTTCTGCATTTTTTATATCGTTTTCACTTTTATTATCGGAGGCAGGATAATTGCCGGGGCCAGAAATCGAAAGGAATATCTGCTTTTTGGAATCATGACACTGGTTCTTGTGGCCGGGGATTCCTTCCATCTGGTGCCCCGCATTCTTGTGGCTTTTAATCCAGACGGGGATTATCACCTTTCCCTGGGGATCGGCAAACTGATCACCTCAGTGACGATGACACTGTTTTATCTGATCATGTACTATGTGTACGGAATCCGTTACAGCTTCAGGAAGAGAGGACTGGAAATCCTGATGATCCTGCTTTCTGCCGCAAGAATCGCTCTCTGCTTTTTTCCGCAGAATGACTGGACTGGTGCGGCTCCCGTGCAATGGGGCGTGTACCGCAATATTCCCTTTGTCATCATGGGGATCATCATGGTGGTGCTGTACTTCATCAGGCGTGGCGACAGAGCTTTCCGGTGGATGTGGCTTGCAGTCACTCTGAGTTTTGCTTTCTACATTCCTGTTGTGCTCTGGGCTGACATAAGCCCCATGATCGGAATGCTGATGCTGCCGAAAACCTGTATGTACATCTGGATTGTGGTTATGGGCTTGAAGGCTGAGTAACTGAAAATGTACGTGGACTTTATCTGGCGATTTGCTTTAGAATAAGGGAAGAATGGGTGACAGAATGATTCTGCCGCTGAATGAAAGAAACATTTTTATAGAAGGAAATGACAATGCTGAAGGATTTTCTTGGAAAATATTATTTTGACGGAAACTACAACTGTGCGGAATCTTTGCTCCGTGCGGGAAATGAATTTTACAGTCTTGGGCTGCATGACAGAGACATGATTCTGGTGGGCGCTTACGGTGCCGGCATCCAGACGGGAAACACCTGTGGAGCACTTCTTGGCGCTGCGGCGATTCTTTCAATGAAATATGTTGAGTCAAAGGCTCATGAGTCAAAGGACATCAAGCCTGTTGTCACCTGTCTGATGGAAAAGTTCAAGGAGAAGTACGGATCAACTCTCTGCTGTGACGTAAAACCTCAGGCTTTCAAACCGGAAGTCCGCTGTCTCAGTGCCGTTGAGTCAGCCTGTGACATTCTGGAAAGTGTAATCGCTGATTACGAGAAATCCCGTAAATAATTTTCGGGTTCCATGGCGGGCAGTTCTTGAACTGGTTTCAGATGCCCGCTGACTCCTTTCAAAAATCACTTCACAAAAAATCTCAAAAAACTCAAAAAAAAGTTGATTATTGCCCCTGTTTTTTATACCTTTGTACTCATGGGATTTTTCTGTTCTGCTGAAATTTCCCTTTTTCTGCCGGTTTCGGTGTTATATCAGGAGGTAAGATAAAAGCCGCGCTTCTGTGGCGGTGTTTTTATCACTGCAAATCTGCGTTGCGGATATTGCTTTATTGACCGTTCCTCACTGGCTTTTATGGGAGGCTGTATGGCTGTTATTACGTTGGATTCTGTAAAAAAAGTGTATCCGCTTGGAAAGCAGAAAGTTGAAGCTGTAAAAGGTATTTCATTCAATATTGAAAAAGGCGAGTTTGCCGCAATCTCAGGTCCCTCCGGATCAGGAAAATCCACACTGCTCAATATGGTGGGACTGATTGATCTTCCTTCCAGTGGAAGAATCATAATTGACGGGATTGATGTTTACGATGGCTTTGAACTTGAGAACACGGTTCTTGATGCTGACAGACTGAACAATTATGTGGAGAAGAAAGACAGAAACGCAAAAAAAATAAAGACGACAATTCCTAATAAACTTGACCGCCGCATCACCGGTCTGCGCCGTTCCCACCTGGGATTCATCTTCCAGACTTTCAATCTTATTCCGGTTCTCAATGTCTATGAAAACATTGAATTCCCGCTGCTTCTTGAATCAAAGGACAAGACTCTTGCCTGTCCCGTAGACAGCTTCTCAAGAAAAGAGAAAGAGGACTGGATCCGTTACCTTATGGAAAAAGTCGGGCTTGCTGACTGGGAAAAACATAAACCTTCCGAACTTTCAGGCGGTCAGCGTCAGCGTGTTGCAATTGCCCGCGCCCTTGTTACAAAGGCACCGGTGATCCTTGCTGACGAACCTACAGCAAACCTTGACTCAGTGAACAGCAGCCAGATTCTCAGACTTATGAAAGACCTGAACAAGGATCCTGAACTGCAGACAACCTTCATTTTCTCAACTCATGACAGCCGCATTGTTGATATGTGTGACCATGTCGTACATATTTTTGACGGACTTGTAAAACAGGACGAGTACAAGGCCGGAAGTGACATTTACGGTGAAGCGTAAGCAGGAGCGGTACGGATGGGAGTAATATTCAGATTAGCCATAAGGAACCTTACGGAACATAAGACAAAGACGATCATTATTTCGCTGTTCCTTATTTTCGGCATTGCAATCGTAATCATGGGAAACTCTTTTCTTGAGTCCATCAACCGCGGACTTGAGAAAGATTTCCGTGCCCACTACACGGGCGATATCGCTGTAGGAATCAATCCTGACCGTGGTGTCCTGATTGATCTTTTCGGTGTCACATCAATGAACTTTACCGGTGAGATTCCCCAGATTCCTGCGATTCCGGATCTTGAGCGTGTGTCAGAAATTCTTGCCGGTTATGACGAACTGTATTCTGATACAAAACTGATCAGTGCCAATGTCCTTGTTGCCTACGGTCTTGAGATGGATCTTTCCGGGATTCTTGACAGGGACGACCTTTCTTTTGATGACCTGCCAGTGTCCATTCTTTTCGGCGTTGAAGACAGTTCCTACTGGGAAACTTTTCCGGGACTGCACTTTATTGACGGAAAGTATCCGGCCCCTGACACCAATGAAGTCATCATTGATACACGTGTGAAAAATGCTTTTGAAAGCCTTTACCGCCGTCCGCTGAATGTGGGTGACACTATCCTGATCGCAGGCGCAAATATGAAAGGCATTGTCCGTGAGGCTGTTGTCAGCGGTATTTTCAACCCGCCTGATGAAAACTCTGCGATGTTCCAGATCATCTACTGTAATCCCAGTCTTGCCCGCAGTTTTGCAGACCTGACATACGGCGCCGGTTTTGTAAGCGAGCTGCCTTCTGATATTGACCTTTCTCTCGGCAGTATGAGTGAGGAAGAGCTTTTTGGCGGTGCATCAGACTTTGAGGATTTTTCTTTTGACGACATCAGCTTTGACAGTTTCAGCTTTGGTGATGACAGCGGTTTTGTTTTTGACGATGCCGGCTTTGACACTTTCGCTTTCGGCGATGACCTGTTCGCATTTGACAACGGTTTTGATGAATTCGGCTTTGACGAAGAATCACTGCTTTCCGATGATATCGACTTTGACGCAATCCTCGGTGACACAACTCTCCGTGACCAGCTGAACAGAACCGATGACGGAGCCTGGAACTTTATTCTTACAAAGGTGAAACATCCGGGACAGACTGAAAAACTGATCGCTGAACTGAACCGGCGTTTCAAGGAAGAAGGTCTCAATGTCCGTGCAATTGGCTGGAAAGACGCAGCCGCAAGCTACACTGATACAGTTGAGGGACTGGGCTTCATCTTCAATCTGCTGATCATCATTCTTGCAGTTGTTGTTTTCATCATCATCATGAATACAATGACAGTAAGCGTAATCGAGCGGACCGGTGAAATCGGAACAATGCGTGCCATCGGTGCTGAGAAGAAGTTTGTCCGCCGTCTGTTCTTTACTGAGACGCTCTGTCTCACTTCAGTTTCTTCCCTGATCGGCATTATCGTAGCCTTTATTGCAATGGGAATTTTCAACAGCTGCAATATTGTGATCACCAATTCAATTGCAAAAATGATTCTCGGAGGCGGTCTTCTGCATTTCAGTCCCACCTTTACGATCATTGCAGCAACTGTGTTTGTGGCTCTTGCAGGAAGTGTCCTGAGTAATCTGTACCCGGTCGGTTCAGCTCTCAAGATCACTCCATTGAAAGCACTCTCAAAAGCAGACAACTGATTACAGTACAGGAGAAACCTAATGAATAAAACATTGCATCTTGCTTTAAGGAATCTGACCCGCCAGAAACGAAGAAATGCAATTCTTGCCATTGCCATTGCATTCGGTTTTTTTGTTGTGACTGCCATTGACGGACTTACAACCGGTATGGTGGGCAACCTTGAGGACATGATTACCCAGATGACCGGCGGTTCTGTCATGATTGCCGGTTATGAGAAAATCCCTTCCGAGGAGGAAGGCGGAAAAGACAAAGTTGTACATATCATCCGCGACAGAGACTACATCCAGAGACTGGTCGAGGACAACGACATTGATTATAAGTATTTCTCCAGGTTTACAAGAAGCTCCGGACAGCTTCTCTTCAATGGCAAAAAATCCATCGCAACGATGTATGGACGTGATCTTTCGGAACCGGAACTCCTTGATACTTTCCAGGTGATTGAGGGTAGCCTTGACAATCTTTCTGATCCGCATGCCCTGGTGATCGGGAAATCAATAGCTGACAGCATGAACCTTGCGCCGGGAGATTCTGTGGTTTACACAACTTCCACAATCTACGGACAGAATGAAGTAGGGGACTTTACTGTTGTTGCAATAATTAAGGAAAACAATCTTCTGAGCAGCATGCAGACTTACACTCATATCAAGACTCTGAATGCTCTGGTCGGGCTGCCTGAGGACGGTTACTCATCATTCTCGATTTTCCTTAAGGACAGAAACAAACAGGATGCTGTTGCCACAAAACTTGAGAATCTGATCCGTCAGGACGGAATCCCGGTATCAAGCAGGCTTATTGCCTATCAGACAAATCCCAATGCGCCTGCTGCCGGAATTACCAAACAGTTCACAACCGATGAATACCAGTGGGAAGGAACAAAATACGGAGTTGAAACCCTTGCTGACGCGATTCCCCAGATCAAGACGATTCTTTCCATTGTCCACATTGTCACCACTGTGATTCTGCTGGTGATTCTTCTGATTGTAATGGTCGGTGTAAGCAACACATACCGCATGGTCCTTTATGAACGCATACGTGAAATCGGAACAATGCGCGCTGTGGGCATGACAGGTAAAACAACCGGAAAAGTTTTCACAACGGAAGCAGTCGTTCTCTGTGTTATCGGTGCTTTTATGGGACTGGTTCTGTCGGTTCTTGTGATGGGAATCATCCATCTTATTCCCATTCACAATGAATCACTTTCATTCTTCCTCCACAACGGACACTTTACATTCAGTCTTTCTTTGGGAACTGTGATCGTCCAGTATCTGCTGCTTATCGGTCTGACAACCCTTGCGGTCCGCGGTACAGCAAAAAAAGCGGCTGCACTGAGTCCGGCGGAAGCATTGCGGAGTATCAAATAAAACGAACAGTGCCGTCATGATTCAATGGCGGATCTGGTGCGAATCTTTTTTTATAAGGAACAGGATATGACAAAAGGAAAAACAATTACTGCATTTGCGTTTATTCTTCTGATGATTGCCGGTACAGCCGCTGCTCAGAGCAGTAAGGTTGATGCGGCAACCGCAGAGAAAGCGTTCCAGATTATGGAATCAACGGGTGAAGTTCTTGCCTATCACGGAGACTATTCCGCAACAATCTCACTGATCATCGAAAAGCCCGGAAAACCTGACGACAGCCTTCAGTACAAGATCTTTGAGCGTACTGATAAAGACCTTATGACCATTGTCCAGCTTTTTCCTGAAGCAGACAAAGGTAACGGTTATCTCCGCGATGGTGACAACATCTGGTCCTATGATCCGATCAGCCGCAAATTCACTCATACAAGCATCAAGGAAGCATTGGGCGATTCTGATGTAAAACTTGATGACGTGAATCAGTCCAAGACAAGATGGCGGGACAACTACAATGTTGAGAAAGTTGCGGCCGGTAAACTTGGCAGCTATTCTGTGTACATGATCACTCTTGTGGCAAAGACAACTGAGCCCAGTTATGCAAAATCCGTTTATTACGTAAGACAGGATATTCCTCTTATTGTCAAGGAAGAGGATTATTCCGGCTCTGACCGTCTGATGCGTACGACTCTTATTCCCAAGTATGCAAAGGTTCCGGCAGGTTATGTTCCCACTCAGCTGATCATGCGTGACGAGCTTAATCCCGGTGAGCAGACTCAGCAGATTGTCTCAGATCTGTCTTTTGCCGCGCTTCCGGACCGTATCTTTACAAAGGCTTATCTTGAGGGCTTGAACTGACAAACTTAGATTCTCGCCATCCGTGGCTCGCCGCTTGCCGCGGGGGCTTTAAAAGGAGTATTCATGAAACGTTTATCCGTAATCTGCATGGCACTGGTAATGCTCTGCAGCACAGTTTTCGTTCTGACAGCCCAGTCTTCGGACGATGCTTTCTTCTGGGATGATTCTGCTTTCTTTACAGACAGCGGTTTTGATGATTTTGGCTTTGACACCGGTGATGATTCTTTTTTCTGGGATGATTCTGTTTTCTTTGGTGACGGCAGTTTTGATGACTCTGGTTTTGCTGACATCACTTTCGGAGAGGACGATGTGCTTTTCTCTGCCGGTGATGACGACTGGTTCGGTGATGACAGCGGAATAGAAGTGTTTGATGAAAAGACTGTGACCAGTGCAGAGACTGCTGCAGCTGCTGCCGCAGTGTTCAATGCAGGTTCAATCAAAATCGGCGGAAGTTTCAGTTCTTCTGTGTCTTCATCTGTTGTGCTTTATGCAGACAATGATGACAGTTTCGGAAAGCGGCTTGAGAATGCCACGATTGCGCCTGCTCTGTCAGGAACTGTGTCTCTTGATGCACGGCCCACAGACAGTCTCCGCATGTACATGAAAGTGGCTCTGGCCTATCCTTTCAACACAACCGGAATGATTCCCTTCGGAACTTCAATTACTCTGTCACCTTCTGCCGTCCCTATGAAACCTCAGACTCTGCTTTCACCGGTTCCTGTGACAATCAGTAATTTCTTCAATGTAAAGGAAATGTTCACGGACTTCTCTGTAAATGACAGAGCATTCTTCCGTTTCGGACTGCACACTGTTTCCTGGGGAACCGGCTACTTTTTCAGCCCTGTGTCAGACATAATCAACACAAGTTCCATTGATCCCCAGAATACATCGGAGCAGGTCAACGGCAGTCTGAACCTTCGTACACAGGTTATTTTCCCCGGCAGCCAGAACTGTCTGTGGCTTTATGCAATTCCTGCCGTAGGAAAACTGCAGGACAGTGCCATCGCCGGAAAAGCAGACATTGTGATCGGTGCCTGTGAACTTAGTACTGGAATGTTCTGGAAATACAGGAATGCTCCGAAAGCCATGCTTACCGTAAGCTCAAGCATTTTCAAGAATGTAAGCGTCTTCGGAGAGGCTGTTTATGAATACGGTGCCGCTTCTGAATGGAAAGCCGATGATTCTTTTAAGGACAAAACTTCAATTTTCAAGGCAACTGCCGGATTCAGTTATTACTGGAAAGAGCCTAAAATCATGATGGCCGGTCAGTATTATTATGACGGCAACAACAAAGATGATCTGCTGAATGTACAGGGAATCCGCATTCCAAGCCTTACTTACGGACACAACGCGGCTTTTATGGTTTCATTCGGAAAAATTCCTTTCCTTGACAAAGTGACAACCTCTATATTCGCAATGGCCAATTTCGGAAGAGAGGATATTCCTGCCGGTTCTCTTGAAGTGCTTGGTTCTCTTGGAATCCCGGACAGTTTCCTCAGTTCCGGTACGGTTACCGTAAACCTGTCTTACAGTCCTGCGGAAAACATTAATCTTGGTGCGGGCACAGTCCTCACCTGGAAAGATTTTGATTCCAGACCGGAACTTTCTGTAAAACTTTCCGCAACTCTTGGCGGTGGAAAATTCTAATAGAAAGAGGTTTTTATGCCACTGAATTTTGATGTTCCTGATTATAAGAAAATCCGTGTGATTATTGATACCGATGCAGCCTGTGAGGCAGACGATCCTTTTGCCATTGCCCATGGACTTATGAGTCCTAAACTGATTGTTAAAGGAATCCTTGCGGAACATTTTAACTGCGAGGGCAGTGTTGAGCGGAGTTACCGGGAGATTCAGACTGTGCTGGAATGCATGGGTAAAGATGTTCCTTATTTTATGGGACAGAAAGCCGGCATCTCAGAAGACAGAGATGTTTCTCCTGCGGTGGATTTTCTGATTCAGGAAGCCCTGGCGGAAGATGACAAACCGCTTTTCGTTCTCTGTCAGGGAGCTATTACAAATCTTGCGGTGGCTCTCGAAAAATGTCCCCGGATCAAGGACAGGATGACGGTCATTTGGATCGGAACTCACGGGGCGGCTCCATACAAAGCTCCATGGCGTGAATTCAATGCCGGAAATGATGTTGCCGCGGCGAATCTTGTTCTTGGGTCAGGGGTGAGACTCTGGCTTGTTCCTTCAACTGTCTACGGAACAATAACAATCGGAATCGCGGAGATTCAGCGGCGGATTGGTCCATGTGGCCGGATTGGAAAACATCTTTTTGAACAGCTGGTGGCCTATAACAGTTCAGAAGGAGCCGGCTGGACACAGGGGGAAAGCTGGTCCCTTGGTGATTCACCTGCAATCGCTCTTGCAGTCAATCCCAACTGCGGCCAGTACATTGAAGTGCCGGCCCCCGTCATTGCAGAAGATGACACTTCATCCATGATCGGTTCCCTGATGGGAAAGACCATGCCGGTGGTAAGAATTTACACATCTGTTGATTCCCGTTACATACTGGAAGATCTGATTTCCAAACTTGAACTGAATTATCCGCCTGAAAAATAAAGTTTCTGTTGACTTTTATACCCCCTGGGGGTATATTCAGGACATGGAACGGAATAATTGCTGCTGTATGAGTGAACCTACAGCTACAGGGGACGGAACTAAAAAAACTGTCCGTCATGATGAAGATAAAAAAAGACTTGTTACAAGACTTAGTAAAATTGAAGGGCAAATCCGTGGCATCAAAAACATGGTTGATTCCGATGCCTACTGTACAGACATTCTGACTCAGGTGAGTGCAGCCCGCTCTGCCCTGGAGTCTCTTTCAATGGAAATCCTGAAGAATCACATTAACGGCTGTGTAAAACGGGACCTGAAAGAGGGCAAAGACGAAGTAATTGATGAACTTATCTGGACTCTCCAGAAACTGAAGTGAGGGAGGACAGATATGCAAAATTATGAGATTACCGGTATGAGCTGCGCCGCCTGTGTGGCACGGGTTGAAAAAGCTGTTTCAAAAGTTCCGGGCGTTACAAGCTGTTCTGTGAATCTGCTTACAAACTCAATGGTTCTGGAAGGAACTGCATCAGAAAGCGAAATCATTTCTGCAGTAGAAGAAGCAGGCTACGGAGCAAAATCAAAAACTGGCGGAAAATCTGCCGAAAAAAAATCGGAACAAGATGATTTTTTAAAAGATAAAGAAACACCTTTACTGAAAAAAAGACTTTTCACATCCATTGGATTTCTTGTAGTCCTTATGTATATTTCCATGGGCCACATGATGTGGAACTGGCCGCTTCCGACTTTTATGGAAGGAAACCATGTGATGATGGGATTAAGCCAGCTTCTTCTTGCGGCCATCATTATGGTTATAAACCAGAAATTTTTTGTAAGCGGATTCAAATCACTTTTCCACAGAAGCCCGAACATGGACACTCTGGTTGCCCTGGGTTCTTCCGCTTCATTTATTTACAGCATAATCATTCTTTTTTTGATGACTCATTTCCAGATGATTGGGGACGCAGAAAAAGTCATGAGCCTGATGGACGAATTCTATTTTGAATCGGCAGCTACAATTCTGACTCTTATCACTGTTGGAAAAATGCTTGAAGCAAAATCAAAAGGGAAAACAACAGATGCCCTGAAGTCTCTTATGAAACTTGCTCCTCAGACTGCAACTGTAATCCGCGACGGAAAAGAAGTGGAAGTTCCTGTTGAAGAAGTAAATGTCGGCGATATTTTTACAGTGCGTCCCGGCGAAAACATTGCAGTGGACGGAATTGTTATTGAAGGAACAAGCAGCGTAAACGAAGCAAGCCTTACAGGCGAAAGTATTCCTGCAGAAAAATCTGAAGGAAGCAAAGTTTCAAGCGGAACTTCAAACACATCAGGATTTTTGAAATGCCGCGCCACAGCCGTTGGAGGGGAAACATCTCTTTCAAAAATCATCCAGATGGTTTCTGAATCGGCAGCAACAAAAGCACCGATTGCAAAAACCGCAGACAAAGTTTCGGGCTTTTTCGTTCCTGTGGTAATCTGCATTTCACTTGTCACAATCGCAGTCTGGCTTTTGCTTGGAAAAGAAATAGGGTTCGCCCTGGCACGAGGAATCAGCGTACTGGTAATCAGCTGCCCTTGTGCTCTTGGCCTTGCAACTCCTGTTGCAATCATGGTTGGAAACGGAATTGGAGCCAGAAACGGAATCCTTCTTAAAAACTCAGTAACTTTGGAACAGGCCGGAAAAATCAACGTCGTGGCTTTTGATAAAACAGGAACCATTACAAAAGGAACTCCTGAAGTTACAGACATTTTTGAAAGCGGAGCGGCTCTCCTCAGCCTTGCCGCAAGTCTTGAAGCAAAAAGCGAACATCCTCTTGCAAAAGCAGTTCTTAAAAAAGCTGAAGCCGAAAATATTGAACTTATGGATGTTGCAGACTTCAACGCAGTTTTTGGAAAAGGGCTTGAAGGCGTTATTGACGGAAAAAAAGTTTTCGGTGGAAACAAAGCTTTCATCGGCGAAAAAACAAAGATTCCAGATGCAGCCTTGGAAAAAGCAGACAGTTTTTCTGAAAACGGAAAGACACCTTTGTTCTTTGCAACAGAAACAGAATTTCTTGGAATCATTGCAGTTTCAGATACAATCAAAGAAGAAAGCGCCGAAGCAATCAGTCAGCTAAAAAACATGGGAATCAAAACCATCATGCTTACAGGCGACAATGAAAAAACTGCCCGTGCAATTGCAAATCAGGCTGGCATAGATAAAGTTTATGCAGGAGTTCTTCCTTCTCAGAAAGCTGAAATAATCAGAGAACTAAAAGCCGAAGGCGTTACCTGCATGACAGGCGACGGAATAAACGACGCTGTGGCACTTACAGAAGCTGACGTAGGAATTGCCATTGGAACGGGAACAGAAGTTGCCGTTGATGCCGCACAGATTGTTTTGATGAAAGACAGTCTTCTTGATGTTCCTGCCGCCATCCGCCTCAGCCGCAAGACACTTGTTAACATTAAAGAAAATCTTTTCTGGGCGTTCATCTACAACACAATCGGAATTCCTCTGGCAGCCGGAGTCTTTATCAACCTTTTCGGCTGGAAACTGAACCCTATGTTCGGTGCCCTTGCCATGAGTCTTTCAAGTTTCTGCGTTGTTTCAAATGCTCTCAGACTGAATCTTGCAAAAATCTATGATTCGGGCCGGGACAGAAAAATAAAACCAAAACCAATTGCAAAGGAGTCAGCAAAGATGGAAAAGACCGTAAAAATTGACGGAATGATGTGCGGACATTGTGAGGCCCACGTGAAGAAAGCGCTGGAATCAGTTGAAGGCGTTACACAGGCCGTGGCAAGCCATGAAAAAGGAACCGCGGTTGTTACACTTTCCAAGGATGTTGCAGACAGTGTTCTGGCAGACGCTGTGAAAGATGCCGGTTACGAAGTGATCAGCATCAGCTGATCAGGGGGAAGAAAACTTCTTGACCCGGAAGGTGCTGGTCATATTCCGGTGCCTTTCGGGAGGACTGCGAAAAATGAAATACACATACACCAAAAATTACGATACTCCTTATTCAGATGTGGACCGTTCCGGGAAACTGGGACTTTGGGAACTGATGAATCTGAATCAGGACATGATCACCGGTTTTTACGGTTCTGTCGGAAGCGACAATGTTATTCTCAAGGCAAAAAGTAATTCAGCCTGGATCTACACCCGCACAAAAATTAAAATAAATGAGCTTCCATTCTGGAACACAAAGACAAAAGCCGTTGCATACATAACTTCCATGTCTCCTATCCGGATGGAAATTGAGACAGATCTTTCGGATGAGGACAATAATCTTCTTTTTGTCGCAAAAACTGAAATGTGTGCCATCGATCTCTGTGAAAGAAAAATCAGAAAAATTGATACTCTGGAATTTCCAAAGGATGTGGAAGTTGAACAGTCCGGAATCATTGAGCCTTTTGCAAAAATGAGGACTGAATTTGAGACTTCTGATCTTGCATACACTCAGAAAGTTTTTGCAAGCGATACCGATTTTTCAAAACATACAAACAATGCCAGTTATGTAAAATTCCTGATGAATACTTTTTCTTCAGAGTTCTACGAAGAAAAATCAGTTTCCGGTTTTGAGATCCAGTTCGCGAAAGAATCAAAGGAAGGTGATCTGCTGGAAGTCTTCAGAAAGCAGACAGAAAGCCATGAAATCAGTTTCCTTATTAAGAATGGCGACGATACGGTTGTCAAAGCCCTGCTGCATTACACCGATACCGCCAGAGTCCTGAAAATGGAATAAGGATCCTGAAGTTTTTTCTTGCCTTTCAATCATTCCGTTACTAGATTGGTGTTGATTGGAGGTAAGGTATGAGACACAGAACTTCAGAAATCCTGTTGATGTTTGTGTTGGTGGTGCTGGCAGGAAGCATAGTGTCCTGCAATTCCATGAAACTGGATCCTGTACAATCATTTGATGCACAGAAGTATCTTGGAAAGTGGTACGAGATTGCCCGGTTTGATTTCAAGTACGAAAAAAATCTGAGCAGAGTTACGGCGGAATATAGTCTGATCGGAAACGGGAAAATAAAGGTTCTGAACACAGGCTATGATTTTATCAAAGGTGAATGGAAACAGACTGTGGGCAAAGCGAAATTTGCCGGGCCTTTGAACGAAGGCGCACTGAAGGTTTCATTTTTCGGACCGTTTTACAGCGCATATACGGTGATCGCCCTTGACGAAGATTACAGTTATGCCCTTGTTGCCGGAGCGAACAGGAAACTTCTGTGGATCCTAAGCCGGACCCCGACAATTCCTGACGAAATCCGGGCCCGGTACCTGGAGATTGCCCAGAAGGCCGGATTCGATACAAGTCTGCTGATCTGGACTGAGCAGGATCAGTATTAAAACAGAAAAGCCGCAGGACCTGACCGGGCGTTCCAGCCAAGTTCCGCGGCTTTTTTTTGATATGATCAGTTTTCTGCGGACGTAAAAGTCTGCAGTCAATATTATCTGCTGCTTACAGTGGTCAATGTTCCGTTGGGAGTCATGACCATGACATCAGAAACTTCTTTTCCGTTCCATGTCTCGTAATACTTCAGTTTCTCTTCATGAGCCCAGAGCGCTTTCTTTGATTCAGCAGCTTTTGCAATCTGCTCGGCTTCGTAAAGTTCGGCATCGGCAGCAAGTTTCTTTGCCTCTGCATCAGCCTGGGCTTTTGCAAGGGCAGCAGCGGCTTCACCTTCAGCTTTTGCCAGTGCGGCGGCAGCGGCACCTTCCGCAGCAACTCTTGTAGCCTCCGCATCAAGACGCTGTGCCTCAAGAGCGGCTTCCGCGGCTTTGATCTGCTTCTGGTTTGACTGTTCTGTAAGGGCAACTTCCTGCTTCATCTGCTCAACTTCCTGCTTGCGTGCCATTGTTTTCTTGATCATGTCATCGTATTCCTTTGACCAGTCAATGTTGCTGAGGCGGAAAGACTGGATGCGGATAGGCAGGCGCTGTACGTCTTTGTCATTCTCCAGTGAGGAGCGGATTCTTTCCTGAACTGTGCTCTGGTTTGTGACAATGTCATCAATGGACCATTTTCCGATCTCGTCTTTTACGCAGGATTTGAGTGCTGAACTGAGTGGCTCATAAATGGAATCCTTTGTCTTGTACATTGTGGCAACTTCATAAAGACGGTCAGGATCGTAAGACCAGTACATCGCAAAGCCAAGTCCCAGTGACTGTTTGTCTGAAGTGACCGGAGCCTCGTTTGAGTCTGCGGAAATATCTTTCTGGTATTCAATGGGTGTAAGATCCCATGTGAGGACTGACTGCATGAAAGGTGTCTTGAAATGGAGTCCGGGTTCCAGAACTTCTGTGCTGGGTTTTCCCATTGTCACAATGATTCCTCTTTCTGTAGGACCGACTGAGGCAAAAGAACTAAGTACCACGACAAGAATCACCACAACTGCAATTATCGGGACAATCAGTTTTTTAATATTCATAAATGTGTCTCCTATGACTGTAATCTGCGCCCGGGATTTCCGGATCGCATTTTACTTTGTACAATATTTCCCATGATTGTACAATGAAAATTGTACAATGAAAAAAAAGGTTGTGGAATCAGTGAATTGATTTTTACAGTTTAATATTAGACCAAATGTCGAGTTTTCATATTTTTTTCCATTGCAAACAATATACACAAAACTCGAAATTAAACCTATTATTTTCATGGTGAACGATGATTGCTAAATGCTGGGAAAAGCGTGAAAAGGATAGAAAAACAATGACAGAGCTTGAAATCAGAATCTACAGAACTGTGGCAGGGATTCCTTCGGGTCAGGTGATGAGTTACGGACAGGTTGCCGAGGCCTGCGGTAATAAGAATCTCTGCCGTGTGGTCGGAAACACAATGCATAAAAATCCGGTGCCTTTTGTGGAACTTGCAAGAGAGTGCGGCTATGAAGGTGATTTTGTGATCGATCCTGAGCGGGAGAAAGAATTCCGGGAACTTGGAATTGAGCGGGTTCCTTGTCACAGGGTTGTGGACTCAAAGGGAGCCATGGGAAAAAACTTTGGTCTTGGCGGTCCCGGTGTGCAGGAGAAAATGCTGCGCTCGGAAGGTTTTGCAGAACCCCATTCCGTGACTTTGTGAAAAGGATTTTTGAGGTGAAAAAATGACTGGAATAACATTTAAAGAAGTTGATAAATCCTTTCTTGCCCTTTATGACACTGTCCCCATGAATGTGCATGTCCGCAGTGAATTCAGGGTTAGACAGCTTGATGATGGATTCGGCTTTGTCTTTGATGAAGTGCCTGTTGCTCCTTATGTGAGGGATTTTGCTGCCTGTGAGAAAGCCTGTGAATATGAATCCCGCTTTGACATAAAGAACTGGCGTTTTTACATGGCTTTCCGCGGTGACAGGCCTGTAGGCGCAATGACTGTTGCGGGTTTCACTCCCGGAATGAACATGCTTGGCGGAAGAGAGAAGTCCTGTGTTCTCTGGGATTTACGTGTTGATGACGAGTGCAGACATCAGGGAATAGGGCAGGGACTTTTTGACATGGGTGTGGCCGGGGCAAGGCAGGACGGTTACGAAGTGATGATAATCGAGTGTCAGAACATAAATGTGACTGCATGCAGATTTTACCGGAAACAGGGCGCCGTGCTCACAAAAGTTGATATGTTCGCCTATGTCACCGAGCCGGAGTGGAAAAACGACATCCAGTTTGTCATGAGCCTGGATCTGAGGAATAAAGCCACAGAGCCCGGCAGAAAAATCAGGGCAGTTGTTTTTGACATGTACGAAACTCTGGTGACAATGACGAAAAGTCAGACTTACAAGGGAAAAAACATTGCAGAAGACATTGGCATTTCCGAAGCAAAGTTCAGGGAAGTGTGGGATCCTTCGGAAAACCTGCGGACTCTTGGAAAAATGACTTTTGAAGCCACAATCGAGAAGGTTTTGAGAGCCAATGATCTTTTTTCCAGGGAACTTCTGGAGAAGGTTGTGTCAAAGAGGATTGATTCCCAGAAATGGCCTTTTGAGACAGTGGATTCCCGGATCATTCCGATGCTGAAGGGGCTTGAGTCAATGGGGATAAAGGTGGCCCTTGTCTCAAACTGTTATCCTGAGGAGCGGGATGTGATCAGACAGAGCGGATTGTGGAAGTATTTTGATGCAGCCTGTCTTTCCTGCGAACTGGGGATTAAAAAACCGGACCCGCGGATTTTCGAAAAGTGTCTTGAACTGCTGCAGCTTGATCCCGGCCAGTGTCTGTATGTCGGTGACGGTGGCAGTATGGAACTTGAGGCTGCCCGGGATGCAGGGATGCAGGTCTGTCAGGCCGCCTGGTACCTCCGCGAAGGAACTGACCAGCCCGTTGGCCGGAAGCCGGAGTTCAGACAGCTGGATGATCCCATGGACGTGTTTGATGAAGTGAGTGGCGTGACGGGATGGTAGGAGTGTCTACCCCCTGAAACGCAGGCCGGCAACTCTTGGCAGGTTGAATCTTTGGATGATCACAAAGGGAATGTGGCTCATGGCGCAAAGCAGTGAGAGCAGGATCAGGATGGGCCAGTGTCCGGAATATTTTCCCAGAATCAGGGGGAGAAAACTCAGGAAAAACAGGAGCAGATGGACGTTTTCGGACTGGATCATCACTTTTATCAGTTTTTCTTTTGAATCACCATTGACCGAAAACATTTTTGAATCGTATGTGGGGAATCTGTCCTTCCACTGTTTAACCTTGATTTTCTTGTAGAGATTTTTTTCCCATTCATACTGGCTGAACCAGAAACTCAGTCTGTTCTTGTAGGCAATCACGCTGAGAAGAACAGCAAATGGAGGAGTCAGATGGAAAATAATCAGTTCTGCAGCAACAAACATAAAAAGCCAGTGCCTGAAAATGATTGCGCCGGCTATGCTTGATGCCATGATCAGCACCAGGAGGAGCGGCACCAGATTTTTCCGCCTCAGCCACCAGTCTGCTTCCGATTCCTTCACGGCTGTCATCTGTTGATAAACCAAAGTCCCACAAGACAGATTGCGACTCCAAGAACTTTGCTCCAGTTTATAACTTCGTGGTACATGAAAAAACCGAGGAACAGTAGACCGATCGCAAGAAAGGCGTTTGTCACTGTGGCCAGGGTGCTGACTTTCCAGCCGGCTTTGTAAGCGTAGATAAATCCCACTTCAAGTCCGGTGATGACAACTCCAAGGACAACAGTCGCCCAGTTAGAAAGCTTGAATTCCCGCAGAATGTTTCCGCCTCTGTTTGTGATAAAAAACATGAGCGCGGAAAACAAAGTGGCGACTGCATAGGTCACAGTCATTGATGCATAGGTGTTCATCTGCTCGGGAATGCCTTTAGCGCAGATCTGATAGACAATGTTTGAGAGAACGATGATTGCCAGGGGCCAGATATAATTGAACATGTAATGATTATATTTTATTGGGCCGATGATAGACAACTGTTTCCTGAATTATTCCGTAGCCTGGTTCTTTCTTTGATTTGTTGATTTTAATATACAGTTCGGTATGTTTAATTTTGTTGACAATATTCTTCTGTTGAAATATACTATACATAAGTGAGGTTAAAATGAACAGAACTTTGAAGTATTTACGGGAAAAGAATCATTTTACGCAGACGGATCTGGCTGATTTTCTGGGAATTTCGCGTCAGATGTATATAAAGTATGAGAGCGGGGATGTTGATCCTCCTGTCTTTGTGATTAAGAAACTGAGTGAGAAGTACGGTGTTCCTTATGACGTGATCATGGATGACAAGCACGGACATAAAGAGGTTGAGTATAAGATAAAACCTGAGCCAGAACTGAAGGTTGCTTCACCAGGTCCGGCTTATATCGCTTCGAATAATTATTCTATGGCTTATGAATTTGCAAGTAAGCTTAAATATGATGAGCTTTTTAAACTGTTGAGTGCAATTGTAAGATTTATGGAAGAAAAAAAGGAAAAACCGCAGATAAAAAAAATGAGTAAGGATGAAAGTCTTGCCATTTTAAATAAAATCAGTGGATGTATAAAATAGGTTTCTGCGTGATCTGTTTGATGATGTAATCCATGGAAAATTAAAAGGTTTTGTATCCGGTCATTCTCTTACAGATTTTTTCTACATAACAAGGAAGGAGATATCAAAAGAAGACAGGAAGCAGTTTCTGCTTATGATTGCGAATAATTTCACTATTCTTACTGAACCCAATGACGTGTTTCTGTCAGTTTTATCGGACTCAGTTTTTTTTGATCTGGAGGATGGACTCCAGATACAATGTGCAGAAGATGCTGTCCTTGATTATATTGTGACTGAGAATATTGATCATTTTAGGTTTTCCAAGATTAAGGCTCTTACAGCAGCGGAGTTTAATGCAGTTTATGAAAGCCTGTGATTCCTTTTGAAGATCAGTCAAACCTCAGGATATAGGTTTGGGCTTTGAATGTTGCCGAGCCGTCAAACTTTGTGTATTCAGTGTCCTCAAGGAATGTCATGCCAAGTTTTTCCATTACACGGCGGCTTCCGATATTGTCTACTGCGAAAGTTCCTGCAAGGGCCGGAATGTTCCTGGTTTTACGGGCATAGTCAATGATCTTGGTGATTGCCTCTGTTGTGATTCCCTTGTTCCACATGTCACTGCGGATGTTGTAGCCGATGCTCCATACTTCAGTTTCGGGATGATGGGAGTGATAGACACCGCCGCTGCCGATAAGTTCACCGGTTTCTTTCCAGACAAAGCCGTATTCCAGATCCTCAGGGTTTGTGTAAAGGGAATTGATCCAGTCTACACCTTCGGCAGGACTTCTGTACTTTGTATAAAGCATGAAACGGGCAGTTTTTTCGTCCCCTGTCCATCTGTATACTGCGAGTACATCATCAAAAACTAAAGGACGGAGGATAAGGCGCTCCGTTTCCAGAATAGGAGTTGCCTCAATGTAAGGATGATCTGTAAGAGCGTAGCAGATCCAGTCGGTGAGGCCCCGGGGCAGGCGTTCATCCATAGGGGTGCCGTCATCAAACAGAAGGTTGCAGTGCATAGGGTTTACAAGACAGTGCTGGCCCATTTCTGTTCCAAAGTTGATGGATGCGATTCATCTGTCACCGTTGCAGACCCAGTCCGGAGTATATATGAAACAGTGCTTCATTCTGTTCAGGCGGGGCAGACGGGGAACAATCTTTCCCTCATAATCGTTGAATTCATCCCGTTTTCCCATTGCAAGGAAAAGGTGGACGTTGTTTTTGTCCCAGGTGTCAATCACTGAATCTTCCGGCAGATCATCTGACCCGACTGGAATAAGAACGTTGAAGAAATCAGGATACTTTTCGCCCATATAATAAGTCATATAGGCGCCGGCAGAATTTCCCCAGAGCAGTTTTTTGCTTACGCCACCGTTGGCTTCAGTGTGCTTTCTGATAAACTCACAGATCAGACTGTAGAGAGGCTCCTGGTATTCCGGTCCCCATGAGTCAACCACTTCGCCGTCAGCGTTGCGTTTCTCGTTGGCCAGTGGAACAAGAACATAAGCGCCGCCCAAAGCCTTCTGGTATTTCTCTGTGGCAAAGAATTCTGCTCCCGCGTAGTTTATGCAGACATCACCTTCCAACGCATTTGTGTACCCGTGGAGGAAAATCAGAACCGGGTAGGCCTTGCCCTTTTCAAACCCCTTTTCTGTGGGATCAAAAAAGTAATACTTCATGTCTGCGTCCGCAGAAAAATCTTCCTTAAAAAGATTAAAATATTCGCCGACCTTGTAAGTCGGTCCGTAAGAGATAAATGCACCTTCAGGTATATCCTTTGCCCATGGTGGAGTCGGTCTTGTTTCTTCCATAAGTTCTGCCATTGTCTGTCCTCAGATCAGTCTGTTTTCTTTCAATCTACACCAAAATCAGTTTTTAATCTCCATCTGTTGGACTGAAGACTGAGCATGTCTACCTGCTCTTTCTCTTCGGCATCCTCAGTAAGACAGACCAGATCCAGGTCCTTGGGCATTGATATAATGTGTTTAAGAACCGCGCAGTCCTTATAGTTGTGGTGGTCACTTATTCTGTCCACAAAAGATTTGTCGATCTTGATTGTGTCCGGCGCACTTTCCGTAGGCGTCACGAAGCCTGAGACTTTTCCGCTGCTTTCTGACAGAGTGTTGTTTGGAGGTGATTTCTGATTTATAATGAGGAAAGCACTCATGCAGGGCAAAAAAGGAGTTTTATATGAACAGGATTGTAGAAGCTGTAAAAGAGAACGGGGTTTATTTCATCGCCACAACTGACGGCACAAAAGCACAGGTCCGTCCCTTCGGAACCATCGAGGAGATTGACGGTGTTATTTACATTCAGACAGGCAATCAGAAAGAATGCTTTAAACAGATGATGAGCCATCCACAGATCCAGATCTCATCAATGGGGAAAGACGGTTCATGGATCCGACTTGACGCCACCGCTGAACATGTGGACAGTCTTGAGATAAGGGAAAAATTCCTTGAGCTGGAACCGAATCTTAAGGCAATGTACTCAGCGGATGACGGAAAATGTGCTGTAGTCGCACTGAGGAATCCAGTCTGCATGAAGTATTCATTCACCGGAGCACCGGTGGAAATCAAATAAAAAACGAGATTATCCCCTTAGGGACAGAAAAGGGATATTTCCGATAAAAAATCCAGATTATGCAGGGAATCTCTGACTTCAATGCCGGAGATTCCCGGTCCCTCAGTTTTCTGTTTTTTCCTTTTTCTGGGTATCAATGCTGTTCCCGAAGACAACGAAACGGTCATAAAGATATTCCAGTACAAAGTTGCAGATCATGTTGATGACGGTGACAAGAAAATCGTTGAGACCGACTGTCTCAGCAAGGTAGTTTCCGGCGATTGTTGACAGAGGTGTGAATACCAGATAGAAGCCTGCCACTTTCAGCATGGCAAGCGGCACATTGTTCGCGGATTTGAAGGTGAATCTTCGGTTAAGTGTGAAGTTCCAGACCACTGATGCGATAAGCGCGATAAGGTAGCAGGGCCAGTAAGACCAGTCCGTGACCAGCTCCAGCAGTGCAAAAACCCCCATCTCGATGATTCCCGCAGAAACTGAGAAAAGTGTGAATTTGACTGCGCGGATCACTTCCTTCTGTTTTTCATTCAATGATAAAGATTTGTGTAATCCCATTTTTCTGTTTCCTTTCCGATTCTGTCCAGTTTGACTGCCTTACTCATACCTTGCCCGTTCGCCGCCGATCAGCTTCGGGCGGGTGTAGGCGGCAGTGACGTATGCATTTCCGATGTGGCAGTCTTTAAGCCTGAAAGGAACAGCCACATCTTTCAGGTGCATTCCGATAAGAGTGCTCCCGATGTCCAGGCCGGCATGTGCTTTTATGTGCTCCACAACTGCGGGGCATTCAAAGCCGTGGTAAGCCGCTGTCGCAAAGGAACCGCCACCCTTGAGCCAGGGAACCACGGAAACAGCCTCATAATTGTATTTTTCCGCACATTCCCTTGAGATGACAAGAGCACGGTTCAGGTGTTCACAGCACTGTGCGGCAAGAAATATCCCGTTTCTGTCACAGGTCCGCTTTGCAGCTTTGAAAACCGCTTCCCCGATCTCGGCGCTTGAGGCGTGGCCGATCAGTCCGCCGCCTATTTCGCTTGAAGAACAGCCGATCACAAAAACAGAACCCTGTGCAAGAGGGTGGGCATCAATCACCTGCTGGACAGCATTCTCAACCTGGCATTCAATTGTGTGCAGATCAATGGTTTTTTCCATAAGTAATAAAATTTCTCCCGGATAACCTGAATTATATGATCACAGTTTACAGGACTTTTTGTCTTGTTGAAAGGGTGGAGAAGGGATGTCGGAAAAGTGCAAAGATCAGTACAGAAAAATACAAACCATACTGAAGATTTTTCCTCTTTTTGTCCAAAAAACTTTGATTTTAGGTGAAAATCCCTAAAAAAAACTTAAAATGTCGGAATTGTGCAATAAAAAAACGGCATTTTCTTTTTGACTTCGTATAATCTGACAATCGAGGTTACAACTTATGGAGAAACAAACCAAACTTGCAAACAAGCATCTGTGGCGTGAGATCAAACGTCACGGCTCAATCTATGCAATTCTGCTGATTCCCGTTGTGTATTATGTTATTTTCAAATACTTTCCCATTTGGAACGGACAGATTGCATTCAAAGACTTCAAAGCACGCAATGGTGTAATGGACAGTCCCTGGGCATCAACAAAAGGAGCCCTTGACCTGTTCAAATACTTCAAGACATTCGTGAATGCCTATTACTTCAAACAACTTATCCGCAACACACTTATGTACAGTTTCGGAAAACTGCTTGTAAGTGTTCCTCTTTCAATCATTCTCGCTGTCGTCCTGTATGAGAGCCGCCGTAAATATCTGCGCCCCATTGTACAGACACTGGCTTATCTGCCCCACTTCCTTTCATGGGTTATTGTTTACGGTGTTCTTCTTTCACTTTTTGCACCCGGTGACGGTGTTGTGAACGACATCATCAAAGCATTCGGTGGCGAACCGGTCAACTTCATGACTGATACAAAAGTGTTCCCCTGGATCGTAATTTTCTCTGACGCTTGGAAGGAGATGGGATGGTCAGCGATCATCTTCATCGCAGCCCTTATGGCAATCGATCCGTCCCTTTACGAAGCCGCAATGGTTGAAGGTGCAACCGCATGGCAGCGCACACTCAACATCACACTGCCTTCAATCCTTCCCGTTATCGCAACTGTTGTCCTGCTCCGTCTTGGTACGATTCTTGATGCCGGATTCAACCAGATGTACATGCTTTATTCAATTCCGGTCTACGAGGTGGCGGACATCATTGATACCTGGGTTTACAGGCAGGGTCTGCTGGAGTTCAATTACTCCCTTGCGACGGCCGCCGGTATTTTCAAAGGTGTTATCGGTATGTGTCTGGTACTTTTCTCCAACAAACTGGTTTCCAGAATTTCTGATTCATCACTGCTGTAGGATTTGAGGAGATATTGATTATGGCTAAAGAAAAACAGAACAAAGCACCTGTTTCAACTATCAAAGTTCCTGCTTCAGACAAAGCATTCTATGCAGTCCTTGACGTATTCCTTGTGATCGTTCTGATTGCTGTGATTATTCCCCTGTGGAGTACAATCACTCTTTCATTCCGGCCGTCAACATACATCGGAACCAATCTGGAAGGCATGTTCCTTCCTTTCTGGAACTGGTCAACGGCGGCATACAAGACACTGCTGGGCAACAACGGATTCATCCTGGCTTTTACAAACAGCTTCAAGATCCTGATTTTCGGTGTGGCTTCAGCTCTGATCCTTACAGTTCCCATGGCTTACGGTCTTTCAGTAAAAACCTTGCCCGGACGTAAGTTCCTCAACGTTTTTGTGCTGATTCCCTATCTGTTCAACGTCGGTATGATTCCTTCCTACCTTGTTGTAAGAAGCCTGGGTCTTACTGACCACCTGGCGGCAGTCTTCATTCCCGGTGCAATCAGTACATACAACTGTATCATCATGCGCGGTTTCTTTGAGGGAATCCCCGGAGAACTCAAGGAATCAGCACGTATTGACGGAGCACCTGAGTGGATGGTTCTTATCCGCATCATTCTGCCCCTTTCAAAACCGATTCTCATGACAATCGGTCTCTATTACGGTGTGTCCTTCTGGAACGACTTCTTCCACGCCATGCTGTATCTGAACAAAAGCACACTGCAGCCACTGCCAATCCTTCTGCGCAATATTCTGCTGGGTGCAAGCCTGAACGAAAACCTTGATGTGAACGCCTTCGGTGAGGCACCGATCTCCGCAATCAAGGCAGCAAGCGTATTCATGTCGGCAATCCCCATGATCATCGCTTATCCGTTCATCCAAAAGTACTTTACCAAGGGAACTCTCCTTGGAAGTGTTAAAGGCTGATTTCATCAGTCCCGGACCGGTTCTCCGGTCCATATCACATTGTTTCAAGCAGCCGTCTGACTGCGGCTGTTACGCCAAATAGGAGGAATATATGAAACAATTCATGAAGAAACTGGCACTGATTCTGCTGGTTCTCGCACTGGTTCTCCCTGCTGCATTTGCAAGAGGAAAGACCGAAACAACAGCTGCAGCACCCCAAGGTCCTGTAGACATCGAAATCTGGTACGGTGCACTTGCATCTGAATCAGGACCGCCACCGGACGACTGGGTTGTTTATGACATCGTTAAAGAAAAACTGAACATCAATCTTACACTTACAGCTCTTCCTTCATCACAGGATGACCAGACTGTAAAAGTAAACGCAGCTGGTGCTGCAAACGCTCTGCCTGATCTTTTCATGGTAGACCGTTCTTCATGGCTCAAACTCATCGATCAGGGGCTGGTTGCTGATGTTGACGACATGTATGCAAAAATGCCCAAACGTACAGCAACTCACTACGATGCTGCTTCACGTGCTTACACAACAGTAGACGGAAAATCATACGGTCTTGCTGATCCCGGAACAATCGTTCGTAACGAAGGTGTTCTTATCCGCAAAGACTGGCTTGATAACCTGGGACTTTCTGTTCCTGTTACGACAGAAGATTTCCTTGCTGTAATGAAAGCTTTCACATTCAACGATCCTGATGGAAACGGAAAAGACGACACATGGGGATTCGGTGCTTATATCGAATCAGCAGCTGATGCTCTGGGACTCGGACGCCGTTTTGATCCTTTCGCAGGTGCTTTTGATGTAGCCGGTGTATGGGATATGTCAACAGGTAAACTGAACCTTTACAAAGATTCTTACTTCGACATGCTTACATACGTTAAAGCAATGGTTGACGCAAAAGTTATCGACCCCAACTGGACTTCTTACAAGAAAGACGATTTCCGTGCTGCATGGAAACAGGGAAAATTCGGTATCATGCGTGAACAGATGGCTGCTTATGCAAACGAAGCAAACTACAAACCCTTTGACCAGAACTTCCCTGACGGAGAATGGATTGTAATCGATCCTCCTAAAGGTCCTAAAGGATTCATGGGTGCTGGTACATTTGACCCCGCAGGTGGATTCCGTATCTATGCTGTTTCTCAGGATGCAGCAGATGCAGGCAAAAAAGATGCAATCGCATCTCTCCTTGAATGGATGGCTGACGAATCTGATGAAGGTGGTTACTGGACACTGGCTTACGGTGTAGAAGGTGTTAACTATACAAAAGATGCAAACGGTCTTCCTTCAAAAGAAGGTCTTGCTGATCCTTCTCTGGCATATACAGAATCAAAAGGTGTTCCTTACTGCCAGCTCCGTAACCTGGTAAGCTACAATGGTGATATCGAGCTTGGTCTCCGCTATCCTACATACAAAGCTGAAAAATCAGGTAAAACAATGTCTTCACTTGTAACACTCCGTGAAATGCAGGCTAAAGCATGGTACGACGGTACAAGTCAGGCAACAATGCCTACTCCTAATGCAGACGTAAAACGCTTCTATGAAGAAGGTGTCATCAAATTTGTAACAGGAAATACAGAACTGACAAAAGCAAACTGGGATGCATTCCTTAAAGAGTTTGAGAAAGTCGGTGGTAAAGCATGGGCTGATGAAGGTTACGAATATGCAACCTCTAACGGCATCCTGCACAGCCGCTGAGATCTGACTTCACAGTGATTTTGCCGGGCTCTGTTCATGATGAATAAGGTCCGGTAAAAGGCGGCTCTTTTCTGTTGCCGCCTTTTTTATGGGGTTTCTTAAACCATAAGATCCATTCTTTAGGATCTGTTTGAGAAACGCCACGAAAATAACGATAGAAAAATCTTTTGTACATACTTTAGGAGTATTAATATGGCCGACAATATGCAGAAAGAACCTGTTTCCTTAAGAATGAGCCGTTCTGTAATAGGACGTTATCTGCCTTCTCAGGTGAAATGGCATTATGAGCACGGTCTGGTGCTGCAGAGTATTTACGCGGTGGGCAAGCACTATGGAATTGATGAGTTTGCTCCCTGGGTAAAAATCATGTATGACACCAAAATCAATCCTGACGGAACAATCAACACCTATAAAGATGATGAATTCAATCTGGACCAGATCAATCCCGGAAAACACCTTTTTGACCTGTATAAAGACACCGGAAAACAGTGTTACCGTGACGCAATAGAGATTCTCCGTGACCAGCTCCGGAATCATCCCCGCACTCAGAGCGGCGGTTTCTGGCACAAAAAGATCTATCCCTTCCAGATGTGGCTTGACGGACTTTACATGGAAGGACCTTTCTATACCCGCTATGCAGCTGAGTTCGGCACCTTCGAGGATTTTGAGGACATTGTCCACCAGTTTGAGCTGGTTTATCAGCATACCCGTGATCCTAAGACCGGACTCCTGTACCATGCCTGGGACGAATCCTGCAAACAGCTCTGGGCAGATCCTGAGACCGGCTGTTCTCCCCACTTCTGGGGACGTGCCATGGGCTGGTACTGCATGGCAATTCTTGACGTACTTGACTTTATTCCCGATGACAGGGAACATGAGGCTCAGCGGGCAAAACTTGCAAAAATTGCCAATGAACTGGTAAAACCTGTCATCACTTTCCAGTCTGAGGAAAGCGGCTTGTGGTATCAGGTTCTGGATGCTGGAAAGCGTGCAAAAAATTATCTGGAAACTTCAGCTTCCTCAATGTTTGTCCGCTTCCTGTACAAGCTTATCCGTGTGGGGCTTTTTGACGAGGCAGCGGCCGGGTTAACAAAAGAGGCCGTTCTTGAAGCCGCTTCAAAAGGTTACCGAGGCCTTTGCACAAGACTCAGTGAGGACGCAGACGGACTTCTGCACCTGTCAGGAATCTGTTCTGTTGCCGGTCTTGGCGGAAACCCTTACCGAGACGGTTCTTTTGAATACTACGTTAAAGAGGCGATTGTCTCTGATGACTTCAAGGGAGTAGGCCCTTTTATCCAGGCTTCTCTTGAAGCAGAAATGGCTTCCGAAGAATAATAATGGCAAAAAACGGACTGACCGGCAGCGACTCCAGAAGACGCGATTTTATCCTTAACGGCAGCATGTGGCGTGTTGTTCCTTATATCTGCATGCCTCTTGCGCTTTATCAGGGATTCACCGGACTTTTCAAGGTAATAGACAATCTGATGGCCTCGCACATCGGGGCCGCCAGTGTTTCCGCCGTTGCCTATCTTAATCAGATCAACCAGATCATCATGGCAATAGGAAACGGACTTGCTGTCGGCGGCGGAATCCTTATAAGCCGTAATTACGGTGGCGGAGATTTTGACAAAGTCAAGAAGTTTGTAAGTTCCCTTTTTGCAATGTGCTGCATCCTTTCTGCCGCTGTTCTCATGCTTATCCCGATCACACCGCTGGTTCTCAAGTTTTTCGGAACGCCCCAGGCTCTGATTGACGAAGGACGTGGATATTTTGCAATAGGAATCGTAAACCTGGTTATAACCTTCTTCAACAGTGTCTACATGGCTGTTGAACGTTCTCGTGGAAACTCAAAGAAAATCCTGATTCTTAACATTATCTCAATCATTGTAAAGTTTGTCCTGACGGCGATTTTTGTTTATGTGCTTGAAAGCGGACTTGAGATGGTCGCATTTGCAGGCTGTCTTGCCAGTCTTTCAATTCTTCTTCCGGGACTTATCACATTGATTTTTGAAAAAAGCGTTTTTTCTTTCAGTCCCCGATCGGTTTCATTCAACAGAGAAATTTCCGGCAGCCTGCTTAATCTGAGTTATCCTGTGGTAATTGATAAAATGTCTTTCGCGGCTGGAAAAATCGCGGTCAACAGAATGAGCGCCGACTTTGGTGATCTTACTGTAGGAGCACTGGGCATTTCCGACAATATCAACGGACTGGTCACCAATCTTCAGAATGGATTCCAGGACGGCTGTGCGAGCATTGTCAGCCAGAACATAGGAGCCGGGAACAGGAAACGGGCAATGGAAGCTGTTAAAGTTTCCTTTACATGGACATTGTGTATCAGCATAATAGGATTCACGCTCAGCTGGGTATTTCTTCCACAGATTGCGGCTCTTTTTTCCGGTGGCGACGATGATTTTGCCGCCATAATAATGTGGATCTACAGGTACGAAGCCATAGGAATCATTCCCATGTCCCTGAATACAGCTAGTATGTCCGTGCTTTACGGATTCGGTAAGACAAAACTGACTTTTGTGGTCAATTTTTGCCGTGTCCTTGTGTTCCGGGTTCCTGTTCTGTGGTTCATGAAAAACTTTACAGATCTGGGGCTGACGAGTGTTGGACTGGTTATCTGCTTCAGCAATATCTGCGTAAGTTTTCTGAGTTTCGCTATAGCTCTGGTAGTTTATAGAAAAGAAATAAGGGGAAAGTGATTGGGCAAAAAACTGATTTTAACAGTTGCTCCTTCCGGAAGCAAAAAAACATTGAAAGCTGATTTCTATAATCTTCAGGATGCTTTTGATGCTGTAATGGATGATTTTTCCTGCACTTCTGCAGAGATTCTTCTTTCTCCGGGAGTTTACTCAGGACAGTTTTATTTTGACGGATGGAGAAAAGGATATCTTGACCCGGTTTCTCTTTCTGTCAAGGGAATACACCGTAGCGGCACTATTCTTTCTGGGTCTCTTTATGCAAACCAGCCTTACGAAGATGATGTTAAGCGTGGAACATTCAGGAGTTACACACTTTTTGTCAGCGGGCCTTCTGTTTCTCTGACAAACCTTACAATTGAAAACACAGCTGGACATCTGCCGCCCAAAGGACTTGGCCGTTGTAGTGGGCAGGCTGTGGCTCTTTACGCTGACTCGGATGAGTTTTACGGAAAAAACCTGGTTCTGCTTGGTCATCAGGATACACTTTTCTGCGGTCCGCTTCCAGAGGCGGAACGTGAACCTGGCGGTTTCAACGGTCCTCGGCGGGATTTTCCCAGACGCAGTTCAACAATGCTTTTTGAGAAATGCCGCATAGAAGGCACAATTGACTTTATTTTTGGTGGGGCTTCGGCCTGGTTTGACCGCTGCCAGATTGTGCTCCGTCCCCTTTACCGGGTTACAAGGGACCCGGACCATGACAGTGGAAAGAATGCTTTCCGATACATAGCAGCTCCATGCGCAGATAAGGCCGGAACAAAGCCCCCTTTAATGCGCAAAAAGTTTCTGTCCGCTTCAAAAAAAGATTACTTGGGATTTCTTTTTAACAGATGCAGTCTGACTGAAAGTGATTTTTCTCTCCTGAAAAGAAAAGACGGTCTTTACATCCAGGAAGCGCCGGTTTATCTTGCCCGGCCCTGGAGACCCTTCGGTGGCGCTGCCTTTGTAAACTGCCGGATGCAGAAAGGCCTGATTGCCCCTGAAAGATTCAGAGGTTGGAAAGACCTTGAAGACAAGGCAGATGCGATGTTTGATGAAAGAGGGACAAAGCTGTTCCGTTCCTGAAGATTTTGCGAAGGTTTTTTTTAGAAAACATTTGAATCCTATTGACACAAATCCCTGTTTTCGGTACATTATACTCAACTTGCCCAGATGGTGGAATTGGTAGACACGCTAGTTTCAGGTACTAGAGCCTTCACGGGCGTGCAAGTTCAAGTCTTGTTCTGGGCAACTTAAGCAGCTTTTCGAAGCTGCTTTTTTTTTGCTTTTTCCCTTTCTTTTATTCCAATACGCTATAAATGAAAAAAGCCCCCGAAAATCGGAGGCTTCTTACAAAAACTAACTGTTCACAAGATTAGTTGAGTTCAGCAAAGTATTTGATTGTACGTACCATCTGGCTTGTGTAGCTGTTTTCGTTGTCGTACCAAGAAGTAACCTGTACTTCGTATGTGTCGTCGTCAACTTTAGCAACCATTGTCTGTGTTGCATCAAAGAGTGAACCGTATTTCATACCGATGATGTCGGAAGAAACGATTTCGTCTTCGTTGTAACCGAAAGATTCAGTTGCAGCAGCTTTCATTGCAGCGTTGATTCCTTCTTTTGTTACATCTTTGCCTTTTACTACAGCAAAAAGCAGAGTTGTTGATCCAGTAGGAGTAGGAACGCGCTGAGCAGCACCGATCAGTTTTCCGTTCAGTTCGGGGATAACCAGACCGATTGCTTTTGCAGCACCTGTGCTGTTAGGAACGATGTTTGCAGCACCTGCGCGTGAACGGCGGAGATCGCCTTTTCTCTGGGGACCGTCAAGAATCATCTGGTCACCTGTGTAAGCGTGGATTGTGCACATAATACCGCTCTGGATAGGAGCATATTTGTTCAGTGCGTCTGCCATAGGAGCGAGACAGTTTGTTGTACAAGAAGCAGCAGAAATAACTGTGTCGTCTTTTGTCAGTGTTTTGTGGTTTACATTGTATACGATGGTGGGAAGGTCGTTACCAGCGGGAGCTGAGATAACAACTTTTTTTGCACCAGCAGCAATGTGTGCAGAAGCTTTTTCTTTTGATGTGTAGAAACCTGTGCATTCAAGAACAACGTCTACATTGTATTTTGCCCAAGGGCAGTTTGCAGCGTCTTTTTCTGCAGAGATTTTGATTTCTTTTCCATCAACTACGATAGAATCTTCTGTAGCTTCTACAGTGTGTTTTCCTTCTCCGATTTTTCCCATGAAACCGCCCTGAGCAGTATCATATTTGAGAAGGTGTGCAAGCATTTTGGGGCTTGTAAGATCGTTGATAGCTACAACTTCGTAACCATCAGCTTCGAACATCTGGCGGAATGCCAAACGACCAATGCGGCCGAAACCGTTAATAGCAACTTTAACCATTGTTGGTGACTCCTGTCTATAAAAGTTTATAGAATAATAATCTTTTTTGACATACTTGGTCAATATGTTCAAATGTTGGAGAAACTTTGCAACGCTTTTCATACACTTGCGTTATCCCGGGTTGTGCATTAGAATTCTTCCATTATGACAGACGGAACAATTCGCGGACTCACTGTCCGCAACAGATCATTCAGAAAATTTGACCAGAAAAAGGCAATTAGCCGTGAGACACTGGAAGAACTTGTGGACATTTCCCGCTACACAGCATCGGGAGCAAATAAGCAGCCCACACGCTACATGCTTTTCTGCAGACCGGAAGAGAACAGCCGTGTCTTTGAGGCACTGCGCTGGGCCGCTTTCTATAAGGACTGGGAAGGTCCCGCGGAAGGCGAGCGTCCATCAGCCTATATCGTCATGCTTGAACCGGAAGGAACAGCTGCGGGCTGGGACGAGGGGATAAAAGGCCAGACAATGCTTCTAGCCGCTTCGGAAAAAGGGATCGGGGGATGTTTCATCGCCAACATTGATAAGAAACTTCTTTCCGAGAACATTGCAATCCCTCAGGGATACGGAGTCACCCTTGTCCTTGCACTTGGATATCCTGGGGAAAAAGTCAATCTTACTGAAATATCTGCTGAAGAGGATTCAAAATACTACCGGGACGAAAATGGGACACAGACAGTCCCGAAAATCGTCCTTAAAGACCTTATCTTGAACTGACTGATTCAACAGGCTGGGGAAGGGGCTTACTCCTCTTTTCCGGAGCAGTTCTCGCAGAGAAAATAGACGTTCAGATCGTAGGCCAGGACAGAAGTCCCGGTCTTTTTTGACAGATCCGGAATCAGATCCCTGAAGTTGAAGTCTTTAATCTTTCCGCATTTTCTACAGATAAGATGGTCATGAGGAACTGCTTTGTCGTAGCGGTCATTCTGATTCTGAAATGAGAGTTTTCTGATATGTCCGTCTGCATAAAGTGAATTCAGACTGTTGTACACTGTGGCCAGAGACATTTTCATTCCTGAGGCAGTCACTTTCTGGAAAATGCCTTCTGCTGTCATGTGATCATCTGAAGTATAAATAAGATTAAGTATTTCTTTGCAGTTTTTTGTCATATAACAATTAGAATAATTCTAAGATTGTGAATTTGTCAACTGTCCCTGTCAGTCTGCTCTTCCGGCAGGACAAGCATTTCCGCATCTTCGTGACCATGAAGCACATTCTTAGCGTTAAAAGATAGACCGGGCTCAGTGGAAGAGGATTCAGTTTTCTGCTTTTGGACAGAGACGGCCGGCTTTACAGGCGGACTGTACTGCCGGCGCATCATTGCATAATATTCCTGGTCAAGCATTCTCTCAGAAACGGATTTTATCAGCGGTGATGTCCGTCAGTGTGGGGCAGTCTGTCATCAGCATGATTTCTTTCAGCTGAGCCATGATTCTCTTTGTATAAAGGGCAACACCTTCCGCACCGCCGCCATGGGCAGCAATTGTGTAAGGACGGCCGATAAGAACAGCGTCAGCACCCAGAGCGATACATTTGAAGACATCGGCGCCGGAACGGATACCGCCGTCAACAAAGATCTTGAAGTCTTTGCCCACAGCCGCCCGGATTTCCTGCAGTTTGGAGGCCGGACAGGGAGTGTCCTCAAGAATGCGTCCGCCATGGGATGAGACCACAACACCGTAGGCTCCGGCTTTTCTGCAGAGCTCGGCACTTTTTGCAGTCATCACGCCCTTCACCACAAAAGGCATCTTTGTGCAGGAAGCAATCTCTGCAATCTCTTCGGCAGGTTTTGTCGTTACAGGTTTCCCCAGCAGCTTGAGATTGATGAGGGCCGCGGAATCAATGTCCATTGCAAAAGCCATTGCTCCGGCTTCCTCCACCATGCGGATCTGCTTCCTGATCTTGTCCAGTTCCCAAGGCTTCATGGTGGGAACTGCAAGACCATCCACTTCCTTGAAAGCAGGAATTGTGGAGGTGAAGTAATCATCCTTGGGGCCGTCACCGGTAAAACCGAAGGATCCGCATTCATGGGTGCCGGAGCAGATCTTCTTTGCGTAATCCGCCTCGGTAAGGTGGCCTGTGTAGTTCAGTGCCATTCCTCCGATGGGTGCCGGAAAAAAGGGCACAGAGAATTTATGGCCGAAAAGCGTGATTGAGGTATCAGCCTCAAAATGAGGGTGAACCGCGTCCATCTCAACTTTAATAGTCTTAAAAAAATCTCTGCATACAGTAAAAGCCCGTCCGCTTCCCACACCGCCGCAACCGGGAATCTCGCCTTTACAGGCAAGACCGTTGCATTCCGGGCATACACGGCATTTGGGAGCCAGGACTTTTCTTGCGTTTTCCAGCACTTCTTCGTAGGTCATCTTTCAGTTTCCTTTTTTTCTGTTAAAGAATTTCCTGATTTTCTCACGGCGGAGGCGTCTTTTTTCTCTGATGGCAAGACGTTCGCCCAGATCACGGGATCCTACACCGTAAACCAGGTACAGCATCAGTCCGGAAACAATCATGATAAAAACAGTGGAAGCGCATCTTCGTCCCGAAGCATTGACGTTATAGCCATAGAGTCCTTCCTCCAGACACATCGCCTGGATGACCATTGCATAACTGGTGCCGTATGTACTTGCGAATGTAGCAGACATATCGTATTCAGTAAAGAGGGCATTGAAGTTGAGGGCAATGACAGCAAGGACGCTGGGAAGGATGATGGGCAGCTTGACCTTGAGGAAAGTGAAGATTGCGGAGGCTCCAAGGTTTTTGGCCGCATCCTCCAGCTCCTCGTCAATGGCATAGAAAGCCGCTTTGATCATTCGCAGGCTGAAGGGCAGCTTGACCACCGTGTATGCAATGATTATGAGCAGCCTTACATTGGGGCCGTAATAAAGGTTATTGTTGAAGACATACCAGACTTCCTCGCTGTTGAAGTAGGTGCGGTATGAGTAACAGATCAGGATTGTGGGCAGGAGCCAGGGGAAAAGCAGTGAGTATTCAAGCACGGTTCCTGTCTTTTTGTGCTTGAAGATGTAGGCGCAGGCGATGACTACGATCACGGCGGCAAGGACTGAGGCAACCAGTGAGAGGATGAAACTCATGCTGATACCGCCCAGTGTGGCGCTGTTTGAGAAAACACCTGAGATTGAACCTTCACGCACTTTATAGGTTCCGCGGGAAGTAAGGTAGGAATAGTCCTGTTTGCCGAAGAAGTTGATCAGAGTCCAGTTGCTGAAGTCAATTGTCTTCAGGCGGATGGCACTGTAAGTCTGGAAGGCAAAGATGATGATCATCACAACCGGGGTCATGTAGATGACAAAGAGCACATAGGCATAGATGTGGGCAAGGACATTTGCCACAGGGTTTGTGATCTTCTGCTTCTGGAGCTTAGCTTTTGTCTTGGAGACTGAAAGGTAATGTCCTTTGCGCTCATAAGAGGAAAGGATTGTGAGCAGGACAATGGTGAAGGTTGCCAGGATGATTGAGAGCAGCGCGGCTCTTGCCTGAGGGAATGACTCATCAGCTGTGGAGCTTCCTGCAAGACGCACGATCTCCGGGTTGATTGAGTCAAAGCCCAGGAGCGTAGGTGCTGACATGGCGCAGAGTCCGGTGATGAAGGTCATTACAGTAAGAGAGAACAGTGTGGGAATCAGTGTGGGGAACACAACCTTGAAAAGAACCTTGAAAGGACTTGCTCCCATGTTGCGGGCTGCTTCTACAGTGTTGTAGTCAATGTTGCGGATTGCGTTCCGGAGGAAGAGCATGTGGTTGCTGGTACAGGCAAAGGTCATTGTGAAGAGGACGGCCTTGAAGCCGGAGAACCAGTTGTCGTTGATGCCCGGGAATGAGTTCTTGAGCAATGTGGTGATGATTCCGTCATTGTCGTAGAGGAACATGTAACCGGTGACCAGTGCCACACCTGAATAGATCAGGGTTGTCATGTAGCCGACGCGGAGAATGCGGGCGCCCTTTATGTCAAAATATTCCGTGAGAAGAACGATTGAGCAGCCCACAACGTTTACGGTCACCACAAGGAAGAGTGCCAGCTTGAGTGAGTTCCACACAAAGCTTCCCATGTTTCCGGCAAGAAAGAATTTGATTACAGCCCAGGGATTTGCGGAGCCGTCAGGATTCTTTACGCTGAAGATGCTTGTAAGTGTGTTGAGACAGGGCAGCAGCATGAATCCGAAAAACAGGTAGGCAAAGAAGAAGCCTCCCAGTATGTAAAGCACTGTCTTTGAGTCGAATCTGATTTTTTTCGCTGCCATTTATGCCTCCGCTGTAAAGGATCCGTTCTGGTCCTGGGGAGCGTAAGACATGATGTCTTTGGGGTTGAAGAACACCTTCACTCTGTCACCGATATCAAAAGGAGTGCTTCTGTCATTCTTCTCAATCACTTTGATGGACTGGTCTTGAAGTTTTATCGTGTATTTGATGTAAAGCCCGTAGTATTCCATGCTTTCCACAGAGCCGTCAAAAGAAACGGCATCCGGATCGGTGCAGGAATTCACGTGGATGCGTTCAAGTCTGATGTAATGGTGGCTTGCTTTGTCAAGCCTGGTTCCGCCTGCGTTGAGTTTCTCCACAAGACCATCTGAGAGGCGGTTTATGTCACCGATGAAGTTGCAGACAAACTCTGTGGCGGAATGATTGTAGATCTCGTTGGGTGTACCGATCTGCTCGATGTTTCCTTTGTTGAAGACTGCGATGCGGTCAGAGAGGGTGAGCGCCTCCTCCTGGTCATGGGTAACATAGATTGATGTGATGCCGAAATCTTTCTGCATCTTCTTAAGCTCGTTGCGGAGCTGGACACGGAGTTTTGCGTCCAGGTTTGAGAGAGGCTCGTCAAGACAGATGATGGCAGGATTTGTCACAAGGGCGCGGGCAATGGCGACACGCTGCTGCTGTCCGCCGGAAAGCTGGGAGACCGCTTTTTTCAGCTGCTCGTCAGAGAGATCCACTTTTTTTGCTATGTCGCGGACCATTCTGTCTCTTTCTGCCTTGGGGATTTTCTTGATCTTAAGACCGAATTCAATGTTGTCGTAAACGGTCATTGTGGGAAACAGTGCGTAGCTCTGGAAAACGATACCGATATTGCGCTTCTCGATGGGGACATGGGTAATGTCCTGGTCCTTCATGAGGACAGTGCCTTCTGCCGGTTCAATGAATCCTGTGATAGTGCGGAGTGTTGTTGTCTTTCCGCAGCCGGAAGGTCCGAGAAAAGTGAAGAATTCGCCTTCTTTAACGTGTACGTTGATTTTGTTGAGAGCTGTGAAACTGTCAAACTTTACAACAATGTCATTAAGTTTAATCATACTGCTTCCTTGAATGTTTATTCATGTCCTGTTCTGACATGTTGACAATGGTAAAAAAAAGGGGCTGCCCCTTGAGACAGTCCCTTCCTGAGTGTCAGAGATTATTTTTTCTGAGTGAGTGTTGCCCAGTCCAGACTGTTCCAGTCAGGTTCTGCAACTGCTTTTGATGCGTCTGCCCAGTAGAATCCCAGGTTTGTCATGATGTTTGTCCATTCTGAGGAATGAGCTGCAACGTATGATGCGTAGTTCATGTCTGTTCCGGGAACTGTCTTAAGAGCAAAGTTCTTGATTGTGTAGATTACGGGAATGTCATCACCGTAAACTGCGTGTGATGCGTCAGCGTTACAGGGGTATGAGTCGAATTCCTCTGACCATGCTGCCTGTGTCTCACCGCTTCCGAACCATTCAACAAATGCTTTTACAGCTTCTGTCTGCTCTGCGGTGCGTCCTGCTTTGTCAACGATACCGATGTACTCAGCGATGTAGTATGTTCCGTCCTCAATGTCAACCAGTTTCCAGTTGCTTGATGTGATGGGGTTCTTTGAACCTTCTGCAGCTGCATCGATCTTTCCGTACAGTGAGCTTGAATAGAATGTTGAGACCTGTACATCACCGCGGTTGAGAGGATCGAATCCGTAGGAATCACCTGTGAAGTTACCGTTTGCACAGTAGTTCCAGAGTTTCTTCCAGCCTTCCACTGTGATACCACCGGCAGGGGATGTGGGGTCTGTGTAGGGATAAAGCATTGAGTTGTTGATGTTTGCGTTTGTTGTTCCACCTACTTTACCCTGGCGGTACCATTTGTAACCGGAGTCAGAGATGTCTGACCAGTGCTGGAAGTGGAGATCTTTTCCGTTTGTTCCAAGTGCGTCTGTTCTGTAGAGCATCAGGATGTTCTGGATCACAAGACCGTAAGCTTTTCCGTCAAATTTGAAGTCTCCCAGTTTGTCAGCCCATGAAGGTGTGAATTCTGCGAGTCTGATGTTCTCGTATGTTCCGTTGATCAGCTGTCCCCAGCGTGTCTCGTTGAGTCCGAAGATAACGTCACCGTCTTTGTTCTCGTTTGCAGCCTGAACTGCAGCTGTGTCGCCGGAAATAACAGAGTTGTCGTCAATGGAGATCTTGAATCCTGCTTTTGCGGCAGCATTGATCAGCCATGTTGTGCGTTCTGTTGAGTTAGAGTTTGAGTAGATGCGGATTGTGTAGTTTGAGTAATCCTTTGCTTTTTCTGCTGCTACTGCAGGGGCTGCTTCTTTCTTACCGCCTGCGAAAGCGCTGAAGATACATGCAACTGCTGCGAGCACTGCAAGTGTTTTTTTCATGGGTATTTCCTCCTGTGAACCGATGATGGATTCAGTATAATGCCAGCAGCTTCAATCAATAAGGTGAAAAATCTGCTTTTTTGTCGACAATTCTGCACTGTGTAAGCCGCTTTCTCCCTTCCTTTTTTTTTACATGTTTGGTTTTTTTTCTCCGTTTTTTGATTTTTTCGGAAGTTTCTGCATATAAGAATTTATGTGAGTTTTTTTTTGAGGATGCTGTGGAATGAAGAAAAAATATGACGAACTGACTTTTGTTGATGATTTTCTTTTCTCTCTGATCATGCAGGACGAGGAGATCTGCAAGGGAGTGATTGAGGTGCTTCTCGGGATCCGGGCTGACCACATCGAGTATGTGAACACCCAGCAGGAGAAGAAGTTTGATGTGGAGGCCCATGGTGTGCGTTTTGACGTGTACATTAAGGACAGTGACAGGATCTTTGACATTGAGATCCAGACTGAGGTCAATGACGGGCTTCTTAAGCGGGGCAGGTATTATCAGACGATGATCGATATGGACTCTTTCTATGCCGGGCGTGATTATACGGAACTGAAGGAGTCCTACGTGATCTTCATCTGTCTTGATGATCCCTTTGACCTGGAGTATCCGGTATACACATTCAAACGGGGCATTGTGGAGGCACCGCCTGAAACAGTGTTTGAATATGATGACGAAACGAACATTGTGTTTTATAATGCGGGAGAGTGGGCCAAGTCTGAAAAGCCGGAACTCAGGAAGTTCCTGAGATATCTGAAGACCAGTTCTGTTGCAGAGGAAAGCCCGCTGGTCAGCAGGATAGAGACTGCTGTCCGGCATTCAAAGCGGAATGAGAAATGGAGGCGGAACTTTATGACACTGGCCATGAAACTTGACGAGGCGCGTGCGGAAGGACGCGAGAAAGGACGCAAGGAAGGACTGCTGGAAGGACGCGAGAAAGGTCTGCTGGAAGGGGCGGCTGCTCAGAATGCTGAGGTTGCCCGGCGGCTGGTTGCCGATGGTGTGTCAGATGATCTTGTCTGCAAGTATACAGGGCTATCTCTCCGGGAAGTGGAGGAACTTAGGAGCTCTGCTTCATGTCCGGCATTCAAAGCGGAATGAGAAATGGAGGCGGAACTTTATGACACTGGCCATGAAACTTGACGAGGCGCGTGCGGAAGGACGCGAGAAAGGTCTGCTGGAAGGTCGCAAGGAAGGACTGCTGGAAGGGGCGGCTGCGGTTGCCCGGCGGCTGGTTGCCGATGGTGTGTCAGATGATCTTGTCTGCAAGTATACAGGGCTATCTCTCCAGGAAGTGGAGGAACTTAGGGACACCGCTATCACAGAGCAGTGACGCAGATGATGTCCTGTATGAAACACCGCAAAAAAAAATAGGCCGCACTCTGTCACCGTGGTGAATGAAGTGCAGCCTTCTGCCTATGCGGCTCTGGTTTGTTAAGTCCGTTTCATAACGGCTCTGGTGTCTGCTGGGAAATACTGTGTTTTGGTTGCAATCAAATCCGATAAGTAATACTATGTAAATATGATAAAGTCTTTTTCTGCTTCGAATTATAAAAACATAGAAGCCGATGATCTTGAATTCGGTAAGGTAAATATTCTTATTGGTCCAAACAATGTAGGTAAGACAAATTTCATTCAGGCTGTTTCTTTTCTGTCTCAGGTTCTCAGAAAAACTGCAGAGCCCAACGGAAATTCCTGTTTTCTCAGTCATCTTGGTGATCTGGGATGGTCGCGGATACTGAAAAAAGGTGCTGATTCAAGAGTTGTTTCTTTTAAGTGGGATATAGAGATCGGCTCCCAACGGCTTTCTTATGTTTTTGATTTTAATGTGGGAATAAATTCTTTTGAGGATTTCAGGATCATCAAAGAAGAGCTGACAGAATCTTTTACGAGAGGCCAATACGCTGAACCCTATAATTATTTTAAATGTCATTCCCAGTCAATAGGACAGGGTGTTTTTTCCTCAGCAACAAAAAAAGGTCAGGCTAACCGGCGCATTCAGTTTGAACTGGACAGTCATGAAACAATTTTTAAACAGTTTAAGGATATTCTGATTGCGAATGAGGAAATTTATGATGATCCACTGGTCAGAAAAAATGTCGGCGAACTGGTGAAAAAGATAGAAGATTATTTTGCCCGTTTCTGCTGCTGTTCCTGTGCCCAGCTGAATCTTCAGAAAATCAGGGAATCTGTTCCTCTTGTCAGTCATGACACTTTTCTTAAGTCGGACGGTTCGAACTTTACTTCAATCTATAATCTGTTCAAATCCCGTAATCTTAACTGGCACATAGATTATGTTGAAAGAATGAAACAGCTTATGCCGGATCTGAAACTGGCGGACGTTGTCAGCGAATTTGAAAAACTTTGTTTTAAGCTCTCCTTCGGGGACGGAACCTTTGATCTGTCGGAGCTTTCTGACGGAACAATAAAAGCCCTTGTCCTCAACCTGCTCATAAACATGCCCCACGAGGAATCAAAGTCCTTGCTTGCGATTGACGAGCCTGAATCAAATCTGCACCCTGCCTGGCAGAAGGTTGTTGGACAGTGGATCCTGAATTCCAATTCTTTCAGTCAATGTTTTATCAGTACCCATTCTCCTGATTTTCTCGATTCCTTTACAGAAGATTTCAAGACCGGCAAAGTGGATGTGTTTGTTTTTTCAGCAGAAGGAAAAATCAGGAACATTTCCTACGACAGCATAAAGGAAGATCTGGGAAATTGGGAACTTGGTGACCTGTACAGAACAAACGATCCTGCACTTGGTGGCTGGCCGTGGTAGACAGAGAGTTTGTCCCCTGTTTTTTTACCGGCGGCTATACTGAAGCCGGAGAGATGCAGCAGTTTCTCAGAAAGATCAATGACAGATTTTCTTACAGACAGTGTTTCCCGAATAAAACAAAGAAAAGAAAGGGAATGCCGAAAGAAATCTCTTCCGAATTCAGTGGTCTTACCGGGGATTCTCTGATTGAAAAAGTTGTAAGCATTCTGGAAAAACATAAGACGGATGAGGAATATTCATCATGCAGATTTCTGATAATTGAGGATGATCTTGATTTTCGCTTCAAGAATATGGATGAAGAACAGAAGAAAGAAGATCTGGAAGCGACTGTTCAGAAAATTCAGAAGGTTCTGCCTGGTGTGAAAGTTCTGTTCCTGTTTGCCTGCCCGGAAATAGAATCCTGGTTTATTGCCGATTGGAATAATGGTTTCGGTTGTGTAAGTGAAGATTCTCCTTTTCTGAGTAATCTGAAAAATAAAACGAAGAAAATGTTTCTCCATGAATTGAAGCTTGAGATTGATGAAACGCTGCTGAAAGGATGCAATGGTAATCCGGAAGAATTTCCAGAGGTGAATGAGGATTCGGTAAAATTGAGTGAAGCAATCCAGGGATTTGTAAAGACAGATGTTCCCAGCCGTATAAAGAGTAACAATTCTTCTGTTTTTTCAGAAATATCAGCAGCGGAAGACATCTGTTACTCAAAAAGAAGACACGGTTCCTTCATGCTGAGGTGCATAAAACCGGAGGAAGTGAAAAAACACTGCCGGCTGTACTTTGCGGGGTTCTATGAGGAGCTGAGAGGAAGGGAAAAGGGAAAAGGCTGATTTTTCTGAAAGGGTGTGGAGGAGATTTAAATTAGCACTTTAAATCGCCACCATAGTCTGATATATTAAAACTATGATCAAGCGTGAAATCTCAGAACAGATTGCAACTTATATGACCCAGTATTTTGCAGTCACAGTTTTTGGTCCCCGTCAATGCGGAAAGACTACACTGGCAAAAAATCTGTTCAGTGAATTCTCCTATGCGAATCTTGAAGATATAAACACAAGAATTCTGGCAAAGGAAGATCCGGAAGAATTTTTCACACGTTTTCCAGAACCTGTGATTATTGATGAAATTCAACGAGTACCGGAACTTTTAAGCACAGTTCAGGTCAGGATCGACAGATTCAGAAAAAAAGGGCAGTACATCATTACAGGAAGTCAGCAGATTTCATTAAAAAGTTCCATTTCACAGTCTCTTGCCGGCCGTACTGCCATAGTTCAAATGCAGGCACTTTCAATGCACGAGCTCAAGACAGCTGGTATTGAAATGGAAAGGGATGTCCAGCTTGTATCTGGCTTTATGCCCTATCTTTTTACTCAAAGTGGTCTTTCGCCTTTTGATTACTATAAAAACTATGTAAATACTTATCTCGAACGTGATATCGCACAGATTGGTGCCGTTCAGGATTTAACAAGATTCAGGAAATTTATGAGACTGCTTGCAGGAAGAATTGGTCAGCTTGTAAACAATTCCGCAATTGCACAGGAAGTTGGTGTTTCCAGCGTTACAATCGGTTCCTGGATCTCGATACTGGAGTCTTCTCATATTATTTTTGTTCTGCAGCCATGGTATATAAACAGAACCAGCCAGATAGTAAAAACCCCTAAGATATATTTTTGCGATACAGGCCTTGCCGCATATCTTCTTGAAATCGAAAGTCCATCCCAGATGCAGCGGGATCCTCTTATGGGAAATCTTTTTGAAAATCTTGTTTTCCTGGAAGCATTAAAAACCAGACTGAACACAGGCTGCGAACCTGATTTATATTTTTTTAGGAACAGCAAGGGCTTGGAAGTGGATATTCTGCTTTCGGAACGTAACAGACTTGAACTTTTTGAAATAAAAAGCGGTAAAGCAATCAATGCGGAATTTACGGCAAATATGAAAAAGTTTTCACAATTATACAGTGATCATATAACTGACTCGGAAACCAAAGGAACAGTAATTTACAGCGGTGAAAATTACCTGAATGTGAACGGATACGAGTATCTGAATTTTCATGAGATTCATAGGAAGTTTATGAGAAAAGAAGAAAAGTTTACATTGGAATTTTGAGATGGGGTTTTTGACATGTGGTATAATAAGGACGTTTTTTAAGCATTTCATTGTTTATAAAATTTTGTATTTGCATTAAAATGTTCATAGAAGTGAACGATAGTTCTGTTCATATAGCAATTTAGATATTTATAGAGTGGGTGTGTAAATGGAGCAGGATTTAGCGACTTTACAAGTTATTTCGGAAACATTGAAAGAAGATCCTCTGGCAAGTCAGAGAACGTTGGCAAAAAAGGCGAATATGTCTTTAGGTTTAATGAATGCTATTTTGCAGCGTTTTGTTGAACGTGGCTGGATTATGTTGACGAATGTAAATGGTCGTAAACTTGCTTATGCGATTACTGCTGAGGGAATATCGGAACTTACAAAAAGAGGTAAATCTTTTGCTTTACGAACATTTAAATTGGCAAATGTTTACAGTGAAGCATTTTGTAAGAGATTAATCGAAGAAAAAGCTTCTGGTAAAACAAAAGTGATTCTATATGGTGATAGCTATATAAAATTTATTATCAAATATGCCTGTAGTGAAGTAGGCCTAGGGTTTGAGCAAAAAGAAACAACGGCAAAAGTTTTGGCAGAGGAAGTTTGTCTTGCTGGTGAATTGAATGATGATGATGTTCAGAAGAAATTGATTGAAAATGGTTGTTTTAATTTAGTTGAGATGGTTTCAAAATGAAGAAAACCAATAAGGGATTGAGCTTGAATAAATCGTGTAATTTGGGTGGAATATAATGTTATCCATAAAGAGAAAAAAGGATTATTTTTCCCTCACAATTGCGTTTTTTTGCGTAAGTGTAATGTGTGGAGAAGTTTTGTATATAGCAAATAATAATATAATAAGTCTCACAACAGGTTTTATAATTGGGTATATTGCTATCTTTTTGCGTCAACTTTTAATTGGAAATTTATATTCCCTATATAGTTTTTACCTCATAACATCAGCTTTTTTTATGTATGATAAATTTATTGTTGGTCCTATACTTGGAAAAGGCGTAATGTCGATAAATTTTGCTGGAAGATATGTTTTTCCAGATTGGGTTGGAGAAACTTTTGTATTCATAGCAGCAGTCTCTGTTTTAACCATAGATATATTATATACAATCTATAATGTGAAGAGTAATTATTTAATTGGTACTTCAGGAGAAAAGTCAATCTATGATAGTGATAGTTTTATAAGAACTGATAATTTTTATTTCAAATTGGGTCTTATAATAATGGGTTGCTTTATAGTACCGCTTGTATACAAAATTATTTTGCAGGTACAGCATCAAAAGTCTTTTGCTAATTATGCAATTGCAAATTTCACTGGACAGGAAGATAACACTCAATACCCATGGTGGACAAAAGGTTCTGGAACATTTTTTTATATTGGATTTTTACTATTTGTTTATTCTTTTCCAACAGTAAAAAAAGCTAAATATGGATATTTTCTTTTCTTTGTAATGATGTTAGTTACAGCATTAAAGGGAGGAAGAGCTTTTTTCTTTACTTATATACTTACCTTACCATTGTTATATAAAAAATTATACAATAAAAAGTTATCCAAAAGTGCTTTAGTATTATTAGCAGTATTATGTATTTGTGCTGCAATTCTTTTAGATAATTTCAGATCAAATGTCAGTGGCAAATTGGAAAGTGATTTTTTGTTGGAGTTTTTAGATGGGCAAACCACTACGATGGGAGTTCCATATGTGTATATTGAAAATCATGGAGATCTGCCATATAAACATTTTCCATTTATTTTTAATTATCTGTTAAATCCAATAAGAAGTAAGTTTATTAGTTTTGGTAATAATGCATCAGATATATTAAAACAATCAAACAATTATGGTGGAATAGCACTTTACATGTTAAATCCTGATGCACAAGCAATGGGAGGAGGTCTAGGGTTAAATTTCTTAACTGAGGCCTATGATTGTTTTGGTTATTTTGGAGTGTTCTTTTGGTCTGTAATCTTAGCGATAATAATAAAATCAATAGATTGCATGAAATATACTTCCAAAAATAGAAAATTACTTGTTTTTACAATATTGATATATCAGTATATTCTTTTTCTTCCTCGTCATTCTTTTTTTGGAATAACAGATCATATCAAATATGTAATAATGTTTTATATATTGTATTTATTTCTTGAATGCAGAAAATACATTGGAAAAATTAGATTGAAAGGAGATTCTATATGAAACTTCAAATCTCGGAACTTAAAATGAAATTAAAAATTTTAGTATGTTGTCATAAACAAAGTGAACTTCCAGATAATATTGATAATGTTTTTCTTCCAATTCATGTTGGAGCTGCTATTTCTGATTTAAATCTTGGAATTCAAAGGGATGATCAGGTAAATGGAGAGTCTTGTGAAAATATTAGTAATAAGAATAAAAATTATTGTGAGCTAACAGCTTTGTATTGGGCTTGGAAAAATATTCGTAATGTTTATCCAACTGTCGAATATATTGGATTAAATCATTATCGTCGTTTCTTTAATTTTGATACACCTTCTGCTCATGATTGGAATAGGAAACCAGTTTATGATGTAAAAAATTATAAGATTGATTATCGAAGATTGAGTAAAATATTAGAATGCGACATGGGGATAATGGCTAAGAAAAAAGTTTATCCTTATAGTCTTGCAGTAGATTATTCTGTAGCCCATGTGAGTGATGATCTTAGGATCTTAGGAGAAATTATAAAAGACAATTATACAGATTATTACCCAGCGTTTGTGAAATATTTTTATTGTAATAATAAATTATCACATTTTAATATGTTTATTTGGAAATATGATGATTTTACCAAATATTGTGAATGGCTTTTTGGTATTCTTTTCGAGGCAGAGAAAAGAATTGATATTTCAAATTATAGTGCTGTTCAGTCACGTATTTGGGGATATATGGCTGAACGATTATTAAATGTTTATATAGAAAAAAATGGTATGAAAATGAAGTTTTTTCCTGTAAATATATATAATGATACAACAGAAAGCAATTTTAAATATTGGGCAAATAGAATACGATATAATATTTCTTTTTTACTTTCTAAACCTAGATTTAGAAATGTATGGATTGAAAAAAATGAAGAATGATATTGGAGTTTTTTTATGGATGAAAGGGGATTAACTTCAAGTGTGTTAATGGCTACATACAACGGTATGAAATTTCTCATCCCACAGCTGGATTCAATTAGACTTCAAACGGTACCAGCTGATGAGGTTGTTATTTGTGATGATGGTTCAACCGATGAAACTGTTGAAACAATAAAAGCGTATATTGAAAAATATAACCTTGTTTCTTGGCATGTTTCTAAAAATAGTGAAAATAAGGGTTGGATGTTGAATTTTATGGATATGGCGATAAATTGCCATACTGATTTAGTGTTCTTCTCTGATCAGGATGATATTTGGAGTCATAAAAAAATAGAACAAATGAAAAATACTATGTCTGAAAATCCAAACATTGATTTGTTATATTCGAACTATAAACTTATCGAAAATATTTCTGCTTCAGATGAACGAGGAGAGTGGAAAGTTAATGCAAAACCTAAAATTAGACATAATTCAGATATTTTTAAATATTCAATGGTCCGTATGGGATGTGCGTTCTGTTTAAGAAAAACTTTTATAGATGAAATTAAAGGATTGTACTGGGAGGGGTGTCCTCATGATTCTTTTTTCTATCGAGCAGCCTTAGTTAAAGGTTCCTTATATAATCTTAACTCTATACTTATTTACCATAGAATACATGGCAATAATGCAAGTGCTATGACTTTGGCTGAGCAAAAGTCAGCTGATATGTTGACCTATAAACTTGGTAGTGTTCATCATATGATAGAATATGCAAATTTGATAGGAAATACAAATGCGGTTGGTATTTTAAATAAAGCCCTAGAATGGAATGAAAAGAGAATTGTCTTTTATGAGAAGCCAACTATAAAAAAATATTTAAGGCTTTTGAAATATTTTAAATACTATTTTAGATTTAGGACTTTTCTTAAAGAATTATTTATTGCCTATGCAAATAAAGACGGGGGTATAAATGAAACAGCAAGTTGATGAGGAATATTTAGCAAAATTAAGAAAAATACAATGTTTACAACTAAAAATTGCAAAAGAAATAAAGAGGGTTTGTGAAGAGAACAGAATATCGTATTTTTTAATTGGAGGAACTTTATTAGGGGCTGTTCGACATAAAGGTTTTATTCCATGGGATGATGATCTAGATATTGGAATGAGACGATGTGATTATGATCGGTTTATTGAGATATGCAAGACAGAATTGGGTAAAGAGTTTTTTTTGCAAACTATAGATTCGGATCTTTCATATGGAAATTTTTTTGCTAAAATTCGACTTAATGGAACTCACTTTAGAGAGGAGGTTGCTTCTATTATTAATGGAAATGATGGAATATATGTGGATATATTTCCATTTGATAACACAACGGAAAATGAACAAAAACGCAAAAGATATATAAAACATATAAATACCCTTACTAATCTCTATCGATATAAGAAAGGTTACAAGATGTGGAATAAGGATTTCCTGCATACTTGTTATTTTTATCTTTTAAAATTTCGTGCTATGTTTAAAACTTATGCCTCTTTGGAAAAACATGTGAATGAAATTGTTTTCAGTTCAGAAAACACAAGTTATGAATATATGATTAATTATTTCGACTGTACACAGAGAAAGGAGTATCTTAGCATAGAAGGGTTAAATAATTTAATTGATTATGCATTTGAAGATGATTATTTTAAGGGACCTTGTGATGCGAAAGAGTATCTTTTAAGGACTTATGGAGATTATATGCAATTACCTCCTGAGGATAAGCGGTACAATCGTCATAATATAATAAGTATTGATTTTGGAAATTATTAGAATGATATTTGATGATTATGAAATAACAGAATACAAAAAAATTGTTCAAGTAAGAACGGAATGGGAAATGTTGTTTTTATTACATAATACTTCGTATTGTCAATCATATAACTTTATGAGTTATATTGAGAGGTTTTGTCAGGAAAATGTATTTAAGAAACTTTTTTGGGGAAAGTTACGATATATACGAATAAAAAGAAATAATGAATGTTTGCTGATAGCCCCGTTTCTTTTGAGAGGTCAAAAAGCTTATTTGTTAGGAGAGAAAGCTCCTGTGGATTACTTTGGTTTTGTCTATGCAAATAATTCCATTGAAAGCTTGGAAATTCTTTTAAGGTATTTAAAATTTAAATATAGAATTAAGCATATAAATTTTGGACTTCTGCCAGTTTCACAAACAAGAATAATGGATTTATTCTATGCTCTTTCAACTGAAAAATATCATATAGAAACATCGGTGGGGCAAAATGCAGCCTTAGAATATAGTTTTAAGAGTTTTGATGAGTATTTTAAATCTCTTTCAAAAAGTGTTCGACAAAATTATAGGACTGCAATTAACAGAAGTAAAACTGATGGTATTGAATTTTCTTTCGAATTTTATTCAGAAATTCCGAATTCTGTTATAAAAAGATTTTTGATAGATCACAAAAATCGCTTAAATTCACGCTACTCAAATGGTCGTCCAAAAATAATAGAAACATTACTTTCTCCATATAGAAACATTATTTATGGAAAATGGAGAAGGGACCAACCGATATATTGGTCTATGAAAGAAAATAAAGATCATATTTTGTGTGTTGCATATTTAAATAAAAAACCTGCAGCTTATTTTTATGGTCTTATTTCAGAGTCACTAGGAAAGAGAAGAATTAATTTTTTAAGGGCTTGTGTGAATGTAGAAGAGTTTGGAAAATATTCTCCAGGAATAGTCTTAGGAATTGAATTAATAAAACATTTTGGAAATAACTTTGATATATATGATTTTACGATTGGTAATGAACAATATAAATATCAGTTAGGATGTAAGGACTTTGAAAACCTATGGACAACAGTTGATATATTAAACTAATCAAAAGGAGTAAAAAGCGTATGTTGAATTTTACTGTTGGACCTGTAATGTCAGATTCGAGTATTTTGAAAGAAGGTGGAAAATCAGCTCCTTATTTTAGAACAACAGAATTTTCTGAAATAATGATTGAGAATGAAAAATTGATGCTTGAATTTTTAAATGCACCAAAAAACAGTAGATGTATATTTCTTACAGCATCAGGAACTGGAGCAATGGAATCTTGTGTAATGAATCTCCTGACAAGTAAAGATAAAGTTCTTGTAGTAAATGGGGGCAGTTTTGGGCAGAGATTTGTTGAAATGTGTCAACTTCATAAATTGAATTATACAGAGATTGTATGTGAATTTGGAAAGCAAATAAAGAAAGAAGAGTTAGACTTATTTGAAGGAAAGGGATATTCAGCTTTTCTCGTAAATATGGGTGAAACCTCATCTGGTATACTCTATGATATGAAATTAATATCAGAATTTTGCAAAAAAAATAATATTTTTCTTATCATAGATGCAATTAGTACTTTTATTGCGGATGAAATAGATATGTCAGAATTGAATGCTGGTGCTATTATAACTGGATCCCAAAAAGCATTAGCAGTTCATCCAGGTATTTCTATTATAGCTCTTTCTTCCTTTGCCGTGAATCGTGTAGAAAATAATCCTGAAGTTTGTATGTATTTAAGTATGAAACAAGCGTTAAAAAATGGAGAAAGGGGGCAAACTCCTTGGACTCCTGCAGTAACAATATTACTTGAAATTAATAAACGACTAAAGTCCATAAAAGAAAATGGAGGAATAGTTGTTGCAAGAAATCAAATTAAAAACATCGCAAATGGTTTTAGAAAATTTATAAGAGATTATCCTTTTGAGTTTGTAGCTGAGTCAATGTCAAATACTGTTACATCTTTAAGACCTTGTAATACTAGCGCTAAATTGATTATTGAGACTATGAAAACTGATTATGGTATATGGTTATGTCCTAATGGTGGTGAAAAGGCTGAAACAGTTTTTCGAGTTGGGCACATTGGTAATATTACGGAGTCGGATAATATGAAATTGATGGATGCATTTATCGATATGAGTAATAGGGGCTTATTATAATGATAGGAAATAAAACAGTAGTATATACAAGTGGAACATTTGATATGCTTCATGCTAATCATATTAAAATGATTGAATATGCACGTTCTCTTGGAGATCTTTTGATAGTTGGTGTTAATACAGACGAATTAGTTGCTTCTTATAAATCAGAACCAATTATACCATTTGATGAACGTATTGCTCTTGTGAAAGCCTTAAAGTATCCAGATATCGTAATTCCTCAAAAATCATTGAATCATGCAGATAAAGTAAAAAAATTACATTTTGATATTTTTGTCGTAGGTGATGATTGGGCAGGTAAATATGATTACCTCGAAGAACAAGGTGTTACGGTTGTTTATTTTCCATATGGACAAGGGATTAGTTCTACGGAATTAAAGAATAGAATATATGATAGATATAAGAAACTTCATGATGAAGCTGATAATCATTTTCCATTAGATACAGATGTTACGAAGGGATAATGTGAAAAAATATGATTATATTGTTGTAGGGGCAGGACTGTATGGTGCAACTTTTGCACGACTTGCTGCTGATAAGGGATTAAAATGCCTCGTTCTTGATCGACGGACTCATATTGCTGGAAATGTTTATACCGAACCTGTTGAAGCAGTTCCAAAAGGGGGAGAAATAAATGTTCATAAGTATGGAGCACATATTTTTCATACAAATAACGAAGAAGTTTGGAGATTTGTGAATAAATATGCTAAATTTAATCGCTTTACTAATTCTCCTGTAGCTAGATATAAGGATGAGCTTTATTCTTTGCCGTTTAGTATGTGGACTTTCACAACGATGTGGCCGAATGTAAGAACTCCCGAACAGGCTGCAAAAAAAATTGCTGAACAAAAATCTGATGTTGAAAGATTATTAAGGGAAAAGGGACAGGTTGATACAGAGGGAAATGTATTTGCAAAAAACTTAGAAGAGCAAGCTTTGTTATTAGTGGGAAGAGATATATATGAAAAACTTATAAGAGATTATACACAAAAACAGTGGGGAAGAAATTGCACAGAACTTCCACCATTTATTATAAAACGATTGCCCGTTCGTTTTACTTTTGACAATAATTATTTTAATGCGTTATATCAAGGGATTCCAATTGGTGGTTATACAGTGTTCGTTCAAAATCTACTAGAAAGTACAAATATAACAGTAAAAACATCTGTTGATTTTTTGAAAGATGATTTTGAGGTAAATAAAAATAATTGGCGTGAGTTTGGAAAAAGTCTCCTATATACTGGTGCAATAGATGAATATTATGACTATGTTCTTGGACCTTTGCAGTATCGTTCGGTACGTTTTGAAAATGAGGTTTTGAGTTACTGTGATTCTTTTCAGGGTAATGCAGCCGTAAATTATACAGATATTGAAACACCGTGGACACGAATAATTGAACATAAGTGGTTTGAATTTGGAAAAACATCTGATGGGAAAGATATAAAAGGTACTATTATCAGTCGTGAGTACTCTTCTGAATGGAAAGTTGGAGATGAACCTTACTATCCTGTAAATGATGAAAAAAATAATGATATTTATTCAAAATATTTAGAACTTTCAAAAGAAGAAGATAATATAATTTTTGGTGGAAGACTTGGGGAATACAAGTATTATGATATGGATAAAACTATAGAAATGGCTATGAAAAAAGCCGAGGGTTTATTATAGGTAGTTTAATTTTATAAGGAAAATATAGTGTCAGATTCTAAACTTATTGCAAAAAATACTCTCATGCTCTATTCAAGACAAATCCTTACAATGGTTGTAAGTCTTTATACTGTACGTGTTGTACTTGAGACATTAGGAGCTTCTGATTATGGACTTTATAATGTTGTAGCTGGTGTAGTTACAATGTTTTCCTTTCTCATGGGTTCAATGGCAGTTGCAAGTCAAAGGTATTTTTCTTTTGACTTAGGAAAAAACGATATTGAACATCTTAAGAAGACATTTAGCCTATCGATTACAATATATTTAATAATTGCAGTTGGTATTTTGATTTTAGCAGAGACTTTTGGTTTATGGTTTGTTCATTATAAACTTATTATTCCTAAAGGAAGAGAATCTGTATGTTATTGGGTATATCAGTTTTCGGTAATATCTTTCTTATTTACGATAATGACTTCTCCATTTATGGCGGATATTATCGCACATGAGGATATGAGCATTTATGCATATGTCAGTATTCTAGAGGTAAGTCTCAAGCTTGCGGTAGTTTTTCTTATTCGATTGTTTTCAATTGATAAATTATGGTTATATGGGCTCTTAATACTTCTTGTTACTATTACTAATACAACTGTATACAGAACTATTTGTAAAATTAAATATGAAGAATGTAAATTCAAATTTTGCTGGGAAAAAGATTATGCAAAGGAAATGTTGGATTTTACATTTTGGAATATATTCGGAGCCGCGACAGGAACATTTAAGTATCAGTTGGTAAATATTCTTTTAAATCAATTTTTTAATCCAATTATCATTTCTGCACGTTCCATAGCTTCAAGTATTAATAGTGCTGTTAATAGTTTTTCCCAGAATTTTTCAATGGCGTTGCGTCCTCAAATTATAAAATCATATGCTGCAAAAAAATATGAGGAAAGTTTAGATTTAGTATATAGGGGTTGTAAATTTACTTTTTTTCTAATGCTTGTTTTTACTGTCCCTTTATTTTTTGAGATGGATTCTGTTCTTACTTTATGGTTAAGGGAGCCACCAGAGAATGCAGCACTTTTTACTAGGCTGGCTTTATTGGATGCTTTAATTGACAGTTTAAATTATCCAATTATGACTTTAGCTCAAGCTACAGGAAAAATAAGACTTTATCAGAGTCTTGTTGGGGGAGTTTTACTTTGTAATTTTCCTGTATCTTGGGTTGTTTTGAAATTTGGCTCTCCTGCTTATGCTGTATTTGTAGTTGCCATAGTAATTGCAGTCATTGCTATGGCTATTAGATTAATAATTGTAAAAATGCTTATGTCATTTTCTATAATGACATATTTAAAAGAAGTTGTTATTCCATCATTTATAGTTACTTTGATGAGTTTTGTAAGTTCATTTATTCTATATCATTTCACACCTAAAAATCTTATTTTATGTTTTATTCGAATTGGTATGGAAGTTTTTATTGTATGTACTTTTGCATATATATTTGGGTTCAAGAAAACTGAACGAAAATATATAATTGGATTAATTAAAAGTAAAATTTTAAAAAAATAAAATATAAGGGCTGTGGATATGGAATCGATGACAGCTACTAAAAAAAGTATTTTAGCAGATAAAAACAAATGTACAGGCTGTGGAGCTTGTTTCTCTGTCTGTCCCAAAGGTGCAATTAGTCTTCAGGAAGATTATGAAGGTTTTTTACAACCTATAGTGGATTCAGAGAAATGTATAAATTGTTCTCTATGTATGAAAACATGTCCTGCACTGAATTATAAACCGGTTACACACGAAGTTGAAACATATGCATCTATTAATCGTAATAATAGAATTAGGGAAGAAAGTTCTTCAGGAGGTATGTTTTCACTCTTTGCGGAAGATTGTATAAGAAAAGGCGGAGTCGTTTTCGGTGCGAAAATAAATGTGGATTTTTCTATTTGTCATTCATATACTGAAACCATAGAAGGTTTATCTGTTTTTCGTGGTTCTAAATATGTACAAAGTTCAATCGAAGATAGTTTTAAAGAGTGTAAAAAATTTTTGGAAGACGGAAGATTTGTATTATTTTCAGCTTCTCCATGTCAGATTTCGGCTTTAAAATCCTTCTTAAAAAAAGATTATCAAAATCTTTTAACAATTGATTTTGTTTGCCATGGAGTGCCAAATAAAAAATTGTTGTCGTCATATATTAAATATCAGGAAATTCAGGCAGGATCAGAAATTCGCCGATTGGCTTTTAGACAGAAAACAAATGGCTGGAAACAATTTTCAGTAGAGCTTGATTTCGCTAATGGTATAACATATTGTCAACCACAAACTAAAGATATATGGATGCTGACCTTTAACAAGAATATTATGCTGCGAAAATCTTGTTATACTTGTCCATATAAAACAAAAGCTCGTATCTCTGATGTTACTCTTGCTGATTTATGGGGAATCGGAAGAGTTGCTCCTGAATTAGATGACGATAAAGGAACGTCTCTTATGCTAATACAAAGCGAAAAAGCTAGAAGTATATTTGAAAAATTAAAGCAGGAAGCGATTTATAAAAAAATTGATTTTGATGCAATAGAAGATTGTAATAGTTTTCATCAAACGGAACTTCATTTGAATAGAGATAACTTTATAGAACTTTGTTTGAAAAAGGGGTTTAATGTTGCGTATGAAAAATATGTAGCAGAGAAAGGTCCTATTCTTATATATCGTTTTGTTAGACGGATTCTGGGAAAAATAAAAAGGAAACTATTTAAACTTCTCAATATAAAAGAAAAACAAACAATAGAAGTAATTGTCGATAAATTGTTACGTACTGGACAGAATGTTGAATAATGAACTAAGGAAGTTGAAATGAAAATAGGAATTGTTACTTGTTGGCAGCCTGATGATAATTATGGAACACAAATACAGTGTTTTGCTTTGCAAAAGTATTTGCGTTCTTTAGGTCATGATGCATATTTAATTCGCTATAAACGATTTGAAGATGTAAAAAAAGCAAAAATTACTTTTCTCAGGATTCTTAAGATTTTCAATCCATATATAGTTGTTCGTCATTTGTATTATTCATTGATTGCAAAGAGAAAGGCTGCGGAAATTAAAAATCATAATCGAAAAAGCCCTGAATTTAGAGATAAATATTTGAAAATGACAGATATTTATGAAACATATACTGATTTAAAAAATAATCCGCCAATAGCAGATTTGTATATTGTTGGTTCTGATCAGGTTTGGAATATTAATATAGAACATAAGAATAATATAGGGGTTCATTTTCTGAATTTTGGTGATGTACAAACAAAGCGAATTTCTTATGCTGCAAGCTTTGGTTTTAGTTCCGACAAATTGGATTTGAATTTTGCGTATGAAGTATTTCCTCTTTTGAAAAAGTTTTCTGGGATAAGTGTTCGTGAATTAAGTGGAATACAGATTTGTGAAAAAATATCTGATATTAATAAAGAGAGTACTTTAGAATGTGTTCAAGTTTGTGACCCTACGATGCTTTTAAATCAAGAACAATATTTAGAAATTTTTAAAGATGAAATTGTGGATATTCCTTCAAAACCTTATGTATTTGTTTATAATATAGCAGCTCCTTCAGAATTAAATATTAACTACATAAAGAAATGGGCAGAAAAGCAAAATTTACAACTTGTTTATACAATGGGGCATGGAAAGACAAGTAAGTTGCCACATATTTATCCAAGTGTACCGGAATGGATAAAATTAATTGCAAATGCTCAATATGTGATTACAAATTCTTTTCATGGTACGGTTTTTTCTCTTTTATTTCATAGGCAATGTGCTGTTTATCCTATTAAACTAAAAACACCGACAAATACTAGACTTGATACATTAATAAATCTGTGTGAACAAAATATAATTGTTTCGAAGGAAAATACTTTAGAAAAGGCATTGTCTTCAACTATTGATTGGAATAAATTTGAGAAAAATAAGGATAATCTGAAGAAAATAGGAATTAATTTCTTAAATAAATATATAATTTAGTTCTTTATTTAATGTACAGATGGGGCAAGAT
>JAZRVF010000003.1:0-2283 GCA_045599005.1 Treponemataceae bacterium
TTCGTTTACATGAACGCCACCACCAACCGTATACAAATAGTCACAACCAGAACTTTGAACAAAAAGAACACAGCCTTCTTCCACAATAATAGCGGCTGTTCTATAGCGGAACCATTCATTATCTTTTGTAAAACAACAATCAGTAGTAGCCATAATTTTCCCTTTTATTTCCTGTAAATAACCGCAAAACTTTTACCCTTAACAATCTCGCAAACTTCAATCTTTTCAAAGCCAGCTTGTTTTCCAAGTTGTACCAGTTCTTCCGGTTCAAACTTCTTGAATCCCTTCTCCGCCATTCTTATTCTTGAAAGCCATTCTTTTGTGTATACAGCGTTTATAAAACATCCACCAGGAATAAGACACCTACGAATTTCCGAAAGTCCCTTTACTGTATCCGTCCAAAAGTAAACAGTATTTATAGAAGAAACTGCATCAAATGAATTGCCAGCAAACAGCCCTCTGTCACTCCGGGCACACTGCACGCTGTCATTGTGGTCAGAAAGCCCCCATGCCATTGCCCGCTGTCATTCCGAGCGGAGTCGAGGAATCCCTGAAACTCCCATTCACCAGCGGGAAGCGTCGCAACCTGCGGTTGCTTAACTAGTTTCCTCCGGAAAGTAGCAGTGCCTCAACTTTGTCCAGAATCAGGTCGTCCGCGGGCAACCAACGGACGGAGTGTAATGCTTCCGCATCCACCCATTTTGCGGCCTCGTGTTCCAGAAGCTGCAGGTCGCCGGAAACAATTGTGCAGAGAATGCAGTGAATTGTAAGGTGGAAAGCAGGGTAGTCGTAATCAACAACACCAAGGATTCCCTCCGGCCTGACCTCTGTGGCAAGCTCCTCCCGGATCTCACGGACGATGCACTGCTCAGGAGTCTCGCCCGGCTCCAGCTTGCCCCCGGGAAACTCCCACCAGCCCTTCCAGTCACCGTAACCACGCTGAGTTGCGAAAATCTCCTTCCGCTCTGTGACCGGATTCCTCCGAAGAATCACCGCACCGGACACTGTTATCTGTTTCATTTTTCAGCCCTCCACCTTTGTACGACCGGACGCGTCCGAAATGCCCTGAAGCACCATTACATGCCATTCCACGCCCTGACAGAGCCGGAAAACAGGCCGGAATGATTATATAAACTTTCAGAGAAATTATATATCATGTCAGAACCGGACTGAAAAAAATGGACAGACTCACAAAAGAACAGCGACACAACAACATGTCCCACATCCGCGGAAAAAACACCTCAATAGAGAAGGATATCCGTTCCGCCCTCCACAGGGCAGGATTCCGCTTCCGGGTGTGTGACCGCCGCTATCCCGGCAGCCCGGACCTCGTCCTCCCCAAATACTATGCGGTCATCTTCATAAACGGCTGCTTCTGGCATGCACACAGGAACTGCCCTTATTTCCGGATGCCCAGATCCAACATCAGATTCTGGCAGAAAAAGTTCGCCCGGAACCGCAGGCGCGATGAGAAAGTCAGGAAAATCTACCAGGACCGCTGCTGGCGGTTCTGCACCGTCTGGGAATGCGCCATCCGCGGAAAAGACGCGAAAAAGAAAGTGGAGAAAGTCACCGACCAGATCATCCTGTGGCTTGAGGAAAGGTACGACCCGGAACTGACCATCCGGGGATAAAAAGGACGCAATGGATTTTGGAGGAGGGGAAAGCCTTCCCCTGGCTGCTGCCGCGAGTCGCTCCACAAGTGCCAAAGTAAACTTTGCCACTTGCTCCGCTTTGTCGCGTCATCCGCCACCCCTTCTGCGGGGGCACATCCCCCGCAACGCCCCCTGGGAAACTTATTGCCCTGACATTACAGGCAGAAAACCCATGTCATTCCGAGCAGAAGGCCCCTGTCATTCCGAACAGAAAACCCATGTCATTCCGAGCAGAGTCGAGGAATCCATGACCGCTCACACATCCGTTTTGCCAGCCGCAATGCCAGTACCGCGTGAACAGCCTGACCCAGTGATTATGAAAGACAGATCTTCTGAATGTCATTGAATGTTTTATTTGGGTATTTTAAAAAGTCAGAGCATAAAAATTTTCTTCGTGATTGTTTTGTCATTCGATAGATGAAAAAGCCCAATTGAAATATAATATTGATAGAACACAGAAAATTAATTCAGATTCTGACAGACAGATAAAAAAAGAGTTTGAAGAATTCAGGAGGGGAAAGCCTTCCCCTGGCTGCTGCCGCGAGTCGCTCCACAAGTGCCAAAGTAAACTTTGCCACTTGCTCCGCTTTGTCGCGTCATCCGCCACCCCTTCTGCGGGGGCACATCC
>JAZRVF010000004.1:0-8489 GCA_045599005.1 Treponemataceae bacterium
TTTCGATTTATCCTGATTCATATACAGAGGAACAGGCTATAAAACTTGGGGAAGTTTCTTTCATCCACTTTGATGCAAAATATCGAGTAACAGATATCACTTCTTTGTTTGGTAAAGAATCAAAAGAAATCATAGATGAAAAACGTCAGAATGCTTCTTCTAAAACAAAAACAGATGAAGAACTTAAAAATGAATATTTTGCAGAGCAGAAAAAAGCGGAAACAATAAACACATATAATCGCGGTGACCTTCTTAAGATGCATACTTACAACGATGCAATCCGTAAAACAATTGGCAGTTATGTTCTGTACCCTGGTAAAACAAATGAAGAAAACAATTTCAGTGTTTACGATGAACTTTTACCCGGGGTTGGTGCGTTTGCTATTAGACCGGGAGAACCTAAAATTGATGGTGAAAATGAAGGTTTAGGTGAAAAAACATTACGCGAATTCATTGAAAAAGTCATTGAATTTAAATATGAAAAAGAAAGTCGCCAATATCGTAAAAATTATTTTGAAAACTCAATCATTCGTGGACCTGGAAAAAACACAGAATCATCACAAGTCGATGTAATTAAAAAAGAATATGCCCTCTGCGGTATGATCAGGCATGATTACTTGAAGCATTTGAACGGTTTTCATTATCTGCCAAAGTCCGCAGCTGACAACGAATATCTGCTTTCTCCCGAAGAAAGCAGGATGTACTTCTATTATCACGCGATAAAAGATGGTGCTGTATATTCTCTTCATCCAAATACAGCCGATGCGAAATATTTCTGCGGAACAGTAACCGATCTAGGAAAAAACTCAGAAGTTTCATTGGAGAACTGGAGTGCAGAAATTGAGAAAACTGAACTGGTTTCTGCCGCTCAATTAATCCAGGCATTGAAACAGAATTCTGATTATGATTTAACTGATCCTAAGGCTGATTTTTATTACCTGGTGACCCTCAGAAACATAAAATGGGAAGGACTCCCGATTTCTGGCACAACTCAGCAACTTGGAGATAACGCAATGAACTCTGTAGGAAGCCCTTATTCTCCAAAGATTATTGAAATAGAGAAGTGAATCCTGCTTGGATGTAAAGCTTCCCGTAAAAACTGATCCCCCCAGCAGGCGTTGCGGGCGGCGCCTGAGCCCGCTGGAAAGGGTAGCGGAAGACAGCCTGCTGGCTGGAGCGAGGGGAAGGCTTTCCCCCTTGAATCACCCGCGCATGTGTCGGCAATGAATCTGTTTTGTCGCCTCTTGCCCCAGTTCCGCTGGTGCACCCTTCGGGTATCCTCGCACCCTCACTGAACCAGTAAAACAGGAGTATGGCTCACCGCCCAAAGTGTGTCCCGCCCCCCCATCACACTGGGCCAGTAAAACAGGAGTTTTGGTTGCCGCCCAAAGTGTGTCTCGTCGGGTCGCCCCGTCCTGTTCACCACGCGCCCACAAAAAAGGGCCGCAGTTTCCGCTGCAGCCCTTGTGTCAGTTAATTCAGTGTGTCAGGGTTGTTCCTCTGTACCATGGAAATAAGTGCAATAAGAATCTTCCCAGCCTTCGCTCAGTTCAGAGATTTTAATCTTTCCGGTTTCGGAGCCAAGCTCCAATGCGCCAGGTACGTGAGTTCCGATTTCCAGATAGCTGTTCGGATCAGAATGGGCAGTATTACCGGTGACGGTTACTTTTTCGTCGGGATAAGGATAAAAAGTGTCAATCCAGATGTCTTTTCCGAAATTATGATCCTCGCTTGCTGTATTGTTTGCAAAACGACAATCAGTAATGGTAACATTTCCTTGTGAAATACAGATTCCCGGCGCACGGCCTTCATCGCCCCGGATGTGGAGATTCTGGAAGGTGCAGGAATTGATAGTTGCAGTAGCTCCATTCAAGTTAAGGCCGCTGAAGCATGCATAATCCCATTGTTTCCAGTTATTCTGGAATGTCACATTGTCCAGAATGATTGTGTCCCCTCCAAATTCAAGGAGACCGGAATCTGAACTCTTGATACCCTCTTCCTCGCTGATAAATCCACCATCAAGAGTAACGTTTTTCATGGTCAGATCAATTTCGCTGTTACCTTCTTCTGTGAAAAACAAGGCTTTAATTCCAGGGGTGGATTCTGTCAATTCTTCTTCAGGAATCGTCCATGCATCACCGGTTTTCTTGATGGAATTGCCTTCTCCCTCAAGAATCAGGGATTCGCGAATAAGGATCGGCTCTGTAACAGTTATTTCTCCGGTCAGATGATAGTATCCGCCCGTCTCAGCCGCAGCCCTCAGTTCTGCTTCGTTAGTGATAGGCTGGGAATCCCAAATAACGGTTGTCTCTCCTTCCTGGAACGGAGAGACAAATGAGAAAAGTGCCTCGTCTTTTTTCGCTGCAGCAGTAGTTTCTTCGAGGATTTGGCTTCTGAACTGACTGGAATTGTATGGGAAAACGGAACCTTCATAGCCGGTAATGATTACATCCGTGCCATCATTTCCCCGTGTAACCTCATAATCATATTCCCCAGTCCATAGAGAATCAGAATAATCAGGATCATTTAATGTGACCGGGGTACCATCACTTGTTCCAAGATGAATAGTGTAGGTTACCTGTCTGAAAAGATCCAGATTGCTGGGCTCTGTCATTAATCCTCTGGTAAGGGTATTGGTTCCGATCGTAAATGATTCAGGAAGTTCCTGTTCAAATCTGAAATTGTAGATATCTCCGGTCAGGTTCATGTGAATATCTTCCAGATTATTGAAGATTAGCCTTTTTATTACCGTAACCATCTCATTTCTGGTCATGAGATCTGTACCCGCGGTAAAGGTGATGGTGTTTTTTTCTGTATCAAGACAATAAGAGCCTTTGTTACTGTTGTAATAATCCACATTTTCGCTTATTTGACTTCCGATGCCTTCCTTATAGGTAAAACCTGACAGAGATATGACGTATTCATTTTGCAGAGTATTCTCCGGTTTGATAAAAGAAATAATGAATTCTTTATTATCGATTTTTTCTTTGAGTTCATCCGGAATCAGGTGGCTCAGACTGTTATCAATGGCGCCGCTCATATCGATATTTGTGTTTTTTGTAATATCTGAGAATGGGGCAAAAATTGACCAGTCATCAAAACTTCCGGAAATGGTGATGTCAAAAGTGTTCGCAGACGTTGATCCGCTATAGTTGTTAATGTTGCTTACCATATTTGTAATCAAAGATTTAGTAGATTCAACATCTTTGTTTCTATAAAAATTATGATTTGAGGAACTGCCGGTTAATAGAGATGAAAGTCCACTATTCGAAATGCCTAATTGCATTTTATGAGATGAATTATTCGGCCAACTATATGAACTAATCCAAGTATCAGATGGATTTCCGTCTACAGTTATAGCGGTCAAAGCAGAACAGGAACTGAAAGCTCTATCGGAAATTGTTGTTACAGTTGCTGGTAATGTAAGTGATGTAAGTCCTGCGCCGGTAAAAGCAGTCTGACCAATTGATGTCAGTTTGGTTCCTAACTCAATGCCTTTAAGGTTTCTGCATCCATCGAAACAGCCGGCTAAGATTTGTCTAACAGCGACTTCGCCCCGGAACTCAAGTTCCTCCAGAGTGGAATTCTGGAATGCACAGCTTCCTAATGAAGTGACGCTGCTGGGCAGGGAAACTTTGGAAAGGTTTTTACAGTTATAAAAAGTACTGCCAGTCAGCGATGTTATTCCGTCTGGAAATGTTACATCCTTCACATAAGCACCGGTTTTCGTTGCGTTGTTCACATTGGTCGAATTGGAGAACATGTTTGTAGGCACAGTTTTTGCGCTGGAACTGCCGGTGACTGTACATGAGCTCATATCAAGAGAAACCGTCTTTCCGACTCCAGTTGAAATGTTCTTCAGAAAGGACATTTTACTCCAGTCTGAAATTTCACCTGTCATATTAATGACTGTGGATGTTGGCGCATCAGCAAAGACAATGTCGCTAAGTTTTTCCGCTCCGGTAAAGGCCTGAACATCAAAAGTGATGCTGTTTTCATCTGTATCACTGGAACCTTTGAAGGTTACGGTTTCAAGTTCTGTACAGTAATCAAAGGTGCCGGAAGAAACTGTCTCCAGACCGGAAAAGGTGACGGATTTCAGCCAGATGTTGGGGGTCTCTTCCGTTCCTGCAATGCGTTCGGCAAACCAGGCAGCGCTGTCTTCCAGGTAAAGATCAGTTTTGCATTCTGTGCTGTTCAATGCTGATAGGGTGGAGTTCCAGAGCTGCTCATAGTTTTCTGCAGTGTTGAAACTGCTGTCAAATATTACGGTGATTGTGTCGCTGCCATTCTGGCTCTGCTGGCTGACAAAGAAACTGATTTCTTCCGCTGTGGAGTTTCCGTAGATTATATTGTTGTTAGTCCATACCGGATAAAGAGTTACGTCGTCTGTGTACGTCCCGCTCCTTATTTGGTTATAGGTACCGAAAGCCTTTATTTCATCCCCGTCATAGCTTTCTTTATCCCACCAGCCATAGAAAGAATATCCGGCAGGAGGGATGAACAGATCTTCCATATTAAGGGATTCATTCCAGTTGTTGGGCAATGCTGTGGTGGATCCATAGATATTCTGCTCCCAGGGTTCATCAGGGAATGAGGCCCCGTTTACAAGGCGTGCAGAGACTTTAAAGGATTCATCATCTAATATGATGCCATCGTTCAATATGATTCCTTCCGGACTGAAGGTGATCTTATAGTTCCTGTTCAGTTCCCTGATCACCGGGTTCCAGGCTGTCGTAAGGGTGGGGTAGACGTAGGCAAGTTCCGGGCCGGCTACAGTTGTCAGACCGGATCTGTCTGTGATCTCCATCAGCATCCAGTATTTTCCGGCGTCCACATCTGCGCTGTAACTGATGTGATCCTGGCAGGCAGTCTCTGAATAGTCATAAGTTTCCGCCGGGTCCACCTCTCTGGCAAAGTCCATCTCATCTGAAACCCAGATTTTTACGGATTTGATGTAAGCTGTCACTTCTGAGACATCTGCGTCAATGCTCAGTTTGCCGGTTCCGGTCGCGCCCTGTTCCAGCACAAACTCAATTTTTTCCTTGCTGTCATCATGAGACCATGTGTCTGTGGCGTACCAGCCTGTACCTTTGTACTCAGCGGTAAGTGTAAAAGTGTATTCTCTTTTGTTTTCAAGTTTAAGCTGGACTTCAGACAGCTTAGCGAAAGTCAATCCTTTCCGGGTGTTTTCTGAATCTTCTACGTCTGAATCACCAACCTTGTAAGTGGTCGTAAGCTTGTAGTTTGTCAAAGTTTCTGCAGTGGGAAAATCCTGCGGCAAGGCTGTTCGTGCTCCGCTGCCCTTTGGAGCGGCAACAATGCCCACATAAGTGAATCCCGGTTCCGGACTGTTTGCTTTCTGTGCGTCAACCGCCTTTTTTTGGTTGAAAAATCCGTTACAGGACGTAAAAAGGGCAAAAAGGAGTGTAAAAGTCAGAAAAAGAAAAGACTTGTGTGAAGATTTCACGGAGCCGCCTCCCAGTTTTTAAAATAACCTACTATTTATTCTAACGCACAGAAGCCCATTTTTCAAGAAACCACCACATGCCGCACGAACTGTGTCCCGCCCCTCCATCACACTGGGCCAGTAAAACAGGAGTGTGTGTCGCCGCCCAAACTGTGTCCCGCCCCTTTTGTCATCCTGAGCGCACCCTGTGTCATCCTGAGCGTAGTCGAAGGATCTTTTCACGTTGAGCGGAACGAGCGCAGTGAGTGCAGTCGAAACATCCGCCCAAACTGTGTCCCGCTGGTTGCGCCTGTGTCCCGCACCCCCATCACACTGGGCCAGTAAAACAGGAGTGTGTGTCGCCGCCCGAACTGTGTCCCGCCCCCTTTTGTCATCCTGAGCATTTCCTGTGTCATCCTGAGCGTAGTCGAAGGATCTTGTCATGTTGAGCGGAACGAACGCACGATGCCCCCCATGTCATCCTGAGCGTTTCCTGTGTCATCCTGAGCGTAGTCGAAGGATCTTGTCATGTTGAGCAGAACGAACGCAGTGAGTGCAGTCGAAACATCCGCCAAAACTGTGTCCCGCTGGCACGTCCCGTCCTGTCCAACGCCCGCCCACAAAAAAAAGGGCCGCAGTTTCCGCTGCAGCCCTTTGTGTAGATTCAAGTGGTTAATCTACTGCACCTTGTACCCAATAATGACAGGTATGAAATCTGAAACCATTGCCTTTGGGTTACTGCTTTTTGGCAGAATAGAGTTGGTTAGTTCCAGATAACGGTAGCCTCTCCCTCACAGAATGTATCCGGTAGGGTAACTGAAGCTCTGCTTGTTTGATCTTTGGCTGTAGTACCACCAAGATATTCATCGATAAATGAATCGCTGTTGAAGGGGAAAAAGGAATCCTCCCAACCATATATTATGAAATCACTGGAACCAGAATTCATTTCTATATCCCAATTGTATTCCTGTGTTCCTCTGCCGGTAGTGTCATCCATGGTGCCATCAAAAATGACAGCATCACCATCACAAGTTCCAAGATGAATAGTATACGTTACGACTTTGAACAGATCCATATCACTAGGGTCAGCATTATGTTTTTCAGCAATAGTGTTATTTTTTTCCAATATACTTTCTGTTAAGGTATAATTAACCCCACTTGTTGGACTGAGCGGTGCGTTATCGGAATACGTGAGAATAATAGTCTTCAGATATTCTTTCATGTCAGTTTCTGAAACGCCGTCAATATCGTATAAAGTCAATGTTCCGTAATCTGTGGATATCTTTTCTATTTTATAGGTCCCCCCACCAATTTCCCCTTCATCAGGATAACTGAATGAACTTTTGAATTAGAATTCATTTAGGTCATAGGTAAAGCTGGCGGTTGCAGCAGCTCCTCCTGGCGGAATTACTGTTATCGAGTCTTTACCATTCAGGAAGTCCTCGGGCATTTCAGCATCAGTGGTGGCGGCACTTAGGTCAATGGTACAAGGGGTTGAACCGTTGTATCCAGCAAATGGTGCAAGATTATCCCAAGAATCGAACGGTATCTGTATAGTAATTCTTATTTGGTCGTAATAGGCAGAAATATAGTTCATGGTATCGACAGTACTGTTGGCAAAGGCTGTCAAAGAAGAATATAAACAGGCACTTCTCATTGTATCATCGGATCTGTCTAACATTTTTGATTGAATCGTACTACTGTCTGTCAAAGAAGAAATATTGTAAGCAAGTCCGTTTGAAGTATTATCCGTTCGTATGTACCAGTCAGAGGTATGTCCTTTGATTTCAAAGGTTTCAAGACTACTACAACGTTCAAAACAACCATCTATCATTGTAACTGCAGAGCCGATAACAACACTCTTGAGGCTTTTACAGTTGTAGAAAACACCATCAGACTTAAAATCTGCATTATCAGGAATGGTGATTGATTCAAGTCCCGAACACAAAAATGTCTGCTGTGAGAAACGTTCTAATGAATCAGGAAGCGTAATTGTCCTAAGAGAAGGAGTATATGCAAAAGTCATTGACCCTAAAAACTCTAATGTAGAAGTTTCTTCAAAGATGACATCTTTCAGATTCTGATTACAATAAAAAGCAGTGTCATAAATGTTTTTTACTGTAGATGGTATGGTAACAGATTCCAGTTTTGGACAGCAGGATAAAGCCTTGCCATTGATTGCAGTCAGATTCTGTGGCAACTTGATTGATTTAAGCACTTTACCGATGGTAGTACCACCTGTGTCTTTTAAGGTAAAGGTTCCTTCATTGCTGTTATCATCTTCCCGGTCATATCCTGCAAAGAAACCGTTGGGTAACTCTGTGAACATGCTGATTCCAGTAGTATCGTTAATTGTTACCTGAGAAAGATCCAGACCGATGGTGGCACCTTCTGCGCCGACAGTCAGGTTCTGAAGGGGACTCAGTTTGTAAACGGAATCAATTTCACCAGAGAAAGCAAGGTCGTAATGGGTGGTGCCTGCTTTGCTTGTCAACACAAGATTTGTTGCAGACAATGCTGCTGTCGGAATATATTTTTTACGTAAAGCAGGGGAGGAACCATCGGTTCCTCTTAATGCAGAAACTAATTCATCGCTAGTTTCACAAATACCCAGCTCCGATGTAGATGTGCTGTTAATTTCATCTTCAGAATATGAGTACGAGTACCAGGGATATGAATCTGTTGCCAGATTTGATGTATCTATGGTGGGGACGTTTAACAGCGCATCCTTTCCGATGTATTCAATGTCACTGGGAAGTTTTACAGTTTGAAGATTTGCACAGTAACTGAATGCACCGTCACCGATTGATGTAACAGTTGATTTAACTGAAATTGAACTAATACCAGTGTTTTTAAAAGCATAATTACCGATTGTTTTTAACTTGTTTAGTGATTGAGTAGTAATTGTTGTAAGTGCAGTGCAGTTTTCGAATGCGCTGTCACCAATGGTTTGAAGACCTCTTGCAAATGTAATTGAAGTGATTGCTGAACCACTGAATGCAGCCTCTCCAATTGTAATAAGGTATTCTTTACTGGTTAA
>JAZRVF010000005.1:0-168904 GCA_045599005.1 Treponemataceae bacterium
GGAGGAACATATAATGAATCAAAATGAAATTGATGCAAATCTGCTCGTTGTAACTGCAGTTGAAGGTTATGCCCAGAATCATAATATGACTGAAAGTGAAGTTTTTGCAGAATTTTCAAAATTCAATATTGTTTCTCTCATTCGTGAACAATATGAAGCCTTGCATACACAGCCTCTGGAAGAAACTGTTGATTTTGTCGAAGACGTAATGGCTCGATATACAGGAGCAGCAAAATGGAAGTTTAACATGCCTCATTACAGTTATAATAATCAGGACATTACAATAGATACTCTCATGAAACTGGAAGAGGTTGCAAGAATTCTTGCAGGATTATTAAAGAAACCATTTGATGAAGTTTTGGGAATGTTTTATACATCAAAAACTTTTGCAGCGTTAAAGAATACAGAAAGCTGCATGTGGGCAGAGAGTTCTCAGTTTATAGTTGATGAATATTTACGGGAAAATAATATCAATCAAAATTTCACCTTGTTATCTACTTGTAAATAGTGCCAAAAATCTTTTTTCACTTGTTTTCATCAGAAATCTCCGCATAGAAAAATTCAAAAAATTATGATATATTATTATTGAAAATAAAAGAGGAGGCTGTTATGTCAGAATTGCGTTTGAATAATTCAATTTTTCTCATGTTTATTGTTTCTGAAAACTACAAGAAAAGTCATAATTTGTCTTCGGAAGATTTTCTTAAGATAGATGAAAAGTTTCATGTTCTGAAATATATTGCAGAATGTCCTGATATTTTTGACAATATGACAGATGAAGAAATGGTTAAGGAAATCGATTATTATGTTGCCGCTTAATACAGTTCTTTACCATGGCACTATAGATACAATTTCTCATATTGATGTAACAAAAGGCAGGGATAGAAAAGATTTTGGCAAAGGTTTTTATCTTGCTGTTTCAAAATCACAGGCAATCGGCATGATGCACAAGAAATTTCGTGAACAGACTGTCAGAAATCGTAATCACAATATTTCCTTTTCAGAACATTTATATGAAGTTCGTCTAAATGAAGAGTTTCTAAATACATTGAATATTAAAGTATTTGAACATGCTGATGAGGAATGGATTGATTTTATTCTTCTGAATCGTGAAAAAGGCGGAATTCAGCATTCATATGATCTTGTAGTTGGACCATCTGCGGATGATAATACAATTTTATGTTTGAGAACATATTGGGACGGATATTATGGAAAAGTAGGTTCCGAAGAAGCAAAAGAAGTGCTTCTGAGAAACCTTGAGGTAGAAAATCTAGGCATTCAGTATTTCATTGGAAAACAGGAAATTGCTGATAAATTAATTCTCTCTATAAATGAAATCAGTTGGAGTTAGTATGCCTGAAAATAAAATGCAGACAGCAATCGGAATGTGTGTTGTTGATTTAACAAAGTATCTCATGAAAAAGTATAATCTGTCACAGGATGTTGCATTTGCAAAACTTCAGGGAACTGTTTTATTTTCATTGTTAAATAATCAGGATTCCGGACTGCTTTTGGAGCAGAATGAATATTTATTTGAAGCTCTGGATATTGAACTTGATAAAGGTGCTGAAGCTTTGAATTCATTTTTTATGAATTACAAATAGATTCTGACAGCAGAAAATAATATCAACCAAAATATCAACCTTTTCCCAAAACACTAATATCAACTGAAATTTCAACCTATTATCTACCCATAAATAGTGCCAAATTCCCTAAAAAGTGCTAAAATAACCCCAACAACTGATAAATATTCAAAGAATATTAAAGGGTCGTCTGTTCAAATCTTTGATGGCCCAACGAAATCCAGCGAATGCTGGATTTTTTTTTGCCCGCTTCCAGCTTCTGAAGAAACTGAAAATGACTTTGGAGACCCGGGACAAACTACTGACATCCTGAGTGAGTGGCATAAGAGAAAGAAAATGAGTGATGACATGGATATTCTTTTAATCAGATTCACAAAGACCTGTGTGGATGAGTTTGGTTTGTGTCGACTTCAAAGGAATCGATTTTATTGTGGAGAATTACTTTGAGGAGCATGTTCTTCCAATGGAACAGGTGGCTTTTCCTTCCCGATAATCTGTTATAGAAACAGTGCCAGTCAGAAAGCAGGTGCAGGAACCGTTTTCGCGGGAACAGATTTGAATTCTCGCCCGTTGACTTTCGGTTGAGGGATATCCCAGTTTTTTTACAGGAGAAAGAAAATGAAAAAATTATGTATGCTGATTCTGTGTGCAGTGATTGCAGTGGGTGGAGTCTCTGCTGTTGAAGTGGAGCAGGTGTTCCGTGTAGGGCCACAGATCGGACTTAACTGGGGTTCCGGAATCACTTTTTCGGATATCGGTGCTTCCACTCTGTGGACTTTTGACCTTGGCGAAGTGAACCTGACCGCCGGAATAAACGCAAACCTTCAGGATTTTGTAGTTGCCGAAGTCGGTGGTGTTGTAGGTGTAAGCAAGGATCTTGCCTTTTCCGGAAACCGCTGCATCCGTGTGGGCGCTCAGGCCAATGTGGGAATCTGTTTTGCCGGCCCTGCATACGGCCTTGCTCTTGGTGCGGACTGGCGGCCGGTTGATGGCAGCGGACTGATTCTGGGTGCCGCTGTCCGCTACCGTGGTTTCCTGAATGTTGACAGTTTTACCGGATACAACGGATTCTCTCTGCCTCTGTCAGTCGGCTGGAAATTCTGACTTAGTCTGCGGGAGATCTTTTCCGCAGAAACGGCAGAGTACAGCTTCTCTCCTGATTCTTTCGCTACAGAAGGGACAGCGTTTTGTAAAACTCCAGTATTTTCCGGAAAGTCAGAACCGGCGGAAATGCAGTACGGAACTGTCAATTTCTGCAAGGGATTTTGCACCGGTCCGGGCCATCACACTCATCAGTTCGCGGGTCATTCCGTTGATGCGCTCTGTCACTCCGGCTTTTCCCTGTTTCAGCGGATCCATCAGTTCGCGGCCGACACATACCGCATCGGCACCCAGAGCCAGTGCCTTGAACACGTCCATGCCGCTTTCAATGCCGCAGTCAACAAAAACCGGAACAGTTTTTCCCACGGCCTTGATGATGTCAGGCAGGATCATAAGAGGCGGCACCGCATAGCGCATTATTCCATGATGATGAGAGACAAGAAGTCCTTTAACGCCTGCCTCAACACATTTCTCCGCATCTTTGGGACTGAGTACACCTTTCACGATGAAAGGCACTCCCGCGGCCTGGACATAATCCTTAAGCTGGGCGGAAGTCTTTGAATGCATCGGAAGCCCGCACACATTGTCGTAATCCCCGTTGCCGCCGAAACAGTGGTCAATATCCATTCCCACCGCAAAAGCACCGTGACTTACCGCATGTTCAATCTTGTGGAAAACTGTGCTGTCATCCAGGTGTGGCTTGATGATCTTAACAGTTTTCGCACCTGTTGCAAGAATGTCCTCCAGTTCCTCATCCTCACCCATTCCAACCCAGTGGACGGCACCTGCATCTTTCGCACCGCGTCCGAACTCGGCCATTGCGTCAGGACAGATTTTGTGAAGGTGGGAAAGTGCTGCAGTCATGATCGGAGTGTCGAAAGTCTCACCATAAAGTTCCATTTTTGTGGAAGGCAGATCTGAATCCCAGTAACGGGCCTCAAGCAGAATGGAATCAAAATATTCCCGTGTGATCTGATTTGAATCACCTCTGTCTGCAGCTTCTTTTGCCATGTTTTTCCTCCAGTTTTGTAAGGCTCTGTCTGTCCGCGGGAACGGGCAGTTTATTCATTGATTATTTTCACGTCAAGTTTGTTGTAAGGAATCTCGATTCCGGATTCATCCAGGACTTTCTTGATGTTTATGAAAAGTTCGTTTTTGGCGGTGATAAAGTTGTCCGGTTTGAACCAGGCGGCAACCACAAATTCAATTCCGCTTTCACCGAAACTGTTGACCCACACTTTGGATTCCGGATTTGACTCAACATGGGCACAGCGGGCGGCAACTGTCTGAAGTACGGCCAGCGCCTTCTCAAGATCCGTGGGGTATGCCACGAAGACGGAGATTGTGATGCGGCGCACCTTGAAGTAGCTGTTGTTGGTAAGGTTGCTGTTAAGAACGGTACTGTTCGGAAGGCGCACCATCTGGTTGTCGAATGTGTGCACCCTTACGCTGAGAAGGTTCACGCTGTCCACAATTCCGGTTACGTCACCAACAATGATTGTGTCCCCAACCTTGAGTGTTCCTTCAGTCAGGACGAAAATACCGCTTATCAGGTTGCTCACGGAAGTCTGCGCCGCAAAACCGATTGCAATTCCGGCAATTCCTGCGGCGCCCCAGATGGCAGAAAGTTTGATTCCCAGAAAACTCAGCACAAAAAGACCAAGAATTGTAAAGAAAAGATATTTCAGGAATTTCTGTATCAGCATTGTCCGCTGAGGCGTGGTCTTTGCGGAAGGAATCCTGCTTACAGCTTTGAGTGCAAGTTTGTACAGCAGACGGAGAACAATGGCAAGAAGAATCATGCCGATTGCCCTGAAGAGGAATTCCCATGTAAGGTAAGGTTTCAGGAAACCCATGAATTCAGAAGCATTTTCCATCAATGATTCGCCGGCACCTGCGACTGCCCCGGCAACAGTGTTAATGTCTTTATCCATGCTTTTATTTTATGACAATTCATACTTTTCTGTCAAAGTTCTTTTTGCTATACTGAATCCATGAGTGGAAAAAAGGGTCTTGTTCTTGAAGGCGGCGCGATGCGCGGAATGTTTTCTTCCGGTGTTATGGATGTGATGCTTGAAAACAACATTGTTTTTGACGGAGCGATCGGTGTATCTGCCGGAGCAACTTTCGGATGCAATTACAAATCCAGGCAGATCGGGCGGGCAATCCGCTACAACAAACGTTTCTGCCGTGACAGCCGTTATGGAACGGTCCGCAGTGTGCTTAGATACGGTGACATTTACGAACCGGACTTCTGCTACAATCAGATTCCTTTTGCCCTGGATCTTTTTGATACTGAAACCTACCGCAGCAATCCCCTGCATTTTTATGTGGTTGTCTCGGAAGGAGAAAGAGGTATTCCTGTGGTTCACGAAATTCCGGATGGAAATGCCGAGGATCTTCTGTGGATGAGGGCCTCTGCCAGCATGCCTCTTGTCTCAAGACCGGTATTAATAGAAGGAAAACATTATCTTGACGGCGGAATGACTTCTTCAATTCCACTCAGGACTTTTGAGGAGATGGGCCATGATAAGAACGTTGTGGTTCTGACACAGCCCAGAGAGTACAGGAAAAAACCGAACAAAGCCGCGCCTTTCATCAGACTCATGCTGCGGAAATTCCCGAAACTGGCGGAAGCGATGGTGAACCGTCACGTTGTCTACAATAAGGAAAAAGATTACGTTTTCCAGCAGGAGAAAGCGGGCAGGGCTCTGGTGCTGTGTCCCGAGGCTGATCTCGGTATAAGCCGCACGGAACACAACCCTGACGAACTGGAAAGGATTTACCAGCTCGGGCGGCAGACTGCAGAAAAACACATGGCCGAGATAAAAGCTTTTCTGCAGTAAGGCTCAGTCCGCAAAACGGATGCTTACTTCTCCGCTCTGCAGTTCCACAAGCTGATCCGATTCTTCCGGCTTAACAAGAAGATGACAGTCGTCCGTAAGTGCGACGGCTCTGGCAGGATAGGAGAGTTCCCCCTGAATCACGTTTATGCTGCGCCCGATCACCAGTGATCTTGCACGGTATTCTTTCACCGTCTGGCTGCGGTTTTTCTCAAGGAGCGCAATGTCCAGCTGGCGTAAAAGCTCCGAAGCGATCTCCGTGCGTTTTAAGGCCGGCCGGTTTTTCTCTGAAAGGTCCGCTTTTCCGCCGGCTGCCTCCAGACTTCCCGCAATGTGCTGGATGTTCTGAGGAAAAGCGTTCTCTGCACCCCGCACATTTATCCCGATTCCGATCACAACAGCATTCAGGGCCTTCTCAGTTCCCTCAGCAGAATCTGTCATCACACCTTCTGTAAGGATTCCGCAGACTTTTTTCCCGCCGGCAAAAATGTCGTTGACCCATTTAATGCGGCATTCTGTGCCGGAAAGTTTCTCCAATGTGCGGCAGACAGCAACGCCGGCAGCAGGGGTCATCATTGTGGGGGGGACAAAGTCACCTTTTTCCCTGTGAAGAATAAGGGAAAGATAAAGTCCGCTCTCGTGGGGCGAATAAAAACTTCGCCCGAGACGGCCACGGCCCTGTGTCTGATGGTCTGCGATCAGGACAGTGTCATGAAGGTTCAGCACTTCTGCACCGCTCATCTTTTCCAGCATGCGTTTTGCTTCTGTGTTTGTGGAATCAATCTCGTCAAAGATGATTATCTTTTTACCAGGATTGTCCTTTTCAATTTCTTCCTTAACAAGGGGATCAGACATAACAGGAGAATCCCTTTTCCTTTATTCCTGAGATCCACTTTGAAGCCCAGAATTTTGCTCCTGCAAGATCATGTTCCCGGTAATTTCCGCATTCCTTGGGATCAGTTCCCGGAATCGGAATCTCGTCTTTCCATGCGGCAACTTTTTCCAGTACGCTCATCATTCCGGTACCGACTGCTTCTTCCGTGCGGTCACCGAACAGTGTGAGATAAAAGCCTGTTCTGCAGCCCATGGGTGAAAAATCAATCACGCCCTCAATCTCATCACGGATGTATTCTGCAACCAGGTGCTCCAGGGAATGCAGCGCTGCCACAGGCATGAATTCCTGATTCGGCTGGCAGAAACGGATGTCGAATTTTGTGACGATATCTCCTTTCGGTCCCTCTTTCTTTGCTGCAAGCCGTACATATGGTGCGGTGACTTTTGTGTGGTCAAGATTGAAACTGTCAACATTGTATTTCTTCATAAAGGCCTCTTTCCTATTATTTTTAAGTGGATTTTTCTATTGTATCATATCGGCGGCCTTTGTATATTCTATTTCATGAAAAAGTTATTTTTGCTTTCCATTTTTTTCGTTCTTGGTACAGGACTGCTTTTTGCACAGGCAACTCCTGTAGAAAACCTTTATGAGTATCACCTTCAGAATGGGCTGACTCTGTTTGTGGCTGAAAACCACAATGCGCCCCTTGTGTACATCGAAATCGCCATCCGGGGTGGAACAATCGCAGAAGAGCCTGAGACTGCGGGGCTCTTTCACATGTATGAGCACATGATGTTCAAAAGCAACAGTCTGTACAGATCTGCCCAGGACATCCAGAACGCCATGGACCGACTTGGTGTCTCAACATTCAACGGAACAACAAGTTCTGAATGCGTAAACTATTTCTTTACAGTTCCTGCCGCAAAAATCCGTGACGGACTGGAATTCTGGAATGCGGCAATCCGTACACCCACAATTGATCCTGCTGAATTTGAAACAGAAAAAGCGGTTGTAGTGTCCGAGCTTGAAGGAAGTCTTTCAAATCCGGTTTACTGGATGAACTGCCAGGTTTCCCAGGATTTCTTCCCTGAAAAACCATGGTGCATCCTGGGCGGCGGCTCAGTGACATCAGTTCTGAACAGTTCCGTGGATCAGCTCCGTGCAATCCAGGCAAAGTATTATGTTCCCGACAATGCCGCACTTTTCGTTGGCGGTGATGTGGAACCTGATCAGGTCTGTGCACTTGTTGAAGAGATTTTCGGAGACTGGCAGAGCGCATCCGATCCGTGGATTGGTGACACTCCTTTTGCGGAGAAACCTTTCGAAGGCACAAAATACTATGTTGTGCCCTATGAATCATTCACTGACCAGCTGGCAGAAGTTCTTGTCTATTACCGCGGTGCTGACTCTTCCTTCGACATGACGGGCGCATTGGCAGGTGACATGATCCAGAGCCTCTGTGCAAATCCCGGAAGCGCCTACATGCAGAATCTGGTCGCTGAGTTCCCGATCCCTGATCCCACTTATGCAGGACTCGCTGCTGCTTCCGCCAGAAAAATCGGTCTTTTCAATCCTATGGCAATATTTTTCGGCCCGGGCGCGGACTTTCCGGAAATGGCAAAAGCTTATGCGGACAGAAGCCAGGAACTGATTCATCAGACTGCGCTGAACTGTACGGAAGAAGAGCTTCAGGCAGCAGTTCAGCTTTTCTGGATCAATTCATGCTATCAGGAAGAGACAGCACAGAGTCTGCTTGCCGCTCTCCGTTCAGACTGGATCAAAGCTGACTCCGATTACTATTACAGCTATCTTGAAAACCTTTCCCAGATTACCTCAGAGGAAATGGTTGAATACTGCAACCGCTATGTAACAGACGAAAGCCGAATGGTGATTGCTGTTGTAAATCCGGCCGTCTATCAGGCATATAAAGCTGAATATGATGCTGCAGGTTTTGTTGAGATCACATCAGAATCAGGAGATATTGCAAGATGAAAAAATCAGTAGTTTTTACCCGCTTTGCCGCAGTTCTTCTGCTTCTTGCAGCCGGAACCGGTGTTTTTGCCGCAGAGAACCGTTCTGCCCAGGTTTACACACTGGACAACGGAATTCCTGTCTATTACATGAAGAACAGTTCAAGCAGAATTGATGACGTGAAGATCTGTGTCACAGGCGGTTTCGACCTGCTTACACCTGAGACCGGCGGACTTGAGGATGCGCTCTTCCAGACAATGAGTTACGGATCAGGAAAATATCCCTACGAATATATCCAGGCTGTTGCCTACAGTACAGGAGCCGTTCTCTCCTATTCACCTGGAAGGATGGTTTCAACACTGGGTCTTACAGCAATAAGTGATTATCTTCCCTATACATTGGACATCCTTACAGACTGTTTCATGAATCCTGTTTATGATGCTGCAAACTACAACAACATGATGACTCTTTACAGCACACAGATCCAGCAGATTTACGGAAATCCTGCGTCCTATGCCTTTAAGACAGCAACAGACATCATGTTTGAGGGTCATCCTTATGCGACATCTGTCCAGCCTGATGAGAAATCTATTTATAACATCACCATTGAGAACATGAAGGATCTGCACAGTGTGCTGATGGATTCACGCCGTATTTTTGTGGTTGCCGTAAGTTCTTATGACCCTGACGAACTGGTTGCGTTCCTGAATCAGACATTGGGAACAATTGCCGCACAGGACGCTGAGATCATGGAGCGGAAAGCTGTTCCGGCCCTGAATATTGCTCATGATCCTATTGTGGTGACACATCCTTACTCAGAAGGCACTTCCGATGTTTTCCGCTTTGTTCCGGCACCTACAGTAATGTCTGACGAATTCTATGCCTTCGGTGTTGCCTGCAAGATCTACAACACAATTCTGTTCAATCTGGTCCGTGCAAAATACGGAATCTGCTACACTCCGTACACAATGGCAACAAGCGCTGATGCGAATTATGCGGCTGAAGTTCTTGCAAGCTGCTCAAGCCCTGACGAACTGAAACCGATTCTTGCGGAAGCCCGCCGTATTCTTGCTGCCGGTCTTTACATCATCCGCTTTGACGAAGACGGTTCCTGCATTTTCGGTGACATTGAGGAATGTCTTGAAGGCGCACGCAACTCAAAGCTGAATGAAGTCTATGCAGGTTATCTAACTTCCGCAAATCTTACAGACCTTATGTCAGTAGGTATCGTACGTTACGGTGAACCTTTCAGATATATGGAAGAGGCACAGAAGTACGGAACCGTGACACGTGAACAGGTGATCGAAGTTTTCAGAAAATATTTCCTCAGCGAGGAGGAATTCTGGGTTGCCTCAACAGGCCCAAGCTGGGAAGAGATTCTGGACGCAGCCCTGAATTACTGAATCCTGGAATCCTGCTCAACATGAAGCTGCGCTGATAATTTTCAGTCAGAACCGCTCCGGAAATCTGGTTTTCGGGGCGGTTTTTTTTACACGACAATGTCATCCTGAGCGAAGTCGAAGGATCTCCACAAAGCGTTGCGGGATGTTTCGACTGCACTCACGGCGTTCGTTCCGCTCAACATGACAGCGGAGCAAGCTGTGCATCGGCACAACATGACAAATCAGCCTTTTACTACAATGTCATCCTGAGCGAAGTCGATGATAGCGGCAGAAATCAGGAATTTTTTTTTGATTTTTTTGATTTTTTTTCTTAAGTCTGAATTCCATTCTCCGATAGTAAAGTAACAGACCACGAGGGTCTTATGGAAATGTCTAGTCAAGGAGATACAGTATGGTTATCAATCACAACATGAGCGCAATGTACGCAAATCGTCAGACAAACGCTACAAACTTCTCAACACAGAGAAATATGGAGAAACTGTCATCAGGCGAGAAAATCAACCGCGCCGGCGATGATGCTTCTGGACTTGCTGTTTCTGAAAAAATGAGAAGCCAGATTCGTGGTATGAATCAGGCAGCACAAAACGTTCAGAACGGCATCAGTTTTATCCAGACAACAGAAGGCTACCTGCAGGAAACTACAGATATCGTTCAGCGCATCCGCGAACTTGCCGTTCAGTCATCAAACGGTATTTACACAGAAGAAGACCGCATGCAGATTCAGGTCGAAGTTTCTCAGCTGATTGCTGAGGTAGACCGCATCGCAAGCCAGGCTCAGTTCAACGGCATGAACATGCTTACAGGCCGTTTTGCAGAAGATACAGGAACAAACGCAGTTACAGCTTCTATGTGGCTGCATGTTGGTGCAAACATGGACCAGCGCGTTCAGGTATTCATCGGAACAATGACAGCTGCAGCTCTCAACCTGCGTGACGTTGGTGACGATGAAATCATGAGCCTGTCTGATCCCGATTCAGCAAACCGCGCTATCGGAACATTGGACGAAGCTCTCAAGAAGATCAACAAACAGCGTGCCGATCTGGGTGCATACCAGAACAGACTTGAGCATGCTTATAACGGTCTGACAACAAGTGCTGAAAACCTGCAGGCTTCTGAATCACGCATCCGTGATACAGACATGGCTACAGAAATGGTTGACTACACAAAGAACCAGGTTCTGCAGCAGGCCGGTACAGCAATGCTTGCTCAGGCAAACCAGTCTTCACAGAACGTACTCAGCCTGCTCCAGTAATGGCAGCCTAAGGGCGTTTGTAAAGCCGCTCCAAGCCGGGGCGGCTTTTTTTAACCTTTTCTGTTGCAGCGGTCCAGTATTTGTTGCGCTGCATTTTTCTATTGCTTATACTGAACTAGTTATGAAGAAAGCTCTGGCTTTAACAGCCGTATTTTTTTCTTTTGTCCTCTCAGCTTCCCTTGTGGGTTCACTGGTGTCGATGTTTGTCCAGGAATCCTTTGTTCATACATCCGGCGCTTCCATCAGTTTTTTTTCTTTTGAACACTTCAGGGACGGAATATTTCTCTGTCTGCCCTCTGCCTCAATATATGCTCTTGTCTATATGATCGTTCACAGAATCCGCCACAGATACACCCTTGCACAGTCTCTGATTCCTTATGCGGTTCTGGCTCTTCTGGAATGGTTCCTCATTCTTCCGCTCACTCTGATTCTTTTTAACCGTGTGGTTTCTGAGTTCTATCTTGTTTCCTTCAAAGATGCTGTAATCGGCAGATACATTGTCATGCCCGGATTCCTCCGCTGGTTCCTGATGCGCATGGGGTGGCTTCATCAGCTGGTTGCGGTCTGCACAGCCGGATTTGTGCCGTATATAAAAGTGATTTCTCTCGGTTTAGCCCTTTCAAGCATTTTCGGTATCACGCGCATAAGTTCCTGGCGCATGGTCAACATCCTGAATATTCTGATTGTTTTCTTCGGAATCCTGATCGGCAACTCCTTTCTTATGGACCAGGCTTTTCTTGCAGGAACCGGAATGCCCGCTTTCCTTGTTCAGTGGCTCTGTGTGATCGTAAACTGTGTAACAGCAGCTCTTTTCATTACCGTAGGTATTGTGCTCCACCAGAAAGGATCTGATCCCAACCGGGAGGAAACAGAAGAATGAAGACTTCAATCAAACTGATCATTGTTTACGTTGTTTTTATTGTCGTTGTCTGTTTGGGCTGCATTGTTTACGGACTGATTTCTCCCAATCCTGTGGAAGTTCTTCCCTGTGATGTCATTTCATACAAGATGGTTCGCGGTCAGACTGCCTTTCTGAATGTTCTGCCCGCTGTTGCCATAAGCGGACTGATGATCGGTTTTGCCCAGTATTTCAGTCTGCATGCTGCAGGTGGACAGAAGCGTTTCTCAAGAAAAATGCTCACAAACTTAAAGCATGTGCTTTTTGTCACTGGAATAGTGTGTGTCCTGTGTTTCTGTCTTGAGGAGACAGCCCATCCCTACTTCATAAAGAAAAGCAATGATTTCAACAGCCGCCGTGATGTTTTTCTTACCTATCTGGAAAACGCCCAGATAAATCTTGAGGAGAATGATTTTGCTGTAGCTGATTTCTATGTTTCCAGTGCAAAGAAGATTTATTCCGATTCGGAAGAAGTTCAGAAACTGGAAAGACTTGTTGAGCTGGAGGCTGCCGCTTTCCGTGCGGAACGGGAACAGACACTGGCCGAGGAGCAGGCGGAAGAACTGGCAAAGAGAGAGGAAGAGGAAATGCTTGCCCATAACCTGTCTCTGGTTACTGCCAGTGCGGCCGATCCACTTCAGCTGATTCTTGCTTCACAGACATCATACAATAACAGGGATTTTCTGAGTGCCCATTATTATGCCCGCTGTGCAATGGAAATGTCTGCGGAAGGAAGCGCAAACAATATTGCGGCACAGAAACTTGCCTCTCTGGCCTGGAACAAAGTCAATGCAGATGATCTTTGGGAAGCGGTGGATGTGGAGCAGACGACTCTTTTCCGGCAGAAGAAAAAGGGCTATGACGCTCTGATTCAGGACGACATTCTTCAGGCATACTACATTTTCTATTCACTGAACACCCGTTATAGCACAGATTCCGAAGTTTCCCAGTATTTTGAGATTGCAAAGACACGTCTGCAGGAAATGTTTTTCTTCATCAATGAGACTGATGAGATACGAAATTTTGAAGTTGCTTCCAAAGTTGATTTTTCTCTGCACAACAGCAACGGAACATACTCTGAGATTACAATCGCGGGAATTTCGATTGTGGAAGACGCAGGACAGATGGTTCAGTATCTTCGTGACTTTATCATGCGGACTTATGATGCGGAAGGCAGGATGATTGAATCAGTCTATGTGCCTTACGCAAAGATGTTTGCACACCCGGTTACCAATGAAAAAGGTGAGGTGGTTGATTACAGACCTTTCCTGATGCTGCACAGTGTGGATAAAAGCAATTATGAGCGGCAGATCCGGCCCATAATATGGCGTGCTGAAAACTATGATGCGCCTTCCACAGACAGACTTGACGGAATCGGTTCAGTGATCTCTCTGGACATGCCGTACACTGACTTCAATCTGATCAGACAGGCTTCTTCCGGTCCTGATGTCATGCCACTGTTCACCCTGTTCTCCTTTGCGCCAAAAGCTGATGAATACGGTTTTTCCGGTGAAGTCTATTCCGCTCTGCTGGTTTACAGACTGTGTTATCCCCTTGTAATGCTTGCTCTGCTTATCATTGCGGGGCTCCTGAGCTGGTATTACCGGATTCTTCCCAACAGTGTCTTCAAATTTTCGTGGGTTGGAATGTACCCGCTTCTCACTCTCCTCAGCTGGGGAATGACACAGCTGGTTCAGTATTTCACAAAACTGATTTTTCTTGTGATGTACAATGTGATCGGTGGAGACTGGCTGCTGGTTGTTGCTCTTGGGTTTGCAGTCCTGATTGTGTTCCTGAACTCCATCATATTCCTTTCTGCCCGCGGGGAATAAAGCGCACAAAAAAAGCGGGAATATCCCTCTAAGGACAGTAACCAATTATGTTTATAAAAATACGGGAAGGAAGGCAACGACTAACAAGAACACTCGCAAGGCGGAATGATAGTTTCCTTGCCGCCTTGCGCGTGTAGCGAAGCTAGCTGGCGATTTTGGTAGTCGGTGACTGACTGGTAGTATTTTTATAGTTTAATTTAGATTCTGTCCGTAAGGGGATAATCTCGAAAAAAAGGCTGTCCTTTTTGAAGTTCCACAACTTCCAGGACAGCCTCTGTTTTTATAAGAACCGGATTACGCTTCTTCGCGGGTGATATGTGCTCCCAGAGACTGAAGCCGTTCAACAAGGTGTTCGTAACCGCGTTCAATCTGGTATACGTTGCGGATGATACTTTCACCGTGGGCACAGAGGGCCGCAATCAGCAGAGCCATGCCTGCGCGCACATCGGGAGAAACCAGTTCATCGCCGTGAAGCATACATGGACCTGATACAACAGCGCGGTGAGGATCGCACAGTGTGATGCGCGCACCCATGCCGATAAGTTTGTCTACAAAGAACATGCGACTTTCAAACATCTTCTCAAAAATCAGCACTGTTCCGGAAACCTGTGTTGCCACAACTGTCATTACGCTGGTAAGGTCGGCAGGAAATCCAGGCCAGGGTGCGTCATCAATTTTTGGAGTCATGCCGCCCAGGTCCGTGTCAACCTGCATTGCCTGACCCACAGACATCGTGAGTGTGTCTCCCTCGGTTTCCCAGTGGATTCCCAGTTTCTTGAACGCAAGTTTGATGGGACGCAGATCCCTGGGTTCAACGCCGGTGATTGTGATTGAACCTTTTGTGGCGGCAGCCAGACCGATGAAGGAACCGATCTCCATATAATCAGGGCCGATAGCAAATTCGCAGCCGTGAAGCTCTGTCACGCCGTCAATTGTAAGAATATTGGATCCTACTCCGCTGATTTTTGCTCCCATGGAATTGAGCATCCGGCACAGATCCTGGACATGGGGTTCGCTTGCAGCATTGGTGATGATCGTTGTCCCCTCTGCAACAACCGCGGCCATGATCGCGTTTTCTGTGGCTGTAACTGAGGCTTCGTCAAGGAAGATGTCTGCACCTTTAAGCTTGTTTGCCACAAAGGAGAACTGGCCTTTTGTGTTTATTACGACACCCAGTTCCTGAAGTGCCAGAAAATGGGTATCAACTCTGCGCCGGCCGATCACATCACCACCGGGAGGAGCCATCACAACTTTTCCGCAGCGGGCAACAAGAGGCCCTGCAAACAGAATGGACCCGCGGATTTTCTTTGAAAAGGAAGCAGGAATATCTGTCGTGGTAATCTGGGACGCATTGATAATGTATGTGTTTTTTGAAGGATTTTCTACGCCTACACCAAGAGAGCGCAGAATATCAAACATAACTTTTGTGTCTTCGATTTCCGGAATGTTTCTGAGTGTGACAGGTTCTGCCGTAAGCAGAGCAGCTGCGATACAGGGTAATGCCGCGTTCTTGTTTCCGCTTGCCTGAATTGTTCCCTTGATGGGGAATCCGCCTTCTACGTGGTACTCTACCATTTTATTCCGTCCATAATTCTGCAAGAGCAACCACAGTTTTCTGTGCTGCCGTCATCTGATCCAGTGAAGCCCATTCGTAGCGTGAATGGAAATTGTGTCCGCCTGTAAACATATTAGGTGTAGGAATACCCATTTCTGTAAGCCGTGAGCCGTCAGTTCCTCCGCGGATGGCACTGAAGTAAGGTTCAAGACCGACTGATTCAACCGCTTTGACAAGTTTCTCAAGAACAGCAGGATTTTTATCCAGCTCCTCTTTCATGTTAAGGTACTGTTTTGTGTGTTTTACGGTAACTTTGCTGCCTTTATTCACAGTCTCCACAGTTTTTGCAATCATTTCGATTGTCTCAAGCCGTTTTTTCATTCCTTCAGCAGAAAAATCACGGACGTAGAGAGTGACGGAAGCTTTCTCAATGTTTCCTTCCATATACATAACAGCATAGAATCCCTGGAAGCCGTCTGTGGTTTCAGGAGCTTCGTGGCGGGGAAGCATTGAGACGAAACTTGCAGCCATCACCGAGCCGTTCACCATGCCGGGGCGGGCTGTTCCTGTATGCATTGCGACGCCTTCAAAGGAAATCTCGCTTTTGTACGCATTGAAACATTCTGCCTCAAGTTCGCATACGTGACCGCCGTCCAGAGTGTAGCACTGTTTTGACTGGATCCAGTCAACAGGAACTTTGTCCATACCGTGACCTGTCTCTTCATCAGGAGAAAAAATCACCTCAATCTGACCGTGTTTCTTCTCAGGATGAGCGATCAGTTCCTCAAGAGCTGTCATAATGACTGCAATACCTGCCTTGTCATCAGCACCAAGGAGTGTTGTTCCGTCAGTAGTGATGATTGTCTCGCGGTTTTTACCTGCCGATGCAAGATAGCGGTCTTTTGCAGGATCCAGAACAATTCCCTCTTTAAGAGTAAGAATCCGGCCGTCATAGTTTTCCACAACCTGTGGATTCACATTCTGTCCGCTTACATCAGGAGCAGTGTCCATGTGGGCAAGAAGTCCGATGGAAGGAACCGATTCGCAGCCTGGTGTGGCAGGAAGCCGCGCGCAGACGTATGAATGGGGAGATATGGTAACATCGCTGATTCCGATTGAACGGAGTTCATCAGCAAGCACATGCGCAAACTCAGTTTCGCGGGGAGAGGAAGGAATTACACCTGCATCCGCCTGTTCCTGGACGCTGGTTGTCCAGATTTTTGTGTATCCGATAAAACGGTCAAGAAGTTTTTTATTGATTTCCATTGTTAAACAATACCGCAGATTCGGTCAGTGAGCAATGGGGACGGCTGCTGTGAAAAACCATGTCTATTGACGAAGTGTGAAAAACTCATGAAGATTGAAGATCAATTATGGTTGAATACAAGAAAAAACTGCTTCGGATCTTTGTTCCGATCATGCTCAGCAATCTGATTTCCCAGATCCAGATGCTGATTGACAGAATATTCCTGGGACGCATGGATATCCTTTTCATGAGCGCGGTAGGAAACGCGACTGCCCCGTTATGGACCACAATGTCTTTTGTGTTCTCACTTTCAATGGGTGCCTCAATCCTGATAAGTCAGTCGGTCGGTGCAGATAATCTTCCTAAGGCAAAGGAATATGCGGCATCAATGATAAAATTCCACAACATTGTCCCAATTGTCCTGTTCCTTTTCTGGACTTTCGGAAGTCCTGCGGTTTTCAGGCTCATGGGAGTGTCGGAGAACGTGCTCAGACTCTGTGTAAGTTACACAAGACTTTATGCCCCTGTCTTCCTGATCCTGGGACTTGGCGCTTCCTATTCGGTGGTCTTCCAGACCTCAAACTTCACAAAGCCGCTTGTTGCCTATGGTCTGATAAGATCCATCGTAAACATCATCCTTGATTATGTGCTGATTTTCGGAAAGTTCGGCTTTCCCAGGATGGAGATAACCGGTGCCGCTCTGGGCACAACAATTGCCGAGTATGTGGGCGCATTCTATCTGCTTTATGTGACAGTGGCCAAACGGAAACAGTTTTTTACAAGCCCGGACCTTAAGACGATTCTTCATGCAAAAATCCTTCCTTACCTGAGATCAATCAGGCTGGGACTGAACGCTGCCTGTGAGGACCTGCTCTGGAATGTGGGAAATCTCTGCATCATCAGAATTCTCAACACAATCAGCGAAGAAGCTGCGGGCATTTATTCCATGGCATTCTCCATTGAACTGATTGTTGTGGTTGTCATGGGAGCATTGGGAAGCGGAACACTGACTCTGACCGGTGAAGCAACGGGTGCAAAAAATCTTAAGCTTTATCGTTCAGTGGTAAGAACTGCAATCACCTGGTCATTCATTTCTGCCGCGGCGGCCTTTGTTTTTGTTGCAGCTTTCCCAAGACTTACACTCAGCCTGTTCACCACAGACAGTGCGGTCATTGAAATGTCGGTGGTCTTTGTAATAATGGTTGCCGGAAACCTTTTCGGAAAAGCAACGAACATAATTGTCGGAAGCGGCATCCGCGGCTACGGTGACACAAAATGGATGCTGATCACACAGATCTTCGGAACGGTTGAAGTTGTGGGCATTGCTGCTCTGTGCGTGTTTGTTTTCCAGTGGGGAATGCTCGGTGTGTTTGTCGCCGTACTTTACGATGAGGCATTCAGGGCAATTGTGAACACTGTCAGGTTTCTGAAAGTTAAATTTTAAGGACTTCAGGCTGTCTTGAGCGGTGCCGGGCTGTCTCAAAAGCTCAACTTGCGGTCATTACTTATTGGACAGCCCGCTGGCAGGATTTCGGCGGAAGTGCAGTTTTTTTACCAACAGTGTAAGAAATCTGAAAACTCGACATTTGACCATGTAAAGTGTTGACATTCGGAAAAAGTTAGTGTACTCTAACTAGTGTTAATGAAAGCTAACTTTGAGGAGACTGACATGCCACTATCTGAAATGAACCCTGAGAAAGAATACCTTATTGTAAGTATTTCAACCGACGATGAAGAATTCAGATCTTTTCTGTTTACTCTGGGCTGTTATTCCGGAGAAAAGATTATTCTTGTTGCAAAGAAACGCAGAAATCTGACGATCGGGGTGAAGGACGCCCGCTACACGATTGACCGGGAACTGGCTGACGTGATTGAAGTGGAAGCCGCCTGATCAGTGGAAAAATCAGATGTAAAGGAACGTATCTGCAAAAGAGTTAGTTTTAACTAACAGAGGAGATGAAAAAAGATGAGAATTGCTTTGACCGGAAATCCCAACTCCGGAAAAACAACAATGTTCAATGCTCTAACCGGCTGCAGTGAACATGTAGGAAACTGGGCCGGTGTTACTGTTGACCGGAAAGAGTTTGAGATAAGGCCGGAATTTACCGGAGGAGCAAAGGGAATAATCGCTGTTGATCTTCCGGGTGCCTATTCAATGAGTCCCTTTACGAACGAAGAAAGTATCACTTCAGCTTATGTGAAAAATGAAAACCCGGATGCAATCATCAATATTGTGGATGCAACAAATCTGAGCAGGAGCCTGTTCTTTACTACCCAGCTTCTTGAACTGGGGATTCCCGTTGTTGTGGCATTGAACAAAAGTGACGTCAATGAGAAAAAAGGTACAGAAATCAATGAGAAGCTGCTGGCGGAAAAACTTGGCTGCCCGGTGGTAAAAACTGTTGCGGAAAAGGCAGGGAATCTTGCTGCCGCCGTAAAAGCTGCTGTTGAAGCTTCCGGAAAAGAGCAGAAGGCACCTTATAAAGCAGAAAAAATGGATGTTACGGACAAGACTTCGGTTGAAGCTTCTGACCGTGCCCGTTTTGAGTTCGTAAAATCTCTGGTTTCTGAGACAGAAACAAAGAAAACATCTGCAAAAGAAATTTCAAGATCAGATAAAATTGACAGGATAATTGCCCATCCAGTTCTGGGGCTGTTTATCTTTGCGGCAGTCATGTGGCTGGTTTTCTATATCTCCCAGTCAACTGTGGGCACATGGCTCAGTGAGCTTCTTGTCGGATTGATAGGATCCTTCCAGGAATTTGTGGCGGGCGCACTTGAAGACGCGAATCCGATCCTTACGGCAATTCTTGCGGACGGAATTATTGGCGGCGTAGGTGCTGTCGTAGGATTCCTGCCTCTTGTCATGATCATGTACTTTCTTATTGCGCTGCTTGAAGACTGCGGTTACATGGCCCGTGCGACAGTTGTCCTGGATCCTGTCTTCAAGCGTGTAGGTCTTTCCGGGAAATCAGTGATTCCTATGGTGATCGGTACCGGATGTGGTGTTCCTGCAATCATGGCCTGCCGCACAATCAAAAATGAACGTGAACGCCGCGCAACAGCAATGCTCTGTACTTTCATGCCCTGCGGTGCAAAACTTCCTGTGATTGCGCTCTTTGCCGGTGCTTTTTTTCCTGAGGCAACATGGGTCGGTCCTGTAATGTATTTTGTGGGAATCGGACTGATTCTTCTGGGTGCACTTCTGATCAAAGCGGTCAACGGCGCAAAATTCCGCAGAAATTTCTTCATTATCGAGCTTCCTGAATACAAAGCTCCCAGCCTTAAGTTCGCATTAAAGTCAATGCTTGAACGCGGTAAGGCATACATCGTGAAGGCAGGGACAATCATTCTGCTCTGCAACACGATCGTTCAGATTATGGCCACATTTACACCGACTTTCCAGGAGGCGGCAGAAGACGGAGCAGACTCAATCCTTGCAATGATTGCTTCGCCTTTTGCTGTTCTTCTGGTTCCGGTTGTCGGTATTGCCTGCTGGCAGCTTGCGGCTGCGGCGATTACAGGCTTTATTGCAAAAGAGAATGTTGTGGGTACACTGGCCACAGTTTTTGCAATCACAAACTTTATAGATACCGAAGAACTTGAGATGGTTGAAGGCGCCGGAAGCGAAGTCGCCATAATCATGGGGATTACAAAAGTTGCCGCTCTGGCATATCTTATGTTCAACCTGTACACACCGCCCTGTTTTGCGGCTCTTGGTGCCATGCGCTCCGAAATGAAATCCCGGAAATGGTTCTGGGGCGGTGTGGGCTTTATGCTCAGTACCGGCTACATTGTCGGTTTCCTGGTGTTCCAGTTCGGGACACTTTTTACAACCGGCAGTTTCGGTCCCGGATTTATCGGTGGGCTGATTTTTACTATACTTGTTGCAGTGCTTTTTGTGTATCTTTGCATCCGTGCTGAAAAGAATCTGAAGAAAGAATACCAGAACTGACACTTGCAGTTCTGTACGGAACAGGAGGTTTTATGGCAACAGTAATTGTTCTTGCAGTGATTGTGGCTGCGGTTACTATAGCGGTGAAGACAATCATGAGAAACAAGGCAAAAGGAAAGTGTACCGGCTGTCCCTGTGCAGGAAGCTGTCCGAAACATTCCTGTTCATGTGATTCCTGATGCCGGCACAATCCGGAAACTGCTGGAGAAGATCTGAAAAAAGCCTTTCATTGTGAGCGGTAAAAACAAGTTTTTTGTCGAGGAATCTATAATTACCTGTATTGCAGGAGGTCATCATGTGGTTTGCAGTCTTGATACCGTTTTTAGGAACGGCACTGGGTTCAGCCTGTGTATTTCTTTTCCGGAATATCGGAAAGAAAGTTGATAAAATCCTTTCCGGATTTGCAGCCGGTGTCATGATTGCCGCCAGTGTGTGGAGCCTCCTGATTCCCGCGATGGAACAGGCTGAGCAGACTTCCGGCATGGGCAAACTGTCTTTCATTCCTGCCGTTGTCGGATTTCTTCTTGGAATCGGATTCCTGCTGCTGATTGACGGACTTGTTCCCCATCTGCACATGAACAGCGACAGACCTGAAGGTATCAGGTCAAGTCTGTCAAAACATGCGATGATGCTTCTGGCTGTGACAATACACAACATCCCTGAGGGAATGGCGGTCGGTGTTGTGTATGCGGCGATGCTTACCCAGGGTTCCGGAATCAGTTACGGTGCTGCCATTGCTCTTGCTGTGGGTATTGCCATTCAGAATTTTCCCGAGGGAGCAATCCTGTCTCTTCCTCTGCACCAGAGCGGCATGAAGAAAAGGCACGCATTTCTTTTCGGGACTCTTTCCGGTGCTGTTGAACCTATAAGCACTGTCCTGGTGATTCTGCTTTCCTCATTCTTTACGACTGTCCTGCCATACTGCCTGAGTTTTGCCGCCGGTGCAATGCTTTACGTGGTTGTTGAGGAACTGATTCCTGAGATGTCTGAAGGTGAGCATTCAAACATCGGTGTTGTGGCTTTTTCCTTAGGTTTTGTCCTGATGATGATTCTGGACGTTGCCTTCGGGTGATAAAAAAAACGCGCTGACCTGATTCCAGAGGATTTCTCCAGAGGAAATTTCAGTTTTCAGCGCGCTTTTACTACGGTTTCTGCTGACAGATCAAATCATCAGTCTGTAAATGTTCTCAACGTCTTTCTGCTCAAGAACGGTAAAGCCATATACTTTGCCGGAACCTGAACCGTTTCCGTAGCAGCAGGTGTATGCCAGTTTTTCAATATCCTCTTCTTTTGCTCCCAGTTCCTCAAAATTTCTTGGCATTCCGATGGAAATCAGGAAGTTTCTAAGTGCTTCAATACCGGCTTTTGCTGTGTTCTCAGGGTTTGCGAAATCCATCTGGCAGCCCCAGACACGCACTGCAATCTGTGCGAAACGCATCACGTCGTGCTTCATGTTGTAAGTGAATACAGCGGGCATTGTGACTGCAAGACCTGCACCGTGGGCACAGTCGTAAAGGGCAGAAAGTTCGTGCTCAATGTTGTGGCTGATCCAGTCCTGGGAACGGCCTACACCGCAGGCATTGTTGTGTGCCATCATTCCGGCCCACATGATGTTTGCGCGGGATTCATAATCATCAGAATCCTGCACGGCTTTGGGTCCCTGGCTTACCATTGCAAGAATCAGGGCCTCAATCATGCGGTCTGTTGTCTCAACATTCTTTGTGTTTGTAAGATAGCGTTCATAAAGATGGGCAATAATGTCAGTGATTCCGCAGGCTGTCTGGTATGCAGGCAGTGTCTGTGTCAATGCGGGGTTCAGGATTGAGAACTTCGGTCTGTAAGCCTCTGAACTGGCACCGCGTTTAAGCATGCCTTCCTCTTTTGTGATCACTGAGTCCGGTGAACCTTCGGAACCGGCGGCAGAAATTGTAAGGACTGTTCCGATGGGAAGAGCTTTCTCAATGGGTTTTCCTGAGTAAAAATCCCAGAAATCTCCCTCATAAAGAGTTCCTGCAGCAATTGCTTTTGCAGAGTCAATAACGCTTCCTCCACCAACTGCAAGAATGAAGTCAATGTTTTCTTTGCGGCACAGATCAATTCCTTCGTAAACAAGACCGCTTCTGGGATTCGGTTTTACACCGCCCAGTTCAATAAAAGAAACGGAAGCCTTTGTAAGAGATGCTTTCACTCTGTCCAGAAGGCCTGAGCGGATTACTGAACCGCCTCCAAAATGAATGAGGACTTTTGATCCTCCGAATCTTTTTACCAGATCACCACAGTCATTCTCACGGTCTTTGCCGAATGCAAAATAAGTGGGTGCATAAAAATTGAAATTATCCATGCTAAAATCTCCTGTAATCAATTAAACACCATAAATGTTGTGTTTGCCATAGAGAATTTGATAGACTGAAAAAAAGAGACTTTTTTCAGTGTTTTTTACTCCATATGTCATGTTTTGTGGAATGGACGGAGTGAATGAGGGAGAGAGATTTGAAAAAAATTGTTTTATCAGTGATTTTCGTTATATTTTGCGCAGGACTTTTTGCCGCCGGACAGAAGGAACCTGTTGAGAAACGGATTTTTCTTTATGGGGAAAGCCACGGCGTAAAAGCAATCTACGAATACGAGCTTGCAGAATGGCAGGAATATTACGCTGATGGAATGCGTCATCTGTTTGTGGAAACATCTTATTCTCAGGCCATGCTTTTGAATGAATGGATGAAAGCGGAAAATGATGATCTTCTGATGTTTGTCTATCAGAATCTGGAAGGAACGGCGTTGCACACGGAGGATTTTCCCGCATTTTACCGTGCAATAAAAGAAACATGTCCTGAAACGGTTTTTCACGGCACTGACATTGAGCATCAGTTTAATTCAATCGGTCAGTATTATCTGATGCTTCTGGATGAAAGAGGGCTGAGGGATTCTGAAGACTGGCAGATTGTTGTGGAAAACGGACAGGCGGCCCTTTCTTTTTACGGGGCAGATTACGGAGAGCAGGACTGGCTGGTCAGGGAAAAAGCGATGATTGCCAACTTTGAGCGGGAATTTGATGCACTTCCGGAAAATGAGAAAATAATGGGTATTTATGGCAGTGCCCATACAATAATCGGTATAAAAGACCTGAGCGGAAAAATCGACAATATGGCGACTCAGCTTAAAAAAGATTACAGAAAACTGGGCGACATCATTGAATCCCAGGACATCTCATGGATTGAAAAGGAAATTCCGCCCCTCAGGACTGATGAATTTGAGATCAACGGGAAAGTTTACAAAGCTGAATATTTTGGTGAGCAGGATCTTACTCCATACTTCGCCCAGTTCAAAAGCAGGAAATTCTGGCGCATTCTTGGGGCGGCAGATGACTTTAAGAAATTCAAATCCTCCGGTAATTATCTGCCTTTCAACAATTATCCGATGAATATAAAAGAAAAAGATATTCTCCGGATTGAGTACCTTTTGTCTGATGATTCAATAAGTGTTGAATACTACAGAAATGACGGAAAATTCTATGACAATGTGCCCAGCACGAACCAACTGATCATCAGGTAAAACTGATTTTTTGCACGACAAAAAAGAAAGCCTGCTCTCCAGCTTTTTCACTGGATTGCAGGCTTTTTTATGCGGGAACTGCCCCGGGATTATTTTGATTTGACCCAGTCAAGAATCTGTTTTGCTTTGTCTTTCTCAACTACAAAATGAATGTTCCGTGTAGCGTCTTCATCGCTGATCATGTGGACTGTCCAGTTTCTGGAAGAAGGCAGGAGACGAAGAAGTTCGGATTTTGTATAGTAATCTGAAAGAATATTGAAGCTTGTTTTATATTCTTCAATGATATACGGATCATCAATTACAATGCTTGAATTGTCGATTTTTACTTTGTTGAGCCATGTTTCAGAAGTAAAAACATCAGACCTGTCGTAAGCCACAGCCACAAAAAACTTGTCATGATCCATGAGATGAATAGTAAACGTTGTATAAGTATCAGAATTCTTAAGCACCAATACATAAGCATAATCATCGGATTGTTGGAAACGACTGACTCCTGAAATCCAAGTACCCACCGAAGGATCAAAATCCGGGTTATTCGGACTATTAGGACTCGGACATCCAGTCAACGACAACAGCAGTACCACCATCAGGACTGCTGAACCAATTTTGAAAAACTTTTTCATTACACGCTCCTTTTTACGTATATTTTTGGAGAAAATAACATAGAAGCATGCAAAAATCAAGAGAAATGTCTTTTTTTTGTAATTTTTCAGCTTATGTGAAAAAACAGAAAAGCCGGCACTACAGCCCAATGTCTGCAAATGCCGGCTTTTTTTATGAAACTCCGGGATTATTGATTCATAATCCATTCACGGACTTTTTCAGCTTTGTCCGCTGGAATTGTAAAATGAATGTTCCGGGTTGCGTCTTTGTCGCTGATCATATGGACGACCCAATTACCGGAAGAAGGCAACTGGTTTAGAAGCTGGGTTTTTGGAATGTTTTCTTGAGAATAGATTTGGAATCGATTGTTTATTTCCTGATTTAATCGAGGCTTGTTTAACAAAAATGTTGAACTCTCAATTCTTGCTTCGCTGAACCATGTCTCAGAGGCAAAAGCATCAGTTCTTTTGTAAATTACTTCCGCAAAAAATTTAGAACCATAACAAGAAAAAATCAGGCTCGTATAGGTATCAGAATCCTTTATCACATGTACAAATATAGAATCATCCACTACATTGGGGTCTGGAGTTTCTCCTGTAATCCAAGTACCCACTGAAGGATCAAATTCCGGGTTATTCGGACTATTAGGACTCGGACATCCAGCCAACGACAGCAACAGTACCACCATCAGGACTGCTGAACCAATTATGGAAAGTTTTTTCATTACACACTCCTTTTACGTATATTTGCAAAGAAATTACAATAAAAGCATGTTAAAAGCAATAGAAAAAATCCGATAGGGCAGAAGCTGTTACACCGGCGGTTTTGAGGGCCTTAACCACCGGATGCACTGAAATCTGGAGACAGTCTTAACTGCCGCGTTTTACCAGGGGTAAGCTTCGCCTTCGTAAGTCAGGAAAACATCGCCTGTCTTGTTGTCGCGGCACTTCTCAAACAGTTTCCGCAGAATCTCCGCACTGTCGTAAGAGGCAAAAGGTGCCTCCTCGTTGCCCGGGTTTGTCCGAATCCAGCCCGGATGAAAACACATGATGTTCAGTTTAGGTTTGTCCTTGAAAGCGTTGTGAAGAATCATGGTGGCCATGTTCAGTGCTGCTTTTGCCATACCGTAATCAATCAGGTTTGTCCGGTAACATCTGCCGATACTTCCCGCTTCCGACGAAATGTTCGCAATGAAAGCGGTCTGGCTGCTCTTTTCCAGCAGCGGCATCAGTGCTTTTATTACCCGCATGGGGCCTACTGCATCAACATCAACAACTTTTGCGATGTAATCAAGATTCGCATCCATAAACTCTTTTCCGCAGTCGGGAGAAGTTGTGACCGCATTGTTGATCACAAGATCAATGCATGGAACAAGTTTCGCAGTCTCTGCTGCCGCTTTTTCCACTGATTCCGTGCTGCCGATGTCCATGACAAGGGTGAACAGTGTCTCCGGATAGCTGGCTTTAAGTTTTTCCAAAGCTTCGGAAGGCTTGCGGACGGTTGCGATAACCACATCGCCCTGTTCCAGGTATCTTTTCACAAAATTGAACCCTAATGCCTGTTCTCTTCCTGTTCCGGTGATGAAAACGTTCTGACTCATAAAATACTCCTGCTGTTAACGATTATTTTTTTCGATAATACCCATCACGGACAAAATGAAAATTTTATATATAAAAAATACTTCCAGTCAGGCAGAGACTGCCAAAACCGCTAGCTAGCGTCGCTACACGCGCAGGTCGGCAATGAAACTACCATTCCGCCCTGCGAGTGTTTTTGTCAATCCCTGCCTTCCTTCCCAATATTTACTATAAAAACTTGTTTACTGTCCGAGACGGGATATTTCCGTTATTTTTCCATCAATTCCTTGAAAAATTGAATTCCATATCTGGATACTTCCAGGTCTTCTTCCGATGTGGCGCCGCTGAATGCAAATGCCAGTCTGCAGCCCTTGTATTCACCATAAGCACCGCCCACATAACCCAGTTCGCCGGTCATTCTTTCAATATCCGGATTTCCGCTGTCCGCCTCTGTCGCAATCACCTCAGCGGCCTTTGACCAGGCGATGGCAACCAGATTCCAGCCTTTGTCAGCATCTTTAAAATATGGATGGCCGACAACTTTCATCTCTCCAATCCAATCAACAGTTTCTGAAGCATCAAGAAAACATGCGACAGCAACACCGTTGATCTTCATTTCTTCCGCTTTCTTTTTCATTTCTCCGAGAGTGACAAGCAGTTTTTCCCGGACAGTTTTCTCTTCCATGGCAGTCTCCTGTATAAAAATCCTTTCAAGTTGCAAAGTCAGTGTGCAGTTCTTTCAGTGTAACTTGGAATTTCTGCAAAAGAAACAGAAAAACATCAGAACTGAAAAAATCATACCTGATTTATCCTGCAAAGGATGTGACGCCCGCGGTCATCCTTTTCTGAAAAAATTCCACGTTTATTTTTCCCGAAAATCAGGCGATAATAAATCACTGATTAAAACTGCAAGTTGACAGAGGTTGTTATGAATTACAGAGAATTCGGTAAGACAGGTGAAAAAATTTCTGCGCTGGGCTTTGGCTGCATGCGCCTTCCTGAATACGAGAAAGACGGAAAAATGTTCGTGGATCTGGATAAATCCGACGAAATGATTAAAACCGCTTATGAGAAAGGTGTGAATTATTTTGATACGGCTCCATATTACTGCAATAAAAACAGTGAGGCTGCCGTTGGACACGGTGTAAAAAACTTCCGTGACAAAATCCTTCTTTCCTCAAAATTTCCTGGAGAAATCAAGAAAGCAGGTTTCAGAAAGCAGCTTGAATCAACGCTGACGAATCTTGGAACTGATTATCTGGATTTCTATCACTTCTGGGGAATCAACAGAAAGTATTTTGATGAGGAGATTATCGGACAGGATCTTCTTGCAGATGCTCAGAAATTCAAGGAAGAGGGGCTGATCCGTCATATTTCTTTTTCTTTCCATGATGAGCCTTCTGCAATAAAACACATTATTGACGGTGCGGAAAAATACGGAATCCCCATGGAAAGCATGCTTGTCCAGTATAACCTTCTTGACCGCAGCAACGAAGAGATGCTTGCCTATGCGCATTCCAAAGGACTGGGAACTGTGGCAATGGGACCGGTCGGCGGCGGCCGTCTTTCTGCTCCTACTGAGCTTTATTCAAAACTGACAGGTAAAGCTTCTCTGCCTACCTATGCACTGGCTTTCAAGTTCTGTCTCGGTAATCCTACATTAAGCTGTGCGCTTTCAGGAATGCAGACTCTGGACATGGTGGCCCAGAACTGTGAGCTTGCCTCAAACGATTCCGCTTTCTCAAAGGAAGAGTGGGAAGAGCTTGGTGCGGCCATGGAAAAACTGAACAAGTTCAGCGAACTGTACTGCACAGGATGCAAATACTGTCAGCCCTGTCCTGTGGGCATTGAAATTCCCAAGATTTTCAACATGTTCACTTACCACAATGTCTATGACTTGAAAGACCATGCAAAATCAATGTTCAAAAACTATGTGGAAAAAGGTGGAAAACTCAGCGATGCCTGTCTGAACTGCGGCATGTGCGAAAGAAAATGTCCCCAGCATCTTGAGATCCGTAACGAACTTAAGAAAGTTGAGGCACTTTTCAAATAACTTGTCCGTTTCTGCACGCTGGAAATGCAAAACTTTGTCATGGGCCGGCTCGCCAAGCGTGGCCCAGAGCGCGTGCTTTGTCATGTTGAGCGGAATGAACGAAGTGAATGAAGTTGAAACGATTGTGGCGCACAAGATTCTTCGACAAAAAACTTGTTTTTATTGCTCCGGATGACATAGGATAAGTTGTCATGTTGAGCGGAATGAGCGTAGCGAATGAAGTCGAAACATCTCTTCAAAGGGAACGATGTCCCTTCGAGGACCTCAGGGATTCCGTTTTGCCGCTGATTACTTTATGTGTCTGTAATCGTTCACTTCATCCCAATTGACCACAAATCCTGCTCCGTGAGAACAGAATACACTGGATGCAGGATTTGCCAGGTCTGCGTCGGGATTGTACTGCTTTTCTTCAAGAACTTCTTTCTCGTTATGGCACAGGTCGTAGCCGGACACGGAAAGGCTCAGAGTTCCCTGACCTTTGGAATAAGCCCTTAAATCATTGATGTAGTTTTTCATTGTGGAGACAGGGACTTTTCCCCTCAGCACTGAAAAACCTTCCCAGCTTTCATCCAGCGAACAGGTGCCGTGCATCTTGTCCATGTCTGTCATGAACCGTCCCACATTGACTTCGGGAATAACCGCTTCGTAAGAATAGATGGGTTCCAGCAGGACGGATCGGGAATACATCAGCCCGTGACGGATTGCCCTGTAGGTTGACTGGCGGAAGTCTCCGCCTTCAGTGTGCTTAAGATGGGCCCGCCCTGCAATCACTTCAATCTCAATGTCAGTAATGGGGCTTCCTGTCAGGACACCCAGATGGGTTTTCTCAGCGAGGTGGGTCAGAATAAGGCGCTGCCAGTTTGTGTCAAGGTCGTCAACACTGATTCTTGAGAGAAACCGCATTCCGCTGCCACGGGGAAGAGGTGTCATGCGCAGATGGACTTCTGCGTAATGGCGGAGTGGTTCGTAGTGTCCGACGCCCACAACCGGTTCCAGAATGGTTTCCTTGTAGGCAATGCGGCCTTCCCCGAATTCAATGCTGATCCTGTATCTGTCCTGAAGAAGCACTTTTATCACCTCTGTCTGAACCTGACCCATAAGCATCACGAAAATCTCATCAGTCTGTTCTGAATAATCAACTTTTATTTCAGGCAGTTCTTCCTCAAGTTCCCTGAGGATATGCAGCATCCTCGTAACATCAAGGCCTTCCGGAATAATCACTGAATAGATCAGAGCCGGTTCCAGCTGATAATTTTCCACACCTTCGGCGGATCCGTAAGCTTTTCCTGCGAAACTCAGTCTCGGCCCTGTAACTGTACAGATTTCTCCGGCCGCAACTTCTTTAACCTGTTCAAATTTGTCCCCGGAATAAACCCGGATTTCGTTTATCTTTTCCTCATCAAGGAATTCTTTAACTTTAAGCACTCCACCGGTAACTTTCAGATGAGTAAGGCGGTTGTTCTGCTTATCTTTCGAGATTTTGTAAACTTTGCAGCCGAAATCAGCTTCGTATTGAGGAATGGGAAAAAATCTGTCAAGAATTTCCAGAAGTCCGTCAATGCCTTCCAGTTTCAATGCAGAGCCGAAAACGCAGGGAAAAAGTTTCCGGGAAGAAATCAGTCTTGAGATGTCCTGTTCATCGGGAGAAGCACCGTTCAGGTATTTTTCCATCAGGGCATCATCAAGAGCAGAAACCTGTTCGTCAAAATCCGGGGAAAATGCAGAATCTTTTGAGAAATCTACGACGCCCTGACCGAAACCTTTCTGCAGCTTTGCAAGAAGCCGGTCTCTGTCAGTGTCGGGCATGTCCATCTTGTTCACGAAGATCAGAGTGGGGATCCGGTACTGCTGCAGCAGAGACCACAGAGTTTTTGTATGGCTCTGGATTCCGTCGGAGGCGCTGATCAGAAGAATGGCGGCGTCAAGAACTGATAGAGTCCGTTCCATTTCCGCACCGAAATCCACATGGCCGGGTGTGTCAATCAAAGTGATTCTGTCAGAAAGATTTGCCTGTTTGGAGAAAATCGTGATTCCCCGCTGGCGCTCAATAAAGTTGCTGTCAAGGAATGCGTTTTTTGAATCAACTCTTCCCAGGCTCCGGATTGCTCCTGTCTTATAAAGCAGTGCTTCTGAAAGAGTTGTTTTCCCTGCGTCAACGTGAGCCAGAATTCCTGTAATCAGTTTTGCCATAGTTTTTGTGATCTATTCACCGGTCTCTTCATCCGGTTCGTCATCGCTGCTGTCTTCTATTGCTTCCGGTGTCTCTTCTTCATCTTCCCCGTTTTCAGAATCTGCGTTTTCCAGAGATGCCTTCTGTTCAGCAAGGGAGCTGATCTCGTCTGAAAGTTTTTTGATCACTCTGTAATCATTGATCAGAATACCGATACAGAGGACAATCATCAGACCCATTATAAGGAAGAACCACCAGGGAGTTCCGTCCTGCTGAGTCACAGACTGATAAACATAATAACAGAGCACAAAAAGCACGATGAGGCAGAGATTTTTGCTCTGCTCCATGCTTTTTTTCTTCGGAAACAATGAATCCATGCTTTCTTGTATTTCTGAGATAGTCATAATGAAAGTATACAGGTCCTTGTGTTTTTCGGCTAGGACTGCGTGCCCCGGGAATCAGTCTCCTCAGGACTGATGTTCTGTTCAAACTGAGTATGATAAAGTCCGGCGTAAATTCCGTTTTTCTGCATCAGTTCACTGTGAGTTCCGCATTCAGCGATGCCTTCTCCGCTGATTACCGCAATGCAGTCCGCGTTTCTGATTGTGGAAAGCCTGTGTGCAATGATAATTGATGTGCGTCCCTTGGAAAGTTCGTCAAAAGATCGCTGGATACGCTGTTCTGTTGCTGTGTCCAGGGCACTGGTCGCTTCGTCCAGGATAAGGATCGGTGGATTCTTCAGGAAAGTCCGTGCGATTGAGACCCGCTGTTTCTGTCCGCCGGAAAGACGCAGACCTCGTTCACCGACAATTGTGTCATATCCGTTGGGCATTTTGAGAATGTCTTCGTGGATTTCTGCCCGTCTTGCGGCTTCCTCAATCTCTTCCTGTGTGGCATTAATGTTTCCGTATGCAATGTTGTCGCGGATTGTGCCGGCAAACAGGAAAACATCCTGCTGTACCAGACCGATCTGCTTTCTGAGTGAGGAAACTGTGTAGTCCCGGATGTCAGTTCCGTCAACCAGAATCTGACCTTCTGAAAGTTCGTAGAACCGTGGCAACAGATGGCAGAAAGTTGTTTTACCGGCGCCGGAAGGACCCACAAGTGCCAGCGTTTTTCCGCGTTCAACCGAAAGACTTACGTTTTTAAGGACAGGAACATTGTTGGAGTAGGCAAAACTCACATTACGGTACTCAATGTTTCCCTGTGCCTTCTGAAGTTCCGCTGCTCCCTCTTTCTGCACTGTTTCCTCATGTGTGCGCATTATCTCAAGGAATCTGGTGAATCCTGCCATTCCGGTTGTATATTGCTCCACAAAGTTTGAAAGACGGCGGATTGGCTGACTGAAAGATGCGACAAAAAGATTTGCGGCAACAAGGTCTGCAATTGTCATCTTTTCCTTCATGATGAACCAGCCGCCGACAGCAATCACAGCCACATTTAGAAAGTTGATCTGAAAATCAATCTTCACGTGGAATCCTGCCATGGCATGATAGAACTTTTTCTTTGCGGTCCGGAAAGCCTTGTTACCTTCCTCAAACTTTTCTTCCTCAAAAGCTTCGTTTGTAAAGGCTTTTGTAACCCGTGAACCGGAAATGCTTGATTCCAGAGCCGCATTGATGTCAGAAGTTTTCTCTTTTACGGAACGGGATGTGTCATTCAAGGATTTACGGCTTAATGCAGTGCGTAAAACCATCAGCGGAAGAAAGGCAAAGATGATCAGCGCAAGTTCCCAGCGGATTGTGAGCATCATCGCGAAAGATCCCAGCAGAGTCAGAAGGGATATAATCACGTCTTCCGGACCGTGGTGCGCAAGTTCTGTAACTTCAAAAAGGTCCGTTGTGACTCTGGACATGATGTGGCCGGTCCGGTGTCTGTCAAAGAAAGGAAAGCCCTGCCGCTCGATGTGATGAAAAAGATCCCGGCGCATATCCGCTTCCACATGAGTTCCGAAGACGTGGCCCCAGTAAGTTATGAAATAATTGAACAGAGAGCGCAGAATGTACATTACAAGCATCGCTGCAATCATCAGAACGAAGGGGCGTATTTCCATCGCGGGAATAATTGTGTTCAGCGTGTAGCGGCTCATCATAGGAAAAGCAATGTCACAGGCTGCAACAAGAAGAGCGCAGATCAGGTCGCCTGAAAAAAGGGCCATGTGCGGGGCGTAATAAGAAAGAAAAACTTTGATGGCCGGTCTGTCAAAAAAATGAGGATTGTCTTGAGGTCTGGATTTCATCTGTCCAGTATAACAAAAAAACTTAACGGGTGGAAATCTTTTTGTATGCCAGACGGAGCCTTATTCCTGCATAGAGGACGGTGATGATTGAGAACCACCAGAATCTGATTGAAAAACCTGCAAAGTAATTGTAAAGCCCGTGAAGAATGACGGCGAAGACAAAACACATCAGGTATGACTGTCTGTGCCTGAATGCCCAGACATAAACTGCTGAAAGACCTGTGCAGAAACTGTGGATAAGCACCAGGGAAAGAAAGCGCACCAGTGTGGGTGCGGATCCGGTCAGAAGAAGGACGCTTGCCTCAAAGGTAGCCACGGAGATTCCGCAGATCATTCCGGCGGCGACAAAAGCTCCTAAAGTCATGGTTTTGGCGGGCAGGACAAAGAGAAAGATCATTTTCAGAGTTTCTGCAATCAGTCCGTTGAAAATAAAAACGGTAACAAAAAGCGAAAGAACTGTTATACTGTTGAAAATCGGAAGATTTTTCAGGAAATACTGGACAAGAGTAATCGGAAGGATTGAGAAAATGCCAAGAAAAATCGATCCCAAGGCTTGCTTTAAACTGAGATTTTTTACAAAAATGAGCATACATGCCGTAAAGACAAGTAGCGGCATCAGATAAAACCCGATTGAAATTGCAAATGTCATACATTCATACTATCAGGCATTTGGTTTTTTATCAAATAAGGATTGATCATGCAGAATAAACTGATTTATTTGCTTGGAGTCAAACACAGCGGAAAATCCACAACAGGCAGGGAACTGGCCGCCCTGATGAATCTGCCCTTTGTTGATATGGATACGGAAATAGAAAAAATGACAGGAATGCCGGTCCGGAGACTTTTTGTTGAGCAGGGAGCCGAGATTTTCAAACAGGCAGAGGCCGCAGTGTGTGAAAAGATTTCCTATGAATGCAGTCAGGGGGTAATTGCAACCGGGGGCGGAATCTGTTCAAATCCTCACGCACTTGCTTTTCTGCAGAAGGATGTGATCAGGAAGAAGGCACACCTTGTGATGCTCAATCTGAGCGAATATGAAGTGTGCAGCAGAATAATCGCTGTTTCAAAGGAACGGGGCAGTTATCCCGCTTATATTGCCAGAGGCAACCCTAAAAACGAAGAAGACGTGCGCCGCATTTTCAGTTCTGTATACGCGGAACGCACGTCTTCCTATAAAGAATTCTGTCAGATTGTGATTGAAACTGACGGAAAAACTCCCAGGGAAATCAGTCAGGAAATTCTGGAAGCAATTAGCTGATTACTGGCAGTTTCCGCAGCCGCCGCCACATCCACCGTCGCCACAGCTGCATTCTCCGTCGCCGCAGTTTCCACCGCAACCGCCACATCCGCCACCGCAACCACAGCTGCTCTGTGTTGCCGCAATCTCGTCGGGTGTTGCTTCACGCACGTCAATGATTTCCACATCAAAGTGCAGTTCCTTGCCTGCCATAGGATGGTTTGCGTCAATGGTGATCTTGTCGTCAGCAACAGCGGTAACAGTAACAATGCGTCCTCCGCCTGCCTCAAACTGCATTCCTACCTGGATCGGAACATCTGTGTCAAACTGGGATCGGTCTACCTGGACAACCCAGTCTTCGTTACGTTCCCCGTATGCGTCTGCAGGCTGGACAACAACAGTCAGTCTGTCTCCCGCTTCCTTCCCCTCAAGTTCACGTTCCAGACCGGGAATAAGATAGCCTACGCCATGCAGATAACCCAGCGGCTCTGTGTCACGGGAAGAATCCAGTTCAACACCGTCTCTGTCTGTAAGTGTATAATGAATTGAAACAAATGTGTCTTTGGCTATTTTCATTCGAACACCTGGCAGACCTGTTTTACTTCAGGGATTTTGTCCATCAGAAAGCGTTCAACTCCCATCTTGAGTGTCATTGTTGCCATGGGACAGTTACCGCAGGCACCGGTCAGTTTAACGTTTACAATTCCACCGTCTTCAAGTGAAACGAATTCAAGATCTCCACCGTCTGCCTGAAGCTGGGGACGGATTTCGTTCAATGCTTCTTTAACATTCTCTTCAAGAGTCATAAATCATCTCCTACAAAACCGCATTTACGGCCATAGATATAAGTTACCTAAAAAAAATCAGTCCGACAACAGCCAAAGGAATCAAATACCAGGCAAAATACTCCAATTTGCCTTTATTGATGAGTTTCATCAGGAATTTCAGCGCGAAGAAACCGGCTACAAAGGCGGCTATGAATCCGACGGCCAGAGGAAGAAAACCAACAGCTTCTGAAACTTCGCCCAGATCCTTTGCTTCAAGAATAAAGGCTCCCAGAACAGCAGGAATTGAAAGGACAAAGGAATACTCACCGGCGGTCTTTCGGTCAATGCCGGCAAAAAGAGAGGCTGAAATCGTTATTCCGCTGCGGGAAATGCCGGGAAGAGTACCGATCCCCTGTGCCAGACCGATAAAAGCACCTTTCAGGGGAGAGACAAAAGTATCAGTTCCCCGGCTTTTGATGATGAAGGCTGAATAACGGGATGAACAGATCAGCAGGGCTGCGGTGACTATGAATCCGATGTAGACATAGAACAGAGGAAGTTCAGGAATAAGTTTACTTGAAAGAATTCCAAGTACGCCTGTAACGACTGTTCCAAGAATGATGCTGAGCACCATTTTCTGTTTCGGGCCGTCATCATCGCAGGCTTTGCGGCCGATCCAGCGGAAAAGAACTCCGAACAGGTCAGCTATGGTGTGGCGGAACACGAGACACACAGCCAGAAGTGTCGCCAGATGAAGAAGAACATCATAAACCAGTGGAATTTCACTCAGATTGAAAAGAGCTTTTGCAACGGCCAGATGACCGGAACTTGAAATGGGCAGAAACTCGGCAACTCCCTGAAGGATACCGAGAAGTAAGGATTGAATTACAGACATGATTACACGCTACTGAATGTCTGTGCAGAAAGTCAACCCGTGAAAACCATTAAGAAAGAAAGTTTTTCTGCTCATTCACAATCCGGAGCAAAAACGGTATAGTCCAAGTGTGAATATTTCAGATTTCTGCATTGTTCTGGTACATCCGGAAGAAAGCCGTAACATAGGATCTGTTTGCCGTGCCATGGCAAACATGGGAATAAGCGATCTGCGCATTGTTGGCAGACGTGAAGATTATAAAGACCGTCAGGTCCGCATTCTTGCAATACATGCGGCATCTTTCTGGGACAACGCAAAGTTTTTTTCATCAGTGACTGAGGCGGTTGCAGACTGTGCGATGGCTGCGGGAACAACCAGAAGACGGGGAAAAAGACGCAAGGATTGGCTTGTGACACCGGAAGAATTCGCCGCTTCCGTGACAAAAGTAGAAAATGCAAAAATCGCAGTGATTTTCGGCAATGAACGGACAGGCCTTACTGACGAAGAGCTTGCGGAATGCACAGTCGGTGTGCAGATCCCTTCGTCCCCGGATTTCGGCTCCCTCAATCTGTCTCATGCTGTACAGATCATCTGCTATGTTCTTTACCGGACTCTGGAAACTGCAAAAGTTACAGGCTATACGCCGATTCCCATTGAACGTCTGGACAAAGCCGTGGATTCCATTGCCGACAGTCTGCAGCAGATCGGCTTTTTCTCTGTGACAGGTCGTGATGACATGGAGATTTTCTGGCGGCAGATTCTGTCACGGGCAGTGCTTTCCGAAGGTGAAGCCCAGTATCTGGAAAAAGTCTTTACCAAGGCTGCCGGACTGGCGAAGCGGAATGCCCGCCAGGCACAGGAACAGCCGAAACCAGAAGATAAAGACTGAAAAGGCAGAGGAAATCATCAGAACTGAGTGAAGTGCGCCTGGAAAGCCGGACAGAGAGCCTGATTTTTTGAGGCACACTTCAGTTTCTGCCTTCAGTTCCAGAGCCGGTCAACAAACTGAATATGGCACGGAAGTATGGTGCTGCCGCCGCTCAGAAGAGCAGCCCGTTTGATGCAGCCTGCCAGTTCCCGCACGTTTCCAGGCCACGCATTTTCCTGTATTTTTGCCAAAGCCTTTCTTGAGATGCATGTTTTCTGGCAGCGGCAGAAAAAGTCGGTCAGAAGCAGAATATCATTACCCCGTTCCCTGAGCGGCGGCACCATCAGAGTCAGCGGTTTCAGCCTGTCCCAAAGGTCTTTCCTGAATCGGCCGTTATTAATCCTTTCCACAATGTTTGCGTTTGAAGTTGCAAGAATGCGGGCAGATGTCTTCATGTTCTCGCCTCCGCCCACAGGCCGGTATTCATGTTCCTGCAGAACCGGCAGCAGAAGACACTGAACTGAGTCCGGCGCTTCGGTGATCTCATCGAGAAGAAGGCTGCTTCTTTCTGCGCGGGCAAGAATTCCTGTTCTGTCTCTGCGGCAGTCAGTGTAGGCGCCCTGTTTTGCACCAAAAAGTTCGGAAATGGCAAGGTTTTCAGAAAGACTTCCGAAATTCATTTTTTCAAGGGGATAATTTTTCCGCACTGAAAGATTGTGGACAATCCTTGCGCACATGCTTTTTCCTGTTCCAGGTTCACCGACAAAGAGAACCGGTTCATCGGATTTGGAAAAAAGGTAAAGATACTGTTTGAAAACTGATACAGGCTCACTTTCACCCAGAAAGGAATCCAGAAGAATCTTCTCTTCGATACTGGGTTTTGTTTCAGAGACAAATCCCTCTGCATTTCTGTCAGGAAGGTCTGAGGAGGATTCTTCGCGTCCAGAAATAATCAGCGCTTTTTCAAGAAAGTCTGGAAGTAGGGCCAGACCCATTGTGGGCATGTTGTAGAAGCTGATGTTCATTCTGGCAAAATATTGCGGAAGGTTGGAACTGTTGTGCTGGGACAGGATGCATAGCGGGTTGTCGGGAAATTCCTGTCCCAGTGCTTTCAGAAACGGGAGTCCGAACTGAATGACATTGTCCATATCAATCAGGATAAGAGCCTTTTTATCGCCCCTAAAAAAACTTCTGATCTGTCTGGAAAAGTCTGCTGAAGATTTTTGCTGAGTGTCCGTACTCGTTTTGATGAACGAACACACCTGAAACTGTCCGGGATTCAGAACCTGCCTTACTTCTGGTTCCGATTCCCTGAGAATGAGAAAAACTTTTTTCATAGAAAGCCCACCCGCTTGTCTATTTTTTGAACAGTCTCCAGATTACAAGCAGCAGTTTATATTTGATGTAAGGAAAAATCAAGCAAATTTTAAGTGGGTTTCTGAAAATTTCGAACCAAATCTCCTTGCCTTTTTCGAAAGTTTGGTTTGAAACACGTTTTTTACGGAGTGAAATAATATCGATGGCGTCCTTGCTACAGATGAAAAAACTCGACCCGAACTGATTCCTCCGTTCATGAACCCATTGCTCGCTCTTACGGATGCCGTCTCCCACAAGGACCAAAGAGGGATTTGCCTTGTAAATTGCTTCCACAACATCCTTTTCAGTGCTTTTGGGGAAATAGCCCACATAGCGGCCGACGATGTGCAGACCGGGATAAGTTGCGTGAATGTTCCGCTGGGAACCCATAAGACTGGATTTGTGTCCGCCAAGCAGATAAAGGGTTTTGTAGCGGGTCTCAAGACAGGTCATGATATTCATGAGGGCTGTGAAAGGATTGTATCTGTAGGGCTGTGTCCTTTTAAGGAAGACAGCACCTTTGATTATGCTTTTTGATGTGGGCAGAATCAGTGCGGCATTTTTGAGACAGTCCATGTATGTCTGATTTTTCCGGGCTCTAAGAAGATCCCAGACACTGAGAAAAATAATCTGTTTTGTTCCGGCATTTTCGTACAGTTCAAAAAGGACTTTCTCAAGGTTCTGGGGTGCAAGCACATCAACAGGAACTCCAAGAACATTTATCCGCTCAACATCCATCTGTCTGCTCCTCTATCTACTAAATAAACATCTGCTGAATTACGGCTATTCCGTACAGCGCCGCAGTCTCTGCCCGAAGTACGTTGGTGGCAAAGTGGACGGGTCTGAAGCCTGCCTCTGTCAGCACTTGCATTTCCTTCGGACTTATTCCGCCTTCACAGCCTACAGCTATGGCAATATCTATAGGTCCTTCTTTCCGTGCGGACGCTGCTTCTGCAACAGTTTCTGCGTTGTAGGCCGGGTCTTCATGAAGGACAAAAGCATGCTTCTGCGGGGCATCTGCAGAAGTTTTCCACAATTCCGCCGCTTTTTCCACAGTTACCGGCTCAAAAACTCTGGTCGCTGTGGAAGAACCGCTCTGCTGTCTGGCTTCCGTAACAATTCTGTCCCATCTGTCGGTACGCCGTTCGTAATCACCTTTTGTGGAGTAATCCCCGATTATGGGAACGATTGCAGACACACCGCATTCTGTGGCCTGACGCACAATCAGATCCATTTTCTGCTGACGGGGTAAAAACTGAAACAGCCAGAGACGTTTCTGCTCTGCAGTACAGGCTCCGGAATTCTTTGCATCTTCAGAAGCTGCTTCAAGTGAATGGGCACTGACACCTGACTCCGTGCTGGAAAGAGATTCTGTTTTTTCAAGCACAAGAGAATCTTTCTCAAAATGCAGGGCCTTCATGGAACAGAGTGTCCCGTCAGGAAGTCTTACATCGATAACGTCTCCTTGAGCAAGTCTCAGGACTCGCGCCAGATAACGGTAGTTTTTCCCGGTGATCCGTACTGTTCCGGATGGAGAAAGCTTTTCACTGCAGACAAACTGGCGCATACAAAAGTTCCCGTTATTTCTCTGCAGCGGATTCCGTATCTGCTGCTTTGAGTTCCTGAATTTCTTTGAGTGTCTTTGTGTTTGCCACAAGATCTGCAAAATCAGGACGCCCGAGCACTTCAATGGCTGCTTTGAGTTGGACATCATAATCCAGGTCGTAAAGAGCATCACCAGTTTTTTTCTGGACGGCAATACGGATCATTCTGCGCAGAAGATGTCTGCCCATCGGATAACGAGAGTAAAGTTCGTCAGCATAGGCTGCAATCTCTGCTTCTGTCATTTCCGGATGTTCCTTGACATAGAGATTGATTTCGTCCGCATTCATAAGATCAACATAAGCGGTCTGTTCCTCTTCTGTCATTGTTCCGAAAAGCACTTCCATATCCGGCGGAATTCCGACTTTGTCGATGTTTGCACCGGTGGGTGAATAATAGCGTGCAATTGTAACTTTTGCGCCGTCATTGTAAGGAAGTGAGAGAGAAACCTGGACAGAGCCTTTGCCGTAAGTGTTCTCGCCTACAAGGTATGCCCGGTGATAATCTTTTAATGCACCGGAAAGAATTTCTGATGCACTGGCGGAGTTTCCGTCAATCAGCACAACAATCGGCAGGTCTTTCGGTACGATTGTGTCCCATGAATAGGCGTTGTAGACAGAATCGGCGTAATTTGTACGGCCTGCTGAAGATACAATCACTCCGCTGTCAAGAAACATGTCCGCGACTTCAACTGCGGCAGAAAGCAGGCCACCCGGATTGTTGCGCAGATCGATGATAAGTGAATCATAACCGTTGTCACTGAAGAAATTGAGAGCTTCCTTTGTCCGTTCGGGAAGAAGTGCCGTAAACTCTATCAGGCTCAGATAGCCGGTTTTTGTTCCTTCGATGAATCCGTATTTAACAGCGGGAACATCAATCAATGCGCGCTCAAGGGTAACATTGAATTCCATGCTGCTGTTGCGGCGGACTGTAACGTTTACAGTTGTTCCGGGTGTTCCCCGCAGAAGTGAAAGAACGTCATCCATTGTGATTGTGGAAGTATCCACGCCATCAATCATGATGAGCTCGTCACCTGACTGGATTCCCGCGCGCCAGCCGGGAGTTCCTTCAATAGGGCTTGAGACATTTACATAGGCAGGGTTTGCGGCCGTGGAAACTGTGGCTTTTGTAATGGACAGTCCCACTCCGCCGAACTGTCCGTCAGTAATATCGTTCAGATTGCGCTGTCCGCTTACATCCATGTATGAAGTGTGTTTATCATCCAGGGCATTGAGAATTCCTTCCATTGCACCTTTATAAAGAAGTTCAGGTTTAACCTCATCAACATAATTGTTCAGGACATAGTTCATTATTTCCTGAACAAGATAAGCGTACTGCTGGACCTGTTTCGCAGTAGTAAGTTCTGTGCTTGCTGATGTGGATTTTGATTCAGACTGACCTGAAGCAGCAGAAAGACCGGGTGCAAACAGTGTGAAAATTGAAATAAAAATCAGAAGAGAATAATTCAATGCCTTTTTCATATTATCCATTCTAATGCAAATTTATGTGATGACGCAAATAGAAAGAATCCTGAATTACCGGAGTATGTTTATCAGATCCCTGCGTCCTGCCTTCTCAAGTGCTTCGCGGACAAGAGGTCTGTTCTCCGGTTTCTTGAACTGGATCACAGCACGCTGCAGTCTGCGTTCTCTTGCTCCCTTTGCGACATATATTTTTTTCATGTGGCCTTTTTCATCCTTTGAGTAAGGATCCAGCTCCGTATAATACTGACAGGTGGAAAGACTTCCGGGAGTCGGGTAAAAATCCTGGATCTGGTCAGGGACAAATCCGGTCTTTTTCAGATAAAGAGCAGTGTCAATCGCCTCGGCAAGTCCTGCCCCCGGGTGGGCAACGATGTAATACGGAACAAGATACTGTTTCATGCCCAGTTTCTTATTCATCGCCTCGTAATCTGCCGAAAACTTTTCATAGACTTTGTGCGTGGATTTACGCATCAGTCCAAGAATCCGGTCGTTGGAATTCTCCGGCGCAACTTTCAGCTGTCCGGAAATGTGGTGGCGGCAGAGGTCTTCAAGAAACTGTCTGTCTTTGTCCATTTCCAGATAATCAAAGCGGATTCCGCTGCGGACAAAGACTTTCTTGACGTTGGGAACTGCCCGGAGTTTCCCCAGAAGCGACACGTAATCCCTGTGATCCACTTCCAGATTGGGGCAGGGTTCCGTTCCCAGACACTGCCGGTTTTTGCACACGCCGTTTTTCAGCTGTTTTTTACATGAAGGCTGGCGGAAGTTTGCCGTGGGACCGCCCACATCATGAATATATCCCTTGAAGCCCGGTGTCTTTGTAAGCTGCTCCGCTTCTTTTACCAGTGATTCGTGACTGCGGGCCTGGATGCGTCGTCCCTGATGAAAAGTGATCGCGCAGAAAGAGCATGCACCGAAACAGCCGCGGACGCTTGTAAGAGAAAAAAGCACTTCCGCAAGGGCGGGTACTCCTGTTCTGCCGTTTTCCGCAGGCTGGTCATACATGGGGTGCCATCTGCGCGTATAAGGCAGTTCCATCACCCGGTCGAATTCCTCGGTGCTCAGCGGAAGGGCCGGCGGATTCTGCACGACAAAACGGGTGTCTGCCTGTTCAACAAGAACTGCCGCATTGATTGCATCTGTATTCTGTTCCTGAATTACAAAACTTTCTGCAAAACGTTCTTTGCTTTCGGGCGTATTTTTTGAGATCTCCTCAAATGAGGGAAGACAGATCAGTTCCCTGGAAGCACCGGAGTTCTCAGAGACACTTCCGAAACAGTAGCGGTCAAAATCCTCTGTCTCTTCTTTTTTTGATGTCCACCAGCATGTTCCGCGCACATTGCGTATCTGTCTTGCAGGAACACCGGCAGCCAGCTGATCCGCAATCTCTATGATGGAATGCTCACCCATCCCGTACATCAGCAGATCGGCCTTGCAGTCCAAAAGAATTGATTTCCGCACTTTGTCAGACCAATAATCATAGTGTGTCATGCGCCGGAGACTCGCCTCAATTCCGCCGATCAGGACAGGAACACCTTTGTATGCTTCCTTGATCTTAGCCACATAGGTGATCAGGGCACGGTCAGGTCTGTGTCCTGCAACTCCTCCGTGGGCATAGGCATCTTCCGAACGGGGTTTGTTGTTTGCAGTGTAATTGCTGACCATGCTGTCCATGGCTCCAGCACTAACAAGAAAAGCCAGGCGTGGGCGTCCGAACACCTTGAAACTTTCGGCGCTTCTGAAGTCAGGCTGTGGAATGATCCCCACTGAGTATCCATGGCTTTCAAGCAGGCGTCCCAGAAGGGCTGCTGCGAAAGACGGATGGTCAACATAAGCGTCACCGCTTACGAAGACAAAATCCGGCTGATCAATTCCCCTGTCATGCAACTCCTGCATAGAAACAGGCATGAACGTTGATTCAGCTGGCATATCTGTCATTTTCCAGAAGGAAAGAATTCATCATCTCGGAACACTGATCGCAGATTTCTGTGGTTCTGCGGTCTCCCGGCTCAATTACATCAAGCACGTCCATATAGATGTCCGTAAAGGACCAGGGCGCGTTTTTATGGATGTTTTCCGTTCCCCGGAGAACTACGACAACAATGGGGCACTGGGCCTTTGTCGCAATCTTGAAAGAACCGGCATGCAGTTCACCAAGTTTTCCGTCCTTGCTTCTTGTTCCTTCCGGAAAGATACCCACGGATATCTCACCGCTCTGGATATAGTCAATGGCTTTTATGATAGTGCCCACCGCATTTTTCGGGTTTTCCCGGTCAATCGCAAGGTACCCTGATTTTTTCATCAGTTTACGGGCAAGAGGAATCTTGAAGTTCTCCGGCTTTGAGATATATGCGATATGATTGTTGCCCAGGAGATAAGCCTGGAACATATTGTCAAAACGGGAACGGTGGTTTGACACCAGAAGGAACTTGCGGTCCACGGGGATTTTTTCAAGCCCTGTGACATGAACTCTGGAGCGGGCCATCCGGCAGAGGTAACGGTACCCAATATTCAGGTTGAAGTAGTAGAATCTGGAGTATTTTTCCTGAGGTTTATCCATGTTGACGGGCAATGTGATAATAATCAGATAAATCCAGAAAACAAGATGAAAAAGAACTACAGAACCAAGGAAAAAAAGGGGAATCAGCCAGATAAAGCTGACGGGAAGATCAAGCAGGATCCAGCTTAAAACTGATATACCGGCACATAAAGCATAAACTAGTCGCATTTCTCCATTTTATCATAAAGTCGTGATCATGTAAGTCATATCCGATGAATTTGCTTTAAAAAACCCGTTCTTTGCGCTATTATCAAGGCATGTCCACAAGTTTAACCGGCAGTCTTTTTATTCTTGTCATTCTTCTGCCAGCTGTCCTGCGATTTTTCTTTCACAAACGTGCAGCTCTTGATACTGCGGTACTTCTTGCACCCGGTTCCTTCGGTGCTGTCCTGCTGTATATCGCGGCTTATGGAATCAGTCTGGTCTCTCTGGCTCTTCTTGCCTTAAGTCTTGTGGTCTGCATAACCAATTTCCGTGCTTTCCTGCGTTACGTCAACGGACTTGTGGTTGATTTCTACAGCCCTGTTTTCTGCATCTCTTCTTTTCTGGAAGCAATCCTTGTTGTGATGTTTCTTGTTCTCCAGCTGATTTATCCGCCTTTTTCCGACAAAGAGGTGTTTTTCACAACACAGAGCAGACCCTCGTATACCGAACAGCATTCCATTCTCTCCGGATCCGGCTATTCGGGGCTGGTGGAACGTTCCAGTCTGTTCGGGCCGGCAAATGTCTCTCTGTACACTTTTTCACCTGCTGATGAAAATGAAAATCCTATAATTCTTTATATTCCATCACTCTGCACCGCCACTGAGGATTTTGAGACCGTACTTACAGGACTTGCTGAAAAAGGATTCACCACAGTTTCCGCGGACTGCAACCTGTCAGACATTCAGTATGCAGATCCTTTTCTCAACAGGGCTTTTGTCCGGCCTTTCTACATGCGTATCCAGAAATTCAACAATCCCGGTGGATACGCGGCTTTTGAAGCAACATCCGCCCAGAAAAAAGTGATGGAAGCAAAAGTCCTTTACGATTACATCCGCGGGAATTACCCTTCCAGAGAGATTCTTGTGGTGGCAGAAGATCCTGTGGCTTCACTGCTTTCCCGGGATTATAAAGTCTGCACGCTTTCTCTGGGAGGACTGGCGCTCCTTCCATGCAGTAAGCCCTGGGAAGCTTTTTTACTTAATCCTGACGAATACAATTTAGGCACACGCAAAGAAAGAACCGCTCTGAAAGAAAGTGTCCTGAGACAGATAATCGGTGCGGCGGAAAAAGTGAGGCAAAAATGACTCTAGATCAGCTGAATGAATATTTCTGTAATTACTTGAAACTTGAAGACTTCAGGAACGATATTTCCATGAACGGAATCCAGGTGCAGAACAGTTCGCCTGAATCAAAAGAAATCCGGACAGTTGCGTTTGCTGTGGATGCCTGTCTTGAAACGATTGAGAAAGCCGCCGCTGCGGGAGCTGACCTGCTCTTTGTCCATCACGGGCTTTTCTGGGGAAGTCCCATCGCTGTCAGCGGAAGTCATTACAAAAGAATCAAGGCACTTCTGGATTCTGACATGGCCCTTTTTGCCTGCCACATCCCTCTGGATGCACATCCGGTGAGCGGCAACAATGCGGGGCTGGCAAAGCGGATGAATCTGTCTGACCTGAAGGCTTTCGGCTCGTGGCGTGGAATGATTCTTGGATTTGTGGGTAATCTTCCGGAACCTGTGAGATTCACAGACTTTCTGGCGGAGTTTTTCCCCGATGCAAATGTTGTTCTGCCTTTTGGAAAAGAATATGTGAGACGTGTGGCGGTGATTTCAGGTGGAGCTGCTGAAGAACTGGAAGACGCGATTGCAGAAGGTGCAGACCTGTACATTACCGGTGAGCTGGGGCACGAACAGTACCACGTGGCAAAAGAAGCCGGCATAAATGCGGTTGCAGGCGGACATTACAACACCGAGACTGTGGGCGTTTCTCTCATGATGGAGAAAGTCCGCGCTGAACTGGGATTAAACACTGTTTTTATTGACGTGCCCACCAGACTGTAGCAAGTCCGGCAGGCAAAGGGCATCCTTATTTTTCCGGAGGAAGTGCTTCCTGAGCGGCCTGCATTGCCTCTGATGCTTCTTTCAGTGATTTCCGGTTCAACTGTTCTGCTTCGCGGAGCATTGCGGCCGGAACCCCATAGGCTTTTTCCAGGGCTTCCTTTACGAGAACTTCGTCAGGCGTGCCGAAATCCATGTTTCTGTCTGGGTAAAAAAGGAGTACGTTTTCCGCGTAGCGCCGGCTAAGATCCAGTTCATGCATTGCCATACACACGGGAATCTTCCGTTCTGCAGAGTAGGAACGCAGAAAATCCATTGCCTTTTCTTTCTGGCGAGTTTCCATGGCAAACATCGGTTCGTCCAGGAAAACACTTTTTGATCCGAACAGTACTGAAAAAGCCAGCAGAACGCGCTGAATCTCACCCTTTGCGATGCCGGTAAGCTTTTTGTCCAGAATCTTTGCCAGTTCAAAAGCCTCCAGGGTGCTGTCAAAAAGGGCTTTTTCTTTTCCGGCGTAGAGACCGTTGCTGAAAACATATTCAAGCAGTTCCGCCACCTTATCATCAGTGTCAAATTCCATGTTCTGATAAACAAAGGATGAAAGCTGTCCCCGTGATTCCTCATCCATGGCAGCCACATCCTGACCGAGAAGCAGGACTTTTCCCTGCTGTGGTTTTACGCGGCCTGAAGCAAGCAGCATGAATGTTGATTTTCCGCTGGCATTGGGGCCGATAAGACTGATGAAAGATGCAGGCAGAGCTGCAGTAAAATAATCAAAAACCGGTTTCGGCTGGAGCTCATCGTCTTCTACAGGCGGATAAGTGTAGCTGACGTTGTTAAATTCAATGAAATTCATAAAACAAGTATGCACGAAAGCCGCTTCTAAGGCAATCGGCAAAATTCTGGCAGAACAAAAAAAAACCGCCGGAAAAACCCGACGGCCTTTGAAAACACTGTGTAAAAATCAGACCTTGAATTTGAGTGTCTGTTTTTCCATCTCTTTTGCTGCAGCACTGTTTCTGTCAACAGCGCCTTTTACGGATTCAATTGTTCTTGTGATTGCATCGGTATCATCAGACATTGTGTTCATTGCCTCGTGAATACCCTGTGTGATGTCCGCAAGTTTCTGCATCTCAACAAAAACCTCCTGACTTCCCTGCAGCATCAGTGCAGAGCCGTCTTTTACAGAACCGGTTGTGTCATTGATTGTATGCATTGCCTCAAGAATCTGGGAGGATCCGGAACTCTGTTCCTGCATTGCGTGCATGATGATCTCTTCCTGATTCTTAACTTTTTCTGTCAGATCAAAAATTCTTGAGAACTGTTCCTGAACCTGCTCTGTGCTGGACAGAACCTGGGAGATTGAGTCACCGAGCACTTTGAGCCGGTTTGTGATCATTGTGCTCTGTTCGTTGGATTCTTCTGCAAGTTTGCGGATCTCGTCAGCAACAACAGAGAATCCCTTTCCGGCGTCTCCTGCATGGGCAGCTTCGATAGCGGCATTCATTGCAAGCATGTTGGTCTGTTCAGCAATGTGCTGGATAACTGTGGAAGCTTCCTGCATTCCTTCTGATTCCTCAAAAATCTTCTGGGACATCACAACAGCGCTTTCAACTTTCTGCTGTCCGGAAGCTGCTTCTTCGTCAAGAGCGGAAACAGTTTTTGCGTTGTTTGAAAGAATGTCGGTCACTGAATTGATGTTTGCAACCATTTCCTCAACTGCTGCGGTGGCCTGCTCAACACTGCTTGCCTGATAGATAATATTGTTGTCCAGTTTCTTGATGTTGTCAGTGATTTTCTGGACAGTCGCAGTTGTCTCCTCAACACCTGCGGACTGGTTGATCATCTCGTTCTTGACCTTTGAAATCGCTCCTGTGACTTCCTCAACCTGAAGAGCCATTTCTGATGTGTTTTTATCCAGCTGAATTGCCATGTCACGGGAAACTACACCTGAGTCCTGGATTCCTTTGATCAGCTCGCGGGTTGTGTCAGAGAAATTGTTGAAACTTACTGCCAGGAGACCGAAGGAGTCACGGGAAGAAAGTGCAATCTTTGACTGAGTGTAATCGCCTTTTGCAACTGCTGCGGCAAACACCTCAAGTTCCTCGATACGCTGCTCTTTTTCGCGCATCTGGATTGTCATACCTGCGGTTGTAGTGAAAACACCGATAAAGCCCAGAGGCAGAACACGTGTGAATACAAAGCGGACTGTGTCTGTCTCAGGATGGAAGTGCAGTGTCATTACGGCAGAAGTCATGATGAATGCCACACCTGTTATGCTGAAGAAAGTGATGAGCATTGTTGCAACAGACAGTTTGAGACCTTCGAATTCCTTGCGCAAAGGAACAAATCCCATGTATCTGGAAATTGTATGATTGAAAAGGATATAGCAGAAGACCGCAGGAATGAAGAAACATCCCAGAGATCCGAGCATCAGCGGAAGTCCGTAGTCATCAGCTTTGAAAGTGTAGCCCATTTCTGATGCCATTAAGACAGGATAGATCAGGTTGAGAAGAATCGGAAGGACGATCGCAAGAATGATGTAGCGCTTGTAGGCTTTGCTTGCTTTGACAAGCATGGCCTCCGAGCCGTCGAAGCCCAGAATGTTCCTCATGTTGATGATGTACATGGCAATAGGAATGATAAGGCTGAGCCAGAAGTAAGCCTGGAAGCTGACGCTCTTGAGCAGATTGATTGTTGCCCGGTATTCAAAAATCTGAATGAACAGAACGTAACCCATGTAAACAAAGGGGCTGACAATATAGAGCAAAATTGTCCAAAGAAGAATCCCTACAGGAGGTTTGGGTACAACAGGATTTCGTTTCAGCAAACTCATGAAAAATCTCCAAAATATAAATTTATTATCTATTATATCGTCTGATTTTATTTTTCCGAAAGAAAAAAACTATAATTATGTAGAAAAAATTACAAAATTATTGAGGAAAATGGTAAGAATATGTATGTAATATTATAGAAGAAAACTTTCTTTCCCTCTTAATTGACTAAGAAACAGATAAAATGTTATATTTTCCTACCCATGCTATAAAGGGAAAATCTTATAAGAGTGCAAAACACTCTTTAATATAAAGGAGACGTGTTCATGAAACGGACATATCAGCCCAGTAAAGTTAAAAGAAACAGAAAATTCGGATTTCGTGCTCGCATGAAGACTCGTGGTGGCCGCTTGGTTCTTAAAAGACGCAGAGCAAAAGGACGCTACAAGCTGACAGTTTCTGACGAAAAGAAACCTTACTGAGAATAAACCCTCACTGAGGAAAGAGAGAAAAGCTCTTGTCTGAAACTGGTTGTTTTACCCGCTCTGAACGGGTAAAACGTTCCGATGAAATACAAATTCTGTTTAAAAAAGGGCAGAAAGTTGGCATCAAAGGTGCCAAACTTTTCTTTATGCAAAATGGTAAAGATTTTAACAGAATTGCATTTGCCCTTCCTCGCGGCTACGGTAATGCTGTTGAACGCAACAGAGCAAAACGGTTGAGCCGCGAAGCATATCGCTTATTCAAAACACACCTGAACACCGGATATGACATGGTTTTCCTTGTCTACCCCGGCAATGACTCGTTCCCCTCGCGGTGTGAAGCATTTCGTCAGTTATGTCTTAAAGCAGGTCTCGTACACGAATGAAAAAGCCAGTGTCTCGGTGTCTGCTTTTTTTGATACATGGATATCAGGTATATATTTCACCTCTCTTTCCTCCGTGCTGCAGGTTTTATCCTACTTGTTCCAATTACGCAAAGGAAGCCATTCAGAAACATGGTGCCGCAAAAGGAAGTCTGCTTGCAGCAAAACGCATCCTCCGGTGCAACAAGTTTTTTCCTGGCGGTTACGATCCGGTTCCCTGATTGTCTGGCTTTCGGTTGCGCAATGCAGTCACAGGAGTAACTGAATTATGGATAAAAATACAATCATAGCAATTGTTCTTTCCACATTGGTAATCATCGGATTCTCAATGTATCAGATGAACCGTATGCAGGCCGCTTATGTTGAGCCTGAAGCCGGGGAAGCAGTTGCAGAAACAGCTGTTCCATCTGAATCCGCTGTTCCGGCCCAGAGTGTTCTGGCAGCTGCAACTTCCGGTTTTGATGCACTTTCTCTGGTTGAGGAACAGTACACCATGCAGACAGAGACTGCCACCGTCAGATTCACAAACAAAGGCGGTGACATCATCGGATTTGAGCTTAAAGAGCACAGAGATGGTGGTCACGGTGTATACATGGCAGACAGCATCGAAGACAATAACAGAGCTTTTGCCCTTTCTTTCGGCGGACAGTCAGGGGAAATTGTCAATGATCTGTTTGAGACAAAAATAATCGACAATTATACGATTCTGTTCTCAAGGCCTTTCAGCTTTACTGAAAACGGAACCTCAAAAACTTATACCCTGCAGAAAAAATACACATTCCTCCCTGATGAATACGTATTCAGACTGGATATCTCTTTCCTGGGCGAAAATGGCGCCACAGGTCTTAATGTGAACAATGCGGCTTATACACTGCGCACTTCTCCGCAGATCGGTCCTTACTGGAACAAAGCCAATGACCGTTATGAGAACAGGACTTTCATGGCATTTGCCAACGACAAAGTCAAGAAACAGACTGTGGCAGATGGCGCCGTAAAAACCTATGACAATGATTTTTCCTGGGTTGGTGTCACCGGTAAGTATTTCTCACTGCTGGTTGCTCCAATGCAGACAAACACCATTGACAAAGCCGTTTATTCCTGCGTAAGAGACAGCAATGACTACGCAAATGCCCAGGTTTTCATCACACGCACACCTATTCTTCAGCAGAATGTGACGGATACTTACTACATTTATGCGGGTCCCCGTACAGACAGTACGCTTAAGAGTTACAGCAAGGCAGAGAACAACGGCTGGCATCTTGCCAATCTCAAATTTGACTACTGTATGCAGTCAAGCGGTATTCTTTCATGGCTTGAGATTGCCCTCAAATGGATTATGGATCTGATTTACAAGCTGATTCCTAACTGGGGTATCTCAATCATTGTAATGACGGTTCTCCTTAAGCTTGCTCTTTATCCGCTTACGAAAAAAAGCTCAATGAGTTCTCTGGAGATGCAGGCACTTCAGCCGAAAATTCAGGAACTGCAGGAAAAATACAAGGCAACTCCTGAGAAACTGAATGCAGAGATGGCAAAAGTTTACCAGGAAGCGCATTACAATCCTATGTCAGGATGTCTGCCTATTCTGATTCAGTTCCCGTTGCTGATCTCAGTTTTCAATCTGTTCAACAATTATTTTGAATTCCGCGGAGCAATGTTCATTCCCGGCTGGATTCCTGACCTTTCTGTAGGTGACAGCCTTTACACGCTGGGATTCAGTCTTCCGTTCCTTGGAAACCACATACGTATCCTGCCTGTGATTTATCTGGTTTCACAGCTGATTTACGGAAAGATTACTCAGGTTGGTGCTCCCAGTGGTCAGAATGCCGGAGCAATGAAACTGATGACCTACGGAATGCCGATTTTCTTCTTCTTTATTTTCTACAATGCTCCTGCAGGATTGATTCTGTACTGGACAATCAGCAACATGCTGCAGCTGGTTCAGCAGAAAGTGATCAACAAGCAGATGAAAATCAAGAAAGCGGAAATGGAAGCCGCAAAAGCCAATGAGCGTGAAAAATACGTGACCAAAAAGCGCAAGAAGTAAGAGGTACTTGTATGACATACGAATATGAAGCAAAGACTGAAAAAGAAGCAGTAGAAATGGCTGCTGCTGAACTGGGACTGGAACGTGATCAGTTTGACGTTGAGATTCTCGAAGCCCAGAAAACAACCATTTTCAAGAAGGGATACGTCCGTATCCGTGTACACACTGATGATGCTGTTCCGCAGCATCCTGCAGCGGAGGATGATCTGGGCGACTCAGAAGTGATCGGGTCTTCTGCCCGAACTTTTGCCGATCCGCTGCCACAGAGTGAGTTTGAGCAGAAACTTACTGCTTTTGTCGCAGAAATGATCACAAAGATGGGCTATGAAGTCACAGTTGATGTTATGTACCGCGAGGAACACAAAATCGGTCTTCGTCTTACATCTGCAAGTTCATCAATTCTGATCGGACGCAAAGGAAAAAATCTGGATGCCATGCAGCTTCTGGCAAATGTTTATGCCGGAAGACTTGGCCGTGAAGATGTACGCGTCATTCTTGACAGTGAGAATTATCGTATCCGCCGTGAGGAATCTCTCGTCCGCCTTGCTTACACAACTGCAGACAAGGTTCGCACAACACACAACTCAATTCTCCTTGAACCTATGAATCCTTTTGAACGCCGTCTGATCCACACAACACTGAATGACATCGGTGATGTTGAGACAAAGAGCGAAGGCGAAGGACTTTATAAACAGGTCCGCGTAATGTACAAAGGATTCCTTTGAGAGTTTCTTCTGTGATGAAAAAAATGGGTTTTGCGCTGGTGCTTCTGGCTGTTGCCGGCGCAATGTTTGCCCAAAGTCCGGCAGATTTTTCTCAGCTGAAGGGTGAGACAAGAGTCCATTACAAAGAAAATAATGTGAAACTTGAACTGTCTGCCGGAACTCAGCTTGAGAAGCGTGCCGCAGGACTGTGGTCTGAGACTCATAAATCGGAACCCGCCTTCATAGCCGAAGCTTTGTATACAATTCCAAAAAAATCGCAGAGCAATCAGATAGAAGAGCTTTCTGTCATAGCAAGATCTTTTTCGAAAATGCAGGGCATGAAATATATTTCTTCTGACGGAAAAGAAGAGGTTCTGTATCCTGAAGTCTGGTCTGTAGAGAATGACAAGTCTAAAAAAGCTGTCCCGGACAGAACTTCAGGGCCGGTAGACGGGCAGACTTTCTACATGTGGCAAAAAGACCAGAGTTTTGGTGGAAGCATCTATCAGGTGTATATGGAGATGACAGAAAACCAGATTCTTCTGTCGGAGCTGAATCTGAATCCCCTTTATCTGGCGATTGTCAAGGCAGTGGATGCAAAAAATCTTCAGGTAACTCTGGTGATTACAGATAAGGGCAGCGAACTGTCAATTTATGTGCTTGTGAAGGCATCAGTTCTTAAAGTGCCTTTTATTGATAATATGGTTAAATCTTCGTTTTCATCCCGTCTTGAGGCGGTAGCAAACTGGTTTATCAGGAGTTATTATGAGTGTTAGGAAAAACCGCAGCAACAGACTGCGTAAAGTTTTGGCTGTACTTGTTGTTCTGTGCAGTATTATTTCTTTTGCCACTTGTTCAGGCAAAAATGAAGGATCAAAAGCGATGAAAGAAGCTCTTGAAAAAATCAAAGGAATGGACGGTGTTTTTGCCGTAATGGAAACAACACGCGGAACTATCGTACTGCGTCTGTTTTATAAAGAAACTCCCATGACCGTAACAAACTTTGTTGGTCTTGCAGAGGGAACCCTTGATGCAGCAAAGGGAAAGCCTTTTTATGATGGACTCAAATTCCACCGCGTGATCAGTAAGTCAAACGGTGATGCCCAGGATTTTATGATTCAGGGTGGAGATCCCAGAGGAAACGGTACAGGTGGTCCGGGATATCAGTTCCCCAATGAGATTGTTGAGGGAATCACACACAGCAAACCCGGTATTCTTGCAATGGCAAACAGCGGCCCGGACACAAACGGAAGCCAGTTCTACATCACAATTGTTGAATGCCCCTGGCTTGACGGAAGCTACAACATTTTCGGTGAAGTAGTTGACGGACAGGATGTTGTAAATACAACACGTAAAAACGATGTGATCAACAAAGTGACAATTGTACGTCAGGGTGCGGAAGCGGAGAAATTCACAGCAACACAGGCGGACTTTGATGCTCAGGTAGCGGCTGCAAAAGAAAGAAACGCTGCCCAGAAAAAAGCATATTATCAGTCACAGATTGATGCGATCAAAAAACAGTTCCCCGGAATGAAAGAGCATGAGACCGGAATCCTGTATGAAATTGTGAAAGAGGGATCAGGAAATGCTGTTGGCGCAAGAAAAAGCGTTTCAGTTGATTACAAAGGTTATCTGATTGATGGTTCTGTTTTTGACACTTCAATGCAGGCTGGACGTGCTCCTCTGGATTTTGTCACAGCTGCCGGAAGAATGATTGAAGGTTTTGACCTTATGACACAGGAGATGAAGGTGGGTGAGACACGCCGTATGGCTCTGCCGCCTGATTATGCTTATGGAGAAGGTGGATATCCGCCGGTTATTCCTGCAAAAAGCTATATCCTGTTTGATGTGACTTTGAAATCAGCAAAATAAAACTGCGGAAAGCGGGGCGCCCAAAAGCATGAGGTGCGAAATTTGAGTGTCCCCTGTCTGCAAAAAAAAGGACTGCCGTGACCCATTTTTCAGATGGAGCAAGACAGTCCTTTTTTTATGGAGTCTGGGAAAACTTAATGAGTCTCATTCCAGGCTTTAAGTACATCCAGTTCGGATCTGTACTGGGCAATTGCACCCTGCCAGAATTCTTTTCCGGTGATGTCAAAGCCTGCCGCGGCACAGACGTCTTCGCAGCTGGCGCGACCTGTCTGGACAAGAAGTTTTTCATATCGTTCGGCAAAAGATGGGCCTTCTTTCTGGTACAATGAATAAAGTCCCAGTCCGAACAGTTGTCCGAAAGCATAAGGATAGTTGTAGAAGTCAAAGTCGGGACTGTAATAATGCACTTTGAGCGCCCACATGTAAGGATGTTTGACAGAGGAAAGTCCTGGGCCGTAGGTATTGTTCTGGGCATCAGTCATTATGCGGCAGAAATCTGCAGCAGAAAGTTCGCCGGTTCTGCGTTCCTCAAAAACCTGGCGCTCAAAGTAAAAGCGGCTCAGAATGTCAACAAGCACCTGGTTTGCATCACTGAGGTGTGTTTCGCAGAACTGGACTTTCTCAAAGCCGGAAGCGCGGGAAAGAATGTCCTTCATTACGATTGTCTCTGAGAAAATGCTTGCAGTCTCAGCAAGAGTCATCGGGTAACTCATGAGGGCGTAATCTGCGTCCTTGATGCATTCGTGGTGATAAGCATGTCCCAGTTCGTGGGCCAGTGTAGTGATGTTGTTGAAAGAACCGGTGAAGTTTGTCAGCACACGGGATTCTTTGTGGGCCGGAAAACTTGTGCAGTAGGCGCCACCGACTTTTCCTTTGCGGACTTCCGCATCAATCCAGTGCTGGTCAAAGGCGCGGCGGGCAAAATCACCCATTCTGGCGGAAAAACTGGAGAAGCGTTCGATAATGTAGGAACGGGCTTCGTCAAAGGTCCAGACTTTTTCCGGCTCGGACTGGGAAGCTTTGTCAGTCAGAGGTGCAAAAAGATCGTAGAAAGGAAGTGCATCACCGTCTCCAAGAAGTGACGCTTTTGTTTTGAGGTAATCCTGCCAGAAAGGAAGTGAATCTTCTATGGCACCGATCATTGCCTCAAGTGATCTGCGGCTGATGCGTGCGGTTGCAAGGCTTCTGTCCAGAGGAGTCTCCCATGAACGGCGTGCGTTCAGGGTGATTGTCTCACCCTTCAGATTGTTCAGACAGGCAGCAAGAGGAATTTCCGCACCTTTAAGAAGAGCGATCTCTTTGTCATAAGCTGTCTTGCGAACCTGGGAATCAGCACTGTAGGCTTCGTTTCTAAGCTGGTTGAAAGTCTTTCCGGTTTCTGCATCAACAAGATTGGCGATAATTGAGCCCTGAAGACGACTCCATGCGTTTCCACCGGTCCGCTGAAGATCCTGTGCAAGGTTTTCTTCTTCAAGCTTCATCTGGTGGCTGTAACTCTGGATTTTTTCCTGGATGACAAAGCGGTAATGCTCATATTCCGGTCTGGAAGAATAAAAATCCTCAAGTCTGTCTCGGTTTTCCGAAAGAACGGCGGTAAATTTCCGGTCAGTCTCATCAACAAGCAATCCCAGTTTTTCCACAATTCCCACATTGTTCATTGCAACTGTGTCTGTGGTGTCAGTGGAGGAAACGGCTTCTGTGTAGGCATAAAGTGATTCGTAAAGCGCACCGGTTCTGTTCTGCAGCTGATACCATTGGTCAAGCCAGGCGGAAAAATCAGAGTGAAGAAGGGGACTTGCAAGCAGAAGATTCAGTTTTTCACAGCCAAGTTCAACTTCCTTAAGGGCCGATCTGTAATCATCGGAATCAAAACCGGCAAAAACAGACGAAAGATCCCAGCGGGGGATAATATCAGACATAAAGTTCATTCCTCCAGAAATGTTTTTTTGGAAAATAAGGCATGGATTCTGAAAAAAGGGATTTCCCGTAGCAGAATCCTGTGGAAAAAGCATATTAAATTCGGTATTCTTTGTCGAGTTAGTGTACTCAGAAAACAAAAAGGAAAGCAGATGAATACAGCATTGTTCATTTTTATTCTTGTGGTGGCGGGAATTGAGATTTCACTTTTCACTACCGCGTTGGTTACCTATAAAAAAATGTTTGTTCGGCATGGAAAGCCGGGAATCCCCCGTGTTCCTGACAGTTTTGAAGGTGATGCTGTGGCAATGCCCGGCATAGACAAAGATATTTCAGCACATGTCCACGATCCGGTGATCATGAAGCCCCTTCTGGACGCCAAAAGACGCTGGCAGTCAAATCCAATTGAAAAAATCACATGCGTTGGAAAACACGGAACTTTCCTCAGCGCGGATTTCTGGCATGTTTCGGACAATGTTGCGGTGATAGTCCACGGGATGACAGACTCTTCTTCGGGAATGGCTTATCTGGCGGAAGAATATGTGAAAAAAGGCTGGTCTGTTCTTGCAGTGAACATGAGGGCTCACGGAGAAAGCCATGGAACTCTCTTCGGCCTTTCACGGCTTGATGCGGAAGATTTGATCTGCTGGATGGACTTGATCTGTTGTCGGATTGAGAATCCAAGGTTCATTCTGCACGGTGTTTCAATGGGGGCTTCCGCAGTGATTCAGTGTATGTGCCATCCCAAGTTCTACAAAAAAGGTTATGACAGACTCACACTCTGTACAGTAAGCGACTGTGCTTTCTCGTCCTTCAGGAAAGTGATCCGGGCCCAGATTGCAGCAGTCATGAAGGCAAAGGGATTTATGAAAGTAATCAGCGAAGGCACTCAGCTGAATATGTCACTGATCAGTTTTGTCTGCGGGCGTCACTTTTGGAGCAATATTTCCCCTGAAAAAGCTTTGAGACGGCGTCCTGCACTGGCAGAAAAGCATGACGGCCGAATTGTTCCGCTTATTGTGTTCCACGGAACAATTGACCTGATGGTAGAGCCTTACATGGCAGAACAGATTGCAGAAGCGGCTGGAGAAAGCGCAACCCTGTATTTTGTCGATGGCGCTCCCCACATCGGTTCCTATTTTTATGGCCCGGAAGATTACATGGAGAAAATTTTCCGGATTATACCCTGATCTGGCCAAGGACTTTTCCGATTGAATCGTGGATTACAAGCTGGGCCATGCTGTCAACGGGCGTTTCGCTTTTATTGATGAGCACAAGATTTGGTCCTGAGAAATAGTTTATGAAAGAAGCAGCGGGATAAACCACAAGTGATGTTCCGCCGACTATGAGACAGTCCGCGTTTCTTATTGCTTCGATTGCTCCTGTCACAACATTGTCATCAAGGTTTTCCTCGTAAAGCACCACATCTGGTTTTACAAATCCACCGCACTCCTGGCAGAGCGGTATGGAATCTTCAGGCCACTGACCTGCGAAATCGGCGGCTCCGGCTTTTTTCATATCAAGACCGGCCCTTTCTGCGGCTCTATCAATCCAGTCACGCATATAGGAATCATCATGAAATCTGTGGCATGAAAGGCAGTAGTTTCTGAGGACACTGCCGTGAAGTTCAAAAACCTGTCTGCTTCCGGCGGCCTGATGGAGTCCGTCAATGTTTTGGGTGATGACCGCGCTCAGTTTCCCCGCTTTTTCCATTTCTGCAAGTTTTTTGTGGGCCGCATTGGGGAAAATTCCCTGACCCAAAAGTTTAGCGCGGTAAAAGCGGAAGAATTCCGGCATCTTTTTTGCATAAAAACTGGCGCTCAGAATTGTCTCCGGCGGATAAGACCATTTTTCGTGATAAAGTCCGTCAACACTTCTGAAGTCCTGGACACCACTTTCGGTGGAAACACCAGCGCCGCCGAAAAACACAATCCGTTTTGAACTGTCGATGATTTTCTGTAATGCAATAATTTCCGGTTCCATAAAAAGGATTATACCACATTTCCGTGGGCACAGAGCATTATTAGAAAAAATACAGACAAAGAGTAAATCCGTTCTGGTAAAACTGTCAGACTGCTGAAGCGGACTGAAGGGCTTTTTCCAGTGTCTCAGCAAAAAGTTCCAGTCCGGCTTTGTCTGTCTCTGAAAAACGGTCTGTTACAGGGCTGTCTATATCAAGAACGCCGATCAGCTTGCCGTCTCTGTGGAGCGGAATGACAATTTCTGAATTGGATGCACTGTCACAGGCAATGTGCCCGGGAAAAGAGTGGACGTCCGGCACAAGGACAGTTTCGTTTCTTGAGGCAGCAGTTCCGCATACGCCCCGACCCATTGGAATCTTTATGCAGGCGGGTTTGCCCTGGAAAGGTCCAAGTATAAGGGTGTTTCCGTCCAGCAGGTAAAAGCCGGCCCAGTTAATTTCTTTAAGGGTATCGAAAAGAAGGGCAGAAGCATTGGCAAGTATGGTGACTTCGTGGTCTACGTCTTCGGAAAGGGATTCAAGCTGTTTTGAAAGCATTCTGTACATGGTGCAATTATACAGGAATGAATTGTGCGGAACAACCCGGAGGGTATGATGTGCATTTTTTCTGAAATCTTTGAAAAAAATAATTACCGGGACATGTTATGTCACTCTGTGGGTATTATTGTGAAATCACAATGAATCACGGAGGTATTGATATGAAATCAAATTATGAAGCAGTAAGCAGAAAGGCAGGATTTGCGGCAGGACTGATAATCGGGTTCGCATTGCTGCTGCCATTAATCCTGGCGATAATCCTTACAACAGGCGATATGGGAAAAGAATACGTAAAAATCAGTTTCCTGTCAAATTATGGGATGGCTTTTGTTTTTACACTTCCTCTTTCAATAGGAATGCTGTTGGTCTGTCCTTCTGTGTACCAGTGGATTATAGAAAAAGGGATGAAAAACCCGGAAAATCCAAAACCGGTACGCAGAAGACGTGCCGCATGATTGAAGGCCAGTCGGGTGGGGCCGGCAGAATCATTTTGATTTGATGTTTGAAATGAACAAACCGGCGATTGTGAGGACTGCCCCTGAAAGCCCCATGATGGTGATCTGTTCACCCAATGCAAAAAAGGCAAAAACGATGGTTACTACTGGAATCAGGTAAATACCGACGGATACACGGACAGTTCCAACGATGTTGCATGCGATGTTCCAGATTGCAAAGCAAAGGGCAGAAGCAAGCAGTCCGAGGAAAGCAAGATTGAACCAGTTGAGGAATGATGAGAAACGGGCTGCATTGACTGCGGGTTCAAGGCTGATGTGCATTGCGGGTATGTTCTGACCGAAAAATGCACCTGCGGCCATAAGCGGGATCATGAAAAGAATAGCGAAGAAGAAAACGCGCCGTGTACTGCATATGTTGTCGTAACCAAGGGCGTTGATTCTGGAGATAAAAAGTGAATAAAAACCCCAGCAGATTGAGGAGCAGAGAGCAAGAAGGTCTCCCAGGGGATTTATGCTGAGGCTAGCGTTTCCGTTGAAGCTGACCAGTGCTATACCGATTATTGCAACAGCAAAACCGATGATGAAGAAGGGCGTGATGTGTTTTTCTTTCTGGAAAATCTGGGAGATGATCGCAGTGAACATTGGACTGATTGCCACAATAATGCTGACATTGGATGCGGTTGTGTATGAGATGGCAATGTTCTCGGTAAACTGGTAAAGGACAACACCGGAAAGCCCGGCCAGCGCAAAAAGCCAGTTCTCCTTTTTGTTTTTAAGAACAAGTTTTTTGGGTCTGATAAGAAGAAGTCCGAGAAAAGCGAGGATAAAGCGGAAGAAAAGGATTTCCAGAGGGGAGAACTGAAGAAGAAGGGATTTTGTGCAGACAAAGGTTATGCCCCAGATAAAAACAGAAACAGATGCAAGAATGATTCCTAAAGTCATGGTGTCATTATATCAGCAGGAACAATTGTGTAAAAGCATGAGGGCAAAAAAATAGGCTGCCGGAGAAGAAAGTTATCAGGGTGATTGAGCTTCACAAGATCACAATACTTAATACAGTGTTCTTTCTGACAGGCTCTATGAACCGTTATGAACTGAACTTCCGGGGCAGCCCTTTTTAAGACACTCAGCAGCTGAATGTCTGAAGTTTTATTTTCCTTCTGATTCCAGTGTAGGATAGCGTTTGAAGAAGTCTTTTGTTGCCTTTGAGACAACACCGCTGAGAGCAATCAGAGAGATACAGTTAGGAATTGCCATGAGACCGTTGAAAATATCTGCAATGGTCCAGACTTCGGCAACTGTAAGGTACGGTCCGATGAAAACTGCGATGATGTAGATGATACGGTAAACCATAACGACTGATTTTTTGTCACCGGCAAGATATTCACAGCAGCGTTCACCGTAGTAGTCCCATCCGAGAATTGTTGTGAAAGCAAAGAATACCAGACAGATCATGAGCAGGAACTGTACTGACTGACCGTCACCACCAAGTACATTGGAGAAAGCCTGGCTTGTAAGGGCAACACCCTGAAGTCCTTCGGGGTTTGTCCAGATTCCGCCGTTCATGCCACCGATAACGATTGCAAGACCTGTCATTGTACAGATGATGATTGTATCAATGAAAGTACCTGTCATGGAAACGAGACCCTGTGCAACAGGTTCCTGTACCTGGGCAGAAGATGCTGCGATAGGTGCAGAACCGAGACCGGCTTCGTTTGAGAAGATACCGCGTGCAATACCTTTCTGCATTGAATCTGTGATCTGTTTCAGAACAAATCCCATGATACCGGCGGAAACTTCTTTCCATCCGAATGCGCTCTTGAAGATAATTGCGAATGCGGCAGGGATTTTTGTGGCATTCATGATGAGAACGCTGAGTCCGAGGAATACATAGACAACAGCCATGAAAGGAACGACAACCTCTGCAACTTTTGAGATGCGTTTAAGACCACCGATGATAACCAGTGCGGCAAAAAGTGTTACACAGAGGCCTGCGATCACAACAGAAACTGAGTATTCGCGGCCGAAAATTGTGATGGCGTTTGCTGATGTGGGGTCGAAGGCATTCTGGACAGCAGATGTGATACCGTTGATCTGTGTGATTGTACCAATACCCATGACACCCGCCAGCAGTCCGAAAACGGCAAACAGAACAGCAAGCCACTTCCATTTTGGTCCGAGACCTTTTTCGATGGTGTAGAAAGGACCACCAAGAATATGTCCGTCAGCTTTCTTCTCGCGGTACATAACAGCGAGCATACATTCTGCATATTTTGTTGCGATTCCAAGGAGGGCTGCGATCCACATCCAGAAGAGGGCACCGGGTCCACCAGCTGCAATAGCGGTTGCAACACCGACAATGTTACCTGTACCGATTGTTGCAGAAAGAGCTGTACAGAGAGCACCGAAACTGGTTACTTCACCTTTTTCTCCGTCTGATTTGCGGAAAATGGATTTCAATGCGCGGCCGAGTTTTGTAAACTGCATACCACGAACACGGACGGTCAGAAGAAGACCGGTTGCAAGAATAAGAATCATTGTGGGGAGTCCCCAAACAATTCCGTCAATCTTGTCGAGAATCAGATCGAACGTTTCCATAATAAGCGTCCTGCGGGATTTTCAATTCCCTTTTTAAAAAAATAAGAGTCCCGCCCGAAAGATGAACCGTTTCCGGAATCATCTGTGCATCATTGCACAGGCAAGACTTTCCAAAGAGTAGAACAGCTGTAATAAATCTCCGTTCCTTGTGCCTGAGATATCACGGGTAATCCGCTTAACCCTTCGGCGCCCTCTTGTGAGGGACTCTCCAGAGAACTGCCTCAATTCAACGCAAGAAGCAGTTGTTTAAGTTTAACACAAGGAATGTGAGAATTCAATGCTGATTTATCTTAAGAAGCGATTTTTCTGTGAAAAAAAATCACAGGACCGGCGGAAAATGACTGGCGCAGAAGGGCGGAACTTAGGGATTGACCGGATCGAATTCGGTTTCGTAGATGCCGGAAAGGACTTCGCTGAGGTTGTCTATCTTGTTCTCAAGATTGGCTGTGATCTCGGGTGTGAAGAAGGACTGACCGCAGCTGAGGCATTCAAAACAGGGAACGTGATGAAAGATCATTGTGCCGGCGGAATGCTGGACTGTGTGGGTTTTTGTGCCGGACTTCATGTTTATGTTGCATTGGGGACATTTCATGATGAAAGTATAATGTTTTTTTTGAAAAACTGCGACGGGAAAACAGGGAAAGGGCGAAAAAAAACCTGTCACAGCAGTTTGCCGGACAGGTTCGGGTTATGCATTAAGGAAAGGGGAATTATTTAGCAACCCCGTTAACTGTTTTCCAACTGTCTGATCCGATTTTTTTGAAGATTTCTTCAAATCTGGCCTTGGAAACAGATTCATACTTCGTATTGTCAGCATTATTACGATAAATTGCTTTCAAATCCTTCTGATTGATTTTCCATACTTTAATGTCATCTAATCCCGGATTAAGATTGGGACGGTCAACATAGAAAATAGATTTGTCGTTGCTGTCCTGAGTTACTTTGTAGTCTGTAAAATGGTTTGCAACTGAAGGTTCTGAAGCTCCTGTTTTTCCAATTTCATAATATGTATATGTTGTCTGAGAATCAAAATAAATGCCATACCATTTTGAGCCGGCATCATGGATGTAACATTTTCCATTGATTGCGGTATTAATACCAAATTCACAAGAAGTGATTGCAACCAGTGCAACCAGAATCAGGCCGATAACTGCATATTTTGCCAGTTTTTTCATTTTCTTATTTCCTCCAGGAAAAATGTGTTTGTTGTGTTTGCCCACACGGACAAAGTAACAGGTCAAATGTCGGGTTTTAGAATATCAGGTGCTGTAGATGTTTCGACTTCATTCACAATGCTCATTCCGCTCAACATGACAGTTTTCTGACACAATGTTCATTCCGCTTAACATGACAGTTGTTCTGAAGCCCGAGATTGAGTCTGCTTATTGGAGTTTACACGGGCATGGTGGCATAGTCAACATAATCTCTAATATCTCTATAAAAATGCGAAAAATATGAAATTATTGCGCAAAGTTCCGGGGCGGGGTTTGGGGCCGGCCCTGGAGGCCCCAGGAGAATGGGGTGTGGCGAAGACCTTTTTTGGGCTGAGCCCAGGGGAAAGGCTTTTCCCCTCCAGATTTCCTCCTTGAGAACCCTTATGTTTTATGTTAGAATTCAGGCATGGCTACAACTTTTGATGACAAGAAAATCATTTACACAATGGATCGTGTGTCGCGTTCATACGGCACAAAAACTGTTCTTAAAGATATCAGCATTTCTTATTACTATGGCGCAAAGATCGGTGTGCTTGGTGAAAACGGTTCCGGTAAATCTTCTCTGATGAAGATTTTTGCAGGTCTGGACACGGATTTTACAGGTGAGACGACAATTGCTCCCGGTTATTCAATCGGTTATCTGCCTCAGGAACCGGAGCTGGCTGCCGGAAAGACCGTAATGGAGATTGTAAAGGAAGGCGTTGCGGAAACAACTGCGCTTCTTGAGGAATTTGACAAGGTTAATGAGGCTTTCGGGGATCCGGATGCGGATTTTGACAAACTCTGCGCACGGCAGGCTGAGATTCAGGAAAAACTGGATGCTCTGGATGCATGGAATCTGGAAAGTCAGCTGGAACTTGCAATGGATGCGCTGCGCTGCCCGCCTTCTGACCAGATTGTTGATGTGCTTTCCGGTGGTGAGCGCCGCCGTGTTGCTCTGTGTCGGCTTCTGCTTCAGAAACCGGACATTCTGCTTCTGGACGAGCCTACAAACCATCTGGACGCGGAGACTGTTGCATGGCTTGAGCGGCATCTGCAGTCATACCCGGGAACAATCATCGCTGTAACTCATGACCGTTACTTCCTGGACAATGTTGCCGGCTGGATTCTGGAACTGGACCGGGGCGAAGGTATTCCCTACAAGGGCAATTACTCCGGCTGGCTTGAGCAGAAGGAAAACCGTCTTAAGATGGAAGAAAAGGGTGAAAGTGAGCGGCAGAAGGCTCTCAAGCACGAGCTGGAGTGGATCCACATGGGTGCGAAAGGGCGTCAGGCAAAGCACAAGGAACACATCACCAGATATGAGGAGCTGCTTAACCAGTCTGGAAAGGGACAGATCAAGGATACAAAGATCACGATTCCTGCCGGACCACGTCTGGGTGGGCTTGTTATTGAGGCAAAAGGGCTTACAAAGGGTTACGGAGACCGGCTGCTTTTTGACAATCTTTCTTTTACAGTGCCTGCCGGTGCTGTTGTGGGTATTGTCGGACCTAACGGTGCCGGTAAGACTACGCTGTTCCGCCTGATTGCAGATGCGGCCGGACAGACTGTGGAACGGCTTGACGGAACTGAGGGCGGTGAGAAACCTGACAGCGGAAACATCCGTGTGGGTGAGACTGTAAAACTTGTTTATGTTGACCAGATGCGGAGTCTGCTGGATGACAACAAGACTGTCTGGGAGCAGCTTTCTGACGGGCTGGACATCATCAAGCTGGGTGCGGTTGATGAAAAAGGGCGTCCGCTTAACGGTGCTCTCCGCGAGATCAACAGTCGCGCTTACTGCAGCTGGTTCAACTTCAGCGGACCGGACCAGAAGAAAAAGGTTGGCGTGCTTTCCGGCGGTGAGAAAAACCGTCTGAATCTGGGTATGATGCTGAAACAGGGCGGAAATGTCCTGCTTCTGGACGAGCCTACCAATGACCTGGACGTTACTACAATCCGCGCTCTGGAAGATGCCATTGAGGATTTTGCCGGCTGTGTTATGTGCGTAAGCCATGACCGCTGGTTCCTGGACCGAATCTGTACTCATATTCTGGCATTTGAGAACAACAGCGAAGTAATCTGGTTTGAGGGCAACTGGTCCGATTATGCAGAGTGGCGCCGTAAACAGCTGGGTGCTGATGCAGACCGTCCCCACAAGACGATTTACCGAAAAATGACACGCTAGGGGCAGCATCTTCGGCCCTTCTACCGTTATGCCGGAAGGGCTGGATTCTGCGGGTGATAACTGCCCGCCACTCTGGTCGCTTCTGGTGTGCCTGTCAGTTTTTCGTATCCGGAACACATTCTGCGCGGATACTTGACGTGAATGCTCTCATAATGTAGTATGAGAGCATAGTTTTGGGGGTGTAGCTCACCTGGCTAGAGCGCTTGCATGGCATGCAAGAGGTAAGGGGTTCAAGTCCCCTCATCTCCACTTAAGTCCTGTAGATTTTTCTGCAGGGCTTTTTTTTTGCTGTTTTGTTTGTGCTCTTCTGGATCTGGCGGGAAAGGTCTGAATCAGTCATGGTAGATTTTCTTTAAGCCGGAAAAATGATAGACTTCGGATATAAAAGGAATCAATCCGTTATGACAGAAAAAAAATCCTTGGGGCGGGCGTTCAGGCTCGCATTTCCCAAGACAATCCCCGTTCTTACAGGCTTTTTCGTTCTTGGCGTGGCTTATGGACTGCTGATGAGTTCCCATGGTTACGGTCCTTTCTGGTCACTGCTTTTTGGTGCCACCGCTTTCTGCGGGAGCATGCAGTTTGTGGCCGTAACTTTTCTGACAGGGATTTTTCAGCCTTTCCAGGTTTTTCTCATGACTCTGATGGTGAATGCCCGCCATCTGTTCTACGGCCTTTCAATGCTGCAGAAGTATAAAGGTTCCGGGAAGTTCAAGTTTTTCCTGATTTTTCTGATGTGTGACGAGACTTTTGCAATCAATTCTTCTGTTGAGGTGCCGGAAGGTGTGGACAGTAAGGATTTTTACTTTGCAGTCTCAGTCTATGATTACTGTTACTGGCTGATCTCCAGTTTTCTGGGCGGCGTGATCGGGAACTTTTTTACAATCAATACGACAGGACTGGATTTTGCACTTACAGCGCTTTTTGTGGTGCTTTTTATTGAGCAGCTTAAGACGCGCAGAAATGCTGTGTCTGGCGTGATCGGAATCGGGGCGGCGGCGTTGGCACTGCTGGTTTTCGGTGCGGACAGTTTTGTTATTCCGGCCATGGTTGTTATTCTGCTGGTTCTCCTTGTGTGCAGCAGACCGATAGAAAGCCTTGATGCTGCAAAAACTGAGAAAGGAAATTAACTGATATGAGACTGGATACTTTTCAGACATTGGGAATACTTGCCTGTGTTGTGGCGGGAACAATGCTTACCCGCTTTCTGCCTTTCCTGCTTTTCCCTGAGAGCAAAAAAACACCGAAGCTGGTTTCTTACCTGAGTACGACGATTCCTGCCGCAATGATGGGACTGCTGGTGGTCTATTGCCTTAAGGGCGTTTCTGTCGCAAGCTGGCCTCACGGGCTTCCGGAGCTGATTGCAATCGCGGCGACTGCAGGGCTTCATCTCTGGCGCAAAAACGTGCTGCTGAGTATCGGTGTTGGAACTGTTCTTTATATGGTGCTTGTCCAGCTGGTTTTTGTATGAAGTTTTTCCGGCGTACCCTCAACCTGAAATGGAGTATTTCCTTTGTAAGCATTGCTTTCTCTCTGGTTCTGGCACTGCTGATAGTAATGTTCAGTTTCTGGTGGTTCCGTTCCGTAACAAGGCAGAACATGGTAAAGACAAGCGAGTTCAATCTTCAGCAGAGCGAGGCTTTTGTTGACAGGCAGCTTTCTGCGGTACAGACTCTGATCCGCTGGTGCAACATGAACAGGCTGATTTCAGAGTTTTTCAGCACAGACTTTTTTGACCGTCAGCAGAGTCTGGATGTTTATGACAGGTTTGTGGAGGAACTGCGGAACTGCCCGGCGGCACTTTACATAAACCGCTTTGTTGTTGCGGGGCTCAACGGAAAAATGGTCCAGGCAGGAAGCGGAACCACACAGAGCCGGCCTCTGAACCGGGAAACTCTGGCGCATCTTGTGGATCTTCAGAATCCGGAAACCCTTTCTTTTGATACGATTGTTTCTGATCCTTTGAGTTATGATGACAAAGATCTTGTAATTCCTATTGTCCAGCCTGTATACCATCTGTATTCGGGAGAACTGATCGCATATGCCTATATTGCCGTCTCAGTCCAGCTTTTTACGGACCAGATAAAGAACTACCAGCTTCCGGCGGATTCCCTGATTCTTCTGGAACTGGAGGGATCTGAGGGCAGACACACTTACAGAATCAACAGCAGTTCGCTGGAAGAAATTCCTCTGAGTTTTACGGCTGACAATCCTGACTCAATTGAGACGAACAGGAGCACTACTTTTGTAGGGCGGGTGCGATATCAGGGGATGAATCACATTTTTGTGAAATACTGTTTTGAGAACAACAGCGCAAATCTTGTGCAGATTCTTTCCGCACAGCAGGATTTTCGACAGTCCCGTTTCTTTGTGCGGCTGATCATTGCTGTTTTTGCGGCTCTGATTGTGTTTGCACTTCTTCTGCGTTTTATTTTTTCCTATCTTGTCACGAAACCGGTGGATCAGCTTACAAAGCGGCTCAGTCTTATTTCTGAAGGTGATTTTTCTGAGGACAGGTCAATTCTCTGGGACAATGAGCTTGGCGAAATCGGGCGGGGAATAAACAATCTTTCCCAGAACATCCAGACTCTTATGGACAAAGCTGTGGAAAACGAAAAGCAGAAACGGGAATATGAATTCAAGATTCTGCAGAATCAGATAAATCCTCATTTTATGTACAACACGCTCAATTCAATCCGGTGGATGGCAACAATCCAGAAGGCACCGGGCATTGCGGAAATGGTCACCTCTTTCGCCAGTCTTCTGCGGAACATTGCGAACAATACGGATGAAACCATTCTGCTGAGTGATGAGCTGAGTCTTCTGGACGATTATTTTGTCGTTCAGAAATATCGTTATGGAGGTTCCATCTCGATGGAAGTGAATGTTGAGGAATCTGAGCTTCTCCAGGCAAGAATTCCGCGCTTCACTCTGCAGCCTCTTCTTGAGAATGCGATTTATCACGGAATCGAGCCGAAAGGAAATGCGGGCTGCATAAATGTTGATGTGCACCGGGACACAGACTGCAGAAACTGTGTTATCATCGATATTACAGATGACGGACTCGGAATGAGTCCGGATCAGGTGGCGAAAGTGCTGATGAATACTCCTTCCGGAAAGAGCAATCTTTTCAGGCATGTGGGTGTCTCAAATGTTCATCAGAGGCTGAAGCTGGTTTTCGGGCAGGAATACGGGCTGAGTGTTGAAAGTCAGCCGGAGGTTTTTACACGGGTAAGCGTCCGGATTCCGTTTGACGGGGAGAATTGCAGTTGAAGAAGATAATAATCGTTGATGACGAGATGCTGGTTCTTGTGGGAATCAGCTCGATGATTGACTGGAATGCTCTTGATGTGCAGATTGCCGGAACCGCTCATAACGGGCAGCAGGCTCTGGAACTGATTGAGCGTGAGAAACCTGATATCGTGCTTATAGACATCAACATGCCGGTGAAAAACGGGCTGGACACGGCGCGGGAATGCAGGGAAAAGTTCGGTCAGCTGCCGGTTTTTATCTTTCTGACAAGTTACGAGGAATTTTCCTTTGCAAAGGCCGCTATAGAAGTGCAGGCGGTGGATTACCTTATAAAGATTTCTCTGACACAGGAGCAGCTGACCGCTGCAGTGCAGAAAGCTTCCAGACAGGTTGATGAACTTAGGGAACGGAACAGGCCGGCGATCGGGGAGCCTGAAACTGACGGGGCCGGTGCAGGCGTTTCTGTTCCTGCGGCAGGCAGTATTTCTTTTAAAGAACGTTTCTTTTTCAGGCTGATTCACGATTCCTTTGATACGCAGGAGCAGATGGAATCAGCTGAAGGCGAGCTTAAGATTGATCTGGCTGCCAACCAGTATGTTGTGGCGGCGATGGAAGTGATTTTTGACAGCCGGGAGATGGATGAAGAATCTCTTGGCAGGCTTTATGCAAGCACTGTGAAAACCGCCGCGGAAACGGTTTCCAGGTTTGTGCGCTGTAACACTGTATGTCTTGATCTCCGGCATTTTGCGCTGATCATGTTTTTTGACAGAGATGATCCTGCCCTTCTGAACAGGGAACTGGAGCGGATTTTCGCAACTGTTCATGATGTTGTCTTCTCCTATTTCAGTGTTGAGCTGCGCTGCGCTGTGGGTTCTGTGGAAAACTCACCGGCGGGAATAAGCGCTTCTTACCAGAGTGCAAAAAATGTTGCAGTTCTTATGCCGGCTGAGGAAAGTCTTGCTTTTGCCGCAGACAGTTCCGCAGGTTCCGGGCAGGCGCCTTCGGAATGGGAGTCACGGCTTTCTGTACTGAAGAAGAACGCGGAAAATGCTTTTGAACGGCTGGATCCTAAGGAAGCGGAATCCGCTCTGTCAGGACTTTGCGCTTGTCTTGAGAAGGAAGTGCCGCCGGGAAATCAGCAGAGAATTGAAGCCATGGATTCAGCCTGTACAATGCTTTATGCGGCCTTGTCACTGATTCCGGACGGTCCGGAGATGCTGGAAGGCATTTTTGCGGACAAAGCGGATTCTTACCGTTCGATCTACAGGCTCCGCTCCACTTCAGAAATTCTTGACTGGCTGAAGGTTTTTTCTGAGGGAATCAGCAGTCTGCTTCAGGAGAAACGTACTACTTACAAAGACCATATTCTTCAGACAGTGCGGGAATATATCAACATAAACATTTACAAACGGCTTTCTCTTAATGACGTGGCAAGTGTCTTCGGTTTCACGCCGAATTATCTGAGCCAGCTTTTTTCCAAATCAGGAGAAAGCAGTTTTGTGGAATATGTAACGGCACAGAAAGTTGCGGAAGCCCAGCGGCTCCTGGCGGGGGATCCGAATCTTAAGATCTATGAGCTTGCAGACAGGCTGGGCTTTGAAAGTGCGTTTTATTTCAGCACGGTATTCAAGAAAGTCACAGGGTGTTCTCCTTCGGAATACAGGGAGACACTTTAAGAAACATAGGCACTTTTACTGCTTGGCTACATAATCCATTCTCGCTAGAATGGCATCATGATTAAAGAAAAGACTTTTCGCGAATATTTTGATGAGAACGGATGCTTCTGTCGTGAGTCAAGACTTTATTTTGGTCAGTGCACCGGAAACAATAAAATGAGCCTGCAGGAAATCCTGCTCTTCACATCTGATACTGCAGTGGAAGATTATTATCTCCGCGGACTCAGTTGGGAATATCTGTATGAGCATGGTTTTGTCATAATGCTTGCAAGACTTTCTCTTGCAATTGAACGGCTTCCTGCCTCAAATGAGGAAATCCTTCTCCGGACATGGGAGGAGGCTCCCCAGGGACTCCAGCTGACCCGTTCCTATCACATAACTACTGCTGACGGAGAAACTCTGCTCCGCGGTCACAGCACCTGGCTTGTTGTGAATCCCGAGACACGGCGCATCATCAAGCCGGATCAGTTTACAATCCGCCCGGTTCCTACATATTCAGAGCCTTTCCCGGGAATTCCCTGCGGAAAAATCACTCCTCCGGACAATGCTGTTCTTGTGGACGAACGAAAAATCGGCTGGTCAGAAATGGACGGAAACCGCCATATGAACAATTCCCGTTACGGAGCTTATGCTTCTGACTGTCTGCCTGAGAAATGGCGGGAAGAGACACCGAAAAACATCCGTTTCAATTTTTCAAAGGAAGCTGTACTGGGAGAAAAAGTCCAGCTTTACTGCAGTGAGATTGACGAAAAAAAACAGGTGATCATTACCATAAAGCAGGATAATGTCACCTGTTTTGAAGCTGAATTCAGCTATTAACTTTAATGCCGCGCGGTCTCCGGGAACTTTGAAGTGTTCTCGAGCCGCCGGGAAAGTCTGTCATTCTGAGCGGAGTCGAAGAATCTGTAACAACCTGAAAATGGCAGGAACCACGTGTTTACTCCGCCCGGTATGGAAGTTTTGGGAACCAGCGCCGGGATCAGACCGTCAGGCGAAATCCTTGAGCTGCTTCTGGATGCACATTTTCTGCCGTTTTGCGACTATGTAACTTCCGAACATCATTGTAAGTGAATCGATTGCAGCGGCAAAAGCGCAGATGATCGGCATTGCCGGTTTAAGCAGAAGGTAGCCTGCCTCAAAACCGCGTCCGTATCTTGCACAGAGAATCATCAGCACCATATATGTTCCGCCGGAAGGAATTGCTCCCAGAAGGAAGGATGTGAGTATTGAGAAGCCTGCAATCCAGAGCAGGTCACTCATCACAATGCCAAGGCTGGAGTAGGAGCGGACAATCACGATGAACGAGATTGCCGTTGTGAGAGCGGTTCCTCCACGGGCAAAAATGCTGAAAAGCGGGACTGTGGTCTCGCAGCAGCGCCGTTTGATACCAAGACTGTTGTATGCATGTTTGATGGAAACCGCCAGAGTAAGGTTCGTGTTTCCTGAGAAGAATGCGGTCAGTACAGATGCAATGCATGTGTAAAGAATTCGCCAGGGATTCTTCTCTTTGCAGATGAGCATTGTGATAAGAGGATAAATAATCACTGCAATAACGAGGAAAAGACCCAGCAGCAGAAGAATCAGCTGTGTGTAGAGTCCGCTGGAGAAAATGCTGCTGTATGAGATGATCCAGAAAGCGCTGATAACCATAAAACCGGCGGAAAGGATCTCCAGAAAAAAGCTGAGCATTGTGAAACATACTCTGGACAGAGAATCAAGGACTGTCACTGCCGGTTTTGAAACTGTGCGGTCCGCGGCGCAGCCCATACCGGCGAAACAGGCAAAAAGAATAACTGGCAGAAGGTATATTCCTTCGGAAAGTGATTTGAAGGCGGATGTAGGAATCAGGGAAAGTATGTTTTCTGATACTTCCAGTGAGACTGCGTCAGTAACGCGGTCTACGGAAATCGGGATTCTGGGGAGTTTGAACACGTACACTGAGGCGATTCCCAGTGCGGTGAAGGCGACAGTAGAAATAATGGTAATCAGGGCGACACGGATCAGAGTTGAGATAAAGGCCTTTGATTCAAGAAGTTCGCAGACACCGACAGTCACGCTGAAGAAAAGCAGCGGAACAAGAACATACATTCCGCCGCGGACAAACATCTCGCTGATAAAAGCAAGAACATCTCTGCCCCGCTCCAAGGTTGAGGGCATAAAAAAAGCAGCCAGAAAGCCGATGGCGATGCCGGCTGTATACTTCATCCACAGTTTCATGGAAAAAAGCATACTGAACGGAGTGCTTTAGGTCAACGATAAAATATGGTACACTCAGGATATGATTGATCTGCAGAGCGAAAATTCCCAGCCGGTGAATGCTTTTCTTGTCGGCCTTTCTGATTTGCGTGAGTTGCGGGGCCTTGTTGAGACTCTGGGGCTGGTTCCCCAGTCTGAGGTTCTGCTTTCAGAATTTGATCCTCATCCCAGGTATCTTGTCGGTACAGGCAAGGCGGAGGAAATTGCCGGTGAGGCTGAGGAAGCCGGTGCTGACTGCATAATCTTTGACTTTGAACTTTCGCCTACCCATCAGCGGAACTGGGAAAAACTTGCAAAAATCCCGGTCTTTGACCGCCATGAAGTGATTCTCCGCATTTTTGCCCAGCGTGCCCGCACAAAGGAAGCGGTGCTGCAGGTGGAACTGGCCCGTCTTGAGTATTCATTGCCGCGGCTTGCCCATTCTTACGGGGATATGGCCCGTCAGCGGGGTGGAAGTTACGGTTCAAAAGGTGCCGGGGAGACAAAACTTGAGCTTGACCGGCGCGGTGTTGAGGAACGTATGTCAAAAATCCGCCGTGAACTTGATAAAGTTGTGAAAGAGCGGCAGACCATGCGCAAAAAGCGTGACAAGATTCCGCTTCCTTCCTGTGCCCTTGTCGGCTACACAAATGCGGGAAAATCCAGTCTTCTGAACGCCCTTACCGGTGCCGCCGTTTATGTTGAGGATCAGCTTTTCGCAACTCTTGACCCTACGACAAGAAGGCTCTCTCTTGCCCAGGGAGCGGGCATCCTGCTTACGGATACTGTAGGATTCATCAGCAATCTTCCCCACAGTCTGGTAAACGCCTTCAAATCCACTTTGGAAGAAACTGTGGATGCAGATCTGCTTCTGCTGGTCCTTGATGCCAGTGATCCGAATGTTTTCTCCCAATATTCCACTGTTATGGCTGTACTGGACGAGATCGGGGCGGATACGGAAAAAGCACTGATCCTGCTTAACAAGACTGATCTGGAATGTTCTCCGCTGCTTCTGGGCCGCCTTAAGGAAGAGTTTCCTGAGGCGATTCCAGTTTCAGCAAAAACGAAAGCCGGTTTTGACAGTCTTTTTGAACGGATTTCAACAGCGCTTCTGGGCAGTCCCAGGAGTTACCGCATTCCCTTGGAAAATCAGGCTCTGGTTGCCCAGGTGCACAGATCTGGAACTGTCCTGAAGGAAGAATGGCTTGATGACTGCATCATGCTTGAAGCCCGTATTTCCGGGAAAACACTGGCTTTGCTTGAACCTTTTTTGGTATAATCAGGGAACAATCATTTTTCAGTTGAGGTAACTATGAAAAAAATCATCTCGGGCAAAGTCCGCGAAGTATATGATCTGGAAGACGGCCGGATGGTCATCGTGACAACAGACCGCATCTCTGCTTTTGACGTAATTCTTCCCACAATGATTACGGACAAAGGCAAAGTCCTGAATGCACTTTCAAATTTCTGGTTTGAATACACAGGGGACATCGTAAAAAATCATATGATTTCTTCAGATCTGAAAGACATGCCTGAAGAATTCCAGAAACCCGAGTTTGAGGGCCGCACGATTCTTGTAAAGAAACTCAGGATGCTGCCTTATGAGGTGATCGTACGCGGATACATGTTCGGCTCAATGTACGAGGCTTACAAAAAAGGCGAGCCTTTCCTTGGACACGCTTTTGACCGTGAATACAGACAGGCGGAGAAACTTGAGGAGCCGATTGTCACTCCCAGTACAAAAGCTGCTGAAGGGCACGATATCAACGTTACTCTTGAATACATGAAAAATGATCTCGGTGAGAAACTGGGAACACAGATTGAGCAGACAGCGCTGGCAATTTACAAAAAATGTTATGAGCATGCCTTCAAAAACGGTATTATCATTGCCGATACTAAATTCGAGTTCGGTCTTGATGAAGAAGGAAACCTTGTTCTTGCTGACGAAGTTCTCACTCCTGACTCCTCAAGATTCTGGGATCTGAGTAAATACGCCGAAGGATCAAGTCCTGCCAGTTATGACAAACAGTTTGTGCGTGACTGGCTCAAAGCAAACAACCTTGCTGGAGATCCTTCAATCAAAGAAATCCCTGCAGACGTAGTTGAAAAGACAAGCCAGATTTATAAGGAATGCCGTACAAAAATCGTCGGCTGATTTACAGGTTCTGTTATGTGACCGGCCTGCAGTCCAGCAGAAACTGGATCTGTGCGCCGGTTGAATGATTTGACGCGTACTGCCGGACTTAAAAATCTTCTGAACAAGGATGCTCATATTTTTATGAACAGAAAAATTCTGGCAGTATTGTCCTGCATTCTGGTTCTGGCTTCTGTTTATGCGGAAAGCGGCAGGACCGATCCCTCTGAAGCCCGCAGCAGACTGATTGCGGAAGCTAAAAAATACCTGAATGTTCCTTATGTGTATGGTGGCATTGATTATAACGGAATGGACTGTTCCGGACTGATTTTTGTCGCTGCCCGTGACGGTGTCGGGCTGGATCTGCCGCGTACTGCAGGCGGCATGTACAATGATGCCCGCATTGTGGATCTTTCCCAGCTGGAACCGGGAGATCTGCTATTCTTCAAGACAACGGGAAACAATAAAGTCTCTCATGTGGGTCTTTTTATTGGAAACAGTCAGTTCATTCACTCTGCGAGTGACGGCCCTGTCACCGGGGTAATAATCAGTTCGATGGGCGATTCCTACTGGTCAAAAACTTTCTGCGGAATCGGGCAGATTCTTCCGCCTGCCAAAGCAAAAGAAACTGCGGCTGCTGCTCCGGTGGCAGTTCCGGGAACAGCTGAAAAACCTGCCGAAACTTCAGTTCCAGCCGCCACGAAACCTTCCGAAGAAAAACCCGCTGTGTCTTCTGCAACTGAAGCTGATGAAAAAACAGAAATAATCAGGAATGTAACTGAATACTCTCCCGATTACGATTTCAACCAGTTCAGGGATGATTTTGGACTGGATGTTTCTCTGGCAATGGACTGGAATTTCTTTACGGCCAACGATCTGTCATTCAATCTGCGGGGCGCTTCTCTGCAGGCAAATCTGCAGTACAAGAGGTATTCTCTGCGGCCCGGTGTGGGGTTTGGATTCAAATGGATTGCTTCCATGAATGCGCTGCAGATTCCGCTGATTTTCTCACTGAATGTGAATGATTACTGCCGTTTTTACATGGGTCCTGTGCTCACATTGGGCAAACCGGTTCTGAAAAGCATAAACGAACCGGTCAATGCGTCGATTTTTCCAGGAATTCTCGGTTTTTCCTGGCAGACTCCCAGACTTCTTGGCACAAATCCCGGAATCAGTATTATGCAGGATATTTCCTACACAGTGTTCAACAATACTCAGGACGGAGCATTGCCGCCGATGCGGGCTTTTGCGGCAGGACTTGCATTTACGACAGGTATTCGTGTAACGTTTGATCAGTTACGTTTTTTTTAATGTATACAAAAACTTGAATCAGAGGGCTGAGATTGTAACCTCTGATTAAGGAAGAATAACTTGAAGAAAAGAATTCTGTTACGGGCCATGGCCTTATGCGTTTTTGCACTCTGTCTTGCAGGATGTTCTCCTGCATTGAAAATCTCTGTAAGTAATACTGCGGATCTTTCTGTGAACTTTTCAGAAAAGTCCAGCGCAGTGCTTGAAAGTGTTCTTGTTTCTGTGGCAGGCCTTACACAGGGCGAACCTCTTGTGACACGGGACATTGCAGTGGAGAACATGCAGGGTGTAGGATTTGAAGTCACTCAGTATGCTCAGTCAGGAAACGACATTACTCTTGAGACAAAGAAGAAAAACCTCATGGAAAGTCCCGCGCTGCTTAAGAAAGCGGTTGCTCTTTATACGCAGACTGTCAGAAATTCAAAAGAAAACCTGTGTATCGTCACATTCTCTCCTGATTTCTTCAGCAGTGTCTTCAGGATGATGAATGAAGAGACCCAGGGATATATTGATCTTCTTATGGCTCCTGCTTTTACAGGTGAGGAAATGACTCCGGAAGAATACATTGATCTGCTTGCTGTGGTTTATGGAAAGTCACTGGCTGATGCGGCAGAAAAGTCAGCCTTTGACCTTGTCCTTCAGACTGACGGAAAAATAACATCGTCTGTTTTACCGGAAGGTTCTTCTGCGACTGCTTCTGTCTCAGGACTCACTTCCCAGTCTGTCAGATTTTCAATTCCTCTCGCGGAATTCCTTACCAATACAGGAACTGTTTCTTATTCGGTAAGCTGGAAGTAAGATTTATAGTCCACATGAAGCGGGCTTTCCGGGAACATGTGGGCAAAAAGATCGATGAAATAATCATCTGTCATGCTGGCGATAAAGTCAGCGACAATGCGGTGAGGATCGGTCTCCGGATTCTGCTCCTCTGTGTACCAGCTGGTCTGAGCCGCAAGATACTCCAGGTGATGCCGGTAAATGACCGAGTCTTTCTTCTTACTGATCAGATCATCCAGCAGTCTGTAGTAAATCATCTCGAACATGGGCCAGATTGTCTGGTCATAAACTTCTGAAAGTTTTGGATTCAGATAGATTTTCTCGTAGTTTTCCCGCTTGGCAGTCTTTAAATCAGCAAAATACTCCGGACTCAGCAGAAGATAATCTTTGCCGTAACTGTTGTTGATGATGTCCACAGAAAGATTGTTGATTATTGTCGCATTGAGAACACCGATTTCCTGGGAGGTGAACGGCTCGTCAGGTGAAATGATTTTTGCCGTGATGGCGTCCTGCCTGTCTTTTCCGAGGTAAGCGATCATGTCGCAGATGCGCACCAGACATGATTCAAGGGTGGCCGGAATCAGGGATTTTATGGCTTTGTCACCGCGGGCATCACAGTCTGCGATGCTTGCGTCAAAAAGGGCAAAAGCTTCCGGGCCGGATGCGGTTATGGGTTTCGGCCGGTATTCCTGCAGCTCAAACTCGCCGTTGTGGCAGACAATGCCATCAAGTGTCTGCAGTGTGACGTTGCGCCTGTAAAGTGTGTCTATGACACGGACGCTGTGCACGTTGTGGTTGAAGTAAATGCCCGCCTCTTTTTTAAGAAGTGTTGAAAGGTAACGCTCTCCCACGTGGCCGAAGGGTGTGTGACCTATGTCGTGACCGAGGGCAACGGCTTCAATCAGATCCAGATTCAGGCCGAGGACTGCACCGATGGAGCGGGCAATCCTTGATACAAGCTGCACATGGAGCATGCGTCTGGTGATGTCATCATTTTTGTAGAAAGAGAAAACCTGGGTTTTGTCTGCATAGCGGTTGAACACCGGCAGATGCATGATTTTTTCAGTGTCACGCACAAAAGCAGGCCGCCACAGATTCGCTCTGTCTCTGTCCATATTGCGCCGGATTGCGGCACTGTCAGGACATGCAAAGGGATTTTCCCTGTGCAGCCGGCGGTCCTCTTCTATCTGTTCCTGAATGTCTTCCCTGATTTTCTTGTACTGACTCATTCTTCTGCTTTTTCAGCTCCATCAGTCTCTTCGGTTTCATCAGAATCCTGTGAATCCTCAGAAGATTCTGTTTCGTCATCGTCATCTTCTGCGTCATCGGAATTAATACCCAGCATGTTCTTCAGATGATCAATGATCGAAGTCTCCCCTTCTTCCAGCTGATATTCCTGAAAAGGAGTGTTTTCCTTAAGTTCTTCCACAAACTGGTCAAAATCAGAGAAGACAGGAGGCAGCTGTACAATTTTGTCATCACCTTCATTGTAGGCAAAAACCATACCAGGATGCTCACCGTTTGTAATCACACCTGAATAATCAACCTTTGTCCAATCGAATTCCATCTTTGTGCCGTCAGTCATGTGGACGACAAAACCCTCTGTAAAGGTGACAACTCTCGCGCCTGCAATTCTGCGGATTGTCTTGAGGATCTGATAGTCAATGAAAAGGGCAACAGCGACAAAAAGCACCGCGGTGAGGGGACTTGCCCAGAAGAAAGCGCTTATTGCCACTGCAAGGGAACCGAATCCCATGGCGTAAACCGGAAGTGATTTTTTTGACATCTTCATCTTGTACTGATAAATCATACAGTCTGTCCTTTTTGTTTCAAGTTTTCGAACGGGTCAGAAAATGAAGCGGAATGAACCGCTGTAAACACCGGGACGGACACGGAAACGTTCTTCTGTGTCTGGTCCGCATGTCGCACTTCCGATACCGCGCTGGGCAATGTCCAGGTTCAGGATGTAATAACCTGCTCCTGTGTCTGTTGCTTCAGTAGTGTCTGTAAGCTCGTTCGGGTGACGGCATTTCCACAGGTCCATGGGCTCATGATGGAGCACACTGAACTGGAAGGGTCTGTCAGCTTCAATGCGCAGTACGGGCGCGGGGGCTGACTGTCCGAAAGATGCTTCCTCATCTGCTCTCTCTGTTTTGGGAAGAAGTTCTGCAAAGCGTACACCGAAGCGGTTTCCGTTCTCCTGTGGCACAACGTAAAGCTGTTCCATGTCAGAAAGAGGTTTTGTGTACAGTCCCAAAGGACTTCCGGCGTGTCTGTCATTGTAGGATTCGTGCTCACCGGCTCCATACCAGCGGACTGAGTCCAGATTGGCAGAAATGTGTGCTGTGAATCCGATTTTCGGAAGTTCGGGCAATGATTCATCAAGGGAATATGTGTAGGACATTTCCAGAATCTGCCGTCCGTCATCTGTCTTTGAACTTGTCCAGCGTGTCTTGAGGCTGCCGATCACATCGCTTCCAATTGCAAGGGATCCATCTGGAAGAAGCTGAACTTTGTCCAGATGCTTCTCAATCCATGCAAAGCCGGCTCTGTTGGGATCAGGGCCGCGGTAAAGCAGTGTCTTCTGTGCGTCGTTTTCTGTAGGACAGCGGAAAAGGCTTGGTTTGAGTGCTGATGAAAGCACTTCTGTCTCCAGCTGGTTCCGGAGAGCTTCTGTGCGTGCTGCCTGCAGAAGTCCGGAAGCAGGTTTTCCCTGACACTGAACAGCAGGAGCTTCCTCAAGGACAGCTTCGCTCCAGCCGGCGACTGTTCCGGCAGAAAGCATTCCGAAGTCTTCTGTGTATTCGTAATCAGCATGGAGGACCCATTCACCGCTGATGCCTGATTCTTTGAGTGTGGCAAGTGTCTCTGTGTAGGGAATTACTACAGACACTTTTTCTGAAGGGGCTGCGGCAGGCAGAGAAACTGTATCTGTTGCGCGGATTTCTCCGTTGCACAGAAGATACCAGCGCAGCTGCAGTGCATCCAGAGTGGTAAAATCAAGGCGGTTCTCAACTTCTGCGGTGCCTGTGGCGGCATCAGTCAGTACCAGTTCTGCGGGCTGGAACAGTTTTTTGCACTCCAGCATCGCGGGCTTAGGTTCCTGATTGGGAAGAAGGAGTCCGTTGATACAGAAATCCCAGTCGGTAGGACTTTCTCCGAAATCACCGCCATAACGCCAGTAAGATCTGCCGTTTTCGTCAGTGTGGGCAAGTCCCTGATCGATCCAGTCCCAGATGAATCCACCCTGAAGTCCGTGTGTTGAGCGTATCAGCCGCCAGTATTCAGCAAGGCTTCCGTTGGAGTTACCCATTGCGTGTGAATATTCACACATGATGAAAGGACGTGTCTCTCCGATGGAGTCCGCATTGGCAGCCCAGTCTGTAAGCAGATGGTAATCCGGGTACATGGGGCAAACAATGTCTGAAACTTCTTTTCCGCGGGCAAAGGTTTCCAGTGAATAACCTGACTGCCGGTATTCTGCACGGGTTCCGCCTTCGTAGTGTACCGGGCGTGATCTGTCGTAAGCGTGGCACCAGGCGTACATCATTGCCTGGTTAGGTCCGCAGCCGCTTTCGTTACCCAGAGACCACATGATGATTGAGGGGTGATTCTTGTCACGGCGTACCATGCGCTGTACGCGTGTCATGTAGGCATTGGCATACATCTCATCGCGGCATGGTCCGTCATAGTAGTAGTGGTTTTCAATGTTGGCTTCATCAATCAGGTAGATGCCGTATTTGTCGCAGAGTTCGTACCAGCGTTCGTCATCAGGGTAGTGACATGTGCGGACGGCATTGAAGTTGTGACTCTTGAGAAGGAAAATATCCCGCACCATTTCTTCTGTGGTAAGGGTCTTTCCGTAGAATTCGTTGTGTTCATGGCGGTTGGCACCCTTGATGTAAACCAGTGCATCATTGATGCGGAGCTCACGGTTGCCGGTTACAACAGAACGGAATCCGATCACTGTGGATCCGCACTGGATGAGCCGGCCCTCTTCTGAAAGAGTGACAGTAAGAACGTAACGGTTGGGATTCTCATGGGACCATACAAGAGGATTGTCCACTTTTACGGCGGTTCTGTACTGGTTCATGTTTTCCCGGTAATAGCAGGTGATTTCCGCGCTGTCTGAAGCAACAGGTTCACCAAGGGAAGGAAGTTCGTACTGAAGGGATTCCGCACCCTGAGGATTTATTACGGGGCGGATTGTCCAGGACACAGTGCGTGTGGGACGGCGCGGGAGATTCTCTGTGATTCCGACTGTAACTTTAAGTGGAATTGTTCCGGTTGTGCCGTTTTCCGAAACTTCCAGACTGGCAGGAGCCTCAATATCCTGGATCCATGTGTCTTCGGTTGTGTAAAGATAGACACTGCGGTGAAGACCGCCGAACCACCACTGATCCTGGTCCTCAACGAAACTTGCGTCTGAGTAACGCACACACATGATGCAGAGAGTGTGTTCAGAGACCTCGGGGTTAAGGAACTGTGTAATCTCAAACTCACTGGGGAGTCTTGTGTCTTTTGCAGCACCGGCCATTCTGCCGTCAACCCAGATGACAGCGCAGCTTTCTGCAGAACCTATGTGCAGCACAATGCGGCGGTTCTGCCACTCGGCGGGAATGTCAAATGCAAGACGGTAAAGTCCTGTGGGGTTCTGCGCCGGAACGTGTGGAGGCACGTTTTCAAAGGGCATGATCACGTTTGTATAATGAGGATTGTCAAAGCCCTGGCGTGTCCATGTTCCGGGAACTGTGATGCCGAACCATTCACTGTCGTCAAAATCAGTGTTCTGCCAGCCTGAAACGGATTCGTCTGTCTCTACAAGATCCGGTCCGTCCATAAGGCGGAATTTCCAGATACCGTCCAGGCTTTTATAAAGAGAATTGCTGCTGTAATCACGCAGTTCAGGACCGGCAGCAGCGTCCTGTGCGGAGTCGATTTCTGATTGCCACGGAATGCAAGGTGAGCCCATGGGCAAGCGATTGATGCCTTGAATTTCAGGCATTTCCCAAATATGTTCCATAATCATGATAATACACAGTTTAACCATGAATTTTCAACACTGATGAACCGGTAATGACATTGATTGAGTTATGGAAAAGAATGTAAAATTCCGGTATTATCTTCGCCAGGTGACTCGCCGTTAACGCGGAATTCTTGAAAGAAGGTATTATATGGAAAAAAATCATTTGTCTGTTACTTTTATCATTTGCTGCATTTTTATGCTCTGTCTGACAGCCTGCAGCAAAAAAGAACCGGCTCCCGATCCTGTTGATTATACTCTGAGTTTTTATGAAGCCTGTGCATTCGGAAATGTTGAAACCGTTGAATATCATCTTGAGAAAGGCGTAGGAGTAAACGAACTTGATGAAAACGGTTTTCCTCCATTGTATTACGCAGTTCTTGGCGGAAATCCGGGTCCTTACGGAAAAGCTCTGGACAGTGTGATTACTGCGCTGAAGAACGACAAAGACGAAGATTTGTATGCAGCTTTGGATACACTTGCAGAAGTAGAATCAAATTCTGCGGTTGTTGAGCTTCTTCTGCAGAAGGGTGCAAATATCAGTCTTATGGACCGCAGAAAGATTTCAGTTACCGCTTATGCAGCAATTTTCGGAAATTCTTCGGAAACGTTGAAAACTCTTGTAAATGCCGGCGGGGACTTGAATTGCGAAATAACAATTCAGTATCCGTGCAGTCTGCTTTCTTTTGCATGCATGATTAATACCAATGAAGAAGTAATTGACTACCTTTGCGTTGAAAGTGCAAAAATCGGAAATTCAAACAATTATGGAACAACGCCGATTATGTGGGCCGCCATGTACAATGCAAATCCCGGAGTAATCAACATATTGAAGAAAAACGGCGGTGACATAAACGATCCCAGTAATAAAAACGGTTATACACCGCTTATCTGGTCCGTAAGATGCAACAGAAACCCTGCAATGACTGAAAAACTGCTGCAGTTGGGTGCAGATCCTTATGCACCGGATAATGACGGACGGAGTGCTTTCCTTTGGGCGGTTGCTTCTGCAAAAAAAGATCATTTTGAGAAACTGGTTTCCGCAAAAGCTCCGGATTACCCGGTTCTGAAAGAAGCACTCGATTTTGCAGTTGACTCTGATGATCAGATGTTCGGAATGCTTGTTGACCACATGAAAGAGCGTTTTTCAGAGTTCAAAGAAGAAATCGGAGCTGATCTGCAAGGATTGGTTAATGTTGTGATCTTTACTGACAATCTTGTGGAATTCGAAAAACTTACTTCTTTTGTATTCAATCCTGAATATTTTGATCAGCTTTCTGCATACATGGACGACAAAGATTTTGCTGCAAATCCTTATTCCTGTTCTTTATTTGTTGCTTCTTTTTATGGTGCTGGGCAGATTGCAGAAAGTCTTATGGCAAAAATTCCTGCATCAGAAACTATGGATATTGATTACCAGGTTTCTGCAATGAACTTCTTCTTGTATTGGGGTGAAGAGGAACTTCTGGAGAAATTCCTCAAGGAACCGTTCATCAATGTGCATCAGAAAAACTCAGATGGTCGGACATTGCTTTACGAGGCCTGTGACAGCGGATATTATACAGCGGCAAAAATTCTTCTGGAACGGGGCGCTGATCCTGACACGACTTGTGCCCATGACAAGAACCGGACTCCTCTTCTGACAGAGTGTTACAAGAATGTGCCTGACTTGGAGATTGTAAAACTGCTTCTTCAGAATGGTGCAACTGTTTCTGTAAAAGACACGGACGGAGTTTTTCCTCTTGTTGCGGCAGTCTGGGCAAATGAGACGGATTCTGTTGTAAAGGAACTGATCAGCAACGGGGCAAACACAAAAGAAAAATACTCCGGAAAATATGTTTATGCATATTGCAATGATACAATCAGGAATTCTTACAAAGACACATACAATCTTCTGTATAGTGCCGCAAACGGATATGACTACTGGTGGTAATTCCATGAAAAAGCTTTTTTTTGTTCTGATTTGTACGTTTTTTTTGACAGGACTTCTGGCGGCAGAAACTCTGACGCTGGAAAAAGTCGGTACTTACAAAACCGGTGACCAGCCTAAGCAGGTGATTTTTTCACCGGACAACCGCTTTATGGTGCTGCCTCTGCTTGATGACAAAGGTTTCCGGGTGATCAGTACGGAAGATGCTTCGGACTCCTGGATTGTTGAGCCGCCGGACGCCGAACTTCTTGGTTTTGCAGAAGGACTTTTTGTGCCTGAGAAAAACGCTTTTTTTGTTTCTCAGATGACAACGGGCAACATTCATGAATATTCTTATCCCGGCTTTGAATTCAGGCGGACAGTTTCTACAGGCGGTGAATGGTCAAAGTTCATTGCCTGGTCTCCGGAAAAGAATCTGCTGGCGGTCTCCAACTGGCTTTCAAACGATGTAAGCCTGATTGATTATGACACGGGCGATGTTGTGCGCTATCTTAAAACCGGTGCCGCTCCCAGAGGAATGGCGTTCCTGAAAGGCGGTGAAGAGATCATCGTGGCCTGTTACGACGGCGGGCAGGTTCAGAAGTTCAGTGTTTCTGACGGGAAGAAACTGCTTGAGTACAAACTGGACAAAGCATGCATGCGGCATCTTGTTCTTTCCGGTGATGAAAAAAAGTTCTATGTAAGTGACATGTTCCATTTTACGGTTCATGAGATGAATACCTCGGATTTTGCCATAACCCAGACGTGGAAGGTGTACAACAATCCGAACACAATCTGCCTGCTGGATGACAGATATCTTTTTGTCTCTTCCCGCGGCCCCAATAATCCCAAGGACTACACTTTACGAAGCCCGAAAAACGGTGTGATCACTGTGTTTGATGTTACGACGGGCAGTGAAGTGCTTAAGGTTGAGGGCGGAAATCAGCCGACAGGGCTGGATGTTTCAAAAGACGGGCGCTTTCTCTGCAGTTCAAACTTTCAGGACGCGAACTGTGATCTGTATGAAATTAGGATAAGTGAAGACTGAGTCTGCTTCTGACAGAGGGTGGCTGTGCCGGGGTTTGGGGCCGGCACTGGAGGCCCCAGGAGAATGGGGTGTGGCGAAGACATTCTGGCTGAGCCCAGGGGAAAGGCTTTTCCCCTCAGAAAAAGATTTTTAAAATAAAAAAGACCGCCAAAGGAGGAGAAAAGCGGTCTTTTTTATGTAATTGTTGCTGCTGATATTTTTATAATGCTACGGGAAAAAAAAGTCAATGCAAAGTCTTGCAAAGTTTGCAGTTTTTTGCGGTTAATTGCATTTATGGAGGAATAAATGAAAATCGGAATTATTGGCGCAATGGATGTGGAAGTGTCGACTTTACAGCAACAGATGACAGATGTTGTTGTTAAGAACATTGCCCATCTGAAAGTTTATGAAGGAAAACTGGAGGGCAGGTCAGTTGTCCTTGTAAAATGCGGCGTCGGAAAGGTGAACGCGGCTCTTTGCACGCAGCTTCTTATAAGTCTGTGCGGTGTTACCCACATCATCAATTCAGGTGTTGCGGGTGCTGTCGGGCCCGGGCTTGGCGTGATGGATCTTGTTGTATCAACAGATGCACTTTACCACGACATGGATGCAACCGGATTCGGATACAAGCCCTGCCAGATTCCCGGTTTTGATACAATCGCTTTTGAGGCGGATGCAGCCATGGTCTCAGCCACACTCAAAGCCTACGCTGAAGGTGTGGAGCAGGGTGCACTGAAACGCAAGGCTGTAGCAGGCCGCATCGCAAGCGGTGACGTTTTTGTTGACAACGCCCAGGTAAAAAAGCAGATTGTGGACAGATGCAATCCCATGTGCGTAGAAATGGAAGGTGCTGCAATTGCCCATACATGCTGGCTCAACAAGGTTCCTTTCGTGATCATCCGCTGCATGTCTGACAGTGCGGAAAACACTGACGAAGTTTACCTTGAGGCAGAGGCCGCCGCCCAGAGTTCCTGGGTAACGGCCCGCACTGTTGCCCTGCTTTAGTTTTTTTTTCGGGGGGCTCACTCTTTTGGTGTGGTTCCCCGTTTTCTGTAGAACTCCTGCATGACATAGAAGGCCAGTTTTCTGTGGGTTTTGTCCTCGTTGAGAAGGCCTTTTGTGTTTCGTCCTTTCTGCCAGGCGCTCATGCGGCGCGGGGTTCTGAAGTCAAAGAGAATCCACGGGCATGTTCCCTGGATGAAGGGGATTTTCTCAAAAAGTTCTGTCTGCCGGCGGTAAATGTATTCCTGACAGGTTTCTGTTCCTTTCTGATCAATGGTTCCGTAGTGTCCGCTGAGGGCATCGGCACCGAATTCGCTGATTACAACGGGTTTCTCCGGCTGTGAGTTTGCCATGATTGTCTCAAGCTGCTCAAAGTGCGGGTTGTACCAGCCGTAGTATTCGTTCAGTCCGATAACATCAAGATACTGTTCCAGTCTGTCAGCAATCTTAAGGTGCACTGTGTCTACAAGGCATGCGGCGGAAACAAGGCGGGTCGGATCGGTTGCGTGGGCAAACATGGCGAGTCTGCTCATGAAAGAAAGCCTGTCGTCTGTGTCAGGGTTTTCGTTGCCCACTGACCAGATGATCACGCTGGCGCGGTTTTTGTCGCGGCGGATAAGTTCTGCAAGCTGGTTTTCTGCGTCTGCGTATGTGTCAGGGTTTGAGAAGGCAATGAGCCAGTACACGGGGATTTCTTCCCAGAGAAGGAGTCCGATTCTGTCAGCCAGTCTGGAAACAGTCTCGTCATGGGGATAATGTGCAAGGCGCATGAAGTTGCAGCCCATTTCCTTTGCGAGGCGGATGTTTTCTTCTGCTTCGGCGGGAGTGACTGCTTTTCCGTTGGCCGCGCTTTCTTCGTGACAGGCAACACCGTTCAGATAAATCGGTCTGCCGTTAAGCACAACCTTGCCGTTTTTAACTTCAACAGTGCGGAAACCGACTGTGTCTGTAACTGTGTCAGGACCGGCTGTAACTTTTACGGTGTACAGACGGGGATTTTCCGGGCACCACAGTTCAAAATCGGCACAGCAGGGGACTTCAAGTGTGAAAAAGCCTTTTCCTTGTGACAGAGGAATGTCGGCTGAAAGACCGAGTTCCGCAATCTCCAGATGTGCATTGCCGGGGAGCGCTGAATCAGCTGTGGCCCCACAGACTTCCACGTTTCCGGACAGGGTTCTCTCTGTGCCCCGGTTCAGGGAAATTGAGAAATCACTGATGTAGCTTTCCGGGAGACGGATCAGTTCCACACTGCGGGTGATTCCGCCGTAGTTGTACCAGTCTGTATTAATAGAAGGAAGCTGTGTTTTGCGGCGGGTATTCTCTGCCACTACGATTATTCGGTTTTCAAGCTGGAGGAAAGGTGTCGCATCAAGATAGAAAGGTGTGGAACCTCCGCGGTGAAAGCCCGCAAACTTTCCGTTGATGAAAACACGTGCGTTGTAATAGACTGCGCCGAATTTAATCACAACCTTTTTCTCGCCGTGGTTCACATACTGGAATCTTCTTGTGTAGACACCGGGGCCTTCAAAGAAAAGATATTCGGCTTTCTGTGTGTTCCATGTGCCGGGAACTTTGAGAGTTTCCCAGTCATCAAAATCGTAGTCACGGGGCAGTGAAAGACCGGCTTCATTGTAATACTGCTCTTCGTACCATTTTCCGCGGAGACAGTAATCATACTGGTCTGTTGAGAAGTTCCAGTCTCCGTCAAGTTTTTCCTTGCAACGTCCTGCATCACAGATCATGTCCTGGACGGTGTAGTGGGGATCAATAAAATTCAGCTGATAGTCATCATTGTGAATATCACTTACAAAATTCTGGATAACGCGTTTTTCTTCCATAAATATACTCCAAATTCAGGAATCGGGACCGAATCTTCAATGCGGGTCTGGGCCTGAAATCCTCAATCAAAGGTTAGAACGGCAAAAGTTCAAAGTCAATGTAAAAATTTGGTCAGTCATATTTAAAAATTTTCGTTTGAGTATTCGGATTTTTTAGATGGAACATAAAAACAAAAATTTTACATTTTTTTTATTCAAAAGTTGTATGTAAAAATCAGATTTCCACCTTTAAGATACAATCAAGGTTTATTCAAGGAGGACCTATGAAAAAATTTGCTTTGGTACTTATGGTACTGGTACTTGCAATGGGCATGGTATTTGCAGGCGGAAAAAAAGAGACAAAAGCCGCTGACAATACTGTTACATTAAAATGGGCTTTGTGGGATTGGGCTTCTACAGTTTATTATCAGCCCCTCATCGATGCTTTCGAAGCAGCAAACCCTGGAATCAAGATTGAGGCTCTTGACCTTGGTTCTGCAGAATATCAGACAATGCTCAGCACACAGCTGACAGGTGGTGATGATTCTATTGACGTTGCAATGATCAAAGACGTTCCCGGTTATGCAACACTGGTTAATGCAAACCAGCTGCTCAGCCTGAACGATTTTGTAAAAACAAACAAGATTGATCTGTCACAGTATGCAGGTCTTGCTGATCAGGTAACAATCAACGGTAACCTGTACGAACTGCCTTTCCGCAGTGACTTCAACGTTGTGTTCTATAACAAGGACCTGTTCGACGCTGCTGGCGTTGCATATCCTTCAAACGACATGACATGGGAAGACTTTGATGCTCTGGCTCGCAAAATGACAAGCGGAACAGGTGCAAACAAAGTTTACGGAAGCCACTACCACACATGGAGATCAATGGTTCAGTGTGCAGCATTCCTGGATGGAAAAAACACAGCTCTTACACCTCCATATGACTTCCTGAAACCCTACTACGAGCGCATCATCGCTCAGCAGAAAGACGGAATCTGTATGGACTATGCAGAACTCAAAACAACAAGCACACACTACTCCGGTGTTTTCTACAACAACTCAGTAGCAATGATGCAGATGGGTTCATGGTTCATTCCTACTCTGATCGGACAGATCAAAGCTGGAAAAACAGAAGTTCAGAACTGGGGTATCGTAAAACTTCCTCACGCTGTTGGAACAAAAGCTGGAACAACAATCGGTACAATTACTGGTGTTGCAGTAAGCTCAGCTTCAAAACACAAAGATGAAGCACTCAAGTTCGTATCTTTCATCTGTGGTGAAGAAGGTGCAAAAATCCTGGCAGAAACAGGAACATTCCCTGGCATCCTGAACGAAGATGTTGCTGAGATCCTTGCAAAAATGGAAGGATTCCCTGCAGATGCAAACTCAAAAGAAGCTCTTCAGGTTTATGCTTCATTCCTGGAAATCGGATACGATCCCAAAGTTTCACAGGTTGAACAGGCTCTGAACCGCTCACACGACAACATTATGACAATGAACTGCACAATTGATGAAGGTATTGCCACAATGACTGCCGAAGTAAAAGAAATCCTCGGCAAATAACAATTGACTGACTTGAAGGCGCTGCTCAAAAGGTGGCGCCTTTTTTCAAAGGACTCATTCCTATGACAAACGATCTGTCCAATTCACTTAAAAAAAGAAGAATAAAAGATAATTTGGTTGCATACAGTTTCATTATGCCCAACTTTCTGGGATTTGCTGTATTCACACTCGGTCCGATTATTTTTGCCGTTTATCTGGCATTTACAAAATGGAACGGATCCAGCGCACCTATTGAATGGGTGGGTTTTGACAATTTTGTAAATCTGTGGAAGGACAAACTTTTCCTTACTTCCCTTAAAAATACAATTGTATATGCAGTGGCGGTTGTTCCGCTTACTGTAATCGCGTCTCTGATGCTTGCTATCATGCTTAATCAGAAGATTGTTGCCCGCAACTTCTTCCGTACGGTCAACTTCTTCCCCTATGTCGCTTCATTGGTTGCAGTCGCTGTTGTCTGGAACATGCTTTTCAATCCGGCAAAAGGTCCTGTAAACCAGCTGCTTCAGGCTCTGGGCTTCCCGGCAGAAAGTCTTCCCCGTTGGGCAGCGGACAAGAACTGGGCTATGTTCACCGTAATCCTGTTCAGTGTCTGGAAAAGCGCCGGTTACTACATGATCATTTATCTGGCCGGTCTTCAGGGAATCAGTGCACAGCTTTACGAAGCGGCAACACTTGACGGCGCAAACCGCATGCAGCAGTTCTGGCACGTAACATTGCCCCAGCTCCGTCCTACAACATTCTTCGTTGTTGTAATGCTTACGATCCAGTGTTTCAAAGTTTATGACCAGATCTACATGATCACTCAGGGTGGACCCGGTTCATCAACATTGGTTCTTGTTTATTACATCTACAACAAAGCTTTCATCGAATGGGATCTGGGCTATGCAAGCGCAGTCGCAATGATTCTGTTCCTGCTGGTTCTTGTTGTAACACTCATTCAGTTCAGAGGAGAAAAGAAGTATGCAAACTCCTGATATCAAGAAAAGTTATAAAGGCGACACAGTCTGGAAGGTGTTTGTATATTTTGTGCTGATCTGTACAGCAATCCTTACACTGATTCCTTTTGTATGGATGCTTTCTGCTTCTCTCAAATGGGATAAGGATGTCTTCAAATACCCGATTGAATGGATTCCGAAGGAACCACGCTGGTCAAACTATGTTGAGATCTGGCAGACAATTCCTCTGGGAAAATTCATTTTCAACACTGCAAAACTTACAGTTATTGTAACACTTCTGCAGATATTCACATCCAGTTTCGCAGCTTATTCTTTTGCAAAACTGAACTTCAAAGGAAAGAAACTTCTTTTCCTCTGCTATATTTCGACAATTGCAATGCCCTGGCAGGTTTACATGGTTCCCCAGTTCATCATGATGCGCGGGTTCCATCTGAACAACACGCATCTGGCAATCATATGTCTGCAGGCTTTCTCGGCTTTCGGTGTGTTCCTGATGCGTCAGTTCTACCAGTCCATTCCTGACGAACTGTGTGAGGCTGCACGAATTGACGGCATGAACGAATACCGGATTTATTCACGGATCATGCTGCCTCTGTCAAAGCCGGCCCTTTCCACACTGGTGATCTTTGCCTTTGTTGGAACATGGAACGACTTCCTGGGACCGATGATTTACCTGACAAAGACAGAACTTAAAACGATTCAGATCGGTCTGCGTATGTTCATTTCACAGTATTCTTCTGAGTACGGACTTATTATGGCAGCCAGTGTTGTCGCACTGATTCCGGTTCTGGTAGTGTTCTTGAGCCTCCAGAAATTCTTCGTAGCAGGTATTGCAAGTTCAGGTATCAAAGGATGATTTTACCTTTCCCGGAAAAAGCTCAGATTTCTTTGGCAGAAGCGGAGGCAGCTCTGGATTCTGCAGTCAGCCAGGTGGAGAAGAATCTGCCTGTGTATGCAGGTAAATGTCAGAATCATTCAAGTGTGGATGGCATTTATCCAGCCTGTTCCAATGATCAGTGGACCTGCGGTTTCTGGCCCGGAGAAATCTGGCTTGCCTGGGAACGCACACAGAAACCTTGTTTCAAGACTGCGGCTGAACAGCTTGTGGAAAGCTTTTACCGCCGCATCACAAACAAGGTTGCAGTTGATCATCACGACATGGGCTTTCTGTATTCTCCCTCCTGTGTGTCTGCATGGAAACTCACTGGGAATCAGTTGGCAAAAGAAGCGGCACTTCTGGCTGCGGATCAGCTGGCTGCACGTTTCCAGGAGAAAGGCGGATTCATTCAGGCCTGGGGTGCAATGGGTGAACGTGAGAACTACAGATATATCATTGACTGTCTGCTGAACGTACCTTTGCTCCGCTGGGCATATTCCCAGAATGGCAATGAACGGCTGAAAGAAGTTGCAGACACTCATATCAGAACCTGTCTTGCAAACTCATTCCGCAAAGACTTTTCCACTTATCATACATTCTTTATGAATCCTGAAGATGGAACTCCTTCCCATGGAGCAACCTGTCAGGGCTATAAAGACGATTCCTCCTGGGCAAGGGGACAGGCTTGGGCTGTGTACGGAATCGCACTGGCTTACAAATATGTTCCCGATGCCTCCTACATTTCTTTGTTTGATTCTGTTGCCGCATATTTCCTTAAGCGGTTGCCGCAGGATCTGGTTCCCTATTGGGATCTGATTTTCCAGGATGGCAGCGATGAGCCGCGGGACTCCTCATCCGGTGCAATCGCTGCCTGCGGCTTTCTTCAGATGGCTGACCTTATTCAGGAACAGCTTCCGGGAGCGGCAGAAAACTATAGAATTGTTGCACGCCAGCTGCTGAAGTCTCTGGTGGACAGCTATGCGGTAAAGCCCGGTGACAGAGCAAACGGTCTGCTTCTTCACGGAACCTACAGCAAAAAATCACCTTACAACACATGCACGCCGGAAGGAGTGGATGAGTGTGTAAGCTGGGGCGATTATTTTTACATGGAAGCCTTGACGCGTCTTACCAAAAATTGGGACACTTACTGGTAATGAGACAGATAACAGTAACAGAAGGAATTCTTGAAGGCATTGAGACAGACAATGCCTTTGTTTTTAAAGGTGTGCCTTACGCAAAGCCTCCTGTAGGAAAACTGCGTTTTATGCCGCCTGAACCCATGGAACCTTGGTCTGGTGTCCGTAAAGCGGATGCTTTCGGAGCAAAATGCTTTCAGGAAGGAACTGAATCTTCGGACAGTGGTTATGGCAAAGAGTTTTTCAGCAATCCGGATTTTGCAGTTCCCCAAAGTGAAGACTGTCTTTATCTGAATATATGGATTCCAAAATCAGCACCTGAAAATCCGGATGGCTTTCCTGTTGCTTTCTGGATTCATGGCGGTGCTTTCATAAACGGTTATTCAAGCGAGTCTGAATTTGACGGAGAGGCTTTTGCAGAACGGGGCGTAATCTTTGTCAGCATAAATTATCGCCTTGGAATTCTTGGCTTTCTGACACATCCTGAACTTGACCGCCGGAACGGAAACAGCGGGAATTACGGCATTCTGGATCAGATTGCGGCTTTGGACTGGGTTTACAAAAACTGCAGGAGTTTCGGCGGCAACCCGGAGAAAATCACCGTATTCGGTCAGTCGGCAGGTGGAATGAGCGTTCGGAATTTGATCAGTTCACCGCTTACACAGGGAAAGATTGCCGGTGCCATAATGCAGAGTGCAGCCGGATACAAGGGACCTTTCATTGCCGGTGCAGATAAAAAGCTGGTTCAGAAGGCCTATTCGGATTTTATTGAGGCGCAGGGGCTTTCTTTTGACAGCTTTATCAACCTTAGCGGTGAAGAACTGAGGGCTCTGAATTATCCTTTCATGCAGTCAGGGGAAAAACTGCTGGGCACAATTTTCTGTATGGGACCGGTTGCCGGTGGTTTTGGGCTTCCTGAATCCTGTGACACTGTTCTTGAATCAGCTTCTGAACTTCAGATTCCATACATGCTTGGCTGTACCCGGGATGATATTTTTGTTCAGGACAGAAATACGGAAATGAAGGACAATGTGCTTTATCAGAGCAACATTGCTTTCGCACAAATCAGAAAGAATCGTCCGGGCAAAGTTTTTTCCTACTTTTTTACACGCAGACTGCCCGGTGATGACTGGGGCTCTTTTCATTCGTCAGAATTATGGTACGTATTCGGAACTCTGGACCGTTGCTGGCGGCCGATGACAGAGGAAGATTACCGGCTTTCTTCAAGAATGACTGACGCCTGGGCTGATTTTGTAAAAACAGGGAATCCGGGATGGGCAGAATGTTCTGAAAAAACAGACTGGTATACAGAAAAACTGGTTTTTTGATTCAGTTCAGTCTGCCCTTCTTGAAATTCGAGTTTTTTTTGGCTAGTATTTAAAGAGAGGAATTTGTCACAAAATGCATTGGTTTTTTGAAAAAGATGAGTTGAACGACATAGTCGCTTTTGTCAAGGAAAAGTATCCTGAGGACTGCGAACTCGTTATACGCAAGGCAGATGAGACTTGCGACAATACTTTTATTTTTGACTGTCGATGGGATCTTGAAAGTACTTTTTTCCCCATGCATTTTGATGGTTCTGTGGACTGGCTGGCTCAGAATGGCGATGACCCGGAGCGGACTTACGCATTGAACAGGATGCGTTACTGGATCTGCATGGCTCAGGCCTATGCGATCAACGGTAACGAACAGTATGTTAAAACTTTCTGTGATCAGCTTGTGGACTGGGTTTCCCGGATCAGACGGGAGAATGCGGAATGCGCGCCTGCCTGGCGTACCATTGAAGCCGGTTTCCGTCTTGAGTACTGGCTTAAAGCGTATCTTATCTTTACAGCGACAGAAAAGGGCGAATCCCTGATAAGTCAGGAAGTTAAGGACATTTTTGTACAGAGTGTCCGCGAACACGCTCAATACATTGTAGATTCCTACTCACCTTTCAACAGAATCAGCAACTGGGGTGTTCTGGCAAATCACGGACTTTTTATGGCCGGGATGTTTCTTGAGGATGATTCTTTTGTGCACACAGCTCTTAAGCGTCTTGAACAGGAGATCATAACCCAGGTTTATGCAGACGGAATGCAGTGGGAACAGAGTCCCATGTACCACAACGAAGTGCTTCATGATTTTCTGGATGTGCTTGTTCTGGCCCGGCGCAACGCAGTTTCAATTCCTTCTGTAATTGAAAAGAAAGTTGAAAAGATGTGTATTGCCGCTTCCTGGTTCCAGAAGCCGGACTGTCATCAGATAATGATGGGTGACAGTGACGATCTTGATGTAAGCTGGAATGTCTGCCGTGGTGCCTGGTTTTTCAAAAATCCAAAAATCAGTGTGTGGTCACCTGCCGCTTTTGATTTTGACACAATCTGGGACACAGGTTACAAAGCTGCTCTGGAGTATGCCGCCATGGACAGGGCAGAACCGGATTCCGATGCACGGTTCTTTCCTCAGAGCGGCAATATGTATGCCCGTATCAAAACTCCTAAAGAAGGCAGCGTGAATGACACATATGTGCACTTCCATTGCGGAACTTTGGGAGCCGGTCATGGACACAGCGATCAGCTTCATCTGGATGTGTTTTCCGGTGGAGAAGATATTCTTATGGACTCCGGCCGCTTTACTTATGTTCCGAAAGACGAGCGTTACCAGTTTAAGGGACCTGCTGCACACAACACAGTCAGTGTAGACGGCGAAACTTACAATGCCTGGGTTGACAGCTGGACCAGCCGTGAGTTCTGCCGGCCTGTGAACCAGAAGTGCATTGATACGGAGAATTATACATATTTTGAAGGCGGCCATACCGGATATCTTTCAAAATGCGGAGTCTTTGTAAACAGACGTGTGCTCATAATCAAGCCGTACATTATCCTCATTCTGGATGAGTTCTTTACTCAGGATGATGGAAAAGAACACACTTACAGACAGTTTTTCCATTTCAGTGACGGTGGAAAATCTTTCCCGGAAAACCGATCTGTATTCTATTCGGGAAAGAAGACCCGGGCGGTAATGCGTTTCGGACGTAACGAAGGCATAAACATGAAGCGGACTCTCGTTTCCCGCCATTACAACAAGGCGTCGATAAATGACAGCACAATTGTTGAACTGACAAAGAAGGGTTTTGCAAGTATGAGTGCCGTGATTTTTCTGGATGCAACGATTCCATGCAAAATTGAGTATGTGCCCGTAACTTCTGTGATCACAGGAAATCCTTTCCCACCGGAGCAGATTGAAGCATGGAATGTTTACCGTGGAAGTCATAAATACACCGTTGTCTGTGCCCATACTGAATTTGCGGCACCGACTGACATGTTCTATGCGGACGGCTGCACAGGTTTTGCCAACACAATGGTTTTTGACCGTACAAATAATACATACCAAGTCATTTTGGACTGATTTTCATGAGCAATCTTTTTGAAGAAGCTGCAGGCAGTGTTTTTCTCAGCTTAAAGGATTTTGATCCGCTTAAAGAGGCCGGGATTCTTTCCGCATCAGGTTTTGACAGAACCATGTGTGACAGGATCATCAAAGAAGCGGAACAGTTTGCCGGCCGCCCTTTTGAACCGATTCCGGCCACCGCTTTCCTTGATTTTGTACGCACTGGAAACCGGATCCGTTATGAGGCCGCGTATTTCTCAAGACGGACCAGACTGAATGTTCTTGTACTTGCGGAATTCATCGAACAGAAAGGCCGTTTTATCGATGACGTAATAGACGGAGTTTTTGCCATCGCAGAAGAAAGCGGATGGCAGCTTCCGGCTCACAATTCCTATCTGCGGGATGCTCCCCAGCTTCCTCTGCCATGCACTGACAGACCCGTACTGGATCTTTTTTCAAGTGAAACAGGCTGTCAGCTTGCAATGATCCACTATCTTCTCGGCAGACAGCTTGATTCAGTCAGTACGGAAATAACTGCCAGAATCCGTCGCGAACTTAAAACCCGTATTTTTGATCCTTATCTTTCATACAGATTCTGGTGGATGGGTTACGATGGCCAGTCCACACTGAACTGGACGGTGTGGTGCACACAGAATGTGCTTATTGCCGCTTTTCTCCCGGGAATTCTTGAAGACGAGGCTGTCAGAAAAAGCATTCTGATACGGGCCGCTTTCAGTACAGACCGGTTTCTGGACGGTTACGGAGATGACGGCTGCTGCAGTGAAGGGCCACAATACTACCGCCATGCCGGGCTCTGCCTTTTCAACTCAATGGAAGTGTTCTGTGCGGCAACCGGCGGAATTGACGGAGTTTTCGGCAGACTGTACAGCAACAGAAAAATCGTGAACATTGCCGAGTATATCGTGAACATGCATGCAGGCGGACCTTATTTCTTCAATTTTTCGGACTGCGCTGCTGTTGCAGGTCGCTGCGGAATGCGGGAATACATTTTCGGAAAGCGGGTCAACAGTCGCCGTCTTATGGATTTTGCAGGAAATGACTGGCTTTCTGTCTATAGAGAAGGCGGTGTTCCGATTGCATCTTCATCAAACGAGACATTGAATCTTTTTTATCTTGTCCAGGAACTTTGCGCAGCACCGGAACTTCTGTCAGAGTCTGAGAAAAGGGCTCAGCAAAAATGTAAGACGGGAACAGAGGGATTGTGCACAGGTGCAGCTGAGGACATTTCCTACCCGAGCACAGGACTTTATATCCGTAAAGAAGGCGTATATGCCCTTGCTGTAAAAGCGGGCGGCAACAACGACTGCCATAATCACAATGACACGGGCAGTTTCACTTTATACAAAAACGGACGTCCTTTTATAATTGATCTTGGGGTGGAGACATATTCACAGAAGACATTCTCTTCCCAGCGTTATGAGATCTGGACAATGCAGAGTCTGTATCATAATGTGTCCAATTTTGAAGGAACGATGCAGAAGGACGGAGCGGAATTCTGTGCGGAAAATGTGGAATACACTGCCGATGAAAAGGGAATGGATCTGAGCATGGATCTTGACAAAGCCTGGCCAAAGGAAAGCCGCCCGGAAAAATATTCCCGGTCCGTTCATTTTGATCCGAAGACCGGAGTTACGGTAACAGATTCTGTCACTTCAGAGCGTCAGACATTCTTTACGCTCCTTACTCTTGAAGAACCGGTGCTTTCGCAGAACGGGATTGAGGCCGGCTCTCTTGGGACAATTTCTGTGCTGAAAAAAGACTCTGACAGTGGATCCGCAGAGCCGCTGATTGAAAAGCTTGAGATAAAGGACGGACGCCTCCGCCTGTCATGGCCGGAGACGCTTTACAGAATTCGGATTCCTTTCAGCAGCCGGATACAGGTCCAGATCCGCTGATTAAATCCTCACCTCCGGGCAGGTTTGTTCCCGGAGGCGCAGTTCATCAGATCTTGATAAGTCTGTAGGCCTGCTGTCCAAGGCCGATTTTTTCGCCGTGAGCAAGCTGGCTTGTCCAGTCTGTGGAAGGATGGATGTTTGTAAAATGATCGGTACCGACTTTTTCCACTTCATCCAGTACTGAGCCTGCCAGAGCGGGCATGGCGTTTACAGCGTCGGCACAGGCTCTGTCCAGGGCGATGGGATCAAATGAGGCAAACATTCCCACGTCCGGTGCAAAAGGCGCATCATTTTCGGAATGACAGTCACAGTTCGGTGAAAGATCCATTACCACAGAAATGTGGAAACAAGGTCTGTCTTTACAGACTGCCAGCGCATATTCAGCCATCTTACAGTTCAGTTTTTCGTTGGAATCGTCAGCTCCGGGATGAACGGCATCTTTCGGGCAGGCTCCGATACAGCGACCGCAGCCTACACACTTGTTATGATCAATTCCGGCTTTCTTGCGCCCGATTGAATCCGGTGCAAAAGAGATTGCATCGTGGGCACAGTTTTTCGCACAGAGTCCGCAGCCAACGCACTGGGGCGCGCTTACATGGGGTTTTCCTGCCGCGTGCATCTCCATTTTTCCGGCACGGGATCCACATCCCATACCGATGTTTTTGACAGCTCCACCGAATCCTGTTGACTCATGACCCTTGAAGTGATTCAACGAAATAAAAATGTCAGCATCCATCACAGCCTGACCGATTTTTGCGCTTTTGACGTATTCGCAGGGAGTGTCTTCCAGAGAAACATAAGCCTCGTCAGTCCCTTTGATTCCGTCTGCAATGATCACATGACAGCCTGTTGAAAGGGGATTGAATCCGTTTATGGCTGCAGCATCCAGATGATCGGGAGCATTTTTGCGTCCACCGACGTAAAGTGTGTTGCAATCTGTAAGGAAAGGTTTTCCGCCATTTGCTTTGACAATGTCTGCAATGACTTTTGCAAAATTCGGGCGAAGGAAAGCAAGGTTTCCTGGTTCACCGAAATGCATTTTTATGGCAACGAATTTATCCTGATAATCGATGTTTTCAATGCCGGCCTTTTTTACAAGGCGTGCAAGTTTCTGCAGCAGGTTCTCAGACTGTGTAGTGCGGAAATTCGTGAAATAAACTTCAGATGGTTCTTTTGCCAATTTATAGCTCCTGATTGAATGGAATATCCATCCAGTATAAATTTGATTCCTTTCTGCGACAACAGGAAAAATTTTCGGTTTTTAAAGGATTTGCCCTTTTTAGTTTTTTTTTGTATTTTCATAGTAACGCTTCAATTAAATACAAGAGGTTATTGAAATCATGGCAACACATCAGTTCCAGACAGAAGTCTCACAGCTTCTGAAACTCATCATTCATTCACTTTATTCAAACAAAGATATTTTTCTCCGCGAAATTGTTTCCAATGCATCTGACGCATTGGACAAACTGAAATATCTTACAGTTTCTGATGATTCATTCAAGAATGTGGCATTTGATCCCCGCATCGATATTCTTTTTGACGAAGCCGCAAACACACTGGTTGTTCAGGACAGCGGAATCGGTATGAATGCAGAGGACCTGGATAACAATCTGGGAACAATCGCCCGCTCAGGAACAAAAGCATTCCTTGAGAAACTTGAGACTGAGGCAAAAAAAGATTCCGCACTGATCGGACAGTTCGGTGTGGGATTCTATTCAGCTTTCATGGCAGCAAAGAAAATTGATGTCATCACACGCAAGGCTGGTGAAAACTCCATTTACCGCTGGTCAAGTGAAGGAACCAACAGCTATGATGTTGACGAACTGTCTCCCACTGATGAAGCTGCCGCAAAATATGGTTTTGACAAAGCTGAGACTCATGGTTCTGCCATCGTGATGTACTTGAACGATGAGGACAAAGCCTACGCAAGCCGCTGGAAGATTGAGGAACTGATCAAACGTTACTCCGATCATATTGCGTTCCCGATTTACCTGCATTATGTCCAGAAAAAATATGATGACAAGGGAAAAGAGACCGGCAGCGAAAACAAGGTTGACAAGATCAACAGTGCAAGTGCCCTGTGGAAACGTTCAAAAAGCGAACTGAAAAAAGAAGATTACAATGATTTCTACAAAACCATCTCCCATGACAGTTCCGATCCTCTGAGCTATGTGCACACTCATGCTGAAGGAAGTCAGGAATATACGACACTGTTTTATGTTCCCGAGCGGGCTCCCTTTGACATGTATCAGGCTGATTACAAAAGCGGTGTGAAACTTTATGTAAAGCGCGTCTTCATTACTGATGATGACCGGGAACTGTTGCCTGCCTATCTGCGTTTTGTACGCGGTATTATTGACAGTGAAGATCTGCCTTTGAACGTAAGCCGTGAGATCCTTCAGCAGAACAGAATCCTCAGCAACATTAAAACTGCTTCTGTAAAAAAACTGCTCAGCGAATTCAAGAAAATGGGCGACGCTGCTGCAAAAGCTCTGAAAGCACAGAAAGATGCAGGAACGGATGCTGACGGAAAACCGGTTGAGATGAGCGAGACAAACAAAGCTGCTGTTGAAAAATGGAACACATTTGTAAGTCAGTACAACCGTCCTCTTAAAGAAGGACTTTATTCTGATTTTGAGAACCGGGAGACTCTGTGCGAGATCATCCGTTTCAAGAGCACTGATGAAAGCGGCACAGGTGACGGAAACTGGACAAATTTTGCCGATTATGTTGAGCGCATGAAAACTGACCAGAAGGCAATTTATTACATCACCGGTACTGACGAACAGAATCTGCGCAAGTCACCGCTGCTTGAGGCATACAAGGCAAAGGGTTTTGAAGTTCTTATCATGGCTGACGAGATTGATGACATTGTTATTCCTGCCCTGGAAAAATACAAGGATTTCGATCTCAAGGCTGTAAACCGCGCCGGAAGTGACGAAGAGCTTGGTGTGAACAAAGAGGAAGCTGAGAAAAAAGAAGCCGAATTCAAACCCGTTGTGGAAAAAATCAAGGCTGCGTTAAGCGACCGTGTAAAAGATGTTGTGCTTTCAAAACGTCTTGCAGAATCACCTTCCTGCATTGTTGTGGATGAAAATGATCCTTCTCTTCAGATGGAACGCATGATGAAGGCGATGGGGCAGTCCGGATTTGGAGAAGGAGTAAAACCGATTCTTGAGGTGAACGGTGATCATCCTCTTGTTGCTTCTCTCCGCGATTCCAGTGATGAGGAATATATTGCAGATCTTTCCAATGTGCTGCTTGATCAGGCTCTGCTGGTTGACGGTGCTGAGATAAAGGATCCTGCTGATTTTGTTAAGCGCATGAACCGTCTGCTGGCAAAATAAATCAGACTCTGCGTTGAAAAGGCCCGTCTTTGTACTTGAGGTGCGATGCACTTCTGTGTTGCAGGGACGGGCTTTTTTTATGAGCGTTCTGGGGCTGAAAACAAAAAAAAGCTGCCACTCAGGAACAACGCAGGACCTGGGGCAGCTTTACACATTCAGGAACCCTCCCGCTCCAGAATGCTGAATACAATGACAATGTGGTGTATGTTTTTAACTCAGATTTTCGCTAAGTATAAGTTCTAGCCGTGGAATTGTCAATAAATTGGTGAAAACCCGTTTATAACCTGTGGAAAAGCTGTAAAAGCTGTGGAAAACATACATTTTTAGGAATATACTTTGTTACATGACAGATGTTGATAAACCTTTGATTGCCGTGACAATGGGTGATCCTTCCGGAATTGGCCCTGAAATTGTTGTAAAAGCTTTATGTGATGAATCAGTTCTGATGAACAGCCGCTGTGTGGTTGTCGGTGATACACAGATACTTGCAGAGGCTGTAAAACTTACAGGTCTGCCTGCCCAGCTTTATGAAGTGACAGAGCCTTCCGAGGGTGTATTTGAGCGGGGCATTATAAATGTGATTAACATTCCTTTTCAGGAGAATGATTCTTTTGAAAAGGGAACAGTTTCCGCTGCAAGTGGAAAAGCGGGAGTTGCATATGTCCGTAAGGCTGCAGAACTTGCGATGGAACACAGGGTTGCGGCTGTGGCGACGGCTCCGATCAACAAGGAGTCCGTTCGTGCGGCAGGCATCCCGATTATCGGACATACGGAACTTTTTGCGGAAATAACCGGTGTAAAAGACCCTCTCACTCTTTTTGAAGTTCATGGAATGCGTGTGTTTTTTCTGACAAGGCATGTGTCTCTGGCTCAGGTTCCGGGACTTGTTACACGGGAACTGATTGTGGATTATGTGGAACGCTGTAAAGCTGCGCTCAATCAGCTGGGTGTAAAAGACGGGATCATGGCTGTGGCAGGACTTAATCCCCATTCCGGCGAGCACGGACTTTTCGGAATGGAAGAAGTGGAACAGATTGCTCCGGCTGTGTCAGAGCTGCAGCAGCGCGGAATACAGATTACCGGCCCTGTAAGTGCGGACAGCGTTTTCCATCAGGCACTGCAGGGACGTTTCAACAGTGTGCTTTCCCTCTATCACGACCAGGGACACATTGCCACAAAAATGGTGGATTTTGAGCGCACTGTCTCAATAACATGTGGAATGCCGGTTCTGCGCACTTCAGTGGATCACGGTACTGCTTTTGACATTGCCTGGAAAAATCAGGCAAGCGCTGTAAGCATGATTGAAGCAATCAATGTTGCCTGCAAATATGTCCAGTCAGGCAATTTTTCATGAATGACCTGATTCCGGTTATTTTTACCGCTCTTGTCTGTCTTCTGTTCTTCCTGTCTTTAGGTTTTTTATACAGAAGCCGTATGGCTGCCCGCAGACAGGAGGACTCAGAGAAAAAACGCAGGAAAAAGCAGGCAGACAGAGGTGAAAAGCATTCCAACTGCCCGCTCTGCAATTCAGATCTTTATGCCGGAGAGAACATTGTATCCCGGGTTTATAAAGGAAGTGATCCGAAAGATCAGGCCTGCACGATCCACGGGTGTCCTTACTGTTATCCTGTTCCGAGACCCGGTGTGATACGCACCTGCCCCGTCTGTCATAAAGCTGTACCGCTTCAGGGACATCTTGATGCGCATCTGTTTCTGCGGCAGAACGGGAAACGGCATGTCCATATCACAGGGTGTACAGAATGCCATAAAAAAAGATAACTGTCCTGGGTCAGTTATCTTTTCCGAAAGTTTTATGAATGAGGGACTGCTCTATAAGGCAAGCAGTCTATTCTTCTTTGAACATCGCATTAATCTGTTTTGCATAAAGCTCGCTGACTTTATAGCGCATGATTTCCTGTTTTGCAGAAAGTTCAACACCAACTTCAAAGGGCTTCTCAAGCAGAGTGAAGCATGAGACCCTCTCAAAGGATTTGAATCCTGTTTTGCTGTTTACAAGATTCGCAATTTCGTTTTCAAACATCTTGATGATTTCAGGACGTGTCAGAAGCTCTCTGTAGGATTCGTAAGGAATGTAGTTCTCACGGGCATAGATGACCAGATCATCCTTTGAAGGAATAATCAGAGCACCAAGAACGCGCATGTCCTGTCCTACGACGATTACCTGTGACACATAACGTGATTCGGTAAGTTTCATCTCGATAGGAAGCGGTTCAACATTCTCACCGCCGCGGAGAACGATCGTGTCCTTCATTCGTCCACGGAGAACAATCTCGCCGTCCAGTGTGAGCATACCGATATCGCCTGTATCAAACCAACCGTCTTTGTCGATGACTTTTGCAGTAAGATCAGGCCGTTTGTAGTATCCCTGCATGACGATGGGGCCACGTACCTGGACAATACCTTTCTTTCCAGCAGGAAGAACGCTGCCGTCTTCGTCACTTACAATGCGGACTTCCATTGGATGAAGCGGTTTTCCTACTGTTCCGAAAATCGGGTCATCAATAGGACGAACGGCGACAACAGGAGAAGTTTCTGTAAGACCGTAACCTTCCACGACTTTCACACCGCAGGCCCAGAAAAACTCATCGATGACCGGAGGAAATGCACCGCCACCGGAAACACCTGCGCGGAATGAGGTTCCAAGTTTTGCACGGACTTTCTTGAATACAAGTGCGCTTCCCAATGCTTTCAGGGGAGAGAGCAGAACCCACGGGATGAACAGAAGAATCCATTTAAGGACGATATAGTCGTTTGAGAAACGGGCTTTCTTTCTGAACAGAGTACGTGAGATGCGGCACTGAAGTTTTGAGACAGCCAGGAAAAACTTGAACATGTTCAGTACGATACCGCCAGTTTTGCGCATTGCACGCATGATTCCGTCGTAAAGTGCCTCGTAGACACGGGGAACTGCAGGCATGATCTGGGGATTGAGCAGTGCAAGGTCCGCAAGCAGGACTGAACCGACCGGTTTTGAGTAAGCCAGTGCCCCGGCCTGTGAAAGCGCCACGTATTCGCAGGCACGCTGGAAGGCATGCCAGATGGGAAGGACACAGATGATGATGTCACCTGGATCAAGGTAGATACGGGGCATCAGGTCGGGAAGCTGTGCGATGAAGTTTCCATGTGTCAGCATAACGCCTTTGGGTTCACCGGTTGTTCCGGAAGTAAAGATCAGAGTTGCAAGATCAGTGTCCTGTCCTTTAGAAAGTTCCTCTTCAATGGTTGCCGGGTTTTCAATGCGGTATTCAGTTCCTTTCTGGATGATATCCGCAAATGTCAGCAGCTCGACACCCTTGCTGTCAATCCCTTCAGGAATCGGATCAAAACAGATGATCCTGTCCACCAGAGGCAGGTTGTCTTTGATTCCCATGATTTTTTCAATCTGGCGCGGATTTTCTGCAATTACAGTATGGCATTCAGCTGTTGTAAGAATGTACTGAAGATCGTGGATTGTCGCATCACAGCCGCGTGGTACGTCAATTGCTCCGATTGCAAGAAGTCCCATGTCTGCCTGCTGCCATTCCTTGCGGTTGTCAGAAATCAGACCGATGTGATCACCTCTCTGAATTCCCAGAGAAAGAAGTCCCGCTCCGAAATTCAGTGCTGTATCAAAATATTCTGAGTATGTGATTTTTTCGAATTTACCGTCTTTGTTTTTTGAATACTGTGCCGGCGTGTTCGGATGTGCAAGTGCAATGGCCTGCAGCATTTTAGGGAGTGTTTTTTCCATAACAAAGTCTCCGTATGCGACATTTTTTTCTTAGTTTGACAAATTTACAACGAATGTCATAATGCGCTATAATAGTATATAACTTTATAAAAAGATTTACAAGATTAGTACAAAATTGCTTTTTTTCTTTTTTCAATCTATACTGCTGATTATGAAACTGACCCAATTCACACCTGAAGTTCTCGCTGAAAATATAAGACCTGTAGTGCAGGCCTCAGATCTCTGGCAAGGCAGAAAACTGATTCTTGCCGTAATCGCGAATCCTGCTGCCGGTGGATTCACAAGACCGAAAGTGGCGGAAAAAAATCTGCAGATTCTTTCAGAATACAGAAAGAAAGCTGAAAAAATGCCTGTCTGTTCTTCTGTGGAAGAGTGCTGTGTCTGGAAAACGGAATATGCCGGACATGCATCAAAATATGCTGAAGAAGTTTTAAGCCGGATAAAAGCAGATCCTGAAAAGAATTACCTGCTGATCACAGCCGGTGGTGACGGAACTCATCTTGAAGTTCAGACCGCATTGGCAAAAGCGGCTTTTGCGTCAGAAGAGGATGCAGAACTGATCCGTAAAAACATGACTCTGCTCAGGCTTCCTTTCGGAACCGGAAATGACGGCAGTGATGACAGGACGCTGGACAGGACTCTTGAGCGTTTTGTCTGTCCTTCCCATGTGTCATTGCAACGGGCGGTCAAAGTGTATTACGAAGGCCGGATTTCCCATGATAAAAAAAATCAGCGCAGAATAGACAGATATGACAGTCTTGATGCGACTCCGCCCTGGTATTCTTTCAACATCGCAAGCATCGGAATTGACGCCTTTGTGACTTATATGACAAACAAAACCAAGCGGATCATGCCTGGCGACAGTTATCAGCTGTGGGTGGATCTTGCCTGCATTTTCTACGGTTTCTCATTTCCTGCAAAAACTGTAAGAATCCGGACATTTGACAGAGAAGGAAAACAGCTGTCAGAAATTTCAAGTCCTGTGGAATTCGTGCTTCTCGGTGTGTCGGGTCACAGAACCTATGGAAGCAATCATCTGATTCTGCCCACGGAAGACTGTTTCTGCACTGTGAAAAAAATGTCACTGATCCGGAAACTTTTCAGAAAATCGGAATTCAATGACGGTTCTCATATTAATGACACAAAATACTGCATGATGGGTCAAGCTTCAAAAATCGTCATTGACTATGACCAGGACATTCTGGTCCAGATGGACGGAGAGGTTCATCTGCTGAGACCGGGCTGCTATCCGCTGGTGATGGAGCATACTGAACCTGTGATCCCTATTATTGAACTTGATTCATCAACATTGTACAAAGGCGCTGAAACTTACAAACGCTGAAACGGAGACTGACTTATGATGACTGACATTGAGATTGCCCGCGCGAATAAAACTGTACCGATTTCTCAGATTGCAGAAGATCTGGGGCTTTCTCCCGAAGATTATGAACTTTATGGAAACTATAAGGCAAAAATCAGCCTGAAAAAAATGTATGAACTGCAGAAGTCCGGCAGAAAAGGGCATCTGGTTCTGGTAACCGCCATCACTCCTACACCTGCTGGCGAAGGAAAATCAACGGTTTCCATCGCATTGGCAGACGGAATGCGGAAAATCGGAAAAAAATCTGTCCTGGCTCTCCGGGAGCCTTCTCTTGGACCATGTTTCGGGATTAAAGGCGGTGCATGCGGAGGCGGTTACGCACAGATTGTTCCCATGGAAGAAATCAATCTGCATTTTACAGGTGACATTCATGCGATCTCGATTGCAAACAATCTGATTGCCGCGCTTATTGACAATCACATTCATCAGGGAAATGCGCTGGGGATTGATCCCCGTACGATTACCTGGAAACGCTGTGTAGACCTGAATGACAGGGCATTGCGTTCTGTCGTCATCGGACTGGGCGGACCGGTGGAAGGTGTTCCCAGACAGGACGGTTTCAACATTGCGGTTGCCAGTGAGATTATGGCGGTGCTCTGCCTTTCAAGCACAATAGACGAACTGAAGACACGGTTGAACCGTATTGTGATTGGAAAGACCTATGACAAAAAACCGGTGTTCTTTGAACAGCTTGGATCAACCGGTGCTGTTGCCGCGTTGCTGCGTGAGGCAATCCGGCCAAATCTTGTCCAGACGCTGGAAAAAACACCCGCTTTTGTCCACGGTGGTCCTTTTGCAAACATTGCCCACGGCTGTAACAGTGTCAACGCAACCCAATGTGCTCTTGCACTGGGAGACTTTGTAGTTACTGAAGCAGGTTTTGCCGCTGATCTGGGCGCAGAAAAATTCTTTGACATAAAATGCCGTGCTGCGGGGCTCTGTCCTGAAGTTGCCGTTGTTGTCGCAACTGTCCGCGCCCTGAAAATGCATGGTGGTGTTGCAAAGGCTGATCTGTCCGCCGAAAACACTCAGGCAATGCTTGATGGATTCTGCAATCTGAAGACTCATATTGAGAATCTTAAGAAGTTCGGACTTTCAGTGGTTGTCGCCATCAATCAGTTTGTAACTGACACTCAGCAGGAAACTGACGCGCTTCTGAAAGCCTGTGAGGAATCCGGTGTGAAAGGTGTTCTTTGTCAGGGCTGGGAAAAAGGCGGTGCCGGTGCGACCGAACTGGCGTCCACCGTCTGTGCTCTGTGCGAAGACGGAAATTCCGAGCCGGAGTTCAAACCTCTGTATCCTCTTGAAATGCCTTTGGAAGAAAAAATCCGTACTGTGGCCACCCAGATTTACCGTGCGGCAGATGTGGATTTTGCTCCGGCGGCAAAGAAAAAACTTGCGGAATTCACTGCGATGGGATTCGGCAGTCTGCCGGTCTGTATTGCAAAAACTCAGAACTCAATTTCTCATGACAAGGCTTTATCAGGTGCCCCCAGCGGTTACATTTTCCCTGTCCGGGATGTGCAGCTGTATGCCGGCGCTGGATTTATCGTTCCTCTTGCGGGAGAAATAATGACAATGCCCGGACTTCCTAAAGTCCCCGCCGCCACTGCGATTGATGTTGACAATGACGGCAATATCTCAGGATTGTTTTAAGTTCTGATCAGCGGAAGGAGCCCTTGCTCAACGGGGCTCCTACATATACACCGGCTTCGCCGAGAAAGTCCACTTTCTCATCGGCTACAAGGAACTGGACACTTTCGATGTTGCTGAAGGCACAGGCTGTGTAGACAACCTGCATAAGCTGGCCATAGTAGCCTTCTGCGCCGTATCTGTTGAATCTGAATTCCTCACTGAAATTGATTGTTGCAATACCGTTGCTGACTGAAGCGCCCAGAAGGCGTGTGCCTGCCGGAATCAGGGAAATGTAGCCTCTGTCACTTTCATTCTGGCTGGGACCGGACAGCAGTGCTTTCATGGCGGCAGTAAGCGGGGCGATTGTCTTGTCAATTGACCGTACTGATTCTTTGCGCATAACGGTTCCGTCTTCTGAAATCTGAATGAAGAAAAGATGCTGATCCATCTGTGGAGTCTGTGTCTTTGCTTCCTCTTTCTGAGATTCCTGTGCAGCGGGTCTGCCTGTCTCTGTCTTTGATGATTCTTCTTTTGATGTTTCCACCGGCTTTTGAGTCTGCGGATTTTCCGGTTTTGCTGTTTCAGAAGGCTTTTCAGAAGACCGGTCAGCTGCAGCCGGTTCCTGAGGGGAAGAAAGTGCGACAACCTCAATTTTTGGCAGGAGTCCGTCAGCAGCTTCCGGGGTTATCTCAAGTTCGGCAAGAGGCTGTTTCTCAGCTTCTGTAACCTCATGATTGGTGATGAATCCTGGCTCATTTCCGACAACCTTCGTAAAAAAGCCTGTGTTTTTAAGAACTGAGAAAATTGTATTTCTGTTTACAAGAAAAAGAATCAGCAGAACAAGTGCGAAAATAATCCAGAAGATTACACCGACGCCGGGATATTTTCTTTTCGGGGATGATTTCCCCTTATCAGCAAAATCAAAAAACTTCATACTATATTATTCGGATTTCTGCAGTTTTTTTTGACGCTTTTCTTTGTACTGCTCGGCATCGGCAAGACTCAGAAGCTCTGAAAGATTGAAAAAATCTTTGTTGAAAGAAACGCCTCCAATACTCATGGAAACTGTGAATTCCTCATCTGATTCCTCATTCCATCTGTCAGTGATCTGTCTGATTTTTTCACGCACGGTCTCAATGGAATCATTCTGCATGCCTACAGAAACGGCACAGAATTCATCACCGCCGATTCGCCCGATAACATCGCTGGAACGGAATGCTTTCTTGAGGATTTCGGCTTGCGCCTGAATCGCCCTGTTTCCGGCATCATGGCCATATGTGTCATTGATTATCTTCAGATTGTCCAGATCCCCGAAAAAGACCATTCCTGTCTGATTCATTTCAAGTGCCATTTCTATGGCGTGTTTTCCGTAGAAGAAGAATCCCCGCCGGTTGAATGTTTTTGTAAGGTCATCCATATAGGAGACTGTACGGAGCGCTTCCGCCTCACGTTTTTCGTTCTGCAGGGTAAAAGCTGATGCGACCTGGTTTGTGATCATGCTGAACAGAATTGAATAGAATGAAGAGTCGATGGTTCCAGGTGTAAAATATGCGTAGCCGTATAGCTGCTGCTGGCTGAACAGTGGCAGAACAACTCTGTATGTGCTTTCACGGGGAAAGTATTCCTCTGGAACGATGTTCATGTAAGGATTGATTTTAAGCGGTTCGTCATCAAAAAGCCATTCTTTCTCCCCGTTGTAGGCCACAAAAAGACGGGCTTCGTCAGGTAGAACACAGCCTGACTCTGAGTCATTGAACAGAGGCTGCGGAAAAAGGCAGATGGCACAGGATCTTACGGAAAATTTGCGCAGATGATCTATCAGAACATGTTTGAAAGAAGTTGGGGACATGTCAGTCTGCACAGCCTGAGTAAAGTTCTGCAGAAGAAAGATCTCTTCCCTTACCTGGTGATATTTCACTTCTTCCTGAAGGAAAATGTTTTTGAGCAGCGGGACTTTCTTGCCGACAGAAGTCATCGCGTTGTACAGAAAGTCTGTGGGAGAAAGACAGCCGCAACTCTGGCGGTAAAGCGGGACAGCCGGGATTCTCTCAGTCTTGAGAGGCATGTCCGGATTCATGATGTGCTTATACACGATCTCTGCGGCATAATAGCCCTGATCATCCACTTTCTGAGAAATGGAAGTCAGGGTCGGTTTGCACATTTTTGCGGTAAGAGTGTCATCGAAACCGGTCACAATCACATCATAGGGCACAGAGATGTCGATCTTGCTCAGAAAGTTGCAGCAGCCGAAAGCCATTTTGTCATCAAAGCAGATGATCGCATCAAAATTGATATCAGCCCTTGATTTATAGCGCTGCATAAGTTTGTCCAGCTGAGACAGATTATAGACAGGTCTCAGGACAAAATCCTCTGTGTCAGGTATTCCGTATTCGGCAAGCACTTTATGATATGCGGCCTCACGGGCCATTATGTCAGGTGACTTTGAATTGGTGGAGACAAGAAGAGGCCGCTTTCTTTTGTGCACGTCTATGACATGGCGCACCATCTCTTCAAAGGCTTCCGCATCAGTGACCACAACATTGCTGGTTGTCTTAAGCTCGGCTCCGATGCTGACCATGGGAATCGGCCTGTAAGCATCAAGGGTTTTCTCAAAATCTTCCCGTGTCATGAACTGGCACTGGCAGTTTGTCAGAATAAGAAGTCCGTCCAGGTTTTCCTGTGTGAAGTACTGTACAATGGGACCGTACTGATAATCATAGGGCGCGTGATGACCTTCGTCACCGCGGACCACAAAAACCATGCATTCAATGGAATGTTCGCTGCAGAAGTCAAATATTCCGTGGACAATGGGAAGAGTGTATTCCTCCTCAAAATCATGGATCATCACTCCGAAGCGTAATGGTTTGTTATTAACTGGATATTTCATGATGCTTCCAGTATAGCACCAAGATTCTATTTGTGGAACAACCGGACGGTAAGAGTGTTTGTTCCCCGGTGACGGCATTTAAGAAGCAGTGACGCGTTACTGCTCTGGTAGACATAACCGGTTGAGTTATAACTTTCAAAGTTCGGAGCTGAATGGTAGGAAAGACCGTGCATCTCGATGGAAGTAAAGGGCTCAATTCCGTTTACTATCATGTGGTGCGGAGAATCCAGCGGGAAATCGATGTTGATTATTACAGTGTTCTCAGAATTGACTGTGTAATCAATGCTTCTGGCAACGGTCCATGCCCAGATCACGCGGTCGTTTTCAACAGCCAGAATCTGCGGATGCGGATACCAGGTGTTGTCTGTCACAAGGATCGAATAAAGTTTGGAAATGGTCTCATAGTCCAGGGCAGAAACTGTTGTCTCATAGGCAAGAGCACTGTTCAGAATCAGATGTCCCAGGGAAGTGACAAGGCTGTTTTTTGTCTGCAGTCCGTAGGCTCTCATTCCTTCAGCAGCTTTTGCAATCACTGTGAGTGAAGCAGGGTTTTCCCCGTCATAAAGCATGACAGTTTTTGTCTCAAAATCTGCTTCACAGGCGTTCTTGATGATTTCCGCACATTTCGCGGCAGCAGGTTGAAGAACTGCGGCTGCATCAGGCCGGTTTCTGCAGAGTGAAGTGTAGATGTAAAGGATTCCGGCTGCCTGTTTAAGGTTTGCAGGCTGGACATCAGGATTTGCTGCCAGAGCAAGGATGCTGCGGATTTCTGAAAGCGGAGAAATCTGCAGATAAAAGAGCATCTCATCCAGTTCAAAGGCTTCCAGATTGGTGTTTGTAACTGAGTATTCAGCCCGGTATGCAAGATTCTCTCTCTGCATCTGCAGGGAGTTGTTCTGTGTCGCCAGATTGTTGTAGTACGGCGATGTAAAGAAAGTCCGTTTGTTTGCCGGAAGGAAAGAAGCTGCATCAGACACAGCCTGTGAATAACTTGAGATGGATGCGTTTTCTGCAATCCAGGCGGCAACAGCTTTCTCTGAAAGACTGTCCTGCGGATTCTGCGGGAATTTAGAGACAATTCCGGTGCGGATCTGCATGAGAAGATTACTGTAGGTTGTGCTGTCATTGAGAGCAAACTGCAGTGTGTCATCAAGAGTGTAGACTTTCTCTTCCACCATCTGACGGCAGATCAGTCCGTCGCTGTTAGGCTCGATCAGAAGTTCCCTGGGGTTGATCTCGGAACAGGTAAGGATGTACTGCTGGTCGTTTATGAAAAGCTGGAGTGTCTGCGAATCAGTCTGTGAATAAGTGTAGGAAGTGTTCATCTTGTAGGGGATTCGGATTCCCCGGACAGAAGTGTCAGCTGTTGATGCGGTTACAGTAATCGGAAAAGGAACGTCTTCGTCTTCCGGTGCTATAAAAGTCAGTGAGACACCTTCTTCAAAGTGAAGTGTAACTCCTGTTTCCGAAATTTGTTCCCATGATGAAAGAACAAGATTTTTTTCCTGGGTGTTATTGTTTGCGCTGATGATTGTTGTACGCGAAGTGGAATCAGAAAAGAACACGAAGCCGCCCAGGGAGACTTCAAACTGATTTTTCAGCAGGGGTGTGTTGTTATCATCGTAGGTTTCCGCTACTATAAGACGAAGGGAACCAAAAATATTGGTAATTACAGAGTCATTCTTAAACTGGATGACAAAAATTCCGAAAATAATAAGTATGTATAAGGCTGCAAGGCCAAGAAACTTTCTAAAGGGATGTTTGCTCATTTGTGACAGTTTAGCTAATGACGGCGACAAATTCAACTGAGAAAACACGTAAAACTATATTAGTACTATGGAAAATAAAATGAAAAAAAAGCTTGGATTATTTCTGTGTATTCTGTTCAGTTCTTTGTTTCTGATTGTGTCCTGCGGAACGGTACCGGAAAATTCCTCTGAAGAGACTGAGCCTGTGATGGTGGTTCCGTTGCGTCCGGAGCCGGAAACAGAGCCTGCTGTTGAACCGGAAAACACTGAACCCGTTGTGGAAGAACTTGAGTCTGCTGAAGAACCGGTGATTGATGAGCCATTGGAAGAACAGCAGATTGATGAACTGGAATCTGTCACTGAAGAGACAGTGTCAGAACCCGATGCAGAAGAAGAAACTTTCCCCGTTTCTGAAGAACTGGCAGAAGAACCGGAAACAGAGCCAGAGACTGAGATTGAAACTGAGTCGGAAACAGAACCTGCTGAAGAACAGGAAGAGTCTGTGATCTTGCCGGAACCTGAAGAACCGGTTGTTGTTGAGGAGCAGGAATCTGTCCCTGAATCCTCTTTCGAGGTGGAGACGGAATCTGTTGAGGAACCTGTGATCAGCGAGCCGCTTATTGTGGAACCTGAACCTGATGTCTTCACTCTGGAAAAATTCCTTCTGCAGCTGAGGGCTTCCCTTGATGAGGACCCGATGGAAGAGACACTGGCGCTTTTTGAGACAGTACCACCGGAATTCAGCGAAAGTTTCACAGTGAAGTATCTTTATGCCACACTTCTGTTTTCCGCCGGCCGGTACCCGGAAGCCGCAGAGATAACTGACTGGCTTTTCGAGCGCTATCCTGATGACGCGGACGTCCTCACTCTCAAGATGATGCTTGCAAAGGCGACCGGAAAAAACAAGGACAAAACTGCGGTCCTGAACCAGATCATCCAGTCTGATCCGTACAATACTGATGCGAATACGGAACTGGGCGACGAGCAGATGCTCAAGAAAAACTGGCAGAAAGCAAACACATATTATCTGACCGCTCTCGCCGGCAATGCAACAAATATCGACGCTCTCGCCGGCTACGGGCAGTCAAGTTATTATCTTGGAAAACTGACTGAATCTGAAAGAGCTTTCAGGAAAATGCTGGATGTGGATCCGCAGAATGCATATGCCTATTCATATCTGGGCAAACTGGCCGCCGAAAAATACAATTACAGGGAAGCGGCCTCCTATGCGCTTAAGGCACTGGAAATAGAACCGGATTCTTACGATTACTGGCTGGATTACGGGACTTTCCTCCGTGAGCAGAACAAAGTTGAAGAAGCAGAAAAGGCCTGGACAAGGGCAATCAGTCTGCGGCCCGATTACTTCCTTGGATATGTTTACCGCGCCGGTCTTTATGATGATCAGGACAACATTGAGCTTGCACTGGCAGATTACCTGCAGGTAGTGAGATGCAAGCCTGAATATTATTTCGCATATGAATCACTGGGTGTGCTTTTCTGGATCAAGGGAGATTTTGCAGCCGCCCGAAGCTGGTTCACAAAGGCCTATGAAATGTATCCTTCAAATAATATTTACTCTTTGATAATAGCAGTTTCCTATTATCGTGAGGGTAAAGCAAAAGATGGAAAGAATTACATTTCCAAGACGGTTCTCAAAAAATTCAGCAAGGATTCCTTGGAATATGCAGTCGCAAGACTTTTCTACGACAATGTTTCTCCGGGAACAGTTGCAACAAAAATCCAGAATGAGACAAATGCGAACAAAAAAGCCCAGATGCTCTTTTATCTGGCTGAATATTATTCCTGCAGAAACAATTACAGCCTGGCACAGAAATATTATATTCTTGTGCATGAGATGGAAACTCCGAACTTTTTTGAATATCGTCTTAATGAATACGCCATTGCAGAATAAGGCGGGAGGTTGATTTTGAGTCAGACAGAAAAACGTCTTTCACTGGGAGGAAGAGAATTCATCCTGGTAGGAACAGCGCACGTTTCAAAAGAAAGTATAGAACAGGCCGTTCAGGTGATTTCTGATGAGCACCCTGACTGTGTTGCCATTGAACTGGACGAAGGCCGTTATGAATCAATGAAGAACCCTGAATCCTGGAGGAACCTTGATATTGTGAAAGTCCTTAAGGAAGGAAAAGGCTTCCTTATGCTTGCAAACCTGATTCTGGGATCTTACCAGCGCCGGATGGGCAGTGATCTCGGAGTGAAACCCGGTGATGAAATGCGCGCCGCAATCAGCAAAGCCGAAGAACTGGGAATCCCCACAGCCATGGTTGACCGTCCCATTCAGACAACGTTGCGCCGTGCCTGGGGAAAAAATTCTTTCAAGGGAAAATGCAAACTTCTGGGGATTCTTGTCGGAACCGCTTTTGAGAAAGAGGAAATCTCTGCGGAACAGATTGAACAGCTGAAAAACTCCAATGAGATGGATTCCATGATGGCAGAGCTTTCAGAATATATGCCTACGGTAAAGCAGGTCCTGATTGACGAACGCGACCAGTATCTGGCTTCCTCAATCTGGAAGACAAAGGGGGCGAAGGTTGTTGCAGTTCTTGGTGCCGGTCACCTTCCGGGTGTCGAACGCCATCTTAAGGCCATTGCTGCGGCGGAAGAAACTGACGATGTTACTGAAATCGCTCAGGTTCCGCCTCCAGGAATCGGTTCAAAAATTGCAGGCTGGGCTTTCCCAGTGGCAATTCTGGCACTTATTGCAGCCGGTTTCTTAAAGGGCGGCGGTGCAGATTCCCTCAGCATGCTGCTCAGATGGCTCCTGTGGAACGGATCCCTTGCCGCTTTGGGAACGCTCATTGCCGGTGGTCATCCCCTTGCAATCCTCACAGGCTTTGTGGGCGCCCCTGTCGCAACGTTGAACCCAGTCATCGGTGTGGGGCTTTTTACCGGCATAGTCCAGGCGTGGGCATGCAAACCCAAAATCAACGATATGGAAAAACTGAACGATGATGTTACATCGGTCAGAGGTTTTTATAAAAACCGCATTCTGCGCGTACTTCTTGTGTTCTTTCTGTCATCAGTAGGCGGTATGATCGGTAATTTTATTTCAGTTCCGGCCCTGTTCTCCCAGCTTTTCTAAAAAACGGACACTGATTTAAGATTATATTAAGCAACAAACAGGATATTTCTGATATGAAAGCGAAGTTTTTTCTGTGTGCCGCACTTGTTGTTCTTGTCGGCACCTCCGGTTCAATCAATCGGCTCTGTGCTCTTGATTATCATTCTCTTCTGGCTGCATATCAGGCCAACGACATTCAGCTGCAGCAACTTGAAATCCGTCTTGAGCAGGCGGAACTGTCGGTCAAGAAACTGAATCTTCAGAACGAACCGACTTATACAGTCTCATCTGGCAGGACATCGGTTTCTGCAGGAACAGACGGATTTTCAATTTCTGTGTCGCCTTCAGCAACCTACAGCTTTATGGACGAAAGAAACACTTCTGTCTCGGTGAGCGCTCCCTTCAGTTTTTCCGCAAAGGACAACAGTTCAACGTTCAGGGCGAACGATGTGGGTGCCAAGTTTTCGATGGACCTGATTTCTTCTTCTGGAGAGCAGAAATCTCTTTCACTCCAGAAAGCCGAAAGATCTGTTCTTGAAGCGGAAAGAAACATTGAAGCCAGAAAAATGACTCTGGAAAATTCTTTTCTTTCCCAGCTGAAGACAATCTTTACCGACAAAAAAAATGTTTTCGACGCGAATTCTTCCCTGGAAGATTCCCGGATCAGTCTGGAATCTTTGAAAGCAAAAGGTTACTCAGAAACTTCAGCATCCTACCGGACACAATCTCTGAGTTATCAGTCCGCAGAACACAAACTGGAAAAAGCTCAGAGGACTCTGCAGGATGATCTCCAGCTTTTCTCGGCAAAATGCGGGATGACTTTGTCCGAAAACTTTGACCTGGCGATTCCTGATGAAAAACTCCTTTCCTTTTCTGATTTTGACAAGGGATTGTACAAAAGCATTGAATCTGCAACCTGGACAAATTATATCAACTCTTTGGAGCGTGGCATCTCATCGGATCTGTCCGTCTCGGTGAACGGAGGCTACTCTTTCTCCGGCTCAACAGGCGGGAACAGTTCCGGGTCACATACGCCGGACGCTGGGGTTTCGGTTTCCTACAAAGGAATCACAGCATCTGCGGGGCTTTCTCTTCCCATGACTTTTTCAGACCATGCGGATCCCAAAATAAACCCGACCCTTTCTTTGTCTTTTTCCTATACGCCAAAAACAGAGAAAAACAATGAACTGACCAAGATGCAGAATCAGCTTACTGAGGAAAGTGAACTTCTTTCGATTCAGGAAGCCGTTGCTTCTTACCGGGAAGCCCTTGTCTCGTATGATACGCAGAAAGAAACCCTGGAATGGGAACTGTCCCGTTATGAAGAAGAAGTAAGCCTTTACGAAAGCCTTGCTGATGATTACGAATCCTGGTTCAATCAGGGGCTTGTAAGTCAGAGTGACCGGCGGAAAGCGATCAGCAATTACGAGAATGCAGTTGCCAGTCAGCGGCTGGCAAAGATCAATGTTCTGTCATACAACATTTCAGTACGTTCTCAGTTCGTAGAATGAAACTTTTCTGAACAGTCAGTTTTTTACCAGACAGTCGGATTTTATACAGGAGTCAAAAATGGCATATGCACATATAACAGGAAAAAGTGAGACAAAAAAAACGGTGGCAGGAAGCAGGCCGCGTAAAAGTGTTCAGGATACGGACACTCTTCCCGTCAGAAAACGCCGCAGACTTGCGAAATGGCAGATAGCGCTGATAATTGTCCTGGGTGTGATTGTACTGGGATTTGTCGCAGTCAGGCTTTTCCTGTCAAAGCAGAAGTCTTCAACCGCTGCTGCCCAGACTTACAGAGTCCGTCAGGAGACCAATGAGAACATAATCGAGATATCCGGAAACATTCTTGCGGCCCAGTCACAGACTCTGCGTGTTGCCGGAGCCGGAACCGTGACCAAGGTGAATGCCAAGGAAGGGGATTTTGTAAAAAAAGGCCAGGTGCTTCTTGAACTTGATGCGGTTGAACAGAATTACGAACTGGCAAATCTTGATTATCAGATTGCACAGACAAAAATCAACGGTTCGAAAAAAGAGCTGGAACTTCAGCAGCAGAAGCGCACCGTATTGCAGAAAAAACTGGAGGACCGCAAAGTAGTCGCCTCTTTCGACGGTTATCTTGCACAGTTTTCAGTTCTGACAGGTGATTATCTTGAAGCGAAGGATGTGGTAGGAACACTGATTGACCGCTCTTACATGAAAGCTTCTGTAGAAGTTGTGGAAACCGATGTTTCCAAACTGAAAGTCAATCAGCCCGTACGCTTCACTTTCCCCGCATATTCAAAACCGGTGACCGGTTATGTTGTTTCATATCCAACTGTAGGTTCCATAACAAGCCGCGGTGCCACTGTTGTGGAGACAGAACTCCGCATTGACAATCCTCCGGAAGAGATTCTGCCGCAGTTTTCATTCACCGGTGTGATCCAGATCACTGAGCCGGAAACAGTTCTGGTTGTTGAACGGCAGGCTGTTTCTTCCAAAGGTGGCAAAAGTTATGCGGAAGTGGTCCAGCGCGATGGAACCACCAAGGAAGTTCAGGTGACCGTAGAAAGCTACGGCACAAAGTATGTGAAGATTCTCTCCGGACTTTCTGCCGGTGACGTGGTGCAGAGTACTGATTCAACACAGAGTGGCTGGGCTGCTTCTTCCGGTTCTGGAGGAAACGCAGGTTTCGGTGGCAACAGCGGTTTCGGCGGAATGACAGTCCGGATGGGACGTTAAACTATTCAGACTTTGGAGATAGCATGTCATCAACAGTTATAGAAATGCGCGATGTCTGGAAAGTTTACACAATGGGAGACAATCAGGTTCAGGCATTGAGAGGTATTTCTTTCAAAGTTCAGGCAGGCGAGTTCATGTCCATCATGGGTCCTTCCGGTTCAGGAAAATCTACGTGCATGAACATGATCGGGTGTCTGGACAGACCTACAAGCGGAGACGTGATCATCAACGGAAGAAAAACGGCAGAAATGAATGAGACTGACCTGTCGTATCTCAGAAACGAAACTGTAGGATTTGTCTTCCAACAGTACCATCTGCTCGCCTCAATGTCTGTGCTGGAAAACGTGATGCTTCCGCTGCGGTATCAGGGGATTCCACGCCGTGACAGACGCCGTCTGGCAGAAGAGGCTCTGGCAAAGGTAGGGCTTCAGGAACGCATGGGACACCGGCCTCATGAACTTTCCGGCGGCCAGAAACAGAGAGTCGCGATTGCCAGAGCAATGGTCACCCGTCCCAAAATCATCCTTGCTGACGAACCGACCGGCGCATTGGACAGCGAGACAGGCCGTTCAGTTCTCAAACTTTTCGGTGAGATCAACCGAAAACAGGGAACCACAATCGTGATAGTAACCCATGACCCCAGAATCGGGGCGGCGACAAACCGATGTGTGCACATCCTTGACGGAAACATAAAGAAAGATGTTAACAATCTGAAGGAGTATCAGTAATGTTTGAAGATTTTCTCAATGCTCTTCAGAATTTCCGGATGAACAAGACAAGAACGATTCTTTCTCTTCTCGGTGTTGTCATCGGTGTTGCATCCGTAATCGTCATCACAACCCTGGGAGAAAGCGCAACAAGCAACATCACCGGCAGTTTTGCCTCTTCCGGACTTGATCTTGTCCAGATTTCCGCAGGATTCATGAACCGCAGATCTTCTTCAGGAATCACGTTCACGGAAAAATTCCGGGAGGACTTGTGGGACAATATCCCGAACCTTAAGCAGATTCAGTATATAAATTCTGTCAGCGGAACTCTGAATTACGGTGATTCGTCGGCAAATGTATCCGCAACAGCAATAGAAAACGGATATTTTGAGATGTACCATTACACATTGTCGAAAGGTTCTGATTTCTCCGTATCGGACAATGTGAACGGAGCCCAGAAAGTCATTGTCGGTCAGGATATAGCTGACGCCCTTTTTCCCGATGGTGATGCCCTGGGAAAGACAGTCATTCTGATTCAGGGAAATGTCCGCTTCGGTTTTGAAGTGATAGGAATCCTGGAAGATGCTGCTGTGGCAAAAAATGCTTATATTCCACGGGGTTTTTACTCAAAGAAAATCGAACCGAATCCGAAAGCAGCTTCCGCAATTCTTCAGGCTGAGGACAAAGATTATGCCGTAGCTGTTGAATCATCAGTCAAATCCTACTGCCAGAGTCTGACAGGATCTTCAAATGCCGTGTCAGTGATGTCAATGCAGAGCCTTCTGGATCAGTTTGATGAGATTCTCGGTACGGTGACAATGCTCCTTTCCGGAATTGCTGCCATTTCGCTGCTTGTAGGCGGTGTAGGAATCATGAACATCATGATTGTTACAGTAACCGAGCGGCGTAAGGAAATCGGAATACGTAAAGCATTAGGCGCCACCCCGGGAGCAATCAGAATGCAGTTTCTGGTAGAATCCGCTTCCATAACGCTTGTGGGCGGTTTCTTCGGTATTCTTGTTGGGCTTGGAATCAGCGCAATTGCTGTGAATGTCCTGGAATGGTCTTATGCGATCAAATGGGACGCATGCCTTCTTTCTTTTGTTTTCTCAGCGTTTGTCGGTGTTTTTTTCGGGCTCAGTCCGGCTGCCAGAGCTGCGAAACTTGATCCTGTCGAGGCTCTTGCAAGTGAATGAAAAATATGGCAATATAATGGAAATTACCGGGAAGCACTTGAAAATTTGTTTTTTCTGTAATAAACTTAGAATCTCTATTGACAAAATCGAATCTTGCGTATAAAGTAGTCAAACCTATAGTGCTTGCCTTTATAGCTCAGTCGGTAGAGCGCAACCTCGGTAAGGTTGAGGTCAGCAGTTCGATTCTGCTTGAAGGCTAAACAAAAATTTTTGTAAGGAGAAAAGGTATGGCATCAAAGAAAACAGCTGTAGAAATCATCGCATTACAGTGTTCAGAATGCAAACGCAAGAATTATACAACCTATAAAAACAGAAAAAATATCCAGGGTAAGCTTGAATTGAACAAGTACTGTCCTTTTGATCGCAAGCATACACTGCACAAAGAAACAAAAGTAAAATAATTAATTCGTATATTAAAGCCGAAAGGTTTTTATATATATTAGGTCAATAGCTCCAATGGTAGAGCGTCGGTCTCCAAAACCGAATGTTGAGGGTTCGAGTCCTTCTTGGCCTGTATTTTTATTTCCAAAGGGGATTGAATAATGAAATTGTTCCAGTTTTTCAAAGAATGTGGTTCTGAACTTAAGAAAGTTGTATGGCCCACCAGAGAAGACGTTCTTTCCTCCGTTAAAGTAGTTCTGATTTCTACAATTGTTGTTGCAGTGATTCTTGGTGTTCTTGACTTCCTGTTCAACACTGGCATGAACCTCGTATTCTAAAAGGTGCTGGCAGATGGCAAAAGGCTGGTACATCCTTCATACTTATTCCGGGTATGAACAGAAAATCGAAAGAACTATCCGCTCTTTGATCGAAAACGGTGATTTGTCTTCAGAAATCGTGCTTGACATCAAAGTCCCGCTTGAAGAAGTCGTTGAAGTAAAAGACGGAAAAAAACGTACAATCTCTAAAAAACTTCTTCCCAGTTATATCATGGCTGAATTGGATCTGCCTGATTTCGGCTGGAAAGATACTTGTTCGACAATCCGTAGAATCCAGGGTGTTACTGGGTTTGTAGGAGCAGCAAGTAACGTTAAACCTCGTCCAATTCCAGTTGAAGAAGCAAAAGCCCTTTTGCAGAAGACAGGTGAAATCAAAGGTGAAAAAACAACCCGCATGAAACAGACCTTCTCAGTTGGAGAGCAGGTTAAGATCATTGACGGTCCTTTTGCAACTTTTGAGGGATCAATCGAAGAAGTCAACATGGAAAAAAGCAAACTGCGCGTAATCGTCGGTATTTTTGGTCGTGCTACGCCGGTTGAAGTGGATCTTTTACAAGTCGAAAAGATTTAGTGTCCGAAAGGATATTATTCTTTGTTTTGGGAGAAGAGCTGCTCCGTTGGAGTCAGGGCTTTTCGCTAGACGGTGTGTCTTCATGGCTGCCGTCACACCAATTTAAGGAGAAATAAAAATGGCTAAGAAGAAGGTAACGGCTGTAATCAAACTGCAGTGCCCTGCAGGAAAGGCAACACCTGCTCCGCCAGTCGGTCCTGCATTGGGACCTCACGGTGTAAGTGCTCCTCAGTTCGTACAGCAGTTCAATGACCGGACCAAAAGCATGGAACCCGGTCTTATCATCCCTGCAATTATTACCGTTTTTTCAGACAAAACATTCACATTCGTTCTGAAAACACCGCCCGCCGCAGTTCTTATCAAAAAAGCTGTAGGTATCGACAAAGGTTCTTCAAATGCACTGCTTAACAAAGTAGGAACTCTTTCTGCTGCAAAGCTGGAAGAAATTGCAAAGACAAAACTGCCCGATACAAACGCACTTGATCTGGAAGGCGCAAAGAAAATCGTAGCCGGTACTGCTCGCAGTATGGGTGTAGAGGTGGAGCAGTAATATGAAACACGGAAAGAAATATCTTGAGTCTCTCAAAAAATATGACGCTTCAAAAGCATATGAGTTGACAGCAGCTTGTGAAACTGTAAAAGCTGTAAAATTCGCCAACTTTGATGAAACAGTTGAAGCTCATGTTCGTCTTAAGTTAGGCAAGAACCAGACAGTTCGCGACACACTTGTTTTCCCCAACCAGTTCAAGGGTGAGAAAAAAGTTCTCGTATTCTGTAAGGAAGACCGCATTAAGGAAGCATTGGACGCAGGAGCTGCATTTGCAGGTGCTGATGAATATGTGGAAAAAGTAAAGGGCGGTTGGCTTGATTTTGACATTGCTGTTGCAACACCTGACATGATGAAGGATGTTGGTCGTCTGGGTATGATTCTGGGACGCAAAGGTCTTATGCCTAACCCCAAGACTGGTACTGTAACAAACGACATCGTTTCTGCAATCAACGAACTGAAAAAAGGACGTGTTGAATACCGTGCAGACAAACAGGGTAATGTTCATATCGCTGTAGGTAAGACATCTATGGAACCTGCAAAGGTTGCCGAGAACGTACAGACTTTGATTTCTGAAATCGTACGCAAGAAACCTGCTGATGCAAAATCAGGTTATATTCAGGGCGTCTCAGTTAGTTCAACAATGGGTCCTGGCGTTACAGTAGACTTCAAGGAAGGAGAATAATCATGGCTTTAATGGCAAAAAAACTCCAGCCTGCTAAAGTTGAAGCAATAGCAGAAGTTAAATCAATTCTTGAAGGATATAACGACTATATCTTTACAAACTACCGCGGTCTTACAGTTGAGCAGATTTCTGCTCTCCGCAAACAGCTTCGTGGAAAAGACTGTGAATTCAAAGTAATCAAAAACAATTTTGCTAAAGTTGCTTTTGATGAACTGAAAGTAGAAAACGTTGCAGATTTCTTAACAGGACCTACAGCTGTAGCTCTTGCAAAAGAAGATGCAAACGAAGTAGCAAAGATTCTTTTCGACTTTGCCAAAGATACTCCTGCTCTTGAAATCAAGGGTGGTCTTTTGGACAAAGAAGTTTATGATGCTGCAAAAATCGAAGCATTCTCTAAACTCCCTGGAAAGAAACAGCTGATTGCTATGATTATGTCTACAATCAATGCTCCTGTGCAGAAAGTTGCTGCGACATTGCAGGCTTATGTGGACAAAAAATCAGCAGAAGGTGGCGAAGCACCTGCTCCCGCAGCAGAATAATCGCGCTTTATATGCCTCAGGCTTCAAAGCTGTCGTCCTGTCGCATAAACAAATAAATTAATTATTAAGGAGAAGATAATATGGCAGCTCTCACAACAGATCAGATTCTTGATGCAATCGCATCTATGACAGTACTCGAAGCTTCCGAGCTCGTAAAAGCAATGGAAGAGAAATTTGGTGTAACAGCCGCTGCTCCCGTTATGGTAGCTGGCGCTGGTGCAGCTGCAGCACCTGCTGCAGAAGAGCAGACAGAATTCAACGTATCACTGGAAGCAGCTGATCCTGCAAAGAAAATTGCAGTTATCAAAGCTGTTCGTGAAGTTACAGGTCTTGGACTTAAAGAAGCAAAAGACGTCGTTGAAGGCGCTCCTAAAATGCTCAAAGAAGCTGTATCTAAAGAAGAAGCAGCAAAAATCAAAGAAACTGTTGAAGCAGCTGGCGGAACCGTTAAGATTGCTTAAGTTTGTTTGTTTTGATGTCAGCCGGTTTTTTAATGAGCCGGTGGCACAACAATACATTTGATTTTCTCTGTTATTTTTAAGCTACCGGAGCTTTATGTTCCGGTAGCTATACTTGTAATGACCGCATTACTGAAACGAATTTTTAAAAGGGGTATTTGATGTTCGCAAAAAGCCGGACGGTCAATCGTCAGTATATTGGTAAGAATATCCGAAGTTTTATGGAGTTGCCTGATTTAATTGATATTCAGCTCTCCTCATATGAAAGCTTTCTCCAGAAAACCAAGTTGGATAACAAAGAGCCTGTAGCCGAACAGGGTCTTGAAGAAGTATTTCGTTCCACTTTCCCAATTGAAAGCCCCAATGGAGATATGCTCCTTGAATACGAATATTACGAACTCGATGAAGAAAATATAAAATTCAGCGAATTGGAATGCAAACAGAAAGGTTTGACATATTCAGTTCCATTAAAAGCACGTATTAATCTGTTCTTCCAGCAGACAGGTGAAATCCGCCAGAAAGATATTTACATGGGTGATATTCCGCTCATGACTGACCGCGGAACATTCATTATTAACGGTGCAGAGCGTGTTGTTGTTTCTCAGATTCACCGTTCTCCGGGTGTTATTTTCTGTCACGAGAAAGGTGTTTATTCCAGCCGCATCATTCCGTACCGCGGTTCTTGGCTTGAGTTTGAGATTGATCAGAAACATGAACTGATTTACGCTAAAATCGACCGCAAAAAACGCATCCTGGGAACAATCTTCCTTCGCGCACTTGGTTACAGCACACGTGAAGAAATTATCAAGGCTTTTTATGAAACAGAAGCTGTTTCTATTGAAGATACCCGTGAGATGAGAGATTCTCTGGTGGGACGTGTCCTTGCCGAAGCAATCTATGCAACTGACCCAGAGACAAATGAAACAAAGAAAGTTTTCCGCGCAGGTGAAAAACTTCATCCTCATGACATTGACGAGCTGTTTGCTCATTCTGAGATTAAAGAACTTCAGCTGATCAGTTTTGACAAAGAAGGTTCTCTTGATTCACAGATGATCATCAACTGTTTTGAAAAAGAAGAGATCCGCTTTGCAAGTGAGGACGGACAGTCTGATGAGCCTACAAAAGAAGACGCACTTTCAGCTGTTTATTCTGTCCTTATGCCCGGCGAGCCTATTACTGTTGAAGCTGCTGAGAAAGATCTGAACACTATGTTCTTCTCAATCCGCCGTTATGACCTGGGTCGTGTTGGCCGCTACAAACTGAATAAAAAGTTTGACTATAAAGAACCTGTTGAGGAACACACTCTGGTCAAGCAGGATATCATCGCCACAATGAAACACTTTATCAAAGTGTATGCTGGTGACGAACAGATTGACGATATTGACCATCTTGGAAACCGTCGTGTCCGTTCAGTCGGTGAGCTGATGACAAATCAGCTTAAGACAGCTTTTTCACGCATGGAGCGCATTGCAAAAGAGCGCATGAGTCTGAAAGAAACTGAAACAATGAAACCTCAGGATCTGATTTCAATCAAACCTATCGTTGCTTCAATCAAAGAATTCTTCGGTTCAAGCCAGCTGTCACAGTTCATGGACCAGATCAACCCGCTTGCAGAACTGACACATAAACGTCGTCTTAATGCATTGGGACCCGGAGGTCTTTCACGTGACCGTGCAGGTTTTGAGGTCCGCGATATTCACTATACTCATTATGGACGTATGTGTCCTATTGAAACTCCTGAAGGACCGAACATTGGTCTTATCGTTTCACTGGCTATTTACACACGTGTTAATGAGTACGGATTCCTTGAGTCTCCTCTCCGCAAGATTGAGAACGGAAAAGCGACTGACAAAGTTGAATATCTTTCTGCAATGGATGAGGACAAATACTACACAGGACAGGCATCAGCCCCGATGGATGAGGAAGGAAACTTCCTTAACAGCACATTGGCTTGCCGCCGTTATGGAGACTATACATCCCGTGCTCCTGAAGATGTTCAGTATATGGACGTTTCACCGAAGCAGATTATTTCAGTTTCAGCATCTCTGATTCCGTTCCTGGAACACGACGATGCTAACCGTGCTTTGATGGGTTGTAACATGCAGCGTCAGGCTGTTCCTCTTCTGTATCCGGAGCCACCGATTGTTGGTACCGGTATGGAAAGAAAATGTGCTTATGACTCTGGTGTTCTGGTCAAGGCAAAACGTCCTGGTGAAGTAATCCACGTTACTTCAGAGGAAGTCCGCGTTCAGACTGAGGCACAGAAGAAAACCGGTGAATATGATTCTTATCCGTTGCTGAAGTATCAGCGGACAAATCAGGATACCTGTTATCATCAGCGTCCGGTTGTTGAAGTCGGACAGAAAGTTGAGAAAGGAACTGTTCTTGCAGACGGTCCTGCGACATTCAACGGAGAATTGGCCCTTGGACGCAATATTCTGGTTGGATTCGTTCCGTGGAACGGTTACAACTATGAGGACGCAGTTCTTATTTCACAGCGTGTTGTAAAAGAAGATATGTACACTTCTATCCATATCAAGGAGTTTGCAACAGAAATCCGTGAGACGAAGCTTGGTCCCGAGAAAATCACACGCGATATTCCTAATACCGGAGAAAAATCCGTAGATATTCTTGACAGTGAAGGTATCGTACGTATCGGTGCAAAAGTCCGTTCTGGAGATATTCTTGTTGGAAAAACAACACCGAAAAGCGAGACAGAAACAACACCTGAATTCAAACTGTTGAATTCAATTTTCGGTGAGAAAGCAAAGGAAGTCCGCGATTCTTCTCTGCGTGTTCCCCACGGTGTTGAAGGTACAGTAATTGATGTACAGCGTATGCGCCGCACCGAAGGCGATGAACTGAATCCTGGTGTTGACGAAGTGGTCAAGGTTCTGATTGCCACAAAACGCAAGCTGCGTGAAGGTGACAAAATGGCCGGTCGCCACGGAAACAAAGGTGTTGTCGCTCGTATTCTTCCAATCGAAGATATGCCTTATCTGGATGACGGAACTCCCCTTGATGTATGTTTGAACCCTCTTGGTGTTCCTTCTCGTATGAACATTGGTCAGATCATGGAATCTGAGCTTGGTCTTGCCGGTAAATATCTGAATGAATGGTACGAAGCTCCTGTTTTCCAGTCTCCGACAAATGACCAGATTGAGGCAAAACTGATGGAAGCCGGATTTGACCGCACATCAAAGGCAATTGTTCATGACGGACGTACTGGTGAACCTTTCCAGAACACAGTTTTTGTTGGTGTAATCTACTATCTTAAACTGCACCATCTGGTTGATGACAAGATGCATGCCCGTTCAACAGGTCCTTATTCACTGGTTACACAGCAGCCTCTTGGTGGTAAAGCTCAGTTCGGTGGTCAGCGTCTTGGAGAAATGGAAGTATGGGCTCTTGAAGCCTATGGTGCCGCAAATACTCTTCAGGAGTTGATGACAATCAAGTCCGATGATATGACCGGTCGTTCAAAGATTTACGAATCAATTGTAAAGGGTGAGCCTTCAACAACTGCAGGTGTTCCGGAATCATTCAACGTTCTGGTACAGGAACTCCGTGGTCTGGCTTTGGACTTTACAATCTATGATGCAAAAGGCAAACAGATTCCTCTTACAGAGCGTGATGAGGAACTGATTGCAAAAGCTGGTTCCAACTTCTAATTAGGTGATGCGGCTTGATGTTTTCAGGCCGCTGTTTCATAGAGATGGCGGTGTTTTCCGCCCAGCCCGTTTAAGGGCATGATAGGAGAAAAAGATGCGTGATATACAGGATTTTGACAGCTTGATGATTAAGCTTGCTTCACCTGATACCATCAGAGCTTGGTCTTACGGCGAAGTCAAGAAACCTGAAACAATAAACTACCGAACATTGCGCCCTGAGAAAGAAGGTTTGTTTTGTGAACGCATATTCGGTACTACAAAAGAGTGGGAATGTTATTGCGGTAAATTCAAATCAATCCGTTACAAGGGTGTAATCTGTGACCGTTGTGGTGTTGAAGTAACACATTTCAAGGTTCGCCGCGAACGCATGGGTCATATTGAACTCGCTGCTCCTGTTTCTCATATCTGGTATTATCGCTCAGTTCCTTCCCGCATGGGTCTTCTTCTGGATCTGCAGGTTGCTGCTTTGCGTTCAGTTCTGTATTACGAAAAATACATTGTAATTGATCCGGGTGATACGGATCTCAAAAAAATGCAGCTTCTGTCTGAAGAAGAGTACATGGAAGCAGACGAACGCTACGGCGGATCTTTCACTGCTGGTATGGGTGCTGAGGCAATCAAGACATTGCTTGAGAATCTTAACCTTGATGAATTGAATGCAGAACTCCGTGCAAAGATGATTGAGAAAGGTGCAAAAACAGATAAACGCCTTTTGAAACGCATTGAAATCGTAGAAAACTTCAGAGCATCAACAAACAAATGTTCATGGATGATTCTGGATGTTATTCCTGTGATTCCACCGGAACTGCGTCCTATGGTTCAGCTTGATGGTGGCCGTTTTGCTACTTCTGACCTGAATGATCTGTACCGCCGTGTAATCAACAGAAACAATCGTCTGAAGAGACTGCAGCAGCTTGCAGCGCCGGATATCATTATCCGCAACGAAAAACGTATGCTTCAGGAAGCTGTTGATGCTTTGTTTGACAACTCTAAACGCAAACGTGTTGTAAAAGGTGCCTCAAACAGACCTCTTAAATCAATTTCTGACATGCTGAAAGGTAAACAGGGACGTTTCCGCCAGAACCTGCTGGGTAAACGTGTTGACTATTCCGGCCGTTCAGTAATCGTTGTAGGTCCAGAGCTGAAAATCTGGCAGTGTGGTCTTCCTACAAAAATGGCTCTGGAACTTTTCAAGCCTTTCATCATGAAACGCCTCGTAGACAAAGGCATTGTTTACAATATCAAGAAAGCTAAACAGCTGGTTGAATCAGAAGCCAATGAAGTATTCGGAATCCTGGATGAAGTTGTCCGTGAACACCCTGTAATGCTGAACCGCGCACCTACACTGCACCGTCTTGGTATTCAGGCATTTGAACCTGTTTTGGTTGAAGGAAAAGCTCTTAAACTGCATCCCCTCGTATGTCACGCATTCAACGCTGACTTTGATGGTGACCAGATGGCTATCCACGTGCCGTTGACACAGGCTGCCCAGATGGAATGCTGGACTCTGATGCTTTCTGCACGTAACCTGCTGGACCCCGCAAACGGTAAGACAATTGTTTATCCGTCTCAGGACATGGTTCTCGGTATTTATTACCTTACAAAAATCAAACCCAGCGGAAAAGGAACCGGAAAACGTTTCAGCTCAATTGACGAAGTTCTTCTTGCCGCAGAAGCAAAGAATATTGATTATGAAGCCGAGATTATTGTACCGGCTCCCAAAGACTCTGAGGGTCCTTTTGAAAAAATCAATAAAGAGACATTCAAGAAAGGTGCTCTTATCAAGACAACCGCTGGACGCATTATCTTCAACGAAGAAATGCCTGAAGGTGTCGGATATGTGAACGATCTTCTTGGTGATAAACAGCTTAAGGCATTGATTGAGAAAGTTCTGAAAGAAAAAGGAACTTGGTTGACTGTTCAGATGGTTGACGCAATCAAGTCTGTTGGATACCGCTATGCAACATTCTTCGGTGCAACAATTTCTATGGGTGATATTCTGGTTCCGCCTGAAAAAGCTGAACTGATGGATAAAGCAAATAAAGAAGTTGACGGTGTTCTTAAGCAGTACAAACAGGGACATATTACAAGTGATGAGCGTTATAACCGCGTAGTTGAAGTCTGGACAAAGACAAATGAAGTTCTGACAGATGCAGTTATCAAGACACTGGAAGCCGACAAAGAAGGTTTCAATACAATCAACATGATGGCCGCATCCGGTGCCCGTGGTAGCCGTAACCAGATTCGTCAGCTTGCAGGTATGCGCGGACTGATGGCTAAACCTAACGGTGACATCATCGAGCTTCCTATCCGTTCAAACTTTAAGGAAGGTCTTTCAGTTATCGAGTTCTTCATTTCAACTTCAGGTGCCCGTAAAGGTCTGGCTGATACTGCTCTTAAGACTGCTGAGGCAGGTTATCTTACACGCCGTCTTGTTGATATTGCACAGGATGTTGTTATCAACGAAGACGATTGTGGAACAATCAACGGTATTGAGTATTCTGCAGTTAAAGAAGGCGATCAGGTTATTGAAGCACTCCGTGACAGGATTGTTGGACGCTTTACACTTGAGCAGGTTCGTCACCCAATTACCGGTGATGTTCTTTGCGATGTCAATACTTATATTACAGAAGAACTTGCAGCTCAGATTGATGAGGCTGGAGTTGAGACTATCAAACTGAGAAACGTTCTTACATGTGAAGCACGCTATGGTGTCTGCTGCAAATGTTATGGACGGAACCTTGCCCACAACAAGATTGTTGAGATCGGTGAGGCAGTCGGTGTTATTGCAGCGCAGTCAATCGGTCAGCCTGGTACTCAGCTTACAATGCGTACATTCCATGTTGGTGGTACAGCATCAAAAGAGACACAGGATAACAAAGTATTGCTTAAATATGGCGTGATTGTTCAGGAAATCGAAGGAACACATGTTACTCTGGATGACGGAACATGGCTGTTCACACGTAAGGGTTCAATGACTGTTACACGCATCATTGATTCTTTTGATGTTCCTGAGAAAGCTGCTTTGAAAGTGGAAGAAGGAAGCAAAGTCCTTAAGGGCGCAGAACTGTTTACTGCAGGTAAGAAAGCTGTGACCGCAAAAGAGGCCGGTAGTGTCCACTTCCGTGACGGAAAACTTCTTCTTTTGAGCAAAGCTCTTAAAATTGAGATTGCCAACGGTTCAAATGTTATCGTAAAAGCAGGTGATGTTGTTGAAAAGGATCAGCCGATCGCAACATTCGACCCATTCTCCGAGCCTATTATTTCTGAGGTATCCGGATATACTCACTTTGAGGATATTATTCCCGGATCCACTCTGGCTGAGGAATTGGATGAAGAGACAGGAAACGTTGAAAAACGTATTTCTGAACTTCACCTGGATACAAAACAGCCGCGCATTCATATCACTGATGAAGCCGGTAACGAACTGGCAAGCTATTATCTTCCTGGTGGAGCTTATCTGCAGGTTGAGGACAATACATTCATCAGTGCCGGAACAACAGTTGCTAAGATCCTTAAGGAAGCAACAAAGACAAACGATATTACCGGTGGTCTTCCACGTGTTGCCGAGCTTTTTGAAGCACGCAAACCCAAGAATCCTGCTGTTCTGGCACAGATTACTGGAACAGTTTCTTTCAAAGGTATTTCAAAAGGCAAACGTATTGTTGTTGTAACTGACAAATACGGAAAATCATTTGAGCATGCTGTTCCGATGACAAAACGTCTGCTGGTCAGAAACGGTGACAATGTGATTGCCGGAGAGAGTCTGTGTGACGGAGCACTGAGCCCACACGATATTCTTGCAATCCTTGGTGAAAACGCATTGCAGTCATATCTGATGGATGAGATTCAGGCTGTTTACCGTACACAGGGTGTAAACATCAACGACAAGCATATCGGTGTTATCGTCCGCCAGATGCTGCGCAAAGTTGAAGTTGTATCCGTCGGTGATACAAGATTCATTTATGGACAGCAGGTTGACAAATACCGCTTCCATGAAGAAAACAACAGAGTTATGAACGAAGGTGGTCAGCCCGCTATTGCACGGCCTATGTTCCAGGGTATTACAAAAGCATCTCTGGGTGTTGATTCTTTCATCTCTGCTGCTTCATTTCAGGAGACAACTCGTGTTCTTACAAATGCGGCAATTGCCGGATCTGTAGACAGCCTGCACGGTCTGAAGGAAAACATAATCATCGGTCATATGATTCCTGCCGGAACAGGTGTTAAACATTATCGCAATGTTAAACTGGTTGACGGACAGGGTGCTGACTTGGATGAGCAGATGAACGAAATCCTTGAACGCCGCAAACAGGAAGTTGCTGAACAGGTGATTGTTCCTGTTGAAGATACAAATGACGGTCCTGATGTGGACGACTGATTGAATCGGTTAAGTAAATAAAAAGCTGCCTGAAGCGGTGAGTGAAAAAACTCCGGCTTTGGGCAGTTTTTTTTTCGTCAGAAGGGCAAAAAAAACACCCGATAACAGAAGTCACCGGGTGAAAAATCACTTAAAAGGGTTCAGGAAAAATCAGCAGATTTTGCAGATCCATCCTTCCGGAGCAGGAAGTTTTCCCATCTGGATACCGGTAAGAGTGTCATACAGTTTCTGTGTAACAGGTCCCATTTTTTCCATTCCAGCAGGGAAACAGATTTCTTTGCCGTGGTCATTGATTTTTCCGACAGGAGAAATAACAGCGGCAGTTCCACAGAGACCAGCTTCGGCAAAGTCTGAAACCTCAGAAAGAAGAACTTCGCGTTCTGTAGCTTCAATCTTGAGGTAATCCTTTGCAACCTGAAGAAGACTGCGGCGTGTAATAGAAGGAAGAATACTTCCGGATTTAGGAGTCACTACATTTCCGTCTTTTGTTACGAAGATAATGTTTGCTCCACCGGTTTCTTCAATCTTTGTGCGTGTGCCTGGATCAAGATAAAGGTTTTCGTCAAAGCCTGCATTGTGGGCATCAACAATATTATAAAGACTCATTGCATAGTTAAGTCCGGCCTTGATATCACCTGTTCCATGAGGAGCAGCGCGGTCGCGGTCACTGATGCGGATTGTGATCGGTTTTGCACCACCCTTGAAGTAAGGTCCGACCGGAGTTACCAGGATACGGAACTGGTATTCTGTGGCGGGTTTTACACCGATAACAGCGTTTGAACCGAACATGTAAGGACGGATGTAAAGTGTTGCACCGGATCCGTAAGGTGGAACCCAGTCTTTATTGGCTTCAACAACTTTCTTTACAGCTTCGATAAATTTTTCTTTGGGATAAACCGGCATCTGAAGACGGCGGCAGGAATTTTCCATGCGTTCAGCATTCAAGTCAGGACGGAAGCAGACGATGCTGCCATCTTCTGTTGTATATGCTTTAAGACCTTCGAAACAAGTCTGTGCGTACTGAAGGACACCGGCACATTCGCTGATTTTGACGGTTGCATCAGTAATAAGTTCTCCATCGTCCCATTTGCCGTCTTTAAAATTTGCCACAAAACGATAATCTGTCTCCATGTAGCCAAATCCAAGTTCGCCCCAGTTAATGTCTTTTTTAGCCATTTGTATCTCCTTTGATCAAAATAAGCTTGAATGAAATATCAGCAATTTCAAGTTTAAGTATACAACCAAACTTAAATTTTAGTAAAGGTACTTAAGCATAACTGAAAATCACAGATTAAAAAATACCGGAATTATCAATTCAGGGAAACAATTCAAATCAGAGAATGAAATTATCTCCAGGAAGAAAGCAACAGTCAAAACCGTTAGCTAGTGTCGCTAAAAGGGCAAGTTTAGTCAGCCATTGCGTTTATCCCCGTATGTGGTTATACAAAGTCATTTACTGTCCGTGATAAAATAATCCCGAAAATTATTCCACAGTTACGCTTTTTGCAAGATTACGTGGTTTGTCAGGGTCATTGCCTTTCTGGACAGAACAGTAATAGGCAAAAAGCTGGGCAGGAATCACGCTGAGAACAGGTGAGAATTCGTCAGCAACTGCGGGAATTGTAAAGACTTCATCGCAGCAGGAAGAAAAAGCGCCGTCAGTGTCCTGGGTAATTGCCAGGGTTGAAGCGCCTCTGGAAGAGACTTCCTTGATATTGGATGAAAGTTTTTCGTAAAGAGGTTTCTGTGTGGCAATAGCTACAACAAGTGTGGAAGTATCCACAAGAGCGATTGGTCCGTGTTTCAGTTCACCGGCAGCAAAGGCTTCGGAATGTGTGTAGCTGATTTCTTTAAGTTTAAGGGCACTTTCAAGACTGACGGCATAATCAAAAAGACGTCCCATAAAGAAAACTTTTGTTTTGTTGAACTGTCGGGAAGCGAATTTCTGAATGACTTCTTTTCTGTCGACAATGTCCTGGGCATATTGTGAAAGATTCTGAAGCTGAGCCCGGCAGGAACTTACCTGGTCCGGAGAAAGTGTGCCTCGGAATTCGCCGAGTCTGACTGCAAGCAGGTAGAGACAGAGAAGCTGCGTTGTGAAGGCTTTTGTGGATGCGACAGCAATTTCAGGGCCTGCTCTTGTATACATGACTTCATCAGCTTCGCGGGAAAGAGTGGAGCCGACAACATTGGTTATGGCGAAAACTTTGGCGCCCCGTGATTTGGCAAGGCGGACTGCGGCAAGTGTATCTGCTGTTTCTCCGGACTGACTGATCACAACGAAGACATCATCAGCGGCGCACATCGGATTTCGGTATCGGTATTCGGAGGCAACATCCACTTCCACAGGGATTCTTGCAAAATGCTCAAAAGCATATTTTCCGACGACACCGGCATGATAGGCAGTTCCGCAGGCGGTTATTACAATGCGTTTAGCATTTTTCCAGTCAGATTTGAGAGTGAGTGAATCAAACATGGAAAAAGTGTCTGCAAGTGCTTTTGGCTGCTCGTGGATTTCTTTGAGCATGAAGTGTTCATAGCCGCCTTTTTCAGCAGCTTCAATATCCCAGTCCACATGGTATGGATCACGGAGGATTTTTTCCCCCTGATCGGTGAAAAGATCGACATGATCCCGATAGAGAACGGCAATCTCTCGTTCTTTAAGGAAATGGACTTCGCGAGTGTGTTCCAGAAGGGCGGGAACATCTGAGGCAATGAAGTTCTCGCCGTTGCCAAGACCGACAACAAGGGGACTGTCTTTGCGGCAGGCGATTATACGGTCAGGAAAATCAGAACAGAGAACGCCAAGAGCGTAAGAACCTTCAAGACGCTGGAGTGTCTGAAGAACGGCAGAGAAAAGGTCACCTTTGTAGAAAAAGTTGATCAGGTGGGCAATCACTTCAGTATCAGTCTGGCTTTTGAAGACTATTCCGCGGGATTCAAGCCACTGCTTGAGTTTAGCGTAATTCTCGATGATGCCGTTATGGACAACGGCAATACGTCCGGAAACATCTGTGTGAGGATGGCTGTTTATGTCAGATGGTTCCCCGTGGGTTGCCCAGCGGGTATGTCCGATTCCCATTGTGCCTTGAATCGTCTCTCTGGCCACAAGATTCTGAAGCATTTTAAGAGCGCCTTTTGCTTTACGGACGACAATCTCATCATCATTCAGAACGGCGATTCCGGAAGAATCGTAACCGCGGTATTCAAGTTTTTTAAGTGCCTGAATAAGAACTGGAGACGCATCTTTACAACCGACATAACCGACAATTCCACACATTTTTAATACCTTCTTGAATTAAACAGGACTGATTCTGGAACCGATGGAACAGGAATCAGACAAAGTTTAAAAAAAATAAGGAGCATACACAAGTATGTATGCTCCTGAATGATCAATTTTTTCAAAAAAAACGGATTAAATCAGTTTATTTTGAAAGATAGGCGTTGATTCCAGCTGCAGCGCGGCGGCCTTCACCCATTGCAAGGATAACTGTTGCAGCACCGAGAACAATGTCTCCACCTGCCCAGACACCTTCGATAGATGTCATTCCAGTCTCATCAACAAGAATGTGTCCGCGGTCATCAACTTTAAGACCGGGTGTTGTTTTTTCCATCAGAGGATTGGATCCGTTTCCAAGGGCAACAATCATTGCATCGCATTCAATGTTGTGTTCGCTTCCGGGAACAGCAACAGGGCTGCGGCGTCCTGATTCATCAGGTTCACCGAGTTCGTAGCTAAGAACCTGTACTCCGCAGACACGGCCGTTCTCATCACCAAGGATTTTTACAGGATTCTCAAGGAATCTGAAGTTTACGCCTTCCTCTTCCGCATGTGCGACTTCCTCGCGACGGGCAGGCATCTCATTGCGTGTTCTGCGGTAAACAACGTCAACTTCTTCCGCACCGAGACGGAATGCCATACGGGCTGCGTCCATGGCAACGTTACCACCACCGCAGACCACAACATGTTTTGCCTTGTAAAGAGGTGTTGCGGCATGTTCTGTGTCGTAAGCTTTCATAAGGTTTGCACGTGTAAGGTATTCGTTTGCGCTGAAAACTCCGATCAGGTTCTCACCTTCAATGCGGAGGAATTTGGGAAGACCGGCACCTGTTCCGATGAATGCAGCATCAAATCCCTGTTCTTTAAGCATCTGCTCAAGTGTTCCTGTGCGACCGGCAAGGAAGTTTGTGCGGAATTCTACGCCCATTTCCTTGAGCATGTCGATTTCTTTTGCAACGATGGTTTTGGGAAGACGGAATTCAGGAATACCGTAAACCATAACACCACCGGCTTTGTGGAATGCCTCAAAGATTGTAACGTCATGACCGGCACGGCGTACATCAGCTGCAACTGTGAGTCCGGCAGGACCAGAACCGATGACAGCGACTTTTTTGCCTGTGGCGGGAGCAACTGCAGGAACTGTCTGCATGTTGTTAGCGCGTTCGTAGTCAGCGACAAAGCGTTCAAGACGTCCGATAGAAACAGCTTTCTCGGGATTCTTAAGTGATTTTCCGATTGTACAGACACCCTGGCACTGTGTTTCCTGAGGACAGACGCGTCCGCAGATTGCAGGAAGCAGGTTTGTTGTCTTGATCAGATCAACAGCTTTTTTGAATTCTCCGTGTGCGACCTGCTCAAGGAACTGAGGAATCGGAACGCTTACAGGGCAGCCTTTCATACAGGGTGCGTTCTTGCACTGAAGACAGCGGTTTGCCTCGACAATTGCCTGCTCAGCAGTATAACCGAGGGCGACTTCGCTCATAAGACGAGCGCGTTCTTTGGGATCAGCAACAGGCATCTCCTGCTGGGGAATTGCCATGCGTTCTTTAGGTGTAAGTGTTCCTGCAGCAACTTTTGCAGAAATGTCATTATAAAGTTCTTGAGTAGTCATCAGTTTGCTCCCTTTGCAATTGCGTCAGCCTGAGCCTGCATCTTGCATTTGTGGAAATCTTCAGCTTCACGGTCTTTATATGATTTCATGCGAAGCATCATGTTGTCCCAGTCAACGGCGTGTCCGTCAAATTCCGGTCCGTCAACACAGACGAACTTTGTTTTTCCACCGACAGCAACACGGCAGCCACCGCACATTCCGGTACCGTCAATCATGATTGTGTTGAGTGAAACTGTTGTGGGAACATTGAAGGGTTTTGTTGTTGCAGCACAGAATTTCATCATGATGGGCGGCCCGATGGCAACAACTTCTGCGGGCGGGCACTGGGATTCACACAGTTCCTTGAGAGGAAGTGTTGAAACACCCTGACGTCCTGCAGAACCGTCGTCTGTCATGACGATAACCTCGTCTGCAACAGCCTTCATCTCGTCGACAAAAATCAGAAGGTCTTTGTTGCGGGCTGCGATGATCATGATAACTTTATTGCCGAGAGCTTTGTGAGCCTTGACAATAGGATAACAGGGAGCAACACCGATACCGCCACCGACAACAACAACGGTACCTTCCTGTTTTTCGATATGTGTAGGATTACCCAGGGGGCCCAAAAGAGCACCGAGGCAATCTCCTTTATTCATCTGTGAAAGTTTATAAGTAGTGGCGCCGACAGCTTGGAAAACCAGAGCGATCCAGCCTTCTTCTGCATTCGCGTCTGCAATTGTCAAAGGAACACGTTCTCCGAATTCAATGTCCAATTGAACAAGAACGAACTGACCGGCTTTACGGTTTTTTGCAATTTCTGGTGCATTTACACGGAAGTAGAAAACATCAGCAGAAAGTTGCCGTTTTTCGATAATCTGATACATTGGAAACCCCTTTAATTTTCAAGTTTATTCCATAAAAAGGAAAAACTCGGTTAACAATAATACTATAAAACTTTATCGATAATCAAGGCACTATTCCATAGCGAAAATCCAGGAAAAAAGTAAAAAAAACATAAATTTACGAAAAGATTTTATAGACGTGTTTTTTTGATTTTGCTAACCTAAGATCTGTGAAAATGATCTGCTAAAGAGAAACAGATCAAGAAAGAATTGGAGGAAGTTATGAAAAGACTCGGTAAAATCGCAGTTGTTGCTTTTATTGCAGTAGCAATGGTCTGCGGACTGACCGGATGCTCAAAGAGCAGTTCGGAAACAATCAAAATCGGTGGAATTTTCCCTCTTTCCGGAAGTGTAGCAGTTTATGGTGTTGAATGTCGGAATGGAATTGAGCTGGCAATTGAAGAAATCAATGCCGCAGGTGGAATCAACGGAAAACAGATCCAGCTGATCTCAGAAGATGATGAAGGAAATCCTGAGAAGAGCGTTAACGCTTACAAAAAACTTACAACAAAAGACGGATGCAAACTGATCATCGGTTCACTGACATCCGGCTGTACAGCAGCATTCTCAACACTGGCTCAGGCTCAGAAAAATCTTATGATCGCTCCCGCAGCAACAATGGAGAGCATCACTGATGCCGGAAACTATGTATTCCGCGCCTGCTTTATCGATCCTTTCCAGGGAACAGTCGGTGGAAAATTCGCTGCCGAGAACCTGGGTGCAAAAAGAGCAGCCGTTCTTTATGACACAGGAAGTGATTATTCAATGGGTCTGACAGACAACTTTACCGCAGCTTTTGAGAAAGCCGGTGGAAAAGTTGTTGCAAAAGAAGCATACAGCACAGGTGACAAAGACTTTAACGCACAGCTTACAAAAATCAAGAATGCAAATCCTGATGTGGTTTACCTTCCCGATTACTACGCAACAGTTTCTCTGATTGCAAGCCAGCTGAGAGCACAGGGAATCAATACTCCTATCGTCGGTGCTGACGGATGGGACGGACTTACAGATAACGCGGGAGATGAAGTTCTTAATGGTTTCTATTCAAACCACTATGCAGCTGACTCAACAGATCCCAAAGTTGTCAAGTTCGTTACTTCTTACGTAAAGAAATACGGTTCAACACCTGTCTCTTTCGCAGCTCTGGGATATGATTCTCTCTACATGCTCAAGGATGCGATTGTTAAAGCAGGAACAACTGACGCAACTGCTGTCCGTGACGCACTGGAAAAAACAAATGGAACATATGTAACCGGTGACCTGTCTTTTGATGCACGCCGCAATCCTGTAAAATCTGCAGTAATGGTGGAGATTGTACGTAAAGATGGTGCACTGACTACTGTGTACAGCGCAACTGTTAATCCGTAAGTTGTTTAACAGCTGATAAGAACGGGCTTACGGCCGGGACAGACTGAATCTGTGGCGTTAATTTACTGCGCCGCGGATTAAACGGGAACCGGCCGGGGCCCGTTTTTTTTTGTCCGCATTCTGGGGCTTTATGGAAAGAGAGGAAGCCTGTCCGCTCATTCTGCCTGAACAGATTTCTCTGTGTCGATGCCGAGACCGAATAGGGCAAAATCACCTTTGCAGGGATCATCCGGCCAGATCTGCTTCATACGCTCTGTAAGCAGGACAGCGGTTTTTCGTGTTGCCGGGGCATTCTGCGGAATCAGCCCGAGATTCCGTGCTTCTTTCAGTACGTGAACATCAAGGGGAATGATGAGGGCCCCGGGACTGTACCAGGTCCAGAGTCCAATGTCCACGGGTGAATTCCTCCGCACCATCCATCTTAAGAACATATGTATCCGTTTGTTGGCGGAATTTTTACCTTTTGAGACAATTGAAGATCTGGGAAAACATTCGGAGATCAGTCTGTCCAGGGGAAGATCCGGGCCGCCATATTCAAGGCTCTGCCGGAAAAATGTCCCCAAAGAGCCGCTGATCCGGAGAATACTGCGCATCTCATCAAAGAAAGTGTACATGTCATTGTAGGAGTAAAAGCGGTAGAACTTGGAATCCGGATTGCCGTCAGGGGGCAGAAGTGTCTGCCGGTAACTGCCGGAGACAATCCAGGCTGCGAAAGATTCCCCGGCCTGATCACACAGAGACTGTATCTTTGGCAGGAACTGTGTCCGGCTGCCGAAAGAGAGCATTGCAGCCGTGAAAGCGCAGGATTCAATGTCACAGTCTTTCCGGTAAACCCTGAGAAAACGGCATGGATCTGTGTCCGAGAAGGAAGGACTTTCATATCTGTCTGCAAGTTCTGCAAGAAATGTGTCAGTGTCTTCGGTGTGATGTGCTGTCATAGAAATGAATCTTACCACAAGCCATTGTGAGGAACAAGAAAGCGGACGGATAAAAGCGGGAAAGTACAGACTGTATTTTTATGCAAAACAGTATTCCGTGAGACTGTGAAACAGTGAAAAACCTGTTTTATAAAGGGAGATTTTCTCTTGCATTATTAGGGGGTTTTCAATAAAATTGAAAAGATGAAGTCTTGTTAAAGTGCATATTTATGCATAAAGACTGTTCAAGGAGAAACAGAAAATGAAAAAGCTTATTTCATGTCTTTTGGTACTTCTTTTGGCTGTCAGCGTGCTTGTTGCCGGCGGTAAAAAAGATGAGAACAAAGTAACAAAAATCGGTGTGATCCAGCTGGTTGAACATCCTGCTCTGGATGCAAACTACAAAGGATTCGTGGACGGACTTGCTGCTGCAGGTTATGTTGACGGACAGAACATCAAGATCGACTATCAGAACGCTCAGGGTGAGCAGGCAAACTGTGTTACAATCGCACAGAAATTTGTGAACGACCGTGTTGACATGATCTTTGCTATCGCAACACCTGCAGCACAGGCTGTAGCAAACCTGACACAGGATATTCCTGTTCTTATCTCTTCAGTAACTGATCCTGAGTCAGCAAAACTGGTTGCCTCAAACACAGCACCCGGTGGAAACGTTACAGGAACATCTGACCTTACACCTTGTGCAGCACAGATCCAGCTCCTCAAGAAAACACTTCCTGAGGCAAAGACAGTAGGTATGCTGTACTGCTCAAACGAACAGAACTCATTCTTCCAGATTGCACTTGCAAAAGAGGAATGTGACAGACAGGGACTGAAATACATTGACTTCACAGTTTCTTCATCAAACGAAATCCAGCAGGTTGTCCAGTCTGCAATCGGAAAAGTTGATGCTCTCTACACACCCACAGACAACATGATTGCTGCTGGTATGGCAACAGTTGCCCAGGTTGCAACTCCCGCAAAACTTCCCGTATTCTGCGGTGAAGAGGGAATGGTTCAGCAGGGTGGTCTTGCAACATATGGTCTTAACTATTACGAACTGGGAAAACAGACCGGTGCAATGGCTGTAAGAATTCTGAAAGGTGAGGCAAAACCTGCTTCTATGCCTATTGAATATCTTTCAAGCTGTGACCTGGTTGTAAACGAAGAAGTTGAGAAAGCTATCGGAGTTTCAGTTCCAAGAAACTAAATCAAACTGACCCGCGCAGGGTTTTAGGGGCTGCGAGCGTAAGCGGTAAGCCCCTAGGAGAAGGGGTAGCGGAAAATGCCGTATGGCAGTTGAAGCGAGGGGAAGTCTTTCCCCGCCCTTTTGTTTTTATTATGTGGCTTCTGTTGTTCTTTCTGTATTGGATTTTTGGGACGACGGAAAATAGGAAAAAAAATGGGTATTTTACTGGCAGTTCAGGGTGCAGTTTCTCAGGGTGTGCTTTGGGGAATAATGACACTCGGTGTTTTTCTTACGTTTAGAATTCTTGATATTGCAGACCTTACTGTAGACGGAAGTTTTGCTACAGGTGGCGCGGTTTGTGCAGTGCTTCTTACCAACGGAATGAATCCGTTCCTGACTCTGCTTTTTGCTTTTCTGCTGGGCATTGTAACTGGTCTTGTAACCGGCCTTATGAACACAAAACTCAAGATTCACGTACTTCTGGCCAGTATTCTTACGCAGATTGCGCTTTATTCTGTAAATATCCGTATCATGGGAAGCAAGGCGAACATCCCGCTTCTGGGAACAGAAACAGCGATGAAGAAAATTGCCAAACTTTTCGGCGGAAGTATGACGGTCACAACTTCTTCCATGATTCTGGGTTTTGTGGCGATCGCGATTCTGGTTGCAGTTCTGTACTGGTTCCTTGGTACGGAAATCGGATCTTCTCTGCGTGCAACCGGTAATAATGAGAAGATGGTCCGCGCTCTTGGTGTGAACACTGACACAATGAAGATTCTCGGGCTGGGACTCAGTAACGGTCTTGTTGCCCTGAGCGGTGCGATGGTTGCACAGAGTCAGGGTTATGCGGATGTTCAGATGGGTACCGGTACAATCGTTATCGGACTTGCATCAATCATCATCGGCGAAGTTATTTTCGGAAAACGTTTCGGACTCTGGTACACTCTTATTGCAGTGGTACTCGGTTCGATTTTGTATAGAATTGTAATTGCAATCGTTCTGCAGCTGGGACTTAAATCAACTGACCTTAAGCTGCTGACTGCATTGGTTGTTGCTGTGGCTCTTTCCGTTCCTGTGATGAAGCAGAAGTTTTTCAAGAAAAAGCCTGCAGCCGCAATTGATGAAGAGAACACCCGTCACTCAAATGTAGTTGATACACACAAAGTTCCCGAAGTTGACAAACTTACAAAAGACGGAAACAAATAAGGAGGAAGGTCGATGCTTAAACTTGAGAAAATTACAAAGACTTTCAATCCTGGTACAATTACAGAGAAGAAAGCGATCCGCGGAATTGACCTGCAGATTGAAGACGGTGATTTTATTACGGTTATCGGTGGTAACGGTGCGGGAAAATCCACATTGCTCAATCTGATTTCCGGTGTTCACATGGCTGATACGGGGCGGATTACTCTGGACGGAGAGGATCTGACCAATCTGCCTGAATTCAAACGGGCAAAGTATTTAGGCCGGGTTTTCCAGGATCCTATGATGGGAACTGCTGCCAATATGGAAATTGAAGAAAACCTTGCGATGGCATACCGGCGCGGAAAAAAACGCGGACTTGGATGGTACATCAAAAACGAGGAAAAGCAGCAGTATGTTGAGAAACTGAAGCTGCTGGACCTGGGACTTGAAACACGTATGCATAGCAAAGTCGGTCTTCTGTCCGGCGGTCAGCGTCAGGCAATCACTCTGCTGATGGCGACTCTGCAGAAACCGAAACTGCTGCTTCTTGATGAGCATACAGCGGCTCTGGACCCGAAAACTGCGAAGAAAGTTCTTGAGCTGACTGAAGAATTTGTCACTCAGGATAATCTGACCACTTTTATGGTAACGCACAATATGAACGATGCGATCCGTTATGGTAACCGTCTTATTATGATGAAAGAAGGCGAGATTGTGTTTGATGTGCGCGGTGAAGAGAAGAAACGCCTGACAGTGCAGGATCTGATGGCAAAATTTGTTTCTGCTGCCGGAGAAGATGGTGCAATCTCTGACAAACTGATTCTTGGCTGATTGGCTGACTGATAAAAAAACCGGCATCCGGAAATCTGTGAGTGAATGCTCTGACCTTTCCTGGAGCCGGTTTTTTTTATGCCTGATAGAATGGCAGAAATTTCGTTGGTGCCGTTTATTTTTCCATAATGCGGATAAAACAGCGACGTTCTTCCAAAGTTTTTACGTAAAGCATCTGGGTTTCAGGTGATTCACGGAGTGCGCCGACACCGTCAAACTTGTCAACGCGCCAGCCTTTTGGGAACCAGCCGTTGGGGATGAAAATTTCTGTATCTTCATCGCCGGAGGATGTGGGACATACGGTTGAATCCCATTCAAATTCAAAAATGACTTTAGGACTCCTGATGAAACGCATTTTGACAGGAGTGCCGGCTGTACGCATTGCATAAGGTCTGCAGAATCCGTTGATGCCACGAAGCCGCTGTGTGTTACTGTTGAAAATGCTTAAATCCTCTCTGTTCCAGCAGTCACCGTCGTCATGGGTGTTGGTGGGAGTGTAATTCCACAGTGTGCATGACAGAAGGCCTTCATCAAGAGCATCGTAATAAATGCCCAAAGCTTCTTCCTGCTTTGAGTAACTGTCAGTTCTGTAGGACCTGCCGTCGTCAAGGTCAAAGGGAATGCCGAATTCGCCAAGAAAGGGAACGAGAGAATCTGAACGGATTTCTTTTGCTTTGCCGTTGATCTGGGTTGACATGCTTTTCTTTACATTGTCTTTTCCGAAAACAGGTTTACGGGTGAAAGTGTCTACTGTAAAGCCCGGAACCCATTTACGGAGCAAAAGACTCGGTCCGTCATACCAGTGGAATGCATCAACAAGAATCTGGGATTCTTCATCTTCCGAAGACCATTTTGCGCGCTGACCGTCAATGCTGCCTTCTGTGAAAAACAGGTATTCAGGATGCTTTTTGCGCAATGCGGCAATGAAGTCTTTATGGAAGGGTTTAAGAAAATCCTGGGCAAAATCTGAATCTGCAAAATAATCAGGTCTGTCCAGAACAGGCTGATCATTTTCTGTGTGCCAGATTCCGGCAGTCTTCCATGGACAAGAAAAACCGGGGAGAAAAATACCGCCTTCTATCCAGGAGAACTTGGGTTCAAAGGGGATTTTTTTTCCGGGTGTAACACCGCTGAGACCAAGTTTGATGGAAGCGAATTCAGAAGGATAACCGCTGGCAGAAGTCATTGCGGCAAAAGGCGTCGGGACTGTGCCTGCTGTGGCTGTGACCGGTGCGTATTCACGGAGATCTTTATGACCGATGAAACCGTTGTGCGGTTCATTGAGCATCCCGAAACCGATTATTGATCTGCAGTCTTTGAGACGGCGGGCAACATGATACATTGCATTGATAAAATGTTCCTGAAGATATTCCTGTGCATTGATTCCATCGATCCTGCAGTCCGGGGCAAACTTTTTTCCTCCGAAGAAAAGGGTGAACATTGTTGCCGCCGCATAACGCTGATAGTTCAGGCTCCATGACATGCGTCTGTATTCAATGCCTTCCGCCGCGGCGCCCTGCTGTGTGAAGGCGGCGGCATTTGCTTCAAGACGTGCCAGGTTGAAACCGACTTTTTCCAGTGTCCAGGCCGGTGCGCCGTCTCCTCCGGTCCAGCGGCTCCATGCATCCTGGTGTGGATCTATGAATACGAAAATCTGATATTCCTCAGCTTTTTTCAGAATACGGCGCAGGTAAGCGAGATAGTCTTCGTCATATTCATCGGGGCCGGCATGTTCTACGGATTCCCAGGTGATGACCCAGCGAATAAGGTCGATTCCACAGCTTTTGAGCCGCATGAAATGGGAATCAGCTTCTTCTTCCGGAAAGGGGCGTCCGACAAAGGTTACGGCGCTGGTGGCTTCCAGACTGTTCTTGTTCTGTGTGGAGCCGTCCGGGTCAAAGGGGACTTTGCTGGCGCCGCTCATGTTGACGCCTCTGAAAATCACTGCGCGGTTGTGATCATCCCGAATCCAGCCTTTCTGGGCGGAAAAAAGTACTTCATGCTTCATTTTGAAAATCCTGAAAAAAAAACCACTGGCATGTATGACAGACAAACCAGTGGTTTCTTTGAAAGTTGAAAAAATCAGACTATTCAGTAAGAATTTTGATAACTTCTTCTTTGTCTGATGTTTTTAGAATCTGCTCGCGTTTTTCTGCACTCTTGAACAGAAGACTGACTTCTGCAAGGAACTGCAGGTGCGGACCTGTCTTGTTAACAGGAGACAGTGTCATAATGAAGATGCGGCATGGCTCCTGATCCAGTGAATCAAAATCAACAGGATTGTCAGAAATACCGATACATGCAACCAGGTCGCTTACTGTGTCTGTTTTGCCGTGGGGAATTGCGATTCCGTGCTTCATGCCAGTAGACATTTTGCGCTCGCGGTCAAGAACACACGCTTTAGCGGCCTCTTTGTCGCTCACTTTGCCGGCAGAAATAAGAACTTCCAGCAATTCGTCAATAATTTCTTCTTTTGTAGTACCTTTCAGATGAAGGTTTACAGTATCAGGCGTTAAAACAGTTCGTAAAGTCATATAATAAGTTTATGATTACTTACCGTAAAAGTCAAGGGACTAATTGTGTTACTGGATGAAATAAGGAATGAGGAAACAGTCTTGACAAAGGTCTGCAGAGTAGGATCCGGTATGAGTTGAGCCGGGAAACAGAAGGTTGAGGCTCTCTGGCCGGATTGTCATTGAGTGCTTTTGCTATCTTTGGTAAACTGCTTTTTATGAACGAAATAGAAAAATTCAGGGCTGATGTGGAGCGCATCAGAAAACATGAGCGCAATGAGAGCCCGAAGTATGACGGAATCAAAGCTGCCCGGAATGCGGCAGATCTTTTTGTACGAAATAACAAGAACGCAGGTGATCTTGCAAAGTCTGTGGCTGATTACTGGATGGAGAAATACATCAGGAATGGTGATGTGAATGAAGTCCCCACAGTCAATGATGTTGATTTTCTGTGCGATATCCAGGAACTTTTTGACGGGACTCTGGAAGGGAATTCAGTTCTGAAACCTGAAGACTGGAATGAACTGAGGGAGATGGTGAACCTTGAGGCGGAAGATCTGCCTATAGAGATGCTCACTTCTCTGATGAGCGCTGTGATGGAACACGGAGCACTCTGATACATGTCTGATCTGTATTCTGCATGCGTACAATGTCCCAGAAAGTGCGGAACTGACAGAGTGGGCGGACAGCCGGGGTTCTGCGGAGAGAGCGGGAAAATCCGGGCGGCTGTGGCCTGTCTGCACTTTGGGGAAGAACCGCTGATAACAGTAAATGGCGGTTCCGGCACGATTTTTGTGACCGGCTGCAATCTGCGGTGTGCTTTCTGCCAGAATTATCAGATTTCCCGGGGCGGATACGGTTCTGAACTTTCAGCAGAAGATTTTGCCGGACTGTGTCTGAAACTGCAGGATGCCGGTGCGGAAAACATAAACATTGTAACCGGAAGTCATGCAGTCCCTGAAATTGCGGGAGCCCTTGAAAAAGCAAAAAATCGCGGTCTTGTCCTGCCTGTCTGCTGGAACAGTTCTGCTTACGAATCCGAAGAGACTCTGGAACTTCTGGAGGGGCTGGTGAACATATGGCTGCCGGACTTGAAGACACTGAATCCTCTTATTGCAAACCGTGTGTTCAAGGCAAAGGATTATCCTGCGGCTGCAAAAAGGGCAATAAGGTGGATGCTTTCCCACACAGAGCGGAAAATTGTTCCGGCTGGAAAAGCGGAAAAAATGCTTTCTGGTGTGATAATACGCCATCTGGTTCTGCCTGGAAGGCTTGATGACACGCGGCTTGTGCTTGATTGGCTGAAAGCCCATGCAGACACAGGGGATGAGCATGGCGCCTGCATTTCTCTTATGTCTCAGTATACGCCTGTAACTGTGGACAGAGCCGTGAATGCTGATAAAGGTATAAATTTCTCTGAGGAAAGCCTTTTGAGCAGGAATGAAGCTTTGAATGCATTCAGCAACCGGCTTCTGACAAAGCAGGAATTTGCACAGATCAGGGAACTGATAGACTCCTACGAGTTTGAATACCTTTTTTATCAGGAACTTGAAGAAGATACGGAATGGCTTCCTGATTTCACACGGCCGCAGCCTTTCAGCAATGCTCTTGCGAAGGTGGTCTGGCACTGCTGATTGAGTGGGGAGGATGTTTCGACTGCATTCACTCCGTTTATTTCGCTCAACATGACAAGGGGTATGCATTCACGCGTTCATACGGAGTAACGGCATGACGGGCTTTGCATTCACTGTGTTCAGTGTGGCGGCATGACGGTCCTGCATTCACGCGTTCTTTGCGCTCGGCATGACGGTTTTTTGCATTCATGCGTTCTTTGCGCTCGGTATTACCGGTTTTTCCCAATTTTTTTAACATTCTCTTTCAGGACAATGATGGAACTGTCTGCATTGGAGCAGTCTGAATGGGGCAGGCAGGGGTAAAGGTTATTCGGCTTTAAACAGGTTGACATTTATACTAATTTTGTCATATTGTAATAAAGGAGTTTGTTTTGAGCGTAATTATAAAAGAAATCGGAAAATTTATCCCCGCGAAAAGACTTTCAAACGATGAATTGCCAAAAGAATTGGAAACTGGCGACGAGTGGATCAGAAGTCATACTGGAATTGGAGCACGCCACGTCTGTTCTGAAGAGGAAGACAGTGCGACAATGGGAACTGAAGCTGCAAAAGATGTAATAAAGAAAGCAGGAATCAATCCGGAAGAAATTTCTGTGATTATCTGTTCAACAGCAACACCTGTTTACAATAACTTTCCTTCAGATGCCTGTCTCATCCAGGCAGAAATTGGAGCAAAAAACGCCGCATGTTTTGATGTTGCGGTTGCCTGTTCCGGTTTTATTTATGCGATGGATGCCGCCGCCGGTATGATGGAACGTCACGGCTGGAAATATGCACTTATAGTCGGAACTGAGGCACTTACAAAGATTACAGACTGGACTGACCGTTCAACCTGTGTTCTTTTCGGTGATGCAGCCGGTGCGGCAATCCTTGAGAATGTTGCGGAAGAAGAGGCTGAAGGCCGTGGAATCAAATCTGTGATTCTCGGAGCGGACGGAACCGGTGCTGAGGCACTTTATACACCTCACGACGGTAAACTTCGTATGGATGGCCGCGCGGTCTATAATTTTGCGGTAAAGACCATAACGGAAACAATCGCAGAACTGATGGAAAAAGAAAAACTTTCGATTGATGATGTTAAATGGATTGTCTGTCATCAGGCAAATGCCCGTATTCTGCAGGCTGCGGCAAAACGCCTGAATATCAGTGAGGAGAAATTCTTCTTTGATATGGAAGAATATGGAAATACTTCCAGCGCTTCAATTCCTGTCGCATTGGAAGACTTGGTTGAACAGGGCAAATTAAAAGCCGGCGACAGAATCATTACAGCCGGATTCGGTGCCGGACTGACTTACGGCGGCGCTGTGATTGTTTGGTAGGATAAAATGAATTCAATTGTAGTTTTTCCCGGACAGGGAGCACAGTTTCCCGGTATGGGTATGGATTTTTATGAATCTTCTGAGGCGGCCCGCAAAGTTTTTGATGAGGCAGGCAGAATTGCAGGAATTGATATTCCGGCTCTGATCAGAAACTCAAGTGCGGAAGAACTGGCCCGAAGCGATGTGAGTCAGCTTGCGATCACTGCTGTAAGTCTTGCCTGCTATGCTGCAATGAGAGAGCAGGGACTTGAGACACCTAAAGCTGTGGCTGGATTCAGTCTCGGTGAGTTTTCCGCACTTTATGCAAGCGGAATCCTTTCTTTTGAAGACACAATCAGGCTGGTTCAGGCACGCGGAAAAATTTTCCAGGCTGTCTGTGACAGAATTGCGGCAACAAGTGAGAACGGTGCTGCCCCGGGAATGGCTGCAGTGATCGGTCTTACACCTGAGCAGGTCTGTTCCGCAATCGCTGATTATTCTGACATCAAGCGTGCCGATGCTGTTTTTGCGGCAAACCGGAACAGTGTGAAACAGACTGTGGTCTCCGGAACGGCTTCCGGACTCAAGGCTGTGGAACCGGTCCTGACTGCTGCCGGTGCACGCCGTTTCATAATGCTGAAGGTTGCCGGTCCTTTCCATTCTCCGCTGATGGCAGAAGCTGCTGAACTTTTTGCCGCTGAACTGGAAAAAGTGACTTTCAATGAGCCGAAACTGCCCTGTTTCTCAAATGTAAGCGGAAAAGTTTTTGAGAATGCGGCACAGGCGAAAGAATTTGCAACACGTCATATTACTGAGGCAGTCCGTTGGACAGATATTGAAGACGGATTTGCAGAGATAATTGCTTCTGACAATGGTGATTCCTGGCAGATTGTAGAATCCGGTCCCGGAAAAGTCCTGTGCGGTCTGTGGAAAGATTGCCCTGCCGCAGCGAGTGCAGAGGCAAAACCCATGCTGTTGGGAAAGTAACAGCTGATAAACTGATAAAAGTATTCGGAGGTTGATATGCTTCTTTCAGGAAAAAAAGCACTGGTCACCGGTTCAAGCCGGGGAATCGGAAAAGAGATTGTCCGCCGTTTTCTGCGGGAGGGCGCACAGGTCTGGGGACTCTGTTCCAAACCGTCCGCAAGCCGGGAAGAACTGGAGCAGTATGCCTCCGAGTGTGGAACTTCATTCAAGGAAATCAATGCGGACTGCGGAAATGCAGAAGTTCTTGCATCTGTGATCAAAGAGGCTCTGGCAGAAGCCGGCGGATTTGATGTGCTTGTGAACAATGCGGGCATTACACGGGATGGTCTTGTTTTCCGTATGAAACTGGAAGACTGGACTTCTGTTCTGAACGTCAATCTGACATCTGTTTTTATTACAAGCCAGATTGTTGCCGGTGACATGATCAAGAAACGCAGCGGATCAATCATCAATATGTCCAGTATTGTCGGGCTTCACGGACAGGGTGGCCAGACAAACTATTCTGCAAGTAAGGCTGCGCTTATCGGTTTTACAAAAAGCCTTGCAAAAGAGACAGGAAGCCGTGGTGTGCGTGTGAATGCGATCGCACCGGGATTTATTGAGACTGATATGACAGCTGTCCTTAAGGATGAAGTGAAGAATTCATATCTTGAATCGGTACCTCTTAAAAGAGCCGGAACACCTGAAGACATTGCAGATGCCGCTTTATTTCTTGCTTCAGATATGTCACGCTATATAACTGCACAGGTTCTGGGCGTTGATGGTGGAATGGGCGCTTGATTTTTTATAGGAGCTAATATGAGAAAAGTTGTAGTAACCGGACTGGGTGCGATCACACCCTGCGGAAATTCAATTGAAGAAACATGGAAGAATATTCTTGAAGGCAAGAGCGGAGTAGGTCCTGTCACTCATTTTGATGCCTCAAGCAACGTATGTAAAATTGCTGCGGAAGTTAAGAACTTTAATCCCGGTGATTTTATGGACAGAAAAGAATCCCGCAAGATGGGACTTTATACACAATATGCCGTTGCTTCTGCAATAATGGCTGTGAAAGATGCCGGACTTACAAAGGAAGCTGTTGCCGCGGAAGGTGACCGCACCGGTGTTCTGGTCGGAAACGGTATCGGAGGATTTGATGTTCTTGAGGCTGCATTCAAAAAGTATTTTGATGCCGGTCCAAGCCGCATTCCGCCGCTGTCATGTCCCATGCTTATTCCCAATGAGGCTCCTGGAAACATCAGCATGATGTTCGGAATCCATGGAACAGCATTTTCTCTTGCAACAGCCTGTTCATCAGGAACTGATGCCCTTGGTATCGCACTGGATCAGATCCGGAGCGGCCGTCTGGACATGGTTTTCGCCGGTGGAACAGAGGCAACAATCAGCGGTTTCGGTCTGGGAATTTTTGACCAGCTTCAGGCTTTGGCAACAGGATTCAATGATTGCCCTGAAAAAGCATCACGTCCCTTTGACAAAGACCGTGGTGGATTTGTAATGGGTGAAGGCGCTGCTATTCTGATTCTTGAGGAATATGAGCATGCAAAAGCCCGTGGTGCACACATTTACTGTGAGTTTGCAGGTTACGGCGGATCAAGTGATGGATACCACATCACAAGTCCTGATCCCAGCGGAAAAGGCGGTGCTCTTGCAATGACAAAGGCAATCCAGGATGCCGGTGTCGCTCCCTCTGAGGTTCAGTATTACAATGCTCATGGAACCTCAACACATATCAATGATCCTTCCGAGACAGCAATGATCAAGATGGCTTTCGGTGACCATGCAAAGAACATGAAAGTTTCTTCAACAAAGAGTATGACAGGTCACTGTCTTGGTGCAGCCGGTGCCATTGAAGCCGCAATCAGCATCAAGGCAATGCAGGACGGAATCTTCCCGCCCACAATCAATCTGGACAACGTGGATGTGGAAGGCGGATGTGATCTGGACTATGTTCCCAACAAGGCCCAGAAATCAGACAGACCGATTACCTGTGTGGCAAGCGGCTCACTGGGCTTCGGCGGACACAACGGTGTTGTTGTTTTCAAAGCAATCTGAGGAGACTGATCAAATGGTAGAACACTTTACAGACATTGAAAGCCTTTTGCCCCACCGTTCACCTTTTCTGTTCGTGGATGAGATTGTTTCTGCTGATGAGAAATGTGTGGTTGCGACACGGAAATTCACTGAGGAGGATTTTTTCTTTAAAGGTCACTTTCCCCAGTATCCGGTTGTTCCCGGTGTGATTCTTGTGGAAACCATGGCCCAGGCTGGTGGTGCCGGTCTTGCAGCCCAGAAAGTGCTTGCTGAGGGCAGTCTTTTCTTTCTGGGAACCGTAGATAAAGTTAAATTCCGCAGACAGGTTCGTCCCGGTGACACTGTCCGCATGGAGATTACAAATCTGCGTGTGTCACCAAAAATGATTAAGCAGGCAGGAAAGGCTTTTGTCGGTGATGAGCTTGCTGCGGAAGCTGAATGGCTCTGTCTTGTGGGTAGCGCAAACTGAACTGTATTTGATGTTTCTGCGTAAATCAGTGTTGCAGAAACTGCTTGTAAAAAACTGCGGCATTGCGTCAGACGAAACGGCTCTGTTCAAGTTGTGCTTTCGCACAGGTTCACACGCTGTCGTCGGTCTGTCTTCAGCCGCGGTTTTCTCATTGATTTAAAAGGAGATGAATATGGCACTTAAACCTATGGTCCGCAACAATATCTGTTTGAATGCCCATCCGCTGGGATGTGCGGCTGCTGTTTACGAACAGATTGAATATACTGAGAAACGTGCCGCTGAGCGCAAAGCCGGAAAACTGGCCGGACGTAATGAACGTTCAGAAAACGGTCGCAAAGATCCAAAAAATGTGCTGGTTCTGGGCTGTTCAAACGGTTATGGTCTTGCAAGCCGCATTGCCGCAGCTTTCTCATACGGGGCAAACACTCTTGGTGTTTCTTTTGAGAAGGCCGGCTCTGACAAAAAATGGGGAACTCCCGGTTGGTACAACAATCTGGCATTTGACAAAGCCGCAAAAGAAAAAGGGCTTGTCTCTGTAACTCTTGACGGTGATGCGTTCAGCAATGAGATGAAAGACAGTGTTATTGCTGCTGCAAAAGAAAACAGCATGGTCTTTGACCTTGTGATCTACAGTCTCGCAAGTCCTGTGCGTACTGATCCTGCTACAGGAATCATGCACAAATCTGTGATCAAACCTTATGGTGCACCTTTCACCGGAAAAACAGTTGACCCTTTTACAGGCGAGCTTAAAGTTGTTACAGCGGAACCTGCTGATGACGAAGAGATTGCCAACACTGTGAAAGTAATGGGCGGTGAGGACTGGAAACTCTGGATTGATGCACTTACAGCTGCAGGAACAGTCACTCCTGACTGTGTGACAGTGGCTTACTCCTACATCGGACCTGAAGTATCACAGGCAATTTACCGCAACGGTTCAATCGGTAAGGCAAAGGAACACATTGAGAAAACAGCCCGCGAACTGTCCGAACAGATGGGAAGAACCGGTGGTGCTGCATATGTGTCAGTCAACAAAGGGCTTGTAACACGTTCAAGTTCTGTCATTCCAGTGATTCCGCTTTATCTTGCGACACTGTTCACAGTGATGAAAGGCTGCGGAGCTCACGAAGGATGCATTGAGCAGATGAACCGTCTGTTTGACACACGCCTTTATGGAACACCCTGCGGAGAAGGTAAACGGATTGCAGAACTTCTGGGCTGCAGAAATGATGCTTCCGGAATCTGTGTTGATGAAGACGGCAGAATCCGTGTTGACGACTGGGAAATGGATCCTGCGATCCAGGCTGAAGTTGATAAGATCATGCCGAATGTCACTTCAGAGAACAGTGAGGCAACAATTGACCTGAAAGGTTACCGCCACGACTTCCTGGCGACAAGCGGATTTGACATTGCCGGTGTTGATTACGAAGCGGACATCGACAGTTTTGATCATATTTGAATGAATTTCCAGAAAACAGGCCAATTCGCCACGCTGAAGGATACAAATTTTCGACCTTCAGAGTGGCTCGGTTGTCTCTGTTTTTCTTCCCGTTCATTCAAGGCTTGGTTTGAAAAAAATCCGGCATTCGGATTATAAAGATTCCACGATACGCTGAAGTGCGGCGGAATCAGGAGCAATGGTTTCGGCTTTTGCCTCGGAACTTAATGCGGCTCTGACGTTTTCAGGAAACTGAGGGATTTCGCCGCACCAATATCTGATTTTTTCCGCATCAAAAGCAGGATGATTCTTTGCAATGATGACGGCAGCGCCTTCATCCTCTGTGATCATTGATTCACGGTGTTTTACGGCAGCGTAGGCTGCGGCTGTGTCGGAATCAAGAAGGTATCCGTATCTGACAAAGGCTTCTTTGCAGGCTTCCTCCCTGTCTTTGTCTGTGACTTTTGCAGGAAATACAAGACCTTTGAGCACTGCGGGGCTTGTCTGAAAAATCTGTTCCAGCCGTTCAATGTTTGACGGATTTGCAATATCCGGTTCCATGCGTTTTTCAAGAGGCACAACTGAATCCATGAGGGAACATTTGTCTTTGCCGTCCAGGACAAGAGAATCCGTGCAGTTTGTGATGAACCCGTTCACCGGGAGTGAGAATTTCCAGCTGTAGAGTCCGGCACACAGGTCTCCGTAGTTTCCGGCTTCCACCGCGTAGTAAATGTCTCCATAAACCTGTTTTTTTAAGCGGCTGAAAGCCCACACGTAAGAGAAACACAGCGGAAGAAGCCGGCCGATGTTCACCGAGTTTGCAAGGGTAAGATTTTTTTCCGCAGCCAGTTCTTTGTTGCCGAACAGAGCGCGCACCAGATTGAAGCAGTCAGTCTCTGTCCCGTCAATCTCCACTGGATAAAGATTGCCGCCATTCCAGACACAGTCTTCTTCTGAGAATCCACGGGCCTGACCTTTCGGGAAAAGCACCAGAGCCTTGATATGTTTGTGGCCTTTAAGTGCATGGGAAAGACTGGCACCGGTCTCTGCGTTTGAGACACAGACGACAACAGATTCCTTTTCCTGCATAAGAAGTATGTGTTCAAGGCAGGATGCGAAATAACCTAGAGAAAAGTCTTTATAGCAACCGGTGGGACCATTGAAAAGTTCCATAACATAAAGATTGTCGTTGAGTTTCTTGAGCACAGGACTGAAGGGAAATGCTTTTACCGCAATTGCTTCGCTGATGATAGGACTGAATTCTTCCTTAATCAGTGCGGAAGTCATGGCACCTGCGATTGATGAGAAAGATGTGGATTCGTTCATGTACAGAATCCATGGGCGCAGGTTTTCTTCGTATGCGGGCACATACAGACCGCCGTCTTTCGGAACACAATGGAGAATCGCTTCAGAAAAACTTACGGCGCCGCCCGCTGCAGAAAAATCACGTGTGCTGATGTATTTCATGAAAAATAGAGTACAGGGAAGAGAAATAATATGCAACGGGCACCACAGAAGGGCACCCGCTGCATATCCGGACACCGGGACCGGTCAGTATCAGACTTTGAACAGATCGATCTGGGAACCGATTTTCTGGATGGAACTTTTTACCTGCTCTGACATAGATCCAAGATCCTGTCCGGAGGTGCTGACTTTGTTTGAGGATACAGCCATTTCCTCCATGCTGTCTTCCATCTGGCGGGTAAGTTCCTGAAGTTTCTGGATCTCATCCTGGATAAGCTCATTTTTCTGGGCCATGTTCTTGGATGCGATGTTGACATCATGTGTACTGTCGTTCATTGAATGGAGTGCGCCGCTGATCTGCTGTGAACCGGCGGTCTGCTCTTCCATTGCTGCCTTGATTGAGACGACAAGCTGATCTGTCTCGCTGATTTTCTGGGAAACCTGTGTGAAGGCCTCGCTGGTCTCAAAGGAAGCTGTAACAACCTGGGAAATCTGTTCCCTGATTTTGTTCAGCTGATCACCGATTGTCTTTGACTGTGAGGAAGAAGTCTCGCTCAGTTTGCGGATCTCATCGGCAACAACACTGAAACCTTTTCCGGCTTCTCCAGCGTGTGCGGCCTCGATTGCGGCGTACATTGCAAGCAGGTTTGTCCGCTCAGCGATTGAGGAGATCGCAAGGTTTGCTTCCTGAAGCATTTCTGACTGGGCTTCAATCTCCTTGATTTTCTCGTTCACATCCTGCTGTTTTGAGAAACCGTTGTTTGCATTCTGTGAAAGGCTGTCAAATGATCCGGCCATTTTTTCAACAGAAGAATTGACTGAGGAAATGTTTCCAATCATCTGCTCAATGGCACTTGCAGCTTCAGAGACTTTCTGTGACTGGCTGTCAATCAGATTGTCCAGAGTTGAGATGTTCTCGGAGATTTCATTCACCGCATCGGCAGTGTGTTTTACACTTTCACCGGAATTCCTGATCTGTGTGTGGATGCTGTCGATTCCGCCGGAAATCTCGCTGATGGCACTGGTCGCGTCTTCAATGGATGAAGAAAGGTTGTCACCTGTTTCAGTAAGCTCGTTTTTGGAAGACTTGATCTCGCCGATGATCTGCTGAAGTTTGTCGCAGAAAGCATCAAACTGTATGACAAGGAATCCGATCTCATCACGGATGAAGAGTTTGCAGCGTTTTGTAAGGTCTGCCTCGCCGGTTGCCATTTCTTTGAGAGAGTTTGTGACGTTCTTGATACGCCACATAAGCCAGCGTACAAAGAATCCTGTTATTGCAAGCATGATGGCAATCATGACAACGCAGATCGGTATGACAATGGGAATAGTCGCGTTGCGTGATGCCTCAAGAGATTCCAGGCTTTTTGCCACAAAGAGCATTCCGGGAGCTGTGTAGTCCTCGGAAATCAGAGGTGTATAGCAGGAAACATACTGTGTTCCGTTGATTTCTACCGTACCCACATATTTTTCGCCTTTTCCAAGGACTGTATCAATGATTTCCGGGTTATCAAGATAAGTTCCCACAAGTTTGTTGCCCTTTGCGTCCTGCAGTGTGGTGTCAACACGGAGATTGCTCTTGAAGATTGTACATTCAAGGTCATAGCCTTCAACTGCCTCTTCGCAGAGAAGCTGGTTGTCAAAGGCGTACCCCAGGACAACAACTCCGGCAATCTGACCGTCATAGCGGACAGGGGCGGCACATACGATGGAGAACTGCTGGGAACCGATGCCTTCGTAACTCCAGCAGAGATCTCCCTGGAGTGCGGTCTTCACGCTTCTTGATGTCTTGATGTTGCCTGAAAGTTCATCGGCAACAAGAATGTTTCCGTAACGGTCGGTGACAGCATAGAAATCAAGGTCTAGGTTTGAGGTGATCTCATCAACAGTGTCCTCAAGAGCCTCAAAGTCTTCTTCCTGATTGTAGAGAACCTCTGAAAAACCGTCATTGATTGAGAAAAGATATGTGTACTGTGTCAGCTGAAGCCGCCAGTCCTCGATAAGCCGGTAAAGACCTGTCGAGTTGATCTCAATCAGTTCTTTCTCGTTGTCAAGCTGTTTGTTGCTGAAGACATTGATGACGATGAGGAATGTGACGATGCAGGAGATGATCGCGGATCCCATGATGAATCCGAGAAGCTTGGTCTGAATCTGCATGTTTTTTTTGAATTTGGTGGCGAATCTGTCCAGTTCTTTTTTTGCCATTCTGATTCCCTGATAGATAAAGTGTGTAAAATATCTTTAGGTCAAATGTCGAGTTTTAGAAATGGGGTATTTGAGGACCCTTTGCCACCCGGAGCATAAAAATCTGCAGATGTTTCGGCTGAATTCACTGCGTTTATTCCGCTCAAAATGACACTTTCTGAAAAACTCGAAATCGAACCTCCTTATTATATTTTGATTTTTCGGTTCATACAAAGAAAAAATGGAGGAAATTGAGAAAAAAATACGTTGAATATGGAAAATCTGCCGAAAAAAAAGCACTGTGCATTTTTGCGATTTAGGGTATCATGACCCTGTGAAAGCGAAAAGAGAAGTTGCGATCAACGAGAATACAAAGCTGATTTCTTTGGCAGGTCCCATGTTTGTGGAGCTTCTGCTGAACATTCTGATAAACAACGCGGACACGGTGATGCTGGGCCGTTATTCTGAGACGGCAGTTGGTGCCGTGGGAAACGCGAATCAGATCATGTTTCTGTTCATAATCATGTTCAATGTGATTGCCAGCTCCACCAATGTTATTGTTGCCCAGTACCTGGGTGCGAATCAGAAAGACAGGATGAATCAGATTTACACTCTGAGTTTTGTGGTGAACGCGGTGATAGGAATTGTTCTTTCCGCATTCCTGTTTTTCTGCGGACAGTTTCTGCTCAGGCTGCTGAAAGTTCCTGAGGAGATGATGCATGACGCGGTGGGTTACACAAAGATTGTGGGAAGCTGTCTGTTCTTCCAGGCCTGTTCCAATGTTATGTTCCAGATTCTGCGCTGCAACGGCTATGCGAAAGCCGGAATGTACATCTCAATGACGGCAAATCTTCTGAACATTGCAGGAAACTACTGCTTCCTTTACGGGCCTCTGGAATTCCTGGGGCTTGGCGTTATGGGCGCCGCAATCTCCACTTCTGTCTCACGTGTTGTGGCTCTGATTGTCGCACTGGTTATGTTCTATAAACTCCGTATCGGGCGGCTGAGTCTTGATACTCTGCGTCCTTTCCCTGTGTCCCTGCTCTGGAAGGAGCTTAAGATCGGTATTCCCACCGCAGGAGAAAATCTTGCCTATTCAATGGCGCAGGTTGTGCTCCTGTCTTTCATCAATCCCATGGGAACTGTGGCTGTGACTGCAAAAGTTTATGCCCAGACTCTCATGAACCTGAATGTTGCCTTCTCAAACGCGGTGGCAATGTCCACCCAGATTATCACCGGCCATCTGGTAGGCGCTGGAAAAGAGGATGTGGCTTACCGGCGTGTGATGAAATCCCTGCTTTCTGCACTGCCGGTGACTCTTGTTCTTGCGACGGCAAACTGTCTGCTTAGTCCATGGTCGCTGCTGATTTTCGGTGCGTCGGAAGAAGTAAGGATTCTGACAAAGACCATCATGACAGTCGGTATTTTCATGGAGCTTGGACGCACCACAAACCTGATTGTTGTGAACAGCCTTAAGGCAGCCGGCGATTATCTTTTTCCTGTGGTCATCGGGCTTATAAGCATGTGGCTTTTCGGCATCACTGTGGGATACAGCTGCGGCGTTCTTTTCGGACTGGGCGCGGCCGGTGTCTTTATGGGAACAATGGCTGACGAAGTGATCCGCGGATTTATTGTGACAGGCCGTTGGAGAAGCGGAAAATGGCGCAACAGAAGCGTTGTGGATAAGTAAGCTGGCGGGTCGCCGGTGTGCGGGCTGGTACTGAGTGGCTGTGGGACGCGGGGTTTCGGAGTGTCGGAGCTTCGGGACAGGTCGGTGTTTGCTCAGGGTTTGAATGATTGTGAAAAAAGTTCTGGTTTCTGTATCTGTGATTATTCTGGCTGTTGTCTTAAGTCTGTATGGGGCTTTGAATATTTATGTCTCATGGAAAGCGGTGAGAATTGATCCGGAATATTTAAAACTGAATACAAAAGTTGAGTTATCAGAAGATCAGATTGAGATCATCAGTTATATTCACACCGGGGAAAAAAAGTGCGAGTTCAAAAAAAATCCTGTAGTGGCTGGACTTTTCCTTAATAGAAACAGGATTGCGTACCTGTTCGCTGATGTTTATCTGCGGAACTGTGTCCCGGAACACAGCCGCTGGACAGAAACTGAGTGGCGGGTGAGAAAAGCGGGAACCAGCCGGAATGCGGAAATGCTGCTTGACTCCAGGACATGCTGCAACTACATATATTCGTGTCTGTACTTTGGCAGTTCTGTCTACGGATTGGACAGGGCGGCGGAATTCTATTTTGAGAAGGATTACAGGAGTCTGACGGCGGAAGAATTCATAAAACTTGTTCTGCTTGCGGAAAATCCGGTACGTTATAATTTTTTGGATAAGGACAGGCAGGGTGCAATCGGAAAAAAAGTTGATGAGTTATTGCTGGCGTTAGGGAATCCCTTTGCACTCCGTATTTTTATAGTTTGATTCAGATTCGGCACATGTGGTATTATTCCGCTAAAAAAATTAGTATCAGAAGGAAATTTGTCATGAGGTTTAAGAAATTGATTGCTCTGGCTGCAGCTGTTTTTCTCTGCACATTCAGCGCGGTAGCCCTTTCAGATGAAGAATACTGGAAGTTTGTTGACAGGGCAACACGATTATATTCTTACACATACCAGTATTCTTACAATGAGGGCCTGTACAAATCGCTCATGGAATTCACCGAGGATTTCAATGCACTTTCCATAGGTGAACGGATCAGTCTTTGCAATCAATGGAAGTTGGAATATGTTCTGGAATTCGCAGAGTCTTATAAAATGATCAAGGCTGTTGAGGATAAAGATTATCTCCGTCTTCAGGAACTGCTCCGGAATTATAAGAGCACCCATTGGGGACCCATATTGGACCGGATAAGAAACACTGCTTACGAGTCTCCGATGATGCATGCCATCGACAGAAATGATACAGAAGCCATCAATATCATGCTTGAATACGATTTTCCCCTCTCATTTGTCAATCCCGGCACAGGTGTCGGCGGTATGGGGATGACCTCCCTTTGGACAGCCTACTGCATCAGGCAGGACAATCTTGAGATGCTTAAGTTTTTTTATGAGAAGGGCATAAGACCTGGGAGCTATGAGGAAACTCCGCAAACTGACGAAGAGTTGCTTTATGCCATAAAATGCGGCTGCAGTGATGAACTTCTCTTGTTCTTGTGGGAAAACAATGCAGACAGAGACCGAAACTATGTAAACTGTGAGGAGTACAGCAAAGAGTTCTTTCCGCTTCTTTACTGGCTGTCTTCTCAGGAGAATGCGGAACATGTGATGAAACTTCTGAATATGGAATATCAGGCCGCGCTGCTGATCAAATATCATTTCTATGAATATGATGAATGGAGAACCGTTTATTACACAGTCTACGAAAAAATGAATCCCCGGCTGAAGGAAGCAATACCTGCCGAGTACAGGAAAACATTCCAGGAAGTTTTCGAAGAGATGAGTGAGGAAGAGCAGAATGCGGTCCTGTCTTGGGTGGATAATGGGCGATGATGAGGGCGTTGTAATCATCGTTGTTATAGAAAACATCGTATTCTGGAGTATGAAGAAAAAGCCCGTCACATAAGACGATTTCCTTTTTGCCCTTAAAAATGATGCAGAACTGGACACAATCGAAAATCTTTTTTGATCCCGTATTCTAGCGTATCACATTTGTGACAGCTACAAATGTGATTGCATAATTTTAGCTGACAGGATGTTGTCATAGTAGCCACGTTCCAAACGCCATGCTGCCTTCCAAAATACCACAATCAACTTACTTTATTTATAAGATATAGAAATATAGTAAAAATGTTAAATTTATTTCACTGACTAATGTCCCTAAACATTTACTATTTGTCCCAGCTCTATTATATTATTCTTAAGGGGCAAACTATGAAAAAGAAGAACGTTATAAACCTCATTAAGTATTATACTGAACACAACGACATCGCATTTAGAGATGAAGCATACGCCATTGCCAATGATTTCAATTCATCTGGTGATCAAGAATTGGCTGAATATGTTATGGCATTACTTTCCAGTGCAAATACTTTTATTCCGCAGATGAATGAAAGCGATTTGTCTTTTGTTCATAAAATTGATTATTCTTCAGAACCTTTGCCTTTGCCAGAAGTTATAAAAAATGACATTCTAGGTGTTGTAAACGCCATAGGGCATAATGCAGGAATCAATAAATATCTTTTTTATGGAGCTCCTGGAACTGGGAAAACAGAAACTGTAAAACAGGTTGCCCGCATCTTGAATCGTGAACTTTATGTCGTTGATTTTGATAATCTTGTTGACAGTAAACTTGGACAGACTCAGAAAAATATTTCCAGTCTTTTTGCACAGCTTAATGCTGTTGCCCATCCTGAACGTCTTGTAATTCTTTTTGATGAAATTGATGCCATTGCATTGGATAGAACTAATTCAAACGATTTACGAGAAATGGGCCGTGCTACTTCTGCTGTTTTAAAAGGTATGGATGGCTTGAACGAACAGCTTGTAATGATTGCGACCACAAATCTTTATGAATCTTTTGATAAGGCTCTGTTACGACGTTTTGATTCTTGTATAGATTTTAATCGCTATTCAAAAGAAGATTTGCATGAATGTGCAGAAATAATCCTTGGATTCTTTATGAAAAAGTTCAGTTTTGCAGGAAAAAATCTTCGACTATTTAATAAGATTTTAGATCAAATGGAAAGTATTCCTTATCCTGGAGAATTAAAAAATCTTATAAAAACTTCTATTGCATTCAGTAATCCGGCAGATGAATTTGATTATCTGAAAAGACTTTACTCAACCATAACAAACAATTTACATCCACAGGTTAAAGACTTGCAATCAAAAGGATTTACTGTACGCGAAATTGAAATCCTTACAGGTATTTCCAAAAGCCAAGTTTCAAGAGCTTTGCAAGAGGAATAGTTTATGAATGATATTCTAAGCCTTAAAGGTCATTTTGAACAACGCAGTAATCCAAATCGCCCTGGACCAAGAAATCTTCCTGCTGGACAAACTGTAACAGCATCTCATCTGATTAATTTGAAAAATCAGTTGATTGAGATTGCACAATTCTGGAAGAACAATAAACATTTTAAGGAAGCACTTGTTTCAGTTCATTATTCGGATGTTGTTGCCAAAAGAAATCGTATAAAAGATTTGCTTTCCCAATCTACCAAAGGTGCAAATGAAACCATTGTTGGTGCAAAATTTGATAAATCTGGTGAAGGTATAAAACATGTTATTACTCACTGTGTAAGAAAAGATACTTTGTCAAAAGCGATTGAGGATTTAGAGCTTTGTGCTGATTTGATGAATTCACAATTTGGCGGTAAGGTAAGTTTTTCAACAATTGAACAGATTAATAACAATCAGATATTAATAGACGGAATTTCAAAAACAAAATTTGTGTCTTTATTGGTCGATAGTTTTCATGTTGAATATTTTGGTGTAGACAAGGATATTGAATCAATAAATGACCGTTCCATCGTTACTTTATATAAAACTGATGTTCGCTCAACTGAAATCATGCGAAAAATTGGAATGTCGGAAACAAAAATTCAAATGATAGATGATGTTACTTTCGTAATGAATCCCGATCAATTTGAAATCTTAAAACAGGAAGTTCCATATCTTATTGCCATGTCTGTAAGTGATATTTCAGAAATTCCTGCAGTAGAATCAGAAAAGATTTTCGAAGATCCTGAAGTCACAATTCCAGAACCAGGTAATGAACCCGTAGTTGGTGTGATTGATACACATTTTGATGAACATGTTTATTTTAGTGGTTGGGTTGAATATCACAATGAAATGTCAAAAGATATTGAATTGACACCAGAAGATTATGACCATGGAACAATGGTGTCTTCTATTATTGTTGATGGACCCGCATTAAATCCTCGTCTTGAAGATAATTGTGGAAGATTCAGAGTAAGACATTTTGGTGTAGCAACTAATGGGAGAATGAATTCTTCAACAATTATGAATAAAATTAAAACGATTGTTGCAGAAAACAAAGATATAAAAGTTTGGAATCTTTCTCTTGGTTCAGAACTTGAAATTAATCAGAACTTCGTTTCGCCAGAAGCTGCTGTTTTGGATGATATTCAATTTGCAAATAATGTTGTCTTTGTAGTTTCTGGAACAAATAAACTAGATGATGAAATTGCAGAAAAAAAGATTGGAGCACCAGCAGATTCTATAAATTCAATTGTAGTAAACTCTGTTGATTTTGAAGAACAACCTGCTGTTTATTCAAGAACAGGACCAGTATTATCTTTCTTTAATAAACCAGATTTATGTTACTACGGTGGTACTTTCGAAGAACGTCTAACTGTATATGCACCTTATGGAAAATGTAAGACTTACGGAACTTCTTTTGCGGCTCCGTGGATTACTCGAAAAATGGCTTTTTTAATCTATAAAATGGGAATGACTCGTGAAGTTGCGAAGGCATTACTTATTGATTCTGCAGCTGGATGGAAAAAATGCGAACTAGCATCAAAAATTGCTGGTTATGGAATAGTTCCGAAAGACATCAATAATATAGTTCAGTGCCAGAATGATGAAATCCGTTTTGTAATTTCAGAAGTTTCGGAATTATTTGATACTTATAATTACAATATTCCAATTCCAGTTTATCAGGATTCACAACCTTTTATTGCAAAAGCAACTTTGTGCTATTTTCCAAAATGCTCAAGAAATCAGGGTGTGGATTATACAGATACAGAATTGGATTTACATTTTGGACGAATCAAAGATGATAAACTGAAACCAATCGATAACAATATTCAGAATGATGAAGGCAAGTTTATTCTCAAAGAAGGACGGGCTCGTCAACTTTACAGAAAGTGGGACAATATAAAACTCATAGGGGAAGAATTTAAGGATTCTTCAAGAGCAAGAAAACTTTTTGGCGATGGCCGTTGGGGCATAAGCTTAAAAACAAAAGAACGCCTTCTTGGAAATGCCGGTAAAGGTCTTGCTTTTGGACTTGTTGTTACTTTAAAAGAAATAAATGGACAAAACAGATTGGAGGAATTTATAAGACTTTGCTCTCTACGAGGTTGGCTTGTTAATAGAATCAATGTTGAAAATCAGATTGATGTATATAACAAGGCCGAACAGGATGTGGAGTTTGAGTAATTACATTCCACCCGTACAAGTCATAGTAAACCTGCTTGTATTTTCGTTATAGCGAAATTTCTCTTGTTTTACACTTGTAGTTTTCGATATATCGAAATATACTTAATCCATGAGTATTTCCAGATCAGTATATTTTGACAGAGTAATTCCCTTCATAAATAAGCCAATCGTAAAGGTTATTACCGGAATCCGTCGTTGCGGTAAATCTGTGATGATGGAACAGATTCAGTCTTACCTTATAAAGAGTGGCGTAAAATCAGAACAGATTCTTTCCCTCAACTTTGAATCTTTTACGGATGATCGTGTTAAGAATTTTGAAAATGTTACATCTGTGGTACAAACCGTAAAAAATCAGCTGTCCGCCAGCGATAAAATCTATCTTTTCTTTGATGAGATTCAGGAACTGGATGGCTGGGAAAAACTCATCAACTCATACCTTATTGATTTTAACTGCGACATTTACATAACTGGTTCTAACGCAAAGCTGCTTTCCGGCGAACTTGCAACTTATCTTGCAGGCCGCTATGTGGAAATCAAAATGTATCCTTTCAGCTTTTCAGAAAGCTATGAAGCCCTTAAGCTTTTAAAAGGTGATGGTGTTTCTGCAGAACAGGCTTTTGAAATTTACGTTTCTACTGGAGGTTATCCTTTTCTTTATAATTTCGATTTTAATGAAACTCAGAAAAAGCAGTACCTTGATGACATTTTCAATTCCATCATTTTAAAAGATATTTGTGATCGTTATAAAATCCGCGATGTTTCACTTTTAAAATCTTTGATTGCATTCTTTATTGCAAACATCGGAAATACCTTTTCGTCTTCAAGTCTTATCAAATATTTAAAGAATGAAAAGCGTTCCATCTCCACAGAGACAATTTACAATTATCTTGAATATTGTCAGGAGGCCTGTCTTTTGCATCTGGTTGCTCGCCAGAATCTTGAAGGAAAAGAAATCCTTTCTACTCAAGAAAAAATCTATATAACTGATCATGGAATCCGTCAGAGTCTGTTTATGAAAAATCAAAAAGACATTAATCAAGTTCTTGAAAATATTGTTTACCTGGAATTGCTCAGAAGGGGTTATAATTTAACAGTAGGAAAAACAAAATTTCAGGAAATTGATTTTACCGCTCAAAATGAAAAGGGAACTGTTTACTTCCAAGTCTGCTATCTTCTTGCAGCTGAAGAAACTGTTCAGCGTGAGTTTGGAGCATACGACAGCGTTCGGGATAACTGGCCGAAATTTGTTCTGTCTCTTGATAAGTTTGATTTTTCCCAGAATGGAATTATTCATAAAAATTTGATTGAATGGTTGCTGGAGAAATAGTTTATCTCATCTTACAGTGAAGAATCTTATGCATATGCCCACAGGAATTATGATAATCGGACCGTCCGGAAGCGGTAAGACTACGCTTGGGAAAATTGTGGCCCGAAAACTTGGATATCCTTATTTTGATGTGGACGATTACATCTGGAGACAGGACACAGAAACTCCTTATACGCAGATGTATTCGAGGGAGGAGAAAATCAGCAGGTTGAGTCAGGCTCTTGCTCCCTGTGAACATTTTGTGATGGCCGGTTCGATGAGTTCTTTTCATTATGTCTTTGATGACATGTTCAGAATGATGGTGTTCCTTTATGTTGAGCCGGATATCCGGGTGGAGCGTGTCCACAGAAGGGCGATAGAGCGGTTTGGCGAGCGGGTTCTTGAAGGTGGCGATATGTATGAAAGTCACATGAGATTTCTGCAGTATAACCGGAGTTATGAAGAAGACGGTTCCCCTAATATGCGGGAACAGAAAGAATGGATGAGAAACCTGTCCTGTGCAGAAATCGATCTGGATGGAGCCGCGGATCTTGAAAGCAATGCGGAGATTATTGTAAAGAAGTGGAATGATCAGAAAGCGGGAAATGTTGTGTATGGGAAAGTAAATGAATAGAATAACCGCAGAACAGAAGGGGAAAAATATGCAGAAAAGGCGTCTTGGTAAAACTGAACTGATGGTCAGTGAAATCGGGTTTGGTGGTGAATGGCTTGAACGGCATCCTTTTGAGGAGTCTGTGGAGCTTATGAAATATGCTTCTTCCAAGGGAATAAATATTATTGACTGCTGGATGCCGGATCCAAAATCCCGGGACATTATTGGTGAAGCGATGAAAGGTAACCGTGAGAACTGGTTTGTTCAGGGGCATATCGGTTCAACATGGCAGAATGGTCAGTATGTCCGTTCCCGGGATATGGCATCTGTGCGGCCGGCTTTTGAGGATCTGCTTTCAAGGCTTCAGACTGATTATATTGACCTTGGAATGATTCATTACATTGATACTCTTGAGGAATGGAATTCCATTCAGAATTCTCCTTTCATGGATTATGTGACGGAACTGAAGGAAAAGGGGATTGTCCGCCATATCGGTATGAGTTCCCATGATCCGAAAATTGCTGCCCTTGCTGTGAAATCAGGACTGATTGAAATGCTGCTTTTCAGCATAAATCCCGCTTTTGATTTGCTTCCTTCCGGGGAAGACCTTGGGGATCTGCTTTCTGACGGTTACAGGTATGACCAGAACCTGAACGGAATAAACAAAGAACGGGCTGAGCTTTACAAGCTTTGTGAGGAATATGATGTAGGAATCACTGTAATGAAGGGCTTTGCCGGTGGCCGTCTTTTTGATCCAAGGCGCTCTCCATTCGGTGTTGCTCTGACTCCGCTCCAGTGCATTCATTATGCTCTGACAAGGCCTGCCGTAAGTTCCATTGTCTGCGGCTACGACACAAAAGAACAGGTTGATGAAGCAGTCTCTTATGAAACAGCCTCTTCTGAAGAAAAAGATTATGGTTCAGTTCTTTCAAAGGCACCTTTGCATTCCTACACAGGTCAATGCACTTACTGCGGTCACTGCCGACCCTGTGTCTCAAATATTGATATCGCCATGGTCAATAAGTTTTACGACCTGGCAACAATGCAGGATGAGATTCCACAGTCTGTCATGGAGCATTACAGACTTCTTGAGCATAAAGCCTCTGAATGTACCGGCTGTCGGGCCTGTGAAAGCCGCTGTCCTTTTGGTGTGAAGATTGCAGAGCGAATGGCAAAGGCTTTTCAGGTTTTTGAAGAGTGAGCGCTGAAAATCATGCCTGCCTTCCGTCCGGTCTTCGGCTGCCAGACTTGACATGGCAGACATCTATCAGGTGGTTAAAGGGATTGAAAAATGATTAAAAAGGCGTTTTATCTTTTTCTGATATTAATTTTAGTAAGCTGTTCAAAATTGAAAAGCATAGAATCTGTAAAACTGGATGATATACAGGAATCAAAAACTGAAGAAGTACAATCTGTGGAAGCAGTTCAATCTGTTGAAGATGTGCTTTTTAAATGCTGGATAAACTCTCCTGAAGGATTACGATTACGCAGTTCACCAAATTTGGACAGTCAAAAGATATCACTGATTGAAGACAGAAAAGAGATAAATGTATTTGAAATCGGTCCACTGGATGAAATTGATGGAATTTTATCTTTCTGGTTGAGAGTTGAATATAATTCAATTAAAGGCTGGATTTTTGGTGGCTATGCAAGTATTGTTCCTCCGGTTATTAATCAGGATATAAATGAGACTGAATTAGAAATCTGTCCTGAAAATCTTTGGGGAACTTGGTATTCAGGATATTCAGACTGTCCGGAATATATAGAACAGTCATCTTTTTACATAACATTTGATTCAAATGGTAATTATCGATGTGGTAAAAATTTTACAGACATTGGGACAGAAGGTAAATATTCTTTTGAAAATAATAATCTTCATTTAAAACTGGTTTTAAATGAAGATTCTGGACACCTGGAATATAACGAAATTCAAAAAATCATTAAATTAACAGAAACTTGCTTAATATATTCGAAAGACAATTCTGATAGTGAAGAAATATCTGTTTATAGATATCCAAAAAAAGCCTTAGATTTATTTTATGAATCTGATATTGATTGGATTAAATATATAAATGTTTATGGAAATCAAAATTTTTATAACGATACAGATTTATTGATGAGTTCAATTGCAAATAAGAAGTATGATGTTGCTCTTTTATTGTTAAATTCTTTAGGATCTATAGAGCAGTCTCCATCATTACAGTTCGATTTTTTAGACATTCTAAATACAGAACAGGATTTAATGGTAAGAAAAACAAGGAGTTACCAATATTTATTAAAGAACTTGGCATTTACTGAAAATCTGGAGAATTTAAATCTGGAACACCAATACCAGATGAGAGATCGAACTGTAAAACAGTTCAACAACTCTTTGAAAGATGAAAAATATATCAATTCTTTTAAAATACTGACTTGTTTACTATGGGATATGCATGACTTTATTTTAAAAAATAACGATTCCTCAAATGATAAATATAGTTACAGTTATCAGTCGAATTATGTATTTGGCTGTGATACAGCTTTTGTTAACAATGAGCTTTTAATGAATTCACCACTTAAAATAGGCATGAATAAAAAAGATGTATACGAACTTTTAGGACACCCGGAACGATCAATTGTAGAAAATGAATCAGAATTTATTGATTATTCGAAATCATTGTATATGGCCGAGCATGATAAAGCTGGTGAAAGTTTTTACGCTTCTGTTGGAATTGAAATTTTCTTTGACGAAAATAAAGTGATAAACGAAATATGTTTGGGCGTTGAAGGGATTGATGAACCGGTTAGAAATCCTTTTGAAAGTCAATGACAGAGGTATCCACATCAATACGGAAAGCGTGGAAAACAAAAACGTGCGGATAAAAAAGCCAATTCGCAAGATTTATTCGTACATTTTGTGAAATAAGCGAAAAACAGCGGGTTTTAGGGCGGCAGCCCTAGGCGAAGGGGTAGCGGAAAACCGCAGGTTTGAAGCGAGGGGAAGGCTTTCCCCTGCAAATTAGAATTGATGTAAATTTAAATATACGAGATGTTCCTGGGATGAAGGCAAAACCAATCATTGATATTGATGTTATAGTACAAGATAAAGCACAATTTCTGTCAGTAAAAGAAGATTTGGAAAAAATAGGATATGGTCATAAAGGTGATTTAGGAATTTCTGGAAGAGAAGCTTTTGATGTTGATAATGTTCCTATAGAAATAGCCCATCATTTATATGTTTGTGAAAAGGATAATCCTGAACTTTTAAGACATATTGCTTTTAGAAATCGATTACGAGAAACACCTGCACTTGTTGATGAATATAACTCGATTAAAGAAGAAATTCTTTTAAAAGTTGGAACAGATAATAGAGCCGCTTATGTAGATATGAAAGAAAAAGAATATAAGTGGTTTTTTGAGAAAGTATTACAGGGAAATTAGTTTCATTTCCGATTAGGCAATTTGTTCTAAAGGATCTTCTACATCAATTCCTTTTTCGTAAATTGTATAGGGATCAATATCAATACAATTGTATTTATCGTATTTACCATCTAAAGTCCAGGCAAGAGTGCCATTTAGGACAGTACAATTGTTTATATAAAAATCTGAATCAGAAAGTTTAGAGAATATTCCTTTTCCAACTAAGTGAGATACATTATATTTCTTAATTTTTCCGTCTACAAAGTAAACGAAAACATCGTAATTGTCTTTTGGTAAAACCTGAACAACTTCCATTTTTACTCCTTAAACTCTGCGTTAGCAGCAGCGCATGGATGAGCTGAATTCAAAGTTTGTGAAGGTGAAACCGAAACAAACTTTTGTTATAAAAATTACAGGATGTAATTTTTATAACATACCTCCTTATTTTAGTGGATTTATTTTTGCTGGTAATTCCATATTTTTTGCTTGATCCCAGCCATCAGTAAGTTCCTGCTTATGCAACTCTGACCAAGCTAAAACTAATTTCAGCTTATTTGAAGGAATGGCGCCT
>JAZRVF010000006.1:0-95022 GCA_045599005.1 Treponemataceae bacterium
GGATTGTAAATGTCTTCAGAATTTTCGCTGAAATGATAGCCGTCGTACATCTGTTTAAGCTGTGCGTGGGTTTCCTCATAAGTCAATTTCAACTTTTCTGCAAGGATTCCGATATCCTCTTTCATGCAGGTATCAAGTTCGCTCTGGGTAATTCCGCAGATTGCACTGTAATCGTCGTCCATGCTGATTTTTGCAAGGTTGTTCAGTTCGCTGAAAATGCTAAGCTGGCTGAATTTTGTGATTCCTGTCATAAAGGCAAACTGAATGTATTCGTCGCAGTCTTTGATTGGTGAATAAAAACTACGCATTGTCTGGCGCACTTCGTTCATGTTGTCTTCGTAAAGAACGTTTAAAAGCGGTGCATCGTATTCGTCGATAAGAATTACGACTTTATGTCCGGTTTTACGGAAAGCGTGTTTTATAAGAATCGTAAGGCGGTCGTTGATGTTCGATGCCTTTTCTGTAATTCCATATTTGGCTTCGTATTCATCAAGCTTAACGCCCATGCCTTGCTTTATTTCTTCAACACTATCCCGCTTTAAGGAACTCATATTAAAATGCAGAACAGGATACTGAATCCACTCTTTTTCAAGTTCAGAAATTTTTAGGCCAGTAAACAAATCTTTATTGCCGGAAAAATATTCCCTCATTGTGGAAATAAGAAGCGACTTTCCGAATCGGCGGGGACGGCTCAAAAAAACGCATTTATAGTGGTGCGAAAGTTTGTAAACCAGATCCGTTTTGTCTACATAGAGATAATTGCCGTCTATAATATCTTTAAATGTCTGAATCCCAACCGGGTAACGCCTTTCCTGCATAGGTTTATTATAGCAGAAAATATGGGATTCTTGTAGTGGGGAAAACAGGCGTCCCGGCAAATAGTAAATGCTAAAAACTAACTTGTAGAATTTCCAAATGAAAGCCCTTTTTCATCTCGTTTAGTGACATAAAAATTCGATAGTCCAATCAGAATCAGTTGTACAAAAATATGTTTCCACCGGCTGGCTTTACGTTTATTCCGCAAAGAAATCATTCAGCAATCACTTTCAGCTCGCTTTTAAAACCTGCAATCTCCAGCACAAAATCCGCCTTTGACTCAGTTTTTTCCTCATCCTTCAGTTTCTTCCAGTCCGGAACATTCATCACCTGATTGTCTTTATCCAGGAAGCGGGTATGCTTTCCCATACGCCGGCAGTCAAAGGTCGCGTTTTTCACAGAAATTACGGAAACCGCCTTCCACTGATTGATATCCAGTTTTCCTTTGAAAGAGTTCACCTCATAGACAGCATCGCTGCCTGTATCCATCTCTATGTGTCCGAGAGCATTGGAAATAAAACAGTTCTTAACTTTTCCGCCGAATTCCAGACTTTCAAGACTGATGTCACGAATCCGCAGATTGTCTGTGATTCCATCAATCTCAAGATGTGCCACAAATTTCTGGGGAATCCTGAAAAGAACGTAAATATCGCGTCTGGCGGTAAGATCTGTAATGTCGTCAGAGTGCTTTATCTTTACGGTCATACGTTTTCTGTTCTCCTCAATCTTCACCTTTACCAGCCGGCTCAGAAGACTCAGTCTGTTTGAAGCAAGAACAACCTCAATCTGCTCATTCTCAGTACGTTCCACAATGACTTCATGGGCAATGTCAAAAAAGAATTCGATTTCCTTGGCGTTCTCCAGATCATATTTTGTGGAGCTGTGGTAGAGGAAATCGTTCTTTGACATAAGGCATTTCTCCTCGCTTAGAAGGGAATCAATCGACTCATTGAAAAGTTCCGAGATTGCAATGATGTTCTCAATGTCAGGCAGCCCCGCACCGTTCTCCCACTTTGTGACTGCCTGACGTGAGACATAAAGTTTCTCAGCCAGCTGCTCCTGACTCATGTTTCTGTTCTTTCTGAGCTCTCTCAATTTTTCCGCAAAATTCATATCTCTTCCTTTATAAATTTAATTTTACCAGTTTCATTTCGCCAAGAACAACACCGCCTGACGGAAGGTGTCGTTCCTTTCCTCTCCGTCCCGCTATGAAAAACGACACCGGAGTCAGACGGGGCGGCGGACGAACTTGTGCGCCAGCACAACTTGAGTCAAGCCGGCCAGTCTGACGAATAGTGTCGTTTTTCAACAAACTCCGAAATGCATGGGAAAACAATACCCCGCCACCCTCTTTTCCGACAGAAACAGCTGTTTACATGGTGGTTTTTTTTCGCTACTTATCGTTGCATAAACGGAATTCACACACTTTAAGCGGTTTTACATGGATTTTTTCACCGGAAGAGGAAGAAAAAAATCAGAAGATTCTGTAGAATGGACAGAAAACCAAAAGGAAGGTCGGAATATCCAAATGAGTAAAATATCAGCTGTTTTCAAAGACGATACAAAATGGAAGACACTTTTCATGTCTATCCTCATGATGGCCGTAGGATACGGACTCCATAAAGGAATTGTTGACAACTATCTTGCCGAAGTCGTCCAGATGAAGGAATTTGACCGTGGAGCCACAGAGTTCTTCCGCGAACTTCCCGGATTCATGCTTATCTTCATCCTCGCACTGTTCTACAAGTTCTCAGCAGAAAAAATGTACAAAATGGGCGGACTGATAATGATTTTGGGCATGGGACTCCTCGCCTTCGTTCCGCCCTACAAAGCTCTGGTAATCTTCTCAATCTTCCTTTACTCAACCGGAGAACACATCCAGCTGGGAATGAAAAACACACTTTCCCTTGAATACTCAAAGAACGGACTTGGCGGACAGGCTCTCGGATATCAGAATGCCATCTATCAGGCCGGCAATCTTCTTGGCTATGTTGTCGTAATCATTGCATTCGCACTCTTCTCTTCAAACAGCATGTTCAAACCTTTCTTCATGGTTTCCACAGTGTTCATGGCAGTGGCCTTTATCTTTGCCATGGGTCTTTCAGGAAAAAGCGAGACAGACAAGACAAAAAGCAGATTCTACTTCAAGAAAAAATTCACAAAGTACTATATGCTTGAGATCTTCTACGGTGCAAGAAAGCAGGTTTTCTTCACCTTCGGGCCCTACGTGCTTATTCTGTTCTACGGAGCAAATGCCTCTGTCATCAGCCTTCTCTTCGCAGTTTCCGCAATCTCATGTTTCTTCCTGTCACCGGTGGTCGGCAAGATTGTGGACAGACTCGGCTACAAACCGGTCATGGTGGGAGACACACTGATTCTTGTGATCGTCTGTTTCTTCTACGGCTTTGCCCATCATCTTTTCCCCAGAAACATTGCCTTTATTGTCTGCTGTGTGAACTACGTGCTTGATTCAATCATTTCCCTTGCATCCATGGCTTCCAACGTCTACGTCCAGGACATCTCTGACAGCAAGGAAGAAATGCGTGCCACAATCTCCACAGGGATTTCAGTGAACCATATGATCACAATCTTCATCGCTCTTTTCGGCGGAGTGATCTGGCAGAAACTTGGAATCGAGACACTGTTCATTGTGTCCGCAGTTCTCGGACTCTGCAACAGTGCCTACGCGGCAACGATCAAAACTCCCGCAAAGTGAAAAATTGTAATATCTGATTTTCTGGATTATAATAGACCTCATATTGTAAACACAAAAGTTTATAAATCCTTACCCAATATCGAGGTCTCTATGAAAAAGATTTTACTTCCACTTATGATTCTGCTTTCCGCTTCGGCAATGCTGTATGCAGCGGGCACGAAAGAAAGCTCAACTTCCTCAGACCGTGCCATGTATCTTTCAAACCGGGGATACATCACACCTGCTGATCAGATTGAGATTGACGCCTATATCTCACAGGTTGATTATGATTATCCCGTTCCGAAAGACACTCCCGTAAACTTTATTGTGGATGCAGAACAGAAGGGCGAACTTGCATATCTTCAGATTGGAATGAAAGGCAGAAAAACAGCCTTCCGCAATCTGCCCAAATTCAACCTTGCCTTTGTTATCGATGTGAGCGGTTCCATGTACATCGCGGACAAACTTGACTGGGTTAAAGACTCTTTTGAGATCTTCATAGAGAATGTCCGCCCGCAGGATTACGTCTCACTCATCGCTTTCAGCACTGATGTGTCTGTGCTTTTCCCTGCGACCCAGATGGCCACCTACAACGAAAAACTTCTTCTTAAGAATGCCGTACAGCGGATGAATGCTTATGGCGGAACAAACGTATACGACGGTCTTGCAGCAGGATATCAGGAAGTGATCGCAAACTATGACAGAGATTACGTTAACAGAGTAATTCTGCTTACAGACGGAGAACACAACTCAGGAAGCCACACAACTGACGACATCATTAACCTTGCGGAAAAATACAAGAACTTCAACATAAACGTCTCCTGTATCGCACTTGGTACAGATTCTGACGTGAACCTTATGGTAGACACGGCAACAGCCGGCGGCGGAAGTTCACGCTTTATCTCAAACCACGAGAAGATGGTGGAGACTTTCGGCACTGAACTGGACCGGCTTCTTGTTCCCGCCGCACGCAGTCTCAGAATGCAGCTCAGACTTGCGGAAGATGTAAAACTGATTGATACCTGGGGCTATGAAAGCAGCGTTGACGGTCAGGTGATTTCCTACGAACTGGATACAATCCATAACGGAGATTATGAGACCATCCTTTCAGAGGTTCTTCTGCCACCGGAATTCGATGCATCACAGCCGGTGGGATGGTTCTCCAGCGTCTACGAAGATCTTGAGGGGAACCCCCTTGTGTTTGAGGAAACACCTGTCTTCCTTATGGAGAAACCGGCTGACAAAGCTGATGAGATCACTGGCACAAGACTCATGCAGTCTGAAGCCTATGTCAGACTGGGACGCCTTCTCATCAGCATTGCCGAGAAATCAGATGCAATCAACAGGCTGCAGAAAGATTACGTTGCTCTTATGAATGCAGACAGAGCGGAGACTGTGTCCTTAAACGGAGAGCCAGTTCCCCAGCTGGATTCCGCTTCCTCAGTGAACCCTGAGTCCATGCAGCAGGCAGCCTTACTGAAAGAGGAGATCATTTACAGACTGAAGGAATGCATTGTCAGAATCCGCGCGATGTATGAGGATCTTGCACGCATTGATGATGCTCTTGACGGGGAACAGTTCACCAAAGACCTGACGATTCTCCAGAATTATACGGTCACATTCCAGAATTCCCTTGCATCCTATGAAGAACAGAATCAGCAGGAATAAAACTGTGTGATATAATTGAAAGAACGAAAAACGGAGGATTATTGAGAAATGAAAAAACATGCCATTCTGCTGGCTGCCTTCATCGCAGTCTCAGCAATCTGTATGATTATCGCCAACGTCATCCAGACAGACGGCGGTAAAATTGATGTTTCCATGGGTGAGATCCAGATGAACTGGAAAAACACTATGAACACCATGGATGAAAATGGAAACCTGGTCAGTTCCAAAGAGGATTTTCTTGACAGCGGAACTTTGACTTTCAAACTTTACAAGCCGGCCGGCGTTTCTGCTGAGAATCCGGCACCTGCAGTTCTTCTGCTCCACGGTTACCAGAACGACCACGAGACCAGTGCGGCCTACGCCGTGGAACTTGCACGACGCGGTGTTGTAGTAATGGCTCTTGATGAATTCGGTCACGGCTCAACTTCCATCGGAATGAGGAAACGCGGCTGGACAAACCACAAAGTCAAGGTAAGTTACGGAAACGACAGTGATTCTGACGGAACTTATGCAGAGATCGGCGGGGCAAAACGCTACCGTCTTATGATGAACTTCTCCACTCTCAGTTTCTTCAACGACCGCTACAGCAAAGGCACTGACGGAACAGAAGTTGCAGACAGCTCCATGGGCGGTGTCTCAGCATACACAGTCCTTTCAAATCTTGATTTTGTTGATCCCACCAGAATGGCGGTCTCCGGTCACTCAATGGGAACATGGGCTTCCTGGACTGTGGCAGCTATGCTTTCCGGCGCAACCGATAGCATGGGCCGGGACATCTCACCAAAAGCCGTGGTTCTTCAGTGTGGCGAGCTTTTCAGACAGAGTGTCTACGATTCAGCGAACATCAAGTTCAACAACGTGCTTCTGCTTCAGGCCAAATACGACGAGTTCAACTACTTCCGCGACTATGCCAACACTGTGACAGATGATCTGCTCAGGACTCCGATCCGCACCGAATTCCTCGGGACAACAGCTGACAGGGTCGCATGGAACACAACTTTCGGAAACTTTGCTGACGGAACCGCACGGCGCATCGAACTGCTCAACACAAACCACCGTCTTACAACCCATCATTCCGGCGGTATGAAAGCCGCGATGGAGTGGTTCCAGAACGCGCTGAAACTGGACACAACTGTCGCTTCCACAGACCAGGTCTTCCTGATCAAGGAATGGCTTGTGTTCGTGGCAATGCTCTGCGGTATCGCCGCCATGATTCCCTTTATGGAACTGCTTCTCTGCACACCATTCTTTGCCAGTGTCGCATGCGGCATTCCGAACCGTCCTGACAGAGTAAGCAAGGGCAGAAAATGGGTCCGCGGCATGATCATCACCGTGCTGATCGCATTCATCACCTATCCTTTCATGACACAGCTCGGTCACGGACTCTTACCGCTTCCCGAAGGCATTTTCCGCATGACAATCGGAAACGGCTTCCTCAGCTGGTACCTGCTTCTGATCATCATCATGCTCATCACAACCTGGACTTCAGTGCGTGGAGCAAAAAAACGCGGTTCAACAATGGATTTTGCGGACATGGGATTTGCAGCCGAACCTGCCGACAGATCACGGACAGCTGTTTTCAGCTGGGCTCTCTGCGGCAAAGGTGCACTGCTTGCATTCTGCATGACAGGTCTTATGTATGTGCTGGTACTGATTTTTGAAAAGACAATGCTGCTTGATTACCGCTTCATCTGGCCTTTCTTCAAGACCTTCACACTTGCAAGATTCGGACAGTTCTGTCTTTACATCCCGATCTTCGCAGTTTTCTTCCTGCTGAACAACTCAAAGATTTTTGCCCAGGCCCGTGTTGAGGACGCGACAACTCCCGGTTTCAAAGGATTCATGAACTGCTGGTGGAAATATGCCCTGTGCATGGTCGGCGGAATCATTCTGCTGATGCTGCTGGAATACATTCCCTTCTTTGCAGGAATCGGTCCCGGTGCAGACCTGCTTTTCTCAAGCACTTTCGGCGGACCTTTCATGTCTCTGATGATTGTCTTTGTTCCTCAGGTTCTGGTGTTCAGCGTGATCTGTACCTACGTGTTCCGCCGCACCGGAAATGTCTTTACCGGCGCACTCTGTGTGGCAATCCTTGCATGCTGGATCGTCACCGGCGGAAGCGCAATGTTCTGAGATAAATAAGTTTTCAAAGAAAGACGGGTTCCCGACAGGAGCCCGTTTTTTTATAAGGCCAAATGTTGATTTTCATATTTCTTACACCAATGTAAAAAAATAACTCCACTATCGCCGAAATCCTGACGAAAAATCGCGGTGCAACAAGTTGCAAGCGATTTCCTGTCAGGACTCCGGCTGCGTTCCGTTATTTTTTTGCCCTTTTAAATATTTTTCACAAAACCCGAAATTGAACCTATAAGAATACCACAGCAAATAAAAACTTGTTTACTGTCCATGTTGGAGTATTTTTTCCAGTCCTGATTTTGTGTACAGTTGAGTTAAGCAGCGTTTTTTCTTATTATTGCGGATGTGCAGAAAATATCTCTTGTGGCTTTTTTAGGCAATTACGGAACCGAATATCAGAATACACGGCACAATGCTGCCTGGCAGTTCTGTGACTCACTTTCATTCAGCGGCCGGCTTAACTGGCAGAGCAAATTCAAAGGCGAATACTGCAGCGTAGACCGCAGCATTTTTTCCCCAGGTGGAGCCAATGCCGGCGGTAGCGCAAACGACACTGTCTATCTTCTTAAACCCATGACATACATGAACCTTTCCGGCGAAAGCGTCTCAGCCCTGGCGAACTTCTACAAAATCAAGCCGGAATCAATTCTGGTGATCCATGACGAACTGGAACTGCCCTGTGGAACAGTCAGCCTTAAATGGTCAGGAGGATTGGGCGGTCACAACGGGCTCCGTTCCATGAAAGACTGTTTCGGCACCGCTGATTTCTGGCGTCTCCGTTTCGGCATCGGACGCCCTGACCACCCGGACATTGCAAAGTATGTGCTTTCAAATTTCACCGCTGATGAACAGATAATCCTGTCACAGATTTTCCCGCAGACTGCCGACCTTCTGAACCTTGTGATGACAAAGGGTCCGGAAAGTCAGCTGAACAACTGGAAAAAACGCAATCTGAAAGCCTGACCGGATCAGGATTTTTTAAGCAGGGCGTCAATCTCTTTCCAATCCCTGCAACGGATGTAGTTTGGCGCCGGAAATTCCGCCGATTCGTTCCAAGGCCGGGAGAAAACAGCAACTGTGCACTGTTTCAGGTGTGCAAGATGCCTGAAGGCGGCAGGAGAATCTTCCACCGCAAAATCGAAAGACATACTGTAAAAATCATCCAGCTCAAGACTGAAGGTGCTGTCTTTTATAAAAGCGTCACGGCCGTATTTATTCAGACAGAAAAGTTCCGCCCGTTCCAGGCCGTGCTCATCAAGCCACTGTCTTGAAGGCCCGTAAGCACTGTAAGGCCGCCCGGTGATCACAGAGACTTTGTGCCCCGCGTCAATCCATGAGTTTACAGTCTCGGATGCACCCGCAGTCTCTTCGTAAGAAAGCAGGACTTCCGTCACATGTCCTTCAGTCATCAGCTGTTCATACTGTCCGTCCGTAAGCCCGAAAGATTTCTGCAGATCAAAAAAGCGGACCTTTTCGTAAGGCAGATCAATCCCAAAAAGCCTGTGGGCAATATCAACAAATTTCTTTGCGGTCTCGCACAGCACGTCATCAAAATCAATGTAAATCTTCATAAAAACTGAATACCGTCGGAACAAGAATAAAAACTCCCGCATTTTTTTGCAACATCTGCTTTTCTGCATTAAGCCTAATGCACAAAACGCAACGTGGGCACCAAAGCAAAAGTTTGTCATGCGCCCGCAACGTGCGCACCAATGCACAAGTTTGTCATCCTGAGCGCAATGAGCTCAGCAAATACACCCCCTGTCATCCTGAGCGCAATGAGCGCAGCGAATGAAGTCGAAGGATCTGCCCAAACTTTCATTATGCTTTGTAAAGATCCTTCGACTCCGCTCAGGATGACATTTTTCCCCGGAATGACAAACCCGCCCCAAGCTCAGCGAACGCAATGCCCCCGCTCATACGCGTCGGACACAGCGCATAAAAATCACTTCCCTGACAACCGAAATAAATGAAATTGACGCATCAAAAACCTTTTCGTACAATGCCCGATGTTCCCAAAAAACGGACACATTCGGAGGACAGCATGAAAAAAGCAGTTTCAGCACCCTTTACAAAAGGCGTAAACTTTTCCAACTGGATGGAGCACCGACCTGCTGACCAGATTGACACCGAAGCCTATACCAGAACAGATTTTGAAAACATAAAAAAATTGGGCTGCGATGTTGTCCGCATTCCGATTCATTTTGAAAAACTTTGCGGCCCCGCACCGGATTTTGCAATTCCTGCAAAAATCATGAACCTTCTGGACAAAATTGCACTTTGGGCTGACGAACTGAAGCTTCATGTTATCTTTGACTTCCACAATGCCACAAACACTGATTCATTCACTTCCCCGGCAGTCGAGCAGATCCTTACATCCGTATGGACCCAGATGGCAGAACATTTTGCCGCCGCAACGGATTACCTTGTCTTTGAGCTGATGAATGAACCCCACGGCATAGAAATCCCAGTATGGAACCGGATTATTGAGCGGGTTTTCCACTGTGTCCGGAAAATTGACACAAAGCATTACATTATTGTTGGCGGTGCCGACTGGAACAGTTTTTCCGCAATGAAAACCCTGCCGGACTTCAATGATTCCAAAATCATTTACACATTCCATTTTTACGATCCCCACACTTTTACACATCAGGGCGCAGGCTGGTGCCACATGGAACGTGTGACAGGCATTCCCTTTCCCTACGATGCCGCAAAAATGCCGGAACCGCCTGCCGATGCCACCGAATACGAACTGGAAAAGTTCAGAAACTACCCACAGGAAGGCACGCTGGAAAAAATGCAGCAGTTTTTTGATCAGTACGTAGAATTCAGCATTGAACGGAACGCGCCCGTCTATTGCGGTGAATTCGGCTGTTTTGCGCCCTTTGCCAAACCGGAGGAGCGGGTCAACTGGTACAGAATCACGGCAGAGGCACTTGAAGCAAGAAACGTTGCCCGCACCAGCTGGGATTACTTCCATGCCTTCGGTATTTTTGACTATTCTAAAATCCGCGGCCTCCCCATGGAAGAAATCCGCAACTACAAATGGAAGTTTCCCGAAGACCTTAACCGCGACATTGTCCGTGCCCTCAAACTGAACCTGCCGGAATAAAATTCTCTTTTTACGGGCGTTCCCTTCCATTCCGCTGACGCTTCATTTCAGGTCAGGCTTTCCGCACTTCCGCGTCTTCGCGCTCCATTCCTTCACTTCGTTACGGAACGCCTCCGGCGGTGCTACAATCCTTAACGCGGGTTTCAGTTTGTTAGCGTCAGGAGAAAATAACCTCCATGAGTCAGGCGAATTGAGCGGTGGCCTGGGTGTAGTTTTCGGAGATTAACTGTTCGTATGCTTTGTCATACTCTTCCTGGGGGAACTGCTTTGCTGTGCAGGATATTATGAGGAAAGTTAGCGTTAGGGTTAAAATGAGCAAATACTTTTTCATGATAAATCAGGCGATTCCACCTATCAAAAAAACATACTATGAGTTTAAAGATAAAATCCATTTGTTCGCTCCAGTATAATTAAACCGAAAGAACTAACTTTATGATAAAAAAAGTTACCGAATAAAGTAAGAACATTGAAGAAACAAGAATAACTTTCTTCTTAAAATGATTGATAAAATCCTTCCTTATAATTGTACACCGCAGAAAGTTTCAACTTTCGAGGATGTTCAATTAGTTCGCGAGAGCGAACACGTTTAATTAGTGTTTTCTTGGAAAACACAAGTTAAATCAAACGACGCTATTTCGGCGTTTGATTTAAACCTTCACTATTTTGTCAAAATCAGGAATTGAATCCAATCCTGGTACAAATTGCTGGACAACATTTATTCCAGCATAAATCTTTGTGATAGAAGGATAAGTTTTCTGCACAAAAATCTGTTTACCAAAATTACAGCCAATTATCCCTGAACGACACAACAGGCATCTTTATCTACTCATTTGAAAACAAGTCATCCAGAGTAACCACTGAATATCCTGATAAATCCTTAAGCTGTTTTTCAACGCCTGAAGACACACCATTTTTAGAGAAAATTATGTAAGATTTATTCTGCTGCATAACACACAATGCTGAATCCTGCAGATCTTTCAACTGCTTTTCATCGAAAGGGTCTTCTGTGTACTTACATTCACAAATAACTGCATTTTCATCATCAATCGCTAATAAGTACGTCCGGTCAAGGCACGCTTTGCTTTTCACCTTGACTCGTCCGTTTGGCGAGTTGCTAGAAATTATCAACTCGCCATCTATCTCTTCCTGTTTTTTTAGAACAGGATTATTTCCCCACCAGCGGCCAAGATTTTCAGCAAAGAAAGTCATTTTTCCATTATAAAATTGTTCCTTTAGATAAGTCTCACAAATCTGTTCAAAACGATGCTCTATGAATGTATTCAGTTTTACCTTTGTAAGTTCTTTTTCATAATACATCTCTGGCGATATAAGTCCATTCAGCATATTCTGATGTTTGAAAATGAATGCAAAGTAAAAAGCAAAATAATTATCACTTATAGAATATAAAGTATTTCTACTCTTCTCTTTTTCTCCACATGGAACTTCTTTTTTTATGAATCCAAGATTTATCAGAACATTGATATATTTTGCAATTTTGGCGGCATCTTCTCCAACCTTGTCCCTAATCGTATTAAAAGTCGATGCACCAGCATTTATTGCAAGCATAATACTTTTATAAAAATGAGTTTCCTTAAGTTCCATTCTTAACAGCGTCTCTATTTCATTAAAAAGGTATCCTGTTGTCGAGAGACAGTTTTTTATTACATTCTCTTTGATTGTAAGCCTGTCATCAAATAAAGAAAGATAAAGTGGGATTCCACCAAGTATGGAATAAGCTGTTAATGCTTCTTCATTTGAATAATGAGGAAAGAACTCCCGGGCTTCCTTATATGTAAATGGCAGAAGTTTAAGTTCGGATGTTTTTCTACCGTAAAGAGGTTTAGTTGAATCATCAATAATTTCTTCAATTACAGATACCTCTGAACCACATAAAACAAGAAATATATTTTTAAATTTTAGAATTTTATCAATTGCATTTTGAAGACCAGAATCATATGCGGGATTTGAATTATAAAGATATGTAAACTCATCAATTATAAGAACAAGTCTGTCTTTAATTTCTGTAGTTTTTAAAAATGAATAAACATCATTCCAGGTTGTAAAAGAATTAAGAAAGTCTCCGACTTTTAATACACGATTAAGCTCCTCACAAAAATTCTGAACATTGTTCTTTTCAGAGCCTTTATCGCCAGTAAAATAAACAGTATTATCTGAATGAAGTTTTGCAAAATGTGACAGAAGATATGATTTTCCGACTCGTCTTCTGCCATGAAGAATAAGCATTTCAAATTTATTTGAGTCATATAGTGACTCCAGCAGAACCATTTCTTTCTTTCTACCTAAAAAGATTTCTTTGCTCTTAAACATAATTTACTCCAAAGTAATTTACTTTAGAGTAAATTATAATACAAAATATGATTAATTCAATCCCCTATTTTTAATATGCCGTAGGATTTTCAATGACAGGATTTATAGTGTACATTCTGTCTGCTTATACGCTAGAAATAGTGTATTTTTACTAAGGAACAGCCAAAATTCGATAAAAATCACAGAAATTTTGATTTTCGTCATTATTCATGCGTTAGAGTCGTTTTTCTTGCTAAGTTGTCAAGTCAAGGGCAAAATATTTTTCAATTTACGGTTAAAAACAGTTAAATGCCGATAAAACCATAAATCTTATTAAGCAAAGAATTCACACTCACACATAAACTTTTGACGGATTTGACAGGTATTTAACAGGAGTTTCTGTTCTGTTCTCCAGTAAATAGCCGGCCGCAACCAGATTTCCAAGTACTTCCGTTCTAAAATATGTTGAAGCTTTTATTCCAAGATAATCCGCAATTTCTTTTGCGGAATGTTCTTTCTTAAAGCAATAAGAAAGAATTTTCAGATCATTTTTGCCATCCAGCAAACCTTCAACATGAACATCCGGAACTGAGTCTTCATCAATAATTCCGTAATTAAATGTGAGGTTTGGTAGCACAAGTGTAAATGAATTACCAGTTGAGGAAATATATGGCTTAAACGCTTCTCCCTTTCCTGCATAATCCTGTTCAATTTTATCGAACCCTGACCCTTTTGATTCCATATAACGGCAATATTCAAGGACAGAACATATTACTTCATTTCTGCGGCGAGGAATTATTGAAGAAATGTTTTTTTCTTTTTTCAATTCCTTTACACCAAGCAAGGCTCCCGGAGAAGTAATTTCAAGACGGTCCTTAAACATGTTGATTTCTATCTGGCTTCCATTCATAAAATAATTGCGATGTGCAACTGCATTTACAATTCCTTCAGTCACAGAGCGGGCAGGATATGAAAAATAATCTACACGCTGATTTGCTTCCTTTTTGAACCCATTTACAGAATGATTCTGAATAAATTGTGTCGCAAAAGTTATTGAATCAAAAATATTTCCTGAAAAATCTTCAGATGCAAGAATCAAAGAACTTCCTTTCGTAAGCTCAGGCCAAAGTGTACAGGTTATTCTTGTTCTTTCTTTTTCATAATTATCCTTAAAAAGCAAGGCACCTTTTGAAAGATTTCTTTCATTATCCATAAAACCAATGGAAATCAAGGCTTTTTCAGTCAGTTCAACTCCTGTTCTTTCCTGGTACAATGAAAACAGTTTTGAAAATTCTGAAATCTCAAATTTTTCATCAGTAAAAGGCTGATCAAAAGGATTATTGTCACTCAAAAGAACCATGTCACGAATTTGTTCTGAGGTTGCTAAAACTGAGTTTCCATAATTTCTGACATAAATACCAAGAAGGTTTTCTTCATGAAGTACAACTGGAAGTAATTTGCTCTGTTCAACAATAACTTTTAATATATACCGGGTTTGCGAAGTTTCATTTATGGCGATTGAATCAATTTTGTATTTGATTGAAGGTTCAAGGCGTTGTTTTATCTGGCGATGAATCATCAGAACAATTTTATCGGCAGTATCATGATCAAGAGAAACAACAGTGTGGCTTTTGTTTTCAACACCAATATATAGAGTTCCGCCTTCAGTATTTGCAAAGGCTGCTATGGTTTTCAACCAGCCTATTTCCTTTACCTTGCCTGAATCTTCTGATTTTCCTTCTTCAATAATTCCCTTGAATTCATTTCTTGCATCTTCAATGTTTAATCCTGGTATCAAATCTTCCAATAACATAAAGCAACCTCAGATTTACTTTACCATGAATTAAAACAACAGTGAAGCAGAATGCAGTAAAACTTCACTCCACTTCACTGTTTACTTTAGTACTTCACACGTATTTATTAGTGCAATTTAACTGGCAAAGTTCAGATAGCCATCGCCGAAATGCATTGCTAACCCGTTACCATCACCGGAAGAGTACTGACAACAAGACCAGTAATGGCTTGTGCCAAACTGACTTCCGCCTGCCTTTGAAATTTCCCGAAGACCTTAACCGCGACATTGTGCGCGGGCTCAAACTGAACCTGCCGGAGTAAAAAAACAGCCGGTCCTCAAAACGGATCGGCTGTTTTATGAATCTTTTCAGAATTTCTCACACTTATATATCCCACGGGGTTTTGACACCCCATTTTCAGATGTTGAAAAATCATAATATAATCCCGTTCCATCAGGTTCAATTACAAAGCAATATCGATATTTTGAAGAACCATCTCTTTCATAAGAACCCCAATCCCATCTTAAATCTAAACCTTGTCGAGAAAAATATGCTTCTTCTCCAATAGTCCCGTTTTCGTATAGCACAAAACCAATATTGTTCGATCGAAAATATCCAACCTGAATTCTTACTTCCTCAATAAAATCATCATAATTATATTTATCAACAACATACCATCTTTCACATCCACCAAAATCTTGCTCATTTACTGCATACCCACTAATGACCAAATCTCTATTCTTTTTAGTTGGCATTGATGCACAAGATGTAAAAATTAACAAAACAAAAATTAAGCCTAAATAAAAAAATCTCTTATTCATAATCTTTCTCTCCAATTTTTATGTAGAAAATCTTACTTTTGCTTGAATTTCTACTTTTTCTATTTCTCCTTGAATTTTAGTAAACAACAATGGATAGTCAATTTCCAATTTCTTTATATCTTCCAATTTTTCTTCAAAAATTTTTCGATTTTTTTTGCTTGCCAATTTTTTTAAAGTATGCGGTAACAATTTTATAAATCGTTCTGCATTTGCTTTATTAGTCCTTACAATGCTAATCAATTCGTTAATTTCTTCTTCTTTGGTCAAACAAGCACATTTATCCAAAACAGAGCATAATTCTATAGTTTCTTCTGTTGTTAATTCATTTAAATTTTCAGGACTTTTTAAAATAAAATAATTATCAGACTCAATAATCAATCTTTTATCATTTAATAAAAAATCAATTTTCCCATTCCTAATCAAGTTTTCTCTTCTCAGTTTAGCTTCTGAGAATTTTTGTTTGAATGTTAAAAATAATTTTTTTCTAGCAACAATTGCATTAATATCATTCAATTCTGTTGTTTTTGATTTTTGTTTTGTGTCTACACATAAAATGAATTCAATATTAGTATTTTTTCGTTGATTACTCTGTTTTCCGCCTCTATAAGTAGTATATTCATTTGTTACAATTGTAGTTTTTCCCCTTGCCATACATATTTCCCGCATTTTATCAAAAGGAATAATTCCATCTGTACTATAACTGATTAAAATAAAATGAGCATCTAATTTATTTATTAAATCCTTAAAGGCCATTTCTGCTTCAGTTTTGTAACAATAAGAAGATCTCGTATTTACCCAATCATGACGGATGCCAGCTTTTTCTTTTAATTCTCCTTTTGCATTCTTTTCTAAGGGTACAGGAATTTTATCCCACTTTGCAATTGTATTGAGCATATGATAATTACTTCCATACTGATGCTGATTGTATGGAGGATCCAAATATGCAATATCTATACCCTCAATTTTTTCTGCTAATTTGTTTGCATCTTCTTGATAAATATGACATTCATAATCAGAATCACACAAAACTGGTTCATGTAGAGATATAGGGGTTAAAATTCTTGTCAGAGCATCTTTACCGTGACCACCAAATTCTTTATGGCATGCCTTAAATACACCAGATGTATTCGTATGAGTTGCAGCTTCATAGATAAGTTGTGCAATTAGTAAGTTTCTTATTTTTTTTACTTTTTCCGATTTAGAATTCCCTGGATAATTTTTTTCAATATAGTTACGAATCTTATCAATAGCTAAAGCATTTTTACGAGTATAAAATAATCTTTCAGTTTTATAGTTTACTTTATCAATATCCTCCTCTTTAGGAGCATAATACTTTGCAATGTATTGATTTTCTTCTTCAGGCTCAGGCAAAGTGTTTATTTTTTTGATTAATTCTTTGAATTCCTTTTCAGACCCAAAAAGATGTTTTATATCTTTCTTATTTATTGTTAAATACGCCGTGTTTATAATCTTAGAATATAATTCCCAATCATTAGTAAAAACCTCAAAATTTAACATTTTAGCAAATCGAGAAACAACTCCACTTCCAGCGAAAACATCAAAAAACTTTATTCCAGACTTAATTTCAAGTCCCGTTGTTTCTATTGCCTTATAAATAAGTTTTAGTAATTTTCTTTTATTCCCAATATATGCAATTATTTGTTCCGTTAAATAATCAGTATCAAAGTCCATTATTCGAAGTCCTTTATTGAGATTATTGGAATCTGAACATCAAATTTTGTATTATAGAATTCTGAGTTTGAGTTCTCACAGAAAATGTATTTACTTTGAAGAACCTTCTCTTTGCTTTGCTCATGATCCCTAAAAGATGTTACATTATACTCTGCTTCAACTTGAAATTCTTTGTGTTCAAAACGTCTATTATTTTCCCAGATATGTGTAATATATTCTGAAATAGTTTTATTTCCCCTTTTTTCAATTTTTTCAGCGTCTTCTAAGAAAATACACACAAGATCAGGATATTTCGTTCCATTGTACAAAATTAAGCAAGTTTTCTCTTCTGTATATTGAACCTTATCGTCTTTTCTTCTCTCATAGTCCCTAATTCTAAATGTACCCTCAAAACATAAAGCTAAAAACTTTCTAATTGTATTACTTTCTTCCCCATTACTAGCAAAACGTCTTATTTGTTTCTGAGCATTTATCTTGGATTTTAAGTTCTTCTTTATTTCGCTTGAATATGTTTTTTCATCTTTTGCTACAGTTATATTTAGGTTTAAATTCTGGCTGTTTTCTAAGATAGAATAATCTTTTACAAGATAAGGTCCCAGATCAATTAGAGTTCCATCAGGAAACAAAATGGAATTACCCATTACCGTAAAAATGTATTGATAACTTGTGGGTATATCTAAATTTTCAAGGAAAAGATCTCGAAGATCATTTTTCCTAATTATAAGGACGTCCGTAAAATTAATTCTGTTTCGAATCCATTCACTATTAGCCTTTATTTCTCCGTCTTTCTCAATAATTCCTTTTTCATAAACTTTTTCAAAACTCATATCGTAATCTTTTGTTTTGAATATGCAGAAATACAGATTATCTTGTTCAATCATCAAGTTATGGAAAAAAACTTTATACCTTAAACTTTCAAAATTATAGTAATTTGGTTTTATAACATCAAACCAATTATTACCACGATTATAAATCGTATATCGATTCAATGTTGAAGTTCTTCCATTATCTCCACGACCAGTAATCTGGTTCTTGCTTGGAGGAAAATCACTTAAACAGCAAGATAATTTTTTCGCAACAATCGGTATCCATGTCTTTTCCGGATTCTATAAATCTACAACCTTATTTAGAGTGGCATTTATTGGTTTCAAGCAGAAAAATACACATAGAATCTTATAACTTTCTTCATCAGGAATATTACTTATATGGAAATAACCATTTTTATCAAAATTAATTCCCACTTTCGTTAGTTTTTTGAATGTATCCTTTAATACTTTCGGAATCAGTTTTGTGTTCTTATTTAATCTTCCTTCTTGACTTTCATCAGAGTCAAACAATAAAGAAAAATTTCCAGCATATCCTGATCGAAAAGATTGTGGATTTTTATAATCCTTAGCCAAATCTGGATAGTTATCAATCAAATAATCACATACAGTTGTATTACTAAATTCTTTTCCTTTGTTCCTTGAATCCAACAAAAATAAAAATGGTCTTATCGAAACATTATCTTTTCTTACTATAATTGAATACATACACAATCACCAAAAAAAAAGCAGTTATAGCTTCCATTAATTTCATAGTTTTGTTGAAAACTGACCTACTAGCGCAAAACCAGTTCCCTTTTATCTAAACTGAACACTTTAAGTAAAAATCTGCTCCACATGTACTCATGACAAATCCAAATCAGAGTAAAAAAGCTGTGAAATTCCAAAATCTGAGAAAATCACTTTCTTCTGTATGTTCTGTTCCTGTTCCCAGATCCTAAAGATTCAATTCTGTCTGACATTCCACTAAGAATGGCTCTAGTTCTTGAATCACTTAGGTTTATTGTTTTCGCAATTTCTGCTGTAGAACGAGCGGCTCCATCAATAAGGCATTCAAGAATTTTTTCTTCTGCTTCTTCAATCGACATATTCGATTTATCGACTATTTTATCGCTTGAAATTTCATTTATCGCCTGAAATTCATTTTTATCGCTTGTTTTATCGCCTGAAATTTCATTTATCGCTTGAAATTCATTTTTACCGCTTGTTTTATCGTTTAAACTATCATTTTCCTGTACCTCCGGCTTGGAAATATCGCCTGAAAACCTAAGAACTGTCAGGATTCTTTCCGGTGAAATCTTCTGTTCATATTCAGGAACAATACCAAATTCTTTGTTCCAGACAGAAAAAACATCCGGAATTCCACTTCCAGCACGTTCACCTATATCAATCATTGAAAACATTTTAAGAAGAGAAGCGTTGCGTGGATCAGATGTTCCGCCATCGATTGCTTCTTTCAAACTGATTCTAAAAGTTCCGGGATTTTCAAAAGAAAAACGGTCTTTATATTTTTTGATTACAACTCCACATCTTCCATAATAATCCGCATTTGCAAGTGTATTCAGAAGAATTTCACGAACCGCTTTATGAACAGGAGTGTCATCGACTCTTGTAATTCCATCTAAAACAAAAGGCTTTTTCAAATCTTCCGTAAGTTTATTCAGAGCCTTAAAGAAAAAGTCAAAAACATTTCCGCTCCACTCACCAGAACTTGAGACGAACCTGTCGGTCCAACGTGTTGATTCATCAAAATGTTCCTGATAATCAAGAAAATACTGTGGATATTCGTATACAATCTCTGATTCATAACCAAACATCAGGAGACCTGCTGCAGTTGGGTATACTTTTCCGTCTTCTGCATTGATTTTTGCGGCACCTATTTTCTTTAAGAAGTCCACATCAGACAGACTGTTCCAAACATGACCATTATGAACAAGAACAAAACGCTGACGGTAATGGACAATACTTTCTTTACAAAGAGAATCAAGACTGACTTCAGTAATTATTTTGTTGTCCTGAGAAATCGGGCCGGCATCACGAAAAATGGCAGCAACCTCTTCTCTGGAGCAATGATAATCTCCTTCTCCATTCCGCCTGTAGGTTCCTGTGAACATATCGTTCCCTTTAAAAACAGGACGGTAAATGCGGTCTGCACGAGGAACTGTAATTGCGATAATGTGCTTTCCTTCAATTTCCTTTATTTCAACATTGCTGTTGTTCAGAATATTGATGTTCACAATCTTTTTATTATTTATGTCATCCCAGAAATTTTTGACCATCTGTTCCGGTTTTACAATATCCTCAATCGTGAATGAGTGGTCTTTACTTTCCTTCACACCTAGAAGAATAAGGCCACCTTCAGTATTGGCGAAGGATGAATATGTGTCCCAAAGACTGTCAGGAATTCCGCCTTTCGCAAGTTTTGCCTCAAAACGGTTTCCTTCTTGAAAACTTTCTATATCAAGATCCTTAAATTCCATAGTTCTTTCCTACATTTTCTCCATCGTCATCTATACAATCCCAAATTATACCATAAATTCCCTCTATTATCCATTTTGTCCCTTCTCTTTCCCCAACACCCCACACACACCACTCAGTAAGAACTTTCCCCGAGGCTTGAAGAAAGCCCGCCAATTCCGATACCATTCAGGCATGAAAAAACTTTTTTCTTTCCTACTTTCTGCCTTGATGACAGGCATTCTTTTTGCAGCAACAATAAACTGCAGGGACTTCTCTGAAATCCTTGAGCTGTTAGATACTGATTACATGACAGCACGGGAATTGCGAACTCTGAAAACCAAGTACAATCATGTGACTGCGGAAGTCATTCCTTTTCTGGAGGATTTTCTGGCAGACACAGAGGATTTTTATCTGGAGCTTGGGGTAGACGATGGTTTTGCAATAACAGAGGATGAAGATTATTCAGATTCTGTTGTCCCGATGATTTTCTTTGACAACGGGAACAACATGTCAGGTTATTTTTCACAGTTTTCCATTAAAGAAGACGGACTCCATTGTGCTGCCTACATAAGAAATTCCAGCTACTTCAACGATGACGATTCCGAAATTTCCGCGGATTTCTACCTGGGCTTTCAGGATTTCGTGCTGAAAAATGACGGGACTGTGGTTCCGGGACGGACTCTTTCCTTTGATATGGATTCCTACTACTACACAGATCTGGATTCCGTGTTTACAGGCAACGGACTCATTTTTTACCTTCCCGGCGCAGAAGTGGATTTTTCTCAGGAACCATGGCTCGTAACCTGCAGCGATGCTTTTCTGGACTTTGATTACTATGAGTCAGACCTGAACCTGCCGAGAGAACTCAGAATCGGGAAAACAGTATTTGACTGGAACGGAAACATCCTTTCCATTGAAGGAAACTCAGAACCGCAGAAACTGTATTCCCACAATCAGAAGATTTTTCTTGACATTTCTTCAGTCGGCTTCAAAGACGGAAAAATTGCGGCACAGGGAAAAATCCACGGCACCGATCTGAACCTTACAGCCACTGATGATGCAGAACTGTTTTTAAAATGCTCTTTTTCAGGAACAAGACTTGATTTTGATTCCATGGGAAAATGCAGTGCAACCTGCGAGTTTGACGGTTTCAAAATCAATGCTTCATCTTTTACAATAAATCAAGAAGAGGTCACCCTTTATGGCAGCGAAATAAATATTGCCGGCATGACAATCTTCTTCTCAAAACTTCCTTTTGTAGAAAGAAGATGGTTTGATGAATCAATCCTAAGCTATGTCTACAAAACCGCGCTCTCAAAATACGAATCTTCACCAGGAATAATAATCAGCATTGACCCGGATTCCCCTTTCTACGGCAAAACCGTTTCAAACCCCAGATTCACAGAAAACGACATGCTGGAATTCAGTATTCTGCTGGACGTCAGAGAAAACCTGCCCGCGCCTCTTTCCGGAATCATGCCGGCAAAAGCATACCGACTGTATTCTGACGGAACCACAGAAATTGACTGGTACTACAGTTCCTACGGTAGCACACACTACGCCAAACTCGGTAATCTTACATTTACCTACGACTATGTTTCTACCGGCTCAGAAGGAAACACACGGTTTTCAGATGTTTCAATAGTCATGCCGGACAATTCACTTATTTCCCGAATAGATCTTTATAATTTTTCTGTTTCGCCAGAGGGAAAAATAAACCCGGTGGACTCTTACCACGGTTACCAATTCTCAGGCTGGCCCAAAGTCTGCGGAATGACCTTACTTCCCGATTCCATGGACTTTACGGAAGACAGTTTCATCATTTCCGGAACCATGTATCTGCCCGACGACGTTCCGTATTCCATAAGCAGAGACCGTGTATCAATGTCCTTGGAATTCGGCTTTGACGGCGCGTTCCGCAAAGCTGACAGCGAATCCTTCTATCTGAACCAGTTCACTATTCCCGATTCGTCAGTGTCTGCATACTGCCGTTCCCCTTATTTCCAGTTTGACGCAGAAAACAATCTCTGCCGCCTGATGCTCTCCGACACGGACCTTTTCGTCAGCAGTTATCAGACAGGAAACGGCTTTGTAATTGACAGAATGAATACTGACAACATGTATTTTGAATTCCAAAGCGGCAAAAAGTCAGTGTTCAATACTTCCGGCCTTAAACTTACAAAACCCTGCCGCTTGTACTGCGGAAACTATAACTTTACGGCCGACAGACTTGCAATGTCAGGCAATATTCTGGAATTTTCCGGAAGCTGGAATACAAATGACGACAAATCCCTTCCTGAATTCTTACGGAACAAGAGAGACAGCGCAGTGATCAAATTCTCAAGCAACATGGAACTTAAAGAAATCATTGCGCCGGCAGTTCCGGTTTCCGGCAGGCTCAGTTCTTCTGACACGGGAAACATTGCCGTATCACTGCTTCCGGCTTACGCAAATTTTACGGTTTCGCCGGCAGGAAGCCTGCAGCTTGTTGCAGACAGCTGCACACTTAAAACAGATTCTGACATTGCGGAAGTCATTGCGGACAAAGAACTTTCTGCAAAAAAACTGTGCTACCAGTTCAAGAACAGAGAATTCACGGACCTTTACGCAGAATCCGCAGTGTTCAATGTGGCCGGTCTGAATCCGGAACTTAAAGACATGAAGCTCACTTTGAACAGTTCCGGATTCACTCTTAAAGGTGAAGCAGCAAAAACCGGTATTGATACGGCCGGATATTTCGGAAAAGCAGATTCTTCAGTTTACGGAACAATGAGATATGCTTCGGACGGAACTCCTGAAGCATTCAGTTTGGAATACAAATATTGAGATGACATATGAAAAAGACAAGTAAATTTTTTATCAGCCTTCTGCTGCTTTCAACCATGATTTTTTCCGCTGCCGCAGAAACAGCCGACAATGCGCTGGTGCCAAATCAGTTTCTCATTGCAAAACAGCAGTTTACAGTAGCAACGGAAACCAAGTCAGAAACCGGTTACCAGGTTTCGGGCACACTCAAGTTTTCAAGCATTCTTCCCGGTGATTTTTCATCAGAAGAGTTTTTCATTCCCCAACTGCGCCTTGACGAAAACTTTGAACCGGTGTCCGCAAGCCTTAAATTTGACCGGGAATACTCATTCCCCTTTCTCAAACGGTACAGGCTCACCGTTTCTGACCCGACTCTGGTCATTCAGGGCAATTCCATCATCGTAAAGTTCGGCAGAGCACAAATCACCATGCCCGAAGAATTCGGCAATGCAGTTCTTGAAGTTTCAGGCGTTCAGTATCATCTGGAAAACAGTCGCATGGATTTTGACTACGAAAACATTTTCCTCGCAGAAACCTGCCGAACAAGCTTTTCCAATGTCCCTGTCACAGTAAGAAAAATCGAATTCCTGCCCTTCCGGATGAGCAACGGTTGGACAGCTTACAAAATCAAGCTGACAGTTCATGCGCATTTCGGTGTTGACCAGAAACTTCCGGTACTGATCCGCGACCGCACGGAATCCTTTGAAGCAATTGTTTCAAATCTGGGCGTTCTTGAATCCATTTCCGGCGACCTTGCAGTTTCTTACGGAAGTCTTGAGACAGACACTTTCTACCTCCGCGCAATGGTCATGAACAAAGGCAAACTTTGCTTCAGTCTCGGCAAAACCGGCGAACTTCTTCTTTCCGCAGTTCCGGACACGGGAGTTCTTCTTGCAAACGGTTATGTTCCCGACTGGTTCAAGTACAGAACCCTTGCCATTGAATCCATGACTTATTCCTTCAAGAAAAACCGCTACACTGATTTTAGGGCCGTGTCTTCGCCATTCAGCGTAAAAATCGAGCCTGCCATGAAAAATGTTGTAGCTTCTCTTGATATTTCCCAAAATCCCCGAAGAATCGAAATCTCCGGCATTCTGGAAAAACCGCTTCCGGTTTCAGACATGTTCATAAAATCTGCAGGATCCTCTGCCTCTGTCAAAGAACCTTCTTCTACCGGGAAAATTCTTCTCACGCTGGACGGATCCCCTGTAAGTTTTGAAATCCTTTCTGATTATTCAGAAAAATGAAAATTGAACCGCAGAAAATGCCGCAAACTTTTTGTAACAGGAACAGACAAATGAAAAAAACAACTGCTGTTATTGTGCTTGCTTTATGTGCAGCCTGTGTTTTTGCACAGAATTCATGGATTATCCTCAAAAACCACAACGTTTTCAAAACCGAATACAATTACGAAGACCAGAAAGAAACAGTCTACGTTTATGACGTTTCCCACGAAGACGAAATAATCCTCAAAGAATATCCCTACAGTTTCTTCCATTCCCCGGATGAGGTAGAACCCTATCACAGTGATACATTCCAGTGGAAACAGGCGGGAAACATTCTTTTTACAAGAGATAACCGCCACCGCACGGATCTTTTCATGTATTACATCGGAGAGAATGCGGAACTCACCCAGCTTCCGGGAATTGACGTCTCCCCTTATGTCAAATATTTCGGACTTGTCAGAATCAGCGGAGACAGAGTCTGCATATACAGCGATAACGGCAGACGGCGCCTGATCTATGACATTTCTGACATGTGGAATCCTGTGTTTGTTGAGGACATTAATTCAGAGGAATGGTACAGCGGGCTGGATGACTACTTCACCACTCTGACAGAAGAACAGGAGAGCATCCTCAAATCAAAAAAACCGCTGGAAGACTATTATTTCATTCTTCCTGACGGTGAACATTTCCTGACTTACAGATACTTGCCCTACGGCTCAGGCATTGCGCCCTGCATCAGCACCTGGGAACAGTGGAAAGAAAGCAGTGGCTCCAATGTAACCTTCTGCACCGGAACATGGCCCGAAAGTTTTTCCGGCATGAGAAGCAGCAGAATATTCGGCAATACACTGATTGTTTTCGGACAAACTACAAGCCGTTACACAGTTCATGAAGACGGCTTCATCACCTGCCTCGGACAGACTGATTTTGATCTTGCTTTGAAAGAAAAAAATCTTGATCTGCTGAAAAAACTTTCAGTTCAGTGGCCGGAGTTCTATTCCGCAGAATCCTGTGTAAAAGTTTTTGAGACCGGCGACACTGAATTAATCAGATCCTATCTGAAAAATCCGCATTTCTACTGGTGGGCTCCGGACAATCCTGCATTCATCGCTGTGGAATCAGGATATACCGAGTATCTCCCGATGATTGCTGAACTGCACCCGGAATACCTGAACCAGACATATTCTTACGAAAGGGCATATTCCGGCACTCAATATCTGATGGACGCAACTTCTGACGAAAACATCATGGATCTGCTTGTGGAACTGGGAATAAGAGAGAATGTCTACTACGGCTTCAGAGGCCTTTCAAGTGAAAACTGCTTTCTTTACGCATCACCTTACGATGAATCCCCTGTGATCCAGCTGGCACCGGACACATGGATGAACTTTGACAGAAGAGGTTACTACAAAGGCAAAGACGGATACAGACAGTGGCTCCAGGTTTCCATAAAGGGTGATCCAAATGTCTGGTATATTTACAGCGGATATTACATTCCTTACGAAGACTGGTAAAAACCGCCGGAATAAAAAAAAGCCGGGCAAGGCACAGGTTCTCTAAAGTCCTGACCTTGACTCCGGCATTTTAAGAGTCTGCTCCGACCCTTTATCAGATTATGCGGATATCCTCGATTTCTACCGCAGTCTCTTCCATTATTCTCTTTATGGAATCCAGTTCCGAATTTCCAACTTTTACAGTGCAGCGGCGCTTTGAACAGTCATCTGCTTCGCTTGTAACCAGAGAAACAATGTTTCCGCCGATCGCCGCAATCTTTGCAGAGAATTCCGCAATCTGGCCGGGTTTCTCGTTCAGCAGCATTGTCACACGGACACCACGGTAACGTGCTCCGAAAACATCAACAAATGTATGGAACAGGTCGCTTTCTGTAATAATTCCCACAAGCAGATCGCCTTTAAGAACCGGCAGACATCCGATGCCGTTGTCAGCCATGATTCGTGCAGCTTCTTCCACAACCTCGTCTTCCTGTACAGAAAGCACGTTTTTGGTCATGATTTTCTCAACCTTAAGTTTCGCCAAAAGGTAACTGATCTCGTACATGTCCAGAGTAGTCGCCTGAGAAGGGCTGGCATTCCCCAGATCCTTTTTTGTCACGATTCCCACCAGCCGGTTGCTTTTGTCCAGCACGGGCAGTTTTCCTATATTCGATTTTGCCATCAGAGCTTTGGCTTCTGTAACAGAAACATCAGGATGCACAAAAACAGGATTTCTTGTCATTACACTAGCAACAATCATATAAATTCCTCCAGCAGAATCATGATAACACCGTAAACAGGAATCGGCAAATTTTTCCTTTAAAAATCCGTGTTTTTGTTTTATGGTGATTCTATGAACCAGTTGAACAGTAACTCAAAGATTGATTTTTCCGCCATTGACAATGAGAACCTTTCTCCCGCCATCAGATACGCTACAGACGCATTGCTCCGGGATCTGAAAAAGTGTTTTCTGCCTTCTGACAATCCGGGACTCTGCATCGCACTCAGAAATGCAGAGCTTCCTGCGGAACAGTTTGCGCTTGATGCAGACGGCAGAGACCTTTCACTCTCTGCCGCAGATGAACTTGGCTTTGTCTACGGACTTTTCCACATCAGCCGGCATTTTCTTGGAGTCCTGCCCTTCTGGTTCTGGAATGATCAGCCTTTTGAACCTGGACCGGCAGTCTCAGTTCCGGAAAATTACTGCTTCCGGTCAGTCCCGCAGCGGATACGTTTCCGCGGCTGGTTTGTAAATGACGAAGTTCTTGTCTCAACCTGGAAAGTTGACGGCTCCTCAACATTGCCCTGGGAAATGATTTTTGAAGCCCTTCTCCGTTCCGGCGGAAATACGGTGATTCCCGGCACTGACCAGAATTCACGCATCTACGCAGACCTTGCCTCAAGAATGGGCCTTTATGTCACACATCATCATGCGGAACCTTTGGGAGCCGAGATGTTTTCCCGTGCCTATCCGGATCTGAATCCCTCCTACGACGAACACCCGGAGCTCTTTCACAAACTCTGGGAAAATGCCATCAAAGCCCAGCAGGGACATAAAGTCATCTGGAATCTGGGTTTCCGCGGTCAGGGCGACTGTCCTTTCTGGCAGAACGATCCCCGTTATGACACAGACCAGAGCCGTGGAAAACTCATGTCAGACCTTATTCTCCGGCAGTTCCGCATGGTAAAGGAATCCTGTCCTGATGCCGTATGTTCCACAAATCTTTACGGTGAGACAATGGAACTTTATCAGAAAGGATTTCTCCAGCTGCCGGACGAGATAATCCGCATATGGGCAGACAATGGATACGGCAGAATGGTCAGCAGGCGTCAGGGCAACCACAATCCAAGGATCTGTTCTCTGCCGGAGAAACCCGGAACCGGAAGCAACGGCATCTATTACCACATCTCATTCTATGATCTTCAGGCAGCCGGTCATGTTGCAACATTGCCGAACAGCCCTGAATTTGTCGCCGCAGAACTTGAGCAGGTTGTTGAGAAGCAATGCACGGATCTGTGGATCATAAACTGTTCCAACGTAAAGCCCCATGTCTATCTCCTTGATTTTGTGGCACAGCTCTGGAATCAGCCCATGTCTGCCGGAGAACACGGTGAAAAGTATGCGGCCGCCTACTACGAAGCCGGTTCCGCCTCCCAGATCGCCGCCTGCCTTGACGGATACAGCAGGGCCTGTGTCCAGTACGGTCCCAACACTGATGACCGGGCAGGTGAACAGTACGAAACTCATCTTTCCCGCATGCTGGCAGCCCAGGTCATGATTAATGCGGCGGCGGCCACACCTGATGCCCCCTGTCAGGATGCGCTCTGGGCCTGTAACAGTGCGTCACTTTCAGAACAGGCTTCATTCATCGCAAAAAAATGTGAGGAAGGAATACGCAGTTTTTCCCTTCTGAAAAACCAGTGTCTTGAGACTCTCTCAAATATCAGAAGCAGAAATGCCGCAAAACTTTTTGATGACAGCATCCATCTTCAATGCACGGTCCGTCTCTACGGAATGGCCGGCTGTCACTGGCTCTGCAGGGCTGTGGAAGATTTTGGCCAGAGAAATTACATCTCCGCCTTTTATCATGCAGGTCACGCCGCCGGCAGTTTCAGTGCGGCAGACAGCTGCCTCCGGGATGCGGAACATGGGCGATGGCACGGATTCTATGCCAATGAATGTCTCGCTGACTTCAAGTATTCCGCAGAAGTCATGAGAAACTTCATGGGATTCATCCGTGCTGTTGGGGACGGTCCTCAATATTACAGATGGCACCGGGAATTTCTCTACAGCAGGGAAGACAGCCGGGTCTCCCTCATCCTGATCAAAGAGAACCATGTTTCTGATCCAGAACTTTATTCTCTGATGGATAAACGCTTCCAGGAAAGCCTCATTCAATAACCCAGCAAATGCCCCACCCATGTCATCCTGAGCGCTTCCATTTTGTCATCCTGCGCACATCCACCGCTTTGTCATCCTGAGCGAAGTCGAAGGATCTCCATAAAAACATTATACGCTTTGTGAGATGTTTCGACTTCGGCTGCGCCTCCGCTCAACATGACAACGTACCGCACAGTCACCCTGCGCACACCCACCCTGTCATCCTGAGCGGAATGAGCACAGCGAATGAAGTCGAAACATCTCTTGACTTTGTGATCCAGAATTCGTTACCCTATAAAAAATCATGGGTAACAAAACACTTTCCACAAAACAGAAAATCCTTTCCATACTCCGTCAGGCACAGGGACCGCTTTCCGGCAATCAGCTCGCCAATGAATGCGGCATCTCAAGAACCTCCGTGTGGAAAGCCGTGCAGTCTCTTTCCGAATGCGGCTACATTATTTCCAGTGAAAAAAAAGGTTACCTCCTTGTAAAAGACAACAAAGAAAGCCTTTACCCCTGGGAATTCGGCAATGAAGAAGACGCATTCTCCCACTTTGCCGTCACAGAATCCACAATGCAGGAGGCACGGCGCATCGCCTCCGAAAACCTGGGCAGAACTGATTCCACACGCATCATAACGGCCGACGCACAGACTCAGGGACAGGGACACAGAGGACACAGCTGGACAACAGCAGAGAACAGTCTTGCCTTCACGATCATCAACCATGACAGGGTGAATGCCGCTGAAAGCAGCCGGCTGATGATGGCCGCACAGATTACCCTTGTGGAACTTCTGCGGAGTCTTTCTGACAGGGCCTTTTTTCTGCGCTGGCCAAACGATATCTGGTCACCACAGGGAAAAATCGCCGGCATTCTTGACGAAGTGAATTCCCTTGGGTGCGAATGCAGGTGGATCAATCTGGGCATCGGGCTGAATTTCAAGGCTGCACCTGATATGCCGAACACAGACAGCGCCTTTTCCCCGGACGTTTCCATCACACGCCATGAATTTCTTCAGCAGTTTGTCCACGCTTTTGACAGGCAGAAACAGACTGCGCTCCAAGCCACTTCTGAACTGGAAAACCACTGGAATTCCCTCTGTTCAGATTTTGGAAAAGAAGTCCGTCTTGAGAACGGGCAGTCATCAATTTTTTATGGATTGAATTCCTACGGATGGGGAAGATTCTCATCACAGGGTGTTGAATCACTCATTCCGCCAGGAAAAATCAGTTTTACAAAATAATAAAAACAAAGTTTCATAACAGGAGTAATCATGAACAGAAAACTTTTGAACGGTATTTTCATCGCTGTATTCGCAGCACTTGTCGCAGTATGCGGGTTCATCCGCATTCCCTTCGGTCCCATGGGCATTCCCATCGTCCTCCAGAACATGATGGCAGTCCTCTGCGGCTCACTTCTTGGCTGGTGGAAAGGAGCACTGAGCGTTGTTCTTTTCATTGCGGCAGGTGCAATCGGAATCCCGGTTTTCTCAGGCGGACGTGCAGGAATCGCAGTTCTTACAAGTCCCACAGGCGGATTCATTTTCGGATGGATTATTTCCGCCCTGCTTACAGGACTTATCTGCGGCGGTCCAAAATTCGCCCTTAAAAAGATCACAAAATCCAAGGTGATTTTTACCACTATTGGCATTGTTGCCGGATTTTTGGTACTTTATGTTCCTGGCGTCATTCAGTTCATGGCGATTAAAAACGCTGCCGCTGCTGCCGCCGGAGATCCAGACGCAGTCATCACAGTAGGTCAGGCCATTGCCGGCTGTATGCTGCCCTATCTGCCTGGTGACGCAATCAAGGCAGTTGTTGCTGTTCTGGTTTCTCTGAAACTCAAACCGGTTTGCGCACAATATCTGGAAGATAATCCGGTTTCTTCCCAGGACTGATCAAATGATTCAGATTGCTCACGTTTCAAAAGCTTTTTTATTGCAGACACAGGAAAAGAATTACACCAAAAAAGCTCTTGATGACGTGAGCTTCACAGTTTCTGACGGTGAGACCCTTGTAATCGGCGGCGCCAACGGTTCCGGAAAAAGCCTTCTCATGTCAATCATCAGCGGGCTTGATTCCCCGGATTCAGGCAGTGTCTCAGTCACCGACAGATCCGGCCGCCCGACAAAATGCGGACTGGTGTTCCAGGATGCAGATTCCCAGATTCTAGGCGAAACCCCTTTGGAAGACGTGATGTTCGGCCTTAAAAGCGCCGGTATCCCCAGAAAAGAAGCCCGCATCAAAGCTCTGGACGCCCTTGGTCAGGTGGGACTTACGGAAAAAGCTGAATACACGGCCCGGTTCATGTCAGGCGGGGAAAAACGCAGACTGAGCGTGGCAGGAATTCTTGCCTTGAACCGTGACACTCTTATTTTTGATGAGCCTTACGCAAATCTTGATTACGAAGGCGTTATCCAGGTGAACCGGCTTCTGGAAACCCTTAAGACTTCCGGAAAAACACTGCTCATCCTTACCCACGAACTTGAGAAATGTCTTGGTCTTGCAGACCGTTTTCTTGTGCTTTTTGAAGGCCACAAAGTTTTTGACGGAACTCCCGCCCAGGGCCTTGAGCAGAACCTTGAACAGTGGAGCATACGGAATCCACTTGTTACATACAGAAACCCGGAAGATCTTGTGTGGCGGAAATGAAAAAAAAAGCAGGCATAAACTTCGGAATCTTCCAGTACATACACGGCCACACTTTCATGCACAGAATGCCGGCACTGCTCAAGCTTTTCATCATGTTCGCCGCCAGCATCGCTCTTTTCAACCTGCCTCTCCGCTGGTGTGCCGCAGCCTTCATAATCTTCATGATCCTTGCCTTTATCTGCCGCATTCCCTTTCTGCTCCAGATTGCAGACATGCAGATCGGTTTCTATAATTTCCTGCTTTTTTACCTGCTCTCACTCTGGAACACACACAGTTTTGTGCCCCTTTTCAGTGATATTCTCCAATGTTCCAGAATCCTTGTTACACTGCAATGTTCCTCACTGCTTTTCCGTACCACAAGCCCATTGAATCTTCAGAATGCACTTGAAGATGCAGAACTTGCAGTAAGAAGATTTTTCCATGGGAAACCAAAAACTTCTCTCGCGCAGATCCTCAGCTTTTTTCTGCTTTTCATTCCCCGGATCTTTGACATTGTCTTCAAAGTGAACAAAGCATACAAAGCAAGAAGTTCAAAAAGCGGCATAAAAAAAATCCTTGCTGTTGTCCCGGTTGTGATCTCCCTCTCAATGAACAGCGCATTCAGAACAGCACGTGCAGTTGCCGCCCGCAGCACAAACTGATTTTTCACGCTGAATTTCCTCACGGACATCAGCTTATTTTATAAATTACGAAAAGGAAGTCGCGGCTGACAAAAACACCCGCAGGATTGTTCCATAGTTTCCTTACCAGCCTGCGCGTGTAGCGACGCTAGCTAGCGGTTTTGGCAGCTGCGCATTGACTGGTAGTAGTTTTATTTGAATCAACATTCTGTCAAACTGATTCCTCCACTTCAAAAATTATTTGATTCACTATATGATTGCATGGTATCAACTTGTTTTGGAGGAATTATGACAGGCTATATTCATTCATCAGAAAGTTTCGGTTCAGTAGACGGTCCCGGTGTTCGCTACATTGTTTTTCTGTCCGGCTGTCCACTCAGATGCCTTTACTGCCACAATCCTGACACATGGAACATGACTGACGGTCATCAGGAAACAGCCGATGAGATTCTTGAACGGGCACTCCGGTGCAGACCTTACTGGGGAAAAAGCGGCGGTATTACAGTCAGCGGCGGCGAACCTCTCATGCAGATTGATTTTATCACTGAACTTTTTACAAAAGCCAAGGCAAAAGGTGTGAACACCTGCATTGATACTTCCGGTGGTCCTTTCACAATGAACGGTGAATGGTTCGAAAAATTCAGGAAACTTATGGAAGTTACAGACCTCCTGCTTATGGACATCAAGCACATTGATGAGGATGAACACGTAAAACTTACAGGCCATACCGGAAAAAACATCCGCGAGATGTTTGCCTACCTTGCAGAAATCAACAAACCAATCTGGATCCGGCACGTTCTTGTTCCCGGCATCACCGACAATGATGAATTCCTTACAAGAACACGTGATTTCATACGCACTCTGCCAAACGTCTACCGTGTGGAAATTCTTCCATATCACAGTCTTGGCAAGATGAAGTATGACAAACTTGGTATTGAATACAAACTTGCAGATCTTGATTCCCCCTCAAAGGAACGCATTGAGAACGCACGCACAATTCTTGAATGCAGCAGATACACACGCTGGGAGTCTGAATTAAGCGAAGAACACGCCACCGGAACAAGTGCGACCGGTTCAGACAGTGATACCCGCGCCGACGCCTGCGGTCGTCAGTGTTCCTGATGAAGCGCACCGGGCACGCGGACCTTCCCCTTCACACCGGCACTGTTCCTAAATGGCTTGCCGACCGTATGATGCAGATGGGCACCCTGATTGTGGAATCCATTGTGCAGAATTACGGAAAGCGTGAAGTTCTTCTCCGTCTGAGTGATCCTCTCTGGTTCCAGTCCTTCGGCGCCGTGATGGGCATGGACTGGCATTCATCGGGAATCACAACCAGCGTGATGTACGCCCTGAAACGGGGACTGAACGCCCGTGCAAAAGAACTTGGGCTCTGTGTCTGCGGTGGCCGCGGTAAATACTCCCGGCAGACTCCTGACGAACTCCGTTTCTTAGGTGACGCAACCGGCATGGATGCAGACGCACTTGTCCGGGCAAGCAAACTTACGGCAAAAGTTGACAACACTGCAGTTCAGGACGGTTATCAGCTTTATATGCACAACTTTATTCTTGCTGATGACGGCAGCTGGGCTGTTGTCCAGCAGGGAATGAATCCTGCGGCAAAAACTGCCCGCCGTTACCACTGGTGCTCTCTTGCATTGCCCCAAACCCCCGATTCTTTTGTGAACGCGCCCCATACGGGAATCATCGGTGAAAACCGGGGAACAATCCTGAACCTTACAGACGCAGAAGCTGATGAGACACGCAGTTCCATCCTTACACTGGTAAAAGAGGATCCGGCAAAGGTAATCAGAGAAGCAGAACTTATCGCTTCCTGCAATGCCTCTTCGCTTCCAGAGACCGGTTCTCTTTTTGAGGCCCAGTATCTTCAGGGCGTGCAGAAATCACTGACAATGCCTGCCCACCATGAAGTCCGTAAAGAAGATGTGGATTTAAAAAGGCTTGGAGCTGTTCTTGCAACTTCCCACGGTCAGAACCCTGAAAACTTTGAGAACCTGCTGCTCACACCTGGTCTGGGCCCCCGGACTCTCCAGTCTCTGACACTGGTAAGCGAAGTCATCAACGGAACGCCGAGTCGTTTCACAGATCCTGCCCGTTTTTCCTTTGCACATGGTGGCAAAGACGGACACCCATTCCCTGTTCCGCTTACAATTTATGACGAATCCATCCGGGTTCTGCATGACAGCATTGAAAAATCAAAGCTGGGCTACAATGACAAGTCCGACTGTATCCGCCGTCTGCATCAGAGCGCTCTTGCAATCGAAAAGCATTGCGAACCGGAAGCAGACTTTGACGCAGTCCTCAGATATGAAAAAGCCCATTCCAAGGAATGGAACGGGCGAACATGCTGATTCGATTCAATAACGGGATTTAAGATGGTTCAACTGGCGGTCCAGTTCAATCAGCCTTCTGTGAAGTTCCTCCACCTGATTCAGGCTGTTTATGATTTTTGACTGCATGTACATATCTGCAAGAAATCCGTCAAAGACAAAATCCGCAAAAGTTGCAAAACCACCAAGATTCATCTGAAAATCAGTAGGAATGTAGATATCTTTCAGTTCGCGCTGCAGATCGTGAAGCAGGGAATTAATCCGGGTCATGACATTTGAAGCCTTGTTCAAGGATGAATACTTGAACAGATCCATCATCATGCCCTTACCGAAAATATCCGCAAGACCCCAGTTCCGGGCTGACCGGAAGTGTCTTTCAGCCTGAGGAAGCAGATCCAGAAGCTGATTCAGAATCTGCTGTGCCTCATTGATTTCTCTAAGATTATCCAAAGAATTCTCCATCAAGCGGGAAGCCTCAGATCAATATTTTGCCCTTCTGAGGCGAACCTGCTCAATGTCACTGCTGAACAGCTCACGCAGGTCGTTAAGTCCCAGAGCCATAAGAGCCATGCGGTCAATACCGATACCCCATGCAAGAACAGGGCAGTCAACGCCCATTGCCTTTGTTACTTCAGGACGGAAAATACCGGAACCACCAAGCTCAAACCAACCCAGAACAGGATGTTTGATATGAACCTCAACAGAAGGCTCCGTAAAGGGGAAGTAACCGGGAACATATTTGACTTCTGTGGCACCTGCAATCTCCACAGCGAACATCTCAAGGAAGCCGAGCAGTGTCTTCAGGTTTACTTCATCACCAAGAACAATACCTTCTGTCTGGTAGAAGTCAGACAGGTGAGTGGCATCAACTTTGTCATAGCGGAAGCAGCGGGCAATACCGAAGTATTTACCGGGCACCTTTGCAGTTGCCAGCTGATGCGCAGAAAGAGCAGTTCCCTGACTGCGCAGAATCAGACGGCGTGTAAAATCTGTGTCAAAGTTGTAGTTCCATCCGCGGCTTCCTGTGTTTCCACCGTCACGATGGGCCGCTGCAACGTTTGTAAGGAAAGGTTCATCAATTTTCTTTGCGTGGGTCGGATTCTTTACTGAATATACGTCATGAATGTCACGGGCTGCATGGAACTGAGGCATGAACAGAGCATCGCAGTTCCAGAATTCTGTTTCTACCAGCGGACCGTCAAACTCTTCAAAGCCCAGAGAGCAAAGTTTGTCTTTTACGCTTTCCAGGAAAGAAACATATGCGCTTGTGCGTCCAGGAATAATACGTGCCGGAGGAATCGCAATGTTGTATCCGCGGAAACTGGAGTTTTTCCACTCACCGCTTGTAAGAATTTTTGTTGAGATTGAACCGATCTCGTTACCGGTGATTCCGGCGGATTCCAGTGCCTGTGCGGCTTCTGCAGCGGCAGGTGTGAGCTGATAGAATACAGTCTCGCGCTCAACAATACGGAATGCACTGTCTGCAGCACCGCGTTTTTTTGCAAGAGTACCCATTACAGCAATTTCTTCCTGAGTCAGGGAAGACTGGTCAAGCATTCCGTCTTCAGCTGCAACAGCTTTTTTAAGCAGTTCGGCTGCAATTCTTACGCTGCCGGGTGCCTCTTTTCCTGTATGCGCCGCACGCTTCTCAGCATCCATTGTGAGAATGCCTTCCTTTGAAAGCTGACCGAAAGCACTTCCAACGTCTTTATTGTCCAGTTTCAGGGCTTCTGCAATTTTCGGCAGAGCATGGGCACCTTTTTCGCGCACAAAATTTATGATGCGCTCAACCGGCTGTCCGATTTTCTCAAAAGTGCGGCCCAGTTCAGTCACTTCAAAATATGTGTGAGGCTCGCGGCGGATCTCTTTACAGAGTTCTTTTCCGCAGAGCCATGAGAAAGCCTGGTTTGCATGACCTTCCTTATAAGCCAGTTCTTTCTGCAGCTTTGCAGAAGACAGTTCATCATCAGCCTTGTAGGCGCGCAAAACTTTTATTTCCAGCGGGTGCAGGTTTTTAATTAAATTCTGGTCCATGATTTTCCATCCAAATTATTCAAATTTTACAAAACAAGTATAGATTGCTTTATTTGCTTTATTGTCAAACTGTGTTGTATCCTTGCGCAGGAAAGAATAGTTGTAATATCCTTTTTCGCCACAGAAAATGATGATACGCTGACGGATTGCCTCCATTGCATCACCCTGGTCAAAAAGAGGAGCCGGACCTGTGTAGACGAAACGGGCCTCTTTAAGTTCGGGATACCATTCAATGGTCATTGAAGTAAGACGGTTTTTCCCCTGTTCGGTAATAACCTGAAAACTCTGAAGATCAGGTTCTTCTGCCAAGGGATCAAATTCCTGTGCAAAAGAAAATGCGCAGAAAGCAGCTATAAACACAAAAGAAGCAACAAAAAATCTTGTTCTCTTCATACATCCTCCAACCGTCAAAGACAAAAGCCCGCCAGTTCATTCAGTAAAATTTGTATTGCTCTATTTTATCCACATAGAGAAAAAAATCAAGGTCAGCCACATATTTACCGCTGTCAATGAAGATTCTCGGATTTTCATCTTTAAGCACGATGGTGCCGGTCACTTCTTTGGGTTTATTCTTTGACATTGCCATCGCATAATCCCGGACTGCATTCCTGACTGCGTCCAGAACAGAGTTTTTCATTCCTTCAGGGCCGTCATGAACACTGCCTTCTCCACGGGAGGAAGCGCTCACATACCACATCTTGTGCCACATCTCCCTATTGGCCATCATTGAGGAACTGCGCTCAAACTCCAGCCAGCAGGTGATCCGGTTGTCGGAGAAAACCGGATCAGTCCACAGCATTCTTGAATCATTCTCCTCTATGATGCTGCGCGGAATGCACTCAAAGTACTCAGAAACACCGCGGGCTCTGTCTGCCGGCGTATAGGAGAAAGTCCAGCCGTAACACATTCCCGTCAGATAAAAGGCGCCTATATTGCGAAGATTTCTGATCGCAGGCATGTAGAATTCCTCATCTTCCCCGGGCAAATCTTTCCGCAGCGGATACTCATCAATCGGTGTCCAGATTGAGACACGAAGTCTTGAGGGAGCAATCAGAATGTCTGCAGAGGCATGATTTTCCGGAAACACAGCCGGCATCAGCTGAATAAGTGCGAAAAATCCAAGGACAATCAGCTTTTTCAGCGGCGGTAAGCGTTTTTCCAGACTTTCCACGGATTGATTCCGATTCGTACAAGGCAATAAATCCATGCAAACAGAAAGCCTGCAAGATGAGTCATGTGAGCCACTCCGCTTTTCAGGCTGAGAAGCTGGCTCGCAATTTCAATTCCGGCATAAACTGCGATCAGAAGCGGTGCAGGAATCGGAAGTATTCCCCAGATAAAAATCTTTGCCCGTGGAAAAACAACCGCATACATCAGCATGACTGCATAAAGAGCTCCCGATGCTCCGTAGAGAAATGCGTTCCAGGCGCCAGTAAGCACGTACACAATGCAGGAAACGATACCGCAGAACAGACCGGAAAGCAGATACATCAGAAGGAATTCCTTTGAGCCCACTGCTCTCTCCACTGTGGTTCCGAAGATTATCAGCCCGAGCATGTTGAAGAAAATATGCTGCCAGCTGGAAACATCATGGACAAAGAAATATGTGAAGAACTGCCAGTAAGCCTTTACATAAACCACATTGTACGGATTAAGGGCAAGGTAGTAGATAAGATTCGGGATCATCCTGCAGAGGATGAACACTATCACGTTTATTCCGGCAATCAGAAAAGCCGCATTCCAGTTTGAATAACGGAATGGACGGCGCAGTTTCTGCAGGGGAGAAATTTTTTCCATATCAGATCAGTCCGCTTTTATCTGTTGTTTTCAGTTTTTTCAGGAACAGTGACCGGGTCGTAAACAGAAACTCTGTTGCGGCCGGAATTCTTCGACACGTACAGAGCCATATCAGCTTTTTCTGCAATTCCTTTCGGAGTGTCTTTTGTTCCGGCTGCCATATGGGCCACACCGATGGAAATTGTAACACTGACGTGAACGCCTTCCATTGCATAATCAAAACGCTCTATGTTGGCGCGTATGTTCTCTGCGACCATGCGCACGGTGGAAGCCTCAGTGTTGGCAAGCATTACAATGAATTCCTCACCGCCGTAACGCGCCGCCAGATCGTGGGTCCTTATGCTGTTTGAGATTATGCGTGCCGTTTCCGTAAGCACATAATCTCCGAAGGCATGTCCGTATGTGTCGTTGAACTGCTTGAAGTGGTCAATGTCCAGCATAAGCACGCCCAAAGCCTGGTTCTGGCTTACACAGGTATCAATCTTGTCGGCAAGAACCGAGAAAAAGTAATGTTTCAGCTTGAGGTGCGTCATCATGTCCGTGGTAGCCTGCTCAACAAGCATCGCATTGTTGATTGCAATAGCCGCCAGAGACGCAATGTTCAGAATCTGTTCCTTCTCGTAACTGCTGTAGCTGATTCCGTCCCCGATATCAATACGGTTTCCCAGAAGAAGAATTCCTGCAAGACGTTTTTTCTGCAGAAGAGGAACAACAAGAGACGGAGAAAGAGAATTCAGCTGGATGAATTCCCGGTCTTTCGCAGACAGATGCCGTTTCAGCTCGCTCATTGTAAAGCAGCGGCTTTCGTTGGTAAGAAGCTCCACAAGAGGACAGTTCTGGGGAACGGAATAAGAGATAAGCGGATCAAGATCAAAACCGCTGTAATAATCCTGAAGTTCAAAAAAATCGGAAGTGATGTCGGAAGAAACGTACATACCCGCGCCGAGAACGCGCATCTGGCACATACAGATATACAGGATGGACTCAATCAGCGTCCCTGAGTCAAGCACAGAACACAGACTTTTGGAAATTTCCAGCAGCTGAGTCAGATCGTATATTTTCTTTTCGCGTGTAATGCTCTTTCTTCTTACCGGCATATTCTTACATCATATATTATATAATCAGGCATTTCTAGGAACTTACTTCCCGGACCTCACCAATTATAGCATAGTTTCGCATTATTTCAAGAAAAAGACTCCATTTTGGAAAAGTCATCTCAAGATAATCAGATCCTTCGTGATTACGGGAGGAAGCAAAAAGAACTTTCAGATTGGCGACAATCTCCGGTTTTGTCTTTCGCGCGTCAGGAATCAGCTCCTCAAGACGTTTGGAAAGCTTGCTGATGACTGTCACCTCCGTCTGGATCAGCGCCTTTGCCTCTTTGTTTATGTTCTCAATCATTTTTGCAAGAGAAGTCATGAAAGAGGGATCCCGGTGGCTGTCCTTTATGTAACCGTCCATGAGTGTCACATCGTTCTTTCCTTCCTTCTCGAAAGATTTCTCAAACTCCGCGATATGACCAGAAACTTCCGCGGCTTCGTATACAATGGCGGAGAAATCAGATTTGTACTGGTCATTGTTGAAGAATCCTTCCACAACAATGTCGTTCAGGAGGGAAGTAACACTTTCGTTCATGAATTCCCTGCAGAATGACTTTATGATCTGGAGCGGTGTGATCCACAGGAAGGATCCGGCACCGGTTGTCGTGTAGCGGACGCTGTTTTCCGCAGTGTAACCGGAAAGCGGAGCCAGTTCCTTTTCCTCAAAAAGTTCCGCTATCTCCTGCTGGATGTGTTCGTCCTGAAGTTCGCTCGTGATGAGTTTTGTGTTGTTCTCAAAGGATGTACGCAGTTTTCCCGTGTATTCCTGCAGATAATTCACATAAGTCTGATTGATTTTGCCCTGATAGTTGGGATTGTTCTTTGCAAGACAAAGCAGGTTCAGCAGAAGTGTGGGCGTAAGGATCCTGCTGAGGATGACGGAAGTTTTCCTGAGATGCATGCTGAGTTTCTCCAGCTCTGCCTCGGAAATGGTATGCCGTGACTGATACACTGCGATGGCGTTCAGTGCACGGCCTGTTGACGCAGTGATTGAGATGCCCGCCGTTATGAAATAAAAGTCCTCAAGGTAATTCTCAAGCTGATCAAGGGAAGTTGCCTCAAACTGATAATCCCCGTCCGGATCGGAAGGAGAGTAATCAGGGCAGAAAAGTCTGATCACCGGCGTAAAGGAAAAGCGGCACAGATCCACAAGACTGTCCAGGCCCCGCAGAGTTTTTTCAATCTGAATGAATGTGGTGGAAGAAAGTTCCTGGACCAGTGTCTGAAGATTGCGTTTCTGAGCCTCAAGACTCCGGGCTGGATTCGCGGAAATCATCAGATCTTCCTTACGGTTTGCATATTCCAGCTGTTCAATCAGCTGCTGGCCTTTGTCGGAGAATCCGGTCTCCAGAAGAACATCAGTGTAATGAGCCTTAAGTGTCGCGTCTCCGCTTGCAATTGTCGCGGAAAACAGTTTCTCCAGAGGAATAAGGTGTGAATGCAGCTGGCGGAATGCCTCACCCATGTTGGGAAGGAGCATCTGGTTTTTGTACATTGCAGGAGTATACTGTTTTAGTGCTGTCTCGATTTTTTTTATTTCCTGTTTAAGCTGATTCTCAGGTTTTGAACTTCCGAAAAGAGAACCGAACAACTCCAGGATCTGGGAAAATAGGCTCATATCCTCCATATTATGTCATAAATCCTCTCTTTGTAAATGATGCTTGACGCTCTGCAAGAAAAAAGGGTACTAATACGTATGCAGAAATCCGTAGAAAACTATCCTTTTATTTCTGAATACGTTGAACAGGACGTTCTTGAAGCCATGCAGACCCTTTTTTCAGCCGGTACAGCTGCTGATCAGTCTGCTGCCGCTGCTGTTCTTGCCCAGGCACTGGGAGCTGATGATTCTGTAAAAAAAATCCTCGCTTCTGATGAATCTTCTGAGCAGGAGGCAAAACTTCTTTCCAGTTTCCAGAACAATCTTAAGCTGCTTGTGCAGAAAACCTGGGTTGAGAAAAGCGACGAGGCTCTGAAAGAGCAGGTTCTGTACCGTCTGGACACAATCTGTAAAACAGCCGGTGCTGACGTCTACACTCAGTCTTATGCAGAAATCGTAAAGCTTCTTAACGATGCGCTCTTCCTCATGTTCGGTTCACAGGCTCAGAAGGAAGACTTCATCAAATACGCATTCCGCATTGACCCCGGATTCGGGATTTTCTCCTGGTATGTCAACACACTGCCTCCTGCTGCAGACGATGCAGTCACTCCGGCAAAAATCATGCTTCTTCCAGGAATCTTCTTCCTTTCTACATTCTGATTTGTTTCTGCGTGTGCATGCCTGAGTACCCTTCATACGCGATGTATTCTGCGTACTCAGGAGATGAACATGATACAGGAACAGATTTTTGATCTGCTGCGCGGAAGTGCAGCCCGACTTGCAGGTCTTTCTGCCGCCGAGAAAAATCAGGCGCTGAAGGCTGTGCAGGATTCTCTTCTTAAAAACCAATCACAGATTCTTGAGGCAAACTCTCTGGATGTTGCCCGCGCCATTGAAGCCGGAACAAAGGAGTCTCTTGTGGACCGGCTCCGTCTTACTGAATCCCGCTGGAAAAACATTGCGGGCTGCATCGATACCGTGATCGCACAGACAGATCCTGTCGGCAGTGTGGAAAGCGGATGGACAACTGCTGCCGGTCTTGAGATCCGGAAAGTGCGTGTTCCCCTCGGAGTTGCATCAATCATTTACGAATCACGGCCAAATGTCACCGTTGACGCCTTTGCCCTTGCATTTAAAAGCGGCAATGCGATCCTTCTCCGCGGAAGTTCATCAGCCCTGGATTCAAACAAGGCCATTGTCGCCGCCATCAAAGAAGGACTCAGCAGTTATTCCGACTCCTCATCCGCAGCCGGTCTTGAGAATGCAGTCTTTCTTGCGGACAGCGGCGAACGCAGTGATGTGGACCAGATTCTCAACGCTGTGGGGAAAATCGATGTCGTGCTTCCCCGTGGCGGTGCGGCTCTGATCAGGATGGTCGTTGAAAAAGCCCGTGTGCCCGTGATTGAGACAGGCAGCGGAATATGCCACCTTTTTGTCGACGAATCCGCAGATATAGAGATGGCCGCAGAGATTGCAGAAAATGCAAAACTGCAGCGCCCCGGAGTATGTAACGCCATAGAAGTCTGTCTTGTACACAGAAATGCGGCCCCGGATTTTCTTCCGGCACTGGTGAGAAAGTTTGCAGACCGTGCGGAACTCCGCTGTGACCCCGGCGCAATGTCTGTGCTTGAGAAAGCAGGTCTTGCGGGTCCCCGTGTTAAAGCCGCCGGAGACACAGATTTTGACACAGAATTCCTGGACAACATTCTTGCAATAAAAACCGTTGATTCTGTGGCAGAGGCCGTTGAGCACATAAACGCACACAACACGAAGCACTCAGAATCAATCATCACCCGCGACAGGGACAATGCCCGTTATTTTCAGGCAAAGGTTGATGCGGCCTGCGTATACGTGAATGCTTCCACCCGCTTCACAGACGGAGAAATGTTCGGTTACGGAGCAGAGCTGGGAATCAGTACACAGAAGATGCACGTGCGCGGTCCCATGGGACTTACTGCACTTACAACAACAAAATATTTTATTGACGGAAACGGTCAGGTGAGAAAATGAAGACGCAGATGAACATTCAGCAGGCTGTAGAAGAAGCCCGTAAAATTGTAGTAAAAATCGGATCCAACACGCTGGCAAAGGCGGACGGGACAATCAACACAGAGTTTCTTGATTCCTTTGCGGAACAGTGTTCCTCGCTGATTAAAAAGGGCAAACAGATTGTGATCGTTTCTTCCGGTGCGCAGGTTGCAGGCGTTTCCACCATTGACCGCTGGGCCCGCAAAAAGGATGTGCACTTCAGACAGGCACTGTGTGCAATCGGGCAGGTTGAGCTTATGAGCCAGTGGAGAAAAGCTTTCGCTTCACAGGATCTGCACATCGGACAGCTTCTGTTCACCCGCGAGGACTTTGAGAATGACCACCGCTCACTGAACATCCGCAACACACTTTTTACCCTTGTGGACGAAGGTGTTGTTCCCGTAATCAATGAAAACGACTCCGTTTCTTTTGAAGAAGATTCCATCGGTGACAATGACAACCTTTCTGCCATGACGGCGATTCTCTGGAGTGCCGACCTTCTTGTGCTCTTCAGTGACATTGACGGTGTGTTCACAAAAAACCCGAAGGAAGATCCTACGGCTGAGCTTGTGGAAACTGTGGAAAGCATAGAAAAACTTAAGAGCGAGATCTCCATCGGTGCCACAAACAGTTTCGGTACCGGCGGAATCCAGACAAAGCTTGAGGCGGCAGAGCGCGTAGTGAAATACGGAATCCCCATGGTCCTGGCAAACGGCGGCAAAGAGAATGCACTGGCAGGTCTTGCAGACGGAAGCCGCAGGGGAACACTGTTTCTGGCAGACTGATCTTTATGTGCAGAAGCAGAATTCCGGCCTGGCGTAAAATCATTCTTCTGTGTGTCAGCCTGCTGTTCTCTCTGACCGCCTGTACAGAAAACGGAAACAAGACCACGCAGGACACAGAAACGGAATCACTGTATTCTTCGGCTGAACGGACCGCCCGGGACGCAGAGAATGCAGACGCAGATCTGATTGTGTATTCCCCACACCCGGAAGAAATGAGCTCCTTTCTCGTAAAGGAATTCAGACAGCGCACCGGACTTCACGTGACAGTGGTGAACGGCGGCACAAGGGAACTTCTTGAAGCCCTTGAAGCAGGCCACAAAGCTGATGTGTTCTGGGGCGGCGGGATTGAATCCCTTGAGGCACACAAATATCTCTTTGATCCCTACATATACAGTCAGGAAGAACTTCTTCTTGAGAACTTCGTCTCCCCTGAGCATCTCTGGACCGGTTTTTCGCAGATGACAATGGTCATTGCCTACAACACAAGCCTGATTCAGGACCGAGCGCTTCCTGCAGGCTGGCAGGATCTTGCAAAGACAAAGTTCAGGAATCAGATTCTTATGGCTGATCCGAATAAGTCAGGCTCTTCCTTTTCGCTGCTTGTGACGATGCTGCTTGCAAACGGCGGTTTCTCCCTGGAAAAGGAAGCGCCCGGCTGGCAGTTTGTGGAGAAACTGGTCCGGAACATGGGCGCAGGAGGCCTTACAGCAGGTTCTTCCGATGTTTACTCTGCCGTTGCAGCAGGAGAAGCATACTTCGGCCTGACTTTTGAAAATGCAGTTCTTTCACTCAAGAATTCAGGCAGACCTGTCAACCAGATCTATCCGGCGGAAGGTACGGTCTGTCTGCCCGACGGAATTGCTCTCTGCAAAGGTTCCCAGAACAGAGAGGCTGCAGCCGCATTCATGGAGTTCATGCTGGGACGCGATGTCCAGGAAATGAGCCGGGAACGCTGGTTCAGGCGCAGTGTGCGCAAAGACATTACAGCGCCAGAAGGTGCCGTGGAAATGGATGCGATCAACCGAGTTGACTACAACGTGACTCTTGCGGCCCAGAACCAGGAGAAAATCCTTGCCTTATGGAGCAGCATTCTTTCCGAGTGATTTTCATCCGGATCAGCTCTGCTTCTGCCGCCTGTATTCTCCCGGAGTAAGGCCTGTTTCCCGCTTGAAAGTGCGTATGAAATGCTCAGGATTCAGATACCCTATCTCAACGGAAACAGCACTTACCGGCACGCCCGTATCTTCAAGCAGTGCTTTTGCGCGTCTCATACGCATTCGGAGCACAATCTGGGTAAAAGTGTAGCCTGTGATCTGCTTTATCAGTTTGGATGCGTACTGGGTGGAAAGGTGGAAAGCACCGGCCGTCTGTTCCAGAGTCACGTCAAAACCTGAATCCTGAATGTAGCGGATGATGTCAAAGCGCAGAAGATTCTCCCTGTTCACGTTCGGGGGAAGGTCATAGTTTTTTGCACAGCTTCTCACAATCAGGATGAAAAGCATGTGCAGCTCCGCCTGAAGCATATCCTGCGAAAACAGATCTTTGCGCTTGTTCTCGTCATACATCTGCAGAATCGTTTTGCGTACTTTCTCACCTCCGTCACCAGAGTCCCTCGTCCTGAAGATAATGTAGTCACTGGCCTTTGAGCCGTACATGTTGCTGAGGAAAAAAGAGGACAGAATATTGTCAGAACGCAGGAAGTTTATGAAAATGTCCTCAAATGTGGTCTGCCGGATAAGAATGTTCAGAATGATGCTGGAGTCAAAAACACTTATGCTGTGTTTGACATTTGGCGGAATCAGACAGATGTCACCGGCCTTCATAAGAAATTCCATGCCGTTTATCACCTGATTTGTCTGGCCTTCAAGAACATAGAAAAGTTCAAGAAACTCGTGGCTGTGATAAAACACCGGTGTAAAATCAGGATGCTTCCGGATCACAATGTTCTTCTTTCGGTCAGTACCGAAAAACCATTCTTCCGGCAGAACATCAGGCACGGTCTCCGGAACTTCAGGAATGAACAGCTTACGGCTTATGAGCTCATCTCTGTCCAGACTGCTGAGGAAATGCAGAAAATCCGCGGAATTTCCGGCATTCTTCGCATTGTGATAAGTCTTGTAGAAGCGTTCGTCGTCACTTTCTGCAGTGAGTTCATAAGGAATCTGGATTTTTTCCGGTTCATTCATCATGGAATTGATTCTTTCTTAAAAGTTAAAAAAAATCAATTAAAATTGACAAATCAGGTTATACCTTAGTCATGAAAGTGGTTGTACAATGTGCTTATGGAACAGTGTTTTCTTGCAGTTGACATCGGTGCCTCCAGCGGGCGCCACATTTTGGGCTCAATCAAAGAGGGCTCCCTTTTTTTTGAAGAAATCTACCGCTTTGAGAACGGTATGAAAAACCGGAACGGACATCTGTGCTGGTCAACAAAGTCCCTTTTCCTGAACATTATCGAAGGTATGAAAAAATGCCGGGAAATCGGGAAAATTCCCACCAGCATAGGAATTGATACCTGGGGCTGTGATTTTGTTCTCCTTGACGAAAATGACCAGGTTGTAGGAGACACGGTGGCTTACCGTGACAGACGCACAACCGGCATGGACGACGTTCTTTCACAGAACATCAGTCCGGAAGAACTTTACAGCCGGACCGGTATCCAGAAGCAGATTTTCAACACGGTCTACCAGCTTACGGCAATCAAAGAGAAAAATCCGGAAATGCTTGAGAAAGCACGCACTTTCCTTATGATTCCCGATTATTTCAATTTCCTGCTCTGCGGTAAAAAGGCAAACGAATACACAAACGCAACCACCACAGGCATGGTAAACGCGGCATCCAAACAATGGGACCGGGAACTGTTTGAAAAAGCCGGATTCCCGGCAGACATTTTCCTGCCTCTGTCCACACCGGGTACAGTTCTCGGGGACCTGCTGCCGGAAATTGCGGAACAGGTGGGATTCAACTGCAAAGTTGTACTGCCCTGTACCCACGACACAGGATCCGCTGTGGCCGCACTTCCCTGCACCGACACAGCCGCGGAAGGAAAAATGCCGCTTTACATCAGCTCCGGCACCTGGTCCCTGCTTGGTACTGAACAGATGGAGCCACGCACCGGTGAGCAGATGCGCGCACTGAACTTTACCAATGAAGGCGGTTACGACTACCGGTTCCGCATTCTCAAAAACATCATGGGACTCTGGATGATCCAGTCTCTGCGCAAGGAACTGGCAGCCAGCCACGGCAAGATCAGTTTTGACGAACTGGACGGCTCTGCAGAGAAACAGGACATTCCTTCCATTGTTGACTGCAACGAGCAGTGTTTTCTTGCACCGGACTCCATGACAGACATGGTGAAACTCCGCTGCGCACAGACAGGACAGCGGGTGCCGGAAACACCGGGGGAACTGGCGGCGGTTGTCTACAACAGTCTTGCAGTATGCTATGCCGATGCGGTAAAAGAACTGGAATCAATCTTCGGATGCAGATATACAGATCTGTACATAATCGGCGGTGGAAGCAGATCGGTTCTGCTTAACACACTGACCGCGAAGAAAACAGGTCTTAACGTGCACACAGGGCCTTCCGAAGCAACCGCGATCGGAAACTGTCTTGTGCAGATGATTTCAGCAGGAGTTTTTGCCACCCTGCAGGAAGCACGAGCAAGTGTAAAAAATTACGTTGCCATGGGTGGCAACTGAAACTGACAGACTGAATTATTCTGACTTTTTATTTTGTAGGAGAAAATATGAACTTTACAGATTTGAAATTCGTAAAAGCCTATATCCGCATGGCAGATGACGGCTGGAATCAGGGATGGCACGAGCGCAACGGTGGAAACCTTACTTACCGCCTCACACCTGCCGAAGTTGAAGAATCAAAGCCTTTCTGCGCAGACAATGCAGAATGGAAACCTATCGGAGCAGATGTTCCTGAGCTTGCGGGCGAATACTTCCTTGCCACCGGAAGCGGAAAATATTTCCGCAATGTAAAGGACTTTCCTGATGAAAGTTTCGCACTGATCCAGATTGATGACAAAGGTGTGAACTACCGGATTCTCTGGGGACTTTCAGCCGGTGGACGTCCTACCAGCGAACTTCCAACCCATCTGATGAACCATGCGGTGAAAGTTGCATGCGGACAGACAGAAAACCGTGTCATTTATCATGCACATCCGGCAAACATCATTGCACTTACTTTCATTCTGCCGCTGGATCACGAAGTTTTTACCCGCGAACTGTGGGAAAGCGCAACTGAATGCCCTGTTGTGTTCCCTGACGGTGTGCGCGTTGTTCCGTGGATGGTTCCCGGCGGACGGGAAATTGCTGAAGCCACCAGCGTATACATGAAGGAATGCAACGCAGTGGTCTGGGCTCATCACGGACTTTTCTGCAGCGGAACAACCTTTGACGAAACCTTCGGTCTTATGCACACAATCGAGAAAGCAGCCGAAATCCTCGTTAAAGTGCGTTCATGCACCGCAACAAAAGTCCAGACAATCACAAAACAGGACTTCATCGATCTGGCAAAAGCATTCGGCGTAAAACTGGCATACTGATTTTACTGAATCACCTGCTACAGTGTCAAAAAAAATGGCTGCCGGAGTCAGAAGTTTTGTTGCGGGCTTGCTTGTGCACCAGCACAACTCAAGCTTAGCAACGGAACTCTGACGGAAGGCAGCCATTTTTTTCGGCAGCTTATTTTTTGCAGCTTATTTTTTTGCTAATTCAGAAACGCCAGTCACAAGCCCAGCCAATCCCTGCAGCTCAGAAGGAATGATGATCTTTGTTGCCTGACCGTCCGCAGCCTTCTCAAAAGCTTCCAGACTGCGCAGCTTGATCACGGCTTCATCACAGCCGGCTTCCTTGATCATTCTGAGACCGTCAGCTGTTGCCTTCTGCACAGAAAGAATTGCCGCAGCCTGACCTTCAGCCTTACGGATCGCAGCTTCTTTCTCAGCCTCAGCCTGCAGAATCATAGACTGCTTTTTACCCTCAGCAACCAGAATCTCGGACTGCTTCTGACCTTCAGCAACCAGAATCTTCTCGCGGCGTTCACGTTCAGCGCGCATCTGCTTTTCCATTGCTTCCTTGATTGCCTCAGGCGGCATGATGTTCTTCACTTCAACACGGTTAACCTTGATTCCCCAGGGATCAGTGGCCTCATCAAGAATTGAGCGCATTTTTGTGTTGATGACGTCACGGCTTGTCAAAGTTGAGTCCAGTTCCAGCTCACCGATGATGTTTCGCAGAGTTGTTGCCGTCAATGTCTCAATGGCAGTCATCGGATTCTCAACACCATATGCGTAGAGTTTGGGATCAGTGATCTGCATGTAGACAACGGTATCAATCTTCATGGTAACGTTGTCTTTTGTGATAACCGGCTGAGGCGGAAAGTCCAGCACTTTTTCCTTGAGGGACACAATCTTTGCAACACGGTCAATGAAAGGCACCTTCACATGAAGACCTGTCTGCCATGTGGCGACATAAGTTCCAAGACGCTCAATCAATGCCGCATTGGACTGAGGAATGATCCTGATGTTTGCGATGATCAGAATCAGAACGATTACGATAAGCACAATAATAGGGACAATAGACATTTTATTACTCTCCTTAAAATTATTTCCTGAAAGTTATTTCGTGGCTTCCACAATGATTGTGGAACCTGAAATTGCAGTGATTGTACAGACTGTGTCCGCAGCCAGAGGTGAACAGTCTGCAGTGTTTGCATTCCATACGATTCCGTTGACTGTTACAGTACCTTTTTTCAGCGGAGTTATCTCCTGCTCAAGACGCACCGAACGTCCGATCAGAGCATCACTGTTTGTCGGTTTCTTTCCCGCATTCAGTTTTTTGACCGCAAAAGGTCTTGTAAAAAACAGAAGGACAGTCGCAATCACAACAAAAATCAGCAGCTGCCAGACAAATGGGATCGGCAGAAGTGACACGAAAATCATCACCACCGCACTGAACGCAAACCAGATTGTAGTAAGCGCCATAGTCGCCGCCTCAACAACCACGCACAGTACACAGACCGCGAGCCAGAACCAGTAAAGGTGACTCATGAAAAATAATGTAACTTGATTCATACAGTGATTGTGGCACAAAAAGTTTTCAAAATCAATGAAAACTGAATTTCACCGGAACTGAATGAAACTCAGCACTGTGTAAGACAGCGCACCACTTCAGACGCAATCAGAAGGCCAGCCGCAGAAGGGACAAAGGCAGTGCTTCCGGGCACAGGCTTTTTCTGAACTTCCGAAGATGAAGTCCCATCAGTTTTCGGAACAGCAGGCAGTTCTTTTGAATAGACAACCTTACACTTTCTGACCCCGCGTTTCTTCAGTTCGTGGCGCATCACCCGCGCCAGAGGACAGACACTGGTTCTGTAAATGTCCGAAACCTCAAAAAGTGCAGGATTGGTTTTGTTTCCTGCGCCCATGGAACTTATCACAGGTGTCCCGGCCGCCTGCGCACGAAGAATCAGCTCAATCTTTGCAGACACAGTGTCCACAGCATCAACCACAAAGTCATAGGAAGAGAAATCAAAAGTGTCCGCATTCTCAGGCAGAAAAAAACACTGGAACGCATCCACGGCCGCATCGGGATTGATGTCCAGAATCCGCTCCCTCATCACCTGGACCTTCGGCTTTCCCAAAGTGGAATGCAGGGCGATAATCTGCCTGTTCAGGTTTGTCAGGCTCACATCATCCTTGTCCACAAGCACAAGGTGCCCGACTCCGCTCCGTGCCAGCGCCTCCGCCACATAACCGCCTACACCGCCTACACCGAAAACCGCGACTGTGCTTGCAGAGAGTTTTTCCATTGCCTCTGAGCCGAAAATTTTCCGTGTCCGTTCAAACTGATCTTCCATAAACTCATGCTACAGATAAAAAGAACATTGGGCAACACTGACAGACTGCGCAATTATTTGCCGATTGCCCTGATAATCAGTATTATGATGGTAGGAATTGCATCACAGGACCCAGAGCCGGAAGGATGCAGAAAAAAAGGAGGATCTATGGACTTTACAAAAGTTGTGAAAGACCGGTATTCATGCAAGAAGTACAGCGACAGACAGCTTACAGAGGAGCAGCTTGCAGAAATTCTTGAGGCAGGCCGGGTGGCTCCCACCGCGAAAAATCTTCAGCCGCAGAGAATCTACGTTCTGCAGAAACCTGAAGACCTTGCAATCATCGACAGAGTCACACCCTGCCGTTATGGAGCACCTACAGTTCTTGTTGTTGCCTACACAATGACTGACTGCTACACATACCCGGGCGGAAAATACACTTCCCCTGCAGAAGACGCAGCAATCGTTGCAACACAGATGATGCTCGCCGCCTATAATGCAGAAGTTGACAGCTGCTGGCTCAACCGCTTTGACCCGGATCAGCTGGCTGCCGAACTGGGGCTTCCCGAAGACCAGAAAATTCTTATGCTGCTTGACCTGGGATTCGGTGCAGAAGGAGCTGGTCCTCTTGCAAACCATGGAAGCCGCAAACCTTTGGAAGAAACTGTCATCTTCCGCTGACAGAATCTGAACAGCACAACCGGCCGGAACGCCGAAGGAAAAAACATGAAAATCTTTGCATATGGAGTCCGCCCTTACGACGAACTCGGTTATTTTGAGAAATACTCAAAAGAAATGGGTTTTGATTTTGACTACACCACTGAATATCCCAGCCCTGAGAACGCACATCTTGCAGAAGGGGCAGAGGGTATCTCAATCCTGACAAATCCTACTGACAGTCACATGCTGGATCTGTTCAAGGCAGGCGGTGCAAAATACATTGCCACACGCAGCATCGGTTACGACCACATTGATGTTGAGCACGCAAAGAAAATCGGAATGCGGGTTGCGAATGCTTCCTATTCGCCCAACAGCGTTGCAAACTACACGATCATGATGATGCTCATGGCCTGCCGCAACATCTGCTATATCCTGGACAAAGCAAAAATGCAGGACTACGGACTCAAAGGAAAAATGGGACGCGAGCTTTCAGAAAGCACTGTAGGAATCATCGGAACAGGAAAGATCGGGCAGGTTACGATTGAGCATCTTGCCGGATTCGGATGTAAAATCCTTGCCTACGACAAATACCCCGTTGAATCCGTCAAAAAACATGCGGAATATGTTGACCTTGATACTCTTTACAGAGAGAGCGACATAATCAGCGTACACGTACCAGGATTCAAGGAAAACCGTCACATGTTCAACAGGGAGACCTTTGCAAAAATGAAAGACGGCGTGATTTTCGTAAACGCAGCACGGGGACTTCTTGTCAATTCGCAGGATCTGATTGAGGCTCTGCAGAGCGGAAAAGTCGGATTTGCAGCCCTTGACACCTTTGATGAGGAGATCGGCATGTGTTACGTGAACCGCGAAGGCGAAGCACTGAAAAACAGCGCTTTCTACACACTTACCGCCATGCCCAACGTGATTTTCTCACCCCATATGGCTTTTTACACAGAGCAGGCTGTGGCAGACATGGTCGGCAGAAGTGCAGCCGCAATGGTAGCTTTCAGCCGCGGAGAGAAGAGCGAGCAGGAAGTGCTTTAAGTCTGTTTTTCCAACGGCGGCTGAACAGAAACAGGACCATGCAGGTCATTCCAAAAGCAAAGCTGATGGGAAGACTCAGCATGACCAGGCTGCCGTCAAAAAACAGATGGATGATGAAAGCGGATGGAATCCGTACAGCCCACAGCATCAGAAGATTGATGACTGTGGGATATTTTATTTCTCCCGCACCGTTTGCATAACTGATTATTGTATTCAGGACTGAATAACACCAGCTGAAGGGCAGGACCAGATGCACGTAGCTGCGTGCCACAGCAAGAACAGCCGCATCTTTCGTAAAGAAACCTATGACAATGTCACAGACCACAAAGGTTGTAAAAAATCCTGCCGCCGCCGTAATTGAAGCATTTGCAAGCGGAATCTTCCAGGAACCTTCTTTCAGCCGGTCTGCATCCCCGGCCCCATAATTCTGTCCGGAAAAAGTCTGTGCCGCGGAAGAAAGCCCTGTGATCACCATATTTGCCAGTCCGTTCACTTTTCCCGCAACGGAACAGCCTGCAATGAAAGCGGTTCCCTGCAGATTGATCAGGGACTGCAGAGCGATATGCCCCACAGAATACAGGGAATGATTAAGTCCCAGAGGGAAACCCACACTGATGATTTTACGGAGCATGGCAAAATCCGGGCGGCGAGGAAAAAGAGTGAACTCAAGTTCCGGATAATGCTTTTTTATGTAGAACACGGAACAGAGCCAGGAAACCACCATTGATACCGCAGTGGCAATTGCGGCTCCAGGAACATCAAGACCAAGAATTCCGACAAAAACCCAGTCCAGCGAGATATTTACAAAAGCTGACACCACAAGAAATTTCAGGGAAGCCTGACTGTCTCCCAGACCACGCAGAATGCCCGAGTTCAGGTTGTAGCCGATGTTTCCCAGTGTGGCAAGAAAAATCACACGGATGTAGGCAGTTGCCATGTTCCATGTGTCTTCCGGAACCTGCATGAGCCGCAGAATCAGCGGACCAAGGAACTGCCCCAGAATCATCAGCGGAATTGACACAAGATACACAAAGGCTGTGGCGGTTCTCGTAACGGCAGAAAGTTTCTGAACATCGCCGCTGCCCTTGAACTGAGCCACAAGAATTGAAACACCGCTTCCGATTCCTATGAAAATGCACAGAAGCAGTTCCACCGGCTGAGAACTTGTCCCCACTGCCGCAAGAGAAGCCGCTGAGCAGAACCTCCCGATGATTATTGTGTCCACAGTGCTGTAAAGCTGCTGCAGAACATTTCCAAGACAGATGGGTAAAGCAAAGAGCAGCACGTTTTTCATAATGCTGCCCCGTGTCATGTCTATGGAAGCTGATTGCCGTGTTTTCATAAGTTCCCCGATTCTATGCCATTCCGCAGTCTTTGTCAGGACGTTTTTTTTCAGAAAAACTGATTTTTGGAATTACAATGAAAAAAGATTTTCAGTGTTTTTGGTCCCGATTTGTTGTCAAAGCATGTAAATGTGCTATAATCTTTCATAAACCGAAGGGCACAGTGACACAAATTCAGGTCCCACGTGTTCAACAGTTATATCACATAATAAAACATGGAGTTTTGACAGGAGGAAATAATGAAAAAACTTCTTACAATCTTGATTGCAATCGCCTGTATGTTCTCTGTATCTGCAATCGGACTCGGTATCAGAGCAGATGCAGACTTCGGCATTCTGACTTTTGATGATGACATCACAAATGCACATCCGGATCTTCAGGATGACTTGGACACAATTACTTCAGGAACAGCCGCTCTCTGGCTGGATCTGCCTATCATTGACCTGAAAATTGTTTCCGTAGGACTCAGACCTGAAGCAGAAATCGCATTCAACCGCGGAGACACAGCTCTTTTCCAGGACAATGAAGTTTCTTTCAAGAAAACAGAACTGAACATTCCCGTTTTTGTTTCTGCCAGTGTTACTCTGGGATTCCTGAGAGTAAGTGCCGGTGTAGGTCCTTATGTATCAATGCCTTTGACATTTACTGACGATGCTGATTTTGAAAAATTCCATCTCGACAAACCTGTAGCAGGTTGGGACAGCAGAACTTGGGGTATTGCAGGATATGCCCAGGCAGGTCTTAAGATCGGTCCCGGATTCCTTACAGCAGATGTCCGTGCAAACGCACCTATGGACACAGGCGATATCTTCAAAGTTGCAGGACAGGGAATAAGCGGAAACGCAGATCTTGTTACTTCAACAACATTCAACATCGGTGTGGGTCTCGGTTACGAATTCAAATTCTGATCTGATTCAACACATCTGAACAAAACCTGCGGATCATTTCTTTTGGTCTGCAGGCTTTTTTTTTGTGTCAAGCCCCGTTTTTTGCAGCATGTTCATTTGTATAAAATTCAAATTATCCGCTATAATTGGACAGTTGTTGCAAAAAACGGAGGAGTTTTATGACAAATATTGAAGCCATCAAAGCGTTGACAGAAATCAAAACTTACGTTTCTGCAGTTTCCCTTGATGCAGTGGATTATGCAGTGAAAGTCCTGCAGAATCTGGAAAATGCCGGAATCAAAAATCCTGCTGACGAATCTGAAATCAAAGGAGCCGCAAAATGATCGGAACATTCTGGTCTTTGGTGCCGCCACTTGTTGCTATCGCACTGGCTCTGATCACCAAAGAAGTTTACTCATCACTTTTCATCGGTATCATCATCGGAGGTCTGTTCTTCTCAGGCTTCTCTTTTACCGGAACCCTGACCCATGTATTCCAGGAAGGTCTCGTTGGAAGCCTTTCTGATCCATACAACATGGGTATCCTTGTTTTCCTTGTTGTCCTTGGAATCCTTGTTGCCCTTATGAACAAAGCCGGCGGTTCTGCCGCTTTCGGACGCTGGGCAAAAGAACACATCAAGACAAAAGTCGGTGCACAGATTGCAACCGTCTGTCTCGGACTTCTCATCTTCATCGACGATTACTTCAACTGTCTTACAGTAGGAAGCGTCATGCGCCCCATCACAGAGAAGCACAACATCTCACGGGAAAAACTCGCTTTCCTGATTGACTCAACTGCGGCACCTGTATGTATCATCGCACCGATCAGCTCATGGGCTGCGGCTGTCTCAGGCTTTGTTGAAGGTGAAGACGGCTTCGGACTTTTCATCAAGGCGATTCCCTACAACTTCTATGCAATCTTCACAATCGTCGCACTTTTCGCACTTGTCCTCACAAAAACCGATTTCGGTCCCATGAAGAAGTTTGAGGAAGCAGCAGACACAGCCGCAAAAAGCAAACCGGTGTCAGACAAAAACCTTGGTTTCAAGGGAACTGTTTTTGACCTGATATTCCCCATTGCAGTACTTATCGTTCTCTGTACTCTGGGAATGATTTACTCAGGCGGATTCTTCGATTCAGAAGGCGACACATACCTTAACTTCGCACAGGCCTTCGGTAACAGTGATGCTTCTGTCGGACTCATGCTTGGTTCATTCGGTGCGCTGATCATCACAGTCATTGCATACATCATCCGCCGCGTACTTCCTTTCAAGGAATGTATGTCATGTATTCCCGACGGATTCAAAGCAATGGTTCCCGCAATCCTGATCCTTTCCCTGGCATGGACTCTTAAAGCAATGACAGACAGCCTGGGTGCAAAGGTTTTTGTCGCAGGAATCGTTGAGAACAATGCAGCCGCACTTATGAGCATAATGCCCGCCATTGTCTTTGTGATCGGATGTTTCCTTGCTTTTGCAACTGGAACCTCATGGGGAACTTTCGGTATCCTCATCCCGATTGTTGTTGCAGTTTTCAGCAGCACAGACTACACACTGATGATCATCTCAATCTCTGCATGTATGGCCGGTGCCGTCTGCGGTGACCACTGCTCACCCATTTCTGACACAACGATCATGGCCAGTGCCGGTGCTGAATGTGAACACGTAAATCACGTTTCCAGCCAGCTGCCCTACGCACTTTCCATTGCAGCAGTGTCTTTCGTCTGTTACCTGATCGCAGGTTTCGTACGTAATCCTGTTGTTCCGCTTATCATCGGTATCGCAGCCATTGTCGGCGGCCTGATTTTCGTAAAAGCAAAAAAACAGAAATAAAAAACCGGAGGAGTCATGCTTAGCCCCAAGATCTGTCTGTGTCTCACAGGCACCACAATTGAAGAAGATTTGAAAATGATTGAGAAATACCGCAACTGGATTGATCTGGTTGAGTTGCGTGTAGATTATCTTTCTAAAGACGAACGGCTTTCCGTCAGAAATTTTCCACAGGCAGCAGGACTCCCCTGTATTCTCACAATCCGCCGCCGCATAGACGGTGGAAACTTCGTGGAAGGCGAAGCAAGCCGTACCACACTTTTTGCCCGTGCGCTTGCTTTTGCCGACCAGGATTCACGCAAAAACTTTGCCTATGTTGATTTTGAGGACGATTTTAACGTGCCCAGCCTTCAGGATGCGGCTCTAGCTTTCGGAACAAAGGTAATCCGGAGTTATCACGACATGAACGGCCCGGTGCTCAATCTTGCGGAACGCATGCAGAAAATGCGGATAACCGGTTACGAGATCCCGAAGATCGCCTCCATGGCAAACAGTCTTTCTGACCTTACAAAGATTTACAAAGCATCCCAGGAAGTGGGCGATTTTGACCACATCATCACAGTAATGGGTCCCTTCGGTCAGCCTTCACGCATTCTTGCGTCCCAGTTCGGCTCTTATCTTACATACACAAGCCCGGAAGGCGATGACAACAAACTTAAAGTCATCGGGCATACAGACCCGAAAACACTTAACGAAGTATATAATTTCAAACTGATTGATAAAAATACACGGCTTTACGGAATCACCGGATTCCCGCTCTCAATCACCGACAGTCCGAAAATCCACAATAAAGGTTATCGTGATCACGGAATGAACGCAGTTTATTTCCCCATGCGCGCGGAAAATGTGGATGAAGTCATAGAATTTGCAGACACAGTCGGAGTGCAGGGCTTTTCTGTAACAGTTCCCCACAAAGAGTCAATTCTTTCTGATCTGCAGCAGATTTCTGCAGAGGTCGGCGAAGTTGGAGCCTGCAATACTGTGGTTAAACGCAGCAACGAATGGATCGGATTCAACACTGATACAATCGGGCTTCAGAAAGCACTTGAAAACTTTCTTGGTTCAAAACGCCTTGCCCACAAACGTGTCGCAATCATCGGTGCAGGCGGTGCTGCCCGTGCCGCAGCGTACATTGTAAAACAGATGCACGGAAAAGCCTGCATCTTCAACCGCACAGTCTCAAAAGCAAAAAAAATTGCCGATCATTACGGATTCAAATATGCTGCCCTGGACCCGGAGGCAACAGATATTCTTTCAAACTACAACGACCTGATCATCCAGACCACTTCCATAGGAATGGGAGCCAATGTAAGACCGGATTCAGAAGGACGCTGGCCTTTGCCTGCACCGGAGACGGATCCTCTGTACTTCTACAATTTTTCAGGCAACGAAATGATTTATGACGTGATTTACAAGCCGGAAAAAACTCCGCTAATGGTCCGCGCAGAACGTGCCGGATGCAAAGTGGAGAACGGCTACTCAATGCTGCTGAATCAGGCTTATGCCCAGTTCAGCATTTTTACCGGAGTTGAATATGAGTGACAAAAATCTGACACAGAAAGAACAGAAGGAACTGGTTGCCCGCACAGCCGTAGACCGGCTTTTTGAACGGGGACTGATTTTTTCAGGAATGAAAATCGGACTTGGAACCGGAAGCACTGCAATGCCCGCTGTTACACGAGTTGCCGAACTGATCCGCGAGGGAAAACTGAAAGACATCAGTGCAGTTGCCACAAGTTTCCAGACAACCATTGCCTGCGAACAGCTGGGAATCCCTGTTTACGAACTGAGCAGCAGCCGTATTGACGGTGAACTGGATCTTGCCATTGACGGCGCTGACGAGATTGATCCTGATGCAAACCTGATCAAAGGCGGCGGGGCTGCACATCTTAAAGAGAAACTGGTTGAATACAGTGCAAAAAAACTGGCGATCATTGCAGACGAATCAAAAGACGTTTCCAGCCTGGGAACAAAATTTCCCCTTCCTGTTGAAGTGATTCCTGCAGCGCGTCTGCCGGTAATGAAAGCACTGGAAAAACTGGGAGCAAGATGCACCATCCGCGAAGGCGTGAAAAAAGCAGGCCCCGTCATCACTGACAACGGAAACCTTGTAATTGACTGTCTGTGGGATGCACCGGTAAATGCCGCCGCCATGGAAGATGCCATCAACAGTATCACCGGTGTTGTAGAAAACGGATTCTTTACAAAACTGCGGCCCATGGTGTTCATCGGCCGGGCTGACGGAACTGTCACAGAACGGTAATCTGCCCTGTCACTGCACAACTTATTCAGCCTGAATTTCGAGTTTTTGAATACTGTTTGAAGTGGGAAAACTCGAAATTCAACCTATTTAATCAGCTTTTTCAAAACCTGGTCTTTCTGCCGCCAGTTTTTGTTGACCTTCACCTGCAGATCAAGATCGATACGGTAATCAAATATTTCACGGCAGGTTTTAAGAGATTCAAGACGGATGTTTTTAATCATACTTGCACCCTTTCCGATAACCATTCCTTTCTGACTTTCCCGTTCCACAACAAGAAATGCACGGACCCAGAGTTCCCGTCCGTCTTTGCGCCATTCCATGTCCGCAATGTCAACATAAATCGCATGAGGCAGTTCTTCCCGCAGCATGTTCATCGCTTTCTCGCGGATAATTTCTGCAATACGGAAATCAACTTCCTGATCAGTGTAGAATTCCTCAGGATAAAGCTGATCCGCAACAGGCGCAATGTCATAAAGAGCCTTGAGCACATCATTGATGTTCACATCGTTAAGAGCTGACATCTCAAAAATCCTGTCTTTCGGAAGATCAGGAAGAATGCGTTCCACAAAAGCCCGCACTTCTGCAGCCTTTGACAGCGGGGAATCAGTCTTGTTGATTGCGACAACCAGTCTGTCGGAAAATGGAGCCACAAGTGCAGCAGTCAGTTCCTCTTCAGAACCAGGAAGCCGGGTTGAATCAATCAGATAAAGTACAGCGTCACCCTCTGCTATCTGGTCATGGGTAATGCCCTTAAGCATAAGATTCAGTTTTTTTTCGCTTTCGTGGTAGCCAGGAGTGTCGATAAAAACCAGCTGCCCGTAAGAAGTGTTCACAATTCCGCGCACGGCATTGCGTGTTGTCTGCGGAACCGGTGATACAATGGAGATTTTTTCTCCGCTTGCCGTATTGAGAAAAGTCGATTTTCCGCTGGAAGGCCGTCCGACAATGGTAACCAGCGCAGTTTTGTTTCCGATTGGTGGAAGTGTTTCGTTCATAAGCACATTATGCAGAATTAATCTTTTGACGTAAAGCGGAAAATCCTACTTGCACCCGATTTGTCACCATGATACCATATCCACATGAGAAAACAATTTTTGACTTTCAAACTGGACAACACCCAGTTTGCCGTAGAAGTTCACAAAGTTCAGGAAGTCCTTGAGTACAAGCACATCACCCGTATGCCCTGCGCAGAAACTTATGTGGAAGGTCTTATCAGCTCACGGGGACAGGGAATTTCCGTTGTTAATCTCCGTAAAAAGTTTGCTCTTGATGACAGAGAGGCTGACCGTGAGACACGGATCATTGTTCTTGAGATCACTACCGAAAACGGAGACATGCTGATTTTCGGTGCCATTGCTGATTCCGTCCAGGAAGTTATCGACATTGATGAGACGGACATTGAACCATCTCCAAAGTTCGGCAATACAATCGCTGCAAAATTCATTCATGGAATCGGACGGAAAGACGGGGAATTCATCATCATCCTGAACATTGACCAGATTTTCTCAACTGATGAAATAATCAATCTGGAAGCTGCTGCCAATGCTCTGCCGGAACTTGCAGACGAAGAAGAAAACACAGAGACAGACTGAAAAAACAGAAAGGATTTTTTTATGGATGCAAAAAAAATAAAAGTAGGATTCATCGGATGTGGAATGATGGGCGGTGCACTGATCAATGCGGTTGCAAAGGTTGTGGACCCCAGAAACCTGATTATCTATGACAGTGACAGGTCGAAATGCGATGCTCTTTCTGAAAAACTGGGCGTTGTTACAGGATCTGATCCTGTTGCGGTTGCGGAAGAAGCAGACATGCTTTTTATCGCGGTCAAACCTTATGCTGTGGCCGGTGTTCTGCAGGACATAACAACTGTTGTAAGCGCAGAGAAACTTCCGCTTTTTGTTTCCATCGCTGCGGGCCTCAAACTTTGCCAGCTGAAGAAAGCTTCCATCACACAGGCACGTTTCGTGCGCCTTATGCCGAATCTGCCCGCTCTTGTTGGTGAGGCAATGATCGCACTTACCTGCGGTGATGACATTTCTGCGGAAGAAGTTGCTGACGTGAAAGCAGTCCTTGCAGAAGCAGGCTCTGTTGAACAGGTCTCAGAATCGCTGATGGATTGTGTGACAGGTGTCTCCGGTTCCGGTCCTGCATACGGATTCATTTTTATCGAAGCTCTCGCTGATGCAGCCGTAAAACTTGGAATGCCCCGCAAACAGGCTTATATTTACGCCGCACAGACTCTTAAAGGTGCAGCCGCAATGGTGCTTGAGACAGGAGATCATCCTGCTGCACTCAAAGACGCTGTCTGTTCTCCCGGCGGAACAACTATTGCCGGTGTTGCAGCCCTTGAGGAATGCGGATTCCGCAACGCTGTGATCAGAGCGGCAGAAGCTGCAACAGCAAAATCCGCTGCTCTGGCTGCAAAATAAAACCGCGTGCAGAACTATTTTGAACATTGCGACTGGAACTGGATCCTGCATCAGGACAGAAACACTGATGCAGCCGGTTTCACATACCCACAGGACATAATCTCTCAGTATCATTCCATCCTCTGCCCCCAGATTCCTGACTTTCTTCAGAAATATCTTGAACTGCCACTTCTCACGCGGCTAAAAGGTGTGGGGCTCCTGTGCGGCTCAGACTGGACACCTCTTTTCTGTAACCGTTTCATGTATACCCGCTTTGACCACAGTCTTGGCGTGGCACTGATAATATGGCATTTTACCGGTGACAGGGCTCAGACAGTTGCCGGTCTGCTTCATGACGTTTCAACGCCTGCATTCAGCCATGTGGCAGATTTTATGAAAGGTGACGCACTGACACAAAGTGCCACGGAAGAACCGAACAGACTGATGATTCTGGCTGACAGAGCCCTTGCAGAGTGTCTTGCAGCTGACGGCCTTTCCGCAGAAGAAGTGGCCGACTACCACATTTATCCGGTGGCAGACAACGAGATTCCCTGTCTGAGCGCGGACCGCCTTGAATACATGTTTCCATCGGGAATGGTTCTTGAGGGAAGCTGGTCTCTGGATGAGATCCGCTTTGTGTACAATGACCTGACTGTGTCCAGAAACGAGGAGGGCGTTGACGAACTGTGCTTCTCCACTGTTGAAGCTTCGGAACTTTATTGCCGCCGGTTCTGCATGACCGGTCATGTACTGCAGCTGAACGAAGACAAACTCTGTCTGGAACTGCTGGCCCGGACACTGATTGCCGCAGAGAAAGCAGGCATAATCAGAGCGGAAGACTGCATGACAATGTCAGAAGCGGAAATAATGCAGAAATTCAGGAGTGTCGCCCGGAATACTCCAGTCGGCAATGACACCGGAGACGAACTGAAAACTTTCATCCGCCTTTTCAGGACATTTTCTTCCATGAAAAGCGTCAAACACACGGACGAAGCACTGCCAGGTCATTTCTGTGTGAATCTTGAAGTGAAAAAACGATGGATCAACCCGCTGGTCCTGAAGCGCAATGACAGAGACGGAAAAATCACTGCGGAACGTCTGCGCAATGTATCTGACACAGCACGCCATATAATGGAAAGTTTCTGCAGTTATGAAGACACAGCCTGGGGTTGTGTTGAATACGCCGACTGAATCAGTTTTCAGTTAGGCTCGTTTCTACGGACAATAAACTCCCTTGGAATCGCTTTGTTCCTGTCATCGGTACGCCGTTTGAATTCCTGATAAAGACTTTCCTGGGCACGATGAACTTTTTCACCGGAACCGGTTTTTTTCCGGAGCCAGGAACCGTTTGCCATCAACTGATAAGAATGACTGTTGTCCTTGAAATACTCCTGCAGCTGATTTTTCACCTCAGCAAACAGATCCTTCTGCAGCACAGGGAACATCAGTTCCACCCGCTTGTCCAGATTGCGCGGCATCCAGTCTGCACTTGAAAGATAAAGTTCTTCCGCCCCACCGTTCTGAAAATATACAATCCGGGAATGTTCCAGAAAACGGTCCACAATACTTACAACTGAGATATTGTCGCTCTGGTGGGTAACACCGGGAACCAGCATGCAGATACCGCGGACATTCAGAAGGACGCGCACATTGGAATTGCTTGCCCTGTACAGAGCGCTGATAATCTCTTCGTGTGCCAGACTGTTCATCTTTGCCATGATAAGGCCGGGATTTTCAGGTGTGGAAACCTGGATCTCACGCTCAATCATTGCAAGAAGCCGGCTTTTCAGGTTGATGGGCGCCATAAAAAGATGGTTCATGGTCTGGATTGCCGAATATCCGGAGATCATGTTGAAGAAGATTGTGATATCACCTGCAATCTGATTGTTTGCCGTAAAAAGTGAAAGGTCGCTGTAAAGGCGGGCCGTATTCTCATTGTAATTTCCTGTGGAAAGGTGCACATAACGGCGGATTCCCGTTTCTTCCCTGCGTACAATCAGCATTGCTTTTGCGTGGACTTTCAGATTCACAATTCCATGGACAACGATTACTCCTGCATGTTCCAGCTGGGTAGCCCAGGAAATGTTCCGCCGTTCATCAAAGCGGGCCTTGAGTTCCACAAAGACAGTCACCTGTTTGCCGTTTCTCGCAGCCTGTTCCAGTGCGGCAACAATGGGAGAATTTCCGCTTGTGCGGTACAGAGTCATTTTGATTGCAAGAACACCCGGATCTTCTGCCGCCTGATTTATGAAGCGCACCACAGGATCGTAGGACTGATAAGGCACAGTCAGAAGCACATCCCGCTGTTTGAGGACATTCCATATTTCCTGCTCATCTTCAAATTCTGGAAGATAGAAATTCTTCCATGAAGGATTCTTAAGATTCAGAAAGCCGTCAATGTTCGTTACATCTGTAAGGGAAGAAATGTCTGTTACGCCCTGAACATCGTAAATGTCATCTTCTGAAAGGTTGAGCCGCTGGGCAAGAATACTGCGGATCCTGCGGCTGTTCTCAGTTTCCTCCGGTGTGGCATTTGTATTTGAGGAACAGACCAGTTTTATCGGCCAGGCGGACTGCCGTTTGTAAAGCACTTCCTCCATGGCCTTGATAAAGTTCCCGGAAGCATCTTCATCAACGGCAAAGTCTGCGACACAGGTCGGCTTGAACAGCAGAGTTCCGATCACAGAATAACCGGGAAAAAGCTGTGTCCCGAAAAGACTGATTATGTCATCGGCCAAAGTAAAACATTTGCGCTCGTCAGTTGAAGGCAGAAAGACAACGCGGTTGATGCTTCGTGGAAGCTGCACAAGTGCCAGTGGCTCTTCCTCTGCAGAAGACTGGAAATCCATTGGCAGAGCGGATTTTTCCACAATGGCTTTAAGAAGAAAAGCCGCATGAAGACGGAGATTGTCAACAAAGGGAAAAGGCTGGTCTTTTTCTGCACGGAGCGGAGTCAGAAGCGGGAAAATCTCTTCGTTGAAAAGGTTCTCAAGATAATGACGCTGGGCCGGAGAATAATCTTTATGGGCAACGTAAACAATTCCTTCCTGAGCAAGAGCAGGAAGAAGTTTTTTGTTCAGGAAGATATGCTGTTTTTCCGTAAGCTGATGGACACGCTCTGAGATCTTCTTCAGCTGCTGTTTTGCGGTAAGACCGGAAGCATCGCGCCAGTCTGGCTGACTCTGGGCGGTCTGTTTCAGTCCTGCAACACGGACCATAAAGAATTCATCAAAGTTTGATGAAGCGATCGTAAGGAATTTGAGTTTCTCCAGAAGAGGTGTATCCGGATTATAAGCTTCTTCCAGAACCCGGGCATTGAATTCTATCCAGGATAATTCCCTGTTAAAAAACGTCTGCTTTTTCAAGATGGACTCTCCTCTTCTGCCCTCAGGCAATCAGAACCTTGTAACCGAAAATTGACTCAAAAAGATCGCCTTTTTCTGAGATGGCAACTTTTTCAAGATTCACGTCCTGAGACCGTTCCATGTGCAGAACAAGGGTGTCGCCACGCAGCTCAGGAGTAAAATTGATGACAGTCTGCATATGGCTGCGGTCCAGAGCATCTGCAACACGGATAATGGCAGCCAGCTTGAGCACCACAACCCGCTCAGCACGTGACAGAGAAGAGAAACCTTCGTCAGACTGGGAAGGAACAGCACCGCGGTGATAACGGGCAGCCAGGGAGACTACAGCCATATCTTCTTTTGACAGGCCGAAAATGTCCGAATGGGCGATAATGTACTGACTGTGCAGATGATGGTCACTTCCACGGATGAACATGCCGATGTCGTGAAGCAGTGCAACAATTTCCAGAAGACGGCGGTGATAGTCATTCAGTCCCAGTTCGCCGCGCATTGTGTCAAAAAGTTTGAGAGCATTTTCCCGGACGTGGTTCGCGTGGTTTTCGTCAAAATGGTATTTTTTTCCCAGGTTGCGCGCTGAAGCGACTATCTGAGAGAAGAACTCCTGCTGAAGTTCCGCATTCGGTACAGAGATACGGCTCAGAATGACGCCGTCACGGATTGAAGTGTCCGAATAAAGAAGTTCCGTTGCACCGGTCAGATTCAGGAACAGTTTGTAGGCAAGAAGACCGACGCCCAGCGCTTTTGCCTCGGTATAACTTACATTGAAGCGCGCCATGCATTCTTCAGTTGAATAATTCTGGACCTGATCCACAAAATCGTTGTAAGCGTCGCGCTCAACCTGCCACAGGTGCTCGTTCAGCTGGGTACCGATCGCACGGGCCACAATTCCCGGCTCGTTTCCAAGGGCAATGAATGTCCGGATATGAGTGATGTTTATCTCTGTGTTCAGGCTCATGCCCGTGTTGCCGATGAACTCCTCCAGAAAGCGGCGCACATCGTTGAAGCTGTCCATTGACTTCATGTTCTGTTCGATGATGACAGTGCCGAGACGCAGACTGTGGACTGCCGCCATTTTTCCGTGGCTTGTAAGCATGATCTCTGTCGAACCGCCACCGATCTCCAGAATTACAGAACTTGTCTGCTTTACACGTGAAAGCTGATCCTTGAGTGAATCAAGGACTGCAATGTACATGAGCCGGTTTTCTTCAATGCCGTCAATCACACGGACACGGAACCCGGTCTTTACAAAAATGCGGTCCAGCACCATGTCACGGTTTTTCGCTTCGCGCAGGGCACTGGTGGCAATCACCTGAATGTGAGATTCTTCTATGTCCCAGGTGTGAAGCTGTTCACGGTAGCGTTTAAGAACGCGCAGACACTGCAGGACAGTCTCGCGGGAAACAGAGCCGGTTGTAAAAACATCCCAGCCGATAGAGACAGCGGTTTCTGAATGATCGATTACGTTCCAGGATCCAAGGCCGGTGATTTCGCCTGCTGTGAGGCGTATACCGGTTGACCCGATTTCTATTACAGCCTCAAGGGAAATCATGCAACACCTCTTAACGCTGCATTATAGTTTATCAATAAGCATGGAACATTTTCCCGAAGGAATTGGAAGCGTTTTTTTCTTCTGTCCCAGGATATTGATTGTAAAATAATACAGTTTCTCGCTTTCCATCTGGATTTCCCATCCACGGAGACTTTTGTTGGACAGGATTGTGATCAGATTGCGTTTCAATGACAGATTCTCAATTCCCATAATCTCAAGGTTGGGAATGATCCAGTCTACAGTTTTGCGCGGCAGACTGATCTCAAGACCGATGACATTCTCAATCATCAGAGCGATTGTGGAAAGACCGGCGGAATGCACATAACAGCTTCTGGGCCAGAAATCACCTTCGTTCTCGGGAAGCGCACGACCTTCCTTGCATGGCAGGTATGCTTCCCACAGATTTCCTTTGACACTGCTGTCATTGGGGAACATTGCATCCAGAAGATAATACAGATGACGGATCGCACATTCGCGGGCAAAATCCCAACGCTGGTATCTTTCGAGACCTTTGAAAATCATGAAGTTAAGATAAGGGAATACACTTCCGCGGTATCCATAGCCGTTCTCGTTGAAAGCAGGATCATCTGCTGACAGAGACGGAAAAGGATGATCTGTGCCGAAAGTTGTAGGATTGCTCAGGTGGGAAATCAGCATGTCAGCTTTGTCTTCATTGGGGATTTCCGCCAGCAGCGGCCAGAATCCGGCAGCTGTTTTCTGTGTCAGACGGTTTTCCTCTTCGTCAAGATCGTGATAGAAGCCTGTCTCGCTTGCCCACATTTTGCTGTTGATGCGGGTTTTGAGTGAGAAATACTGACGTTTGTACTGGAAACTCAATTCCTTGTCATTAAGAATGTCGCCCAGTGCAGACATGTACAGTGAGTTTACGGCCAGAGCGCTGTTGAAATCCACAGGGTAATATGCGTCAGTGCGGGGAGCATTGAACATTGTGGATGCAGTAAAAGGCACATGGTAAAGTCCGTTCTCCGCCTTGAAGTTTGTCTCAAGCCAGCTCATATATTTGATGAGGACAGGCATAACTTCCTTGACACGGCGTTTGTTCGCGGACTTGTGGTACAGATTGTATTCAGCCCATGCAAAAAGAGGCATTCCCACACCGGCAGGATTATCCTCTGTCAGAACGGGAGAATCTGTTTTTGTGTCATATTTCCAGCGGATTGCTCCGTCTGCTTCCTGCTGAGCATAAAAATAGTCCAGGTTTTTGTTTGCCGGATAGTTTCGGTTTGAATAAACAAGAAAAAATGAAGAAAAGATTGATTCAAGCTGATCAAGAGTCAGTAAATCCCCGTCAGGATGAATGAAAAATCCGTCGGGAGACTGTTCGCCTGTTTTGGGATCAAGCCAGAAATCCTCAAGTTTGGCCCATGTTTTATCATAAATATCAACAAAATCCTGATCGTAAAAGTGAATCTTGGGAAAATCGCGCTTGTTCATGATGCTCCTTGCGCAAAACAATGCTGTCTGTGACTGTTTTTTAGACAAGTCAAGCAATAGTATACCACATTTTTACAAATAGTGATATATAATAATTGAATTTTCTTTTCAGCTTTCGGAGGATTTTATGTACAGAGGATTTGTTTATCTTGAAATCCGCATTCTTGTCTCTGCAAAAAACAGAGCCTTTGTAATAAAAGACAATCCTGACAGACCTGATCAGCCTGTCTGTGTTCCGGATTATTCCGCTCTGAAAACTGCCGGAATCCTTTCTGAAGTTTTTGACTGCAGATGGATAAAAAATCCTGCTGTGGAAAAAATCTCAGGTCTTCAGATCCCGGAGGAAACAGATCTTTCCGGCATTTCGCTGAAAGTTGCTGAAAACGGGATTCTGCCTATAAACTTTCACGGTCATCACAAGGAGATCGGCATTGAGGAGATGCGCATAGAAGAAGATGCAGGCAGACTGACTCATTCAGGCAACAACACACGCATGGATTACACAGACGCAGGTTGTGCCAGCATCCGCATAAAGACCAGCAGCAGCATTGAACTTGGTGAGGAGGCCTACGCTTTTCTGGACGAACTTTTCAGAATCCTCCAGTATCTGGAACTTGTCTCCATGCCTTCCGACAACACGGTCCGCTGCAATGCCTATGTGGCTCTGGCACCTTATCCGGAGCATCCTGCATCTTTTGTAAAACTCCGCAACCTGAACTCATTCAACTTTGTGCGGAAAGCCGTGAATGCTGAGCTGTCCCGTCAGGAGGAAATCCTTGCATGCGGCGGTTCCATCCAGAAAGAAAGCAGGCTTTGGCTTGAGCGGCAGAACATTACAAAAACTTTCAGGACACACTCCGGCGATGAAGTGCCACGCTTTGTAAAAACCGATTATCTTTATGAAGCTCCCCAGTCCGGACAAGTTTCTGACAGAGAGGCTGTTCCGGAGACTGGAACAGAACCGGTGCAGGACAGTTTTCTGGGACTGGAAATGCCTTCAGAACGGAGACTCCGTTTCCAGAAACAGTACGGTCTCAGTTCCAGTGCGACAGACTACCTCTGCGAACAGAAACGGCGGGCAGACTTCTTTGAGGAGACAGTTGCCCTTGGCGCAAGTCCTTTGGACACAGCCCACTGGATGTGTGGAAAGCTGCTCCGACCCTCAAAGAAAAACGGTGCGGACCAGTATTCTGCCGGTTCTGACAGTCTGTGGAAGCTTAAGCCAGAAGATTTTGCCCGCATTCTCATTCTTTTTTCAGAGCACAAAATCCATTCGGGAATTGTCAGACAGATGATTGAAGATCTTCTGAACGGGAAAAAATCAGAGGAGGAGGATTCCTGGGAGCAGAAACCTGCAATGCTTACAAAAGAGCAGGTGGAACCGATCATTGCGGAAGTCATTGCGGAGAATCCTCTTGAGAAAGCGAAACTTCAGTCCGGGGACATGGCGCCGATGGAGTTTCTTACAGGTCTTGTAATGAAACGGTCAAACGGTCTTGCGAATCCCCAGCAGGTTAAGTGCCTGATAAAAGCGTCACTGAACATCAGCATTGTGTACATTCTTGCAATGGGCGGTGCAATGGTCTCTTCCCGCAGAAAAGACGGCATTGTGGAGAACGATCCTCTTGTCATGAAAAAGCTGCTTTCCGTGATTCCCAAAGAGATAAAACATCAGCTTACAACATTGAACACCGGCATGAGTGAGGAACTGGAGCCTGCGGACTGGGCCGCCCTGATCACCGGGATTACGGAACGGCTTTCAGAGGGCACCGCAAACGGAATTGTTGTGACCATGGGAACCGACACCCTGCCCTACACCGCCGCACTGCTCTACTGGCTTTTTTCAGACGCAGAATGTCCTGTTGTGATTACGGCTTCCCACTCAATTCCAAAAGAATCAGATGAGGCTTCCGAAAGTTTTCTTCTTGCGGTACAGACGGCCTGCAATAAAAAAAATGGTGTCTATGTGGTTGTACAGAACAGGATTCTTTCTCCGCTCAACCTTAAATTTACAGGCAGCGCACCGGGAGACACAGGCTTTACAAACTGGAATCTTCCGGAACCGCTTTTCACAGGATCCGGCCCGATCGCAGTGCAGATGACAGGCCAGAAAGACACAGATGCCTTTGTTGTCCGGCAGATCCTTAAGGAAACAAACAACTCACTTCTTGCGCTGAAAACTTATCCCGGTCTTAAGTCCGAACTGTTCCTGCCGCTTCTGGACAGGGGAATCAGCAGAATCATCCTGGAACTTTACAACACAGGAACCGGCAACATGCGGGACAGTGATTATTCACTGAAAACGCTTCTCATGCGCGGAAAAAGACACAACTGCCGTTTCTACTGTACGTCCCAGCAGCAGAACACCGTTGATTTCTCAAGTTATTCCACTGCAAACATGTTCTGGAAATCCGGTGCGGTCCCCATGGGCATTCTTGCCACCGAATCAGTCATTGCATTGATTTATGCTGCCTCACTGATATGTGACACCGCGGAAGAATTTGACCGGACAATGGATACTTACGCCGCGCTGTACAGATTTGCACCAGATAATTTATAGCATAATTCCGTCATGAGATGACGAGTCACTGCCTTTCTATCGGTACGGAATAGTGCTAAACTGATTTTATTATGGCATATTACTTTGACGATTCAGAAGCCATTGCCCAAGAAGCAAACGGCGATATTTCCGTAACATTAAAGCGAATTTCTTCCCAGTTCATGAGGAAGAACCCTCCAAGGCCGCTGACTGCAAGACCTTTCTACAACAGCGGAATCAGGCGTAACAAAGATTACCGTTATGTTGCCGACTTCAACAGGATTTTTCCTGATGCAAAGGACTTTTCATACGTCTTCATGCGCGGCATTTATTTTTCAGGTGCTGACGGTTCCATACAGTTTACGCTGATTCCGGATTCACCCGGAAAAATCTGGATGAACGGGAACCTGGTCTTTGCCACTGATATTTTTGCAGAACGCTATGTGCGTAAGCCCATCACAATAAGCATTCCTGTAAAGAAAGGCCGCAATACCCTGATTATCCGCACAACAAAGACCCGCGCCGGTTTCGGTATGGAATTCGGTACCTGGCTTGGAAAGCTGGATTACAGATTCTCCCGTGGCTCAGAAGGTTTTACTGAGGCAGAAGGAATTGACTACACAGCACCAATGGCGGAGTCTCCCGCTGATTTTGCCCAGCATCCTGAAAAATACGAATCAGCATTTATCCGTCCGCGCCAATGGACAGAAACTGAAAAAGCCAAAGGAAACTTCGGCCGCATTTTCGGCATTCCGCCAGCTTTCGGAAGAACCTGTGCTGTTGCCGTAACAGCCTTCTCTGCACCCAGGGGCGAATACACCCTGTCCTGCAAAGCAGACTGCGCTTTCTCAGTTTCTGCGGGCAAAAAGCAGGTTCTTTCAGGCAAGGCAGAAACTGCTTCTGTAAAAATCCAGATGAACGGCCGGAAGACAGTTTTTGCCCTTAACACAGAATGCCCTGAGAATGCCACAAGCTGGAGCGCAGAGATCACTCTGACAGACGCAGCCGGCAAACAGATTCTGCCGGAAAGCATTTTCTTCTCCAAAGAAACTCCTGAAACCAGAAAGAACCATCCCTGGGCATACATCGGCCCTTTCAAACCGGAAGAATCTTTCGCGGCACCGCTGGGAGCCCTTTCCACAAGCGAATACTCCGCCTACAGACTTGCCGGCGATTCCCCAGACCTGCGCTGGTACCGCCTTGACGAACCGGATCTGTGGGTACGTCTTTACAACGAGAATCCGCTTTTCGGGCACTGGAACTATCCGCTGGGCGTAACACTTTACGGACTCATAGAAGAAGCACGCCATTACGACAAAGGTGAGGATCCTGCCTCTGCAAAAAAACTTTTCAGCTACATTCAGGAACACGTCGCACAGTCCGTGGCTTCTTTTGACTACGCACAGTTCGACAAACGCACCTTCGGCGGCGCGACTTCAGTACACCATCTTCTTACGAGCATAGACAGCCTTGACGACTGCGGATCTTTTGCGTCACTGATGCTTGAAGTTTCAAAGGACCTGGACATAGGGAACTATTACCCCATCGCAAAATATGTGGGCGACTACATCGTTTTTGAACAGGACAGACTTGAGGACGGCGCTTTCTGGCGCAAAGACATGATGCATCATTTCCACAACGGAACCATGTGGGCAGACGATCTCTACATGAGTGTGCCTTTCCTTTGCAGATATGCGAAACTTACATGCAATACGGCAATTCTTGATGATGTGTGCAACCAGTTCAAAGGCTTTAAGAAGCGCCTCTACATGAAAGACAACGGTCTTATGGCCCATGTCTTTGATTTTAACCGGGGCATGAACACGGCTGTTCCGTGGGGACGGGGAAACGGCTGGACAATTTTCTCACTTACGGAACTTCTTCAGGTATTGCCTGAGGACCACCCTGACAGACCGGAACTGATGCAGTTCTATCTTGATTTGTGTGCGGCTTACCTTAAAGTTCAGGACGAATCAGGAATGTGGCATCAGGTTCTGAATATGCCTTCAAGTTATCCGGAGACTTCTTGTACGGCAATGTTCATCTGCGCATTCTCACGGGGAATACGGAACGGCTGGCTTAAAGACGACAGTGGCGCATACAGGGAAGCCTGCAGGAAGGCATGGGCTGGCATAGAGCGTACCAGCGTTGACACAAAAGGAAACGTATACGGTGTGTGCCGCGGTTCAGAGTTTGCCTTCAACCCGATTTATTACGCAGAACACCTTCTGCCTCGCCTGAACGACACCCACGGAATCGGTATCGTTCTTCTTGCTGGCGTAGAACTGCTTAAAATCACAGAATAAACTGAAAAAAAGGACTGTCTGGCTTTATGATCAGGCAGTCCTTTTTTTGTGGATATTCAGTTCCTTACAGAATCAGACCACAAACTTGTTGACTTCTTCGCCAAGCAGCATGATGCTTTCTGCGTTTTCTTTGGAAGAAGTCTGAGTTTCTGCAACAAGCACATTGATTCTGGCAGTTTTTTCATCAACCTCGTTCATTGCATTCCTGATGTCCTCAGTTGTGGTGCCAAGAGCATCCATTTCTGTGACAATCTCTTTGATACCGAGCAGCATCTGCTGAGAACTGTTCTTTGTCTCAGAAGAAATCTCCTTGATCCGTTCCATGCTTTCAAGAACCTGCTGATTGCCGCTCTGCTGCTCGATCATTGCGGAATGCACAACATTTTCCTGCTGCTTTACAACTTCAGTAAGATTCAGAATATTGTCAAACACAACCTGAACCTGACGGATGCTCTGGGAAACATTATTGATGGCCACATTCAGTTCTTTTACCTGAACGTCAATCGCCTTACCCTGACTGTTGGACTGTTCTGCAAGCTTGCGGATTTCGTCAGCAACTACTGCAAAACCGCTGCCTGCGTCTCCTGCATGGGCCGCCTCAATTGCAGCGTTCATTGCAAGAAGGTTTGTCTGGGAAGCAATTGCCTGAACAATGCGTGCGGCTTCAATCATTGAGCCGGACTCCTCCATGATAAGTTCCGCGGCATGCACGGCATCGTTCACATTTTTCTGCCCGTTCTCGGAAGCTTTTGCAAGTTCATCAACAGAAGCCGAGTTTTTCTCAAGGATTGATGTGACTGAATCGATGTTTCCGACAATCTGCGAAATTGCCTTTGTGGAATTCTCCATGTTCTCTGACTGCATGTTAACGAACTCATCAAGTTTCATGACGCCTGTCTCAATGTTTCTGACTGTCTGGGTCGTTTCCTCAACACCTGCAGACTGATTGATCACACCCTGCTTAACGGTGCCGACAGTCCGTGAGATCTCAGACACGGCATCTGCAACAGCCTCAGTGTTTTTATCCATTTTCCGGGCGATTGAATCAGTTTTTTCCGTTGCCTGGCGGATTGTCATGACAAGCCCTTTTGTTGTCTTAACAACACGGTTTATGGCCACATTCATGATTCCGTATTCATCACGGCTTACAACATCAAGATGAGGAATTGAGAAATCGTTCTTGGCAAGACTCTGCATGACTTCCATTGATCTTTCAAGACGTCTGGATTCTGCAGTTGTCTCAAAAAGATTATCAAGAATGGCGACAATCAGGGCAGCAGCAGAAATCGGAATGACTTTTGTCCTGTAAACGTCAAAAATCTGGTCGAATTTACCAAGCTCCATATTTCTGTTGGCAAGCATTGTAACCATGATCACACCGAGAGTTGATGAGAAAGTGACCAGTGAATGCCGGACTTTGCTGCTCAGTCTGATGCGGTCTCTCTTGAGGGGGAGCCATTTCATCCAGTTTTCCACACGAATCAGCCACATCACATAGCACAGTGTTCCGCTGAGACATCCTGAACCGACCGCCGCGAACCAGGGATCGTGAGTGATGTAATATATTCCTTTGGTTCTGCAAATTGACATGATTGTAAACGGAAAACCGAGAAAACAGGCGATGATGGCAAAATACTGTATCATCATAAAGGCAAAGAGTGTTTTTTCAGTTTTATCAACCGATTCCTTCGTTCCATCGAAAGTTTTCGGAATTATTACAGACATGACTTTGGGAAGAATCAAGCCTATTCCGCAGGTGATCAGGACATAAGCAATGTTCTGGGCAGAAAAGATCATCTGCTTAAGAGTTTCCACAGGATAAATATCACAGAACCAGAACAGGAACCACACGACAATGTGGAAATCAGTGAATGCAAGAACACTTCCGAGATAAATTTTTCCCGGCATTTTCTCAACTCTCAATTCTTCCATGAAAGCACACTCCAAAGATGAAAAATATCAGATTCAATTTAGTCCTGATTATAAACTCGTTTCCCAAAAGTCACAAGATTATGTTTAATATCTCTTTTTTCTCCATTTTATACAGTTCTTATTACCGAAAACCTGATTTTTCCGAAAAGAATCCTGAATCTGCGAATCATCATTTTTCTTGAAAATCTCAACATTTTTTCGTAGAATAGCCCTCGCTTTTAATTTTTACCCTGGATGATAAATTTGTTTTAGAAAATCTGGGTTTCGAGTTTATATATTCGGTTAAAGATTTGAATGTACTACCAGAAAAATCACGGCAATTCGCCACGCTGAAGGAAACACTTTCAAAACTTCAGAGTGGCCCGGTTGCCGCTGGATTTTTCTTACCGTACATTCAACTATTGCTGTTTTTCTATAACTCGGCATTCAGACTGGATACAAATTTTGAATGAACGGAAAGAAAAACAGTAATCAGGAGAAACTATGGAATTTACCCAAGAGATGATTGACGCCTTGGCTGTTAATGAGGTTGACATCATGAAGCGCATTGCAATTGAGCTGAACATCCGCGTTCAGCAGGTAGGCGCTGTTATCACACTGGTCAACGAAGGCTGCACAATCCCCTTTATTTCTCGTTACCGCAAAGAAATGCACGGATCTTTGGATGAAGTTCAGGTCCGTGACTGCGACCACCTTTTCAAAAGTTATTCGAATCTTGAGAACCGCCGCCTTGAAATAATCAAAGGAATTTTTGCACAGAACAAACTTACGGAATTTCTTTACAACGCCGTGATGGATGCAAAAACCCTTACAGAACTTGAGGATCTGTGGGCTCCCTTCAAGAAGAAAAAGAAAACCCGCGGAATGCTGGCTCAGGAGAAAGGCCTGGAACCTCTTGCAGAGGCAATGCTGGAGCTTGATGACGCAGCACTTGAGGCAAAGGCTGCCGAATTTGTGAAGGACAATGCTGAGAATCCTGAGCTTTCTGTTGCTTCTGCTGCAGATGCCCTTGCCGGAGCACAGGATATTCTTGCAGAGCGTGTTGCCCAGGACAGCGATAACCGCACAAAAGTCCACGATTTCTACATGACAACAGGAAAAGTTGTTGTGAAGGGAATCGGTGATGAGGCAGAGGCAAAAACTTCTGTCTACCAGATGTACTGGGATTATGACGAAGCACTGAACCAGATCAAGCCCCACCGCATTCTTGCCATCAACCGCGGTGAACGTGAAGGCAAACTTGAGGTCACAATCGACGTGGATGTTGACGGCGCAATTTCCCAGCTTAAGAAAGGTTACGCAATCCACAATAAATATCACGCAGATGCAGTGGAGGACGGTGTTGTGCGCCTGCTTTCACCTGCTGTTGTCCGCGAGATCCGCAATGACGAGACTGACGAAGCGGATGATCATGGAATCGGTATTTTCAGCGAGAACCTGAAGAACCTGCTTATGACACAGCCGATCAAGGGAACAAGAGTTCTTGGTGTTGACCCCGGTATCCGTACCGGAACAAAATGCGCTGCCCTGGATGAGACAGGAAAATATCTCGGTTACTTCGTGATCAACCAGCAGCTGCACCCGGATGAGGCAGCGGCCGCAATCCGAAAAGCGATCAGACAGTTCAACATCCAGCTGGTTTCTGTTGGTAACGGAACAGGAAGCAAAGATGTCCAGGCGATTGTATCAAAAGTAATCAGCGAGAATTTCCCTGAGGTGCTTTACACCGTGACCGATGAGGACGGGGCTTCCGTCTATTCTGCAAGTGATACAGCCCGTGAGGAATTCCCCGACCTTGACCTTACAATCCGCGGTGCGATCTCCATCGGACGCCGTCTGCAGGATCCTCTTGCGGAACTGGTGAAGATTCCGCCCCAGTCTGTAGGTGTAGGACTTTATCAGCACGATGTTAACCAGAAGAAACTTTCCGAGACTCTGGACGAAGTTGTTTCCTCTGTTGTAAACAACGTGGGTGTAAACCTGAACACTGCGTCCGCATCACTGCTCAAATATGTCTCTGGAATCAACAGCACTCTGGCAAAGAAAATCGTTGCATACCGTGACGCAAACGGAAAGATCACAAGCCGCGACGAACTGAAGAAAATCAGCGGTCTCGGTCCCAAGGCTTTTGAACAGTGCGCAGGATTCCTCAAGATTCCTGAAAGCGCGGACCCGCTGGACAACACATGGGTTCACCCGGAAAACTATGGGGCCGCCCGCATTGTCTACGACTGCATCATGTCAGGAAAAGACGTGTCAGGAACTGTGCGCACAGAAATAAAGGACAAATATTCTTTGGGCGACCAGACAATCGCTGACATTATTGACGAGATCAAAAAGCCCAACCGTGACCCACGTGACGGATACCCGAAACCGATCATGCAGAAAGGCGTGATGACTTTTGAAGACCTTAGAGAAGGCATGAAAGTTACGGGAAAAATCAAGAATGTTGTTGACTTCGGAGCATTTGTTGATCTGGGAATCAAAGAGACCGCACTGCTCCACATTTCTGAACTGAGCGACTCTTTTGTCTCTGATCCCATGGAATTCCTGAAAGTCGGTGACATCAAGGAGTGCACGATTATCGGACTGGACATGGACCGCCGCCGCATCAGTCTGTCACTGAAGAGCGACGCTATGAACAGGCTTGGTCAGGGTGGAGGACAGCGTCCCGCAGCGGATTCAGTTTCAAAAGACGGCGCAAAGCGGGTTGTGCGTGTTGTTCGCGCAGGTTCTTCTGACGGAGCAAAATCCTCTCGTCCTGCGGCCGGAACACAGCCGCGCCGGAACGACTCAAACCGTGCTGACTCCCGCAATGACCGCAGTTTTGGCGGAAGTGATGACGGAATGAGCTACAATCCTTTCGCAGCACTTCTGAAAAACCGCAGATAAGCAGGAATAACTTTGGGGGATGCACAATCCCCCGCGTCTGCGGTTAAAGATGTTTCGACTGCATTCGCTGCGCTCATTCCGCTCAACATGACATTCTTTTCATGCGCTGCGTTATTCCGTCGGGTGTGACAGTCTGTTTGTGCGCTGCGCTCATTCCGCCCGCGTGGCAGGTTTCAGGAAAACTGAAAGCCTTCAAAGTCGAAGCAGCTGCCTGGGAGGAACACAAAAGTCACTTTCTGGACTCCTTTTATGCAGCTGCCGCTGATTCCTTCCAGCCGGAATTCGTGGGTACAGATTTCTTCTGTCTTCGGGATTTCCACAATGCAGTTCTGAGAAATTCCCTCCGCTGACTCAAACTTCACATGAACTGTATTGGTTCCGTTTACTGCCCGTCCTGTAATGGCAATCCGTGCAGCACCTTTCTCCCCGAAATCCATATCCTCAAATTCCACGGACACATTGTTTCCGATACGGTTTATGCTCTGAGACGCAAGTGAGAAACTGTCACCTGTAATGCGGCTGTTATCAAGAGCACTGAGGCGGGCAAAAGCTTTTGCACCGGGAACAAACCGGATTCCCTGCAGGGAAAGCCTTGTCTTGAAAGCCACACTGACTGTATGCACACCGCAAAGACGGCGGTTCATTGTCCAGATGTTGCTCTGGTAATGATTGTACCAGCTGTCAGACCTGTAGGTGCCTTCAAAAAGCAGGGTTCCGCCTTTCTCAGGGATGCCGTCCCACAGAGAAACCGGTAATTCTGTGTCAAAAGAGAAAATCGGCAGTTCAAAAGTGTCAGAACCGTCAGAACCGAAATCCAGGTTTTCAAATGTCAGATAATTTCCGCCGGCAAGTATGTACATTCCTCCCTGGAAACTGAGTTTCGGTTCGACCAAAGCAGAGGAATACTGACAGGCCGAAACAAGTTCATAGGGATTTATGGTGCCCTGCCCCATTCCGTTCACAGAAAACTCCAGTTCGGAGACAACCTGCGGCAGATCTTTTCCTTCGGGATCTTTTGTGTTGTTGCAGCACCATGCCCTCAGACGGAATTCACCGTCTCCGGCGGCCTGTACGGTAACAGTCTGGACAGAACCAGCTGACTCAGCGGGAACTTCAATAATCTTTGCCGCAGGTGAGGCAATTCCCTCAAGTCTGCATGGGCGCCAGAAAATCTTTGTGCAGGTTGCGTTCTCTGGATAAATCCGGGCAGTCACAGTCACTTCCCTATTGTCCGCTGACAGAGCCCTGTCACCCGTGCAGACAAGTTCGATTTTCCGCACAGGAACTTCATCAGCCGGCTGAAGATGAGTCTTCCCAGCCTCAGATTCTTCCGGTGTCATGCATCTGTTCTGCATTACAGAAACTCCTGCAGGCAGATCAAACTCAGGAACATCCAGCTCAAGCACTGCTCTGTCAAAGCCGGCAGACTCAACACAGATCCGTGCTTTATGAGCTTTACCCGCTTCTGACAGATCCGGTGCAAGAATCGCCACAAGACCATTGCTGAAAAGCCGTCTGCTGAAACACTTGTACTGCTCGTAATCCGTGCTGTCACCGTTATCAAGACCCATAAGGACTGCACCTTCAACAGTAACGTTCATCCTGTTCCGAGCATCTGCCACAGGCACACCGGCAGAATCCACAAGAGAAATCTCCACAAAAATCAGGTCTTCCGCATCAGCGGCAAAAGCAGTTCTGTCAGTTTTCAGTACAATCCTTGCCCCGTCTCCGAAAGACTGCTGTCTGTCACGGCAGAGCTCATTGCCTTCCTCATCATATGCCACAGCCTCAATCACGCCGGGAACAAATTCCGTCTGCCATCTGCCAGAGATAGGCTTTCCCGCTGCATGATCAATTGTCTGCAGCCCGAGAGAAACACCGTTCAAAAAAAGTTCCACATTGGGCGCATTTGTGTAAGCTTTTATGTCAATCACCTGACCAGGATTAAAATCCCAGTAAGGCAGAAGATGCACCATTGGTTTTCTGCGCCAGTCGGTCCAGGCTGACTGAAAAAGGTAGAAAGTGTCTTTTGCAAATCCTGCCGTATCAACCTGCCCGAAAAAGGAGTTTTTGGTGAAGAAAGGAGTCGGTTCCCCGATGTAATCCCAGCCTGACCAGATATACTGGCCCAGAGAAAAAGCCGTGTCCCGGTCATTGGTGACCGCATCCTCAGTGGTCACTGCGCCCCAGTTGCTGGAACAGTTTCCAAGGCTGGAACACTGCATGTCATCGTGAGTCAGAGTGCGGAAAGATGCCGGAAAGTGATAGATGCCCCGGCTCTGCACTGTTGATGATGTCTCGCTGCCGTAGATGCGCCATTCAGGATATTTCTCGTGATGGGCTTCGTAAAGCCGTTCCGCATAGTTGTAGCCTGCAAGGTCAACTTCTTCCATACAGCGCTGGGCACCGTCCCATTCAATGTAATTTGAGCCGATTGTGGTATACCCGTTTCTGTAAGGGTCGGAAGTTCTGACAATTTTTACCAGTTCCTTTGCCTCTTCAAGCCCGTTGCCCTGATGGGTGTCGTAAATCTCATTGCCGATGCTCCACATGAAGACACAGGGATGGTTTCTGTCACGCCGGATCCAGCTGGCAGTATCAAGCTGATGCCATTGCGCAAAATAGTTTCCGTAATCATAGGGCGTCTTGCATTTGCCCCACATGTCAAAGCCTTCACAGTCCACAAGAAGTCCCATTTCGTCACACAGATCCATGAACTGGGGATCAGTGGGATTATGGGAAGTGCGGATTGAGTTCACACCCATGTCGATCATTTTCTGAAGCTGACGCCGTGCCGCAGTCTTGTTGAATGCGGAGCCCAGTGCACCAAGGTCATGATGCAGACAGACTCCGTTGATTTTCACATGCCGGCCGTTAAGGAAAAATCCTTTATTGCTGTCAAAGTGAACGGAACGGAAGCCGATTTTCTGTTCCACAGAATCCAGAACATTGTCACCGAGCAGAAGCTCTGTCTTTAGCGTATAAAGTTCGGGAGACTCAATATCCCATGGTTTTATGCCGGAAAGAGTAAGCTGCGCCCAATCCGCGTTCTCAGAGCTGTCAGTGTTCTCAGGACGCAGGAACCAGTAGGAATCGTTTTCGGTTCTGACAGGGCGCAGAGTCCGTGGAAAGTCTCCGCTGCATGCCACATTTCCTGCTTTGTCCGAGACTGTATGCCGGATGACAGTCTGAAGTTCCTTAGCACTGCTGAGATCCCTGCATCCACCGCAGTTTCCCGCTGACTCAAGGGGCGCATGGAACACAGTTTCTGTCCGCAGATCCAGTTTCCACGTTCCCGAATCCCTGTCCGAAAGCCTGCTCGAAGCATAGATTCCGTCGCTTACCAGATGTGCGCAGGGAACTTTCACAAACCAGACATTGCGGAAAATCCCCGCACCTGAATACCAGCGGCTGTTGGGACAACGGTACACACTTACAACTCTTATGTTGTTCATGCCTCCATGGACAAAAGGAGTGATGTCAAATTCAAAAGTTGTATAACCGTATTTCCACTCAAAAGCTTTTGTGCCATTGATAAAAATCGTAGTGTCCATGTAAACGCCGTCAAAGCGCAGAAAAAATCTGTCTGTGGAACATAAGCCGCCTCCACGGGAAGCACATTCCGGCACTGAAAAATCTTTGGAATAGATTCCTACGCTGTTTTCGTAAAGGTTTTCGGTATTGAAAATCATCCAGTCATGGGGCACTGCCACTGGGGAAAAATCATCTTCACTGAGAGAATATGCAGATGCTGCAGGATCAACGAAAGCATCAGGGGAATCAAGATGGACTTTTGCAAACTTCCATCCGTCATTAAAAAGAGTTTTCATAGTGCGACAATATCACATGGAGTTTTTTAATGAAAGTGGTAAACGGGAACTATTGTTCAATTGCAAATTCTGAAATGACGAGATCATCCCCTTACGAATAGAATCTAAATAAAATTAGAAAAAAACTACCGGGAAGGCAGTAACTGCCAAAACCGCTAGATATCGTCGCTACACCCGCAAGGCGGCATGGAAACTATCATTCCGCCTTGCGAGTGTTTTTGTCAGCCACTGTCTTCCCTCACGTCCATCCAAAATTTGCAATTTGACAATTACTCTACATCAGCCCAACAAACCCTCTTCTTGACAACGTTCTTTAAGTTAGTATTATAAAACATACTTCAGGGGGTTCCGCATGACACTCAAAGATCTTGCAATCAATAAAACCGCGGAAATACGTACTGTCGGAGGAAACGGCGAACTACGCCAGCATTTTCTGGACATGGGTCTGATTCCCGGTGAAAAAGTTACGATGGTCAAACATGCTCCTATGGGCGACCCGGTGGAAGTAAAGATTCAAGGTTACGAACTTACACTCCGTCTTGCTGATGCAGAACAGATTATAATAGAAGAAAACTGCACGATTCATGACAGAACTGAACCTGCGGCAGCAGAATCAGAGAAGAATACAGAAAAAAATCCTGAACATCCCGGACTTGGAGAAGGCGGACGCTATCATTCCAAGGATCACGAAAATCCAGTTTCTGAAGGGACATTGCTGACTTTTGCCCTTGTGGGAAACCAGAACTGCGGAAAGACAACTCTTTTCAATCAGCTTACAGGCTCAAACCAGCACGTAGGAAATTTTCCGGGTGTAACCGTAGACAAAAAAAGCGGACAGATCAAGAACAATCCGAATACTGAGATCACCGACCTTCCGGGGATTTATTCACTTTCCCCATACACCAGCGAAGAGATTGTCACCCGCAGTTTCATACTTGATGAGAAACCTCTTGGAATAATCAACATTGTTGATGCAAACAACATTGAGCGCAATCTTTACCTTACTCTGCAGCTGATGAACCTTGAAGTTCCCATGGTTCTTGCACTGAACATGATGGACGAAGTCCACAAAAACGGCGGCTCCATCCTGATTAACAAACTGGAGAACGAACTTGGCATTCCTGTTGTTCCGATTTCTGCCAGCCGCAACGAAGGTGTTGACGAACTTCTTAACCACGCCCTTCATGTTGCCCGGTTCCAGGAAAAACCTGCCCGCAATGACTTCTGTGACCCGGCAGGAAAAAGCGCCGCAGTACACAGGGCACTGCACGGAATTGTCCACCTGATTCAGGACCATGCGGAGAAACACGGGATTCCGGCCCGATTTGCCGCTACAAAAATCATTGAAGGGGACCCGGAACTGGTAAAACTGCTGGAACTTGATGACAATGAGCAGGAGATGATTGAGCACGTGATAATCCAGATGGAACAGGAAGGCGGTCTGGACAGGGCTGCTGCGATTGCTGACATGCGTTACTCATTCATCAAGAAGATTGTTGCGAAAACCGTTGTGAAACCGAAAGAAAGCGTGGAACACAGACGGAGCGAGAAAATTGACCGGATCCTTACCGGAAAATACACGGGAATTCCCTGCTTTGTGCTGATCATGGCCGCGATCTTTTTCCTTACATTCAATGTTATCGGGCTGGGGCTGCAGACTCTTCTTGAGAAAGGTATTGATGCCCTGACACAGATAACCGACGCGGGACTCGCAAAGCTGGGTCTGAATCCGACAGTCCATTCTCTTGTGATTGACGGGATTTTCTCCGGCGTCGGAAGCGTCTTAAGTTTTCTGCCCATCATCATAACACTGTTTTTCTTCCTGTCTCTGCTTGAAGACACGGGATACATGGCGCGAATTGCATTCATCATGGACAAACTGCTCCGGAAGCTGGGGCTTTCAGGACGGAGCATTGTTCCTTTGCTGATCGGTTTCGGCTGTTCCGTGCCGGGCATAATGGCAAGCCGCACAATGCCTTCGGAGCGTGACCGCAAGATGACAGTGCTTCTTACTCCCTTCATGAGCTGTTCCGCAAAACTTCCGGTCTACGCCTTTTTCTGCAGTGCCTTTTTCGGAAAATACGCAGGTCTTGCAATGGTTCTCCTTTATTTCACGGGAATCATCGCCGGCATCATCTGCGCACTTATTTACCGAAGGACAATGTTCAGAGGTGAAGCCGTGCCTTTTGTGATGGAACTTCCAAACTACAGGCTGCCCGGTGCAAAAACCACACTTCATCTTCTGTGGGAAAAAGCAAAGGATTTTCTTGAGAAAGCATTCACAATCATTTTCCTGGCAACAATCATCATCTGGTTCCTGCAGACCTTCGACCTGCGTTTCCAGATTGTGGCAGATTCAAAGGACAGCATTCTTGCAATGATCTCCAGCCTGATCACTCCGGTTTTCAGGCCGCTGGGATTCGGTGACTGGCGCATCTCAACTTCGCTGATCTCCGGCTTTGTCGCAAAAGAAAGCGTTGTCTCAACACTGAACGTACTTTTTACAGGTGCCGAACTTTCACAGATCCTGAATCCTGGCAACGTGATCCCGCTTCTTGTGTTCTGCCTGCTGTATACGCCCTGTGTCGCCGCAATTGCCGCAGTAAAACGAGAGCTTGGCCGTCTCTGGGCGTTGTACATAGTGGTGGGACAATGTACAATTGCCTGGATATTTGCGTTTGCCGCAAGACTGATCTGCACAGCGGTCGGTCTGTAAAATCAAAATGATAAAAAAAACTGCACTAACGCCGGAGTTCCGTTTTTTTATCATTTAGAGTTTTTTTCACAAGGCCCGGAATTGAACCGCATATAATGTTTTACAGGAAAAAAAGTGTACAGAATACTGATTGTTGAAGATGATGAGATAATTGCCCGGACTTTGAAAAATCATCTTGAGACCTGGGATTATCAGGTTTGCTGCGTTACTGATTTCTCGGCAGTGATGCAGACTTTTGCCGATTTTTCGCCACAGCTTGTGCTGATGGACATAAAACTTCCTTTTTTCAATGGCTACCACTGGTGCAGCGAGATCCGCAGAGTGTCAAAAGTGCCCGTAATCTTTGTGTCTTCCGCGTCTGACAACATGAACATTGTGATGGCAGTGAACATGGGCGGTGACGACTTTATCGCAAAGCCTTTCGAACTGGACGTGCTTACGGCAAAAATCCAGGCAATGCTACGGCGCACTTATGCCTTCGCAGGACAGAGCACGGTCATGGAACACAAAGGGGCAATGCTCAACGTTTCCGAAGCCACAATAATGTTCGGTGATAAAAAAACTGAGCTTACACGCAATGAACTGCGGATTCTGGAACTGCTCATGCAGAACAGGGAAAGAATTGTCTCCAGGGATGATGTGATGGCGAAACTCTGGGAAAACGACACTTACGTTGATGAAAACACACTGTCGGTTAACATGAACCGGCTCCGGAAAAAACTGGAATCCATCGGACTCTCTGATTTTATCCTGACAAAAAAGGGAATCGGTTACAGAATCGGCTGACAGAATCAGACAAGGCAGTTAAAAATTATGTTAAAAGATTTTTTTACGGACAGACTCGGCACCACAATTCTCTGGTTTTTCACTTCCTGCACTGCAGTCCTTCTGCTCATTGTGAATAATCTTCCCGCCCGGGAAATAATCTACGCAGCTTCCGTGCTTTTCTTTATGTATCTTGTCTACATGGTTTCTGCCTTCCTTAAATGGCACAGACATCACAGTCATTTAAAATCCCTGCTGGACCAGAAAGATCCGCTCACCATCGCCCAGTCTCCGGATTCTTCCCCAGTCTTTCAGAACGAGAAAGGACTGAACCGGCTATGGTGCTTACTCAGTCGCCGCATTCTGGAAGAGAATCTTGCACGGCAGAACGAGGCTTCGGCAAAACAGCGCACAATGCAGGAGTATTACAGCATGTGGGTTCATCAGGTTAAGACTCCCATTGCCGCACTCCGTCTGCTTCTTGACCAGGATTCCGCGTCGGAAGATCCTGTCAGCAGATCCGAGAAAACCGCCGAACTTTTCCGCATTGAGCAGTATGTGGAAATGGCCCTGCAGTACGCAAGACTTGATTCAGAGGACACAGACTTTGTCTTTGATCATGTTGTCCTTGAACCGGTTGTACGCAGTGCCGTAAGAAAATACGCAAGACTTTTCATCGGGAAGAAAATCGCTGTGCAGGTTTCCTCAAGCCCCGCAGCTGTTCTTACTGATGCCAAATGGACCGGCTTTGTCATAGAGCAGATTCTTTCAAACGCGGTTAAATACACTGCAAAAGGCTCTGTGACTGTGGACATCCGGCAGAATCCCCAGAATACCTGCATTGTGATTCAGGACACAGGCATCGGAATTAGAGCGGAAGATCTTCCGCGGATCTGCGAGAAAGGCTTTACCGGTTACAACGGTCACGAGAACGAGCATTCTTCGGGAATCGGCCTTTATCTCTGCCGGCGGATTCTGGACAGACTGGGCCACAGACTTGAGATCCAGTCAGAAGAAGGCTGCGGAACGACAGTAAAAATCTTTTTTTTCACGCCCGATTCTTCCAATCTTTCAGAAATGTAAGATTCCCGCAGAAAATGTAAGCCGGATAAATGGCTCCTCAGCCTGAAAAATCATATTCTTTCTACATCAATTTCAACATCCTTTGAACTTAAATGGAGATTCAAACTATGGCTATTCTTGAAGTCAACAATCTTAAAAAGGTATACACAACCCGTTTTGGCGGAAATCAGGTGGAAGCACTCAGAAAAATGAACTTTTCTGTGGAGGAAGGTGAATATGTGGCGATCATGGGGGAATCCGGTTCCGGCAAGACAACACTGCTGAACATTCTTGCAGCCCTTGACCGCCCCACATCAGGCGAAGTTTTTCTGAACGGAAAAAATATTGTGTCCCTCAAAGACCGTGAACTGACTTCCTTCAGACGTGACAACCTGGGCTTTGTCTTTCAGGATTTCAACCTGCTGGACAATTTTTCGCTCAAAGACAACATTCTGCTGCCACTGGTACTTCAGCAGACACCGGTGAAAGAAATGGAAGAACGGCTGGCACCTGTTGCCGAGAAACTGGGAATCACACCACTTCTTGCAAAATTTCCCTACGAAGTTTCAGGCGGGCAGAAACAGCGTGCAGCAGTTGCACGGGCGCTCATCACAAACCCGCAGCTTATTCTTGCCGACGAACCTACAGGCGCGCTGGATTCAAAGGCAACAGCAGATCTGCTTGAGATGTTCAGCAGCATCAACAGTGCAGGACAGACAATTCTGATGGTCACCCACAGCACCAAAGCCGCAAGCCACGCAAAACGGGTACTCTTCATCAAAGACGGCGAAGTTTTTCACCAGCTTTACCGCGGTTCAATGACCAATGAGGAACTGTACGCAAAAATTGCAGACACTCTTACAATGCTTACTGTGGGAAAGGATGCCTGATCATGAAAAATCTTTACAACAGTCTGGCATTCACCAACATCAGAAACAACCGGCAGTTCTATCTGCCATACTTCCTTACATCAGCAATCTCGGTGATGATGTTTTACTGCGTCATTGCAATGCGCCTCAACGGAGGACTTGATAACATCCGCGGCGGCAAATTCGCACAGCTGTTTCTTTCCTGGGGAACAGTGATAATCGGACTTTTTGTGGTCATCCTGATTTTTTACACCAACAGTTTCATCATGAAACGCCGTAAAAAGGAACTGGGAATGTACAACATCCTGGGCATGGAAAAACGTCATGTGGCAAAAGTGCTTTTCGTTGAGACTCTGGCCGCTTTTGTCATTTCAGTTGCAGGCGGAACATTAACCGGAATTGTATTCACAAAACTTCTTACAATGCTGCTCTACAGAATCACCGGGCTTGCACAGACAATCCCCTTCTACGTCTCAGGGAAAGGCTTTCTTATTACACTGATTCTTTTCGGCGGAATTTTTCTTGTGAACCTTCTGTTCAATCTTATGCAGATCCGTCTTGCAAAGCCTGTTGAACTTCTTCACAGCACAAATGCAGGCGAGAAAGAACCGCGCACAAAATGGCTTCTTACGCTGATCGGCCTTGCAACTCTGGGAGCCGGTTACTGGCTGTCTTTCACAACCTACAATCCTGTTGATGCAATGAACTATTTCTTCCCGGCAGTGATTCTTGTGATTGTGGGAACCTATGCCCTTTTCACAGCCGGCAGCATCGCGCTGCTTAAACTTCTCCGCAGAAACAAGAACTTTTATTACAGGACACGGAATTTCACTTCCGTGTCAGGCCTTCTTTACCGCATGAAGCAGAACGCTGTTGGACTTGGGAACATATGCATCCTCTCAACCATGGTTCTTGTTGTGATCTCGACAACTGTGTGTATGTACGCAGGCATCCAGGACACACTGGACGCGACCAATCCCCAGGAGATCATTGTTGAGCTGGACTACGACCATGTTCCTGAGACCGAGGAACTGGAGGCGATCAGCCGCAGAATGATCAATGCCGCACAGAGCGGGGACAGCACGGCTCATTGCGTTGCGGAATCAGTTTATTACGGAATAATCACAGTTGAGCAGGACAATGTGCTTTATGCCGGAAGTTCCTGCACAGGCTTTGTGGATTTTAAGCAGACAATCAGCACAGACTTCATCACACGTGACCAGTTCATGCGCCAGAGACAGATTGACATTCCGGAACTTGCACCGGATCAGGTGATTATTGAGTCTTCTTTCGGCTGGGTTCAGCAAACTCTGCATTATCAGGACATGAGTTTTTCCGTTGCAGACACACTGAGCAATCTGACACAGAAAAAAGGCGGCGGATTTGATTCCCTTGTTGCCGGCATGATCCGCGGTTCAATTACAATAATTGTCGCAGACAGCAGCGTTCTTGAATCAGTTTATGCAGACACCGTAGCCTGGTGCAGCGGAAAATCCAGTTCTCCCCTTCTGCACATAAAGTATTCCCTTGGAATTGATGCCGATGGAACAAAAGACGAAAAACTTGCTGCCTTCCACATGGTCATAGATGCCTCCGCCGGAATTGACTGTCTTGACGCTGATGTCTCAAGCCGCACTGACGACTCCATTGACATCTACATGATGTACGGCGGAATTTTTTACCTGGGTCTTTTCCTTGGAGTCATGTTCCTGATGATCACAGTCCTGATCATGTACTACAAACAGATTTCAGAAGGCTATGAGGACAGGGAACGTTTTGACATCATGGAGAAAGTGGGCATGACAGCGGAAGAAGCCAAGGCAAGCATCGCAGCACAGGTCCGCATGGTATTTTTCCTGCCGCTGGGAACCGCAGCACTTCACCTGCTGGCCGCATATCCCATGCTGGAGAAAATCCTGAACCTGCTGAACTTCTTCAACAGCAGCACGTTCATCTGGTGCCTGTCTGCCACTGTTGCAGTTTTTGCCCTGATCTACTACGGAGTCTTCAAGCTGACTTCCCGCCAGTATTACCGCATCGCAGGCCGCCGCTTCAGCTGAGCGACAGCCCTTCTCCTGCATTGTCTGCCCTTGCCGGAGGTCCGGAGTTTCCCAGCACCCTCAGGCAAGGGCGCTCATCACCACGTTCTTGATGCGGCGTACAAGGCATCCGGTTTTTTCAAGGCCTATCTGCTGGACACCGAAACACAGCGTGATACCGCAGGACGGTTCGTTGGAGAAGAAAGTTCCCAGCCAGCCGTCCCAGCCGTATTCCCCTTTGCGGGAGAAAATGGAAGTCTGTGTCTCGTCAACGCAGACACGGAGAAAGTTTCCGTAAGTGTAGCCCGGCATCCAGGTCCAGATGTCAGAAAGCTGATGCATCTGGTCAGGCCGGATTCCGCCCTTTGTCATGAAACGAACAGCTTCCTTGGGCATTATTCGGCGTCCCATGTATTCACCGCCGTTCAGCAGCATGGTTCCGAAACGGGAATAATCATCCATTGTGGCACAAAGCCCTGCGCCTCCGGACTGAAAGGCAGGAATCCTGTCACGTTCATAGATCAGTCCCAGCCTGTCGGGTTTCGTTTCCTTAAGCCCATCCGCTGAGTATTCATAAACTTTGCTGAGTCTGTGCTGTTTTTCAGGCGGCACATAAAAATCCGTGTCCGTCATGAAAAGCGGATCAAAGAATTCTTTCTTAAGAAAATCCCGGAAACTCATTCCGGTCACTTCTTCCACAAGAGCCCCGCAGACATCGGCAGAAGTTCCGTAGCGGAAATTTTCACCAGGTTCAAAAGCAAGATCAGTCCGGGCCATCATCCGCGAGAAATCACGGGTTGAAACAGGGTTTTCACCGCGCATACGGCTTTCTATTTCCGCAAAGACTCTGCCGCTCTGCACACCGCTTGCAGTCACTTCATCAGGATACATAAGGCCGGAAGTCATGTTCAGAAGATGACGCACTCTTATGGGGCCCGATGCAGGAACCCGTTCCTTCTGGGCAAAAGCGCCGGACAGGGAACTTCGGTTCACGTACATCTCCGCGTATTCTGGCAGATAATCGCTCAGGTTTGCGGAAGGATCAACCAGCCCGCGGGAAATCAGCAGAGCCATTGCCGCAGAAGTTATCGGTTTTGACATTGAATAAAGTCGGAAAATCGTATCCCTTGTCATTGGAACACGGTTTTCTCTGTCCCGCATTCCGCTTTCAAAATAGCATATCTCTTTTCCGTCTTTCAGAACCAGCACATTCACACCGGCAGCCTCGTCTCTGGCCACCGAATCATCCATCAGTTTCTGTATTGAATCAAGTTCTTTAATGTTGCTCATAAACCCAGTATATCCCAAATCATGATTAATGCAAAAATACAAAAAAAATCAGGGCGCACATTTTTCATTTCTTTTTTTTCCATACAAAAAAAATGGGCAAGGCTGAAACCGAAGTTCTGACAAAAACACAATCGCAGTTTGCTGCGCTGTGGATTTTGTCAGGTTTTCGGCGGAAGCCTTTGACCATTTTTTTACAACTGCAGCCCTTCCATACCGGGGCGCGGAAAACACTGGCAGCCCGGCAAAACGGTTTGCAAACAATCGCAGATTGATGTATAGCTTTTGAATATACCTTCCGTCATGAAACTACAATGGTCTGCCAATAAATTTATCACCATTTTTATGAGTCATATGAGTTGCATCTTCTGCAACCCATATGTCAGTATCCCATGCAATTTTGGGATAAACCTGTAACATTTTTTTTGTATTAGAAAAAGCCGTTATAAAAGCAACTTCTGTTCCCTTTTTGCAATTACACAGGCTCTTAATATAATTTACTCTATCGATATTAAATTCACCTGTACTAGAATAAGCCTCTATGAACAATATTCTATTATTTTTTTCATCATAAAGAATAACGTCTGGCAGTTTTGCAGAATCAGATAAAACTCTGATTCCCAATTCTTCCATTTTTTCATAATCACAACAAAGTTTTCTATCCGAAGTATCTCCAATGTACAACAATAAAGAGCCTGACGCAAAATATCTTACAAAATCTTCCAGAATCCACTTTTGCAGTTTATTGTGTGCTGATCTGTCTAAGTTAAATTCAAGACCATTGTAATTAACAGAATAACCAGGTTCTATGTCTCTTACTTGCTTAATTTTTATAGAGTATGTTTCATGTGTTTCTAAATAAATCTTTAGTTCTTCTTCCCATAAATCAGTTTTGAATTTTCTCAAAAGAGATGCAAACTGTGCTGTAATACGGTAAGAGTTATTCCTGTCGTTGGAAGCCAAACCTGCTTTTTCTTCCATTATTGCAGCAGAAACAAAAGGTTTTAAGCTTTCATCCCTAATTGTCTCTCTGGAATTCTCTTGATAACCTTTACCATCTAAACCGGCTTTGTTTGGATAGTTCTCATTAATAAATTTTATTATATCGTGTGTACCATGATAAGCTTCGGAAATGGAATTCCACTTTTTTCCCGGAGTCATTTCCAAACATGCTGCTAAAACAAGAACACAACGAGGATTATAGTATTTTTCCGGCATCCCTATACTTTGTAATATTTCTCTTATGTCGTTTAATACATCATATTCATAGTTCTTAACAATTCTTTTCATTCAATTTCTCCAGTTCAAAATATGGCAATTCATTTAATTCTTTTGCATTAACTTGTGTGCTTCCATTTACCAATCTAAAATAAGCATCATATTCATCTGAAGATAAAAGATTATAAATATCTATAAGTTCTTTCTGTGTTAAAGCAGATTTATCAATTTTACTTAGATAATTAACATGATTTTCAATAGATATGAAGTCATAACCATTTAAAGCATTATATACACAACATTGAATTCTTCTTTTTTCTTCTTTCGAAGATAATCGGCGCACAAAAATAGTATTTCGATTCTTTACTAAAAGCTTTTTTGCACCATGAGAAACATATTGAGCTTTATCTATAGTCAAAGGAAATTTGAATTCACCCTTAAATATGTTCGCAGATCTAAACATAGGAACATAATTAGGCTTTTCCTGAATACTGATTTCATCTTTATTCCTAAATTCCACAACCGGACCAGTCTTAAACTCATAGCCCATATCTTTAAATGATTTTTTTGATAACGAAAATCTTCTTAAAATATCAATTTCATCATCAATGCTAGGTATTAGTAAATAATTATTCTGCCCAACATTTTTTATCGTATCACTGTTCACGGTGTAGGTTTTAATATTCAAAAAACTATCGTCATTTGAAACATCAATAGGAATATATTGGGACTGTTTTTCATCTTTTCTACCAGAATAAATCATTGTTTCCTGCAATACATTTTCTAAACTGAATGAATTGTCTCTCTCATTAAAGATACAAAGGTGTTTAATATCAGTATTATTCAGTATGAATTTTCTTGCAGTTTTATAATATTCTCCAGAAGTCCAGGAACGAGGAACAATAAATACAAATTCTCCATTTTTATTTAATAAATTAAGAGCTTTTACCATGAATAATGAATACAGATTGGGCTGACCATAAACATATTCTGACATTTTTTTTGATTCATTAGAATCCTTTCGTATTTTTTTGTACGGAGGATTCATAATCACTATATCTACCTTTTGTAAGTTGTCATTCAAAATAAAATTAGTTTTTTCAAATACAAAATCAATAGATACATTTTTGCTTTTTGCGTATCTTTCGATTATGGAAACATTTCTTTCTAAAAGAGGTAATACTCTGGAATCATTTTCTACTAAAATACATCGAATATGTTTGCAGCCCTTATCTGCCAATCTAATAACAACAGCCGCCGTAAGAGCTGCATTTCCTGCACCAGGGTCCAATATAGTGGCATCTTCATAGTCACAGTTTAAATATTCTGACATTTTGATGGCTGTCAATTTTGAAGTGAAAAACTGCGACTTTGTTTTTCGGGTTTCCTTTGGGAATTGATTCTGATATTGTTCTGTGTTCAGGTAAATTTCATCTAATATAGAAACAGCCATGCAGATCCTTTCTATTTACGTATTCATTATAGCAATTATCTTTTCATTGGAGAAGAAAATATAAATTTCCTTTATATATTTACTTTATTCATTATCTCATAAAATGTAAAAAAAAAAATTAAGTTAATAACATAAATTTTGAAATAATACTACTTGCATAAATCATAAAGAAATTGAACAGAAACTCTATGAAACAATCTGCCCAAAACCAGAAGAGACAAATCCTGATATTTTAGAAAATGAAAAGAGAGACTCAAAGAAAGCTATACCTATCTCCGATCTCACAAATTCTCAATTTTCAGCTCTCGCCGATAAAATGTTTTCTCTCAACGAAACCTTCCAGAGAAAATCTGAAAAATCAAAAGACAGTCTTGCTCTAGAGAAAATCAGCACTTCCTTGGAAAAATTCTACTAGCTGGATTTGCAACAGCAGATTGACTCAACCGACAAAGAAATCAATTCCATTTTGTATTTGCCATAATTTTGATTGCTCACGAATGTTGTAAAAGCAGAGCACAAAATGCCTTTCTGCTTTTACAACAGTAATCCCTGCGGCAGACGCAGGGATTACTGTCAATTTCAGTGAAGTGAAAGCATATCACTCTAGTGAAATTGACAAAGCTGGCACAACACCGTATCTCTCAGTGTCAACTCCACCATAGTCATCTGGGTTACCTACGTCATTAACATAGCGTGCAAAATCTTTCATGTATATAGGAGATCGCAGCCACCAATTTCCACCTTTGCCAGTGTCTGTGTTCCGATATGCATAGTTTGCTTTTGCATAGTCTGTTGTTGTTTTGATTCTTGAGTTTCCAATTCCATAAGAGTTATAAGCTGTAAATCCATAAGCGCTCGTTGTTACTTCTTTTTCACTTATAAGGAAAATTTTATCTTCTGTATCTTCACAAGTATAGTCTGTAGTATAAGTTGTACCAGTTCCATCAGCTTTTGTAATTGCTCCAGAGGTATCTGTTGTACTTTCACCACCATTGTCTACTGTTGTCTTTATAATTTTTTCCTGTGCTGTACTTGTAAATGCTTTCTGTAAGAAGCCTTTTCCTTCATATGTTTTTTCCTGTGTATCATCGCTTTCGTATGTACCATTCAAGTAGGCTCGGATTGTACTATACTTGTAGTTGTTTGGATAAACTGAACTTCCATTGATTGTTCTATCACTTTTATTTACATAATATTTCACATTTCCTGTAAGAATATCATCTGCCACAAGAAGAGCATTACCCGTATTGTTGTAGTCAGTAGTCAGAACCTTCCATGTAATTGGTTCTACTTTAAAATAGCGTATTACATTACGAGAAGCAGTACTTCCATCTGTATATACATCACTTGAATTGTATGAGTTAACGGTTACCTTTTCGTAATACTCTCCGTCGCTGCCTTTATAATAAGTGTTGCCACCTATTGTAACACTTGTATTTTCATCAACTGTTACTGTACTGTTACCTGCAAGAACACTTTTTGGGAATACACCAAACCAGATGTATTTTGATGCTAGTGTTGCAGGTTCTTCTGTTTCAGCATCTATAGGTGATTCATACCAGCTAAAGAGAATTGTATAACTTACACTTGCAATCTCACTGTCGTTCATTCCTTCTTTTACTGCAATTGCCTTGATTGTTAAAGGTGGTGTTACGCTGATTGCGGCTGTGTATTCTGTGCTTGATGCTGTCGGTGCAGTTCCGTCGGTTGTGTAGTAAATCTTTGCACCCTCTGTTGCACAAGTTATTGTAATGCTTGTTCCTTTTGCAACTTCACCAGATGGAACGCTGAATGTCGGTTTTGCCACAGTTTGCTTTATCGTATAAGTTACACTTGCAACCTCACTGTTGTTCATTCCATCTTTTACGGCAATTGCCTTAAGTGTTACGTCTTCAGTTACGCTGATTGCGGCTATGTATTCTGTGCTTGATGCTGTCGGTGCAGTTCCGTCGGTTGTGTAGTAAATCTTTGCACCCTCTGTGTCACAAGAAATTGTTACGCCTGTTCCGCTTACTACTTCACCAGATGCAACGCTGAATACCGGTGTGGCCACCTGAGCGGTATCTCCTTTCAGCAATTTTTCCGCAATTGTAAAATCATTGGCACAGGATCCAAGTCCTAAAACCAGTATTACTAAAAGAAATAATCCTAATATTCTTTTCATCAGTTTCCTCCAAAATCAGTTATTAATATTCCGCTCATTTCAGAATGCAATTTTTACGCCAAATGGGATTTCCACATTCATAATAAATGCGCTGATATCATCGTTTGTGTGATTTTCCCAATGAACAGAAAAATCTACACCAAATTCAAGACCAATTTTTCCTGAAACATTAAATCCGCCAAGAAGCTGTGCACCTGCACCAAAATATGGTCTTGAGTCTCCGTCATAAGAGGCAATCACAAGCTGAGGAAATACGGAAAACTGACAGTATGACTCCTCTTGAAAATCATGTCTGTAACCTACTGATGGAGAAATTTTTACAGAATTGAAATTTGAATCATAATCTTTAAGGAAATATGTTCCAAAATCTGCTTCTCCTCCTACGAAGAATGAATCAAGAACAAAATATCTTGCCCCAACTTTTCCGCCAATTCCATACCGGGAAGGTATTGAGTCATTTTTTTTGTAATCGATATTCTGGTATGAATAAGGATATAAAGCGACATTTGCCTCAACTTTTCCCTTTTCTGCAAATACAGAAGAAAGTCCCAACAGTACCATAACAAAACCTGCAAGTACTGCCTTTTTT
>JAZRVF010000007.1:0-52157 GCA_045599005.1 Treponemataceae bacterium
CAAAATGCTATGAAAATGATAACACAGCGTTTAATTCTTTTTCTCATATTTTATTTTTATGGATTGTGTCGTTCCTCAAATTTTTTACTACCACTGTTTATCCAATTATTAAAACCAGAAACTGCATCTTCTGTAGTGACAACCAGAGTTTTTAAAAGCTTTTCTCCGAAAATGCCAGCTTTGGCTGCAGCAATTGCAATCTTGTTCCTGCATATTTCAACCGCTTTATCCAAAGCAACTGACCAGTTTTCGCGCGTCCACTTTCCATCACATTTGCTGTAATAATATAAATATGTAGTATCGATTATCGTCTGCTCATGTTTTTCCATGTCATGTCCAAGCTCTTTTTCAACGCTTTTATACATGCTTTCAACTGTTCCCCATTCTGTATCATCTGTTTGACCGGAAGCAAACAGATGACCAGAGATCGATAACATACAAAGAAACAGGATTATTTTTTTCATTGAATCCTCCAAGGGAGTTTTAGCATAGCATAATATAGTCTGCAAGTGTATACGGAGTGTTTAACGGTGTTCTATTCCGGGTTTACCGGGGGCTCCTGGGTTTCCAGGTTTTCCTGGCTTTCCAAACTCACCGCCTGTACCTGTCTGTGCCCAAAAATTTTCCCTGTTTCCTGGTTCTCCTCCTATCCCTGGCAAACCACCATCACCTCCACTACCTGCTTCTCCTTTAATTAAGTGAACGGTACCACCATTTATAATACAGGTTCCTGTTACTGCATCACCGCCATTGCCACCTTTACCACCAGTACCACCGTCTCCTCCAGTACCGCCATTGCCAGCACCTCCTCCCGTTGCGGTATTGTTACCACCTTTACCACCAGAGCCACCTTTACCACCAGAGCCACCTTTACCGCCATCTCCAGCTTTCACGTAAATTACACCATCTATTATTTTAAAATCGCCAACAATTGCATTACCACCGTTGCCACCTATGCCCCCAGGGTCACCTTTTCCACCATCTTCACCTGCTTCGGCTTTTCCAGCAAATGCCCAATACCTCTCCGGACCTGGGCTGCCAGGACGACCTTGTTCGCCAGGACCACCGTTTCCACCATTACCAGCAGTGATATAAACTGTGGCTTTATTTTTAATCACAGTTTCATAAGCTTCAATACCAGAAGAGCCGTTTCCACCTGTTTGTCCATCACTTTTTTTTATCTCAAAATTACCACTATTAATAATCACTTTATTTGCTTTAATACCTATTGAACCTTCTGTAGAACTCGTAACAGTATTAGGCTGCAATTCAAGTTTGCTGTCTTTGTCATTACTCTTAATTTCAATTGTTCCAGAGCTTTTTATTAAAGGAATTGCACTGGAGGCTGACGATGACAAAGCATTATAACCTTTATATTCAATCAAAAGATCAACAGGCGATTCAATCAGAGGATTCGATTGTGATGAAGTAAAAGAGAAATTTTCAAAAACTATTGTTGCTTTGGATGTCCAGGAATCAGAAATTTTTATGCATAATCCGTTGAAAATACCTGAACTATCGCTTTTAAAGATATATTTTCCGTAGTCTGGTTTCAGAGTCAAAACACCATTGACAAAATCTGGTGAACTGTTTATTTGTGCAGAATCAAAAGTAAGAACTTTAATCCATCGAGCATAAAAAGTCGTATCACTCTTGACTTTATAAGGGAATTCAATTGCATCGCCATTAAAAGATGAATTTGTATACCATCCAGCAAATTCATAGTCTTCTTTTACAAGTTTCTGTATTGACTTAATTTTTCGTGCCTCATAAGAATCTATTTCTGTGGCGCAGTTTGTTACAAAGGATACATTATACTCTTTTGTTGCATCAGCAAAAAAAGGATTCTCACATGCAGAGAATACCAACGTCAGCATAACTGAAAATAATAAAAAAACATTTTTCCAAAGAATCCTTTTCATAATAAACCTCCTGTTTAGAACTTGAATCCTACGCTAAGACCTGCACCAGCAATGTAGGGATATCCCACACGAATTTCCGGTTCGATATAAAAGTTGGCAAAAGCATATCTGTAGCCAAAACCAACTCCAGCATTTGCGAAAAACTGTGTATCAGAAGAAAATGAAAGAATTGATACTCCTCCCAAAATCTCAAAAAAAGCGCCTGTTCCCGGCTCACCATTAAGAAAAGCAGGATAAAAACGGAGAGAGCCGAGCGGTTCAATAGTCACAAGTTTTTTGTTTTTTTTGCTCACACTAATACTGGCGACCATTTTGAATCCAAGCGACATTTTCTTAGAAACGTTGTAATCAAATGAAACAGAGACGGCAGGAGCAGCAATAGCAGCCGGGTTATTATTTATCTCTGCACCAAAACCCTGTGCAACTTTCTTGTACACAGACTCAATCCCCAAAAGCTGCCCAACTATTGGGGAACGTGAGAATTCGTAGCTATTGATAAAAAGAATACGACCCGTTCCTACTTCCAGAATTCTTAATGTCAGTTTATAGCCGTCATTTATCTCTTTAACATCGCCGTAGGTAATGAATCTTGCACCATAAAGATTTCCCACTCCAATAATTGTCGCTTCAGCAAATTCTCCATATTTATGTTGTAGCTCCAATTCTCTTTCGCGCATAAGAAAATCTTTTTTTTCACGGCTTACCAGAGTAATTCCTGATCTACCCAGATATGTTGCAAGATTATTCCTGATATAGTCACTCATGTCATTTGACTTGGCATCCTTGGGAAGATCAAATTCATAAATGGCTAGTCCATCTTTTAGAATATTTTCTTTTGTTTTTATTATATCTTTTGCATCCTTGCTTGCCTCGAGAATTGCCGTTTCAAGTGACTGCTGTGCAAACAGGCTCACAGTTACTACCAATAATTGAATAACAAAAACAACTGCTTTCTTCATACTTTACCTCTTTTATCTTAATAAGTTTTGTGTCAGGTTATTCCGCAATAAATCTTCTAATGCGTATAATGCCATTCCTGTTAAAGTTCCTCTGTTATAGGAGGAAATTCTCTCTGAGGAGAGAAGACAGCTGGAAATTGTTTCACTATTGTCTTCAAGAGAAATATAAATTGACGGAGTGGTTGAATAAATTTCATGTGACTTACTAATCTGACTGGAAATGATACTGGTTGTATTTGCATTTATTTTATAATCAGCATTTCTTGCGATTACATATCCGTTTTCAGTCAAGATTTCTGATACTATATTTTTTATCTGTTCCGAATAATCTCCGGTTGAAAAAACAGAGACTGGATTGTTCCGTTTTAATTGACGCGTTTCGTTTTTTACTTCATTGACCTGGGAGATATAATCATCCCAATATAGGGCTCTTTCGGAATCTATAAATCGCAAGTATTCATTGAGTTTAAATATTCGATCCGAATTATAAAGTGCGTCATTCATAATAAGAATTTTTCTGAAATCGTCGGTTTCATATTCTATAAACATGATATTATGAGAATATAAAGAATATAAAAAAGCGATCTGCCCGTTGATGATATCAGAAGCTTCTTCTCTGCCTATGTATGCGCAGACAGAATACTTTTTTTTTTCTTTATCAAAATAGCTTGGTGTGTAATGAATGGTAAAAAGATCAGAATTGGTAAAGATACTTGTATCCTGATCAATTGAAGAATTTGTACTGTATGTCGAATTATTCCGAGTCTGAGAATTATGTGCATTGGTTTTTGACTCAACTGATACCAAAAAATAACTACTTAATTTAGTGAGAGCATCTTGTTTTGCTTCATATTCTGAGTTTCCACTGCCCACAGCACTAATATAGTTCTTAGTAGGAAATTCTTTTTCTAAATTTACAAGCCATTTTGGTACTTCAGAAAAACAAAGGGAAGAATATAACAAAACCAAAATCAGCGAAATACATATTTTTTTCATGGACTTATTCTCCCCTCTGTTTTGTTATCAGTTCTTTACCCTGATTTCTGTCATCTCATTAAGCCTTTCAATAATTTTGATGGTGGTTTCTTCGTCTCCTAAATCTTTAAAGGCTGTTTCTATCTGTTTTTGATACAATTCTTCATCAAGGGAATAAATAACAAGATAGTTGTATTTAATCTCATAATCAGATTCCTGATCAAAACGAGACCGAGTTCTTGTCCACCATTCAGTTTCTTTATTTAACCCGGCAATAGTTATGATTGCACCACGGTCTGAGTATCTTTCCAAAGCTTTTTCAACGGTTTCTTTAGACTCAGATTCAAGACTTGCATTGACAGTATCTACCACTACCTGTTTTATAGAAGCGGCAATTTCAGCACGTGCATCAACCTGATCGACCCAGGTTTGAAGAAAATCCAAATTCTCTCCAGATCTTGCAAGAACCCAGATATGCTTGTCTATTCCTAATTCTTTTGTCAAAGTCTTCTGGTTTGGGGTTGCCATAACCACATCAACCCATTTAGGCTGTGCAACTCCCCACATGCTTCCTTTATGTTCCAGAACTTCTGTCACAACCAGGGCTTTTGACCTGCTTGCACACCCAAAAAGAGTGATAATACAAACCAAACAAATTCCGAAAAAGAAAACAGTCTTTTTCATTAAACACCTCCATTTAAGAATTTATTTCCGCTGCAACAGCCCCCTCTCATGACTAGTAATAAGTTACTTGTTATATAAGTGGCTATCAAATATCCTTATTATGGCACAAACTATCAAATATTGCAAATTCAAAAAGTCAATTAGTAAAAACTTTATAAAATGCAGAAATGGGTTTTAAGGAAAATCTGAAAGAAGCAATGTATTGCAAAAATCTTACAACAATTCAACTGGCTGCAATGACAGGTATAAATTCTGGAACTATAAGCAGTTATCTCAAAACAAAGAATTCTATGCCACCAGTAGATAAAGCTTTGAAACTTGCAAAAGCATTAGATGTTTCTGTCGATTTTTTAGTAAATGGCTTCGAAGAAAAAACAGAATCTTCAATTCAACAGAAAAGTCCGTTCTCTATTGATGTTTTTAGAATTGCAAAAAAAATGGATGATATGGAAAAAGAAGAACTGACGATTATTTCCAGTATAATTGATTTATTGAAAAAAAGGTGATTGAACAGACTGGAATTCTGATTGTTGAGAGCAAGCGGGGCTTCAGGGGCTTGGGGGCGGGAGATTCCTCGACTTCGCTCGGAATGACAGGTGTTCGTCTGGATGACATGTGTTTTCCGGGGATGACAGGTGTTCGCCGGTGGATGACAGGTGTTTGTCGGTACTGCCGCGTCAGGCAATGGAGGGGCGCGTCTGGAGCGTAGCGGAAGACCGGCCGTAGGTAAGCCCGGAACTGCCGACCCGGAGCGCAGCGGAGGGGGACGCCCCTGAAATCCGCTTTCGCTTCAAGGAAGTTTTGAAAGTTTTTCTGCAACTTTGTGTGAGTTTTCAAGAGTGCGGATCAGAAGTGCGCCTTCTTTGCCCTGTGCGGAAAAACTCAGGCGCAGCATGTCTTTTGGTGCAAAAAAATTCAGCAGTTTGTTTTTGTGGCGGCCTTCATCAATTCGGAATGTGGGCTGGAAAGGTGTAAGGTCTGCAAGCTGTTCTTTGCCGTTAAGTTCAGGGCGGCGGGCAGAGAATCCCATGATTGTGTATTCGTGTTCCTGAACGTAAAAATACAGTTTTCCGGGACAGAACACAAAAAAGCCCCACAGACTGTTCATCTTGGGCTGGTATTCAAGTCCCAGAAGTGCCAGATCTTCGGGGGCACCTTCAACGGAAACCAGTTCGATGCTTTCCGGGCGAAGTCCTGTCTGTTTTTCGAATTTATCAAAAAAATCCTTCTGGGCGGGGTTTTCCTGTTTTTCTGTCATCATTTTCTCCTTTGTAAGCGGCCTTTTTATAAAGCTGCATCTGAATTGGTCCGGCTTTAATCAATATTCGCCGTATTTTTTTCTGTAAAGGTTCTCATAAAGAAAGCGTCTGTCTTCCTCTTTCTGGTGGATTATCCTGCATACGTAACATTCGGCACCATGGGGATTGTCATAAACCTGTGTGATCACAATGGTCGCTGCAATTTCCCGGCGTACGTTGCCCAGAGGCATGAAAAGACTGAAGGGATATTCGCCCGCCCGCTGGAGTCCGGTTCTGTGTGTGCCTGCCAGAATCATTTCTGAAGGTCCGATATACAGAATTGTGAGCGGCGAGATGCGGCTTTCTACGGAAACTGGCTGGGCTTTGTTTCTGGCAAGAAAGCGGCAGATGGGCAGAAGCTGGACAATCTGGCTTACATCTGTGGGCCCGAAACTTCCCTGGCTTTCTTCCGGTGTAAGACAGAAAAGGCTGTGGACAGGACTGAGTGGGTTTTCGCAGAAAGGGATCACCATTTTTGTGTTTAGGAGTGCGAATTCTGAGAGAAGCTGACCCCGTTCGGAAGCGAAAATGTCAGCGTCGGTGATTGTGGCCTCATAGGGAAAATAATTCCGCTGGGGAAGCTGTTCTTCCGGGACATAGAGAATCTTTTTCTGTTCGTTCATGCGCTGGCCGGAAAAAGCGGGAAGCTCTGCCGGAACCAGATCCGCTATCTGGAAAAATTCGCTCCGGGCATTGCGGGCTTCTTCTTCGGAAATATGCTGCCAGAGAGCCGGCTCAAACAGGGGATAGTCTGAATCCGCAAAGCACTGGAGGCTTTCGCCTTTTCTCATTTTCGCAGAATAGAAGACTGTTGCGCTTATTTCAGCAGCCGCGTATTCATCAGGGGAAATCTGCTTGAAAATCACTGGCGGAATGACAAAGGCAATGCCTGTTTTTATGGGCTGAGGGCGGGCATTGAAGTACAGCCCGCGTCCACGGTAAAAAAAGTGGACAGTCATTGGAATGCGGTTCCGGGCGCAGAATTTAAGCTGATCAGGAGAAAAACGGTCTGCCACAAGCAGAATGCCTTCCTGAAGTACTGAGAACATTCCCGGCTGCAGTGCAACGGAATCTTTCTGAGTGTCATTTTCTTTCCGGAGAATCAGCATTGATCCATTCTGCCGGAGGTTGTCAATTACAATGTCCCGCTCAACGCCGGTGAGTGAATTATTCATTCTTCAGATCTCCGATGTTCACCTGCTCAATTTTCAGGATTCCTCTGCCTGCTTCTGCCGGATCCAGAAAGAGGCTGATTGTGTAATGGGCTTTCTCGCATTCTATGCGGACAGGAATCTGACAGGTTGTGCTGTTGATGAATGGTTCTCCAAGAATCCATTTTCTGCATTCCGGGTAATCTTTAAGTATGTACTTTGTGACTGTTGCAACTGATTTTTCTGAGAAAAGGGACTGATCGGTACCGAAGCTGCCGTCTTTAAGGGAATCAAGTGTTTTTTTCAGGGCGGATTTAATCGATGTGGAGATCTGGCTTGTGTCAAGACTGCCGAAATCTTTGTAACGGGGGTAGAGCGGCTTGCTTTCTGTTTTTGAAGCTTTTGGGCTTGTAAATGGGATTCCTAAACTTGCACTGAAAGGAGGATTTTCTTCCAGAAGTTTTTTTGACAGTTCCTCATTGGTTGATAAAGGTTTTTCTTTTATAGGGGCTGACCAGGTAACCTGTGTGATCTGGGATAAGGCCTGACGTCGGACTGTGCCTTCCACCGGTTGGTAATAAAGGTTCTCTTGTGGTTTTGAGCAGGCGGAAAATAAAAGTGACAGAAAAAAAAGGGCAAAAAACTTTTGCGTTTGTGACATGAGGCAATAATATTGCAAAGCGGGAAAAAATTCAATTTTCCGATGATTCTTCCCAAGGGACAGAATCTGAATCACACAATAAAACTGTTATCAGGAAGGCCGCGAGTGTTTTTGGCAGCCGTGGCCTTCTTTTCGTGTGATTCTTTATCCTACGATTGCGCGGACTGCTTCTGCAATTTTGTCGCATTTGCAGTCTGCAAAGAAGTATTCCTTAAAGTGAGCACCGGCAAAAGCACCTTTTACAAGATCCTGATCCAGGTTCTTAAGGATTGTGACCATGTCTGTGTGTGTCACTTTCTTCACTTCGTCAAGGATTTTCTTGTTGCGCTGTTCGGGGACAACACGTTCTTTAGGATAGCCCTGTCCGGGTTTTTCTGAGAAAAGTTTTTCAAAGATGTACTGGAGTGTGACTTCTCCGCCCCAGCCGAAACCTTTTGCAAAGGGCAGTGCGATGCAGTTTCCGTCATTGATCTGGGCAAACATGAAGGCGTCTGCCGGGTCAACAATGTGTCCGCAGAGAACACCGGGAAAACTGTTGCAGGCAAGCATGGCACCTTCACCGGTTCCGCAGCCTGTGATCACGTAATCTGCAGCGCCGGAGTTGAGCAGTGTTGCGGCAAGAATTCCGTTCTGGACATAGGTAAGGCTTGCAGGATCATCTGCACCGTACATTCCGTAGTTCACTACTGTGTGGCCCATGGGTTCCACAACCTTTTTCAGTGTCTCAAAAACCAGTTCATTTTTTGCAGCCTGGCTGTTCTCGTTGATCAGAGCAATTTTCATCGTTTTCTTCCTTAATCAAAAGTTTGTCTGGGAACCTGAACCGGTTCCGCACCCTGTTTAGATAAGTATAGCACAAAAACGTCCCGAATGGAATAAGAGGTTTGTTCTTCCGCAAAAATTCAATTTGTAATATAATCCACGCCATTATGAAAGAAGAGAAAGAAAAATACACTTATTCATGCGATGATCTGGCTTTCAGTGATTATGTTGTTACAAAATTTATTGCTGTGCCTCTTCTGAATCTGATTCCCAAAACAGTCCGCCCAAATGCAATGACACTGACCAGCGGACTCTGCGCCCTTCTGGCCTTTGTGATCATGCTGCAGGCTCCCACAGGGCACTATCATCTGTGGTTCCTCATTCCATTCCTGCTGATGGGCTACATGCTTCTGGATTTTATGGACGGAATGCAGGCCAGACGCACCCAGATGTTTTCACCTCTTGGCGAATTCCTTGACCATTTCTTTGATTCCGCCGCGACCTGTTACCTTACCGGTGGAATGATGATTGTGTATGGTGAGAAGAAACTCTGGATTTTCTGCGTTGTGATGGTTCTCTCATACATTGCCCAGGCTGCATGTTTCTGGGAACGCTATAAGACAAGAGTCATGCATTTCGGACATATCAGCAGCACCGATGTGATCATCATTCTTACCACACTGATTACACTTGCCGGAATTCCCGCTGTCCGGAAATTTGCCGCAACACCGATCTACGGATGGATCAACCCTTTCAGAATTGTGGTGCTCCTTTCAGTCACAGGTGCAGCCATTAACTCCGTGATGGCCATTGTGCGCTCAAAAGGCTGCAACTACAAATTTGTGCTTTTTATGGTGATGGAAGTTGTGACCGCTGTGATGCTCTGTTTTGTAGGTGTGCCATTCTCACTTAAAGTGATTCTGTTCTCACTTTATTCAATGATTTACATCGGACGTCTTCTTGTTGCGATCACCAATAATGAAAAAGACCGGCTTCCGGATTTCTTTTTCCCGGTTGTGCTGGTTCTTGCAGGATTCCTGCCCGGTCCTTATCTGAAGATTGTGGCCTGTTTTGTTTATCTTGGATTCATTATTGTTTCCACAGTGATAAACCACATGTTTGCCTACATTGAGGAAGGTCTTAAGGCTGCTTTTGCTCAGATGCAGAATCAGGGGGGCAGGCACGGAGATCCTTCCTGATTCCCTGGATTGTGTGGAAGACGAAGGCGATCAGCACCACAAGAAGTCCGGCGCAGATCAGTTTCTGCCAGAGTGAAGAGGATTCGCCCAGACAGTAGATCAGCCAGAAAAGGGTCTGGCTTGAGATAAGGGCAGCGATCCAGTCAAAGAGTATGAACTTCCACAGTTTCAGGTGGAAAAATCCTGATGAGATGAAAAGCGCATTGCGCATTCCAAAGGGAATGAACCGGATTGTTACGAAAGTGATGAATCCGGTTTTTTCCAGACGGTTCATGATGATGTTTTTTTTGTTTGACTCCAGGATTCTGCGGACAAATTTAAAGCCGGAAAGTCCTTTTGAGACCAGATAACCAAGACAGTAACAGATCATGTCACTTACAATAATCCCAAGATACAGTAATAAGAGTGTGGGAAAAAGCAGTTCCGGTTTTTCCTGGCAGATTGCAGCTGAGGCAATGATAAGCGCGTCTTCACTGATGGGCAGATTGAATCCTGCGAGAAATAAAGCGATAAAAACTGCCAGGGGCCAGTAGGAAACGTGCGAAAGAAAAAACTCTGTAATCATTGCCGTCAGTTTAATGATAAAACCCTTTTGAAACAATCAGTTTTATGATGCTTTGTGGATTTTGAAGTGTAAATGTTATAAAATACCTTTCATGAGTTATCTTACGCTGATCGTTTATCCTGTTCTTCTTTTTGTGGCTTTTTATGGTTCAACTTTTTTCAGAAAAGGGCTCTTCAACCAGGAATGGACAGATCTGAGACAGTCAAAATCCCTGCAGGGACTTGCGGCAGTCTGCATTGTATGTCATCACACTTCCCAGCAGACCTGCGCCAGCTGGCTTGCTTCGGGCAATATTGTCCACGGTCTTGATGCCTTTATCCGCACCGGTTTTCTGTTTGTTGCAGTTTTCTTTTTCTGGTCCGGTTTCGGGCTTTACAAAAGTTTTGTGAACAAACCTGACTATCTGAAAGGCTTTTTCCGGCGCAGAATTGTTCCGGTATGGGTTCCCTATGCAGTTGTATGTCCGCTATTTACTTTGCTGCGTATTTTCCTGCTTGGCGAAAAAATGAGTCCTCTTTACCTGGTAACAAATCTGACTGGTCTGACTCTGGGCTACACTTTCGGCTGGTATGTACAGACAATCGTGATTTTTTACGGGCTTTTTGCTATGGCTTTCGGTCTATGCAGCGATAGGAAAAAAGCGGCCGGTGTGATTGCCGCAGGTGTTGCGGTCTGGACTGTCACCGGCCTTTTTGTGGACCACAATGACTGGTTCCTCCGCGGTGAATGGTGGTATAACTCTGTTCTGCTTTTTCCGCTGGGGATTATTACTGCACAGAACGAAGAAAAGCTGTTCCGTTTCTTTAAGAAGAATTACACTCCATGTCTGATTATCGCATTTCTGTCTTCTGCGCTTCTGATTACCGGAGCACATTTTGCGGAAGCTTACCTTGGATATTACGGAGAAACATGGGCACCTTTCGGACTTAAAATGGAGTTCCGGCTGATCACTTATCTTTTCCAGGCCCTGAGTGCTGTGGCTTTGGTCTGGCTTATGATGCTCGGCGCAATGAAAATCCGCATCGGTAACAGAGTCCTGGAATTCTGCGGGAACCACACACTGGAGATTTATCTGACACATGCTTTCCCGCTGGAGTCTCTGGGGCTTCTCTACAATTATTCTGCAGAAAGCTTTTTTTTCCGCCGTCCCTGGCTGCTTCTTCTTGCAGTTCTGGTGGCAACTTTTGTTCTTTCTGTGCTGCTTAAAAAGATTTGCAGATTTTTGCTCAGACGGAAACACACTGTTTGAATTGAATGAACTCCAAGAAAAAACAGGACAATTCGCCACGCTGAAGGGTACAAATTTCCGACCTTCAGAGTGGCTCGGTTGGCTCTGTTTTTCTTTCCGTTCATTCAATAACAGCTTGTAGACTGTTCCGGTTTGCCGGCTATGTTTTTCTTGAGAGTCGGCGGTTTATAGGGTATAATGAATTCATGTGCAAAAAGATTCCCTTGATTTTCTTTCTAGGAGCAGTGGCTTTAATCGCTGTTTTTTTTTCATCATGCTCAGAGAAGGAAGAGACTGTCCAGACTGATGATCCAGGAAAGTTGGAAACTGCATCACTTTCAGAAGAGCCTGACATTGTGGAACAGGTGCCGCTTTCAGCGGATTCTGGCCTAACAGAGAATTCAGTTCCGAAAAAAGGGCTTTCCGCATCCATGACGGTGCGGCAGAAAATTGCACAGCTTTTTCTTGTGACTTACGGTGGCACCGGTTTTGAAAACCCTGCTGATTTTGACAGAGCTGATTCAGAATCCTACCCTGTGCCCGGCGGTTATCTGCTTTTTTCCTTTAATTTTACTGACAGAGCTGAAGACATTGTGGACCTTACTTCTGACTGCAAAAATTTTTACCGGAGCAGGGGACTTGTTCCGCCTTTCTTTTCTGTGGATCAGGAAGGCGGTCTTGTTAACAGAATGCGTGAACTTGCCTCACCGCTTCCTTCCGCCCAGAGCATTGCGAAATTTCTTTCACCGGAACTTGCAGAGCGCATGTATTCTTATGCGGCGGAACAGATGTCATTCTGTGGGATTGATGTGAACTTCGGGCCTGTTGTTGAAGCAGCTGACAGTCAGAATGAAGATTTTCTCGGAAACCGCTGTTATGGTGATGAAGAAAAAGTGCGGACTTTCGGCGGCATTTTTATTGAGTGTATGAAAAATTCCGGAGTTTATCCGGTTGTAAAACATTTTCCGGGAAATTCCGCAGAGGATCCTCATTCCGGATTGCCTTTCATTGACGCAGCGGACTGTGATTATTCCACTTTTGACATGGCCAGGAAACTGGACACCGGTGTGCTTGTGGGACACGCGGTTCTGTCAGGAGTTGACGAAGTTCCCTCATGTCTTTCAAAGAAAATTGTGGAAGAACTTCTTAAGGAAAAAATCGGGGTGTCAGGACTTGTTTTTTCTGATGACATTCTTATGGATGCCCTGCAGAAAAACGGATTTGATTCTGTTACGGCAATGAGGATGGCAGTTCTTTCGGGAATTGATGTTCTGATGATCACACAGAAAGAATATGCAGAGTTTCTTGATCCACTGGAAAAAATCTATGAGGAAGATACAGAGTTTGCCGCTGCTGTGGATTCTGCCTTTGAAAGGATTCTTGCCTGGAAAGCCATGAAAGGGCTTCTGGACTATGACGAAGAGAATGGATATTCAGTGCCGGAAGCATTGTCAGAAACTGAACTGTCCTCAATTAAAGACAGACTTTGCGAAGATTTTTATAAGGCAAAAGAAAAGGGGAGTGCACTTTATCATGACTACTTCAGATCCTGAGGAATACTCTTTTGACAGTCTTAGGGAACGGGTTCTTTTCTGTGACCGGGACATGGCTGTAATCTGCAAGAAATGCGGTGAGCTGTGCGATCCTTCGGACAGAGAGAATTCTGTTGTCCAGATTTTTTCACCGGTTTTTGCCCGGATTCTGGGAAAAGACAGGTCACCGGATTTCTGTGCCTGCGTAAACCGTCTGGACTGTCCTGTCTCCGGGCTTTGTGTGATTGCTTTCAGCAGAGAGGTTTTTGCCAGACTGACAGGCATGTTCTCAGAAAGAAAACAGGTCCGCAAAATGTACTGGGCAATCACTGAAGGAGTTGTGGAGCCGACCGAAGAGTGGATAAGTCTTAAAGGATTCATCTGGTTTGAGCCTTCACGGCAGAAAGCCTTTTTAAGTGACGAGCCTTCCCGAAAGACAAAGGATGCAAGGCTTCTTTACCGGATTGCGGGTCACGGAGACCGCTACAGTTACGCTGCTGTTGAACTGCTTACAGGGCGGACTCATCAGATTCGGGCCCAGCTTTCAAAAGAAAAACTTATTGTGAAAGGGGACGTGAAATACGGTGCAAGACGGAGTGATCCTTCTGGCGGAATCAGGCTTCATGCCCGCTACCTGGAACTGGTTCATCCGGTCACAAAAAAACTTTTGCAGTTTGAGGCGCCGGTTCCCTTTAAGGATCCTCTGTGGACTGATGCGGAAAAATGGCTTCAGCCGGTAAGACTGGAGGCTCTTTCCCATGAGTAAGAAGAAAAATGCAGAGCCCGCGCAGGGTGCAGAGGCTTTTGAAGCATATTACGGCAATCTTTTCGGAGAACGCTGGACAGCTCTGCGCCAGAGTTTTTTTGAGGATCCGCTTTACTGTGCCTATCCGGGTATGGAAGATTGCAGTGCCTTGAAAAACTCCGCAGATCCTTATTTTCTTGACGCGGGGAGTGCTTTTGCCGCCTGCTGTCTGCCTGTGGACAGTGCGGAACGGATTCTTGACATGTGCGCGGCACCCGGCGGCAAAACTCTTATGATTGCCTCTCTCATGCCGGAAGGTGCTAAAATGGTTTCCAATGAATATTCCCGGGACCGTTACAGCCGCCTTCAGAAAGTGTGTGCCGATTACCTCAGTCCCCAGGTTCTTGAAAACCAGAAAATCACCTGCTTTGACGGCGCAACCTGGTGCCGCTTTGAACCTGCAGCCTACGATGCGATTCTTCTTGACGCTCCCTGTTCCTCTGAACGACATGTCCTGAATGATCCGAAGTATCTTGAACAATGGTCTCCCTCACGGATAAAAAATCTTGCAGTGAAACAATGGTCGCTGCTGTCCTCTGCCTATCTGTCCTTAAAACCGGGCGGATGGCTACTTTATTCCACATGTGCACTTTCTCCCAAAGAAAACGATGAGGTTGTGCTCAGACTCCGGAAAAAATACCATGACAGTTCAATTGCGGAAATCGATTTTAAGACTGTGAAAGAAAAACTTCTGCGGCTTTTCGGGGAAGATTCTGTTTTTGCGGAAGATTCACTGGCTCCGGAAAAAACAGAAGCCGGCTGGCATATTCTGCCTGATGTGCAGAAAGGAGCCGGGCCTCTGTTCTTTTCTTTGATCCGGAAAGGTCAGTCTGATCAGGACGCAACTGAATAAGTGACTCTGGATCCGCCTGTTTCTTTAATCAGCTCAATGTGGCAGGGAATGGACTGATACATTTCCTCCACATGGGAAATCACGCCGACTGTCCTTTCCTCTCCAAGATTCTTGAGCACTTCTATCGCTTTGTTCAACGATTCTGAATCCAGGGAACCGAAACCTTCGTCAATAAACAGGGAGTCAAGACGGACACCGCCACTTTTTGCCTGCATCACTTCTGTAAGACCAAGGGCAAGACTGAGTGAGGCCATGAATGATTCGCCGCCGCTGAGTGTGGCCGTATCCCGCATTTTGCCTGAGTAACTGTCATAGACGCAGAGGTCAAGGCCGTGCTGTCCGCGTCCGCCGCTGCTTTCCGTGTCCAGCACAAAGAGGTAGCGGCCTCCTGAGATGCGTTCAAACTTGAAGTTCGCATAATGCACGACTTCCTCAAAATAATGGCTGAGATACCAGGTCTCAAACTGGACTTTCTTTGGATTGCTGCCGGAAAGTGCCTGGAAAAGGCTGATCCATGGACCGCCTGCTTTTTCCAGCCGGAGCCGCTCCTGTTCCAGTCTGTCAAAAGTCTGTGAAAGTCCTTTGATATTCTGCAGTTCTGCAGTGAGACGGCTGATCTCTTCCTTATTATGTGCAGATTCCCTGTTTTTCTCAGCGATTTCTGCCAAGGAAGCCCTGAGTTCCTCCTGGACAGTCTGTGCGGAACGGCTGGTTCTGTCTTCAAAGACTTTAAGTTTTGACTGTGTCTCTGCAAGGGCTGCGTCCCACTGTTCCACAGCGGACTGAAACTTTGTTTTCTCTGTCAGAAGGCTTTCAGTTTCTGCGAGAGAGGTCTCATCCACAAAAGGGGAAGTCTCCAGCTCATGGGCAAACTTTGCAGAGGCTTCCTCATAAACTTTAACAGCGTCCTGAAGTTTTTCCTTTGCGGCGACAGAAGCGGTTCTCCGTTCTGCTGAATCAATGCGTGCCCTGTCAAAAGCGGTCTCAAAAGCCACGACTTCCTGCCGGAGTCTGTCTGTCTCAGTTTTCTTTTCCTGAATGATTGTCTTCAGCTGAAGTGAAGTCATTCCTGTGATATCATCTGATACCTGTCCTGCCAGAGTTTCAAGACGCTCTTTTGCACTGTTGAATGCTTTTTCAGCGTTTCCCGCCACTGCATCAGCATCAGCGCAGTTTTTCTGCAGCAGAGATAGAGTCCTTGAATCTTCTTTCAGTCTGTCATAATCATTTCTTGCTTCTGTCTCCTGATTTTCTGCAGAAGTCAGTTTCTCTTCCGCAAGAGAGATTTCTTCCGTCACTGTGTTTGCGAGAAAATCCTGGAGACTTTTGGTCTGCAGTTTTATCCGACCTTCAAGTTCCGAAAGAATCCTGCATTCATCATCAAGAATTTTTTCCGCAGAACGAACTGCTTTTTCCTGAGTGGCAATCTTTGTATCAAGGTCAAGAACCTGGGTAAAAGCCTTTGCGGGAGACGGGTGCTCCATGGAACCGCAGACCGGACATGGCCTTCCTTTTTCAAGAACTGATGCAAGAAACACTGCATGATTGTTCTGGATCTGTGCTTCTTTTTCAGCTCTGTATTCAGCAAGGATTGCCTCAAGATTTGACTTCTGTGTCCGGCATTCTTCGGTTTTCTCTTTCTGTCTGGAAAGTTCCTCATCAGATTCCGAAAGTTCTGACTTCAGTTTTTCCGCTTTCGTTGAATCCTCAAGAAGTTTTCTTGCTTCTGCTGTCTTTTCCCTAAGGAGAGCAATTTTCTCAGAAGCTTCAAGAAGACTTTTCTGCATTATGGAAGCGGCTTCCGCAATATTCTGCGATTCTGCTGAACCGGGAACAGAACCGGCAAAAAAATCAGCAAGTTCCTTATGCCGCTCTTCCGCATATTCTGCTGCTTCCTGAAGATTTTTCCCGGCCTTCTGTTTCTGGACTTCAGCATTCTCTTTGTCTTCCAAAGTTTTCTGGTCTTTCTGCAGCTGCACTAGTTTTTCGCTGTTGGAGGCAATCAGTTCTTTCTTTGAACTGTTTTCCGCCTGTTTTTCATTCAGTTCCGATTCCCTTTTCTGTGCGGCAGCTGCTTCCGATTCGGCATTTGCAAGATTTTTTTCTGCTTCATTAACCCGCTGTTCTGCCTTGTTTTTTGCACTCATCCATGGAAGGATTTTCTCAGCCTCAAGAATTGCTGAAAGAGTCCTGCGTTTTTCATCAATGCTGTCTTTATCTTCAAGAAGACTTTCTTCTTTTTCCCTGAGGGACTCAAAAAGTTTTGCATCAGCAAGTTCTGTCTCAAGATCATGCTGTGTTTTAATCAGTGAATCCCTCTGAAGGCTGATTTCCTCACTCTGTGTTTCCGCAAGAAGTTTTGCCTCTTCTGCTGCTTTGATGCGGGTCTCAAAGAGGTCAACATCATTCTCACTTCTGAAGTTCTGGATCTGGCTGGTGATCATTGCGGACTGAGTCATGAAATCTGATGCCTTTGCCTTGACTGACTCCTGGATTGCATTGATGTTCTCGACAGGGAACAGTTTTGCGAGCAGTTTTTTTTTGTCGCTGGATCCTGCACGGAGAAACTGGGCAAAGGCACCCTGAGGAAGGACAACAATCTTTGTGAATTCCTCGTAGGAAAGACCGATTATCGCCTCAATTCTGCTTTTTATTTCTGATGCATTGGCTTCGACTGAAGAAAAATCCGTTTCTCCATCTTTTCTGTGTTCAAGGCTTACTGAAGAAGGTCTGTCTCTTAAGTTTCCTCTTGAAGAAAGAATCCTGTCCGGCAGTGTCCTTCTTACGCGCCAGGTTTCCGTCCCTGTTGAGAAAGTAAAGGTAACCCAGGCTTCTTCCTCGCCTGCATTCTGATTCTTGAAGTCCCGGTTGTTTTCTTTTCGCTCTCCGAGAAGGATTCCGTACAATGCAAAGGTAATTGCGTCAAATATGGTGGTTTTGCCGCTTCCTGTCTTTCCATAAAGAAGGAACATCTGGTCCATTGCCGCAAAATCGATTTTTTCGTTTCTGAAAGGGCCTACATTGCAAAGGTGCAGTTCAATGGGTTTCATTTTGCGTTTTCTCCTGCAATTTCTTCTGCTGTCTTTAAGAAGAGGGCTTTTGTTTCTGCAAAGTGTTCTTTGTTTTCCTCAAGAAAGTCCGTTCCATAAATCTCTCTTACAAAATCATCGAAGATTTCACCAAAATCTCCCGGGTTTCCAGACTGGACCGTGTACTGCTTTTCCGGATCCCGTCTTCCACCTGTGGTCTGGGGAACAGGATGTCTGTAGGAAAGAACACCTTCAAGGCGGGATTTCAGGAGGCCCATGGGATTCTCATGATGGACCATGTCTGTACATACTGCTTCTATATAACAGCTGCCGTATTTTTCTTTGGGCAGTGCAAGAAGTTCCTCGAAACTTCCTTCTGCGCGGACAACGGGATGCAGCGGTTCCACCGGAATCTGTGTGACTTTTGGTGCTGTGTTTCCGCTGATTTCCACACGGAGAAAACACTTGTCAGCATTTTCGCCGAAAGAGTAGGCCAGTGGGGCACCGCTGTAATAGACTGAGGAGGATTCCGCTCCGCCGCCCGCTGAGAAATGCTGCATTCTGTGGATGTGACCCAATGCAGTGTAGGCAAAGGGTTCAAAAAGTGAAGGCGGCACAGCTTCGGCCGTTCCAACAAAACTTGTTTCTGAATCCCCGGTAACAGCCCCGTTTGTGAAAAGATGGGCGCAGACAACAGCGGGCACACCGGGTCGGGTTTTCATGTCATCTTCTATGTTCCGGCAGGCGGCGGCAACAAGATCCTGCTGTCTGTGAAGCGGATTTCCTTCCTGGTCACAGAATGCGCCGCCTGTAAGAAAGGGGATCTGGTAGACAGCCACAGTTTCGCCATTTTTCTGAAGGATGACAGGTTCTGCACAGGCTGATGCGGAAGTAATCAGGTGGATGTTTGCGCCGGAAAGGAGATCCTGCGCAAAGGAAAGACGCATGGCACTGTCATGGTTGCCGGAGACTGCGAAAATCTGAAGTGACGGAAAGGAGTCATGCACTTCTGTAAGGAAGCGGCTGAAAACTGAGACTGCTTCCGGTGGCGGAACCGCACGGTCGTAAATGTCACCGCAGATCAGCAGCGCGTCGTAAGCCTCTCCGCTGTCTTCCGCTTTATGCAGTTCATCATAAAGCTGTTTCAGAAAATGTTCCTGATCCTTGAGCAGTGAAAGTTCAAAAAAATACTTTCCTAAATGCCAGTCACTTGTGTGTAAAAACTTCATGCTGATAATATATCAGCATTTCTCAGGAATATAAAACGGATGAAGAATTTTTCCTGACAGTACGTTCAGATATTTACCGAATATGGAAACTCGAAATCCAGGCTGATCCAGACTGTCAAACAGGATAGGCTGCCTCGATTTTTTTCATCTCGGAGTAGAGGAAACGGTTCGCGGGAACTTCAAGTCCGTGTTTTTCTGCCAGGGCAATGACAGTGCCTGCAAACATCTCAAGCTCGCTTCTGCGTTCTGCCTTGCGGTCCTGGGCCATGGAAGGGAATCCTTCCGGAGAAAGGCCTGCAATTATGTCAATGTATGACTGAATCTCGCTTTCCTTAAGATTGATCCCTTCTTTTTTTGAAAGTTCCAGCACTTCCCTCATGGCCTGGACAAAAGTGTCTCTCGCTTTTCCCGGGGCAAGCACCTGGCTGTAGGTTGCGTCAAAAACCGCGCAGGTCTGGTTGATTCCAACATTCAGCATCCATTTTGCCCATATCCGGTAAAGAATGTTTTCCTCTTTCTCATAGGGCAGCTCAATCCTGTCAAAAAATCTGCAAACTCTGTCAAGATTCTCGGGACTCTGACCGTCTTTCTTACCGATGCAGAGAACGCCTTTCTTTGTGTAACGCAGATCAGACCCGTCACGCATCGCATCCATCTTCTGGGCAACTGTAAAGATCATCCGGTCCATGCCGTAATGTTCAGCAATTATCTCCTCACTTGAAATGCCGTTCATCACCGAAAGAATGACTGTGTCCTTTCCGATGCAGTTTCTCATTGTCTCGATTGCACTCTGCAGGCTGTTGTATTTAACGGCGACAATCACAAGGTCAAAATCTTCTCTGACTGAACTTCTCTGCATGCTCAGGTCAAGCTCTTTTCCGTTGCATGTGAATCTTTTTGATCTGTAGTTCTCGAATCGTTCATCATCAAGGATGAAGGAGACAGAATCTTTGCCAAGTTTCTCTGATATGTGCTGTCCGTAAAGGAGTCCAAGGGCACCCATTCCGATAATTGCCGTGCGTGAAATTTCTCTGGTCATGAAAAAAATATAGAAGTTATGGAAGAAAATTGGAATAGGCAAAAAATAAAGGGATTATCCCTTCACGGACAGAATCCAAATCAAATAATAAAAATACTACCAGTCAGGCAGCAACTGTCAAAACCGCTAGCTAGCGTCGCTACACGCGCAAGCCGGCAAGGAAACTATCATTCCGTCTTGCGAGTGTTTTTGCCAGTCACTGCCTTCCTTCCCGCATTTTTATACACATATGAGGTTACTGCCCGTAAAAGGATATTTCCGAAATGCTATGTAAATGTGATATAATGAAGAAAATTCCTTTTTATTCACGGAGAGAAAAAATGAAACTTACAAATGAGGAACTGAAGAAGATTTATTTCGGTGCATTGGATATTGTTGAGACAGAAGATGGATATCTGCAGGCATATCAGTACACACGGTCCCAGATGGATTATTTCAAGCTTGCACTTGATTTCTGGTACGAAAGATGTGATGCCTCCACTGCAAAGACCCTGGAATTTTCAACTGAGGCAAAAAAACTTTCTTTTGATTACAAGATCATATGGAAAGGTTCTGATGATTCTTTTGAACTCTGCGAGAACGGTCTTGTTACAAAGATTTTTTATGTGAAGGATCTTGAGAAGGAAGGCAGACTTGAGTTTGAACTTGAAGCTGGCAGAAAGGATGTTATTGTCTATCTTCCTGCTGATGCGACAGTTCTTATCAGAAACTTTGAGATTGATGCGGAAGCTGTTCCTGCTGTAAAAGGCAAGAAAGTGCTGTGGCTGGGTGATTCAATCACGCAGGGGTACGGGCCTCTCCGTTCCTCACAGACTTATGTAAGTGTCGCAAACCGCATCCTGAACTATGACATTATCAACCAGGGAATAGGCGGTTATGTCTATGACAGGCGGGCTCTTGAGAAAATGGGCGATTACACTCCGGACAGAATCATTGTGGCACTGGGAACAAACCAGTACGGCACTGAGGACATGGATGACATTGAGGAGTATTACGAGCGCATCACTGAACTTTATAAAGACATACCGATTCTCTGTGTCACACCGATCTGGCGGGGTGACAATCTTTCCGGTGTGCCGACTCTGGTAAGGTTCTGTGACAAAGTGAAGAAAATTGCAGGAAAATACCCCTCTGTAAAGATTGTGGACGGATTCAAACTTGTTCCTCATTTGGAGGAATATTTCCTTGATAAACTGCATCCCAATCAGCTTGGGTGTGAAGTATACGGACGGAATCTGGTCCGGGAAATCGAACGCCTGGGATTCTGACAAAGATGGCAGCCGATTTGGGGTTCAGTCTCTTTACATATACTGCAAAAATGAAGTATTATTGCAGAAGGGGAAGGTGTTATGAACAAAAAATCATTTAGAATTCTGGTTATCAATCCCGGCAGCACATCTACTAAGATTGAATATTTTGAAGATGAAAAAAGTATCGTGAAAGCAAATGTATTTCATGATTCATCAATTCTTCTGACTTATCCCACAATCAACGACCAGCTTGATTACCGTATGGAAGTTGTCCGCAAATGGCTTTCAGACAACAGTATAGACCTGACCGGCGTAGACGCGATTGTCGGACGTGGCGGTGCATGCTGTCCTCTGACAGGCGGAACCTACGAAATTGATGAGCGTCTTGTAAGTGATACCCGTGAGGCAAAAGGCGGAGTCTATCATTCAAGCATGCTGGGTGTGCAGATGGCGGAACGGTTCCATCAGATTTACGGCGGCCGTATGTTCACTGTAGATCCGATTGTTGTTGACGAACTCCAGGACGTTGCCCGCATCACCGGTGTAAAAGACATCTACCGCACCAGCGCGACACACGCACTGAACCAGAAGGCGACAGCCCGGGAACATGCAGCACGCATGGGCAGAAAATATGAAGACCTTAACCTGATTGTCTGCCACATTGACGGTGGAATGACAATCACGGCACACAGAAAAGGCCGCATGATTGATACAAACGACGGTTCCGGCGGTGACGGACCGATGACTCCTACCCGCATGGGATCAATGGCAATAACTGATGTTTCCCGCCTTCTCTGGGACAGACCCAAAGAAGAGATGCGCAGACTCTGCAGTGCGGCAGGCGGTCTTTCCAGCTGGTTCGGCACAAGCAATGCGGACACAGTCCACGAGATGGTGGAGAAAGGTGACGCAAAGGCAACTCTTGTATGGAAAGCGATGGCTTACCAGATCACAAAATGCATCGGTTCAATGGCCTGTGTCCTCCAGGGCAAGGTTGACGGCATTGTGCTCACAGGCGGTCTCATGCGCTTTGATGACATAATCCAGACAATCAGGGACAACTGCGGCTGGATTGCACCTGTAAGCGTCTATCCAGGCGAACTTGAGCACGAGGCGATGCGTGACGGTGCCCTCCGTGTGCTCCGGGGTGAAGAAAGCGCCAAAACTTATACCGGCGAACCTGTTTTCAAAGGTTTTGATTTCTGACCGATTCTTGCTGATGGAGGAAAAACATGGCAAAAGTACCTTTTATTGACCTGATCAACCAGCGTGCACGCGCAGACAGAAAACTGATTGTCCTTCCAGAGTCCGAGGACGAACGTACTCTCCGAGCCGCGGAAAAAGTCATGGAGCTGGAGACAGCGGACCTTATCCTGCTGGGAAACCCGGAAGTGATTGCCGCCGATGCGGAAAAATATGACATTGACCTTTCCGGCGTTCTGGTTGTTGATCCTGAGACTTCCGAACGGCTTGATTATTATGTGGAGACACTTACGGAACTCCGCAAGTCAAAGGGTATGACACCGGAACTTGCCCGTGAGGCACTTCTTAATGACCGGACAACTTTCGGTGTGATGATGGTGAAGACCGGTGACGCTGACGGACTTGTAAGCGGGGCCTGTCATTCAACGGCAAACACACTCCGTCCGGCTCTGCAGATTATCAAATGTGCGCCGGGAAAGAAACTGGCATCCGCTGTCTTCATGTTTGACATTCCTGACTGCGAATTCGGTGATGAAGGAATCATCGCCTGTGCGGACATTGCCCTCACACAGGATCCGACTCCTGAGGAACTTGCGGAAATCGGTGCGGACACTGCGGAAACTTACGAGGCACTTATGGGAAAACCAGCCCGTGTCGCATTCCTCTGTCATTCAACAAAAGGAAGCGCAAAACATGCTTTTGTGACGAAGGTCCAGGAAGCGGTGCGCATTGCAAAGGAACAGTATCCGGACGTGTGTCTTGACGGCGAGCTTCAGCTGGATGCGGCCATTGTCCCGGAAGTTGGAGAAAGCAAGGCTCCCGGTTCACCCGTTGCCGGCAAAGCCAATGTACTGATTTTCCCCAACCTGGAAGCGGGCAACATCGGTTACAAACTGATCCAGCGCATCGGAAAGGCCGAAAGCTACAGTCTGATCCAGGGACTTGCAGCACCTGTGAACGATCTTTCACGTGGCTGTTACTGGCAGGATATTGTGGGAGTGATCGCGATCACAGTTCTGCAGGCACAGGCCCGCGCAAAAACTGAATAAGGTTGATGCGGAACCTGTTTCTATAAACTGTTGAGAACTTCCCTCGCAGATTCATTGATTTCTTCAATCTCGAGAGATCTCAGCAGTTTTTTGTCAAATCCGTTCCTAAGGTCAGGCTCCACTTTCTTCAGGACTTCCATCAGAACCGGATTGAACAGACCGCATTCTCCGTTCAGAATCATCTTTATCGCCACGTCATGAGGATAGGGATCCTTGTAGGTGCGGCGACTTATCAGTGCGTCATAACAGTCTGCAAGGGCCACAACCTGTGCAGAGATGGGAATCTCGTCACCTTTAAGGCCGTCGGGATAGCCGGTTCCGTTCCAGCGTTCATGGTGCCAGCGGCAGATGTCCCATGAAGTCCTAAGAAAGCTGCTTGTTTTGAACCCCTCAGACTTTTCCAGAATACCTGCTCCTATAGCAGAATGCTCTTTCATTGTTTTAAATTCGTCGTCCGTGAATTTTCCCGGCTTGTTCAGAATCTCCGAAGGAATGGAAATTTTTCCCAGATCATGAAGGGATGAAGCATTCACAATTTCACTGATTGTGTCAGAATCAAAATTGTACTGAGGTGCAATTTCCCTTAATGCATGCAGAATGATCGCTGTGAATGCGCGGATATGGATTATGTGGTCAGCACTTTCTCCGTTCCGGAACTCAACAGCGTTTGCAAGCACATTGATCATGAACTGATTGTTTTTCTCTTTGTCATAAAACTGGCGCACAACAAGGTCTTCGAGTTTTCTTGTCTTTGCAAAAAGCGCAAGGATATTGGAGATGCGTTTCAGAACAATGTTATCGTTGTAAGGTTTGCTGATAAAATCCATTGCACCGAGGGTATAGGCTTTCTCAATCTGTGCATCGTCTGTCTCTGAGGAAATGACCACAATGGGTAAATGATCAAGCAGGTCATTGGTTCGTAAAGCGCCAAGGACATCGAATCCGCCAAGTTCCGGCATGTTCAGGTCAAGCATCATCAGGGAATAGTAATCTGCCGAATGACTGGTTACTTTGTCGATGGCAATTCTTCCGTTGTCAGCAAAATCAACTTCGTACTGGGAAGAAACAATGTCATTCAGCATCTGCTGATTGATCTCAGAATCGTCAACAATAAGAATTCTTGGCTTTTCGTCTTTTTTTTCGATGAGTTGTTCCATCAGCACCGCCTCAGTCAAACAGTTCTTTCAGTAAAGAAATAACAGTGTCATAATCAGATCTGACTTTATCCAGAAGGCCGGCAGAATCAGCATCAAAAGATCCTTTCCTCAGATTCTCGGTAAGCTGGGATGCAGAAAACTGAAGATCTGCAATGCCAAGATTCAGACAGACACCTTTGAGAGTGTGTGCCGCCCTGAAAGCAGTTGCGCAGTCCTGTGCGGAAAAAGAGTCCGTAAGCTGTGAAAAGGATGGATCTGCCAGAAACATACGCAGATATTTTGTGATCCGTTCTTCGGTCTTAAGCTGCCGGATGATTCCGTCATAGTTACCGCCGACAGATGAATAAAAAGTCTGTAAATTCATTTTTTCATTATAAGTTTTTTTTGTATTCAGTTCCTAGAAAAAAAGAACTGTTAGAAGTAAAAAATTATTATTTACGCAGAAAAGTTTTTTTTTCTGTTGTCATTGGGACGGGTCGCTCATATACTGCTTATAGGACCTGAAAAAAACAGACCCGTTCCGTCCGTCGGACCGGCCGATTCCAGCCGCTGTTTTTTTCTGTCAGTCCATCTAACCAGTTCATAAAAGTGGAGAAAAAAATGGATTTTTCAATCAGAACAGCAGAAGAAAAAGATGCACAGGCGTGTCATGATATTTACGGTGCTTATGTGCCGGGACTCAATGTAACATTCACGATAGACAATCCTTCCGTGGAAAAATACCGGGAAAAAATCGTTGAGACAAAAAAATGCTATCCTTTTTATGTGGCAGAAGCAGAAGACGGGAAAATCCTCGGCTATTGCTGCGGCGAACCACTCCGTCCACACGATGCCTACAAATGGAATGTGGAATGGACCATTGTCCTTGCTCCTGATGCCCCCCGCAGACAGGGGATCGCCACGGCTCTTTACAATAAGTTCGCAGAGACTCTCAAAGCCTGCAATTTCCAGTACATCTATGCCGTCATCGTTGACACGAACCAGCCCAGCCTCGAATTCCACAAGTCACTGGGCTTTACCGAAGTGGGCCATTTCAGAAACGCCGGTGTAAAAGACAACACATGGCTCGGAATTGTCTGGATGAACAGATTCATCGGTGATAAAAATCAGACTGTAAAGGAACCTGTCTGGTTCAGAGAGCTGTAATGAAGAAAAAAATGGAAAGCAGAACCCTGAGAAATGAGTCCGGTTCAAAAAAACTTGTTCTTCTTTTCCTGATCAATGTGGCACTGATTGTATTGGCCGGTGTTATGATGTTTCTGCTCTCCCGGCGTGTCACCCGAATTGAAAGGGCGGAGAAGACAAAGGAATACTTTGCCGCCATCGATTCCCTTAAGGCTCTGTCAGACCATTATTTTGAGAGTGAGCTCCAGATTGTTGACGACTGGATTGCTTTTATCCAGAAAAGCGGTTTCGGTGTTGACGAGACCCTTTCTTTTGCAGCCGGTGTCAATTCCCGGGATGACAGGTATGTTCATCTTCTGAATCTTTCCGACTACAGCGCACAGACACCTCTGAAAACTAACGACAGGTCTGCGGACCCCAGGACAGGCGATGTTTCCGTTTATCTGAATGTGCTTAACAAATCGGATTCCTCCTGGACAGAGCGGGCGGAAATCCTTGAGAAAATGACTGCCTATGAGGAAAATGCTCCGGTAATCCTTTCAAGGTATTGGGAAGAGATCAGGCAGAAATTCGTGATAAGCCTTGGAAAACCTATAGATCTTGCGGACAGAGACGGAACTGTCAGGAAATATCTGCTTCTCCGCGTGATTCCTGTGGAGAATCTGAGAAAGGAACTGAATTTCCCCACGGGATTTGAGACGGCAACTATCTCACTGATTGACCGCCACGGGCAGTATGTTGTCCAGTCTCAGTCATTCCATGGAAAAACTTTCGCAGATTTCATAAGGTCCAACAATTTCGGAAAAGATCCGGCAGGTTTCCGTCACTTTGAGGAATCCCTTCTTTCCAGAAAATCAGATTCCTTTGTGCTCAGAAATGCTGACGGGCAGGACTGTTATTTTTATTATACGTCACTTAAGGAAAATCCTGACCTTCTGCTTATCGGTATGATTCCTCTGGCAGATCTTTATCCGGAATCGGACCACTGGAAAAATATCCTGGGAATTTCCCTGTTTTCAATTCTGGTTGTGGGAGTAAACACAATTCTTGTAAGAAACATGTACCGGAAACTGAAAAAATCCGCAATGGAAGCGAATCTTGCAAATGAGGCAAAGACAAAGTTTCTTTCATCAATGAGTCATGACATACGCACGCCGATGAACGCCATAATCGGTATGACAGATCTTGCGGAAAAACACCGGGATGACCAGGATTATGTGGACGACTGCATTGAGAAGATACGTCATGCGGGGAACCACCTTCTGACACTTGTGAACGATATTCTCGACATCTCAATAGTGGAGAGCGGCCGGATGACACTGAATCCTGCTGCTTTCTCACTTAGCACTCTCGCATCAAATCTTGCGTCAATCGTGAAACCTCAGGTGATGGAGAAAAAACTGACTTTCCAGATTCATGCCTATGATGTTGATGAAGACTGCCTTTTTGCTGACGAACTGCGGCTTAACCAGATATTTGTGAATCTGCTTTCAAATGCGGTGAAATACACTCCTGAAGGCGGCCACGTCTGTGTAAGTTTTTATGAGAAGCCTTCCGAAAAGGGGCCGGAAAATGTGCTGCTGACTTTTGTTGTTGAAGATGACGGAATCGGAATGACAGAGGAATTCCAGAAGACCATGTACGACGCTTTTTCCCGCCAGACTGATACAAGGGTGAACACTGTCCAGGGTGCGGGGCTCGGGCTTGCTATCACAAAGCAGATGGTGAATCTTCTGGGCGGCAGTATTGAATGTGAAAGTAAGGTGAATGAAGGGACAAAGTTCAATGTCTCTGTTGACCTGCCTCTTGCCTCCGTGGAAAAGAGAGACTTTGAAAACCTTGCATCGCGGATTCTTCTTGTTGACGATGACCAGATTTTTCTTAAGACAACTAAATCCATGCTTGAAGGGCTCGGAGTTTCTGTGGACTGTGTCGCTTCCGGTGAGGAATCTGTGGCAAAAGTTTCCGAAAGTCTTGAGAAGGGAACAAACTATGACCTTGTGATCATGGATCTTTATCTGCCGGTGATCGACGGTATGGAAGCCACCCGTGCCATCCACGCAGTCTGTGGTGAAAGAGCGCCCAGGATTGTTCTTGCTTCCTATGATCTTTCTGACGTTGAGGAATCGGCTCTTAAGTCAGGTGTGAACGGATTCCTTACAAAGCCGGTTTTCAAATCAAATCTTTATTCCCTGCTCAGTAACCTTGACACTTCCGGCCGCAGAAAAAACAGGGATTTCCTTCCCGTTTATGATCTTTCCGGGCTTAAAGTTCTTGTTGCTGAAGACAATGAACTGAACTGGATAATCATACGTGAACTGCTCAACGAATTCAGCATTGAATCAGTGCGGGCCGCAAACGGTCAGCAATGTCTGGACATTCTTGCTGAGAACAGGGGCAGACCTTTTGACATTGTTCTTATGGACGTGCAGATGCCTGTGATGAACGGTAGGGATGCGACACGCAGTATCCGGGCTAATCCTGATCCGGCGGTGAGCAGCCTGCCCGTTGTCGCGCTGACTGCGGATGCTTTTGTAGAAGATGTGCAGTCATGTTTTGAATGTGGAATGAATGCACACATCGCAAAACCCATTGACCCGAAAAAGCTGGTGGAAACACTGTACCAGTTCGGTGCTGGGAAACAGGGTGATAAATCTCCGATTTCCTGACACTTTAGAAAAAGGATTTGCTTCGTATGGACATTAAACTTGATCAGATAATGGAGGCTCTCAGCAACACTGGCGTTCCCACTTTTCTGTTTTTTCCCGGTAAAAACACTTTCCTGTTCTCATCAATTGCGGCTTCCAGGCTGGGATGCGATGAAGTTTATGACAATTCCGCAGATTTTTTTGTAAAGTCTTTCATTCATGATGAGGATTGCGGGGCTTTTTCTGACATGCTCCGGAAAATGGAGAATGGCGAGACTTCCGCCCGGTGTTCCTTCCGCAGAAAAGACGGACTCTGGCAGGGACTTGCCACAATGTCTACTGTTAAACGGGGAAACTCAAAGGAGCCTCTTGAAGTTCTTGGTGTGCTTGAGGACAGGACTGATAAAGCATCAGACAAAGCGGTTGTCTCCTTTGACAGATACAGGTCAACGATTCTTGCAGTTGCGGATGTGGGCATGTGGAGTCTTGTGCTTGGGGATGGAACTCCAAGATTTTACATGGATGATGTAACAGCATATCTTGTGGGTGTTGACGAAAACCTTACGCCGGAGGAAGCTTTCGGTTTCTGGTCAACCCGTGTCACGGAAGTCTGCCGGGAAGGTGTAAAGAAATATCTTGATAATCTTCTGGCAGGAATTCCTGATGAGATCACCTATCCTTATGAACATCCCCGTTTAGGGACAATCACAATCCGCTGCGGTGGTGTCCTTGATGCTGATTATGCAGGCCGTGGTTCAAGAATCATCGGCTATCATCAGAATATCAGCCGTTACGCAAAGGAAGTTTCAAAAACGGAACAGCTTTCCCAGTTGAATTCAATGTTCAACCAGATGACGGAACGTTTTCCCATGGGAGTCTTTGCGTACACAATCCCGGACCACAGAATCCTTCTGATCAATGAAGAGACTGTAAGACTTTTCGGTTTTGCAGGAATGACAACCGGTGATTTCAAAGGCAATTTTGTGATGGCAAAGGTGCATCCGGAAGACAGGGCGCAGGTCCGTGAACAGACTTCTAAACTTAAGAAACCTGGGGATTCGGTTGAGTATTTTTTCAGGACTGTGTCTGATGACTCCAAGCCCCTTTATGTGCATTGCTCCACAAAACTCTGTGCTTTCTCTGACGGAACTGAATATATCCTTTCTGCGATGAATGATATTACGGAGCATCATCTTGCAACAGAAAGGTTGATTGCAGAAAAAGCAAAGTATCGTGAAGTATTGGACAAAAATGTTTATTACTCCTTTTCAGCCGACCTTACAGACGGAAAAATCACAGAGAACACTGATACCGAAGACGCACGTTACACACTTTCTTCCCTGGGAATTCCTGTTCCTGCCGATTATGATCTTGTTAACAGGACATTTATTGAGAAAAATCAGGTTGAGATTCTGACACCCGGTGGAGAAATCTTTTTTACAAAGGAAGGACTGCGTAAACTTTTTGCAGAGGGAAAACGTCATGAATCGGTGGAGTATTACTCAAAGGTCACAGGGGAGTACATCCGTGTTATGCCGCTTCTCTCTGAAGACCCGGTAAGCGGCCACATAATTGCCACTGTTCTTGCATACAATATTACCGAGACAAAAACCGCGGAGCTGGAACAGCAGCGGATCCTGCGGGATGCTCTTGGAAAAGCTGAGCAGGCAAACCGCTCAAAAACTGTATTCCTCAACAATATGAGCCATGATATCCGCACACCTCTTAATGCGATCACAGGATTTCTGACTCTTGCCTCAATGAAAATTGGGGAAGCGGCAGTTGTCTCTGACTGTCTTGAACGGATTAAGAAAGCTTCTGATCATCTTCTTGGTCTTATAAACGATGTTCTTGACATGAGCCGCATCGAGTCAGGAAAGGTCAGGCTTAAAGAGGATACTGTCAATCTTTCTTCAGTGATTGATGATATCTCCGGCATTGTTCAATGGGATATCAGGAAAAAAAATCACATTTTCACAGTGGAAAAGACCAATCTTGTTAACGAAGTGATAAAGGGCGACAGACTCCGGATCAATCAGATTCTGGTGAACTGCATAAGCAATGCGATAAAGTACACGCCTGATTACGGAAAAATCACCGTGAAACTTGAACAGCAGGCCTGCGGAAAAGAAAACTGGGGAACTTATGTCTTCAAGGTCTGTGACAACGGAATCGGTATGGATTCTGATTTTGTGAAACGGATTTTTGAACCTTTTGAGAGGGAACGGACTTCTACAGTCAGCGGCATTGAAGGCACAGGTCTTGGCATGTCCATAACGAAAAAGATTGTGGACATTATGGGCGGAACCATGTCTGTTGAAAGCGAGGTGAACAGAGGCTCGGTCTTTACAATCACACTTTCATTCCCTTTCGCAGCCTGTGATGAAAAAAACGGATCCCTGTCAGAAAACAGGAAATCATCTTCCGAGATTGCTGTTGATTCTTCTGCTCTGGCCGGCATCAGCGTTCTTGTTGTGGAAGATAATCCCCTGAACCGGGATATTGCAGTAAGAATTCTCAAGGCCTTTGGTGCTGAAGTCCAGACTGCCGAAGACGGTTGTCTTGCAGTTGAAAAGATTTCCCGCTCTTATCCGGGTGAATTCAATGTTGTGCTTATGGATGTGCAGATGCCGGTTCTTAACGGTTACGAAGCAACAAAAAAAATACGCCAGATGTCAGGTCTGCGCCCTGATTTTGCTTCGCTTCCGATCATTGCCATGACTGCCAACGCTTTTGCCGAGGATGCGCGCATGTGTATTGAGGCGGGTATGAATGCGCATCTTGGTAAACCGCTTGACGTGGACAAGGTTATCCGCACTGTCTCTGAATATGGCCGGAGAAAAGGGTAAAATCTCCAAAATGTCAAAAATTACTAATAAAAGCCGATTTTTTTTAAATTTGTACTTCCAAAAAAAATAAAAAGGGATAAAATAATAGGTATTATGGAACTTTCAGACAGAGACCCGCGGTTAAAACGAATTGTTGATGCTGAGCGACTTTTCAGCGAGATTCAGGACGTTGACATTCTTCTTGAATCAATTCTTTCTGAGGCGCGTAACATTGTCAACGCAGATGCCGGTTCGATTTATATAGTTGAAGATGATCTCGTAAAAATCCGTTATGCACAGAATGATACCCAGCAGAAACTCCTGCGTCCCGGACAGAAACTTCCTTTTAAATTCTTTTCATATTCTATTTCGCCAAACCAGATGTGCGGATACTCGGCTCTGACAAATTCCATAATCAATGAGGACGATGTTTATTCCATTCCGCCGGACAAACCATATTCTTTCAACAAAAAATCAGATATGGTCACCGGTTACCGCACAAAGTCTGTGTGTACCATTCCTCTGAACAGCAGGGCAGGGAGTGTTCTCGGTGTTCTTCAGATCATCAACCCCATGGACAGTGAGGGCAACATAATCACTTTTTCAGAAGAAGATGTGGGAGTTCTCGGCCAGTATGCGGTAAGTGCGACACAGGCTTTGGAAAGAGCCTATCTTACCCGCGAGATGGTGTTCCGCATGGTTGATATGGTTGCCTTCCGCGACCCGAAGGAGACCGGCGCCCATGTAAACCGTGTTGCAAACTATGCGGTTGAACTTTATGACCGTTATGCTTTCAACCACAATATTCCCATAAGCGATGCAAGCCGTTTCAGGGATACCCTCAAGATTGCGGCAATGCTTCATGATGTGGGTAAGATCGGTATCTCGGATACGATTCTCAAAAAACCCGGCAGATTCAATGATGAGGAATATGCGCTTGTGAAAGGGCATACCTGCATCGGTGGCATTCTTTTCAAGAACAAGCATTCAGAAGTTGATGAAATGGCCTGTGCTGTTGCGCTGCGTCATCACGAACGCTGGGATGGAACCGGTTATCCCGGAAAAATACCTGTTGAGAACTACTCGATTGAGAATCCGATCACCACTTTCGGCGAAGGTCTCAAAGGTGAGGAGATTCCTCTTGCTGCCCGCATTGTTGCAGTTGCAGACGTTTTTGACGCACTGTCTTCTGCCCGTGTCTACAAACCGGCTTGGGACGAAGACGATGTACTCAAAGAGATGCACTCTCAGGCTGGTGCCCAGTTTGATCCTGAACTGATTGACGTGTTCTTTGAAGTGCTTCCCAGACTCCGTGCAATACAGACGGAGTGGAAGGACAAGTGAGCCGGGCCTTCCGGATCAGAAAATCTCCTGTGCATATTTTACGGTGTCTATCGCGTCTTTTGCGTATTTATCCGCACCGATCATGTCTGCGTATTCCTGTGTAAGAACAGCGCCTCCGACTACAACCTTTGTCTCAGGGCAGGATTCCCTCAGCAGCTTTATTGTCTCTTTCATCGCGGGCACAGTTGTTGTCATGAGGGCACTCAGTCCCACAAGGCGGATTCTGTGTTCAATGCAGGTTTCCACAATTTTCTCCGGCGGAACATCTTTTCCCAGATCCAGAACTGTAAAATCGTAGTTCTCAAGAAGCACTTTCACGATGTTCTTGCCGATGTCGTGGATGTCTCCGTGCACAGTGGCAAGAACAACTGTGCCGCGGCTTTTTCCTTTGTTTCCAGATTTCTCAAGTAGGGATTTGATTTCCTCAAAGGAGGCTTTTGCGGCATCGGCAGCCATAAGAAGCTGCGGCAGAAAAACTGTTTTCTTCTCAAATCCTTTGCCAACAATGTCCAGTCCCGGTATGAGCATGTCATTGATTATTGTCTGCGGGTCAACTGAATTGCCGGAACTGTTGTCAAGAAGTCCGCGTGTGATGCGGGCTGCCTCTGTCTTTAAGCCGCGGACTACTGCGTCTGTAAGTGGCGGTACTGGGACTGTGGCACCTGCGTCAGTTTTTGCCTGAGCGGGAACTGGTGCCGCTGCAGGGGCAGATGGAGTAGGAACCGCATTCTGTGCGAAGTTTATATAGCCCAGACAGTCCGGGTCTTTGCCTGCAAGAAGACAGAATGAATACCAGGCTTTCTGTATCTCAAAAGCCAGAGGATTGATGATCGCGGCAGAAAGCCCGTTCTGCATGGCAAGGGTAAAAAATGCGGATGTGACGAATTCCCGGTTTGGCAGTCCGAAAGAAATGTTGGAGACGCCCAGAACTGTGCCAAGACCATAATCCTTTGTACAGCGGCGCACAACTTCCAGAGTGGCGAGAGCGGCTCCTGTGTCTGAGCTTACAGACATTGTAAGGGCATCAATCAGGATGTCTCTTCGTTCAATGCCGTATTTATCAGCCTCTGCAAGAATCTTGTCCACAATTGCCATACGGCCTTCCGCATCAGTGGGAATGCCAGACTCATCCAATGTAAGGGCCACAACAACCCCGCCGTATTTTTTCACAAGGGGGAAGACCGCATCCATAACTTCCTGTTTCCCGTTTACAGAATTGATGAGTGCTTTTCCGTTGTAGCGGCGGAGTGCGGCTTCCATTACATCCGCACTGGATGTATCAATCTGCAGGGGTGTGTCACAGACGCTCTGGAGTTCTGTCACAACATGCACCATCATGGATTTCTCATCAATTTCAGGAAGTCCTACGTTCACATCAAGAACTGCGGCTCCTGCTTTTACCTGTTCAAGTCCCTGCCCGATGATGTAGGGAATGTCATTCTGGCGCAGTGCTTCCTTAAACTTTTTTTTGCCTGTAGGGTTGATCCGCTCTCCTATAAGGACCGGCCTGTTGGAGCCGCCGATATTGACTGCCTTTGTATAGGATGCGATGACTGTGCTGTCTTTCGGTTGCAGTGCCGGAACGGTGCAGTTTCCGGCAGCTTTTACAAGGGCTTTTATGTGAGACGGAGTTGTTCCGCAGCATCCACCCATGATAAGTGCTCCCTGTTCTGCAAAGGTCTTCATTTCGGCAGCAAATTCCTCCGGCGTGACGTTGTATACTGTTGTTCCGTTCACAGACTGGGGAAGACCCGCATTGGGCTTAACAATCACCGGTACGGAAGCTGATTCAAGAAGCCGTTTTACAGCATCCGTAAGATCGGAAGGGCCAAGACCGCAGTTAAGTCCCAGTGCATCAACGCCCAGTCCCTCAAGAATTGCCACCATTACTTCAGGAGTTGCACCTGTGAGAAGACGGGATTCCCTGTCGTAAACGTTGGTCACTAAAATCGGAAGATCTTCCCTGCCTGCCGCGGTACGGGCTTCTTTTGCTGCAATGACGGCGGCCTTTGTTTCGTAAGCGTCGTTCATTGTCTCAATAAGGATTGCGTCCACATTGTGTGCAAGACCCAGATCCAGTGTGGTTCTGAAAAGATTTACAGCATCCTCAAAATCAAGGTCGCCCATGGGTTTAAGAAGTTTGCCGCAGGGACCGATATCAAGGGCAATGAAACGGGGCGAGTCCGGAGCCTCATTCAGTTCTTCCCTGATAAGGCGCCGTGCCTCATCTGCATTTTTTACCGCCGCACCGATGATTTCTGAAAGTTCTTTCTCTGAGAATTTTGTTGTGTAAGCTCCGAATGTATTTGTGGCGACAATATTGCTTCCTGCGGCAAAATAGCGATAGTGTAGGCTGACAATCCTGTCCGAGTTCTTCAGGTTCCAGGTTTCCGGCAGTTCACCTGGCAGAAGTCCTTCCGCCTGGAGGATTGATCCTGTTCCGCCGTCAAGAAAAAGGAGACCTTTGCCCAGAAGGGATTTTAAATCAACTTTGTTTTTCATAATTTCTCCTGTTAAATTACCGCCTTGCAGTGAGTCATGGATTAAAGGGCTGAATGCCTATGAAGGCAGTGACTGATTTTTCCGGAGCCATGATCAATGTGTCCATAAGTGTAAGCCCGATTTTTCGGCAGTCAAGAAACCGGAAAAAATCTTTCTGAACTTCCAGATTCACATCACCGAAACCGGGACTGAATCTTGGTTTTGTGCCGCCGCCTTTTTCTGTCTGCTGTGATTTTATTTTCTCATTGAAAAGATCCACCAGGCTTTCCACATACATTGCACCTGCTGCCTGAAGAACACTTGCCTCTGCCGGATCAGCTGCCTGTGCTCTTCTGATGAAGGCGTCCACCATGGGACCGATTGTGGCGGCAAAAAGCACTGCCTGTGTGCAGTCTTGAAAATTGCGGCTCAGGTCCTTGGAGTGAACTTCAAAGCAATACTGTGAATCCCGGAAAAAACTGCAGCAGCCGTCGGTGACAGCAATATCGAAAAAATCATATACAATCCGCGGCACAATAATTCCAGCCAGGTCCTTTATTGCTCTGTCTGACATAAGGTCCGTCATGGAGTCCGGAGTATCGACCCGGCGTATTCCCAGGTACCGGAGAAGTTCGGTTTTGACTGCCGGCACTTCCGCGGCATCAGGACAGAAAAACTGGCTCATGGATCAGATGAAAAGCGAACGGACTGCTTCGTTTATCCGGCGCGCCACGTAGGGATTGTTCATTGTGTAAAGATGTATTCCGTCAACACCGTTGGTAACAAGATCAACAATCTGGTCGATTGCGTAGGCAATACCCGCGTCACGGATGGCTTCAGGAGAATTCTCGTATTTAGCCATCATTTTGGTGAATTTTTTTGGAAGCTGGGCGTTGGTAAGGGAAACCATTCGCTCAATGGATTTCCGGTTTGTGGCGGGCATGATTCCTGCCTCAATGGGAGCGGTTACTCCTGTAAGCCGTGCCCGTTCGATCATCCGGTAAAAACTGTCGTTGTCAAAGAAAAGCTGGGAGATAAAGTGGTCTGCACCGGCCTCGTGCTTTGCCTTGAGTGCGCGCAGATCCTGAAAAACGTCGGTGGATTCCGGATGAAGCTCTGGGTAGCAGGCCGCGTAAATGCTGAATGTGCTGTCTTTGTCCCAGTCCTTGATGAATGAAACCAGCTGGTCCGCACGGGTAAAGTCTCCAGCAGGCTCCACGTCCGGGGTACGGTCTCCGCGAAGTGCCAGAATATTCCGGATTCCTGCCGCTTTGAACTGCTCAAGAACATTTGAGGCCTGCTCTTTTGTAAGATTGATGCAGGGAAGGTGGGCAACGCTTTCCACGCCGCAGACTTCCTTTATGTGCCGTGCGATCTCCACAGTGTTGGAGCAGTTGTCACTGCCACCGGCACCGTAAGTTACACTGATAAAATCAGGGTTCAGGTCCTTCAGTTCGTCCAGTGTTGTGTACACTGTGTCAATGTTCATCGTCTTTTTGGGCGGAAAAACTTCAAAAGAAAAAACTGGTTTCATAAGGGCAGTTTAGCAGATAAATCCGACTGATTCTATAGGTTTTTCCACAAAACTTCTGGAACGGGGAGTGGGGAAGGAGAAGCGGAAAAGTCTGTCTGGTTTATGCTGCACTGTAAACAGCTTTCAAATAATCAAAAATATTCTGTCTGTAAACATTCAAATCTGCCAGACAATCATCTGGCAATTCAGCATACAAAGTATTTCTGATTTCATTCTGAATAGCGGCAACTGTTGCTTCTTTATCAAATGGGCTATCCATTTCTTTGAGCAATTCTTTTATTTTCTTCAGAAGTTCTTTTGCCAGTTCTTTGATCTTTTTGATATCTTCTTTTGTCAGACTATCTTTGAAGAGCATATCGTAAATTGTGAGTTCTTCGTCGCTTTCAAAACCTTCTCGAACATAACGCTTTTGTTCTTCGTTCATATCTTTTACAGTCTGAAGAAGTTCTGCAAAAACCTGTTCAATCACGGCTTTATCCTGACTCTTGTTATAAGCTTCAATCACTTCAAGATAGTGTTTATAGAAATCAATGCGATTAGGATTTGTTTTTATCATTTGAGCAAGTCGTGTTGCAACTAAATCTCCAATATCGTTGATCACAAGATTCTGATTTTTAATTTTTGCAAATTCTACTGCCAGTTTATCAAAATCAATATTACTGATATCAATCTTAGCATTTGGCTCTGCATCATCAGGAGTATCTTCTGTAGAAATATAATCATTAACAATACCTTCCAGCTGTTTCATAATATCTGAAACATCTACAGGAGGTTTTGGTTTTGTAAGCTGACGGTAAATTGCATCCAGAGCATCATGCTGCTCTTTTAATTCTTTTGTAATTTCAGATTTTGTTGCATATTTATAAAGTCTAAAGAACTCACCTGCTTTAGTAGTAAACTCTTTTTTTACTTCAGCAGGATTTGCAACTGCATTTGCACCGTTCTGAATCATTTTAATTTTTGCAAAGTTTTTTGCCTGAATCAAATCATTTAATTCAAAACCATGTTCATGCAAGTATTCAATTGCAATAGCACAGTCTTCATAAATAGCTGCAACAAGTTTTTCTCTATCGATTGTTACTTTATGACCACCGCCAGCATTTCCCTGACCACTTGTAGTATAATCAACCAATGCTTTTTCAAGTGCAGTTACAATTCCAATATAATCTTCAATAAGTCCATTTTCTTTCCCGTCGTTTACGCGGTTAGCACGGGCAATTGTCTGCATAAGTGTGTGAGCCTGTAAAGGTTTATCAAGATATAAAACAGAAAGTGAAGGACAGTCAAAGCCTGTAAGCCACATGGCACAGACAAAAACAATTCTGAATGGATTATCTTCATCTTTAAACTCTTTATCCAGTTCCCTGTCCATCATCTTTTTACGGTAAGGAATAATATCAATATTGTGTTTCTGGAAATATTCAACTTCACCTTGTTCCTGGCTAATGACAACACACATTTCTGTTTCTTTCATCCATGTGATTTTTGACTGAAGTTCCTGTAATTCCTGTTCAGAATCAAGAGATTCAGCAGCAGCTTCAAGTTCAGAAATTTTATCATTCCAGTATTTCTGGCAAAGTTCCATCATCTGAACACTTGTAAGACGGTCCACAGAAACGAACATTGCTTTTCCAGCTTGCCACACTTCTGAATAATGATTTACAAAATCCCTTGCAATTTTATCCAAACGTTTTGGATTACGGATAATATGAAGTTCCTGCTTAATGAGATTTTCAACTTTAGTTCGTTTTTCTTCATCATCAATCTGCTCAATGGCTTCGAGAAGTCTGTCATTGATTTCAGGATTATCAAGAACTAATTTGTCTCCGCGATTTTCATAATAAAGTGGAACTGTAGCACCATCATCAACCGCACGTTTAAAATCGTAAATAGAAACATAATCCCCGAACGTTCGCTGAGTAATATTATCAAAACTGAAAAGTGGAGTTCCTGTAAAACCAATGCGAGAAGCTTCTGGCAAGAGCCTACACATATTATCAGCATAAACACCATTCTGACTTCTGTGAGCTTCATCACTGATTAAGAGAATATCGTAATCAGTGTGAATTGGAGTTTCATCATCTTTATTAAATTTTTGAATCAATGAGAAAATGTATGCTGGATTGGCTTTTAACTTTGTAACCAGATCACTGCCCGAAGAAGCAATATATTTACTGGCCTTAAGATTTCCAAGACAACCACAGGCTTCAAAAGTTCCGCTTATCTGTTTGTTCAGTTCTGTACGGTCTGTAAGAATTACAATTGTTGGAGAACCTTCAAGCTTTCGGTGAATTTTCTGTGCAAGGAAAACCATTGAATAACTCTTTCCAGAACCTTGAGTGTGCCAGAAAACACCAAGTTTTCCGTTTTTGAATTTTCGGGCTTTATAATTTTCAAAAGCCTGATTAACACCAAGGAACTGATGGTTTCTTGCAAGAATCTTTACAACTTTACCATTTGAATGATCAAACAGAATGAAGTTTTCAAACAAATCCATAAAGTTTGCTTTATCACACATACCAAGAAGCATAGTTTCAAAAGCAACAGAACCTTCATCATCTTCTTCGTTCAAACGTTTCCATTCATGAAAGAATTTGTATTTAGAATTAAGAGTTCCAACCTTTGCTTCAGGGCCATTGGCAAACATTATGAATGCGTTATAATAGAAAAGTTGTGGAATAGTTGTACGATAATCTTTGTAGTTGTCGTTATAAGCATTTATAACTGGAACATCATCCCGTTTAAGTTCAACAAATAAAAGAGGAATCCCATTTACAAAGCCAACAATATCTGCACGGCGGTGATAAACTTCTCCCCAGATTTTCATTTCCTGAACAGCAAGAAAGTCATTTTCTAAAGGATTCTTAAAGTCAAAAAGCTGAGCTTTTTTCTTAGTGTAATTACCATTGGAGTCCAGAACATCAATTTCAATTCCATCTTTGAAATATTTATAGTTCTTTTCGTTATTCTGGATGTCAGATTCAGAAGATATTTTTGTACTCAGGATTTTTACAATCTTTTCAAAAATCTCATCAGTCATCCAGTCATTAAATTTGAATACAGCTTCTTTTAAATAACGAGTAAGGATAATTTCTTTATAAGATTTACGACCAATAGATTTTGCAGAAGAATCATCATCTAAAACCTCATCGTTGTATGCATAGAATTTTCTCCAACCTAACTGATCATGCAAGAGATCAACTGCACTTTGTTGTACTAACTCGTTTTCGCTGTATTCGTAACTCATAGATATTTTCCTATGAAATCAGTTTTTTTATTCCACTAAGTAACATTTGGAAACTCACCGAAGTATTCATTTGTGGCTCAATATATTCTGCTATTTTTTCAGCACCTGTAATTTGTTGATGTTCAGGCAAATATTTTTGTAACTCGTGTTTAGGGTTTACTATGTTATCAGGAATTTTATATAAAGATTTTTTTGAAAGATATGTTAAATCTCTGTTGTATGCTTTTGAAACTGCATTCAGATCTCCAAAATACCAGCTTTCAAGTTCCTGACAAGCAATTCTAACTACATATTGTTTCCCTGTAGGTTTACATAATTCCACAAGTTTCTGTTTTAGTTTCTTGCAATCCCACGAATCCTGATCCTGAATAATAATAAACTTTGTATCTGGTTCATTCCATGCTCTCAATTTCCTAGGAATTGATTTTTCCAAATCAGTTTTTCCTTCGTGTGGAATTGTTTGAAATTGAATTTCAGCAGGAAGAATTTTGGGAAGAACAATATCAAGAAATCTTTTCATAGATTTCTCTTCTAACAGGAAAACAAGTTTCATATTTTATTCTCCACTTAGAATACCTTGTTTCCAAAGAGAACCAGGTAAATCCCCTTGTTCAATGCAATTCATAAATATTGCATTTTCAGATGCTTTTTTTATCTGTGTAAATCCGTTTTTCTTTTCAAAATAAAAAATTTCTCTTGCATCTATTGCATTTAAAAAATCTGGGGAATGAGTTGAAACAAAAACCTGTCCACCGTTTAATCCATACAGTCTGAACTCTTCTGCCAATTCTTCAAGTAATTCTGGATAAAGTTGATTTTCTGGTTCTTCAATACAAAGTAATGCATGCTTCATTGGACTATTTAAAAGAACTAAGTATGTAAACATTTTTATTGTTCCATCTGAAACAAACTTTGCTGAGAATGGATTTTTAAATTCACCATTCTGAAACTTCAAAACAATATATCCGTCATCCGTTTCTTTTGCCTGAATATCATCAACACCTGGAATTCTTTCCTTCATACTTTTTATAATTTTTTTGAAGTTTTCTGGATAATTGTCATAAATAAATTTTGTTACAATAGAAAGATTATCACCAGTCCTTGTTAAATCTTCCCCATATGTAGATTCGTTTCTTTCTCTAGCAGCATCAACTTTAAAATCTGCAACATACCAGTCTTCTATAAGTCTTCTGAAAGTAGCAACCGCTTCAAATTCCTTGAACTGTCCCAAGCCCTTTATTGCAAGAATATCTGGAGAATCAAGTTTTTGAGATTTTCTGACCGCATTTGTAACATCTTCATTTGTATTTAAAACACCTTCAATGGCAATGCCTTCTCCATTTTTAAAATCCAAAACTTTCCATGGCTGGCCTTTTGAACCACGCCTGAATTTTAAAACTTCAGAAGATACTACAGGAAATTTTCTTTCATCTAAGCCAATGGACAGTTGATATGTAATCAAAGGTTCTGTTTCTTTTGCCCTGAATTTTATTTCAAAATCAATTGTTCCTTCCTGATTTCTTGAAATTACTTCGTTAAACCCACCACGACGAGCCAATGCAGCCTTTACATTTCCTATTAAACAGTCATGCAGAAAACCAAAAACATCAAAAAAAGTAGTTTTTCCAACGCCGTTTTTCCCAAGAAAAACAGCCATATTTGATATTTCCTTTACTTCAACATCTTTTAGTACTTTGTAATTGTGAATTTTTATAGATTCAATCTGCATTTCGTTTTCCTCAAACTGATTATATCATAGTGTTGTTTTTTTTCTCTAGGTATTATACTTTCAAATTTCTTTGTTTAGACCTCTATTTCTCCATTCATCAATTTTGGAAGAAGTTTGTCACGGGCTATCTGCAAAGTTTCATTCTGTTTAAATAACATCTGTATTTTCTTAATATAAGGCTTACTAATCCTCTCAAAACTATTAATAACCTCTTTAGAAGGTTTTAAGATTTTTTGTTCGCCGGTTCTGATTGGGCTCAAATTTTGTTGTGCGGCTCCATTTGCAAGGTTGTTCATCATAATAAACATATCTTTACTTCTAAATAAAATATATGTATATGATGGATAATCGGATTTAAGTTTAGCAACTCGCTGGTTAAGCAAACAATTTTCAGATGTAACTAAACAAACTCTTCCCACATTACCTGTTAGAGATAATAAAATATCTCCAGATTTCAAATTACACCATTTAGGCATTTTTTGTGGAATTTGTTTTATTTTAGAGACATTATTTGAATCAAAAATTCCATCTTGAACATTCTTAATGGTAATAATTTTGTATGTTCCATCTTCATCAAAAGAATCACTTTTAAAAGCAAATCCATTTTGTAACTCTACAAAACTGTCTATGCGTTCATAACTCCATCCTTCAGGAATACCATCTACAATTTTTGTGTTCTCGTGGCCGGGGAAGTTTAGTTTTACAAACCATTCTTTGTACAGTTTTTGGGCTGCTTCTTCCAGAAGTTTTATCTGCTTGCGGTTGTTTTCAATAAGATCATCATAAGCAGAAAGAATTGAAGCAATTTTCTGCTGTGTTGGAAGAGGAGGAAGTGTTATATCAAGTATTCCTAATCCAGTAATTGGCACTGCTTTTTGTGCAGTTCCCTTTGCTATTGAATCTACTTTGCTTTTTCCATCAACCGACAAAAACCAATAATATAAAAAATGTGAATCTAGTTTTTCTGAAAAATTTTTAAACCACGAAAGATTTCCATCAGCGAAATAAAATTTATCTGTTTTTCTATATAAATATGGATAACCTACAGTTCCTCGAGTAGTTAATAATAGATCTCCAGTTTCAGGAACTCCAAATTTTGTTTTTATTTCTTCATAAAACTTTTCCGCAATATAATCACATTCAAAATTTTCTTCACCCTTCAATTTTAAGAGAATCTCTTTTGTACAGTAAAAAGGGATGCCTAATGTTGTTCTTTCTGATAAATGAAATCTTTTACTTGAAGTGATTTCACATAATTCTCCAAGCTTTACTTTCTTCCATTCTTCTTTCATCACTCATCTCCAGTTTCAATTGTATCCAGCAAAACTTTGATTTTTGACTGGAGAAGATTCTTGTCTGGTAAATGAAGTTTATATTCCGCAACCATTGCAGGAGAAAGGCTTCTGCTTAAAGCATATTCCACAACATCATCATCTTTATCTCGACATAAAAGAATTCCTATACTTGGATTTTCTTTTTCTTTCTTTACATCACGGTCCAATGCTTCCAGATAGAAATTCAACTGTCCTAAATGTTCAGGCTCAAACTTTCCTGTTTTGAGTTCAATTGCAACAAGACACTGCAATTCCCTGTGATAAAATAGAAGATCAATAAAGAAATCTGAGTTTCCAACTTGTACGCGATATTCTTCATCAATAAATATAAAGTCCTTTCCAAGTTCAAGAACAAACTGCTTCATGTGAGAAACCAATGCTTTTCTTAAATCTTTTTCATCATGAGCTGCAGGCAATCCTAAAAACTCAAGTGTATAATTATCTCTGAAAATTTCTTTTGCATTTGGAACAAGATTCTGAACAACAGGAGACACAATAAGAGCATTTCCTTTTGAAGATTCATAAAGGTTAGAATCAATCTGACGTTCAAGTTCTCGCTTTGTATATTTTTCCTGCAACGTTTTTTCCAGATAAAAAGCTCTTTCTTCAGATGATTTTGTTCTGCTGAAGATTATGAGATTATTTGTCCAGCTTAATTCTCTCACCAGTGGTGAGAGTTTTTCGTCATCTTTATATGTCTCATAAAATTGTTTCATTCTCCAAAGATTTTTGTCTGAAAATCCCGTTAATTCTGGCGAATTGCTTTGAATATAATTTGCAAGTTCTTTGACAACACCCTTTCCCCAAAGAGAGTTTTCAACTTTAATGCTGATGTATTTTCCGAGATTATAATACAAATCAATTAATTCACGGTTTACCGAAGAATAGGCTTTAATTTGTGCCTGTTTAATCATCAGAACCACATTTGCAAAGTCATTATTCTTTTGTAATTCGATTTCTGTGTTCATATCAGTGTTCCACTCTTCTTTCATCAGTTCTCATCCTCATCATTATTTTTCATCTGTTCTTCAATGAGAAGACGATCCATCTTAATCTGATGTTCAAGTTCCTCTGGCTTTGGAAGTGCAAGTTCATCAAAACCTTTTCCGAATTCTTCTGTTAATTTTAATGACAGTTTTCCAAGAACAGCCTTTCCATATTCAGCCCGTGCTTCTCCTTTCTGTTCATCTTCAACAATCAATTGCCCAATAGACCAGTAAGAAGTTACCATTGCGAAATTAACAGCTTTATACGCATTTTCACGTGCAGTTTTTAAGATACTGCTTATATTCTTATAAAGATTTATGAATTTTTCATCATTTGATTTTACAATTTCATTTTCCATAAATTACACCTCAGCATCTTTAATAATCCAGATTCCGCTGTTTGTTTTTCCAGAGGATGTTAATATTCCTTTCTGTCTTTCTGTTAAACTTGAGTTTGGGACATTTGGGTCATTAGGGACATTCTGGAACCTTTCTGAATGTCTTTTTTTCTTGTATTCGTTTTTTATCATAAATCTACATTAATTAAATAAAGGTTCTGTTTCCCAATCAACAGGAAATCCCATACTTGGAAGTTGTTCTTTTCTTGCCATTTTTATAATTGATTTCAATTTACCGACAAAATCATATTCCGGCATACAATAATCGAGAAGTTTTTTTATTATACAAACTGAAGTGTAAACTCTGTCATCATTTGGCCAATTGCTTACCCATGAGCCTTTTAATTTTTTTGGAAAGACAGGACGATTAATATTAGCTCTTGAATACAAGCGAGAATGATGAGCGCATACATTTCGTACTGTAGTAAGATGTTTTAACCAACTTATAAAAATAAAAACTTGAGATTTTCCAAATCCAAAGAAACCTGCAATCTGAGCCTTTTCTGAATAATTGTTATCTATACTTTCATAATATTTACTTGTAAGACCAAAAGTCGAAGTCTCAAAAATCATCCACGATGGTGGTAATTCTGTTTCTATATATTTTGTTTCATAATGCTTTTTAAGTTCTTCTTCTGATCTTTCCCAGCATTTTTCAAGTTCTTCAAAGTTTTTATTAAAAAAATCAGAATTAAAGAAATAACGGCTATCTGCATACCAATTCGAACCATAACTTAATGACATTACAAGCTCAATTTGTGTTCTTAATGCAATTTCAATATGACTTATACTTTCAAAAATTAAACTGCGTAAGCGACTATCCATAACATAGTCATTCCAAATGTAGTTCCAGCTATTGCTTTTAAGAAACGGTGTATCATCAACCGTGTTGTCTTGATATGCATAAGTATAACCACGGAGACGATAGTAATTTATTGAGGCAAGTTTTGTAATAAGTACTTCTTTTGAAATATCTTTTAGACCACGATTTAAAAGTAAATCGGCCTGTTGTTCTAAATTAAGTGCTGGTTTTGAGTAGGAAATGCTCATTCACCCTCCAATTGTTCAAATCTTAAAAGGGCAAAAAAATAACCTCGCTGGGTGCGCATTTCTTTCGAAATTAAGCGTGCAAGGTTTAATTGTATATAATATAGCACGCTTTTATTTTTTTGACTAGTTATTTTTACCATTCTTTACTCTCCCAGCCCAAGCTCTTTAAGATTAGCATTAATAGTCTTCATTAAATCATCACTTTCTGACTGAAGTTTATTAAGTTCTGCATGAATTTCTTTCATTCGTTCTTCAAAGTTTTCATCTTCTTCCTGAACTTCAGTAACTCCAACATAGGCACCAGGTGTAAGAGAAAAGTTCTTTTCTGCAATTTCTGCTCTTGTAGCAATCTTACACAAGCCAGCAACATCGGCATAAACACCATCACCGATTTTTTCAGAAAGCCAGCAGGCATCTTTTGCAACTGTGAGGATTTCGTTTATATCATTTTGCAAAGCTTCCAATAACTGAAGAACCTGTTTTTTCTGAGCTTTATTTGCATTGGCTTCTTTTTTATTTCCGGCTTTTGTTGCTGCTTCTATTTTTGCATCAAATTCTTTTTCTGTTTCTTTCTGCTCCTCGCAAATATGCTGTAATTCTTTTTCAATTGCGGTTTTTACTTTCGTAAAATCTTTTGCTTCATTACAGCCCGTCAGTTCATAAGCCATTTCACGACTATTGAACTGGTCTGATACTTTATGGAAGTAATCGCAGTAATCATTTATTACTTTTGTATATTTTTCAGTTTCACCACGGTAAAGATGAACAATGCTTGTAAGATTCTTCATCTGCCATTTAGACCATTCATTTAAATTGCGGTCTACAACTGTAAAATAATTGCGGGCATCAATGAACAAAACCTTATCTTTAAGTTCTTCTTTTTTGGCCTTATCAAAAAACCACAAAGTACAAGGTAAACTTAATGTGTAGAAAAAGTTATTTCCAACACTAAGGATTACATCAACATCACCTGTATCAATGAGTTTTGAACGGATATCCTTATCTGCATGCTGACTGTCTGTTGCGGAACTTGCCATTACAAATCCTGCACGTCCAGTTTCATTTAAATATGCATAAAAATAACTGATCCAAAGATAGTTGGCGTTTCCAATTTCCTTTGTCTTTTCGTTATAACCTGGAAGTCCAAATGGCAAACGGCCTGCATTACTTGCAGCTTCATATTTAACTTTATTTACATTGAAAGGTGGATTTGCCATTACATAATCACATTTTCCTTCCAACTTGTGATAATCGTTATAAAAAGAGTTTGCTTCATCACCACTGATGATTTTTGCATTAAGACCGTGAACAGCCATGTTCATTTTACAAAGCTTAGCATTGAACTCAACTTTTTCCTGACCGTAAAAAGTAAGTTTTGAACTGGCATTAATTCCATTTGCATTTACAAAATCGCCGGAACTAACAAACATACCGCCTGAACCACAAGCAGGATCAAGGATTTTTCCATGGGTTGGTTGAATAATATTGACAATCATTCGTACAAGTGATTTTGGAGTAAAGAAAACACCGTCATCACTGGCAATATTTTTTGCAAATTTATTAAGAAAGTATTCGTAGATACGACCTATTACATCATCTTTAATCTCATTTAAGGCATCATTATTAAATAAGCGAAGCAAATCTTTAAGAAGGTCATTCTTAAAAATAGTCTGATAGTTTTTGGGAAGAATACCAGAAAGATCAGGACATTCTTTTTCAATAGCTTCCATTGCTTTATCAACTGCTTCACCAAGATTCTTATCTGTAGGAAGATTCAATAAATAATCATAACGGGCATTTTCAGGAAGGAAGATGGCACTTTTTTCTTTGAAATCACTGGATTCAACAGGGAGTTTAACACCATTACGACTAGGACGGTCTTTCAAGATTTCAGCTTCAACATACTTAAAACGAGTAAATGCATAACGAAGATAAATTAAGCCAAGAACCGGCATACAATATTCTTGTGAACTAAGCTGAGAACCTTCACGAAGTGCATCTGCACTTTCCCAAAGATCGTCTTCTAATGATTTGATGTTATTCTGTGACATGACAGTTCCTTAGTTTCTTTGTATTCCATTATTATAGCATGAAAAAGACTTACTATACAAAAGATAAACCTCAGTAGCTGAATCCAAAAATGACTTAGCTACTGTGTTGAAACAGCCGTAATCAATTTTTTTCTTTTTAATTCTTTTACAGCCAGTAGAAATTATGTTTGTAATTTCTTCGGGATGAAAGATTTGGTTTTGAAAGTATATCCAATTGCTTTCCAGATATCTCCAACTGGTAATTTATCCATAAGTATCTCCTTGGACATAAAAATGTTATGGAGGCACAATGATGTCATTCAGCTAAAAATGAGGAACCTTATAATTTTATTGAATGGCATAAAGAATTGTGAAAGTGGAATTAATAAAAAGGATTATGATTTTTATATTTAACTTGCATCAAATATAAAAGTCACCGAGTTTTTAGGTGACATACTTCAGCAATCTCTGTGCCTGAAAACAATGTAATAAACTTTTTTCTAATTCGACAAGGAAAAAGATTTCGAGATATATCTGCCATTCTATTATTAATCTGATTTCATTTGCCTTAATAAAAGCGCATATAAAACATGAATAAAAAGAAGCCTGGATTTTATTGCATCCAATCCACTGGCATTTATCATATTAGGACCGGAACTGAAGGAATCTGCAGTCCGTCAGCTGATTGCAGTTTTATCAGCTGACGTTGCTTTCACAGCAGATCCGCAACCCGGCGGTAGGTGGCGTTCACCACGGCTTTTTCCGCATCGGTCAGGGATTCGCCCAGTTCGTCAATCAGTGATTCCAGGCTGGATGTGCTTTCGTTCAGGGCAGTTGAAAGGCCACGGCAGGCTTTGTACCAATAGCGGCCGTGTCCGTCAGAAAAGAGACAGATAAAGCCCATTTCCTTGCTTTTTTCCTTTGCAACTGTCACGCGAAGCACCCATGAAAGCGTCTCAAGGAGTCTGTCTTTGTCCGTAGCGCTTGATAAATTCAGTTTTTTATCCCATTCACCGCTTTCCATCGGCTTAAGATCAAGTTTTTTCGCAATCTTCAGGACAAGAGAAAGTTTCTCTCCTTCAAGAAGTGTGTGTCCGCCTTCCATCTGAAGAACACCGCGCATTTTTCCTACCTGGGAAAGCAGGCTCTGGTTGTCTTCACGGCGGGCAGCGGCAATAAATTCCCTGCAGGGAAGGATTGCAGTCTTGCGCTCTTTGACGGTTTTTACTTCAAAAACTGTTCCACCGATTGTCACTGAATTTGCATCGGAATTAAGTTTTTCTGCGGCGTTATTCAGTCGGTCTTCCTCATGTTTGCCGCCTTTTGCTGAACTCCGTTTTTTCTCGGACTGGAATCCCTTTGTCATTGCGTCGGAGACAAAACCTTTTACCGCCGGATTCAGCCGGTCAACAACTTTCCGGCTTAAAGGCGAGACAGACATTGCAAACATTCTTGAGGTGCGGACAATCTCTCCGGCTACAATGATCTGCGGTTCGTTCCGGAACATGACGCTTCCGGGATGAATGCTGATGTGTTCAGTTGTCAGACTGTGATAGTTTTCTTTGCCTGCCCGGACGCACACAAACTGGATAAGTCCCGAGGCAATGCATGTAAGGTAATCGTCTGTGGAACCGCCGCTCAGAATGGGAAGTCCCATCCGCACAACAATCTGTTCCAGCTGTTCTTTGATGTTCATGATCTCAAGGAGAACCCTTTGGTCCAGGTAATTGTGTTCGCAGAATTTGTCCGCAGTGTGCTGGGCCCATGCATCGGCAAAACGGCGGTACAGAATCACGTAGGAACAGAAATCACCGTTGGGATCCCGGAATCTGTGATGAGCCTGCCGTGCATCTGTTTCCTCACCCTGGGGAAGCACAAAAGGTGACTGGGCAGACATGAAGCTTGCGGCAATAAGGACTTCCTCAATCACTTCAGGATACCTGAGGATTGATTCCACAATGATACGGCTTACACGGGGAACCAGAGGGAATTCTGCCATCATCTTTCCCGTTGAAGAAAGGGAATTGTCACTTTCAACAGCATCAAGAAGCCGGAGTGTCTCCACCGCTCCCCGGAGTCCTTCCCGTGAAGGCGGTGAGATGAAGTCAAAATCTTCCATATTCGTGATTCCAAGTTCACTCATCCGCATTACAACCTCAGAAAGATCCGTGCGGTAAATCTCTTCGGTGGTGTACATGGGGCGTGTCTCAAAATCCTTCCGTGGATAAAGCCGGTAACATACGCCCGGTTTAGTTCTTCCGGCACGCCCTTTACGCTGTGCGCAGGAAGCTTTTGAAACCACTGTCTCATTCAGGCTTGATGTGAATGTTGAAGGATTGTAGAAGTTCAGTTTTGCAAGGCCGCTGTCAATTACCGCTGTAATTCCGGGAATGGTGACGCTGGTTTCCGCAATGTTTGTGGAAATGACAACTTTTTTCCGGCCGAAGGGTGCGTTCTCAAAAACGCGCTCCTGTTCTTCTTTCGCCAGACGTCCGTACAGAGGCACAAGATGGATTTTCCGGGCAAAACGGGCATGACTCAACCGCATCATGCAGTCTTTTATGACTTTCTCTCCGGGTAGAAAGCAGAGAATATCTCCTGAGTGCCGGTTGTCAAGAATCCGGTCGATTGTACCTTCGATTTTTTCCAGCAGCGCATCTTCCGAAGCGGGAGTAGTGGTACCCGCATTTATTGCAGGCGGGTCATAAATCATTGTGACGGGGAAAGTGACTGTATCAATGGTTACTATGGGACATCCCCCGAAATATGCGGAAAAAGCCTCAGCGTTCATTGTGGCTGAAGAGACAATCACCTTGAATTCCGGTCTTTCCTTGAGAATGCGTTTAAGAAGTCCCAGGACAAAGTCAATGTTCAGGCTCCGTTCATGGGCTTCGTCAACCATCACCACTGAATACCTGCTCATCCAGGGATCAAGTTTCATCTCCTGAAGCAGGATTCCGTCTGTCATTATCTTGATCTTGGTGGAACTGTCGGTTTTATCTTCAAAACGCATCTTGAACCCGACAAGTCCCGGATAAGTTGTTCCAAGCTGTTTCGCAATGAATTCGCTTACAGAAAGTGCTGCAATGCGGCGGGGCTGTGTAACTGCGATGACTCCGTGTTCCGAATAACCGGCTTCATGAAGAATCACGGGCAGCTGTGTGGTTTTTCCGCTTCCTGTGGGACTCTGCACTACAATCACCTGGTTTTCCTGCAGTGCCTTCAGAATGCGCTGTTTTTCCCTGTAAACGGGCAGTTCTTTATATGAATGACTCATCTTCTGTTTCCTTCTGTGTTCATAAGGAGCTTCCGTCGCTCCGTGTAATAGGTTCTGAGAGGTTCGGACTGACTTTCAAGAAAATCATCTGTCAGCCGTCGGATCACAAAATCCCTGTTTTCTTCTATATAACTTGTAATAAGATCAACTTTCCGTCTTGTAAAAAAAATGCTTTCTCCGTCTTTATGCACGTCAAAACTGAAGATCATGCTGTCGCCTTTGGACTCGTCCCGTCCTTTCGGGTTGCTGTAATCAGGATTTCTCCGCTGTCCGCTTATCAGGTTGCCGAATCCGTAGAAAATCAGCTTTGTCGGGTTTCTGTCAGTTTCACCATCGGGAAAAATCTCGTCCCATTCACGGAGAATGTGGGGATGATTTGCCCAGATGATGTCCGCACCGGCTTCCAGCAGTGAATTGTAGTAAGTCCTCCGTGCGTCTTTTACAGTTGTGACATATTCCGTATCATCGCAATGAATGCTCAGTACAAAAAGGTCGCAGGGATTTTCCTCCCTCAGCTGCTTCACAAGATCATAAACCTGCTGGCGGCCGCTTCTGTTGTACGGGACATAGTTCACGTAATCAAGACAGCCGTACCAGTTCAGCAGTTCTGTAACCGAGAGAAACAGGATTTTCCAACCGTTTTTCTCAATCATGCACCAGGTGAATTCCGAATCCGGACCTTCCCTCAATCCGCATGAAAAGATTCCCTGATCTTTCAGTCTGTCAAAAAAAGCCTTTGTTGCCAGCATGGAATCTTTGCCCAGATCGTTACTGTGATTGTTTGCAAGTGAAAAAACGTTTATCCCTGCGTTGACCGCAGCCTGCACATATTCACTGTGAACATTGAAGCTTGGATAGCTGCTGTAAGGCTTTGAACTGTCCACCGGTGTCTCCAGGTTTGTAAAGACAAGATCACCTTCTTTGAAAATGCTTTCCACGTCCTTATAAATCAGGGAATAATCGCTGGTTCTGTAGTTTTCTGAATGTGCCATAAGGTCACCGGTAAATACAAGTGATAATGGGCTGTATTTTTGAACCGGATCAGCTTCTGCCTGTGTGCAGAAAAACAGAAAAAAACAGAGCACAGAAAGTGGGCAAAGCAGACGCCTTAACCGAAAAATCATGGTATGATTTTATCAGATAGCGGCTGATTATGCAAAAGGGATGGGCGAAAAATGTCGCTTCCGTCAGACAGGCCTGCTTTGCTCAAGTTGTGCGTGGCACAAGTTCGCACGCAGTCGCTGTCTGACTCCAGCGGCATTTTTTCTTGGAGCGTGAAAAGAGAGGGATGCCGCTTCCGTCAGGCAGGCCTGCTTTGCTCAAGTTGTGCGTGGCACAAGTTCGCACGCCGTCGCAGTCTGACTCCAGCGGCATTTTTCTGGGTGCGTGAAAAGAGCGGGATGTCGCTTCCGTCAGGCAGGCCTGCTTTGCTCAAGTTGTGCGTGGCACAAGTTCGCACGCAGTCGCTGTCTGACTCCAGCGGCATTTTTCTTGGAGCGTGAAAAAGGCGGGATGCCGCTTCCGTCAGGCAGGCCTGCTTTGCTCAAGTTGTGCGTGGCACAAGTTCGCACGCCGTCGCAGTCTGACTCCAGCGGC
>JAZRVF010000008.1:0-2411 GCA_045599005.1 Treponemataceae bacterium
ACCCTTTTTGTTTTCGCCGCGCTCACCACTAATGTCCCTGACGCAGTTAAACTTTTGTTGAAGAATCGGGAATAAAAACATATAATTATATTCACAAAAGTTTTATCAAAACATGGAGGATAAAATGAAAAGATTTTTGACTGCTCTTGTAGCTGTTGCACTTGCTGCTTCAGTTTTTACTGGTTGTTCAAAAAAAGCTGTCCATTAAATAAAGAGACCACTGAAAAAGGGTTCTAATTTTAAGACTTGAAAAAAAAGAAAGCCAGATTTTTGGGAAAAATCTCATTAATTTGGCTTTTATTCTTTTAAAGAGCGAATAATTTGTTTTTGTTTTCCTTATTTTTCATTCAAGATTGTAATAATCCGTTTTATATTAGCCACAAAGATTGTGCAGGCCCCCTGTATTTTTGTTGCATAGAGACAGTTACCCATAGAAACATCATACCCCAGTACATTTTTGAGTTCACTGTTCTTTGCCTCAATTTTGTAGCGTTCTTTTGCAAGTAGTTTGAATTCTTCTGTCTCCTGAAATTCCTGCTGCTGTTTATGCTCATCACATTTTATGGTTACGCTGAAAGTCTTGGACTTTGCCCCTTCCTTGTAACAGCCTCCACGATGAGGACACTGTTTACATTTTTCAATGTCAAAGTAATAGGTCAATGCCTGATTCTGACCGATGTTTTTTTCTCCCGTCACTGCTTTTCTGACAGATAATTCTCCAGTTGGACATTGCATCATATCAGCGTCTTTGTTGTAGATAAAACCATGGTTGTCTTTTCTGTTTCCTTCCGTAATTCCAGGATTCAATTTTGATACCAGTTTAAAATTCTTGTTACCTTCTTCATCTTCCTGATTTGCAAATTTTAAATTATCTTTTCCTGAATAAGCCCTGTCTGCAATTACATTCTCAACTATCATTCCTGCCCTTCGGCTTTTCTTTACCAGTTCTGGAAGTTCTTTTCCGTCTGGTTTTTCTCCGCTTGTAACTATCGCTGCCGTAATGATTCTTTCCGGTGTCATGGCAATGTGTGTTTTGTAACCGAAAAAGGATGTGTCTGCCGATTTGTGTCCGGTCTTTGCATCCGCATCCTTTGACTTGTACATTTCCTCTTTCGTGTCTTCCATAGTTTCCTTCAAAAGATTCATCTTTTCTATGATTCTTGGAAGATTTGGTACGACAGGCATTGCTTCAACTGTCTTCAGAAGCCTTTCACAATATTCAACTTCCTTTGCAATTGAATTCTCCTCGTTTTTTGCAGGCATCATGTTTTTTGTTTTCTCATCAACACTGTAAACTTCTTTACGGAGTTTCCTTGCCTGTTCCTGAAGGACTTCCCGGATTGGATGGCTGTTGTAACGGGACTTTGTGTGGGTTGCATCTACGATTATGCTCTTCGAGTCAATTATGCCTTTGCCCATTGCAATCTGAACTGTCTTTTCTATCAGCATGTCCAGAAGTTCACTGTCTTTTAACCGCAGTTTCCTGAACTTTGAGAGTGAGCTTGCATTTATCACTTCATCTTCGGGATTCAGTCCGAGAAAATATTTATAGGAAAGGTCGTAAAGAGCGCGTTCTACAAGGTCCACATCTGACATAGGATGAAGGCATTTGAGGAGAAGGAATTTAAAAAGATATTCAGGATCTTCGGCTGTACGTCCGTTGTCCGGACAATATTTGTTCTTAAGCTCATCTCTGATGAAACTAAAATCGATAAGTTCATTTATTTTTCTGAACAGATGATTCTTTGGAATCAATTTTTCATACAAATCTGTATATGGACTGAAATTCAATTCTTGCTGTGTCTTGAGCATAAAAAAACACCACCTGAATAAATTTTACTTTATTCAAATGGTGTTTGTAAATTCAGTCTTTATGGGACTTTTTCAGTGGCCTCGTTTTTTCCGGGAGCTTTGATTAATGTGTTAGTTCAAACCCTCAAAACTGCAAAATCAAAACTTAATTATTTTGCATTTGCATCTGATGAGTTTCCGTAGTTATATGAATATTCGTTTATTGCAATAAGTTCGTTTACTGTACCGCCGAATTTTTCTGCTACAGCATATGTTGTTGTTCTCAAAACATTTCCTTTATCATCATATTTGTAAATTACACGCTGACAAAGCTTGTTTGCTCCGTTGTATGTCTGTTCTTCTGTGATTGCATATTTTTCATCAAAACGGAATACAACTTTCTGTGAGATGATTCCTTCTGCATTTGAATATGAAACTTCACTGAGTTTTCCAGCATCGTTGAATGTATAAACTCTTTTCTGATCAAGGCGGCCATCTGCATTATATGAACAGATTTCCTGATCACGACCCTGATCATCGAATTTTACTATTGTTTTACCAAGAAGAGCACCATCAGCATTGTAATATGCTTCTTCACTCTGTTTACCGGCAGTAATTTT
>JAZRVF010000009.1:0-56422 GCA_045599005.1 Treponemataceae bacterium
ATAGTCTGTGCAGGAATATGTCTGCATATATTGTTTTATGAAAAAAGTTACGAAAATGTAAAAAAAAACATGTTGCCTCCCGTCATGGTCTCCATTGAGAACTTGAGTTGTGCTGGCGCACAAGCAAGTTCTCAACAGAGCCCCCTGACTCCGGCAACATGTTTTTTTCTGGTATACGAGATAGTCTATGGAAAACATTTTTCAGGGGCGTTGCGGGGGCGGGAAACTTGATCCGGTTCAGGCCCCCGCACGGTGGGTAGCGGAAGAGCGCGGAGCGTATGCTTCGCGGGCTGGAGCGCAGGGCGGTTGTCCGCCCTTCCGGGTTAAGTTGTGCAATTTCGTTTTCAGTCGGGTTTTTGCGGTTTGGGAATCCGGTGTTTTTGGCTTTTATTTGACAATGGAAACTTTGTATTGTAAAATGCCGCCAAAAAAAAATACCATAAAGGAGTTTCTATCATGAAAAAAAATGTCAAAGTCTGGACCCTGTTTCTTTGCGCTGTGATGCTTTTTGCTGTTGCAGGCTGCCCACGGGAACCCGCACTTGAAGATCTTGAACCCTGGTTGAAGGACGCTGCTTTTGAAGAAGTGATTATAAGTAAGTCAGCAATGACATTGATCGCAAGAATGACTGATGAGCAGAAGAAAGCGATTGTCACAACCCTGTCTTCTTATCCGGAATTTGTTGAAAGCCTTGATGATTATGAAAAAGAGAATTTTTATAGGGGACTCAGCGATGGAGGAAAGGAAATGATTTTCGATGAGCTTGTCAGAGAGAAGGTGAATGCTGAATTCATTATCAATATGCTGAATCTTCCGGACAATGAGGAACTCCGCAGTAATATAAAGGAATATTTTGTGTCTGAACTGTCTGCAGAGGAACTGTTACAGATGTTGGACGAAGAATCAAGGGAAGCTGTTTTTTATAAGGTGACTGAGGGTAAAACAAAGGAACAGCTTTGGGAACTGGCAGACGGTAAAGACACGGAAATTCCTGATGCAGTCACCGGTTTCAAAGCTCTGGCTCTGGACCGCGGTGCTGTTCTTGTATGGGAGGATTCTGCCTCTGAGGATGTTTTTGCTTACGAGATCTCCTTTTCCGAAGAGATAGGAGGTGCCCGTTCATTGGCATCTAGTATTGACCGGGATGCTCTTCTCGTTCAGCCGGGAATTGAATTTGCCAGAATTGATGGTCTTGCAAATGGAGGGACTTATCAGTTTTCCATTAGGACCGTAGACTTTAATGGAAACAAAAGTGAGAAAAGTACTGTTTACCGCAAGATTGGATCCGATTTTGAGATGTTGGGAAAATATGAGGTGCTGAATGATTCTGAACTGGGCTCCTACGGAATCAGTGAATCCAGTGTGCCGCCCAGAATTGCCGGGGCAACTTATGTGAAGTTCGGTGCTTATCCTCAGTCTGTAAAAAAGGATGATGTGAAGATTTTTGAAAACATTGTGAACACTGAGATTTCCGGTGCAACATATTACTTCGGAAGTGACGGCAGCTGGTATGCTAAGTGCAGGGAGAACAGGGCTCCGAGTGAGTTAAATCCCCGTTACAGCTATTCTGACGGAACCGCAGTAAAGGACTTGGCAGAGGGCAGCATCAGATATTTCAAGGTGGAGCCGGTCATCTGGCGGAAACTTGGTGGTGACGGCTATCTTTATGCTGAGAGAATACTTGCGTCAGGTATTGATTATTACGGAGGGGAAGAAGAGAGAACTTTGGGCGGAAAGACAATCTATCCGAACAATTACAGATACAGCAACATGAGGGCCTGGCTCAACGGAACGGACAGTCAGTTTGTGAGCGATGGTGGAACAAGGACTGATTATGACCTGGACTGGAGCGGAAAAGGCTTCCTTCAGCAGGCATTTACCGCAGCCCAGCAGGCAAAGATTCTAGTCACAGAAGTGGACAACAGTGGTGAGACTACCACCGATGGGGGATTGGCACAGAAAGCTGACGGAACAGCTGTGGATTCAGAGGGAAATCATTATCCGGACATGACCTGCGAAAATACACTGGACAAGGTTTTCATACTGAGCACCTCTGAAGTGATGAATACTGCAAACGGCTTCGAGACACGTTATCCAAACGGCTGTGGAAGAGGGCATACAAGGGCCCGTGTTCCCACTGACTATGCTCTGGCAAATGGCAGCAGCATATTTGAAGATCAGTTTTTAGGCGGTGCTTCGTGGCTGCGTTCTCCTTTTTATACGGACACTGCGGGACAGATGGAAGTCTCTTTTGATGACGGGGTTGGTATGACAAGTACCGGTATGTGGATCATGGGAATAACACCGGCGCTCAAGGTGGTGCAGAACTGATCCGGACTCTGGGAGGCATGAAAAGCAAGAAAGCATAATTGTGAAAAAAATATTCACGATTATGCATAAAAATGCAAAATTGCTTTACAAGATTCTAAAAATACTATATAAAGAAACACGAGCCGATGGGTTGCCTCAAATGTCTGAAGGCAACCTTTTTTTTGGCCTGGACTGGGATATCAAGGCGGAGGCGCTGCGGAAACAGCGTGGTTCTTCTGTCTTTGCAAATCTGCGTTGCAGATATTGCCAATATATTTGTCCGCTCACACGGACGTGGGAAAGTCATTTCAGATCTTTTGGTCTGATTCTGACTTTTTATAGGAGATTCATATGAAATCTTTGGTGAAAAAAAGCTTGGCTGTACTTCTGGTTGTAAGCCTTGCCTGTTTTGCATTTGCCGGCGGTAAAAAAGAGAACACAGCCGCAGCAACAAGCAAAATTGTTAACGTAATGGTTGAGGTTGAAGTAGAAAGCCTCGATCCTCAGGAAGCTACAGACGGTACTTCTTTTGAAGTAATCGCAGACTTTACTGACGGTCTTATGCAGATGAATGCAGACGGTTCAACAGCATTTGCACTCTGTGCAGGTGAGACTGTTTCAGATGACGGACTCACATATGTTTTCAAAATCCGCGAGGATGCATTCTGGTCAAACGGTGATCCCGTCACAGCTGACGACTTTGTATTCGGATGGCAGCGCGCTGTTGATCCCAAAATCGCTTCTGAATATTCCTACATGCTGTCAGACATCGGACAGGTTAAGAACTCTTTCCAGATTATTGAAGGAACAATGCCTGTGACATCACTGGGTGTTACAGCAGTTGACAGCAAGACACTTAAAGTTGAACTGGAAGTTCCTGTTTCATACTTTGAGAAAATCCTGTACTTCCCCACATTCTATCCTGTAAACCGCGCATTCTACGAAAAATGCGGTGCATCTTTTGCAACAAGCGCAGACACAGTGCTTTCAAACGGTGCATTCATCCTTACAGAATACCAGCCTGCAGCACTCAGCTTCAAAATGGTGAAGAACGAGAAATACTACGATGCTGACAAAATCAAGATTGACGGCCTGAACTACCAGGTAATCAAAGACAGCCAGCAGGCTCTTCTTTCATACCAGAACGGTGATCTTGACATCATCAAACTGTCAGGCGACCAGGTTGACCAGGTTAAAGACGATCCTGAATTCATGACTGTTGGTGCCGGTTATCTCTGGTACATCAGCCCCATGATGCAGGATGTTCCCGAACTTGCAAACCTGAACCTGCGCATGGCAATCACACATGCAATCAATCGTGAGGCAATCGTTCAGAACGTTGTAAAAGACGGTTCACTTGCTTCTTACACAGCAGTTCCTTCTCAGTATGCATTCTCTGACGAAGGTGAAGACTTTACTCTGGTTCAGAGAGAATTCCCTGAATACTGCGATTACGACCTTGCAAAAGCAACAGCTTTCTACAACGCTGCAAAAAAAGAACTGGGAAAATCATCTTTCACATTCGAAATGATCGTAGACGATACAACAATCCAGCAGAATGTCGCAGCTGTTATCAAAGAGCAGCTTGAGAAAGCACTTCCCGGTCTTACAGTTGATCTGCGCGTTGAGCCCAAAAAGCAGCGCGTCAACGACATGCAGGACGGAACATTCGAACTTGGTCTGACACGCTGGGGACCTGACTATGCAGACCCCATGACATACCTGGGAATGTGGGTTACAAACAACTCAAACAACTACGGATTCTGGAGCAATGCAGAATACGATGCAATCATCGATTCATGTGTAACAGGTGATCTGGCTCAGAAACCTGCAGAACGCTGGGCAGCTCTCAAGAAAGCAGAAGCTCTGGTTCTGAAGGATGCAGTTATTTTCCCGATTTACCAGCAGTCTGATGCATGTATGGTAAGCTCAAAAGTAAACGGTATTGAATTCCATGCTGTTGCTTTGAACCGCGTATTCAAAAATACAACAAAAAACTGATCTGAGTATCAGTTTTTAGTATCAGCCGGGACTGTGCGGAGGGAAACTTTCGTGCAGTCCCTCTGGTGTTTTTTCGAGGTTGTTTTGCGTAAATATATTCTTAAAAGAATTTTTATTTCGATTCTGACACTCCTGGCAATCACATTGGTATTGTTTATTCTTCTTCAGCTGATGCCGGGGTCTCCTTTCAATGATGAAAAGCTTAATGCCGACCAGAAAGCTTCTTTGTATGCAAAATACGGACTGGACAAACCTGTAATCGTTCAGTTCTTTAAATATGTTGGAAACATGTTCAAGGGTGATTTCGGGGTAAGCTATAAAATCAGCAAGAATACACCGATTTCCCAGCTTATTGCCCAGCGTCTTCCTGTATCCATAGACATCGGTTTCCGTGCCGTTGCACTCGGTGCCATCATCGGTCTGATTCTCGGAATCATAGCCGCGGTTTTCTCACACACAATCTGGGATACAATCTCCACAATCATTTCGGTTCTTGGTGTCTCTATTCCCAGTTATGTTTTTGCCCTTGGTCTGAGTTACCAGTTCGGTTTCAAACTCAAGTGGTTTCCCATGCTTTATTCCACGTCAAACCCTTTTGCCTCATCGGTTCTGCCGAGCATCTCGCTGTGTATGTTCACAATGGCGTCAATTGCCCGCTTTACACGCACAGAAATGATCGAGGCTCTGGACAGTGAGTACATGCTGCTTGCAGAAAGCAAGGGAATCTACGGTGCCCGCCTGATTTTCCGCCATGCCCTGCGCAACACACTCATTCCTATCATCACGGTTCTTGCTCCGCTTATTGTTGACCTTATGACCGGTTCTCTGGTTGTTGAAAAGATTTTCTCCATTCCGGGAGTCGGTTCTCTGCTTGTGACTGCAATCCAGTCCAACGATTACAATGTTGTCATCTCTCTCAGTTTCATATACAGCGCCATGTACATCGGCATAATGCTGGTGGTTGATATTCTTTACGGAATCATTGATCCGCGCATCAGAGTCTCGGAGGCAGTAAATGACTAAGCAGAAAAATGCAGCGGCCGAAACTGCCGCAAAACAGGAAGTCCAGACAGAAGTCAGACCTGCGGGATTTTTTGAAGATGATTTCAAACTCAGGACTGACACTTCCAGCACAAAAATCGATTCCAATTTTGCCTCTCTGGGATATTGGACGGAAGTCCGCAAGCGTTTCTTCTCAAATGCGGGCGCTGTTGTGGCTCTGTGTTTCATTCTGATTATTGTGCTTTTTGCGGCATTCGGTCCGGGAATGAACAGCTATTCCTATTCAAGCCAGAATCTTGACCAGAAAAACTATGCGCCACGTGTTCCGGGACTTGAAAAGCTTGGAATCTTCAACGGTGAAGAAAAGATGAAGACCACAAGCGGGGTGAAGATCATCAATCTGTATGAAAAAAACGGCGACGATGATGTTTACTACTGGTTCGGCAGTGACGTTCTTGGCCGTGACATCTGGACCCGTACCTGGATGGGAACCCGAATTTCTCTTTACATTTCTGTTGTCGCTGTTCTGATTGACGTGCTTCTTGGACTGACTTTCGGACTTGTCTCCGGATATTTCGGCGGAATTGTTGACAGTGGAATGCAGCGTTTTGCAGAAATTGTGAACGGTATTCCACGTCTTGTGATCGTCACTCTGCTCATGCTGATTCTTAAACCCGGTATTGCGACGATTATCTTTGCACTGATGATCACCGGATGGATCGGTATGCAGCGCATTGCCCGTGCGGAGATGCTCAAACTGAAGGAGCGGGAATTCGTTCTTGCAAGCCGCACTTTGGGAAGCGGTAATCTTGCGATCATTTTCCGTGAGATTCTGCCCAATATCATCGGGCCGGTGATCACACAGACAATGTTCTCAATTCCTACTGCAATCTTTACTGAGGCTTTCCTGTCTTTCGTTGGTCTTGGAATCCCGGTTCCCCAGTGCAGTCTCGGTTCTCTGATAAGTGACGCTTTCAACAGCTTTACAACGCATCCTTATCAGATTATTCCGCCGGTTATTGTGCTGGCTCTTCTTATGCTCAGTTTCAACATTCTGGCAGACGGTCTGCGTGAAGCACTCGATCCTAAAATGAAGGAAGGCTGATATGGCAACTACAGAAAATGATGTGATTTTGAGCGTTAAAGATCTTTCCATCTCTTTCAAGACAACAGCCGGTCTTGTTCATGCGATCCGTGGTGTGAATCTTGATCTTCACCGCGGCGAGACTGTGGCGATTGTAGGCGAGTCCGGAAGCGGTAAATCTGTTACCACAAAGGCTGCCATGGGTATTCTTGCAAAAAATGCGGTTGTCAATTCGGGAAACATCATCTACAGGGAAAAAGCCGAGGACGGCAGCATCACCGAGTATGACATACTTAAGATGAGCACAAAGGATGTGCGCCGGAAACTGAACGGGAAACAGATTGCGATGGTTTTCCAGGATCCTATGACATCTCTTGATCCTACGATGACAATCGGTAAGCAGATTATGGAAAGCATGATCTATCATTACAAGACTCCGAAAAAAGAAGCCTGGGCAAAAGCTGTGGAGCTGCTGAACGAAGTAGGTATTGTGGATGCGGAAAAACGCATGAAAAACTATCCTCATCAGCTTTCCGGCGGAATGCGGCAGCGCATTGTCATTGCCATTGCTCTGGCCTGCAATCCTGAGCTGCTGATCTGTGACGAACCTACAACTGCTCTTGACGTGACCATTCAGGCACGCATCCTGGACCTGATCCGCAAAATCCAGAAGGAGCGCAATCTTTCTGTTATTTTCATCACACACAACTTCGGTGTTGTCGCAAAAGTTGCGGACTACATCAATGTCATGTACGCAGGAAAGATCGTGGAGCGGGGCACAAGCGAAGAAGTGTTCTTTGATCCGCGTCATCCTTACACATGGGGTCTGCTTTCCGCAATGCCTGATCTTGATACATCAAGCGCGCGTCTTTACACCATTCCCGGATCTCCGCCGAATCTGCTTCATGCTGCCCACGGTGATGCTTTTGCGCCGCGTAATATTTTCGCACTGAATATTGACCAGCGTCTTGAGCCGCCTATGTTCAGGATAACGGATACTCATTATGCGGCAACATGGCTTCTTGATGAACGGGCACCTGAAGTTGAGATGCCGGCGGAACTTAAAGAGCGTATCGCACAGATGAAAAAGGAGGCCGCGCTTTATGCAGCTGAGTAATGAAAAAGAACCTGTAAAAGCCGGCAACAAAGGGCAGCCCCTGCTGGAAGTGAAGAACCTGAAGCAGTATTTCAGAATGTCCAGTACTTTTACGGTAAAAGCGGTTGACGATGTTTCTTTCAAAGTTTATCAGGGCGAGACATACGGTCTGGTCGGTGAAAGCGGAAGCGGAAAGACAACCATCGGCCGCAGCATAATCCGTCTGTACGATCCTACTGCCGGAGACATTGTTTTTAACGGTGAGAATATCTCCGGAAAGCTTACTGCATCCGCACGGAAAAATCTTCGTACAGGAATGCAGATGATTTTTCAGGATCCCATGGCCTGTCTTAATCCCCGTAAAAAAGTGGGAGAGATCATCGGAGAAGGTCTGGATATCCACCATATGTATTCAAGCCGCGAGGAACGTGATGCAAAGATCCATTCGATCCTGCAGAAAGTCGGACTTTCAAGCGATCATGTGGACCGTTATCCGCACCAGTTCTCAGGCGGTCAGCGTCAGCGTGTAGGAATTGCCCGCGCACTGATCATGAATCCGAAGATGATCATTGCTGACGAGTGCATAAGTGCCCTGGACGTATCCATTCAGGCCCAGGTTGTGAATCTGCTTAAGGACATCCAGGCGGAGACAGGCATGTCTTTTCTGTTCATTGCCCACGATCTGAGCATGGTAAAGTACATAAGCGACAGAATCGGTGTTCTTCATCTCGGGCACCTTGTGGAAACCGGAACAACCCAGGAGATTTTCTCCAATCCGATCCATCCTTACACAAAGAGTCTGATGTCCGCCATTCCGCGTCCGAATCCGACTGTGGAAAAGAACCGGCAGATTGAAACTTACAATTATGCCACCAGTGGAATTGATTACCACAAAGGAACCGAGCATTTTGTGACACCGAATCACAGTGTGCTTGCCACTGATGAAGAACTGGCACGCTGGACCAGATAAAGCCGAAGGAAGGTTCCGGTCCGGTGATTGAGGTTTCCGGAACCACCACCAGCGTGTAACAGCGTCTCTCCGGTGGGCGCTACTGCCCGTACTTCTTAAGCAGTTCTTCCCGGTTCTGGACGTCTGCTTTCCTGTAGATGCGGCAGACATAATTGTTTACAGTTTTTGTTGAGATGAAAAGTTCCTCACCGATCTGTTCGTTTGTCTTGCCCTGCAGAACTGCCTCAAAAATCGTTTTTTCCTGATTTGTAAAACCGTCAATCAGATTGACCAGCTGTACCTGCACACTTTTCATCTCGTCTTCCAGATAATTCTGTCCCCGTTTGACAGTCTCAAGACAGCGCAGCAGATTCTTCTCGCTGGAAATCTTTGAGATATAACCCATCGCTCCGCTTTCGATAGCCTGCAGCACATAACCGCTTGTATTGTACATCGAATAAATCACGCATTTAATGTTTCTGTAAGTTTTGGTAATCTCCCTGCACAGGGCAAATCCGGTTTCTCCAGCCAGCTGAATGTCAATTATGATGATCTCAGGCAGAAGCGGACTTTTTTTGCCAAGGCTTTTCAGATGATTGAGACAATCCGCGGAATTGGAAAAACTGTCGGTAACCTTCCACGTGCTGTTTGTCTCAAGCCATTCCTTAAGACCGAAACGGACGATACTGTGATCATCTACAATGTATAAAGTGTTTTCCATACTGATTTCCCTTATTTCACGCTGTCCTGAATCCTGATTGAAATCTCAAATCCTTGTCCCAGTTCGCTCTGAAAATCCACCGTGGCTCCGATCAGTTCCGCCCGTTCCTTAATGTTCCGCAGTCCGAAATGAAGTTTTCCGGGATGTTTCTGTATGGATTTTATATCGCAGCCGATTCCGTCATCAGAGATAAAAATTGCCATTCCAGTTTTTTCTTCCATATTGCAGTGCCGTATCCAGATCTGGCAGTCAGTCGCATAAGAATGCTTCTCAATATTTGTCAGAGCTTCCTGAATGATGCGGAAAAGATTCTGACTTGTCTCTTTGTCCAATACAGGATAGGTGAAATTCTCGTCAATCTTTACTTTGCATGGAACATGAGTCCGCTCAATAAACTGAAGGACAAGAGACTGTATGATTGAGATCAGCTCAATCTGGGCATTGTTTCCGTCCTCGTGAGTCGAAAGTTCGGCAGGCGTAAGGTTGTAGCAGATATTCCTGAGTTTCAGCACACAGTCAGTTGAAAGTCTGATGACATCCTTTTTAATCTCTTCACTTTCTTCATCTGTTTTCAGAAGTTCCGTTTTAAGCCTGATTGAGCGGATGTCCTGGATGATTGAATCGTGAATGTCCCTGCTGATTTTTCCCCTTTCGGACTCCTGAATGTTGAAGATGAATTTTTTGTCTTTCTTAAGCTGGTTGCTTTTATTTGTAAGATGACCGATCCATAGTAAAAGACCCGCAATAATCAGTGATAAAGCCACGGTAATGAAGACAAAGAGTAAGAATGTCTTTTGGGGAATCCCGTTTTTTTCCTCATTTTCTGTTTCCCGACGGAGGATTCTTGCAATATCGGGAAGATCATTTTTCTTGGGAGAACTGTTTCTGTCTGAAAGATAATAAGAGACATCGCGGATTCTGCCATCCGAAAACTGGATGACTTCAGATTTATCGGCGGTTATGAAGAGGAGAAAATCATTTTCTGAAATGATGTTAGGATTAAAAAGCCAGTTTCCGTAAATCTGGATCCTGGACAGAACCGACGGCTGCCTATTGACAGTCTTGCCCTTTGAGTCAGTTATCTGGACAAGGGAAGAACGGTTGCCATTGTCTCCGTCTGAGGTGACTCCCCATAATCCTTCTTTGTTTGCGTAAAGTCTGCATGAAGAGACGAATCCTGAATCCACATTGAACAGATTTTCTGTCGTGTAGTTGCCGTTCAGATCAGGCTTCACACCGAATACATTGCAGCTGTCCGCGTTTTTGCCGTTTCCTGACAATGAGAAATAAAAAGTTCTTGTATTGCTGTCAAAACAGATGCTTGAGACACTTTCTCCTGATGCAGTCTGACTAGAATCCGATGGAAAAAGTTTCACGGGCTCCGATGAGGAATCAGTTGAGACCGCGTAGATTGCAGGGAAAAGTGTTCCTCCTGTCTCCGGGGACTCCTCAACGCAGTCAATGAAGACATGGGTTCCGTCTTTGCTGACACAGAAGTCAGATACTGTTGTTCCCGGATTCAGCAGTTTATAGGTTATGGAAAAAGTCATAGGATTGAATCTGTAGAGAACAAGAAGATCTTTTACAGTTTCATATTCAAGGAAAGAATCCTGGCTTTCAAAGATCAGATAAGTCAGTGTTGATAAATAATAGAAATTTCCTCTTTCATCAAAACCGAAGAAATCCTTTCCATATAAATCGTAAATGTTTCTGGGCACAAGATTTTTATTGACTTTGTAATTTCCCGATGCAGGAAAAACCGGAGCCACAGTCAGGTCGATGCTTCTTCCTGCGGGCGCTTTATATGTGATGTTTCCTTTTGAATCACAGGAATATGTGCCTTTTGCGTCAGCAGGAATTTCAGAATATGGGCATTCAAAGATTAAGTCAGTGGCGGACAGATTCCAGAATAATAAAGACAGAATGAAACTCAGGAAAAATTTTGCAGTTCTGTTGTTCATGTCTGTGATTATAAACACATGGAAATAAAAATCTATGAAAACTGGGAAATCAGACAAAAATTGTGATTTGCAATCACAGTTTTCATATTTCATTTATGGTTTTTGAAGAGTAAAGTGTTTTCCACAGACTGATATTCCCGCGTTGAATGCCGAAACTTGGATTCCTGTGGTGCATCCGCAAACTTGGATTCTCGCCATCCATGGCTCGCCGCTAACGCGGGGTTTTTAAAGGAGAAAGCAATGAAAAAAATTTTGAAAATTACGGCAATTGCTGCATTTGCTGTTTTGTCACTGAGTGTTACATCATGTAACTGGGGAAAACCGAAAAATCCTGGAACACCCAAAAATATTGACTTCAGAAACAAGGATTCAAGCGGAAAAGTTGTGTCTTTCAGATCTGCCAATCCGGATGATACATTCAATGTTGTGTTCCGGGCTGACATTGCTGAATTTGACAGACATTCTTTCTACAAGGTTACAAAAGAAAACAACGGAAATATTTACAATGAGGCTGAATTTGATGTTGTTTCTTCTGACAAAGGTGATGAAATCAAAGCAAAACTTGAAGCATTTGCAGAAAATGTAAAGATTACAAGTCACGATGACGGATTCCAGCTGGTGTTCACTGCTCCTGATGGTTTTGCGGAACTTGATTTCTGGAGCCTGACCTACATTGATGGAAACGGCAATGACTCAACTGGTATGGATAAATCTGGTACTGAAACCGCTCTTGAAGATGGAACACTGACTGTGGTTTATCCTCTGGTAATCAAGGGTGAGACAGCAGACTTCCGTGTCCAGCTGGCATCTTTGGATATTGCAGATACAAAACATTGGGAAGCTCAGCTTTATTTCTCTGTGACACCAGAAAACGGACTCGGTTGTGTTGAGGATATGCCCTTAGCTTACCATCCTGAAGATTATCTTGAGATTGTTGACGGACACGTTCTTAAAGTCTCCAAGATGATTCCTCCCATGGCACAGAATCTTACACGCTCCTTCATTCTGAACGAGCAGGACAAAGGAACTGTTCCTTATGGTGTTGCCGGTGATTATGCTGTTGTTAATGATCTGGGATTTGTTCTTGGTGATAAAGCAAGCGATGTGGAGACAGATGCAAGTGCTGCAGGAACAACAGTTGAATTTACAATTGATCTGAAGGATTACACAGCATATTCCGATTCTGATGCTTATGTAGGCCGCATCGGTTGTGACAAAGATGGAAATAACGCAAATCAGGATTATATGTGGGCAATGTTCAGCTGGTCATACACATTGGACCAATTCCCGGGATATACTTTCTCAACACCCAATCTGGTATCTAAAGTTGTGCCCAACACAGTGTTTAGAACCGATAACCAGTAATTCAAGCCGGCTTTTCTGTGAAGTGTGACCGGAGCACCGGTTGCATTCATCGGCTGTGCCGCTTTTCAAGCCTGATTCCTGAACTCAAGGAGTCAGGCTTTTTTTTTGGGAAAAAACATTCCGACAAAAGAGAAGGCAACCTGAAAGTAAAAAAAAGCCCGTTCATAACAGCATCTGCTGCATGGACGGGCTTTGTACTGTCAGACTGCTGATCAAGTCAGGCAGTCCGGCGGCAGTTATTTGATTCTTTTGTATCCGTAAACTGCAAGGTCTCCCAGTTCTTCTTCAATGCGGAGAAGCTGGTTGTATTTTGCCATGCGGTCTGAGCGTGATGCTGAACCTGTTTTGATCTGTCCGGAGTTTGTAGCAACTGCAATGTCTGCAATTGTTGCATCTTCTGTTTCACCTGAGCGGTGTGATGTAACAGATGTGTATCCGTGGCGGTGAGCCATTTCAATAGCATCCAGAGTTTCTGTAAGAGAACCGATCTGGTTTACTTTGATAAGGATAGAGTTTGCGCAACCCAGTTCGATACCTTTTTTCAGGTATTCAACGTTTGTTACGAACAGGTCGTCACCAACCAGCTGGCATTTTGAACCGATTTTGTCTGTGAGGAGTTTCCATCCTTCCCAGTCGCTTTCTGCCATACCGTCTTCGATTGAGTCGATGGGGTATTTGCTTACCAGTTCCTCAAGGTATGCAGCCTGCTCAGCGCTTGTGCGTTTTTTACCTGCATCGCCTTCTTTCCATGTGTAGTCGTAAACACCGTCTTTGTAGAACTCTGAAGAAGCACAGTCCATAGCGATTTTTACGTCTTTTCCAGGTTCGTAACCTGCTTTCTTGATTGCTTCTACGATTGTAGAAAGAGCATCTTCTGTTCCTTCCAGTGCAGGAGCGAAACCACCTTCGTCACCAACAGCTGTTGAAAGACCGCGTGCTTTGAGAACTGCTTTCAGTGAGTGGAAAACTTCTGTACCCATGCGGATACCTTCTTTGAATGAAGGAGCTCCAACGGGACGGATCATGAATTCCTGGAAACAGATAGGAGCATCTGAGTGAGCACCTGCGTTGATGATGTTCATCATGGGAACGGGCAGTGTGAAAGTGTTTGTTCCACCGATATAGCGGTAGAGAGGCATACCCAGGTAGTCTGCAGCTGCTTTTGCAACAGCAAGTGAAACACCCAGAATAGCGTTTGCACCCAGATTTGACTTTGTTTTTGTTCCGTCGAGAGCGATCATTTTTTTGTCGATTTCGCGCTGTGCCAGAACTGACATTCCTACGATTGCGGGAGCGATAACTTTGTTTACGTTATCTACAGCTTTCTGAACACCTTTTCCAAGGTAGCGGCCTTTGTCGCCGTCACGGAGCTCAAGAGCTTCGTTTTCACCGGTAGAAGCACCGGAGGGAACTGATGCACGGCCGAATGCGCCGCTTTCTGTGTAAACGTCTACTTCAACAGTAGGGTTTCCGCGAGAGTCCAGAACTTCGCGACCAATAATTCTTTCGATAATCATTGTATATCTCCTGTAAAAAAGATTTCCTAAAAGATTACCGTGAATATAGCATTTTTCTTTTCTTTGTTCCAGTGTGTTTTTTTGTCCGCTGCAGAGGAGACGCAGATAGTCCGAATGTCGACTTGTATAGACGAATGTAGTAAAAATGATTTTACGCGAAGGAAGGTAGAGGTTGGCAAAAACACTCGCAGGACGGAATGATAGTTTCCATGCCGGCCTGCGCGTGTAGATCGCAACCTACGGTTGCTTAACTAGTTTGCTTTGCAAACTAGCAAACAGGAAAACCACAAAACAAAGTGTCAACTGTTCAAAATCGTGCAGAATTTATTAGCCAGCCTCGTCCTGACTGGAAGGAAAACCATTTTTCTTTTCTTTATTCCAGTGTGTTTTTGACAGTGCATTCTGTGTCAGGTAAAGACTAAATCCCTTCTTTAATTCTGTAATCGCTATGCACGCAAACCTGATTCTGATAAGATAAGGCAAGGAAAATCAAATGACAAATAGTGACTGGTCAGAAGTTTTGGTTCAAGCCCTGCCTTATTTCAAGAAGTGGGTGGGCAAAGTTGTTGTTGTAAAATACGGCGGAAACGCCATGCTTGATGACGAACTCAAGAAAGCCGTCATGGAGGACATTGTTCTTCTGAGCACCATCGGTATCCGTGTTGTGCTTGTTCACGGCGGCGGACCTGAGATCAACAATATGCTCAAGAAAGTGGGCAAGGAATCCAAGTTCATCAACGGATTGCGTTACACCGACGAAGAGACCATGGAAATTGTGGAAATGGTTCTTACCGGCAAGCTTAACAAAGAGATCGTGAGCATCCTGCAGCAGAACGGCGGAAATGCCGTCGGATTGAGCGGTGTTGACAGCGGTCTTCTCCGTGCAAGAAAAATCGACAAGAATGACGGAATTGATTACGGCTGTGTAGGTGAAGTTACAGAAGTCCGTCCGGAGATCATCACCTCTCTGCTGGAGCAGGATTTTATCCCGGTGATCTCAACTGTAGCCATGGGCGAACAGGGTGACGAAAACCATTACAACATCAACGCTGATACGGCCGCAGCAAAGATCGCGGTTGCCCTTAAGGCGGAAAAGTTCGTGCAGCTTACAAATGTTCCCGGTGTTCTCCGTGATGTAAACGATCCTGCAAGCCTTATCAAACGCATTGACCGGGTAGCGATTCCATCAATGATTGCGACCGGTGTCATCTCAAGCGGTATGATTCCGAAGATTGAATGCTGCCAGACAGCGCTCAACGGCGGAGTTCCCCGCACTCACATCATTGACGGCCGCGTTCCTCACAGTCTGCTGATCGAAATGTTCAGTGACCGTGGCATCGGCACAATGATCCACTGATTTTTTCAGACTTTGATCCCTTTTACAAGACGCGGCATTCCGGCCATATCCTGTGCGATTTCCACATGATTAAAGCCGGTCTGCTCCAGAAGGGATGCAGCTTCTGCCGCGTTGTATTCTCCCGTTTCAAGCAGAAAGATTCCTCCCGGGACAAGCAGTTCCTCAGCCTGCGGAACAAGCCTTCTAATGATTGCGAGGCCGTCTGTGCTTGTGTTGTCATCTCCGTCCAGGGCGAGCATGGGTTCGCTCCGGCCGTCAAGCAGAAGATTTTCGGCTGTGGCGCGGGGCACGTAAGGCGGATTTGAGAGCACAGCCTGAAGTTTTCCTTTGTACTGCGGCAGAATCGGTGCTGCCAGATCTCCCTGAAAAAAGTTTATTCCGCCGCCGGTCAGAGTGTCTGCATTTTTTCTCGCAATTGTCAGGGCCGCTTCAGAGATGTCAGTGGCAAAACAGTTTATGATTCCAGCCGGATCAGGGTTAAGTGATTTTAGCACTGAAATTGCAATGCAGCCGCTTCCAGTGCAGATGTCGGCAAAAAGAAGCGGATTATCGGGTGTGAATGCATTGCTCCGGATGCGGGGCTGCAGAAACTCCAGTGCGTGTTCAACCAGAAGCTCTGTGTCCGGTTTGGGAATGAGCACGTCCGGTGTGACAGTGAAGTCAAAGCCGAAGAATTCTTTATGCCCTGTAAGATAAGCGATAGGCAGACCGGTAAGCCGTTTCTCCGCAAGGTCTGCGAGGGCTGCTGTCTCTGATCCTGTAAGGACACGGTCAAAGTTTATAAGCAGATGGGTTCTGTCCGTACCGAGCACATGACACAGAAGCAGGTCTGCATCAAGCCGGGGAGTCTGTCTTACCGGTTCCACAGAGGCGGCGGCAAAAAGGGCAGAAAGCGCATTCTGTGCCATCCTTACGGTGCAGCCGGCATTCAAGCATAAAATCTGATTCATCATCTTACCATGGCGCAAAGATCCGGATCAGTTGGCGCTGTTGGCTTCCTTAAGCTGTTCCTCTTTTGCATAGATACAGAGTGCATCAATCATCTCGTCCATGTAACCCTGAACAAACTGATCCAGTTTGTACAAAGTCAGGTTGATGCGGTGGTCTGTAACCCGGTTCTGTGGAAAGTTGTAGGTTCTGATGCGTTCACTACGGTCTCCGGAACCTACCATGCTTTTTCTTGCAGCGGCACGTTCCGCGTTTTTCTTGCTTTCCTCAAGATCAAACAGTCTGGCGCGGAGAACACGGAAAGCTTTCTCCTTGTTTTTCAGCTGGCTTTTCTGATCCTGCTGGATTACAACAAGTCCTGTAGGAATATGGGTAAGACGGACCGCTGAGTCAGTCGTGTTTACGCACTGTCCTCCGGGTCCACCTGCACGCATCACGTCAACGCGCACGTCTTCAGGCCGGATCTCAATGTCGGTTTCCTCTGCCTCTGGCAGAACAGCCACAGTGACTGCGGAAGTCTGTACACGGCCCTGTGCCTCAGTCTCAGGAACACGCTGCACGCGGTGCACACCGCTTTCGTAGCGCATGGAACCGTAGACATATTTGCCGTTCACACTGAAACTGATTGACTTGTAACCGCCGACCTCACTTTCGCTGGTGTCCATTATCTCGTATTTCCAGCCTTTCATATCCGCGTAACGTGTGTACATGCGGAAAAGATCCGCTGCGAAAAGAGATGCTTCGTCACCACCGGTACCGCTTCGTATCTCCATGATGATGTTTTTCTCTTCCAGCGGATCAGGCGGAATGAGAAGCATTTTTATCTTTTCCTCAAGAACAGGCTGTTTTTCTTCAAGCTCGTGCAGTTCCTCACGGGCCATTTCCTTCATATCGTGGTCTTCTTCTTCTGTAATCAGGATTTTTGCATCTTCAATTCCCTGCAGAATCTCTTTGTATTCGGCATAAGCTTCCATGACGGCGGAAAGGTGGGAATGTTCGCGCATCACATCTTTGTAGCGCTTCTGGTCTTTGATCAGTTGGGAATCTTGAATCAGTTCAGTCACTTCCTCATAACGGTGTGACATTTCTTCCAGTTTCTTTAAAAGCATGGCTTACTTTAGCAGATATCAGGGTTTTTTGCTACCTGAGGGACAATATTTGCAATCTGACGGAGGTGGTGAAAATGGAGTTTTTTGATTAATTGACTTCTAGCCGAATTTCCCTATATAATCCTATCCATGGGTGTTACAACTAGTCAGCAAATTTCACATTATTACGATGTTTATCGTGACACAGAGATAACTTTTTCCAAAGAAGTGATTAGTACACTCAATGTGGATCCTCGTCAGATTTATGTAAAGTGTCCCGGTGCCCAGTGGCCCTGCATCATCAACTCAACTTCTCTTATGCAGGCCCGCATCATCATCGGAACAAAGGGCGGTGCTTTTGCCCAGCTTTCAAAAGAAAACGCCACCTGCAGTCTCCGTTTCTGCTTTATTTCTCCTGACGGTCAGCCGATCAGTTTTTTCGTGAGCAGCCGTGTCTCAAACATTGCTCCCTACATGAATTCTTCTGATCTTGCAATCATCACCCTGTATTTTACACAGCGTCCGCCGGACGACCTGATTGAGAGCGTCGGAAAACTGCTTGAGGCAAATGTCAACGCCATCCGCCGTAAGGAAGAGCGCATCCTGATCAATGAGGAATCCAAGCGCCGTCTGGGTCTTCTGAAGGAAGAGACGGTAGTTTTCATCCAGAATGTTCCGCGCCACTGCATTATCCGTGACATGTCATTTTCCGGGGCAAAGATCATTCTTCTGGGACTTGCACAGTTCCTTAAAGATAAGGAAGCAATAATCCGCTTCGATTTTGAGGATTCCCGCGAGCCCATCGGTGTCAAAGGTGTCATCGTGAATGCGGACTCAATCCAGGGACGCAAAGACCTGGTTGCCCTTTCAATCCGCTTTGATGAAAAATCTGTACCGATTGCATACAAACTGCGCATCAACAACTATGTAACGTCTGTGCGCAAAAAGCAGCTTGACCAGAGCATGTCCGTTTCTTCGCTTGGTGTTGCTCCTGCACAGCCTGCCGCGGCCCAACCGGCAGCTTCAGCACAGCCAGCCGCTGCAGCCCAGCCCGCAGCACCGGCACCTTCTGCCGCTCCTGCACAACCTGCTGCCTCTGAAAATCCGGCTCCTAAAGCTGAATAATCATATTTCATTTCAAGGAATTTCTCATGAATCCAGTTAATCCTCTTGATTCCGTTGTGTTCATCAATCTGCCGGAAGGTTTTTCGCTTTCCAAAGATGCGATGCACATTGATACTACAATTCCACTTCCTGTTCAGCTGCCGATAAAAGACGGAGTTGTCCAGCGGGATTTTTCTCCTGCCGAGCTCAGTCAGGAGATGATTCTGGCGGGGATTCTCACTGTTCTTGCCTATGACAAAGAGAATGCCCATATCCAGTACTACCGCAGTGTGCTTAATTCTGCACGCCCTAATCTTAAGAAGGAACTGACAGAGGCTGCCATCCTCAAGACAAAGAACGAAGATTTTGACATTGCGGAAGAGATTTTTGAAGCGCTGCGAGGTCTTGATCCTGAGGATATGGCGATTGTGCTCAATACTGCGCTGTTTTTTGACCAGCGGGCAGAATCCTACAGACGTTCCGGACTGCTGGAAGATGCTGAGGCTTATGACGATGATGCCCACCGTTACTACAGGATGGCTATGGAAGCCGAGCCTGCAATACCGGACGCTTTCTTCAACGCTGCGTTTTTTTATCTGAAGCAGAGAAATTATGCCCGCGGAAAAGAATGTCTTGAGACATTTCTCGCTCTGACATCCGGAATGAGTGAAGACGAACTTGGTGAAAACGGTCAGTACAAGAAAAAGCGTGCAGGAGAAATTGTAGAGGACATTTCAAGACGTAATCTTGATGACGAACTTTTCAAGAGCGCCTATGATTTTATCTCCATGGGTGAGGAACAGAAAGGACTTGAGAAAATCCGCGAATTCATAGAGAAGAATCCTGAGATCTGGAACGCATGGTTCATGCTGGGCTGGGGTCTCCGGCGGATGGAACGCTATGATGATGCAAAAGCTGCATTTGAGGAAGCGATTCATCTTGGTGGCAACAACACGGATACATTCAATGAAGTCGCTATCTGCTGCATGGAGCTGGGACTCTATGACAAAAGCCGTAAATACCTGATGCAGGCTCTTGAACTGGAGCCGGAAAACACGAAAATCATGTCAAATCTGGGAATCCTTGCCCAGCACGAAGGTGATGTCTCAACTGCCCGCCGTTTCTTTTCCGCAGTTCTGGAGTTTGATCCCGATGATCAGATTGCGCTGCAGGCTTTGGACAGCATGGAGTGAGTTGCGCGTGTAACGACGCTGGTAGCGGTTTTGGCAGTTGCAGCCTTTCCTGATAGGATTTTTACAGTTTGTTTAAGATCCTGTCCGTGAGGGGTCAGTCCCTTATTTTTTTATAGGTGTCAGGTCAATGGTGTCGCCCGGCTTGATGCCCTCTTTTTCAAACCATCCCTGAGGAACTTCAAGTGCGTAGCGGCAGGAGACCGTGCTGACTACGGAAGCAAGACTGTAGGGAGTCATGTCGTAAATGTTCCGGATTGTGCCGCGGGAATCAATGTAGGCGATTGAAAGCGGGTGGGGTGTGTTTTTCATCCAGAATGAAAGCCGCTGGTCTTTTTCAAAGACAAAAAGCATTCCGGTGCCGTCAGGAATAACTTCCCGTTCCATAAAACCCCGCATCCGGGTGTCTTCTTTGTCTGCAATCTCTGCATCTACCGTGACCGTGGTGCCGTCATGTCTGGTGATCACAAGGTCTTTTTCAGGCAGTGAGGAACTGTTTGCCTTGCAGGAAAGAAGCAGGGCAATTGCAAGACACAAGATAGCCTTCAGAGCAATTTTTCTGCTGTCAGTCAATGCTGTTTTTTTCATGTTGAAGTCCTGTTTTCAATAATGCTTTAATGATCAAAGACCGTTCAGGAAATCCTGCCGCTCTTCTTCAATCCACGCTTTCTCAATGCGGGATTCCTCCTGGATCGCTTCTGAAATCTGCAGGTCAACATAACGCAGCGTCAGAGGCTTCTCCAAAGTCATCTGGACAGAATCGCTTTTCCAGAGACATTTTTCCGGGGACAGAGTTTCCGGATTTCCGTATCTGCCGCACAGTGTCCTGAAAACTGAGTAATAGTCCATGCGTGAAGGATTCATCGTGATGGTGATGATATAAAGACTGTCTTCATAAAACTGAAACCAGCAGTTTGACAGAATCCCGTTGTAGATTTCATTGCCCCGGGTCTCGATTATCCGGTTTCCGCTTCCTGGCAGAAGAGAAACGTCTCTGTCTCCGCGAAAACCGAAGGAAGAATCTTTTCCTAAAGCTTCTTTCGTCTCGTCAACAGTCATTCCCAGCCGTACGGTGCTGTATCCTGCGGGAAGATCTGCAGATGACAGATAAAATGTGGCTGAGAACAGAAAAACCAGGGAAAATAGCAGAGTTTTCCATTTAAGCACTGGTCTGATCATTTACCCAACACAGCCTGTTTGCGGTAGAAAACCGAGGAATTATAAAGTTCGCTGCAGTCAGCAATAAAGATTTTGTTCTGCACAAGTTTTACCCTGGAATCCGCGAGGAATCCGTTGAGGTAAGTGGCCTGCATTTCCTTCGGGAATCCGCACATCTTTGCCAGGTCATAAGGCGTAAGGTCAAATGTGTGACTTGATCCGGGAGCAAAATTGAAACGCATTTTTTCAAGCTGCAGGGAAAGCATATCAAAGAGCTGGTGGACAGGATTCTTTATGCGTGTGTTCTCAAGCTGACGTGTCATGGACCAGATGCGCTCTGCCAGGGTTGTGGTGAGGCGGGCGATCATCTGTGGCTGTGTTGAAACCATCTGCTCGAAGTTCTGCCGGTTGACGACCATCAGTTTGCAGTCTTCAAATGCACTGGCGCTGGCTGACCGCGGTTTGTTCTCCAGCAGGGCCATCTCACCGAAAAACTCGCCTTTCTTAAGAACCGCGAACATCATTTCGTTGCCGTCAATGACTTTTGAAATCTTTACCTGTCCTTCCTGAATGATGAACATGTCCGCTCCGGTCTGATTCTCGCAGAAAATCATCGTTTCTTTCGGATAGGTACGGATCTGGTCTTTTGTAGGTTCAAAATAAACCGCATGGCTTCTCGGCTTGAGTGCGATGAAGCGCTCTTTTGCCTTCTGTATGTTCTGCCCGTTCGGACAGGCTTTCAGATACTGGTAATATGCGAAAATAGCCATGTCAAGCTTTGCATTTTTCTCGTAATACTGGGCAACGGCAAAAAACTGTTCCGGTGAGTCAGTGGTTGTGTTCTTGAGTGTAAGTTTTGTAAGAGAGTCGTTCATGACCCGCATTTTGTTTGCGAAAGTGCGGATGATTTTCATTGCGACAGGTGTGTTCTTCTGGATGAGTTCTGTGTACTGGTCACGGCGGACTGCAATTGCGACAACATCAGTGAGTGCTATGGCGCTTTCAATCTGGGCATGGTTGGACATACAGGAAACAACACCCACAAAGTCTCCGGGACCAAGTGTAACCGGCGCGGTTTCTACAGAAAGAACTTTGTTCAGAATAACTTTACCGCTCTGAATGATCAGAAAACGGTCGTTGTCGCTTTTGCCTTCAACAAAGAGATAGGCACCTTTCTTATAATTGACAAATGATAACTGTAACAAAACCCACCATCCAACTGAAAAAAATTATAAAAGCCAAATCTTTACACGTCAAGAATCAGATTTCTGTGTCTGATCCGATGCAAATATTATCTCAGGCTCAAGATCAAACCCGAATTTTGCCTTGACTGCCTTCTGTGCTGTGCTGACAAGCTGACAGATGTCAGAAGTCTTTGCATTCCCTCTGTTTATGATGAAATTGCCGTGCCAGGGAGCAATCTGTGCTCCGCCGCATTCAGTGCCTTTCAATCCCGCCTCATCAATCAGTACACCGCTCGGTCTGCCGAAAGTCCTGTTGTTCTTGAACACACTTCCGCTTGAAGGAAAGTCGAAATGCCCTTTTTTCCTGCGGTCTTCAACAAATCCTCTGCAGATTTCCTCAAGTTTCTCCCGGGAATCCGCATTTTCCGTAACAGCAAAGGTAGCGCTCAGAATCACTGCGGAACCCTGCATGCTCTGGAAAGGCGATTTTTTGTAGGCCCAGTCACCGGCATCCATTGTGTATTCTGCGACAACAGGCTGCGAACCGGCTGAAGCAATCTGCATGTAACGTGCTGAATATAAAACGTCACTTGCCTGCTTTTCGTAACAGCGTGCGTTCATAAAAACTGCACCACCGGCTGTTCCGGGAAGTCCTGCAAAATTCTCAAGCCCCCACAGATTGTGTTCCAGACAGAATTCAGTCAGTTTTTTTATCGGAGTTCCTGCACCGCAAGTTAACAGTAAAGAGCGGGAATCGGTGACAGAACCCTTTTCAGGTTCTGAGAGTGTGATGCCGCACAAAGCCTCTGTGGAAAGAACCGGACGGAGAAAAGTGCTGTCCGGAAAAACCACATTGGAACCGCCACCCAGAATGAAGGGTAGCGAGCCTGATTCAAAACATTTTTCCGTAATATGGATAAAAGCTGCTTCTGTGTCCGGAACGGCAAAAAAAGCTGCGGCTCCTCCGACACCCATTGTCGTGTGTTCAGCAAGGGGTTCACCGGTTTTGACAAGCCCTTTGAAATCCTTGTCTATATTGATTTTATCTGCTAATTCACGTAGATTATCCATACTGTTTTTTATTATATCGCAGTAAAAATCAAATTTCTACGCGTTTTAAAAGAGTTTTATTCAGGAGGTTACTATGGCGTTGCGTTTTTATAACACAATGGGTCGCACTATGGAAGAATTCAAACCCATTACACCGGGAAAGGCAGGTTTTTATGGCTGTGGACCGACTGTCTACAACTATGCGCACATAGGTAACCTGCGTGCATACGTCTGCTGGGACCTGCTTGACCGCACACTGCGCTATCTGGGTTATGAGATCACCCATGTAATGAATGTTACCGACATCGGACACCTTTCCGGCGATGCTGACGAAGGTGAGGACAAAATGGTCAAGACTGCAAAAGAACGCGGTCAGTCCGTTCTGCAGATCGCTGATTTTTACACACAGGCTTTTTTCAATGACATTGACCGCCTGAACATCCGCCGCCCGGACGTTGTCTGCAAGGCAACTGAGCATGTGCAGGACATGATCGACCTGATCAAACGCATTGAGGCAAACGGTCACACTTACATGGCTGGCGGAAACCTTTATTACGATATCACCACTTATCCTGATTATGGGAAGCTTGCCTGCCTGAATCTAGATGATCTTAAGGCCGGTGCACGTATTGACGTTGACGAGAACAAGAAAAATCCCTACGACTTCGTACTCTGGTTCACAAAATCAAAGTTTGAGAACCAGGCACTGACATGGGATTCTCCCTGGGGTCGCGGTTATCCTGGCTGGCACATTGAATGCTCCGCGATGAGCATGAAGTATCTTGGTGAACAGTTCGACCTGCATACCGGCGGTATTGACCACATTCCGATCCATCACACCAACGAGATTGCACAGAGTGAGGGCGCCACAGGTAAAAAGTGGGTCAACTACTGGCTCCACAATGAGTTCCTGGTGCTTTCAAAATCAGAGAAAATGAGCAAATCCAGCGGAAACTTCCTGACACTCCAGAAAGTGATTGACGAAGGATACGATGCTCTTGATTACAGACTTTTCCTGCTGGGAGGTCATTACAGAAGTCAGCTGGCATTCAGCTGGGATTCAATGGACAGTGCAAAAAACAGCCGCAAAGCATTGATGCAGCGTATTGCTAAAGTGCTTGCCGAATCTTCCCTTAAAGGCGGAGATATCAGCAGTTCTGAGCTTGAAAGCGCTGCAATGGCAAAAACTGACTGGTCTGAATCAGCACAGGCTTATCTGGACAGATTCAAGGAAGCTCTGGAAGACGATCTTTCCAGTCCCCGCGCTCTGTCACAGCTTCAGACTGCTGTCAAGGACGCTGCAATCGCCGCGGACGAAAAAATTGCCCTGGTTGCCCGTATGGATTTTGTCCTGGGACTCAGATTGATTGACGGTGCTGCCGGAATGCTGGCTGAATCTCAGAGTGAGGCCGGTTCCCAGGGCGATACCGGAGATGTGGCAATCGACGCACTGATTGTGGAACGCAATGAGGCAAAAAAGGCAAAGAATTTTGCCCGCGCTGATCAGATTCGTGATGAACTTAAGTCTCAGGGAATAATTCTTGTTGATACACCCCAGGGAACTACCTGGAAACGCGGATAATTTTTCGAAGTTTCCTGTTACTATTTTGGAGTTGATTTGTTTTCTTTGAGTGAGGATGCCGCTAAATCGCTGAATGCCGCAAAAACTGCGGATTTTCGCAGGATTTACGACGCCACTGTTCAGCTTCTTTATAAAGTTTCGTTCCGGATTGTGGGAGATGAAGAATCCGCAGAAGATCTGGTGCACGATTCGCTTATCAAGATGAGCGAGAAAAAGATGGTTTTCGCTACAATGGATGATGCCAAGTTCTGGCTGATCCGTGTGGTGAAGAACGCATCTCTGAACTATGCAAAGCGCAGAGTCCGGGAAAAACGTGCTTACGACAGAGTCTTCCGCGAGGACAGACGCAAGGTGGATTCGGGCGAAACGGAGCTGCTTAAGGCGGAAGCTGTTGAACGCACCAAACAGGCGTTGGATCAGCTGCCTGAAAAATTCAGGACTATACTTATTCTTCGTGAGTACGCCGATCTGAATTACAAAGAGATTGGAAAAGTCCTGGGAATTACAGAAGGAAACGTAAAGGTCAGAGTGTTCAGAGCCCGTGAACAGCTGGCAAAAATTATAGGAGAAGACGATGTCTACATGCCCTGAGGCAGATCTGCATTCCGTTTATATCGACAACGAACTCCCGGAGCAGTACAAAGCCGGGATTGAGTCACACCTTGCCCAGAATCCCGAGTGCGGGGCTCATTTTGCGAAGATGAGATTTGTGCATGATGCATTGCGTCAGGATGCGCTTCAGTCTGAACTTTCTCAGGAAGAGATTGATGCGGGTTTTGAGCGGCTTATGGCTCGGAAATCATATCATAAAGTGGTCGCACCGCAGAAAGATAACAGTGTCATGCGCTTTGTGCTGCGTGTCGCTCCTGCTATGGCGGCAGCTCTTGTCCTTGCACTGGTTCTGCCTGTCCGTCTCGCTGGAATCAGTGAATCTTTACCATTCGGATCCCGTGTTGACGCAGCCTTTGCAAACAGCGGCTCTGCCCGTCAGCTGCAGCAGGTTTCCCAGTTCAAGAAAAGCGGCGTTGCAATTGATTCAAACCTTTCCATTGCCCAGCTGACTTCACTGCTTGAATCCGGTTCCTCAACGGAATCTGCCGCCGATGCTTCTGATGCCGCCACAAAGTTTACGACCAGCCTTATCTCCAGTGCGCTGAAAGCATCCGGGGACGGTTCCATGGTTTCCATCCTGACTGACGGAAGCGGGCTTGCGACAATCGATATTTTCAGACCTGAATTTCCCGATAATTCAATTACAATCGGAATAAATATGGGAAACACAAACTTCATTCTCGGAAATGAGAATCCTTCCAAATCTCCGTATATGACAGTTTCCTATTCGGACGTTTTTAAGTGAGCAACAGAAAACCTTTTTTATATAATTTCCGCAGATCGCCCCTGTTACGGGGCTCTTTGTTTTTATTGCTGATTGTTGTAGCCATTGTGGCCGTGATAATTTACAACGCCTACAACAAAGTCTATCCCTCTGTAACTTCAATCAGTCCGCAGACTGCACGTGGCGGTGACACCATGGTCATTACAGGAAGCGGTTTCGGTGAGCGGAGATCTGACAGTTATGTGGAACTGAACGGAACCAGACTTGTCTCGTCTTCCTACGTTTACTGGCAGGATGATGAGATCAGGCTTACACTGCCTCTTTCCGTTGATGATGGGCTTCTGTATGTTGTTACCCCTGTGGGCCGCTCAGAATCAATGATCTTTACCAATAAGGACGCACTGCCCATTGTCAGTTCAGGCGAACGGAATGTGGCATTGCCTTTTGTTTCTGAAATCTCGGAGTCTCAGGGCAGTGTAGGAAGCGAACTGACGATCTCCGGCAGAAACTTCGGGCCTCTCCGCCACGGTTCCCAGGTGCTTTTTACTGCGGGAAGCGGTTCTGCGGAAGAAAAGGACCTGATTGCCTGCAGTCTTTTTGACGATGACTACCTTTTCTGGAGTGATCACGAGATCAAGGTGCGGGTTCCTGACGGTGCCGGCAAAGGACCGCTTTTCGTAAAAACAGATAAAGGAACCAGCAACGGAACAGAGTTCACTGTGACCACTGCAAACGGAAGCAAAACTTATTCCGATCCTCATACTTACGTCATCAGGGTTCAGGATACAATAAGGGATGTGGATCTGAAGGATGCCGAGAAAGAAGGCATTGTGATGGTGTTCATGCCGAAACCTGCGGAGAATGCATGGCAGAGAGAAACTGTTGTGATGGAATCCCTTCCGGAACCGCTTATCAGTGATTTCTCGGCTTCGGTGATCCATCAGCTTTCTGTGAGAGAACCTGTTGAGACAGCTGCGGAAATTCAGGTTAAGGGAAATGACGGGGAAGGAGTTTCTGCGGAATCTGTAAGGACTGAGGAAGATTGCACAGCGGAAAACCCGGAGCAGAATGATGGCGCTGATGCTTCAGAGGAAGAGGCTGGGAAAAGTCCGGAGACTGCTGACTCAGCCGGGCCGGTGGTGACACCAGTACAGACGGTGCCTGAGAAAACTGCGGTTGCAGAGGCAAGTGATACTTTTGCCGTAAAGGTGTGGCTGGTGGACAGTCGCGTTAATTCAAAGACAATGCGAAACAGTGACAGTATCAATGAAGTTTACGGAGCATATCTGCGTCCTGATGATGTTGTTCCGAGTGGAGATGAGAGAATTACGGATCTTGCCGCTTCTATTGTCAAGAAAGAAAAATCAACTTATCAGAAATCTCTGATGATCTACAATTATATTCTGACAAATTACGAAATCCTGCAGGACAGCAGACCCAGTTGGGAAGAAATATTTGACATGCTGGAAACCGGTTACGGTGATGCATACGATTTTGCCATTCTTTATACGGCTCTGTGCAGGGCTTCCGGTGTTCCTGCGATACCTGTGGCAGGAATTCTTGTGGACACGGATCTTAAGGCAAAAAATCACTGGTGGTGTGAAATTTATCTTGAAGGAATCGGCTGGTTCCCGGTGGATCCTGCGATGGGTGCGGGGCTTGAATATGAAATTTTTGAGAAACAGAAGAATCCGGGAAATTTCTATTTTGGAAGTCTGGATTCCCAGCATATTGCTTTCTCCCGCGGTTTCAACGATATAAGAAAATCTCAGGCTGAAGGCAAATCAGTGTATCGTGCGCGTCGTTTTGCCCTGCAGTCTGTCTGGGAAAAGGCGTCGGAAAAAGTTGAACAGTTCCACTCAGAGTGGAGCGAAGTTCAGGTTCTGGCAGTGAATTGATTATTTTAGGAGGAAAAGATGGTTAAAGTTTTGTCTGTTGGTGGTTCGATTGTTGTTCCTGATGCACCTGATTCAGTTTTTCTGAAAGCTTTTTCTGACATGGTAAAAACATGGCTTGCAGAAGATCCTGAACGGAAACTGATTCTGGTTGTAGGGGGCGGTGCTCCTGCCCGTGTCTATCAGAACGCATACAAAGAGATCTGCGGGGCTGCGGCAAGTGACAGTGCAGACTGGATCGGAATTATGGCAACCCGCCTGAATGCACAGCTTCTTAAGGCCGTTTTCGGTGATCTCTGTGCCCAGGACGTTGTTTACGATCCTACAGCGGTAAGTGATTTTACAGGACGTATTCTGGTGGCCGCCGGTTGGAAACCCGGTTTTTCCACTGACAATGATGCGGTTCTTCTTGCAGACCGTTTCGGTGCAAAAACTGTTGTGAATCTGTCAAACATTGAGAAAGTTTATACCGATGATCCCCGTAAAAACCCTGATGCGAAACCTCTTGATGAAATTTCCTGGGCTGATTTCCGCAGAATGGTGGGCGATGAATGGGTTCCCGGTAAAAACTGTCCTTTTGATCCTATTGCCAGCCGTCATGCAAGTGATTCCGGAATTTCCGTGATCTGTGCCGGTGGAAAGAACATTGACAACATCAAGGCGATCCTTGACGACAGACCCTTTGTGGGAACAAGAATCGGCTGATTGTGCCGGATCTGCGGACATGGCAGGATCAGGCTTCAGTGCGGTCCTGCCCGAAAAATTGCAAACAATGTCAAAAAACAGTATAATCCGAAAGAATTGCAGAGGAAAAAAAACGTGGAAAAAACTTTTGTAATGCTCAAACCCGGTGTCTTGAACCGGCGTATTGTTGGCGAGGTAATCTCCCGCCTTGAGAAAAAAGGTCTGAAACTGGTGGGCATGAAGCTGATGCGCATTACCGGTTCGCTGGCAGATGCACATTATGCGGAACACAGGGACAAGGGTTTTTATAATGCACTCAAGTCTTACATTACATCAGGACCTGTTGTGGCAATGGTCTGGGAAGCAGAGGAGTGCGTAGCCATTGTGCGTAAACTTGTCGGTGCAACAAAAGTAACGGATGCAGCACCTGGAACAATCCGCGGGGATTATGCGCTGCATACCAATTTAAATATCATTCATGCTTCGGACAGCCCGAAAAGTGCTGAGAGAGAAATCGGTTTATTTTTCCGGGAAGACGAGATCATTAACTGGGAAGATCAGGCTTCCCTTTGGTTTTAAGGACAGATTATGGGAAACGCAAAAATCGGTGTGATCGGTGGTGGCGCATGGGGAACAGCAATGGCTCATGCTTTGGCAAAAGACGGCAACAGTGTTGAAGTCTGGGTTCTTGAGCCGGATGTTGAGGAATCTGTAAACAGAGAACACGAGAACAGACGTTATCTGCCGGGATATGCACTTTCTGAGAACCTTACTGCGACAGTGGATCTGAATGCCGCTGCCAGCAACAAGGATTTTCTGATTTTTGCAAGTCCGTCCCTGTACCTGGCTTCTACAGCCGCAAAAATTGCAGACTGCGAGGGAATCAAAGACGGGAAAACCTGTATCGGTGTACTGACAAAGGGATTCATCCCCTCTGAGGAAGGTCCGAAGTTTGTTGTGGAGACACTGGAAAACGTTCTTCCTGCCTGCTACAGAAAAAACATTGTTTATATTGCGGGACCAAGTCATGCGGAAGAAGTTGCCATGGGCAAAGTGACCGGACTGATCGCAGCCTGTGAAACTCCGAAAACTTCCATTAGATTCCGGGAACTGCTTAACGTAAGCGGGCTTATGGTTTATTCAAGTCTGGATGTGATCGGAGTGCAGGTCTGTGCCGCTGCCAAGAACGTCATTGCTGTTGCATTCGGTATTCTGGATGCGATCGCTGAGCATTCTGACAGATTCGGTGACAATGCGGCTTCTCTGCTTCTTGCTGCCGGACTTAATGAAATCCAGACAATCGGTTTTGCAATGGGTGCCACTCATGCCGAGACTTTTGCTTCAATCAGCGGAGTCGGTGACCTGGACGTAACATGCCGCAGTAAGTTCGGCCGCAATCAGCGTTTCGGACATGACATTGTCCAGAAAAACATTCTTAAGGATTTTAAGAATCTGGACGATCTGATTGCACGCATCAAGGAGGTTGGATACCTTCCTGAAGGTGCGGTTGCATGCAAATATGTGCACATGCTGGCCGAGAGCCGCAATCTGAAACTGCCCATCTGTAACGGGCTTTACCGTATACTTGACCGTCAGGTTGAACCCCTGGCATTTGTTAACGAGATTATCCGTTAAGCAAAAACTGATCAATAATTGAGGAACTGCGATGCTTGAGAAAATTACCAATACATTCAGCGACATTTTCCGCACAATCAGCGGAAAGTCTACGATTTCAGAAAAAAATATTGAGGAAGCCGTAGACAAGATCAAAATGGCCCTTCTTGAGGCCGATGTTAACGTCCGTGTTGTCCGGCGCTTTGTAAACAGCACCATTGAAGAAGCAAAAGGTGAGAAAGTTCTGCGCTCTGTTGATCCGGGCCAGCAGTTCATCAAGATTGTCCATGACAAACTGGTTGCCCTTCTTGGTGATTCAAAGACAGATCTTAAACTTAAAGGCCCTGACACCCAGTCTGTGATCCTGTTTCTGGGTCTTCAGGGTTCCGGTAAGACAACTTCTGCCGTAAAACTGGCTGCCCGTCTGAAAAAGGAAGGTCGTAAACCTGTTCTGGCCGCCTGTGACCTTGTCCGTCCTGCTGCTATTGATCAGCTGTGCATCAATGCCGCGAAAGCAGAGGTTCCGGTTTACAAGGAAGACATTCCGCTGCCGGGTACTGCGAAAGATGCTGTGCGCATTGCAAAAAATGCCCGTGATTATGCACGCAAGAACGGTTATGACACTCTGATTGTGGATACCGCAGGACGTCTGCAGATTGACGACGGAATGATGAAGGAAATTGCTGACATCAAGTCCGCATTGAATCCTGACGAAGTGATTCTTGTCGCTGACTCAATGACAGGTCAGAATGCTGTTGACATTGCGAAGACTTTTGATGAGGCACTTCAGCTTACCGGTGTTATCCTTACAAAGTTTGACTCCGATGCCCGCGGTGGTGCTGCAATCTCTCTCAAATCAATTACCGGAAAACCGATTCTTTTCATCGGTACCGGTGAAAAAATCGAGGATTTTGAACCTTTCCATCCTGACCGCATTGCAAGCCGCATTCTTGGTATGGGTGATATTGTTTCTCTGGTTGAAAAAGCACAGGAAACAATCGACATGGAAGAGGCTGCCAGACTCCAGAAAAAAATGGCTTCCAATGAGTTTACCCTGGAAGACATGCTGGATCAGCTGCAGCGCGTAAAGAAAATGGGTTCCATGAATTCACTGCTTGAAATGATGCCGGGGCTTGCTGGCCAGATCAATCCTGATGAGATTGACATGAGCGGAATGAAGGTTCAGGAAGCGATCATTCTCAGTATGACAAAAAAGGAAAGGGCAAATCATCTGATCATCGGGCCCAGCCGCCGCAAACGCATTGCGAAAGGCTCAGGAACTTCTGTGGCGGAAGTGAACCGGCTGATCAAGCAGTTTGAGAAAACCCGTCTTGCAATGAAGAAGATGAGCCGTAACAAAGGGATGCAGGCGCGTATGATGCAGCAGCTGGGCGGATTCTGATTTTGCTGTGCCATCCATGGCACATAATGATTGTGTAAATCAATTCTGAGGAGTATCGAAAACCGGCTCCGTGCCGTTTTTCGATTCGCGTTTTGCCTGGTGGCAAAACTCAGTTTGCTGTGCCATCCATGGCACATAATGGTTGTGTAAATCAATTCTGAGGAGTATCGAAAACCGGCTTCGTGCCGTTTTTCGATTCGCGTTTTGCCTGGTGGCAAAACTCAGTTTGTTGTGCCATCCATGGCACATAATGGTTGTGTAAATCAATTCTGAGGAGTGTTGATATGAAAAAAAGAGCACTGTTAAGTGTTTTTGTTAAGGATGGAATTCTGGAACTGGCCCAGTATCTGCACGGGGCTGATTGGGAAATCCTTTCTACAGGCGGAACAGCCCGCTATCTGACCCAGAACGGCATCCCCGTTACTGATGTGTCTTCTGTCACCGGTTTTCCTGAATGTCTGGACGGCCGTGTAAAGACATTGCATCCTGCAATTCATGCCGGACTGCTCGCAATCCGCAGCAATGAAGAACACATGAGCAAGATTGCAGAACTGGGTGTGACTCCCATCGATCTGGTCTGTGTAAACCTTTATCCTTTCTTTGAAAAAGTTCAGGCCGGCCTGACATTTGAAGAAACTGTTGAATTTATTGACATCGGTGGACCTACAATGATCCGTGCCGCAGCAAAAAACTATCAGGACGTTATTGTCCTTACGGATCCTGCTGATTATGCACAGACAATTGAAGGCCTTAAAGCCGGAAATGTTCCAGTTGAATTCAAACGCCGCCTTGCCGGAAAAGTTTTCAATCTTACAAGCGCATATGATGCAGCAGTAAGCCGCTTCATGCTTGAGGAAGAACTCCCCGCTTATTATGACATGCCTCTGGTGAAAAGCCAGGAACTCCGTTACGGAGAGAATGCCCATCAGAAAGCTGCTCTCTATGTTACAGCAGATAAAAAAGGTGCTTTCGGCGGAATGCAGCAGCTGCAGGGAAAAGAACTTTCCTACAACAACATGCGTGACCTTGATGTGGCATGGAAAGGTGTATGTGCCTTCAACCGCTTTGTGAAGAACGCGGCCGCAGTAAGCGGAACCGACTATTCAGCTTATGACGGAATCATCTGCGGTAAAAACGCTGCCGGAGAAAAAGCTGCTCCCGTTGGAACACCTGTTACAGCAAGTTTTGCAGCCGCCGCCGGAAGTGTGTTTACAATCGCTTTGAAACACAATACACCCTGTGGTGCTTCTCTGGGAAAAACTGTCCTTGAAAGCTACAGACAGACATACGACTGCGACCCTGTCTCAATTTTCGGTGGAATCATCGGATGCAGTGCAGTGATCGACAAAGAGGCGGCCGAGGAAATGGTCAAATGCTTTCTGGAAGTGATTGTTGCTCCTGACTTTACAGCAGAAGCACTTGAAGTTTTCAGTGCAAAGAAAAATCTCCGTCTTGTAAAGGCAACTGTTGAGGCTGCTGATTCTTTTGAAGTGATGAGCGTTGACGGCGGACTTCTGGTTCAGAATCGCGACAGCAACCTGTTTGAGAAATGGGACATTGTTACAAAAGCAAAACCCACTCAGGAACAGATTGATGAAATGGCATTCGGTATGACAGTGGCAATGTTTGCAAAGTCAAACGCAATTCTGGTGATCAAAAACCGGACTGCATACGGAATCGGATGCGGACAGACAAACCGTATCTGGGCTGCAGAACAGGCTCTGACACGTGCCAAGGAAAAAACCGATGCACTGGGACTGGGCAATGCAGAAGTGCTTATCAGTGATGCATTCTTCCCCTTTGCAGACTGTGTTGAGAAAGCCGCTGAATTCGGCATCAAGGCAATTGTGCAGCCGGGTGGATCAATCCGTGACCAGGAATCAATCGATGCATGTAACAAATTCGGCATTGCAATGATTTTCACCGGAACACGTCACTTTAAACATTGATCTGATCAGGTCAATTCTGGCCTGAATGAAAAATCCCGTCCTGAAGCTGTTTTGCTTGAATGCATTCCAGTTTTGCGGCGGGATTTTTTTTTGCACTTCCAAATCTTATCAATCCGATCAAATAGGTGCCAATCAAGTGGGAACTGGTAAAAAGGACGTCAATCAGATGGGCGTTACGGCTTCGCCGTCGGGCTATTCAGGGCTCCGCTTCCGCTTCGTTGCTTCGCAATGGCTTCGCCACCCTTACTATCCCTAACGCAATGAATGCATACCACGGCAAAACCCGTCGCACAATGTCCCTTCGAGGGCCTCAGGGACCCCACTTTTTATGTGCGGGGTGGCACGCTTTTTTTGCACGCGCTGTCATGTCACACGCGATCTGTCATGTTGAGCGAAGTCGAAACATCCTTCAAAGCATCGTAGTATTTGCACCCCCACAAAATCGGATCAGGTGTTTTGTTTCTTTCCGAAAAAACGTATACTTGAAAAACTATGTGGATGCTGCTTACTTTGTTTTACGGCCTTGTCAAAGGTGCAAGAGAGATTTTCAAGAAAAAGGCGCTGGAAAAAAATTCTGTTATCGAGGTGCTTCTTGTCTATACGTTTCTGTCACTTCTTATGGTCCTTCCGCAGGCTCCTGCAGCAGGCGGACTTGAACCTGGACAGTTTCTGTGGATTGTCCTCAAATCTTTTGTGATTTTTGTTGCCTGGATCGCGGGCTTCAAAGCAATAAAGCAGCTTCCCATAAGCATGTACGGAATTCTTGATCTTTCCCGGGTGATCTTTGCCACACTTCTTGGAATATCTGTGCTTGGTGAAGCGGTCACTGTAAACAAAATGATAGGGCTGGTTCTTGTAAGTGCCGGTCTTCTGTTCCTTAAATTCAATCCTTTTGCAAAATGTAAGGAATCCGCCGTTAAAACTTCAGAAGTTCCTGTATCTGTTCCACGTCAGAAGACAGGACTCTTCGTTTTTCTTGCTTTTCTGTCATGCATCCTTAATGCTGTGTCAGGACTTCTGGACAAAATCCTCATGGGAACAATGACCTCCAGTCAGCTGCAGTTCTGGTACACGCTTTTTCTTGTCATTTTCTACGCACTTTATGCGCTTGTAACCAGGACCAGAATCAGTCCCGCTTTATTGAAGAATGTGTGGATCTGGCTTCTTGCGGCAGGCCTTATTGTTATGGACAAAGCCCTTTTTATCGCCAACGGAATGCCTGAAAGCCAGGTTACTGTAATGACACTGATAAAGCAGAGCAGCGTTATTGTTGCAATACTTGCGGGAAAATTCGTCTTCAAAGAGAAGAACATTGTGCACAAAGCAATTTGCGCTGCGATTGTTGTGGCGGGAATTATTGTGGGTGTGATGTGAGGCATTCCGTAAAAAAAGAAAATCTGAACAAGATTCGATAAATAGTTTGACATAAAACTATTTATTCTGCTATATTGTTTTATATCAAACTAAATTTTCAATGGAAGGAAAACAGGATGAATAACAGATTTACAAAGATCTTTGCCGCAGTTCTTGCGGTCATGGCAGTTTTCTGCGTGACTTCATGCAAAAAAGAAAACACAGCAAAAAAAGCTGAGTCAATTGCAGTATTTGTTCCCGGCGTTATGTCAGGAAGTCCGGTTTATGAGATGCTGGCATCAGGTGTTCAGAAAAGCGTGGAAAAATATAATGCAGGTGTTTCTGATCAGAATGGAAAAGTTTCTGTGACAGTTATTGAGGCAGGAACAAATCAGGCGGAGTGGGGCAACAAAATTACAGCAGTTGCCGCAACAGGTGAATACACAATGATCATTTCATCAAATCCCTCACTGCCTGAGCTGATCGAGCCTCTGACAGTCCAGTTCCCTTCTGTAAAGTTCCTGGTTCTGGACGCATTCCTTGAAGGCAACGACCACATGGCCACAGTCCGCTATAACCAGCGCGAGCAGGCTTACATGGCAGGTTATGCGGCCGGACTTGTGACAGTTGCTGACAGATCAGAGATGACCTATGCAAATGAAGCGAAAAAAGTTGCTCTGATCGCGGCTCAGGAATACCCGGTGATGAACAATATAATCTATCCTTCTTTTGCCGAAGGTGCCCACGCTGTGGATCCTGAGATTCAGGTGGACTTCAAGGTTGTCGGAAACTGGTACGATGCGTCAAAAGGTGCAGAGCTGGCCCGCGCCTGTTATGATGAAGGTGTTGACGTGATTCTTCCGATCTGCGGTGGTGCGGCACAGGGTGTCATTGCGGCGGCTCAGGAACTTGGTTTTTATGTGACATGGTTTGATGACAACGGTTTTGCAAAGGCTCCGGGTCATGTGATTTCTTCCGCAACTCTGGAACAGGAACGCATGGCACTTGAAGTGACAGCTGAATATCTTGCGGGAAAAACCGTGATGGGATCCGCAAAAACTGTAGGAATGAAAGAAGGTTATGTTCGTTTTGTAAACGATGACCCGCTTTATGAAGCAAGTGTAGCCGGATCAATCCGTGCAAAACTGGATGCGGAATACAAACGGATTATGGATGGTTCACTTCTTCTTCCGGCTCCAAAACAGTAATTTCAGTAACTGCTGAACTGATTTCTGTCCCGGTATCAGCGGCGCTGGCAGATTAATTGTCAGCGCCTTTTCGGTTATATGGCAGGTTTGTCTCAGAGTGACTGGTCGGCGCCGGTACACATTTTTTTCCTGGAAAGGAGTTTCCCTTGGTTCTGAAGATTGATGAGGTAAAAAAAAGTTTTTTCCGCAAGAATGTGCTTAAAGGTGTCTCTCTAAGTTTTGAATCAGGAAAAATCTATGCACTTCTTGGCGAGAACGGTGCAGGAAAAACAACACTCGCAGAAATAATCGCCGGAAACCTTCCCTGGGATTCGGGTAAACTTTCTCTTGATGAGAAAACCATTGAACTTCACAGTGCCCGAGATGCCCAGTCAAATGGATTTTTTCTGGTGGAACAGCGGCCTCTTCTTTCCGACCAGCTGACCGGTCTTGAAAACATTGTCCTTGGATGCGAACCGGTTTCTGCAGGTCTCATGATCAACCGGAAGACAGCGGCGAAAAGGATTGGAGAACTTGCTGATTCTGCCGGACTGCGCATAGATTTTCACAGAAAGGCGAAGGATTATTCCGCGGGCGAACGTTTTTTCGTGTCCTTTCTGGCGGCTCTTTACCGGAAGCCGGATTTTCTGATTCTTGACGAACCTTCTGCCACTCTGGACAAAGAAGAGAAACGTCTCCTTTTTTCCTGGATTGAAAGACTAGCTGCGGAGGGTCTCTGTGTCATACTGATCACTCACAACTTTGAGGAAGCCCGTAAAAATGCGGACCGGATTGTTGTGCTGAGGGACGGCCTTGTGAGACAGGTTTTTGAGGGCGGGGACAAGGCGGATCCTGATCTGATTCACAGCGCGATTTTCGGCAGACATAGTGGAACAGCTGATTCTGGTGAAAATGTGATTCAGACTGCTCCGGTTCTGACAGAGTTTACTGATCCTGAAACGGTTTTAAGGACCGACAGTCTGACTTTCAGGCCTCAGAACGGGCCTTCTCTGTTTGACATTACTTTTTCTGCGGAAAAGGGGCGGATTACCGCAATCTACGGACAGCTGGAAGCCGGGCTTTCAACACTGGAAAACCTTGTCTGCGGAATGATCTCAAAAAAAGATTTTTCAGCTTCGAAAAAAGCGGGAACAATCAGCTTTTATTCAAAAACAGGCTATTTTTCTGCGGAATATCTCCGCCGTAACAAAGTGGGCTTTGTGCCGTTAAACAAACAGTTCCGGGCAGCACATCCGGACCTGACAGTAAAACAGATGCTCTGCAGCGTTTCTCCTGATGAGGCGGAAGTGCTGGCGGATTCTGGCGTAAACTGTCTTCTCTCTGACAGAGTTTCAACCCTTTCCGGCGGTATGCTTCAGAAACTGATAATTACCCGCGAAGTGCATCTTGCCCCGGAACTTCTGGTTCTTGCAAATCCTACCTACGGTCTTGATTCCGAGAAATCACAGGCTTTGTCCCGGGAACTTCAGGAACTGGCGGCACAGGGAATTGCAGTGCTGATTCTTTCTGTGACAAAGGAAGGAATTGAATCCGTTGCTCACAAAGCCTACGAACTTGTGGGCGGAAAACTTTCCCAGATTACAGAGGGGAAAAGTCAGGCGGAAACAGAAACTGTAAGGCTGTTAAAAAGTGCAGAAACTGGCGAGACCGCAAAAAATGCTGACAGAGGAAACACAGCCGGCGTTCCGGCTTCTGATGCGCAGAAACCGGAAAATCAGGGTAATGAAAAAATCTTTGCGAAAATCCTCAGAAAACTGCGGCTCAGACCTGAAAAACTCAGCGTCCTCTTTTCTCTGGGAATCAGTTTTATCTGCGCCCTGCTTCTGATAGCGTTTTCCGCGCCAAAACCCTTTGAAGCAATTGCCTCTTTTTTTGCCGCCCCCTTTACTTCCCCATACTACACCGGCAGTTTCCTGAACACTGCCGCACTGCTTCTGTGTGCGGGCATGGGTTCCGCAATTTCTCTGTACAGCGGCAACCTGAATCTCGGTGGTGAAGCACAGGTTTACCTTGGTGGCTTTGTGACCGCGGTTCTGCTTTCAAAATGCGGTTCTCTTCCGCCGGTAATGCTTCTCCCAGTGATGATCGCGGCCTCCGTGGCTTCCGGACTGATTGCCTATGCCTCTGCGGCATTGCAGCGTTTCTGCGGGATTACAGTTTTGCTTACAACTTTTCTTGTCTCAAAGGGCGTTATTCCCATAATCGACAATGCCATAGCAACTGATTTCCGCGGTCACAGCGGTAACCTGCTTGCAACTCCTTTTATCGGAACTCAGTTCAGACTGGCACAGCTGCTGCCGCCTTCAACATTCAACGCGTCAGTTTTTGCGGTACTGGTTCTGTTTGTGCTTTTCTGTATCTTTATGATCAAGGCAAAAGGCGGCCAGAAACTGCGTATCGCAGGAATTGCTCCCGAATTCGCCAGTTATTCCGGTTTCGGAATCGAAAGAATTACAGACCGGGCCTTGTTTATGTCAGGCGCTCTTCACGGACTGACTGGATTTTTTGCCGTGACTGGCACATACTTCACCTGCCATTCAGGATTCTATGCTGGTTTCGGCTGGAATGCGCTGACTGTCGCACTCATTGCCTCCGGTTCACCGCTGCTCCTTGTTCCATCCGCACTGATTCTGTCATACATTTTCACTGCCTCAAACAAACTTGTGCTCACTGGAAGCCTTGCAGTGGATATAACACCTGTTGTCCAGGCAGTGATTCTTCTTCTGATCTCAGCACGTTTTCTGTGGAAAAGAAATAAAAAGAGGCAGATATGACATTTTTTAACATAATCCTTCAGATTCTTTCTGCTGCACTTCCGCTGATAGTGCTGATTCCTGGTGCTCTTGCCTCTGAATACGCAGGCGTAATGGCAGTTTTTCTTGACGGCATAATGAACATGGCTTCATTTCTTGCCTACGCTTTTTCTGTGTTTACAGGATCTGTGGTGGCCGGCTGCATTCTTTCCGTGTCCGTATCAGCGGCTTTCATGACACTGGTTGCATTTTTTGCAGAAAAAACCCGGGCCAACCATTTTATCTGCGGAATCAGTGTGAACCTGTTTTCTGACGGATTTGTAAGTTTCTGTTCCGCAAAATGGTTCGGAACAAAAGGTGTTGTCTACGGTTTTGGGGAAAATCTTTTCGGAAGCACCACAGCCTGGGCCGGTCTTCGCGGAATGATCATTCCCTGCCTTGTGTTCGCCAGCTTTGTAGTGATCGCTTTGGAGCGCACTCCCTGGGGACTGAGGACACGCATTGCCGGAAGTGACGCGGATCTGCTGAGAAAACGGGGACTGTCTCCCTCTTTTTACAGGATTATGTCCTGGACATTGGCTGCCGTCTGTGCGGCGGTGTGCGGTGTGCTTTTTACTTTACGGCTTTCTTCATATGTTCCGGGTGTAAGTGCCGGAAAAGGCTGGATTGCTCTGGCCGCAGTATTTCTCGGCAGCAGAAAGCCAAAAGGAGCACTTGCAGCGGGACTGGTGTTTGCCGCTGCGGAATATGCCGCCGGCAGGCTGAACACAGATGGAACCTTTCTTACTCCCACACTTGTGCTTGCTCTGCCTTACTGTGCGGCACTGGTACTTTTTGTTGCTGTTACAAGCCTAAAAAGCTGTCCAAAGAAGCTTTCACCTCTCCCTGGTACTGACCGGCAGCAATGAAATAAGTGCGTGCATCTTTTGCCGCTGCTTTTGCTCCTTTCTCATCATTCAGGTTTGCACGGTGCATTGCAAGATAATAGTTCAGGTTTGCAAGAGCCATATTGTTTCCTGCAAAAGTTTTCATGTTACGTGCAAAGAACTCTTCAACCAGACTGAAATCCTGTGTGTAGTTGTAGAAAACAGAGAGAACCACCTGGGTTGAACCGGGATTATCAGGATAAAGACCGAAGATTGAGTCTGCGCAGTATGCTGCAAGATCATTTCTGCCAGCCCAGAGGTAGATTGCCATCAGTTTCTGATAGACACGGTAGTCTGTGTCAGACCAGGACATGGCTTCCACAAGAATGTTCAACGCATCCTGAACTTTGTCCATGTTAAGATTGATGTCGGCAGCCAGGATATAAGCGTCCATCTTGTAATCAAGGTTTTCAGTGCTGTAATTCTGTGCGGCAATCAGAGCATTCTTTGCTGCGGCCTCATTGTTTCCTACATACTGCTGTGCAACGGCAAGATTGTAGTTGATTCCTGCAAAGTCAGAGACGGAATCAGCGTATTCAAGCACTTTGATTGCATTGTCAATGTCTCCCATGGCAAGAAGACATGAACCGTAATTGTCCAGAGAGGAACCATCCAGGGATTTTGCGTCATAAGCGGTTCTGTAGGCATCAGCAGCTTTTGAAAGCAGCTCTGCGTAGGAGATACTCCAGCTGTCACCGAACCAGACTGAGATATCGTAGTAATAGTCACCCAGAGATTTCTGAAGAATGGGTTTGGTTCCGTTTGCTTTTTCGTAAGCGGCAATTTCCTGAACAGGATCAAAAGCGTAGGATCGGTATTTTTTTCCTTCCGCACGGGCCTGAAGAATCGTTTTTCCGGCTCCGATGTCACCAAGTTCAAAAGAAAGGTGCAGATTTGAAGAGATAAAATAGTTGATTACAATCTCAACTTTTTTTGCAATGATAAATTCGTCAGCACTGACGGAATTCAGGGTCTCAAAGGCACTTGCAAACTGATTTTTTGCAATCAATGCATCAGCGGCAGCGATCTTTTCTGAAGTTGACTTGCTCATTCCTGTGTACACGTTGATGTCGGCAAAAGCGGCAAAGGTCAATGCACAGAGAAGCAGAACTGAAATGATTTTTTTCATGGAAAATTCCTTCTTTAGTGTTTGCTTTATATTAGGGTAAATAAATCAGTGTTTCAAGCGTTACAGAATCTGCAGAAATCTTCTATAATAAGATTATGAATTCAAATGATTTTAACCAGTGTCCAAGATGTGGCAGCAGAAAAATAGAGAATGTGATGAACCGCAAGTGGAAATGCCCGGACTGCGGATTTACTCTGTACAATAATGTGGCATCAGCTGTGGGCCTTGTGATTGTGAACGGGCAGGGTGAGGTTCTTCTTGAGACCCGTGCCAAAGATCCGCGGAAAGGTTTTCTTGCTTTTCCCGGCGGTTTTGTCGATCCTGATGAATCCGCAGAAGAAGCCTGTGTGCGGGAATGCCGTGAAGAGATCGGTGTGGAACCTGATTCCCTGCGTTATCTTTGCAGTTTTCCAAATGTTTACTGCTACAAGGACATTGTTTACAAAACCTGCGATCTGTTCTTCGAAGCCACTCTGCCCGATGGTGCGGAACTGAACATCCAGAAGTCTGAAGTGGAAGAAATCCGTTTTTATCCCGCTGACACGCTGCTGAAAGTTGATGAACTCCCGCTGGCTTTTGAGTCAGCCCGTAAGACTCTTACTTACCGCCTTTCTCACTGATTCCTGAGAACTGAGACTACACGGCTGATCTCTTCCTCGCTTACGAAAGGTCCCTGCAGACGACGGGGTTTCTCGCCCTGTGGCGCGTAAAGCATGTCTCCGTTTCCAAGCAGGTCCTCTGCTCCCGATTCATCAAGTATGACGCGGGAATCAACTGCTGAAGCCACAGCGAAAGAAATGCGTGAGGGCACGTTCGCCTTGATCAGACCGGTCACAACATTTGTGGTAGGACGCTGGGTTGCAAGCACAAGATGGATTCCGCAGGCTCTGGCCAGTTGGGTTATGCGGCAGATGCTTTCTTCAACACTTTTTCCGTCTGCCATCATCAGGTCCGCCAGTTCATCAATGATCACAACTATCCGGGGCAGTTTCCTGTGGCTTTCATCGGCAGAAAGGCTTTTATTGTATGTCTGGATATTGCGTTTTCCGGCGGCAGCAAGAAGCTGGTAGCGGTTTATCATTTCCTGAACGGTCTGTTCAAGCACTTCACGGGCTTTGTCCGCCTGTGTAACAACGGGAACAATAAGGTGGGGAATGCCATTATAGACACTCAGTTCCACAATCTTCGGATCAATCAGAATGAGGCGCACATCCTGTGGTGTTGCGTGGTACAGCAGACTCATGATGATTGTGTTTATGCAGACTGATTTTCCAGAGCCCGTAGCACCTGCAATGAGCAGATGCGGCATTTTCTCCAGGTCTGCGATCACAGTTTCTCCCGAAATGCTTTTTCCCGCACAGAATGCAAGAGGTGATTTATGTCCCGCAAAATCGGGATGTGAAATTAGTTCCTTAAGAAGAACCGGTTCTTTTGTCCTGCTGGGAATCTCAATTCCGATAGCGGATTTTCCGGGAACAGGAGCTTCCATGTGAAGATCAGCTGCGGCAAGGGCAAGTTTAAGGTCATCTTTCAGGGCGACAACCTTGCTGACTTTAACACCTTTGGGAACCGTGAATTCAAGCCGGATCAGTGTGGGGCCCGCAAGAACTTCCGTTATCTGGGCCTGGATGCCGAAATTCAGGAGCGCATCAATCAGTTTTTCCGCAAGTTTTGCCTCGATGGAATCGGGATCATCAAGTGGAGTGATCAGAAGCGGTTCGGGAAAATCCTGTTCCAGGCTTTTGTCCGGGCCCAGAAGCAGATCCCTTGAGGGAAACTCATATTTTTTCGAAGATTCTTTCTCATCTGTCTGAAATCCTTCAGTTTTCTTTCCGGGAATTTTCTCCTGCTGTTCCGGTTCGGTTTTCTGTACCGGCTCCTGTCCAGCAGGCACTTTTTCAGGTTCTGCCGGAAGCGCAAGGATTTTTTCTGGTTTCTGAACTTTCAGGGCTTTTTTCGGCTTTTCCTTTTTCGCAGTTCTTGCGGGACAGGCTTTCTGCTGTTTTTTATCAGCGGCTCTTTCTTTTATGCGGGCAGAGATTTTTGCCGCCAGTCTGATCACAAGTTTTTTTACGGCTCTGTTCAAGGAGATAAAAGCGGTGTCAAACAGGAAAACAAGGGCACAGAGAGCGGCGGTCACAGAAAGGATTGCTGCCACTGCCGGTCCGAAGCATTTTGTAAGAAGCCAGGCCGGAAAACCACCGGCCAGTCCGCTTCCTGAGTGAGTATATGCTGAGACATGGTACAGTTCGCTGAGTTCTGGAAGCTGGGTCGCAAAGGTTCCGAGATGAACGGTGATCATGATGGAATAAAGCAGAAGAAGAGCGGATATGCTTTTGCGGACAAGGCGTTTCTTTTTTCTGACAGCTGAGAAGTAGAAGACTGAGGCGATCAGAATGACCGGCATGGGATACTGAAAAACTCCAAAGACCCCGAAAAGAAGGGTTGAGATGACGTTGCCTGTTTTTCCGCCGAAACCTAAAGTGAAAAGCATCAGTGAAAGACAGATGGCACAGGTGATTATCAGCGAGATGATTTTTTTAAGGGCTTTGTTTTTTGAAGAACGGCGTCGCGGCATGAGTTGATTATAAAGAGTGTCACAGGAAAAATCAATTTTCAGAGATTTTCCCGGAAATGACTGCCGCTGGGAAGAGTCCGGACCAGAGAGTACCGCTTCTGATCTGTGGTGCATCGGCTGCAGTGTGATGAAGGGAGCAGGCTGCTCTATTGACTTACGGTGCGGTTCTGTGACATAATCTGCGTTATTCAGACGGTGCTACCGGAGGAGGTGACAAACATGGCAAGAATTATCGTTGACGAAAATGAGAACCTCGAGAAAGCTATCAAACGTTTCAAACGCATGGTAGAAAAAGAAGGAATCATCCGCGAATACAAAAAACGCGAATACTACGAAAAACCTTCAACAATCCTGAACCGCAAGAATAAAGCACTTCAGCGCAAACTGATGAAAAAAAACCGCAAAGGACATGACAGCGGCAAAGCTTACTGATCCTAGGTTTCAGTTTTTCGAATTACAGCCTGTTCAATATGAAGATTCTTCATGGAGCAGGCTTTTTTTTTCTTTATTGTTGTGTTTTGTTATATTTACTGTGAATTGAATGGGCACAACATGACATGCCGATATTAAAATTTAAAGTGAAAAAAAATAACGGAACGGAGCCGGAATCCAGTGAATAAATTGCTTGCAACTTGTTGCACCGCGATTTATTCACGGATTTTGGCGTAAGTGCAGTTATTTTTTTTAATGAAACTTGGCATTCGGCTTTAAAAGAGGATATGCATGGGAAAAAAACGCACTCCATTTTTTACTGAGAAAAAAATCGGCTTATCAACCATAGGTCAGTCTGTCTATCTTTCTTCAAAACTTTTTGATCAGAATGGACTTGCCATGGCATCCGCATCCTGTTCCTTCGGCTTTCTGTTTTCCTTTCTGCCTGTGGTTTTTCTGGTGATCATGGTTTCCCTCCGTTTTCTCCATGCGGATCAGACTTTTGTCCGCGGCCTGTACGAGTATGTGGAATCCTTCATCACCCAGGATCAGTTTGATGCACTTATTTCCTATGTCCTTGATGTGAAAAAGTTCGGAATCCTTGAGATTTCTACCGTTGTTGTTGTGTTCTGGATTGCCCGCAGGTTTTTCTTTTCAGTGATGCAGGCTTTCAGAAGAATCTTCAACACTCAGACAAAACGCAAGGCACTTTCTTTCAATCTGTGGGCCTTTGCCGGAGAAGCGGTTCTTGTGATCGGAATCGCGCTGATTCTTATGCTGATAATTGTTGCGGCCTCTCTGCTCAAAAACAACACTTTCCTGGTAAACATCTTTCCGGAACTGAGTTTCTGGCTGGAGGCAAGACTTTCACCTGTGCTGGTTTCCATTGTTCCCTATGTTGCCCTGTGCCTTACAGTGACTTTTGTGTACCGCTTTGCACCGGGAACAAAGCCTGAGTGGAAACTCTGCTTCATGGCGGGCCTGCTTACAACGCTGTTCTTTCTGGGATTCCAGTGGTTTTTCCAGATTTTTTTCAACCGCAGCCGCTACACACTGATTTATGGAATGCTTTCCTCACTGATTGTGCTGCTTCTTGAGATAGACACTTTCTTTACAATCTTCATGTTTTTTGCCCAGTTTGTCTTTGTGCGCCAGTTTTTCAACACACTGGTTCTCGGTGAACTTTATGCAATGAGCGGAAAGATGGCAAATGCAAACCCGGACTGGGTAACAAGGATTCTTTTTGCAGATCCGGAGCGCATTGTAAAAGTTTTTACCGCTTCACGCATTGTAAAAGGCACACCTCTGTGTTCTGCGGGAATCAGGTCAAACTGGATCTACTACATTGCGGAAGGAAGGGCAAAGGCCCAGTCGGCAAAAGGATTCTACACGATTGAAAAACACTCCTTTGTCTGCGAGATTCCGGTGCTGATGAACCAGCCTTGCACGGAAACGATTGTTGCAGAAACTGAACTTCAGGTGATCCCATTGAGTAAAAAGCAGTTTGAGGAAATGCTGAAAACTGACAGATTTGTTCTTAAAACTGCCCTGAAGCGGATGGAAGTTGCAAGTCTTGAACTTGGGGATTAAAAAAACGGTCGGAAGCCCATTGCGTTAACAAGCGTGGGCTGAACTTGATGCATAAACAATGATTACCAGCGTGCAAAAAAAAATGGGCGGAAGCCCATTGCGTTAACAAGCGTGGGCTGAACTTGATGCACAAGCAATGATTACCAGCGTGCAAAAAAAAAAATGGGCGGAGACCACGTTCTGCGCAGGACCGGAATCGACGCGAAGCTAGCTTCGGGACTTGTGCAGGTTGTGGTCGGAAGCCCATTTTTTTTGCATAAAAGCAAATAATCGTAAAAAACTGAAACAAGTTCAGACCGGCGCGACTACTCCCAGCCGAAAGTTGCCGGCGGTTTGTTTGTGATGTCGTAATAAAGTGCGTCAACAAATCCCAAGGTTTTGATCTGCTCAACAACAGAGTCAAGGAGAGCCCTGTCCAGATGTGCAAAGCGTGCTGTCATCACGTCTTCAGACACAACGGGGCGCAGGACGATTGCACAGTGACCTTCTTCCGCCGCATAGGGCAGATGGATTGTAAGATGCTGGAAAATTTTGTTGTACCAGTCGGCTTTCCTCAAAGACTCAAGCATGATTGCGTCAACCTCGCGGGTCTGGTCAAGACGTGGTCTGACACAGTAACCTTCGCGCAGGACACAGCCCGGTTTTTCATAAATCCGGAGAATCGTGCGGTTAACAAGGTGAACATTGTTTGTGATGTATGAGGAAACTTTTTCCAGGTTTTCCCAGGAAGGGACTCTGTCAAAGCTGAGGACTGCAGGGAATCTGTAAGTGCGGAAGTCTCCCTGGACACCCACTGATTTTACGCAGAGCACATCTTTTTCAGCAGGTTCTTCCAGCATTGTGGAAATGTCAAGGGCATCAAGGGCTTTGCGGGCCTGATCAAGTTCTGCCTGCTCTTCCGCAGAGAATTTGCCTTCACGGCAGAGCACGTTGATTGAAAGCCCGGGACCTGGGAAAGGATGTCGCATTACCAGACTGTCCTCAAGACCGATTTTTTTACCGATAAGACGGACTTCATCTTTGTAAAGATCCTTGAGCGGTTCAATGATCAGCCCTTTGGCAATCAGTTCCTGGATTCCGTCAACACGGTTGTGGTGAGTCTTGATCACCTTGGAGTTCTTTGTTCCGCCTGACTCAATGATGTCCGGATAGAGTGTTCCCTGGGCCAGAAGCCATTCGTCACCGTCCAGATGGAGTCTGTCCACAACCTGGTTGCGCACTGTGATAAAGTTTTCACCGACAGCCATGCGTTTTTTCTGGGGATCAACAAGTCCGCTGATGGCAGCCAGGAAAGATTCGCTTGCGTCCTCAACGATAAAGTTGGAGAAACCGGCGTTCTTGTAGGCAATCTCAATATTGTGGCTTTCATTTTTGCGCATGAAGCCGTTGTCAATGTGAAGACCGAGAACCCGCTCCTGTCCGAGAGCCTTGTTCAGCAGGGCAAAAGCAACAGTGGAATCAACACCGCCAGAAAGGAAAAGAAGGACTTTCTTGTCTTTTGAATCAGTTTTGATCTGTGTAAGGATTGTATCAAGAACCGTGTCCTGGTCCCAGTTTTTCTCCATTCCGCAGAGTTTTGCAAAATTGGCGAAAATCTGGTTTCCGCAGGGAGTGTCTTTAACTTCCACATGGAACTGGAGACTGTAGCGTTTTTTCTCAGGATTCTGGAGTGCTGCGTGGGTACAGAGAGAAGTGCTTCCGGCACATTCAAAGCCGTCTCCGGGAACTGTAACAGTGTCCTGATGGCTCATCCAGACCTGTGTGCCGCTTTCAATGCCGTCAAAAAGCGGGCATGGAGACTTGTCCTCAAAATCAAGGTGTGCAATGCCGAATTCGCCTTTGCCGGTGTTCTCAACTTTGCCGCCGTGTTTCTGCGCCATAAGCTGATGCCCGTAGCACAATCCCAGCATTGGAATGTTCAGTGTAAAAATCTCGTCGTTGAATTCGGGAACTTCTGATTCGTAAACTGATGAAGGTCCTCCAGAGAGAACAATTCCTGCCGCGTTTTCAAAAGCGTCAAGACTGACTGAAGGAAGTGCGATTTCTGAATAATACCCTAAAAGACGGAACCGTTTGGCGATAAGATGAGCGTACTGGCTGCCAAAGTCCAGCACGACGATTTTTTTTCTTGAATCTGATGCGTCCATGGCGAACTATATCACAAAGAAGAGATATTTTACAAGGTGAGTGACTCAAGAGGCGCTTCGCATAGAGCTGCGAGACTTTCTCCGTTTACCGCGATCTGTTCGCCCCGGACTCCTGCACTTACGTAGATCTCGTCAAAAAGCACCGCGGTCTCATCAATGAATGTAGGGAATTTTTTCTTCATGCCCAGAGGAGAGCATCCGCCGCGGATATAACCGGTAAGGCCGAGAAGTTCTGTCGGTTTTACGGGACCGATTTCTTTTGAGGAAGTAAGGGATCTGACTTTTTTCAGGTTGACCGTTGTTGTTGCCGGAACACAGAAAACGTAGATCTCGTTGCGTTCGTTCCGCATCACGATAGTCTTGAACACCTGTTCCGGTGGAAGCCCTGCACTTTGGGATGCGTGGATTGCATCAAGGTTCTCAAGATCCACTTCGTAGGTTTTTGTGGAGTAGGGGATTCCTGCGGCTTCCAGAATGCGCATTGCGTTTGTCTTTTTCTCAGTGCTCATGAGCAAAGTATGAACAGTGTGCCGAAAAAACGCAAGTGGGCTGATGTGGCCTGCAAAGTGCGACATGCAAAGTGCGACATGCAGGTTATTCCACAAACTTATATCCGATGCCCCAAACTGTCAGAATGTATTTCGGTGAATCAGGATCTGTCTCAATCTTTTTACGGAGTTTTCTGATGAATGCCATGATATTGCTTTCATCCAGGAAATAGCCTTCTTTCCATACCGCGTAATAGATCTGCTCTTTTGTGAAAACCTCGCCACGGTTGGAAGCAAGAAAAAACAGAATATCAAACTCTTTTGGAGTAAGCAGAATCTCGCTTCCGTTTTTAACGACTTTTCTTTCCTTACGGTAAATCTCAAGATTATCTGCTCGGATTACATCTTCGTAGACAAAGGGGGCTGAAGATTCACAGTCCAGAACAAGAGAATTTGTCTGGCCTGTGATGAGCTCCGTAAGGGAGTTTTTCAGTTCTGATTTTTCGTCTTCAAGTCCGCCTGTATCAAGACTTTTTATAAGGAAGTCAGCAAGATCACTTGAGATTGTAATGTAATCAACTTTCTTTTTCATAATGATTCAGTTGATATAACCTCCCTTAATACAAAGCCTTGTTTTTCTTTATGTAGATTTTTTTCGCAACTGTCATAAGCCCCAGGTATGATGCCGCAACTGCAGAAAGGAAAAAATAATATTGCGCTGGAAGGGAACAGAGTCCCGCAAAATTCCCCAAGGGAGTGTAAATCAATGCGGTAAAAATCAGTATTCCTAAAATTGTTACAACCTGGAAAAGCTTTGACGGACTGCTCTGCACAAAAGGAATTTTCTTTGTACGCAAAAGCAGAAGAATCAGAACCTGCGTCCAGAGAGATTCAAGAAACCAGCCAGTCTGAAAAATGCGGGCAAAGAGATTCTGCATGTCCGCTGACAAAACACTGTAGTTTCCGCCACAGATTGCAGGACACAGGACAAAATACAGAAACACAAAAGTGATCATGTCAAAGAGAGAACTTACAGGACCAAAGAAGCGCATGAACTTTCCAAGGCTTCGGCCTGACCATTCCAGGGGTTTCTCACATTCATCCTCGTCCACATTATCCCAGGGCAAAGAAAGGCAGAGCGTGTCATACAGAAGATTCAGCAGCAGAAGCTGCAGCGCACTCATGGGGAAAAATGGCAGAAGAACCGAAGCCAGCACAATTGAAAAAATGTTTCCAAAGTTGGAACTTGCGGTGATCTTTATGTATCTGGTCATGTTCATAAAAGCTTTCCGGCCCTGGACAATACCTTCTTCCAGCACATTCAGATCTTTTTTGCCAAGAATAACATTTGAACATTCCTTTAATGCAGCCACAGAATTTTCCACGCTGATTCCTGCATCGCACTGAGTAATCGCATTTATGTCGTTAAGACCGTCACCAAGAAAACCGACAGTGTGCCCATTCTGCTGCAATGTCTTCACTGCGAAACTTTTCTGCTCAGGCGTAAGTTCCGCAAAAACTTCGGTGGATTCAATCCGCTGCAGGATTTCATCATCATTGAGATCTGAAAGTTCTGATCCCGTGAGCATGTTTTCCGTATTGAGCTTAAGGCGGCGGCAGATTGACTGTGTAACATTTTTTTTGTCCCCTGATAAAACCCGCACACTCACATTCTTTGCCCTGAGCTTTTCGATGGCACTCAAGGCACTCTGTTTGGGAGCATCAAAAAAAGCAAGAAAGCCCAGCAGTGTAAGGCCTGTTTCGTCCTGGTCTGTGATCGATGAACCCAGGACTTTTTTGCAGGCAACAGCAACAATCTTCATTCCGTCGGCAGACATTTCCCCGGTCATTTCCAATGCTTTTGCACAACAATCTTCATCAAATGCGGAAACCTGATTTTTATATTCAAAGAAGGAGCATTTATTCAGGATCTCTTCCACACCGCCTTTAACAATCAGAATATGCCGGTTTTCTTCTATATTATTCATCAATACTGAAGCAATCTTCCGCTGATAATCAAAGGGCAGGGAATCAAGTTTCTGATATTTGCCTTCCAGGTTTTTGCTGTCAAAACTGTCCCATTCCTGGACGGCAAGAATCCCCGAATCCAGGATGTTTTTTACACCGGAATGATAAAGGCTGTTCAGATAGGCATATTCAAGAACACGTTTATTTTCATTCCCGAAAATGTCCATGTAATACTCAAGGATGATTTTGTCTTCTGTTAAAGTCCCGGTTTTATCAACGCAGAGAACATCAAGGCTTGCAAAACTCTGCATGGCATCAATATTTTTGACGATTGTATGCTTTTTTCCCATGACAGATGAACCGTGGGCAAGACAGGCATTTACAACCATCGGAAGCATCTCCGGGATAAGTCCGACTCCAACCGAAAGTGCGAACAGAAAAGAGCGGAGCAGATCACCTTTTGTGGTAAAACTGATTATGAACACAAGCGGAATCAAAATCACCGCAAACCGGAGAAGAACCTTTGCGATGGACGAGGCACCTTTATCAAAGGAGTGGTTTTTTTTACCGGAGGAAAAATCGGAGGAAAAGATTTTTCTGTCATCGCTTTTCCGTGCTTCCACAGCACCTTCAGCTTTTCCGCCCACAACAATGGAACCTGCGCGGCAAACTTCTCCCGCCGATTTCTCAAAAATGTCACTTTCACCTGTAATTGCAGATTCGGAAACGTAAAAATCGGTGGCGGTGGAAAGTTTCACGTTGGAAGGGACTTTCATCCCGGCTTCAAGAAGGATTCTGTCACCGGACTTGAGATTGAGGCTTGATGTCTGTTCCCATTTGCCACCTTTGTCCTGTCCCGATTCATCATCACGCCAGACTGTAACATCAGTTTCCACAAGGGAGGCAAGAAAATCAGCTGTCCGCTTCGACTTAAGTTCCTGCACAAGCCGGATCACAGCAGAAACCAGATACATTGTCAGGAGGATTATGAAAGTTGAAAAATTCCGCGAAAAATTGGATGCAAACAATACATCAGTGACAAAGGAGATTGCCGCAAGACTTATGAGAATTATAGAAAACGGGTTTACAAAAGAACGCCGCAGAATCGATTTTATGGTCATGAGGCGATTATATCACGGATGAAGGTGGGAAAATATGGCGAAATTCTTGCGAATTCTGCAAGAGTCCCAAAAATGATTCATCCCCTTCAGGTGTTCCAAATAATTTAGGCTCAAGAATTGAAGCCTGGTAATAAAAAAGCATAACACGCATTTCAAATCACCGACAAACGGTCGAGTTCTTGCGGTTTAAATGCAAGTTATGTTGATGACCACTGGTGCACGAGTGGAGAATGGATGGAAAAATATAATAGGTCAAATATCAAGCTTCCTTTTTTATTTGACTTTTGAATATACAATGTATATACTTTAATTAAATGGAGGTGCTCGATGCAGGCTGTAATTCAGAAATGGGGAAACAGTTTAGGTCTTAGAATCCCTTCACTTTGGGCTAAGGATAATGAAGTGTTTGTTGGTTCAAAAGTTGAAGTTATTACGGAAAAAGGAAAAATGATAATTCTTCCTCAAAAAAGGACTTTGGAAAATATGATGGCTATGGTAACTGATGGAAACCTTCATTCAGAAATTGAAACTGGTTCAGCAGTAGGAAATGAAGAATGGTAAATAATTCATTTGTTCCAGAAAAAGGCGATTTAGTTTGGCTTGAATTCAGTCCACAAGCCGGACATGAGCAGCAAGGTCACCGACCAGCAATTTGTATTTCTCAAAAATTATATAACCAGAAAACAGGACTTGCTCTATTTTGTCCAATTACCAGCCATATAAAAGGCTACCCTTTTGAAGTAGTTCTTTCTAATCATTCAATAAATGGATGCATTTTAAGTGATCAGGTGAAAAATCTTGATTTTGTTCAGCGAAAATGCAGTTTTATAGAAAAAGCTTCAGCAGACGAAATAAATTCTGTTATTGAAAATGTAAAATTAATGATTGAGTAAAAATCACATAACAATGTTTTCAAACTCCGACACGCAGTCGAGCTGCGTGCGGTTTAAAACAATGTTATGCTTACATGCCACTAACGTGGATATAAGAGGAATGAATTTATGAAAAAAAGTTTACTATTTGCATTGATTGTGTGTTCAGTATGTTTTATGTCTTGCTCAAAAAAGAAAAATATGCAGGCCAATATAGAGGAAAAAATTGAAAAGTCAGACGATACTTTCATTGGGAAACAAAATAGATTTCTTCTTTCTATTGTAGGTGAGACAAGAGATTCTGCATTGTTTATTGAATTTGAGAATGAAAATAAATATACATTTTTTTCTCCCTATGGTGGATATTTATGGGGGGCTTCAGACTACAAAGTAAAAGACGACACAATTTCGTTTTCTGTAATGAAAGAAGAAAAACTTTTTAATATAGAAGAACTGAATAATCTATTTTCTTTAAAAAATAAAGATGGATATGTTGATTTTGTTTATGATAAAGATTTTAGCACATTCTATTTTAAAGGTGGTTACAGAAATGGTAATGTCGGTTTGTTTCCACCTAATTCTGAACCTACTCCAGTAGGAACTGTCTGCGTGCTTGGAAATACAAAGGTCATAAAAAAATCAGGTTTCCTTGTTCCAGTTGAAAACCTCAATGTCAGAAAAGAGCCAAGTACAAAAGCTGAAACTGGTAACATCGATTATGGCTTCGAACTTTTATGTCTGACGGAAGAGAATTATATGGGAACAGAAATGTTCAACAAAGATTATTCAAAAAAGTTTGATCAACATGACAGCAATTTAATTTCCCCAGTTTTGCTTGCCGGAATGATAAGGAGATATTCTGCGGTTACTGAAGAAAAACAGACCATCGACGGAATTACAGCTCCGTGGTATAGAATCAGTTTTACAGATAATGATGAAGGGGCTAACAGATATTACTGGATATTCGGCGGATATATAAAAGAAATAGATAATCCTGATACAAAAGAATATGAACACTTGTTTTTTGATGCCGCTGTAAAAAGTGGCTATTTAATTCCGCAGTCAATAATAAACGAGAAGAAACAAAAATTAGAGATCCAGTCTAAAAGAGTTCTGGAATATGCCAAGCCATTATACAACCTCTGGTCTACTATTGAAGGTAAATATGATCGTACTGAAGAAAAAAAGGAATATTACACTATCTATTATCTTAATGATAATTGTACATATAGCACAGTGGTTGAACTCGTAAACAACGATTTGCTTGATTCTTCAAAACTAAAAATAGGAATGGAAAAGCAGGCTGTAATTGAACTTCTGGGAGAGCCTGTAGAAAGTACAGCAGAAACAATAGAATACAACACTTTTGAATATACGCAAGGTTATGGATATGTCCTGACCTTTACAATTGAAAATAATACTGTTTCAAAAATAAAAATATATTTTGAAAAATAAAGCATAACACTGTTTTCAAAGCCGACAGGCAGTCAAGCTGCCTGCGGTTTAAAACAATGTTATGGCGACAGGTCACTGACCTGCCGGTTCTGAAATAATAAAAGAATTTAGTCATAGCATATTTTCTCAAGAAAAAAGAGAAAGGAAAGTGCTATGGCTAGTAACAGTTTTCAAAATGCAAAACTAAATAAGAATGACGAATTTTACACACAGTATGAAGATATCGAAAAGGAAATAAATGCTTATTATGAATACAATAAAGATGTATTCCGTAATAAAACAATTCTTTGTCCTTGTGATGATCCAGAATGGTCAAATTTTACAAAGTATTTCGCAGCAAATTTTGAAAGATTTGGTCTAAAAAAATTAATTTCAACTTCTTATGCAAAATCATCTGGTAATCAACAGTTATCACTTTTTGAAGAAGAATCTCCGAATTACGATAAAGAAATGCATGATACTCATGGTAAAATCTTTATTCTAGAAAAAGATTTGGATAATTCAGGTAAAATAGATCATAACGATATTCAATTTAAATATTTAAAAGGTAATGGAGATTTTGACAGCGAAGAAGTCAAGCTTCTTCGCAACGAGGCAGACATAATAATAACAAACCCACCTTTTAGTATTTGGCGAAAATTTTTTCTTTGGATTATGGAAGCAAAAAAAGAATTTATAATTGTAGGACCGCTTAATGCTGTAAAATATAGAGAGTCATTTCCTTTAATAAAAGATAATAAAATTTGGCTCGGCTCTTCTTATTTTAATGGAGGTGCTGCTTTTTTTGTTGCTCCCCAAGAACTTTATAATCCATCAATGATGTCTAATCAAAAAAATGCATATCTAAAAAATGGAAAATTTTACTGGCGTGTAAATGGAGTTCGCTGGTTTACAAATCTTGAACATGGACATCGACATGAGCAACTTTCACTAATGACTCAATTTGATAATTTGAAATACAACAAGCAGCTTATTAAATATTTCAATTCTTTTGGTTTTGATAAATATCCATATTTTGATAACTATGATGCAATTGAAGTAAAATTTGTAAACGCAATCCCAACAGATTTTGATGGTGTTATGGGCGTGACAATATCATTTATGGATAAATATTGTCCTGAGCAGTTTGAAATTCTAGGATGCACACAAAGAGGTTGTCATGATGGAGTTCCTGATACAAAAAAATATGATGACTATTGGGAAGTAACAAAAGATGGCGAGAGAACTGGTTCCTCAGGTGGTAAAACTAATGAAAATGCCAATTTAAAGGGAAAAGATGGTTCTCACAATTATTTCATAAATGAAAAAGGTGATATTGTACAATCTACATTTGACAGAATATTTATAAGAAAAAAGGAACAAGAAAAATGAATAAAGAACTTATTACAACTTGGACAGTAAAGGATATTTGTGAAGGATTTGCTTTTGATAAAAATGAAGGAAAGGGGCTTTTCGGTCTAAATGGAAAACTGATAATTCAGCCTGAATATCAAAGAAACTATATATATGATAAAGGCGGAAAAGATGTTGAGGTAATAAAGTCATTATTAAAAGGTTATCCTCTAGGGCTTATTTACTTTGTAAAAAATTCTGATGGAATGTATGAAGTACTTGATGGACAACAAAGAATTACATCGTTTGGTCGATTTGTAAATTCAACTTATCCATTTGCAGTAAACGATGAAAATGATAATCCTCGTTATTTTGATAGTCTTAGCTCAGAAGAGCAGGAAAAAATTAAGAATACGGAATTAACTATATATGTTTGTGAGGGAACTTCCCAAGAAATTCAGGAGTGGTTTGAAAAAATAAACATTGTAGGAGAAAAATTAACGACGCAGGAATTACGAAATGCTGCTTATCATGGTACATTTGTAAATTTAGCAAGAAAGGTATTTTCAAATTCATCTAATGCTAATATGAATAAATGGCTAACATATATCAAAGGAGATCCAAAGCGACAGGAAATTTTGGAAAAAGCATTGGAGTGGGTTTCAAACGGAAGAATTGAAGAATATATGGCAATTCACAGAAATGATGATAATATTGATGAATTAAAAAATCATTTTGATTCTGTCATAGACTGGATATCTTCGGTTTTTGATTATACGGGAAAAGAAGTTCGCGGGTGTGAATGGGGAAAATTTTATGATTTATATCACAAAAACCCGTTTGATAAAAACTATGTAACCAAAAGAGTAAATGAGCTTCTTTCTAGTCCAAATGTTCATGATAATAATGGAATATTTGAATTTATTCTTTCAGGAGAAAATCGACCTCAACTTCTTAATGTACGATTTTTTGATGAAAGTATAAAAACTGCAAAATATGCTATCCAGACTCAAGAAGCAAAAAAAATGGGAAATTCAAATTGTCCTGATTGTAATATAGAAAATTCAGTAAATGCAAAAAAAATTTGGAAATTGGAAGAAATGGATGCGGACCATGTTACAGCATGGAGTAAAGGTGGTAAGACGGAAATAAATAATTGTCAAATGCTTTGTATTCACCATAATCGTCTGAAAGGAAATAGATAAAAGCATTATAAAAATGTAAAATTGCCATAACACAGTTTTCAAACTCCGACAGGCAGTCAAGCTGCCTGCGGTTTAAAACAATGTTATGCTTACACGCCACTGGCGTGACTTTAAGGAAATAAACGACTTCGTCGCTTGTTAGAGGATGTTCAAAGTTGGAATATAAAAAGAGAAAGAATATTTATATGTTTGTATATATTCTAATTTCAATGATTTTTCTGATTGTTTTTACAATTAATTACATAAAAATTTATAATGAAATAAAAAATTATGAATATAAACAGTATGAAATGAGAATTGAAAATAGAATTCAAAATT
>JAZRVF010000010.1:0-126989 GCA_045599005.1 Treponemataceae bacterium
CAGCTGTGGGCGGACAGGCGCAGCAGAGGTTCTTGTCGCAAATTGCTTGTGCCACGCACAACTCAATTTTGCGACAAGGTTCCCTGCGGAGCCTGTCCTCTTCACTTTCTATCCGGCATCTGACGCCCTCACCTGTGTCCAGCTGTGGGCGGACAGGCGCAGACGGAGTTCCTGACGCAGATCTGCTTGTGCCACGCACAACTCAGATCTGCGGCAGGGTTTTCGCCGGAGCCTGTCCTCTTCGCTTTCTATCCGGCATCTGACGCCCTCACCTGTGTCCAGCTGTGGGCGGACAGGCGCAGCAGAGGTTCTTGTCGCAAATTGCTTGTGCCACGCACAACTCAATTTTGCGACAAGGTTCCCTGCGGAGCCTGTCCGCCCACAAACAAACTGCCAAATCAGCGTCAGATCCGGATCTCCGTCCACTTGCCCGCCTTATACCGCACAATAGCCGCCGAAAAACGCGAAACCTGATCCGCAAGAACCCCAAGCCAGATACCAGAAATTCCCCAGCCGAGAACATACCCGCAAACCCAGGAAACAGCCGTTCTGACCAATGTTACGCTTATTGTGGACGCCACAGCCGTGTACAGAGTGTCCCCGGCTCCACGAAGACAGCCCATATAGACAACCTGAATGATCTGGAAAAGCCCTACCAGCATTACAATGCGCATTATGCTCACGCCGATCTCAACAATCTCCTGCTCCGCAAAGAACATGTTCATCAGCGGGCGGGCACCGAAGTAATACAGAGCACAAAGACAGACCGCAATAGCGCCTCCGTAAGTCATACAGATACGGCCATATTTCTTCGCAAGCTCCTTATCTCCTTCCCCAAGACTCCGACCGATCAGCGCAACAGCCGCAGCCTGAAGTCCGTCCCCGAAAGAAAAAGTCAGCCCCATTATGTTCATTCCAACCTGATGAGCCGCCATCGCGTAGTTTCCCTGGTCAGCAGCCATCAGAGCAGTCAGCATAAACCCGATTCTCATAAGAATCTGTTCAAAGAATACACTGTATCCCAGTTTGACCACAGTTTTAAATGAATTCCATGCCGGTCTTATCTTATTTTCCACAACAAAAACAAAACTTACAAAACAATCCCGTTTCATTATGGAAGCAAAACTCATTATGCTTGCAACCACTGTTCCCAGCACAGTTGCAATGGCCGCTCCGCGGATTCCCAGTGCGGGAAAACCCCAGTGACCTCCGATAAGAAGCCAGTTCATAAGAATATTCACAGAGTTTGATGTCAGGTTTGTAATCATGGTGATCCGTGTATTTCCGGCACCGCGCTGGGCAGAATTTATCCCCATCTGGATACAGTTGAAAATCATTCCACCCATTATGATCCTGAAGTATATTACAGCCGGCTCATGAGTTTCCGCTGTTGAACCGCACCAGACCATCAGTCTGTCCGCAAAAACCACGCACAGAGCACCGATTGCAACAGACGCAAACAGAATGAATGTCAAAGCCGACACCATGATCCTGTTCGCTTCGTCTCTTTTCTGTTCACCTCGTCGTCTTGCAACCAGAGCAGAAACAGCAATGTTCACAGCAAAAAACAGAGAAAGTCCCATGAATTTCGGCTGAGTCGTAATGCCTACAGCTGCCACCGAATAAGCACCCAAAGAACTGACCATCAGGGAATCAACAAGTCCAGCAAATGCAGAAAAAAAGGATTCCACAATTGCCGGCCAGGCCATATTCAACGCATTTTTATATGGAGAAGAGGATAAATCTGAAGTTTTCACAACCGGGATTCTATCAGAACAGCAGAAAAAGACAAAGGGATTTTTTTACGGCTGAATGTATGAGCGTACTACTCGGAATCCAGTAGAGGCACCACATCTCTTCGGTTCGCTGGTCCATTCATAAGGCATTGCATTACAGTAAAAATCAGGAACATTAAAGTAACCGCCGGGAAAAACACACTTCTCGTTTTCTGAAGGGCCATCGGGGTCTTTATCTGTCTTTTCCACTACCGTATAGCACCATTCAGCAACATTACCACTCATATCAAACAATCCAAGACGGTTTGCATTTTTCAGAGCAACCTGATGAGGTCCGTAGCCCTCTTTGCCATTTGAAGGTTCTTCAGCAGAAGTTACTCCATTGTTGCATATATTGAATTTATACCAGCCCACTGAATCCAGACCGCAGTCAGCACCATTTTCGGGATTGGTTGATTTATCTGCTTCGCTATATACATAGTTCCACTCAGGATCGGAGGGATCTCCGCCCCTTGCGGCATATTCCCATTCGGCAGCAGTCGGCAGACGATAACCGTTCTTGCAGTAGTCCGCTGTTACCGCAGCACTAATGATGCGAACAAGTTTTCTATAGCTTTCATATTCTGTCTCGATGTTTCTGATGTCATAGACAGGCTCAAAACCTTCTTTCTGACTCAAAAGATTACAGAAGTAAACTGCATCAAACCAGGTGACGTTTTCAACAGGGCATTTTGAATCATCCTCACCACTCTTCAGTTTATACAGTTTCGGTTCAAAAGATGTCATACTCGGATCAGCAGAAATCCCTTCCTCATTAAGGAGATAATCTTCCATTACTGCCTTATACTGATTTTTGGTGATTTCTGTTTTTCCGATGTAAAAACTTTCTATCTCAACAGGTGTGTTATTTTTGAATGCTCCGCGGATATTATTAGCCGTACGGTACAGCCATTGACCAATACCATTTCAAGAGGAAGCGGATTTTCTATAACGTTAATACAAACGGTGTCACTTCTGGTTTCTGCAGATACCATTTTGCCCCAGCGGTTAGTAACTGAATTTTTCACAATGCAGTAATACCAGTTTTCCCCTGAATTTTCTGTATCCGGACTGAAACTTTTTGATACAGCACCTTCAACAGGATTTCCTTTTCATCAGCTCCAGAGGCTTTGTACCATTGATAAGTCAGCGTTCCGTTGTCTTCTGTCTCTGCCTGAATGACAAGATTGACTGTGATGTTCTGAAATGCAGTTCTGTCCGGTTTGACCGGCTGCACAGTTATTATCGGGCTTTCTGCACTGGAAGACTTGTCAGGACCAAAGGGCAGACATCATCCTGCAAGAAGAATAAACGACAATTGAATAACAAAAACCGTGTTTAACGTTTTGAATTTCATATATTTCTTCGAGAAACTAAAAAAAAAGCGGTCCGAAGACCGCTTTCATTTGTCAACCAAGGACTTATTTGTCAGAAATCAGCAGTGTTTTTGAATCCAACTTAAGAGTCACATTCTCAACAGGTGCGTCATGTGCTTTAAGCACTTTCATCTGGATTGTGTCAGCTTTCTGCTCAAGATTGATCACTGTGTTGATTTCTTTTGCAACGTCAGCACCAAAAGAAGCTTCAACAGAATCAGCATCAGAGTTGAAACTGAACCAGATGTTCATGTCTGCATCTTTTCCGTATGCTTTCAGTTCAGCAAGGTCAGCAGCTGTAACGCGGTTAACGTCGAGACCGTCAATAACCAGACATGCAGCAGCAATTCCACCTGCTTTAAGAGCAGCCAGTGCTTTAACAATAGATGCAGCAGATACAGCATCGGGGCTGAAGTTCAGAATAACACGTTTGCGAACCAGTTCGGCTTTAACATCTTCAGCATCAGCAAGATTCTTTTTCTTTGCCATTTCGTTGAAAATGTTCTCATACCAAGTGATCACGTAGTTTGAGTGCTGGTTGAAAGAAACATGTACAACAACCTTGTCCTGCAAAAGCATGTCAAGACCAAGCTGTACGAGTACTGAAGTTTTTCCCAAACCTTTTTTAGAAGTCAGTACACCGATTTCACCGGCTTTAAGACCGCCGTTTACTGATTTTTCAATAGACCGAACGGGACTGCGTTCAATAAGTTCCTCTTTTACCATAGGTACTCCTTATTTGCCCTGAGCTTCTTTCCGTTTTCTTTCCTGGTACTCAGCAATGAGCTGTTCAGAAACAGAGTTCGGAACTTTTCCATATTTCTCGAATTCCATTGAGAATTCTGCTTTACCCTGTGTATTTGAGCGGAGAACAGTTGAGAAACCGAACATTTCGCTCAGCGGTACTTCAGCTTCTACGCGAGAGAAGTTTCCTTCATCTGTTGAAGCAACGATTACACCACGGCGCTGGTTGATGATACCGAAAATGTTACCCTGGAATTCTGTAGGACCTTCAATAGAAACCTTCATGATAGGCTCCATGATAACAGGTTTTGCTTTTGCATAGGCTTCACGGAAAGCACCCATTGAAGCAAGCTGGAATGCGATATCAGAAGAGTCAACAGGATGGAACTGACCATCATTGACTGTACATTTTACACCGACAATCGGGAATCCGATGAGTGAACCCTTGAGCATAGAGGCTTTGAAACCTTTATCGCAAGAAGGAATGTATTCGTTAGGAATAGCACCACCCTTGATTGCGTCAACGAACTCGTAGTCTTTGTCTGCCAGAGGTTCCATGAATCCTGCTACACGTCCATACTGACCGGAACCACCAGTCTGTTTCTTATGTGTGTAGTTGAAGTCTGCCTGCTGTGTAATTGTCTCGCGGTATGCTACCTGAGGAGCACCTGTCTCAACTTCACAGTTGTATTCACGGCGCATGCGCTCAACGTAAACATCCAGGTGAAGCTCACCCATACCTTTGATGATTGTCTCGTTTGATTCAGGATCAACATAGGTCTGGAATGTGGGGTCCTCTTTTGTAAAGCGGTTAAGAGCTTTTGCCATCTGGTCTGCAGATTTCTTGTCTTTAGGTTTGATTGACAGAGAGATAACCGGGTTAGGAACGAACATTGATGTCATTGCATAGTTCAGACCACCGCCACAGAATGTATCACCTGAAGCACAGTCAATACCGAACAGAGCAACTATATCACCAGGAACACCTTCGTTGATATCTTCCATTGAAGCTGAGTTCATACGGACAAGACGACCGACCTTGAACTTTTTGCGTGCACGTGTATTGTACAGTTCCTCACCTTTCTTGATGGTTCCCTGATAGATACGTACATATGTCAGCTGACCGTACTGACCGTCCTCAAGTTTGAAGCCCAGAGATACGGTAGGAGCGTTTTCCTCACAGGACAGCTCAACAGGAGCTTCGTTGTTGTCCAGATCAAGGGCAACGTTCTTAACTTCTGTAGGATCAGGCAGGAATTTAACAACACCATCCAGCAGAGGCTGGATACCTTTGTTTTTGTATGCTGAACCGCAGAATACAGGAACAAACTGCTCTGCAAGTGTACCTTTGCGGATCGCTGCATTGATAAGATCTTCTGAAGGTTCACCCTCAAGCATAGCTTCCATCAGTTCATCACTGAACATTGAAGCGGCATCCAGCAGTTCCTCGCGGTACTGTTTTGCCTGCTCTGCCAGATGTGCAGGAATCTCTGCATAGCGGAGTTCTGTTCCACTGTCACCTTCAAAGTAAATTGCCTTCATTGCGATCAGGTCAACAACACCTTCAAGTTTGTCTTCCAGACCGATCGGGATTTCAACCATGTGGGCATTGAGGCTGAGCTTTTCGCGGAGCTGGTTGCATACACGGAAAGGATTTGCACCGGTGCGGTCACATTTGTTTACGAATGCAATGCGCGGAACGTGATAACGTTTGAGCTGGCGGTCAACTGTGATTGACTGTGACTGAACACCACCAACAGAACAGAGAACGAGAATTGCGCCGTCAAGAACGCGCAGAGAACGTTCTACTTCAACAGTGAAGTCTACGTGACCGGGAGTGTCGATTACGTTGAAAGTGTAATCCTTCCACTTTACCTGGGTAGATGCTGACTGGATTGTAATACCGCGTTCGCGTTCCAGTTCCATGTTGTCCATAACAGCACCAACGCCATCTTTTCCACGAACCTCATGAATTGCGTGGATCTTGTCACAATAAAAAAGAATGCGTTCTGACAGGGTTGTCTTACCGGAGTCAATGTGGGCGCTGATACCGATATTTCTCATCTTCGAAATATCAAAGCTCATATTATACCTCTCAAATATGATTTTTGCAAAAATTGCAATGGTTTGCAAAGAATGTCAAGCCCTAGCAATATACCGCAATTACAGTTTTCATGCAAGTACCAGTACTATCCGCATCTGCAGGGAAATCAGAGGTCTGTCCCGATGATCCTTTCAATCTCTTTCTGAACAGACTCCGCATCAGTAAACAGGATTCCGTGTATTCCCAGCCTTTCCGCCGCAGCAACATTTTCCGGACTGTCATCAATGAAAATCATTTTATCGAAAGATTCTGCCCCGGAATCATTCTCCAGTATGTGATAAAAAAATGAAGGCCGGGGTTTTACGCAATGGATCAGATTGGAGGCATAAACTGCGTCAAAAGGTTCATAATCACCATGTTCAATATGGGCCTGGTAATGGACATCTATAGTGTTGGTTCCGGCAACGACCCTGAATCCTGCCTTTTTGACACGAGAGATGAGCCGGGCCGTGTCTTCCCGTACTTCCGGAGTGAACAGTGTCTTCCAGTAATTCTGGGAAACTGTGGTGCATTGAACCCGTTCACAATAAATCATCCAGAATTCCTCGCTGGAGATAAGCCCCCTTTCCATTGCTTCTATCAGACTTCCCTGCTGGTTCAGAGTCTCTCTCGAAATATTCAGCCGTTCACAGATCTGTGGAAAAATATCTGCTGATTTAAGGACAACACCACCGATATCAAAAACAAAAAGATAACTCACAATCCCTCCGGAAGCCAGAAATTTCTGATTCAATTATGATTATACCAGCATAAGAAATAATCCGTCTGCATTTCTTTCTGCAAATAAGGATTTTTTTACAAATACAAATGTTCCTCTCGTTTTTTTTAACATAATTGGATATAATGGAGTTTATGGAACAATACAAAAGAGAATTCATCAATTTTATGATTGAGAGCAATGTACTCAAATTCGGACGTTTCACTCTGAAAAGCGGAAGAATCTCTCCCTTTTTCATGAATGCAGGTGCTTATGTCACAGGCAGTCAGCTCAGCCGTCTGGGTGAATACTACGCAAAGGCAATCCACGAAAATTTCGGAGACGATTTTGACGTGCTTTTCGGACCCGCATACAAAGGAATTCCGTTGAGCACAGCAACTGTGATCGCATACAGCCGGCTTTACGGCAAAGAAATCCGTTACTGCTCCAACCGAAAGGAAGCAAAAGACCACGGAGAGACAGGCATTCTTCTCGGAAGCAGCCTCAAAGACGGTGACAGAGTCGTGATAATCGAGGACGTCACCACCTCAGGAAAATCCATTGAGGAGACATTTCCTATCCTGAAAGCACAGGGCAATGTTGAGATCAAAGGTCTGATGGTTTCTCTCAACCGCATGGAACGTGGCAAAGATGAGTCAGGTACAAAAAGCGCTCTTGACGAAATCACGGAACTGTACGGATTCCCTGCAAAGGCGATTGTCACCATGGCTGAAGTCGTGGAAGAACTTCACAACAAACCATGTGACGCAGCAGAAGGAAAAGTCATAATTGATGACATTATAAAGGAAGAAATTGATCTTTATTACAGCCAGTACGGTGTAAAGGCCTGATCAATATCAAACAGGAGAACAAAGAGAAGATGAAAACACTTAAGACTGAACTCCGTCTGTTTACAATGTGCATAGCAGTCGTGATTTCATTGGCACTCACAGTCAACAGCTTCCTCAACATGAAGAAACTTGTTGAGGAAAGTACTGCGCAGATCCACCGGATAAGCATGGAATCTTACGACAACACGCTTAAAAATCAGGTAAAGACAACAATTGACGCCCTTACCACAATGAACAACCGTGTTCTCAGAGGCGAACTCCCGCTTCAGGCTGCACAGGCTGCAATGATCACAACGATAAAAGACATGCGCTATGGAGAGGACGGAAGCGGTTATTACTGGATTGACGATACGGACTATATTCTTGTTGCCCACCCTATTCTGCCACAGAATGAAGGACAGAACCGCTACAATCTTTCTGACCAGGATGGCGTAATGATCATCCAGACAATCATGGATGTGGTTAAGAAGAACAAGGACGGCGGTTTCTCCGAATTCTCCTTCACAAAGGCAGACGGTGTGACAGTTGCTCCCAAACGCACATTCAGCCAGCTTTTTGAGCCCTGGGGATGGATCATCAGCACAGGTAACTACTATGACGACATTGAACAGCAGGTTCAGGCCCAGAGCCAGAGACTTCTGCAGAATGTAAACATCTCACTGGTCATCAACCTTGTGATTTTTGCTGTTTCACTTCTTGCCGCATTCCTCTGCGGTTTCGCATTCTCAAGAAGCGTATCAAAACCGGTTGCGAAATCTGTTGAGGCCCTTGAGAAAATGAACAATGGTGACCTGACACAGCGACTGGAACACACGGCAAAACAGCAGGAATTCTACCGCATGGAGAATGCCCTCAACTCCTTCTGTGAGTCACTTAACAAAGTCATTTCTTCTGTACGTCACAACATTGTCTCTCTTGATAACGTTGCCCTTCAGCTGGACAATCAGACTGATACAATCAACAAAGAGATCACCGGAATCATTTCCAATGTCGGAAACCTTGCGAAACAGGCCGGCGAGCAGAAGACAGGAACTGAGGAAACTGCACGCACAATGAACCAGATGACTGAAACCGTTGCAGACCTGAGCCGCAAGATTGATGACCAGAGCAGAAACGTTACCCAGTCTTCTGCCTCAATCGAGGAGATGATCGCAAACATCAACTCAATCAGTGACAACGTGAACAAGTTCGGTGAAAGTTTCAAGACTCTTTCAGTCAATTCCGCACAAGGTAACAAACTGATTGCAAACGTTATCCAGCTTGTAAAGACAGTCTCTGCCCAGTCAGAGAACCTGCTCAATGCGAACAAAGTCATTGCAAGTGTTGCAAGCCAGACAAACCTTCTTGCAATGAACGCCGCAATCGAGGCAGCCCACGCAGGTGAAGCCGGAAAAGGTTTCGCAGTTGTTGCAGACGAAATCCGCAAGCTTTCAGAGAACACAACAAAACAGTCAAAGGACATTTCTTCAACACTGAAGGAAGTACTGAACGTAATCTCTCAGGTTACAAACGCTTCAAACGAGGCCGGAACAGTGTTTGCAAGCATTGTGGATCAGATTGAGAATGACAATGCCATCATTTCTGAAATCCAGGCGTCAATGACAGAACAGAGTGAAGGTTCCGCCCAGATTCTTGAGGCACTGAACAATATCAACAGCATCACAAACGAAATCCAGAAAGGTTCTGCGGAAATGGCAAACGATTCCGGTTCAGTGCAGAAACAGATCACCGTTCTTCAGGATTTCTCCGAGACGCTGCAGTCAAGCACTGGCAGCATTGAGAATGCAACGCTGATCATCCAGCAGAGTATTGCTTCTCTTTCCGAGATGGCAGCAAAGAACCGCTCTTACGCACAGACACTTTCTGAAGATACAGAGAAGTTCAAAGTATAATCAGATTTTTCTGACTGTCTGAATGGACTGCGGACTGATTTCTGCCGGCTTTGGCAGCATCTTTCTGCAGTCCTTTTTTTATCGGGATGTTTCCGTTTTATTCCGTAAAAGAATTTGACAAAAGCTCTGATTGGCACTATCTTGTTGGTAAACCGTTTTACCTTTTGAAAAGACAGTCACTGTTGTTACAGAAAAACTTCCTTTCAAAAACACGGGAACTGAAAAACGACATCAACACATACAAGGCGGACATTATATGACATTCAATCGCTCAGGCGGTATTCTGCTGCATCCATCCTCACTGCCGGAAACTCCCGGAATCGGAACTCTCGGCAGACAGGCTTTCAAATTTGTGGACTGGCTGGCAGAGGCAAAGCAGACTCTCTGGCAGATGCTTCCCTATGGCCCTACCGGTTACGGTGACTCTCCTTACGCATCTTTCTCAACATTTGCAGGAAATCCTCTGCTGATTGATCTGGACATTCTTATTGAGAAAGGATGGCTTTCAAAGGAACAGGCCGCTGCACCTGAGTGGATCAAGAATGAAGGTTATGTGGATTACGGTTCCGTTGTGTATTGGAAAGTTCCGCTGCTTAAAACCGCTGCCTCTCAGTTTCTGGAAGGCAAGGGAACAGATCTGCGCACTCAGTATGAGGCATTCAAGAACGATAATTCCTCATGGCTGGACAATTACTCAATCTTTATGAGCATCAAGGAATTCTATGATGAAAAAGCTCAGAAAGAAAACAGGTTCGGAGCGATGTGGAGCAACTACTGGCCCCACGAGCTTGCAGTCCATGATGACAGAGCTGTTTCTGTCTGGCACTCATCCCATGTTCATGAAACGGAAGTCCACAAGGTGATCCAGTTCATGTTCTTTGAGCAGTGGAAGGAACTGAAGGCTTATGCGAACAGCAAGGGTGTGCGTATTATCGGCGACATTCCGATTTTCGTTGCCGCTGACTCTGCCGATGTCTGGGCAAACCAGCATCTTTTCCAGGTGGATCAGAACGGACGAGCTGTTGCTGTTGCAGGCGTTCCGCCGGATTACTTCAGTGCGACAGGCCAGCTTTGGGGAAATCCGCTCTACAACTGGGACGCGATGGAAAAAGAAAACTTTCACTGGTGGATCTGCCGTATAAAATCATTACTTCAGCAGGTAGACTTTGTCCGCATTGACCACTTCCGTGGCTTTGAGGCTTACTGGTCAGTTCCGGCGGGAGAAGAAACCGCAATCAACGGAAAATGGATTCCCGGTCCGGCCCACAGACTTTTTGAAGCCATCAAAAAGGAGTTGGGTGAAGTGCCGATTATTGCAGAAGACCTCGGACTGATTACGGAAGAAGTGCGTGCTCTGCGCGATGACTTCGGATTCCCGGGAATGAAAGTCCTGCAGTTCGCATTTGATGTGAACGAAGCCGGACAGAACGGATTCATCAACGCTTTTCTGCCCCACATGTACAACCAGAACTGCATTGTCTACACAGGTACACATGACAACGACACCATGCAGGGCTGGCTCAACAATGCGACTGATGAAGAGCGCAATCTTGTGCGCCGTTACGTTTCAGGAGGAATCTGCCCGGAGAAAATCAGTGATGACATGCTCTGCCCCATGCTTATAAAAACCGCATATGCAAGCACCGCCCTGATGGCTGTTATTCCCATGCAGGATGTTTTTGCAGTTGCAAGCGAAGGACGCATGAACACGCCTTCAACAACAGGCGGCCATAACTGGCAGTGGCGGATGAGCGCAGAACATTTTGACAGCGGAAAGGCCAGCTGGCTCCGCGAGTTGGCGACGCTTTATGCCCGCTGATTTATAGAGTTTTGATGTAAAAGTTGCGGCTTCCGACCGGATTTGGTCGCTTCGTTCGAGTTGAGCAGTGCTCAAACTCACGCGCGACTCAACTTCCGGTCTCCGCCGCCACTTTTACGCATTGGTATAAAACGCGGACACAAAGCGTCACACTCTTATACGTAAAAAAAAGCTTCCGACCGGATTTGGTCGCTTCGTTCGGGTTGAGCGGTGCTCAAACTCACGCGCGACTCAACTTCCGGTCTCCGCCGCCACTTTTACGCATTGGTATAAAACGCGGACACAAAGCGTTACGGAATCAGTCTTTCCAGGGAAAGAAGAAACTTCTGATTGAGCGGGGACCCAGTGTGTCCCTGTCTTCACCGATCAGTTCACCCCATGGCACAATCTTACGTGCTTCTTTCGGTGTGATTTCAGGATGTTCCTCAAGCCAGTCATATTTGTACATACGGATACGGAGAGCATTGTTCTGTGCCAGCGCAAGTCCTGAGAAACTTGGAACAAGACCCACAAGGAAAACAGAAAGGGCGATAAGAACAAGTGAATACAGTCCCAGCAGCATGGAAAAACCGAAGTTGTCAAACAGAATAATGTAACTCTTCTTGAGAGTCTTGATGAATCCGCCTTTAAGCTGTGAACGGAGGGGCAGGAACCACTGCATTGCAAGGATGGTGACCACAAGAGCCCAGAAAACAAGTGAACCCAGGAAAAGACCGAAGAGACCGCCCATGTTAAGGTAGAAAGGAATTCCGATAACCGCCAGAATAACAATCATCAGATTGAAAAGTGCATAAAAAACTGCATCTTTCCAGCAGTTTTTCAGGTTCTTGAAAACTTCCTTGTAAGTAGGAGATTTGAAATCTGCAATTTTCGCACATGAATCACTTACAGAAAGAATCAGTGCGGAGACAAACCACACACCGGCCAGTCCCAGAACAACAGAACAGATGATGAGAGCCGGTACAGGCATAATCTCTGTTACAGTGGCAACTTCCGTTCCCAGAGTTCCGGTCGCAAGATAGCTGAGACCAAGATATACTGCTGCCGCAGCCGCGATACAGATCAGGTTATTGACGATAATCCACAGCAGGTTGTCCCAGCCGTCGCAAAAGTTTTTCTTAAGATAAAATAAAATCATGGTTTAAAACTACAGATAATCAGGGCTGACGTCAACCAATAAATCAGCATGGGGCATGTCATTTATTGAAACATATGCTATAATATTCTGCCGTAGCTGCATTGGATGCGGAAAAATAAAAAAACACCAAAAGAGAGGAAGGAATAAATGAATTACGGTTATTTTGATGACCAGGCACGGGAGTATGTGATCACCCGGCCGGATACACCACAGTCATGGAGCAACTATCTGGGATCAACCCAGTATGGTGCTGTGATTACAAACAATGCGGGCGGATACGGATTCTTCAAGTCCGGTGCAAGAGGTCGTTTCATGAGACTGCGCTTCAACTCAGTGCCCATGGATCAGCCCGGACGTTACTTCTACCTTCGTGACAATGACAACGCTGACTTCTGGTCCGCATCATGGCAGCCTGTGGGAAAAAGCCTCGACAGCTATAAAAGCACCTGCCGTCACGGAACTGCATATACAACAATCACTTCTGACTACACTGACATTGCGACTGAGACAACATATTTTGTGCCTCTGAATCAGAACTTTGAATACTGGATGCTCAAAGTCACAAACAATTCTGACAGGCCGAGAAATCTTTCCGTATTCAGTTACTGCGAGCTGACAAACCAGTGGAACACCACACAGGACCAGGTCAACCTGCAGTACTCAATCTTCATCAACCAGGGATGGAACAAAGACAACATCATCGGTATCGACATCCAGAAACACATGGAGGAACAGAACCGTGCCAGAATAATCGCTGAAGGTGGTGATCCTGACGCAATCAATCTGGAAGGCGATGTTTCCATGAACACATGGCTTGCCCTGATCGGCGCAAAGGTGGACGGCTTTGACACTGACCGCACCTCATTCATCGGAACTTACGGCGGATATCACGCGCCTCAGGCTGTTACCGGCGGAAAATGCGGCAATTCATGCGCATACGGTGACAACAGCTGTGGATCATTCCAGACAGACATTACCCTTGCTCCCGGAGAATCAAAAGAACTGGCTGTAATGCTGGGAATCGGATCCGGTGCGACAGTGGGTAAAAACACAGTTGCCCGCTTCGGCTCAATTGAGACCGCAAAAATGGAACTGAAGGCTCTGAAAGAGGACTGGCACAACAAACTGAACAGTCTTTCCGTAAACACTCCCGACGAAGACATCAACCACACCGTGAACATGTGGGGACTCTACAACTGTCTCATCACTTTCGCATGGAGCCGCGCCGCAAGCCTTATCTATAACGGAGAGCGTGACGGATTCGGTTTCCGCGACTCAGTGCAGGACATTCTCGGTGTAAGCGCCGCAATTCCTGAAGTGGCAAGAGACAGACTTGTACTGATGCTTTCAGGCCAGCTGTCACACGGTGGTGCAGTTCCGGTGATCAACCCGGTCCGCCACGAACCCGGTAAAGTTCCGCCCACACCCGCAGAAGAACTCCGCAGTGATGACTGTCTCTGGTTCTTCAATTCAATTCCCTGCTATGTCTCGGAAACCGGCGACTTTGATTTCTACAACAGAGAGATTCCCTATGCGGACAAAGGCAGCGCGACAGTTCTCGGGCACCTTAAACAGGCTCTGCTTTTCAACCTGGAAAGAAGCGGTTCACACGGACTTCCCTGCGGACTTTCTGCTGACTGGAACGACTGTCTCCGTCTCGGCTACCGTGGAGAAAGTCTTTTTGTTGCATTCCAGCTGAGACTCGGTTTCACGGTCTATGCAGATGTCTGCCGCCGTATGGGCAAAAATGACGAGGCTGAATGGGCTGATGCACGCAAGGCAGAACTGGATGCAAACATTCAGAAACACTGCTGGGACGGAAACTGGTTCATCTGGGCAATTGCAGAAGACGGCACAGTTTATGGAACAAAAACCTTTGAGGAAGGACAGGTTTACTTCAATACACAGGTCTGGGCCGTACTCAGTGGTGCTGCCACAGCAGAACAGGCTCAGAAAGCAATGCAGACCGTAAAAGACAAACTTGCAACACCCTACGGACTGATGCTCTGCGCTCCGCCTTTTGCAAAGACAACTGTAGACGTGATGCGCGCCGTGGTATTCAACAAAGGTATCAAAGAGAATGCGGGTATCTTCAACCATACACAGGGCTGGGGAATCATTGCGGAAACAATGCTCGGAAACGGAGACCGCGCCTACGAATACTGCAAGGCTGCCCTGCCCGCTTCCTACAACGACAAGGCAGAGATCCGACAGGCAGAACCTTATGTACAGTGTCAGACCACTTACTCAATCTATTCACCACGTCCGGGAACAGCACGCGTTTCCTGGCTCTCAGGTGCCGCAACCTGGTCATACTACAGCCTGACTCAGTACATTCTGGGTATTCATCCTGTATACGAAGGGCTGATGATTGATCCATGTATTCCCACTGCATGGGACGGATTCACAGCAGAGCGCAGATTCCGCGGATGCAACGTGAAAATCAGCGTGAAGAATCCGGGACACCATTGCAAAGGTATTGCAAAACTGACAGTGAACGGAAAAGAGATCAGCGGAAACACAATCCCTGCTGAAATGCTTACCGCTGAAACAACTGTTGAAGCAGTCATAGCCTGAGGATAAATGTTAAAAGCTGAGGAATCACTGGTGAGACAAAGATGAAGCTGATTATCCACGATCTGCAGGAAAAGGAATTCTCAAAACTGTTCAGGAATCTTCCCTCGGACGATTATGTGATTTCACCATCACAGGGGATTCATTCCTGTCTTGGCTGTTCCGGCTGCTGGATCCAGAATCCTTCTTACTGTGTGATTCCCGATGAAGGTCATCAGATCGGTGACCTTCTGGCAAAAGCGACTGACGTGATTATCATAAGCCGCTGCTGTTACGGCGGTTTCAGCCCGCAGGTAAAGCGGGTTCTGGACCGTTTTCTTCCATATATGCTGCCTTACATTGAACTTTCTGAGGGAAGAATGCGTCACACACCGCGCTACGAAAACCGTCTGAATCTTTCTGCAAACTTTTACGGAGAAATGATTACCCCTGAGGAAGAAAACATTGCACACCGCATTGTGGATGAGATTACATTCAGCATGAACGGCACAGGCTGCAGCGTGTCTTTCTACAGGGATAAAGCCGGTCTCAAAGGGATTGCCTTATGAAAATTGTAGTATTGAATGCAAGCCCGAAACCTGATGGCGGAAACTCTGCACAGATTATTGAACGGATCAAGAAAAACATAGAGGCTCTGCAGCCGGAAACAAAGTTCAACGTTTTTTCAATACGGTCAAACTGCCTTACTGAAACCGATTATGAAGTTTTTGGGGACTGTGATGCAATTCTCTGGGTTTTCCCGGTTTATGCGGCGTCACTTCCCTCCCACATGACCGAACAGCTTCTGCGCCTGGAAGATTTTTTCTCAGGTAAAAAATTCAGGAAAAGAAGTGTACAGAAGCAGATAAATGTTTATGCGGCGGCAAACTGCGGTTTTTATGACGGCATGGAATGCGCACTTTCTATGCGGATGCTCCGGAGCTGGACGCTGAAATGCGGGCTTAGCTGGGGTCAGGGCATAGGTTTAGGCGGTGGAGAAATCATCGGGATGAATGGGCCGAACGCCTTGAGCAAAATGCCTCTTAAAAACGCCGGTAAAAAACTGGACATTTTTGCGGAAAACCTGATGCTGCAGAAAAAAGTCCAGGATTCCTTCTCAACTCCGGACATTCCTCAGTTCATGTTTGTTTCAATGATGAACAGCCAGCTGTGGGACAGAAAAGCCAGAAAGAACGGTCTGAACAGAAAGCAGCTTCTGCACAGGATCACATGACAGGTATTTATTTGGATTATTTTCTCACAAAAACTGACAGTAAGAAAGCAGCTGCCATCCTTCCCGGATTTTTTAATAAATATAATCAGTGACTGTATGTAATTGCAGTATGGACAGATGTTTCGACTCCATTCACTGCGTTCATTCTGCTCAACATGACATTGTTTCATTCTGACACCATGGGGAGTAGTTAACAGGTTTATGTCAGTTTTCACGAAAAAGAGATTTGTTCCTGCTGCGTTGGCTATTCTGCTGGTTTCGATGAAAAAAATCCCTGGATGAAAGCGAAATGATTCTGGAATTTCCCGGAATTGGAGAGCCTGTTCTTTCCCGCAAAGAAGCGGGGCTTGGGGCCGGCGTCTGAGGCCCCAGGAGGGCGGGGTGTGGAGGCAACGGAACCGGCGCAGCTGGTTCTGGTGCCGACCAGGGGCGGGGCTCCGCCCCTCATGCTTTTATTTAATTCTCTCAGAAATGAACTTAAGTTTGAGCTGGCGGAGTTCGTCAGTTACGGAAACTTTGTACAGATGCGGGTTGAGGATGCGCTTGTATGTTGAATGCAGGCTTTCAAGCTGGGTCTGGAGAACTGCACGGGCTGCCTCGATTGACTCCTTGGGGCTTTTTGCCGGTTCCGTGCGGACTCCGTTTCTGATCACAGGATGAAGCAGCGGCTCAACTCTGGAAGGCGTAAACTCGAACTGGCGGTAATCGCCGGAAGGATGATAGAAGTGGCGGCTCTCCCCGGGAGCAACAACCTCGTGTTCCAGCGCGAGAATATCCGCTTTGGCCATTCCTTCCGCGTCATAAAGGCGCCACACGTTCTTGATGCCTGGGTTCGTCGTTTTCTCAGGATTGTCGGAAAACTTCATCGCGGCCACAAAATCTCCGGGATTGCTGCTGCCCGGCAGGTGGCGTGCCGCAAGTTTGTATACACCGGTAAAGGAAGCCTCGTTGCCGCCTGTGACCATGTGGGTTCCCACTCCCCAGCTGTTGATGGGCGCACCGTGGGAAACCAGGGTCTCGATTATTTCTTCCGTAAGTTCGTTTGAGACGGAGATTGTGGCTTTTGAGAAGCCTGCCTCGTCAAGGCGTTTACGGACTTCCTGTGAAAGGTACATTATGTCACCGGAATCAAGACGCACACCGAAATTGTAGCCCTGCTCCACCAGTTTTGATCCTGCGATTATTGCATTTTTGATGCCTGAATTCAGTGTGTCATAGGTGTCAATGAGGAAAACTGCATTCTTGGGATAGATCTTCGCATAGGCCTCAAAGGCTTCAAGCTCTGTGTCAAAGGACATGATCCATGCGTGGGCCATTGTTCCCATCACCGGCATGCCGTACTCTTTTCCGGCAAGTGTGTTGCTTGTTCCCGCAGCACCGCCGATGTAAGCCGCACGTGTTGCGCTCATGGAACCGTCATAGCCCTGGGCGCGCCGCAGACCGAATTCCATGATCCCGCCCTTTTTTGAGGCGAGCCAGACGCGGGCTGTCTTTGTGGCGATAAGGCTCTGGAAGTTGACTGTATTCAGGACAAGACCTTCAAGAATCTGTGCCTCAATCAGGTTGGCATGGATGCGGATGAGGGGCTCGTTGGGGAAAATGACGGAGCCTTCTGTCATGGCGTACATGTCGCCGGTGAAACGGAAGTCTTTAAGGTAATCAAGAAAGCCGTCTTCAAAAATTCCGATTGTCTTTAAATAGGCAATGTCGTCGGCGGAAAAGGAAAAATTGGTCACATAATCAAGAAGTGTCTCAAGGCCTGCAAAAACTGAGAAACCGCCGTTGAACGGATTTCGGCGGAAGAACATGTCAAATACAGCGGGGCTGTCCATGTGGTTTTTCCAGTATCCCTGAGCCATGGTCAGTTCGTAAAAATCAGTGAAAAGTGCGCTCATGTGCGTTTTTTTGTCGTTCATACTTTTAATATACCGCCCACAAGTTTCTGTTGCAAGACAGGAAAAGTTATGTCAAGCCCCAGAATCAGCTTCCGGGAGTCCCAGACATCCCGCGGAACAGGCAGAAAAATTCTGGAAAAAATGCAAAACAGTGTCAAAATCCGCTGATTTTTCCCTTTCATTATGATAATATTTTATCGAATCAGCCTTTTTGGCAAAAATCGAGGTATCTTATGGCAAAAATCCAGATGAAAAATGCGATTGCAGAACTTGACGGCGATGAAATGACCCGCGTTCTGTGGGCAGTGATCAAAGAAAAACTTCTTGAACCTTTTGTGGAGCTCAAGACTGAATATTACGACCTGGGACTCAAAAACCGTGATGAGACAGATGACAGAGTCACTTACGAGTCTGCAGAAGCAATCAAACGTCTGGGCGTTGGTGTAAAATGCGCGACAATTACATCAAATGCAGCACGCATGGAAGAATACAACCTCAAACAGCTGACTCCCAGCCCAAACGGAATCATCCGCGCTGAACTGGACGGAACCGTTTTCCGCAAGCCGATCATCGTGAAGAATGTGAAACCGGCTGTAAAAACATGGAAAAAGCCCTTTATCATGGGGCGCCATGCATACGGTGATGTCTACAAGAACTGCGAGATGTACGTGGACGGTCCTGGAAAAGCGGAACTGGTCTTCACAGGTGCGGACGGAAAAGAAATCCGTAAGACAATCATGGAGATGAAAGGTCCCGGTATTCTGCAGGGAATCCACAACACTGACAAATCAATCACAAGTTTCGCACGCTGCTGCTTCCGCTATGCTCTGGACGAGAAAGTTGACGTATGGTTTGCAACAAAAGACACAATCAGCAAGACTTATGACGGCCGGTTCAAGGCAATTTTCCAGGAAGTTTTTGATGCTGAATTCAAGGCTGACTTTGAGAAGGCCGGAATCACATATTTCTACACACTGATTGATGATGCTGTGGCAAGAATCATGAAGAGTGAGGGCGGAATCCTCTGGGCCTGCAAGAACTACGACGGCGATGTTATGAGCGACATGGTTGCAAGTGCCAACGGAAGCCTTTCAATGATGACAAGTGTTCTTGTCTCTCCTGACGGAAACTTTGAGTACGAGGCTGCACACGGAACTGTACAACGCCATTACTACCGCTACCTTAAGGGCGAAAAGACTTCCACCAATCCTGTCGCACTGATTTTTGCATGGACAGGTGCTCTTGCAAAACGTGCGGAGCTGGACGGAACTCCTGAGCTGGCAGATTTTGCACGCCGCCTTGAGGACGCAACTCTGGGTCTTATTGAAGACGGCATCATGACCGGCGATCTGAAAGCGCTGGCCGAACCTGCCCCAAAAGAAGTGCTGAACTCCTGGGACTTTATTGACCGCATTGCAGAACGCCTTGCAAAATAAGGATCAGTTTTCTCTGATCCACCCGAGTCTGACCCCGTTCTGAATATTTGTTTCGATCCAGGGCCAGACTTGGGGCATGTTTTCTTTGACCGGTGCCATTCTTTTGTGGACATCCTCCACTGAGGCACTGGCCTGAAGCCATGTGTGGCCGCCTGTCAGCGTGTTGTGCAGAAATGGCTGGATTCTGTCCATGCAGTTTGCATAACGGCTTTCAGGAGTCTCCATGGCGTCAAACTCCTCCCACATATCACGTATCTGTTTTCCCTGTTCTTCCGGCAGCATTGAGAAAAGTCTGTCTGCGGCGGCTTCCTCTCGGGCGGCTTTTGATTTGTTACCTTCTTTATCAAAAGCGAAAGTGTCACCGGCATAAACTTCCACAAGGTCATGCACAACGCAGATTGCCGCGGCACGGGTACAGTCAACTGGTTCGGGGAAATATTCCTTGAAAAGCAGTGCCATCACCGCGATATGCCAGGAATGTTCGGCATCGTTCTCACGGCGGCTTCCGTCTGTAAGAAGAGTGCGGCGGAGGATGTGGGTCATCCTGTCGATCTCAATGACAAAGGAAAGCTGGGAATCAAGACGTTCCAGGCCGGAAGAGACAAAGCGGCTCAAGGGATTGTCTTCTGCGGAGGCTGCCACATTGCGGATGTCAGCAGGGGTAAAAGTGTCGTTACTTAAAGTTTCGTTGCTCATGGGAAAAGTATACTTCAAAGGGGCGGGTCTCGCAAATCCGCCGCAGAATCAGGGAATGACGGGGATGATTGTTCGCGGACAGAATGCAGTCCTAACAATAAAAAAGCATACTGCCAGTCAGAAAGAGGCTGCCAAAACCGCTAGCTAACGTCGCTACACGCGCAAGGCGGTAAGGAAACTATCGTTCCGCCTTGCGGGTGTTTTTGTCAGCCTCTTTCTTCCTTCCTCGTTTTTTTTTATCCTCCCCGAACTGGCCGTGAAGAAACGTTCTCGAAAACCGAAAAACATCTGCCTGCTTCCCGTGCTTGCCTTCATGGATAAAATCCGTTAAATTCGATATCCGCGACAAGCAATTTTCTATTCAAGGCGGTTTTTATGACGATTCTTGAGACTGTAATTCCAGTTTTTTTAATGATTGCGCTGGGCAAACTGCTGCGTTCCATGAACCTTATCACAGACAATGGCATTGCCTGTCTCAAAAGCCTTTCAACAAATGTCTTTCTTCCCGTCCTTGCATTTGACACACTCATCCACGGAAGTTTCACAAAAGATTCCCTTGTACTGATCGCCATAGAACTTTTCATGCTTTTCGCCGCTTTCGGCGCCGGCTTTCTCTTCAAACGGTTTTTCCCCTCAGACATAAACGGCTACGTTCCCTATGCAATGACCACCTGGGAAGGCGGACTTTTCGGCTGGGCACTGATCGCACTCCTTGTGGGGCAGAAAAGCGAGGCAATGTTCAGCATAGTCTCCATGGATATCTTCAGCGGAGTTTTCTGCTTCACAATAATGTCCACAGGCCTTAAGATGCTTGCAGGACAGAAACTTTCCCGGAAAGAGATTGCAGTCTCCATAGCCACAAATCCGCTGATCATCTCCGTGATTCTTGGATTTGCCGGTGCCGCATTCCATCTTGGGGAACTGATCGACAGCTCAGTCTGTGCCGGGCTTTACACAAAGGTCACGAACTTTTTCATCCAGCCCCTCTCCCCCATCATCCTTATCTGCATAGGTTCCGGTCTAGTCTTTGATTTTTCAGTCCTGTCAAAGGGACTTAAACTGGCCGTCTTCAGATACGGTCTTCAGATTGTCCTCTGTGCGGCGGTGCTTTCGTTCATTTCGGCAACCATCGGCCTTTCACCAGACATGAAGACAGCGCTTCTGGTATATTTTTTCGTGCCCACTTCTTTCCTTCTCAGCATGTATGCCACAGACCGCAAAGCCGTGGAATTCACATCCGGTTTTCTCAGCCTGGAAATAATAATCTCACTTGCGATTTTCTGCGGAATCAGCATACTCCGGTAACAGACCGGCCCCGCAACACAGAGCCCACCAGAGAGTGCCAACAGAATTGGGTTTCCGGGATTCAGGGGACAAAGCATAAGGGCGCATTTTGTGCAGGCACAAAACCGGGCTGCTCCAGGTTCCGCGTCACAGCGCTCCATTCCTCCGCTACGCTCCGGAACGCCTCCGGCGCCTTACGTATCCCTTGCGCGACAATTTTTGTTACATTAAATACCGTTCATCAGGATTTTTGATTTCTCAAAATTTTTCAAGGACTACTATAGTTTAATTTTGCCAAAGTTCCTGTTGCAACGGAACTTAAATTCTTTTCTCAAACAGACTTACTCAATGCGGCTCTAACATTTCCATTTCAATTCACCCAATTCAGTTTCAATTTCTTCAATTGTTGAAAGGGAAAAAAAACAAAACTGTATGGAGCTTTTGTAATTTGCTGTGCAAGATCACCTGCAGGAACAGGAAACTTTTGTGTAAAATTTGTAACAGCCTTTCCCTGACGCTCATAAAGATTTGAATTCATGGTCCAGTTCGTTCATTATTTACCTTTCTCCGTCAGTTTTTCGTACAGCTTGAAAACTTCGGCCACGCATTCGCTTTCGGTCATTTTGGTGCTGAAGTCGTAAGCGGCCATTACGGCTTTGTTGAGTTCTACAGGAAATAAAGTATTGTCTAGGGACTCTTCAATCTGTTTCTTAAGTTCCTTCCATTGAGAATCTTTTTCAGCTTCATTCCTGATTTCCTCAAGCAATTCAAGCCGTCCTCTGTATGAAAGTTGGGGATTATTCCATACCAGAGTTGCCTGTTCCCGTAAATCAAAAACGCGGCCTTCCAGAATACATCGCTCTCTTACGGCTCTTGACGGAATCAGTTTCTCAAGATCAATGCTATTCATCTCCAGCCTCGCTCCCCTTCATTTCCACATATTCCCGATAGGACTTGATCCTGTTTTTCCTGCTGTTGATTTCCACCCAAGGCGCCTTGTTTTCTGTTTTTGGTGTGGGATCCTCATACCTGAAGCCTATTCCACCAAAGTCACCGAAATAAACTTTCAGAATCTGCACGGCTTCTTCACGGGTATAACAGGGAACAATCCCATTGAACTGCCAGTCAGGAAACTTTTCGCGGCTCACAATGATTTTCCAGTGCTCCTTTTTGGGAACAGAATAATTCCACATTCCGGAAGACCGTTCCAGCAACTCCCTTCCAAAACCAAGGTCTGCGAAACAGGGAATGCAATTGTTGTGATAATCAAAAACATTTGTGGCAAGCTGTTCATACCATAATTCCCTGTCTTCCGGAGAAAGATCACCCAATCCAACAGTTGAAGAAATATTCATTTTCTCTGCAGCCTGTTTAACCTGTTCCTTTGTGCTAAATCTTCCGCTTTCTATACCTTTTTTCAAGGCTGACATCTGATAACCCAAAGCCATAAGACTCATAACCTGCCTCCAATTATTTTTCCGGGGCTTACGGTTCAGGCAACCGTCGGGCTTTCCGTGGCTCCGCTGTCGCTTCGACCAAACGCTGCGCGTTTGTTTGCCTTCGGCACCACTCCAATCCCTAAGCCGTTTATAAAAATATTTTACAGAATCGATTTCTCATTTTTTGAGAAATTACAAAAAAACTCCTGCCTTGTTTGCTCAAGACAGGAGTTTCCTACGCAATCATCAATTTTCGATGAAATTATAAATACTTTTGCTTATTCATTGGCCCGGCACATTTTCGGCAGTCTCCCCAAGCCCGACACCCACCTGCCAAGAAGCCCGGAAAATCTTTACCGCCTTTACAGATACCTCACAACAGCCTCATTCCGGTTTGCTGTCCTTTTGTATTTTACCGCCGGATGACCGATCACCAGTGTTATCACAGGTTCTTCCTTCTTAAGCCCCATGATTCTCCTGATTTTTCTGCTCATGCGCACACAGGCCGTAAAGAAACCGCTGAACAGAACACCAAGACCGCAGGCTTCCGCCATAAAAGCCATGTTCTGAGCCGCAAGGGATGCACTCACTTTGTCTTTTCCAAAAATCTGGATAACCAGAGGCGCTTTTTTGAAGAAGAAGTTTTCATCAACCTTCGCACCCAGAACAGGAAGTTTTCTGAACATTTTTACAGCCACAGCCTCGCATTCAGCTTTTTTCTCCTGAAGGACAATGTATGTGGTTTTCTGGGCATTTGAACCCGTGGGAGCAAGCCGTCCCGCCTCAATAATCAGGTCTGTAATTTCCTGGGACACAGGTTCATCTGTAAACTGCCTGATTGAGCGCCTAGTCTTTATGGCACTTAGCAGTTCCTGGGGATCAAGTCTTGTCTGTTCCGCAAAATTCTCTGCTGAATTTTCATAGCCGCAGACTTTCACCGCATTGTTCGGACAGATTGCCTCACAGTGACCGCATCTTATGCAGCTTACACCTTCCGCAGTTGCCTTTCCGCCCTGAATCTTTATGTCCAGCCCCACACAGTCCTTTGCACAGAGCCCGCAGCCGGAACACTTCTCCGAATCAATTGTAATCTTTTCCATAGTTAACCTCGTATAACAGAACTTCTGTAATCAGTCTTACTCAACAAAGATATCATGCAAGCCAGCGGCCGATCTCCTCAAGGCTGTCAGAGAAGAGAACGTGTTCAATCTCTTCAGGCTTCAGAAAACCGGATTCGCACATTTTTTCAAGCAGTGTCCTGAAAGAGTCATAAAATCCTTTCGTATTGAACAGCACCGATTTTTTATTGAAAACCCCGATTTTTGTAAGAGTGATCACCTCGGAGATTTCATCAACGGTTCCGATTCCTCCGGGAAGAGCCACAAAACAGTCCGCAAGTTCAAGCATCTTCTGCTTCCGGAGACTCATGTTCTTCGTGAAGACTGTCTCATCGCAATAAGGCTGCGGCCTCGAACGGATGAATTCCACGTCAGATGGAATCACCCCGGTTACCTTTGCACCGGAAGCTTTTGCATTCTGAGCCACAATTCCCATAAGTCCGGACTCGCCGCCACCATACACAAGCGAATGCCCGCTCTCACCTATCCAACGTCCCAGACTCTCCGCCGCTTTCTGAAAACAGGGATCATTTCCGCTGCCGGAACCGCAATAAACTGCTATTGTCATTTTTTATCCTTCCGCCTGAAAATCATCTTTCTGACTTCTCAAACATCTGCTCAAGAATGAATTTTCCGCTTTCTGTCCTGAAAAGGCTTTTTTTCATCTCAGGCAGAGAATCTCTCCTGCAGAACCCTTCCATCAGATTGACAATGTAATCCGCTTCCACCAGGATCTGAAAATCAATGCCGTCAACCGCACTGTAGGTATGGTGATGCCCGATGATGAAGCAGATCCGCTCAACGTCTTCTGCAGGCAGTCTGTAAGGCGCAAGAAGTTCACGGGCAACCGCGGGACCTTCTGCTTCCTGATGTTCAGGCTTACTGTTGCCGAATTTTTCCTTCGAGACTTTTATTCCTATGTCGTGAAGCAGAGCCGCAGTTTCTGTGACAGAAAGTGTGTGATCGTCAAGATGCTCCATCTGACCGATAAGCCGGCTGTATCCATGAACCGCCATAAGGTGATGAATGTTCGGGCCGTCGGGATCATATTCAAAGATTTCTTTTACAAGTTTTTCCGTGTCCATGGTCAGTCAGCAAGAAACGAGACGTTCTTTCCTTTGTAAACTTTTTTCATTCCGCCCATCATAGGGATTTCCTCTGCCTCAAGCTTTCCCTCAACAAAGGCTTCCGCATCCTCAATGCAGAACCTGATGAATTCAGGTCCAACAACATCCGCATTGTGGGCTGGATAAATCTGACTGATAAAATCACTGAGTCCCAGAAGCTTCTTCATGCTGGCAATGTAGTCGTCAAATTTTTTCACATCACCGAACATAAAAATCGGGCCTGGCTGGATGCTGTCTCCGCCGATCATTATTTTTTTTGCTCTGTCAAGGAAAACCACGCTTCCATCAGTATGTCCGGGAATTTCCACAACCTCAAAAGAATAATCACCGCAGGAAAGCACATCGCCCTCTTTTATAAAGCGGGTTCCGATTCCGTCAGGGAGCATGGGCGCATCTTTTTCCGAAATGTAGCAGGAACCGAATTCTTTCAGGCCGCTTATGTGATCAATGTGACCATGAGTAATGGCAACCTCAATGGGAAGATCCGAATACTTTCTGATTTTTTCAGTAATCGGGTAATTTCCGAAACCGGTGTCAAAAAGCAGCACTCTGTCTTTTCCCACAACAAAAAACTGTCTTGAACCCGGATCCTCAATAGCATAAAGATCCTTCAGGATTTCTTTCACTTCAATTTCTTCCATAATATTGTTCCATCCTTCTCATTCATTGCCCGATGCAATCCAGGTCTGATCATCCCCGTGAAAGTAAATGATCTCTGGAATGTTTTTTAAGCAGAACCTGCATCTGTCATCCTCAAAACTGATCCGGCTGTAGCAGAAAGGACAGAAAGCTGCAGTTCCATCATCAGCAGGAACAGCAAATGTCTTATGTCCCGAAAGTCTGAAATAAAATCCTTCTTTTGTGTCAACAATCTCCATAAATTTTCCGGTCCTCTTATTTTTCCTGAATCTCTTTGCCGCTAAGATGCTCAATCTCTATCTCAAACATCTGAACGGCCTTTCCCGAAGACAGGATTTCTTCGTCAGCTGTTTTTTCATCAGGGTAATACTTCATCGCCATTTTTTTGCAGAGTACAAGAGCCTGTTCCTGGTCTTCAATAAGATGACATTTTCCGAAAACAACCACACTCTGCATGAAAGGAGCCCAGGTTTCTTCCTTTATGGTTTCGTTTCCGTAAACAGTAAAGCACACTTTTGGATCAGCCTTGATGGAATCAAATTTGTGACCTGCACGTGCACCGTGAAAATATATTCTCCCGGCGGATCTGTCGTAACTGTAATTGACCGGCACCGCATAGGGATAACCGTTGTCGCCGTTCACTGCCAGCACGCCCCGTCTTGATTCCTCAAGAAGTTTTTCTGCTTTTTCCGCAGAGATTTCCTTTGTCTTTCTTCTTATCGGTCTGAACATTGATTTTACTCTCTCCATGTTCCCGCATTATAAAACAGGATGAAACTTTCGTCATCTTTTTTCGATTTTCTACCCGGATATTCCTTTATTGACACAACATGCCTGTTTCACGAAACTAGTCCAATCAAAACAGACGGAGTAACATTGAAAAATGAAAAAAATCTTCATCATCCTGACAGCAGTTTTTTTCGCAGCATCCCTTTTCGGAGCAGAAAAATTCAAGGGCTACTGGCAGGCAGAAACTGAGCACTTTATCTTTGTCTATGACGATTCCGGCCGGGAAACAGCAGAAGCCTTCGCCGCCGTGGCAGAGAAAGCCTGGGCCAGCGTGGCAAAAGTCTACGCATTTCCCCAGGAGAAAACCACAGTTACAATCACCACCGGCGCAGACATCATAAACGCCTTCACCATGTTCAATTCCTACTACATGGCCTTTTTTGACACACCCATGGCATCCCCCGAATTCGGATTCAGGACAGACTGGCACGAGCTTTTCTTTACCCACGAACTGATTCACATCGCCAACGGGAACTTTGAAGGGAAGTATCCTTCCTGGCTCCAGTATCTTGGAAGCATCTGGGCCGCAATTGACACAACTAGTCTTGAGGGCATCTCACTGGAAGGACTCACCACAGTTCTGGAGACTGAACTTACAGCCGGCGGACGTGGACGCAGCCCCTACTTCGAGCTTTACTACAAAGCCCCCGCAATGGAAAACGGCTTCATTGACTACGAAGAGGCTGCCAACGGATCCATGATCTACATTCTGGGATACGTTACTCTCCGCAGCATCGTCGACCGCTGGGGAATAAGTACTCTGGCAGACATTGAGCGGAACCGCGGATTCTTTGAAAGCTGGGGAGAAGCGGTCAAAACCGTCACAGGGGAAGATCCGGAAGTGATCTACAATGACGTGCGGAAATCTCTGGACAAACGGTACAACAGAGAGCGGCTTATTCCGGAGGGGATCACAGTCACTCCTCACACTGCGAGCACGGACTACATGCCAAAGCCTCTTATCAAAGATGACAACAGTATTCTCGCATTCCGCTCAAATTATGACGGACAGGCAGCAGTCTGCTACAATCCTGCAACAGATGAGGAGACTGTCCTTTTTGAAGGTAATTTCGCGGACATTCCCGCTTTTTCTGCGGAGGGACTCACTGTAGCTTCTCTTCAGACCTTTGTCCTTCACACACAGCCCGGTCAGAAAACTGTATCCGATCTTTACACATGGACAGAAGAGACAGGACTTGTCCAGCTTACACATGGCGCAAGTTTCTTCAGCCCCGCACTGAGCAGGAACGGAAAACGCCTTGTTGCCACACAGGTTCACAAAGGTCACTACAGAATTGTTGAAGTCTCACTTGAGGACGGCAGCTGGTCAGTGCTTCTTGAGAAACCCGGCATTGATTACGTTTCGCCCTCACTTAATGCGGACGGATCAAAACTGGTCTGTCTTGAGGCTGACGGAACCCATGCAGAGGTTGTCGTCCTTGATTCCAGCGGGATTCTCACGCCTGTCTACAATCATGTTCCCGAAGGAGCAGCTCCTGAAGAGATCATGGACCCAGGCTACCCTTCTTTTCTCGGGGATAAAATCACTTTCTCCTCAAACCAGCATGGACGTCTGGAAGTCTGGGAATGCAACGAAGACGGATCCGGACTGGCACCTGTTGTGGCAGATCCTGTAGGCGCAGTCTGGGCTTACAGAAGCGGCAGGATCATCTGGTACAGTTCCTATTCTGCAACAGGTTGGGTAATCAAGACAAAACCGGCAGAGGAATGGGGCGTTGTCCCTGATTACGAGGGCCCCTCGATGCCAGGAAAAATCATCACCTTCGGGGACAGAATCAGCGACTATCCATATTTTGTGCCCTATCTTAAAGATATTCGTGTCTTTGACAGACGCCCCTTTGACTCAAGAACACTGGCCAACGATGCCTTTGACAGGGTTTCCGCTGATGAGGCTGCCGGCATAAAGACAGTCCTTAAGAACGAGAAACGCTACTGGGATCTGCCGGTCCTTGCAATCGCAATTCCCGAGTTCTCACTGGTGTCAGGTAAAAATGAGGACATGTATTTCGGTTTCGGCGCAGGTGCCTTCGGAATGAGCCGTGCACTTCAGGCTGACAGCCGTGGAACCTGGGCAGAAGCGGATCTGATCTACTATCCTTCATTGAATCAGATTTCGGGAAACCTTCTTTACACAAAATACGCAGGAACATCTCTTCTTGTTGCCGATCTGTACCGCATTCTCAACACCACTTCCGACAGCTACAGATTCACGGAATACAACGGTCTGATGATCAACTGGTCATTGCCCCTTTATTCAGTGATAAAATATCAGGAAGAATATCATTTCGGACTGGTTTTCGGTGGCAACTTAAGTGCTAACCGGCAGGATTCAAAAGAATTTGCCCTGAATGCTCCGGTTCCTTATGAATTCAGCACATGGGCAGTTGCAGGTATTGACGCGGGAAAATATCTGGAAGACAGCGATAATAAAGCCTGGAATATACAGGGCTCACTGCAGGGTGTCTTCACATGGCAGCCTAACATAGATTTAACCGCATTACTGGCCCAAGGTTCAGCCACTGTCTCACGGGTCACCGACGGCAGCGGTTTTTCCGCAAACTTCCGCGGACGCTGGTATGACCTGCCATCTGATGCGATCATTCCCCTCAACTCTGCTGATCTTAAGGCGGAATCCACATCCTGTCTCTATCCGGGAAACCTGATTATTTCCCTGTCTTATGACACAAGGTTTGACGGAACATTGAACAGACTGTTTGCAGAAAGTCAGGTAAAATTCGGAAAGAACACAAAAGGACAGGCAACTCCTGACAACGGAACACTCCTCAATGTGAAAAAAGAGATTCCATTCTTCACAGCGCCTACATACATCGGTTATGAGCTGGGACTTGACCAGTGGAAGTACAAAGTGCTCCTCGGTGTGGTAAGTGAAGTCAACGCACTCTTCGACTTTGACTTCAGCAGGACACACTTTTATCTGACAATTAAATGCGATATGGCAGACATTAATCTGCCGGACATCTTCGGCATAAGATAACAGGATCTGTCATCAAAACTTCAGGATCTGACCGGCAGAAAAAACGCTACCGGGTCAGATCCTTTACCCACTTATACTTTCTGAAGTGGAACATTACCCACGGGATTTTTCCGACTTCATCAAGACAGGTGCAGCCGTAAACGATCACCACAGGCCAGTGGAAAACAAAGGTTCCCAGCGCTGCCAGCGGAACCGCAATTCCCCACATGCACACAGCAAGACTGTACATATCGAACATGGTGTCACCGCCGGCGGCAAAAATCCCGTTTATGATCACAGTGTTTACGGAACGCCCGATCATGTACACCGCCATGACAACCATCATCTGGTAAAGCAGTTTTTCAGCACCTTCCGTAAGTTTTATAAAGTTCAGGGCAACAGGAGTAAAAGCAAACATCAGCACACAGGAAATAAAGCCGCACCAGAAGCCAAGCTTCATCACACGGATTCCGTACTCCCTGCCTTTTTCAAGTTTCCCCGCCCCCAGCTGGTGTCCAACAATAATCCCGCCACCGTTGGCAAGACCGTTGCCCAGACAGCAGATCACGTCACGCACAATCGCGCAGATTGAGTTTGCAGCCGCCGCATCGGTTCCAAGGTGTCCCATGAAGGCAGTGTATGAAGTGAAGCCTACGCCCCACATGAGACAGGCACCAAGCAGAGGCAGCCAGCACTTCATGAAATCGCTGAGCAGTTCCCTGTGTGCCTTGAGAATGTCTCTGAAATGTATATGAATGTAGTTTCTGCGGTAGGACATTCCCACCGCGAGCAGCAGTTCCACAATGCGGGCCACAAGTGTTGCAAGTGCGGCACCTTTCACACCCATTGCAGGCAGACCGAAAAATCCGAAAATGAACACAGCATTCAGTACAATGTTCAGAACCACGGCGAAAGAACTGATTTTTGCGGTGGTATCCGGATGATCCGTAATCTTCATGATCGCAAGATAGCACTGGGAAAATCCTGTGAGCAGATAAGACCAACCGGCAATCTGCAGATATTCCACACCGATTTCTACAAGAACTTCTTCGTTGGTAAAAATCAGCATCAGGGCTCTTGGTGCAAAAACACAGCCGGCAAAAGTCAGCAGCCCGATTCCACCGCAAATTTTGAATGTTGTACAGAAGATACTGTTCAGAGACTGACGGTCACCTTTTCCCCAGTACTGGGCGCCAAGAATCGCACTTGATTCCACTGTGGCACTCATGAACATGTTCTGGATGAACTGGATCTGAGTGGCAAGTGTCACCGCCGCCATAAAGTTCTGCTCAAGATTGCCCAGCATCAGCGAATCTGACACGGCCACAAGAGCCAGCATCAGATTCTGCAGTGTAATGGGCAGAGCAGTTTTGACCAGTTTTGAAACGAATTCCTTATCGCGCATCATTCCCCGAAAAGATGCTCAAATTCGTGCATTTTTTCCATTGCGCGGTTTTTACATCCGCCGCATGCACTGCCTATCTTTGTGCGGGCCTGCAGGTCTTCCCATGTGCGGGCTCCGGCTTTATATGCTTCTTCCAGGTCTTTGTCAGTAACATTGAGACAGGTACAGATAACCTCAACTTCTTCTGTGCCCGCAAGAGAGGGCTTGCCGTTCTTTGCAAGATAGTCGTCAATAGCGGCTCTCAGGGCTTTGTCACCCAATACTGAGCAGTGGATCTTGTTCTCAGGAAGTCCGCCGAGACGGGCAACAATATCCTGAGGTTTCAGACGGTATGCTTCATCAAGAGGCATTCCTTTGATCGCTTCAGAAAGAATTGATGTGGATGCGATGGCACTTGCACAGCCGTATGTCTTCCAGCGGCAGTCTGTGATCCTGTCATCTTTTACGCGGATCAGAATAAGCATCTGGTCACCACATTTAATGTTTCCCACAATTCCGCGTCCGTCGCAGGGCCATGCAGATTCATCTTCCATCAGAACATTCTTCGGGTTCATGAAGTGATCTTTTACCACGTCACTGTAAAGCCATTCCTGTATATCCATAATTTTCTCCTATAAAAAGTCAGTGAGGAAATGTCAATTTCCCTGTCTGCAGTAAATCAGTTTTTCGGCATGTTGTACACTGTACTCATTCTGCGCAGTGTCTCAATCACTGAAGGGAATTTCTCAAGAATGTAATCCACTTCTTCTTCCGTACTGTATTTTCCGAAACTGAAACGGATGGAACCGTGTGCCAGTTCAGGCCCCAGACCGGTTGCAACAAGAACGTGACTCGGCTCAAGGCTTCCGGATGCGCAGGCCGAACCTGTGGAAACGTCAACTCCAAGCAGATCCAGGTGAAGCAGGATTGCCTCTCCTTCCGCACCAGGGAAAGAAACGTCCAGTGTGTTTGGAAGGACGGAAGTTTCGTGACCGTTGATGCGGATGTCAGGAATCCGGGCAAGAAGTCCATCCCGCAGTCTGTTGCGGAGTGCCCGTGTATGGGTTCCGTAGTATTCAATGTCTGCCTTTGCAAGACGGGCAGCCTCTCCGTAAGCGGCGATTGCGGGAGCATTGTAAGTTCCAGCACGGAGACCGTTCTCCTGATGACCTCCGCGTACCAGCGGCTCAATGGGACAGCCTTTTTTCACAAAAAGAGCACCTACACCTTTCGGGCCGTAAATCTTGTGACCGCTGAAAGTTGCATAATCGACCCCCCAGTCTGCCAGATCCACAGGGATTTTTCCTGCTGCCTGAACCGCATCCGTATGAAAAAGTGCTCCGGCTTCGTGAGCCATTGCGCATAAAGTCTTTATGTCCTGCACAGTTCCGATCTCATTGTTTGCAGTCATTATAGAAACCAGAACAGGATTTTTTGCCAGCGCTTCTTTATATGCGTCCATTTTCACAACGCCTTTCTCATCAACAGGAAGATAAATCACTTCCATTCCGAAGTCTTCAGCAAGGCGTTTCGATGCTTCCAGAACACAGGGATGTTCGATAGCAGTTGTTACAATCAGGTTTCTGCCCCGTTTTTTTCCTGCTGCAATCATTGAATTAAGAACTGTATTGTTGCTTTCTGATCCACCGGATGTAAAGATGATTTCCTCTGTTTTTACGTTTACAAGGGCTGCAACATTTGCACGTGCAGTTTCCATGTCGGAACGGGCGCGGCGTCCGTCTTCATGAAGACTGGAAGCGTTTGCATAATGTTCAAGTTTTTCTTTATAAAACTCCAGAACTTCCGGACTCATGGGAGTTGTGGCGTTGTAATCCATATAAATGCGTCTGTCCATATATCTTTAAGGGAAAAAATCCCTCCTCCTGACAAAATGCTTACTGGCTCTGAAACTTTAATTTCAGAGATTCCCTACTGTTAAACTATACTAATTTTTTTCTGTCTAGTGAATATAAAGATTCATGAATTTATAAATATTTCCCTACAGCCATGATAGGAAAAACTGGAATGCAGATATTCTGTCAGTCAACAACAACGGTGCGGTTTTTCTGCCAGCGTCCTGAAAGATAATATATAAGCATTGACACTGCGGAACACAACCAGCCAACAGGATAACCCAGACTGACAAGAATAAGGCTTCCGCTGAGAGACCATGCCAGATAAAGATAGATCTGTCTGATCAGGATAAAACTTGTCATCATGAGGATTGTAGGAATTTTTGTGTCACCCACTCCACGCAGACTGCCCAGCATCGTCTGGTTCAGAGCCGGGAACACATAGAAGGGAGTGATGAATCTGATGAAGAATGTTCCAAGTCTGACAACTTCCTCGTCCCTGTTGAAAAGGGCAATCAGCTGGGGTGCAAAAATCATGAGCAGAGAGGCAACAAGAACAAAAATGGAGTAGTTCAGGATGAGTGTCCATTTTGTTCCGTCTTTCGCACGGTTTATGTCTCCGGCACCTACATTCTGGCCGGTAAAGATTGTCAGCGCAGCACCCAGAGAAGTCATCGGTGTGAAAGCAATCTGGTCAAGTTTCGTGTAACATGACCAGGCGGCCATATGTGCGGCACCGAAACGGTTTATGTAAGACTGGACAAAGACATTTGAGAAGCCCGTAAGAGACATCTGCACTGCACCCGGTATTCCGATATGAAAGATTTTTTTCAGGATTGATTTTTCCATACCAAGTTTTCTGAAATCAACTCTGAAGCTTTCTTTTGATCTTATAAGGACAATCAGACCGAGCAATGCGGAGAGAACCTGTGCTGTTACAGTTGCCCAGGCGACACCGGCGATTCCCCAACCGAAAACAACCACAAAAAGCAGATCAAGGAGAATGTTTACGAAGGTGGAAAAAATCAGAAAATACAGAGGACGTCTTGAGTCTCCTACCGAACGAAGGATTCCGGAAGCTGTGTTGTAAAGCAGAAGCCCTGAAAGTCCTGCAAAATAGATCCGCAGATAAAGCGCCGCCTCATCAAAAACGTCAGACGGAGTCTGCATCATGCGCAGAAGAAAAGGAGTTGCAAGCACACCGGTCAGACTGAGAACCACGCAAAGCACAAAACTCAGAGTGACAGAAGTATGTACCGCTTTTGACAGATTGTCTTCATCCTGTGCCCCGAAATATTGGGAGATAACAACACCTGCACCAGTTGAAAGCCCCATGAAGAATCCGATCAGAGTATTTATGATGGGCGTAACGCTTCCTACGGCTGCCAGCGCCTCTTTGCTGACAAAGTTTCCGACCACAATAATATCTACAGTGTTGTACAGCTGTTGAAAAAGGTTACCTATCAGAAGCGGAAGGGAAAACTGCACCAGAAGCAGCGGGACAGATCCCGAAGTCATGAGTTTGGAATTTGAAGATTGTCTGTTCATTGTTGAAACGTTAAAAAAAAGAAAAATGCGCAATACTGGATTTGAACCAGTGACTTCCACCGTGTGAAGGTGACACTCTACCACTGAGTTAATTGCGCAAGTGTTTACAGTTTAGCATCGGGCAAAAAAAAAGTCCAGTGAAATTCCACAGTCTTTGCCATGTCTTCACCGGACTTTTTCAGAGCGGATCATCTCCTGAAAGAAACTAGCGGTTGCGGCGCTCATCGGCACTTTTACAGTTTATGCAGAGCAGTGCGTAAGGAATCGCCTCCAGGCGTTCCTGAGGAATCCGTTTGCCGCACTTCATGCAGAGACCGTATTTTCCCTGCTCTATGCGCGTAAGAGCGGAATCAATCAGTTTAAGGCGGTTAACGTCTTTTACACCCACAGCCTCAAGCATTGTGCGGTCAATCGCATCAGAGGCAATGTCCACCTCATCCTTTGACTCCATATCCTCAAAAATTTTACGGAAATCGGCACTGTTTGCCATAATCTGATCAATCAGTTCGCGCTTCTGTGCAAGAAGCAGTTCTTTCATTTTATCATTGAATTCTTTTTCCATTACCGTTCATACCCCACAAACATTTTTTTTCGTCCGGAACATCAGTCCATAAAAACAAAGAGCCTGAGACGCAGAAACGCCTCAGTTGACAAACACTGTCAATAACTCATAGAATTATACGCATGAACTGACTAAAAAGCAAATTTTTTTTGAGTTTTCAGTCGTATATCTGGAGGAATCGTGGCTAAAGAAGAAGCTATTGAAGTTGAAGGCATTGTAAGAGAAGCTTTGCCGAACACAATGTTCAGGGTTGAGCTGCAGAACAAACACATCATTCTGGCTCATTTGTCGGGCAAAATGCGCAAGCACTACATCCGCATTGTTCCCGGCGACAGCGTAAAAGTAGCCCTGTCACCCTACGATCTTAACAGGGGACGCATCATTTTCCGCGAACGCTAATCCACACCCAGCAGAATGCCGGCACAGTTCATAGTGTCCGGCATTTTTTTTACCTTACCTACTGATTTCTGTCAGAGTTTCCAGAAAACTATTTCTTGGATTCAGGCAGCATTTCTTCTACTGCGGCAATTGCTCCGCGCACACCTTTTACCAGGGCACCGATGCAGATGATCGGACCGATGGGAAAAATGAACCAGGCATAGCGAAAGAAAAACACGCCCACTGCAAAAAGTCCGATGTTGGAAATCAGGCCCAGCAGTGCTTCTGTTTTTGAACCGTAACGCTTACGGGGCCGCCCCCGGGTAAAGAATGAACCGAAAGGTCCTGTCTCTTCATCATCATTCTGAAAAGGATTCCCGCTGGTCCAACGGTAGTTATAATAACGTCTTTCTGAATTGTTCTGCCCCTGTCCGTAACCTCCGCCGAAGAAGTCCGCAAAAGGATCGTATCCGTCGGCACCGAAGGGATTTCCCTGCGCGGAGGAATATGAATTGGCATAGGATTCCGTTGTTCCGAAGCGGTCATACTGTTCCCGTTTTGATTCATCGCCCAGCACGGAATAAGCAGAGCTGATCTGCTTGAACTTCTCTTCCGCAGCCTTGTCGCCGGGATTTTTGTCCGGATGATATTTGATTGCAAGCTTGCGGTAAGCCTTCTTGATTTCTTCTGCTGTTGCAGATTTGGGAACTCCCAGGGTTTCGTACAAGTCGTCCATTAAATAACTCCGTTTAAAAAATAATCATTTTAACAGGGTCTTACAAGCCTTTTTTTCGGATTATTACCCAGGTGGCACCTTTTCCGCCTTCAGCCTTGTCAGGATGCCCCGACTCACCAAGGCGATAATCCCGTTCGATAAATGAACGTACCATGCGTGAAAGCACAGGCTCTGACTCAGAGTGATTACCCTTTCCATGGATGATCAGGACTTTCTGCAGTCCCATCCGGGAACAGTCGCCGATAAAGCGGTTCAGAAGCTGATAGGCCTCATCCTGTGTGAGACCGTGCAGATCGATTGTGGCTTCATAAGGCATTGCACGGAGATAATTTCTGTCCTGCTGCTGCTCACGGGCGGCAATTTTTTCTTCCTCCGCATCTTTGTCAACAACTCCATAACGTCTTAACCAGAGGGTCATGGGATCAACGGCAGGTTTCGCTCTGGCACTTTCCCCACTCCGGTTTCCGCTCTTTTTCTCCGCAGCAGCCTTTTCCGCAGATTCCGCAGCCGAAACAGAATCCGGCTCTGTTTTCTTGTTGCGCCATTCACTTCCATTACTTTTTGGAGCAGATTTTTTTGCTTTTTTCTCGGATTCTTCCCAAGCGTTAAGAATATCACCAAAATCCATTGTCAAATCCTTATCTGAATCCCAATTCCTTGATTTTCCGTGTGCATTCGTCCCTGCCGCAGGTGTTGCCAAGTTCATCATAAGTGTCTCGCAGGTTTATAAGCGCATCGTAATAATGAGGATACATCTCCAGTGCATTTTCAAAAGCTTCGGCGGCATCCTCATACTGTCCTTCGGAAAAAAGGTAAACGCCGAAGTTGTTCCAGATGCGGTAATTAGCCATTCCGCCGCTGATTGCTTCCAGTGCGTAACCGAATGCGTTGTCAATATCTTCCTTGTTGAAACAGAGCAGGGAAAGTGTCTCAAGGACAGATTCGTCATCGGGATTGATTTCGTAGGCAGTGCGCAATGCTTCGAGAGCCTTCTCAAGATCTCCGGAATCGCGGTAAGTGACTCCTAAATTGTACCAGATGCGGAAATTACGGCTGTCCAGTTTCAAGGCAGCCTTGAGACAGGAAATCGCTTCTGAGAATTCACCTTTTACAGCAAGATTAATCGCCTGGATATTCAGGTCCTGAACGTTCTGCTCCATTCAATCCGCCTTAAATCAGCATAGCTTTGAACAAGTCGGTCAGGAGTTTTGCCGCTTCAACCGAAGCATACTTCTTGAAGATTGCATTGCAGGATGAGCGGATAAAGTCCCGGCTTTGTGCAAGTGCTTCGTCCACGGCACCGGATGATTCCAGAAGACTTATGCAGTCAATCACGGCAGAAGAGTCAGGGCCTTCAGCGGCAGCCTGTCTGAAATACTCCATGATTTGACCTTTGTCCCCGGGTTTTTTCTGAAGATGAAGAATCACCGGTAAACTTTTTTTGCCTTCAACAATGTCATCACCTTTTTTCTTTCCTTTGTTTCCGGTCGTAAGATTTATAACATCGTCCAGAATCTGGAAACCAACACCGATGTCAGCGGCTTTTTCAGCAAGCCATTCAGCATCCGCAAGTCCACCGCCACCGGCCAGAAATCCGACTTTTGCAGCAAGGTAAGCAAGGGTTCCGGTCTTCAGTCTGACCATCCCCATGTAACTGTCTATGTCAGGAATAAAACCGTTGTTTTTGTGCCATTCGATATCAAGAGACTGTCCCAGATGGAGGCGCCGCAACTGAGAAAGATAGACCTGATAGATCAGACTTTTCTGTTCTGCGGGAAGATCACTCGTCTCAAGGCAGAGAGGTGCAAGAAAATAAAGCCATGAACCGGCATTTATCGCAGTATCCACGCCGTAGACAACATGAGCTGCAGGTTTTCCGCGGCGCATGTCTGAGGAATCCTCTATATCATCATGGATCAGGGAAGCATTGTGGGCAAACTCGACAAGAGGAGTGATACCGTATGCGGCGTCAACAAGGTGACTGTATTCTTCCGGGATGGAGGCCACAGGATAAGCCGCAAGTTCCGCACTGAGCACAAGAAGAAGCGGACGCCAGCGTTTTCCGCCCAAGGAAACAAGCTCAACGGGAGGAAGGGTCAGTTTTGAGATGTCTTCCGCTGTGATGGCCGGAGAAATTGAACCGAAAGCATTTCTGATCCAGCTGTCATTACAATGTGACGGAAGGTTTTCGGATAAAATTTCTTCAATTCTGGCAATTCTTGCGCTAAACTGTGCATTCATAGTGTGGATTATAGCAGTTTTTGCCGATAATGCAAACAATACTATGAACAGTTACGAAAAGCCAGATTTTTGGAGCCGCAAAGCCTTTTCAGAAGGTTATCCGGCCCGCTCAGTATATAAACTGCAGGAAATTGATGCCAAGTTCGGCATGCTGCAGAAAAACTCCCGCGTTCTCGATCTTGGTGCAGCCCCAGGCAGCTGGACGGTCTTCGCGCTCAGAACCCTTGACGGAACAGGGCATGTTACTTCCATCGACCTAAATCCTCTCTCAAAAGATGTCAAAGACGACTGTCTCACATTCATCCAGGGTGACCTTTACAGTCCGGAAGTACGTTCACAGGCTCTTTCGCTGGGTCCTTACGACACTGTCATCTGTGATGCGGCACCGCCTACAACTGGAAACAGGGTTGTAGACACAGCCAGATCAAGCGGTCTTGTGGAACTGGCGATTTTCTATGCCCAGGAAATGCTTAAACCGGGTGGAAATTTTGCCGTAAAGATTTTTCAGGGCGGTGACCAGAATGCCTTTCTCAAGACAATGCGCGGGATTTTCACATCTGCCCGGGGATTCAAACCTGAAGCATGCAGAAATGAGTCTTTTGAAACTTATCTGATCGGGATCGGTAAAAAATGAAAGTTGCCTGTCCGATTTTTCTTCCGGTTCTCTGTTTCCTTGCTTTCTCATGTTCCATGCCCGTTCCGGATAACGGTGCCGATTTTCTTTCTGCAGATCCTTTCATCCGCGGAGAAATCAGCATTGCGTCTGTTGATCTGGGAAATTACCGTCCTGATTATTCCGATTTTTCAGAAATCGAACCGGTTATTCAGACTAAAAAAACATCTTTTGCAGGTTCTGATTTTCCAGAGGCAGGTGGACAGGGAGGATTTGAAGTCCTTACCGATTCAAACATCAGAATTGAGGAACCTATCACAGTCACTTTCGAAGATTCCTCAGGTCTTGAGCCGGTTGACCAGACAGAACTTTCTTACTTTGTGTACAGGGTGAAACAGGGAGACATGATCGGTATTCTTGCAGAAGCTTTCAATGTCACCCAGGATACTATCATAAGTGCCAACAGCATAAAACAGAGCCGTCTGATTCAGATCGGTCAATACCTCAAGATTCCCAGTATGCCAGGAATTCTTTACACAGTCCGCAATGATGGTGAAACCATTGATAAAATAGCAGCCTCCTACAGTATCTCTGCAGACAGATGTGCTTCCGTAAACAAAGTCTCCCATTCCGAATCTCTCAAAGCCGGAACGTCGCTCTTCCTTCCCGATGCTAAACTTGATTGGGTTACCCGACAGGAAATCAACGGAGACCTTTTTGTCCGTCCCCTCAAAGACTGGTACTACATCTCAAGTCCTTTCGGCTGGAGGGACAGTCCCATTACAGGCAACCGAAGTTATCACGGTGGAATTGACATGGCAGCACTGAAGGGAACAAAGATTTATGCAGCTCTTGCCGGCCGCGTAACTTTTGCCGGATGGAGCGAAACCTACGGAAATTATGTCATCGTAACACATCATTCCGGTTACAAGACGCTGTACGGCCACATGGACACAATAAAGGTTACAAAAGGCCAGAATGTCACCACTGAAACAGTTCTCGGACTTGTAGGCTCCACAGGAATGAGTACAGGTCCTCACCTGCACTTCACTGTCTATAAGAATGATGTCGCTGTGAATCCTTCCGCTCTGTGGAATTAACTTCTGGCGGCAGAAAACCGTTTAAAGTCCCCTGCATTTGCGCGCCATGGCATTATTGACGGCGTGTCATAATCCGGTGAAAAAATGATTCCCGCGTCCAGTGCCTCAAGAACAAATCTGTCATAATCTTCCCGGGAAATTTTCGGAAAGAGCCAGCATTCCCGAAGTTCGAACCATTCTGAAAAAACCTTTGAACCCACAGTAAAATCTTTATGCCCGTATTCGCCCAAAGCCTGTTTCAGTTCGTAGAAAGAACGGGTTATGGCAGAAATAAGGGGCGCGGGGCAGACTTCGTGTTCAGGAATCCTGTCCTGATTTTTCTCTGCGAAATCTCCGGTAAAGGCAAGCACAACAGGAGAACCCGCAAAAGGGAATGGCGGTACAATACGGACAACCGGCGGCAGTTCACCGCCTTTCTCCAGACATGGCCAGAACATTTTTCCATTTGGATAATCCGCTTTATTCAGTTCATCAGTGCGGCAGAAGTCAAGCCAGGGCCGCCACAGTCTGGCACTGTCCGGCAGAGAGCAGGTGTTTCCGGCAGCTGCCTGTGACGGTACAAGACGGACACAGGTATATTCTGCCGGAAGAAGATGTTTTACGGATGTTTCAAGAGCGCTGTACAATCCTCCGCAGAAGCTTCCGTTTGCACCGCGCTCAAATGTATCTTTGAAGTGAGTCCGTGCCTTGCCGGAATTCCAGCCAAGAATCGCCGCACCGCCTTCAAGAAAACAGTCTGTAAGCCGCACTCCTTTCGCAGTGTAAAGATACACTCCTCGGGCACGGCGCACTGTTCCATAACGGGCAAAAATCTCAGCTGAAAAATCCTGCAGAGTCATCGGTCTATAATCCTTGTAATCAAAGTTTTTCCAGTTCGGCCTTAAGCAGTTCTGTTGCGGTCTTGGGATTTGCTTTTCCACCGGACTTTTTCATTACCTGCCCCATAAGCCAACCGACAACATTCGTCTTTCCCGCTTTGTAATCAGCAACTGCCTTTGCATTCTCCGCAATGACCTGTGAAACAAATCCGCTGATTGCATCAGTGTCTGTGACAACAATCATACCTTTTGCCGCAATGATTTCTTCAGGACGTTTTCCGGTTTCCATCATCTCTGCAAAAACTTCCTTACACTGTTTGCTGGTGATTTTTCCATCAGCGCTTGCATTGGAAAGTTCGGCAATATGTGCCGGAGTGATCTCAAGTTCGCTGACAGTCAGCTCTTTTTCATTGAGAACTGCCAGAAGCTCAGCAAGAATAAGGTTTGCGGTTTTCTTGACATCTTTTGACTTTGCAGCAGCTTCCTCAAACCACAGTGCAAGCTCGCGGCTTGATGTGATTGTATCAACGTCAAACTGTGAAAGTCCGAAATCTTTCTTCAGACGGTTACGTTTTGCTTCCGGCAGTTCCCCGACTTTTGCGGCGTTTTCTGCGACAAATTCCTCAGAAAGACTGAAGGGTTTGATGTCTGGTTCTGTAGTGAAGCGGTAATCAACAAAACTGTTCTTTGTACGCTGGATGACTGTGCGACCGTTAACTTCATCCCAACCCATCGTGTTCTTGTAGCCAGGATTGAAGGGAGAGCGGTCAAACTCTGCCAACTGGCGCTGGGCTTCATAGGTACAGGCATCCTTGATTGAACGGAATGAGTTCAGGTTCTTGATCTCACTGATCGGAGTGTGGTATTCCTTTCCGTCATCCCAGACTGTAAGGTTGATGTTTGCGTCACAGCGCATGTTTCCTTCTTCAAGATTACCTTTTGTAACGCCTACATAACGCAGGATCTCCTGGACTGTCTCCATAAAAAGGGCAGCTTCCTCAGGACTGTTCATGTCAGGTTTTGTTACAATCTCGATAAGAGGAGTTCCACAGCGATTGTAATCAATGTAACTGTGCTTTCCTTCAAGATGGAGGCTTTTTCCTACGTCCTCCTCCAGATGGATTCGCTCAATGCATACGCGTTTGTACAGATTGTCAATATTGTTGTTCTCACCGGCAAAAGTCCTGTCGTAATAAACATCACCACCAGGTCTGCATGTCTCCGGAAGTTTAACATAAGGCAGATCAACGTGTCCGTCGGTGCAGAGCGGAATGTCATACTGCGTGATCTGATACCCTTTTGCCAGGTCAGGGTAAAAATAGTGCTTGCGGTCAAATTTTGTGAAGCGGGCAATATTGCAGTTCAGTGCTGTTCCGGCAACAACACCCATTTCCACATAACCGCGGCTGATTCTCGGCATAGCGCCAGGCAATCCAAGACAGACAGGACACACACGGGAATCGGGCATTCCTCCGTAACGGTTCTCACAGGCGCAGAAAGCCTTTGTCTTTGTTGTAAGCTGAGTATGGATCTCGCATCCGATTACGATTCTGTATTTTTCGATTGCCATCTTAGTTTTCTCCTTTGTGGTCCTTTTCCCATGCGGCTGCCACTTTCAGGATGCGGCCTTCACCGAACATGGGACCGGCAAACTGAACACCGACCGGAAGTTTCGTTCCGTCAGCATCAGGCGGCAAAAATCCTGCGGGCACAGAAATTGAACAGGTGCGTGACAGGTTTACGAAAATCGTGAACATATCGGAAAGATACATAGCCATGGGATCGTCCACTTTCTGTCCCAGTTTGAATGCTGCGGTAGGACATACCGGACTGATAATCAGATCGTAGGTCTTGTACAGCTCTGCAATCTCACGCTGCATACGGGCACGGACGCTCATAGCCTTTTTGTAACAGTCACCGCTGAACTGCTCTGAAAGAACGTAGTTTCCGATGACAATGCGGCGTTTTACCTCAGGACCAAAACCTTCGCTTCGTGTCTTGATGTAAAGATCGTCATAACCTGTACCCGGATCCTGACGGTTTCCATAACGGATTCCATCAAAACGTGAAAGGTTGCTGGCAGCCTCACTCAGTGCGATAACATAATAACATGCGATTGATGTGTCCAGAATCGGCACGTCCACAATGTCCACAGTTGCGCCCTTTGACTTGAACCAGTTCTGTGTGTCCTCAAAAACAGCAGCCACTCCGGGATCCATTCCTTTTGACTCCAGGAACTGACGTGGAATCGCAATCTTAAGTTTCGCAAGATCTTCATCGCTCATCGCGGCAAAGTTTCCGGCTGTCGTCTCAGCGCGGAGTTCAGCGGCACAAGGCAGATCGGCAGAAGTGTCATCATAGAAGTCTTCGCCTGCCATTACTGAAAGTGCCAGGGCAATGTCAGCAGGTGAATTGGCAAGCACGCCAACCTGATCCAGAGAACTTCCGAAAGCAACAACACCCCAGCGGCTGAGGACACCGTATGTGGGTTTGAGTCCGTAGATACCACAGTAACTTGCAGGCAGGCGGACAGAACCACCAGTTTCGGTTCCCAGAGCAAAGGGAGCCTGACCGGCAGCAACAGCAGCGGCAGAACCACCGGATGAACCGCCGGAAACGTATTCGCGGTTCACAGGGTTACGTGTGGGGCCATAAGCGGAATACTCAGTTGATGAACCCATTGCAAATTCGTCCTGGTTACAGCGGCCCAGCGGAATCGCACCGGCAGCCACAAGACGGTTGATTACAGTCGCATTGTAAGGTGCCCGATATCCCATCAGGATTTTACTGGCACAGGTAAGTTTCTTTCCTTTTACGGAAATATTGTCTTTTACTGCGAAAGGAACACCGATAAGAGGTTTCTTCTCAAAAAGTTCCGCAAGAGCTGCATCGCCTTTCTCACGGGCAGCGGAAATCTCTGCATCGGCAGCATCTGCAGAGTCAAGAATATCATCATAAAGTTCAAGGAATGCATTCAGCGGAATGGCTGCTGTCTTGTCCTTCTCAAATTCATCAATTGCGTTCTGAACCAGGGCACGGCTTGTTGTGGTGCCGGAACGCAGGGCTTCGCGCATCTGTGTAAGATTCAGTGCCATGTTATGCTCCTTCACCCAAAACTTTGGGAACCCTGAAATAACCGTCCATGAATTCGGCGGAAACTTTCTTTACATCAGGGATTTCAAGCCCCTGGACAACCGAGTCATCACGCAGAGCAGTTGCAACGGTTGCAGGATATGCATCATAAGGATTCTCGCTGTCATCAAACTGAGAAAGCAAATCAAAATATTCAACAATCTGATCTACCTGACCTTTAAGCACTGTCATATTTGTACTTTGGGGATCAAGGCGGGAAAGCTGCAGAAGAGCTTCCAGTGTATTTTCGTCAATCGTACGTTTTTCGCCAGCCATATAAGCCTCGCTAAAGAAATTTAATCTCTTTAATCCTATACAATTATTGAAAAAATTGCAATTTGCGCAATCTGTGGTTATATTCATTGAATATTGATTTTTCACTGGAGGTTTAAATGAAAATCCTTATCTTATCCTGCAACACAGGCGGAGGCCACAACAGCGCCGCGAGAGCACTCAAAGAGATTTTTGACGTCCAAGGAGATGAATGCATCATCAAAGATGCACTTTCCTTCGGCGGTCAGCAACTTTCAGATCTTGTCTGTGACTCCTATATTGAGATGGTAAAACACACACCGGAACTTTTCGGACACATCTACAAACTCGGGCAGAATCTTCCGGAATCTAAGCTGGGATTGAATTCGCCTGTCTACAACATCAATGCGATTTACTCCCACGCACTCTCAAAATATATCAATTCAGAAAACTTTGACCGGATCCTCTGCACCCATATTTTTGCGGGTCAGGCTCTTACACACCTGAAAAAGCATGACAGAATCAATGTTCCCTTCTATTTTGTCGCAACCGATTACGCCGCATGTCCTATGGCAGAAGAACTCAGGGCAGAACTGATTTTTTCCGCACACAGAGACAGTGTCTACACTTTTGAGGCAAAAGGAATTCCTTCTGACATCGTAAAGCCTTTCGGTATTCCAGTCTCGCAGAAATTCCTTGTGCCAAAAGATAAAGAAACAGCAAGAAGAAAGCTGGGATTTCTTCCGCAGGACAGGATAATCCTGATAATGACCGGCAGCATGGGATTCGGTGACAGTTTTGACATTGTGCAGGGATTGCTTGAGAAAGCAGACAGAAACACAAAAGTTGTGCTTATTACAGGAAACAACAGGAAACTGTTTGCAAAGGCACAGCAGAAGTTTGGTAACGACGAACGGTTCGTGCTGATCGGATTCACAGATTTGGTGTCGGACTACATGGATGCAGCAGATGTGCTTTTCTCAAAACCGGGCGGACTTTCCAGTACGGAAGCAATCGCAAAAGGAATTCCCATTGTCCACACATCACCCATTCCCGGCTGTGAGACAGAGAATGCAGAGTTCTTCATGGCCCATCATTTTTCATTGTGTGCCAATACTGTTATTGATGCTGTTGAAAGTGGAATGCGGCTTCTGAACGACCATTTTCTGGCAGACCAGATCATTGAGGCCCAGAAGCATTACCGCCCGGAAAACGCTGCAAAAGCAATTGCAGAATGTGTCAAAAACGGCTGACAGACTTTGGCAACGTTCTCCAGAAAAACTTAAAGCACAGAGACAAAGCGCATGAAGGCTTCGCGGCCTTCTGCCGTGTTCTTGTAAACGCCCGCATTCTCCAGAACATGAACAAAGGTTTTTCCGATTTCTTTCTGTAGAATGCCGGCCGTATTTTCGGCTGAAAACTGAGAATAATCTTTTACAAAAGTTTTTACCCAGTCAGCATGCTTTGCAGTCAGTTCATCATTTTCCCAGTCTCCACCGGCAACAAGCAGTTCTTCAAGACGGGCCATCTCCTTCTCAAGACGTGAAGGCAGAATCGCAAGTCCCATCACCTCAATCAGACCGATATTCTCTTTCTTTATATTGTGGTATTCAGGATGGGGATGATAGATTCCAAGGGGATATTCCTCACTGGTAAGATTGTTGCGGAGGGCAAGATCCAGCTGGAATTCACCGTCTTTCATGCGCGCAATAGGTGTGATCGTGTTGTGAGGCTCTCCGTCTGTCTCCGCAAAGACACAGGCTTCCGGATCCGAATAGGCGCGCCATTTTTCAAGAATGTGGGTCGCAAGATCAATCAGCCGCTCAGAATCAGCACATTGCAGACGGATTACGCTGAGAGGCCATTTTACAATACCCGCTTTCACATCCTCGTAGCCAGGAATCACGAATTCTTTTTCCACCGGTGCTTTTTCCATTGCAAAAGTGTAATGGCCGCCCTGATAATGGTCGTGACTCAGGATTGAACCGCCCACAATTGGCAGGTCTGCATTGCTTCCAAGAAAATAATGGGGAAACTGCCTGATAAAATCAAAAAGTTTTGCGAAAGTTGCACGCTCCACTTTCATTGGCACATGTTTTCCGTTGAACACGATGCAGTGCTCGTTGTAATAAACGTAGGGAGAATACTGGAATCCCCACTCAGTTCCGTTGATTGTGATTGGAATGATTCTGTGGTTTGAGCGGCCGGGATGATTTGAGTGACCTGCATAGCCCTCGTTCTCACGGCAAAGAAGGCATTTCGGATATGATGTGGAAACCGCTTTCTTGGCAGCTGCAATTGCGCGTGGATCTTTTTCCGGCTTGGAAAGGTTGATTGAAATGTCAATGTCACCATATTCTGACTCAACAACCCATTTTCTGTCCCGGACAATACGGTAACGGCGGATATAATCGCTGTCCTGACTCAGTTTGTAGTAATAATCAGTGGCTTTCTGCGGATCTTCCCCGTATAGTGCGGCAAATTTCTCCTGCACTTCAGAGGGGCGCGGCATAAGACAGTTCATAAGTTTTGCATCAAAAACATCCCGTTCTGAAATCAGGTCCTGGATTATTCCACGTTTAACGGCTTCATCAAGAAGAGCCCCCAATGTCTGCTGAAGACCAGAAGTATAATCCGCACAGGACTCACCGTTTCCAGAACAGCAGCAGGTCTCTGAATTTTCCGGTTCAACATAGTCACTCTCGTGCATCAGTTCAAGAAGCTGATTACAGGCATAAACCGCATCTGCCTTCTTCAGAAGCCCTGAAGCAAGACCATATTTCACAAGTCTATCGATATTTTCGTAAAGCATAAGATAATCTCCCTATGTCTGTATTGTAGCAGTTTGCGCTGTCTCTGTAAAATGCATCCGCTCCGTCCTGAAGTCTACGGAATCTGTTTTCTTCCGGGCAGCGAATTGGCCCGAATTTTCGTAAGTTCATTCAAAACAAGTTCTGCTCATTCAGGATAAAAAAAAAGCCTGCCGAAAAGACAGGCTTCAAAATCACAGGATTTTCAGTCACTTCAGAGAAGGTGCAGGTTTGCACTGTCAAAAGTGATGGATGCTGTGTCACCGGCTTTGTAGATGTGGCGGCTCTTCGGGTTGTACTCAGTGATTTTTACCATTGTGTCACCGGCCATTACCTGATAGTACTGATATGCACCCATGAAAGTTGAAAGAATCACTTCGCATGGAATGATTCCATTGTCAGAAAGGCTTGCAGACTCAGGACGGAGAACTACCTTGCAGTCACTGCCTGCAGCAAAACCTTCTGCTTCTGCTTCAAATACAGATCCGCGGACATCAACAGTTGCTTTGCTTCCGGAAACTGAAGTGACTTTTCCCTGAAGGAAGTTTACCTCACCGATAAAGTCTGCGACAAATTCACTTTTCGGGCGGAAGTATATTTCCTGAGGAGTACCTTTCTGCGCGATTTTTCCTTTGTGCATCAGAATGATTTCGTCAGACAGACTCATTGCCTCAGCCTGATCGTGGGTGACATAAACTGCCGTGATTCCAAGGCGCTGCTGGATTTTGCGGATTTCAGTGCGCATTGTCACACGGAGTTTTGCATCCAGGTTTGAAAGTGGCTCATCAAAAAGCAGGACACCGGGCTGCATTACAAGTGCACGTGCCAGAGCAACACGCTGCTGCTGACCACCGGAAAGCTGGTTTGTCATGCGCTCTTCCATTCCGCCAAGCTCAACCAGGTCAAGCATCTCAAGAACCTTTGCACGGATCTCTTCCTTGGGAAGTTTGCGGAGTTTCAGACCATAGGCAACATTGTCAAAAACATTGTAGTGCGGAAGCAGTGCATAACTCTGGAAAACCATTGCAGTATCACGCTTGTTCGGAGTCAGTTCATTGATCGCTTCGTCACCCAGGTAGATCTCACCTTTATCAGGGCTTTCAAAACCGGCAATCATGCGCAGAGTCGTTGTCTTTCCACAGCCCGAAGGTCCCAGCAGAGTTACGAAACTTCCGGGGGCAATGTCCAGAGACACGTCATCAACTGCGGCAAAATCCTTTTTTGTTTTGGGATCCTTATAAATCTTTGTGATATGATCCAGTTTCACTCCCTTGGGAGCATTTGTTTTTTCAGCCATAAAAACCTCATAAAAAATTATCGCAGAAAGCGACGTTTATCATTCTTCTTCAATGCCGGTCATCGGTTTGCTTGTACCGAATTTTGCAAGCAGAACGTTCATCAAAGAAATTGCAGTATATGTGATGATGATCAGAATTGTTGCATAAGCGCAGGCAATTCCGTAGTTTCCTTTTTCAGCATGCTCGTTGATTCGTACTGTGATAAGAAGGAATCTTGGAGTAACCAGAAGAATGATTGCAGAAATTGCAGTGATTGAACGCACAAAAGTTGTAACCAGACCGCTGAAGAAGGATTCTTTGATCAGAGGAAGAGTAACAGTACCGAAAACAGTCGCACTGTCTGCGCCCATATCATAGGCAGCTTCCTCAATTGATTTGTCAATCTGACGCAGAGCAGCAATACCGCTTCGTGTACCGATAGGCAGAGAGCGTACAATGAATACGATTACAAGAATCGTTCCTGTTCCATAAAGTCCGCTCATCACACCGGAATGGAAAAGACCGCTGTTGTATCCGCGGATGAATCCCACACCAAGAACAGTACCGGGAACAGCCATGGCCAGCATTGCGACAAATTCCATAAGTCCCTTTCCCTTGAATTTCCGTTTTACAACAAGGTAGGCAATCATCATGGAAAGAAGAGCCGTAAGCGGAGATGCTATGACAGAGAGAAGCATTGAATCGGTAAATACGCGGTAACCCTTGTTCTTGAAGATATACTCATACCATTTGAGAGAAAGGCTGTAATCACGGCCCCACAGTTTGAAAAGGCTTCCCAGCGGAACCAGTGCATACATTACCAGGACAAAGACTGTGATGAGTGTACACAGAGTGACCAAGGGACCACGGACACTGCGGTCTGTCATAAGAGTACGGCCGCGGCTTGCTTTTCCGGTAAGGGTTGCGACTGATTTGCGTTCAAGCCAGTATTTCTCAAGAATGAAAAGTCCCATTGAAATACAGAGCAGGACAACAGCCATTGCAGTAGCACCGCTCTTATCATAGGCACCTGTCAGCTGCAGATAGATTGTTGTGGCCAGTGTGTCGAAGTTTCCACCGATGATCATCGGGTTTGCAAAGTCAGCAACAGACTCGATGAAAGAAACCAGGAATGCATTACCAAGACCGGGCAGCAGCAGAGGCAGGGTAACAGTGGTAAAAACCTTCCAGCGGGAAGCACCCATGTTACGGGCAGCTTCTTCCAGTGACGGATCAATGTTCTTGAGCAGTCCCTTCAGCATAAGGTAACAGACGGGGAAGAAAGTCAGGATCTGGACCAGTGCAATTCCACGCCAGCCATAAAGATTTGTTGTATTAAGATTCAACAGGCTTCTTGTGATCAGACCGGTACGCCCGAAAAGCAGAATCGCAGAAAGCGAAAGAACAAAGGGCGGGGATACGACCGGCAATGTTGAAACCAGATTGAACAGTCTGCGGACAAATTTTGAGCCCACATCAACATAAGAGTCAACGTAAGCAAAAAGAAAACCGATCAGCGTTGCGCCGATTCCGGTAATCAGACCGAGCCACAAAGTGTTGGATATGGCTTTGCGGAAGGTGGTCATTTTAAAAATGCGGACAAATACAGAAAAAGTCAGTTGTCCTTCAACATTCACACTATCCACCAGCAGAATTGCCAGAGGATAAAGGATAAAAAGCATCAGAAACAGGAAGATTCCGATGATTGCAGTAACCATGATAGGATCTGCAAGCAGTTTTTTTCTGTCCAGAGCTTTTCCTTGAGCACTTTTCTCCATGAAAAATCCTTGCAAAAAAAAAGCCGGCTCGATTTTTCAAGCCGGCCGACAAAAGCACCGCGGCATCCGCCACAGTCACAAGCCGACAACACCTGGTGCTTTCATAAGTTTTATCCCGGTAAAAACTGGGTTTCCAAAAAGAAACTTATTTTGTCTTTACGCGGTCATCGTTTGCGATTACTTCGAAGAATTCAGCATAGTATTTGGGACCATTTACTTTTGCGTCATCAAAGTCGTAAACGATTGTCTCGATTTTATCCAGACCAGCTTTTACAGCAGCTTTTACAGGTGCGGCATTGTCAATAACCAGGAACTGATATGAACCGTTTTCCTGTGCAATGTCTACACATTCAGGAGAAAGAGCGAACTCAATGAATTTCTTTGCATTCTCTTCGTTCTTGGCACCTTTGAAAATTGCAGTTGCACCGATTTCGTAACTTGTTCCGGAAGCAGGAGCTGCCATACCCAGGTTGTCATAACCATTGTCAACAATCTGGTAAACAACGTCATGAAGGAATCCAACACCGATTACAACCTCACCTGTGGGAACCAGTTTTGAAGGACCTGATCCTGATTTTGTATACTGGCAGATATTCTGGTCAACTGCAGCAAAATAATCCATTGCAGCTGCCTCACCTTTCATCTGAACCATTGTGTTGACGATAAGTTTTCCTGTTCCTGCTGTGTTGGGGTTTGCAAAAGAAATCAGACCTTTGTATTCAGGTTTCTTAAGATCATCCCAATCTTTGGGCGGGTTAAGTCCAAGGCGAGCAAGTTCTTCTGTGTTCCAGAAGAATCCCAGGATACCGCGGTAGATTCCGTACCAGTTGTTGTCAGCATCTTTGAACTGCTGTCCTACAAGGTGAGAAGCATTTTTTGCAGCGTAAGGAAGCAGAAGTCCTTTCGCAGCAGCTTCGTTATAGGGGTCTGTTGTACCGCCGAACCATACGTCAGCAGAAGGTTTTCCACCCTCTTCTTCAATTTTTGTCAGAACTTCACCTGTTGAAAGGCGCTGATATGTTGTTTTGACACCTGTTGTCTGTTCAAATTTTGCACAGACTGCAGCAAGATACTCTTCTTCACATGAACCGTAAACAACCAGTTCTCCGGCACTTGCAGCTTCTTTCTTTCCGCCTGCGAATACTGAGCAGACCAGAAGAAGACACAACAGAATTCCTGTAAGTTTTTTCATCGAATCCTCCAAATTTTTCACACCGTTCCTGACGGCGCAAATTGAACACCTTCATCAGGTGCATATAAAAGTATAGGGCCGAAAAATCCCGCCCGCAAGTTGAGAATTCTGATAAATAGTATGAATTTATGAAGTAATCAGAAAAAAGAAGGGAATCAGGGCAGATAATCCAGTTTCACGTTTCTCAGTGCCTCAAAAAGACGTGCTTTTTCCTGTGCATTGTCATGTGTCAGGTCGCTGAGCCTCTTACGTGCCGTTTTGCGGCCTGAGTTGTCCTGGTAACTGCATGTGCACACTTCGGAGATATAACCGCTTTTCTGGGCATGGGCAATGATTGAATTCACATCCGCAAAACACAGGGGCCGGATGATTGTGACAGGGTATTTTTCGTATTTCAGACGTGGCGGCATTGTAGAAAGTTCGCCCTTCTGCAATGCATTCATCAGCAGTGTCTCAAGAATATCATCCATGTGATGACCTAGGGCAATCTTGTTGAAGCCGTGCTCCATTGCATAATTGTTCAGCTCTGTGCGCCGCTGTGTGGAGCACCACCAGCAGTTCATGCTGTGTCCCGGCTTAAGACGTCCCAGAACATCCACATTCACAACAACAGGCTCAACACCCCATTCAGCAAACTGTTTCAGAAGACCGGGACTCAGAGGAGACCCGATCTCGGTTGCCACATGGAGTGCTGTAAAGGAAAAATTCTCCCGGTGCTGTTTCTGACGGGCCGCAAAATACTCCACCAGAGCTGTGGAATCCTTGCCCCCTGAGGCACCGATAAGAATATTGTCGCCTTCTTCAATCAGATTGTATTCAAAAACCGCTTTGTCAATGATTCTGAATAATCTCGGCTGACTCATCAGACACCTTTGACGATGCGGTTCACATAAACAGGAATCTGGTCCAGAGGCAGAACGGCGGAAGCGGCACCCATATCAATTGCGGCTTTAGGCATTCCGAAAACAACACAGGTTTCCTCAGATTCAGCGATTGTGTATCCACCTGCTTTCACAATATCAGCACAGCCCGCAGCTCCGTCTTTTCCCATTCCCGTAAGAAGAACGGCAAGACAGTTATCAGCAAGAACACCAGCTGCAGATTTGAACATAACATCTACAGCCGGACGCAGAAAATGGACCAGCTCAGACTGCACAAGCCTGAAACGCAGCTCACCGCCTGCCTTCTCAATCTCCATATGGTAATCTGCCGGTGCGACATAGGCGTGACCTTTTTTCGCAATGCATCCGTTCACAGCCAGTTCAACAGGCATTCCTGTTGTCTCTGAAAGCCAGGAAGCATAATGTTTGTCAAAGGCGGAATCGATGTGCTGTGTGATCAGAACCGGCAGCGGGAAATTTCTTCCAAGACCGGAGAGAACTTTCTGCACTGCGACAGGACCGCCGGTTGAGGCACCGATCATAAGCGCCGACCATTTTTTTCCGGAAGGAGCGACTGCAGTTTTTATCGAAGAAGGAGTTGTCTTGCTTTTTCCGGCAATGGCGATGATTCTTTCCATGAAGGAATCATAAAAACCATCCTGAAGTTTCTGGACGTCGGGCTTTTTGATCATATCTTTCGCACCGGCTTCCATTGCGACGTAACCCATGCGTGCCGTGTCTTCCGTAGAGAAAACCAGAATTGAAGTGGGACGCTCTTTCATAATGCGCCGGGTTGCCTCAATTCCATCAAGGACAGGCATATAAATGTCCATGATGATTACATCCGGTTTAAGAAGACGGTTTTTCTCCACGGCTTCTTCTCCGTTTGTTGCTTCACCGATGATTTCAAGTTGAGGATGCTTTCCAAGAATATGCTTGAGCATTGTACGAATAACAGCGGAATCATCCACCAACAGTAATTTGACCATTTGAATCAACTCCTTATTCACGTATCACTTATTCGATTCTATTTTGTTCATTGAAATTTGTCCACTTTAAAATTATACTGCGGATATGGATCTTGAACTTCTGCAATTCCGCGCAAAATCAATTCAAAAAGTGCGTGATTTTTTCATAACAAGAAATTATCTTGAACTGGATACACCGGCCCTTAGTCCTACCCTGATTCCTGAGACCTGTCTGGAAGTTTTCACGACTAATTATCTGGAACCCTGGACAGGCAAAGAAAAACCTGTCTACATGGTTCCTTCCCCGGAAATATTCATCAAAAAGATTATCGCACAGCACAAAGTTTCGGTTTTTCAGCTTTCCAAATGTTACAGAAATGTGGAATCCGTCGGGCGTACCCACAGTCCTGAATTCACGATGCTTGAATATTACACAATGAACGCAGATTACAAAGACTCTCTGGCACTTACAGAAGAACTTTTCAATGTCCTGCTCCCTCCCGTTCCGGAAGACGGTTCCCTAGACCCCTTTGATGACATCAGGCCACCCTTCATTCGCCTTACAATGGATGATGCTTTTGCAGAATATGCCGGCTTCCGTCTGTCCGACTGTCCCAGACCTGCCCAGCTTGCTGAGCATGCCCGTCGGCTCGGGATTACGGAACTTCCAGACAGTCCTTTTGACCACTGGCCATGGGATGATCTTTACGAACTGATTCTTGTTCAATGCATTGAGCCGGCTTTACCACAGGAAAAACCGGTTTTCCTGCTTGATTACCCTGCGAAGGTTCCCTGTCTTGCCCAGAATGTTCCGCCGGCAGAAGGCGGAAAAGAACCCATGTGGAAAGAACGCTGGGAACTCTATGCCCGGGGAATTGAACTTGCAAACTGTTACAGTGAGGAAACAGATCCTCTGAACGTCAGAAAATATTTTGAGGAAGAAGGAAATCTGAAAAAACAGAATGCTCTGATTCCCCACGAAATTGATGAGGATTATTGGAAAACTTTCCAGAATTTTCCGAAATGCAGCGGTGTTGCCATGGGAGTTGATCGTCTGATCATGGTTCTTGCAGGAAAACGTTCCATTGAATCAGTCCTGCCTTTCCCATTCAGACTAAAAAGCGGTTATTATTGACGGACAGACCACATCACCCCTGTCACAATTGCATAAAACATAGAATTTGTGTACAATAAATCGATTTTTTTTATTGGAGGACCCTCAGATGATTAGAGGCGGCGATATTAATAAAGGAACAGTTCTTTTGATTAAGAATGCACCCTACCTTGTTGTAGAGCGCGAGTTCGTTAACCCCGGAAAAGGAACAGCTTTTGCCCGCTGCAAGCTCAAGAACCTTAAAGACGGATCTGTTCTCAGCCAGCAGGTTTTCAAAACCCCGGATATGCTTGAAGATGCTACAGTTGATACAATCACAGCCCAGTACCAGTACATGGATCAGGACAACTACATCTTTATGGATACAACTTCTTTCGAAACAATCAATGTTCCGTTGACACTCAACGAAAACCTCAAATATTACCTGAAAGAAGGAGAGGAATATCCTATCGTTATCTGGGACGAAAACCCCATCGATGTTAAGATTCCTCAGAAAATGGTATTCACAGTTGCCCAGAGCGAGAACTACGTTAAAGGTGATACTGTTTCAGGTGCAACAAAACCGATTATTACAGAGACAGGACTCACAGTCCGCGTTCCTCTGTTCATCAATCAGGATGAGCGCATCCGCGTAAACACAGAAACAAACGAATACCTCGAACGTGTAAACGACTGATATCGGTTTCTGACTGATAAATGCTGCCAGTTCTGGAATTTTGCCAGTAGGGCAGCATTTTTTTTGCCTGGAACAAACCTGATTTTTTCACACTTTCAATATTTTTTCAAAACATTTCATCTTTTTCGTTGACAAAAATCAGGAGATGGATATACTAAGCCCAGAAAGTTTTTCAGAAATTGAAATAATTATTAAAAAAGTGGATTTGATTGAAACGAAGGATTTGGGCGATACTGGAATCGAACCAGTGACCCCAAGCGTGTCATGCTTGTACTCTAACCATCTGAGCTAATCGCCCTTGTTTCGTGATGTATATTATCAAATCCGGACCACTTTGGTCAATAGGAGGATAATGTGCATATATTGCTATTAGCGAAAAAAAGTGTCCTGACAGATGTGATTTTCGAAACTATTACTTCTGCAGGTCATAAATGCTGGTTCTGCTCAGACTTCGGACTGATGCATGACGAATGGAGGAGACGCCGCCCTGTCCAGTTTGTCTTAATCGAGGATAGTTTTTTACCCACATTGCCATCCTATCCGCTGACTCCCATGATCCAACAATGGGACAAAGATGTTCTGCTGATAAAATTCTTTCACGAACTGAAAGAGCCCCTGACAGCCGGCCTCCAGGAAGACGAACACTTTACTCAGATTCAGGAACTCCAGGAACTGGCGGATAACATCTATAAAGCTTTGGATTTTTTCAGTTTCAAGGAATCGCTTCTTTCCTCAGACCTGACAAATGATTCCATTTCCAGAAACAAAACTTTCAGCCCATTACAGACCAGTCTTCTCCGGATTCTGTTCCAGAATGAAAACTCCACTGTTGACATTGAGCAGATACAGAAGGCCTTATGGAACGATGACAAAGATCATACAGACACAGTCTATACAACTGTCCATAAATTGAAAAACCGGCTCAAAGCAACACATTCCCTTTACCAGATTGAAAAAGGAAAAGGATGCTGCTACAGAATCCGAAACACGGCCCCTTCAGTAGAACAGAGCATTCTTCCATATCCGACAGATTTTAATTTTTGACATTGACGGGAATAAAAAAAGGGCCGTCACACAGAATGAACTGATGACAGACCCGTTTTATTCAAAGCTTTACTGGATTATCAGCTTACTATTTCAGTGCAGCACCGATGCGCTCAAGAACCTTTTTGCGGTCAAGAGGCTTTACAATATAGTTTTTTGCACCCAGCAGCAGTGATTTCTTTACAAGTTCTTCTTTTCCAAGAGCACTTACCATAACAACACGAGCATTCTTGTCAAATGTCATAATATGTTCAAGTGCTGTGATACCATCCATTTTAGGCATTGTAATATCCATTGTAACGATATCAACATTTGGACAGAGTTCCTTGTATTTATCAACACCTTCTTTTCCATCTTCAGCAGTTGCAACAACTTCATAGCCTTCACTGCTCAAAATCTGTCCAAGCTGTTTTGCAACAAAGATTGAATCGTCAACAACAAGAACACGTACTTTTGTTCCGTCGTCTTTTACCCCTTCGGGAGTTCTTTCGTTAATTGAAGGAAAATCCTGTTTAGTCTTCATAAATAAATACCTCTTCTGTATTACATATGTTCCCGAATGGCAACATTTACTTCCACTTTACCCTGCTCTGTGATCATCGGAACGATAAGAGCTTCAACCTCATGGTCAGAAATTTCCATTCTGTCACCGGTAAACAATGCAGGAGGAGTAAGGTCAAACTTGAATCCCAAATCATGCAGCTTTGTTACAGCCTGGGCTGTAATCAGGTTTGCCAGCTCTGTGATTGTTGCTTTTGCCAGTTCATCAAACTGAGTCAGTTTCTCCATGTTCATCTGTGAAGCAATATTCATTGCTGTTTCCATAGACATGTCAAACAAAACACGGCCTTCAACATCACCAGCAAGACCAACGAGTGCAGCAACACCCATAACAGGCATTGAAGTTGATTTCAGATACAAATCTCCGCGTTTTACTTCGCCTCCCAATACTTCTTTCAAAATATTAAAAGCAGTTTCTACAAACGGATTAATATACTCAACACGCATACTCTCACTCCTTATTAGTATCGTATATTTCTGAACAAAAGTTCAGACAAACTTTGTTTTTAAGAATCAATTCTTACTGTAACAGGTAAGAATTCCTGATTTTGCAGCCTTCCATTTTCCGGATGCTTCCAAAGATTCATTTTCACCAACAAAGACAACTGCATTTCCTTTGATTTTTTCAACAAAATCTGCTTCCAGAGCAGTCTGCTGTTCTTCATTCAGGAAAGAAAGCATATCCCGTGTGAAAATAAGATCAACAGCCGGCATAGAACTTGTATTCATACAATCATGATACTCAAACATTACCATATCTTTGATTGTCTGAATAAATGTGTAGGCACCGGATACTGTCTTTGATACAAAAGGCTTCATCCATGACTCTGCAACATTCGGCGGAACCTGAAGAAGAGGTGCATTTGAAACATTCAGAAGATCAACATCCTGTGCATAGATTCTGATGCGGGCATCAGGATACTTCTTTCTGAGAACACAGGCCAGACTGTATGATTCATAACCTTTTCCACAACCCGGGTTCCACACCACAATCTGATGGGCAGAATTGTTGGGAAGCATTTTATACAGCTCATTGGCATAGGATTCATCCCAGAATGCGCCTGTATTTGTTGAATAGAACGCTGACAGGAATTCATCAGCATCTTTTTCATTTGCCAACTGGATTCTGTCTTTTCCGCGGTCCGCAGCCCATTCACTGAGCCGTTTTCTGAACCAGGTATCATTGAACCGTGTAACATTGAATTTACGCAGGGTTTTCAATGAATCCTTTACAAAGCCATACTCTGTTGCAAGCTGATCATCCGCAGCCGCTTTCGGAGCAGCTGGCTGGACTGTTGCAGCAGGTGTTGAAGCTGCCGGTGTCTGAGACTGGGAAACAAGTGAAATCTTCTGTTCTTCAGAACTGTTCACCTTTTCTTCTTTTGCACGAGCCCCAAAAATACGGTCGATATCCAGCAAAATATACAAGTGCCCGTTGCTTTCAACAACGCCCGAGATATATTTAATGCTGATATCGCCAAACAACGGATGAGGAGGCTGAATGGAACTTTTCTGGATTCCGACAACCTTATCAATGGCATCAACAACCACGCCAAAGTTCTGCTCCCCGACGTCTACAATAATCATGTTTTCCATTTCATTGCCGGTACGCTCAGCAACCGGAATGTTGAAAAACAGGCGCAGGTCAAGAATAGGGATAATATCACCACGCATGTTGTACACACCCAGAACAAAGGGGGCTGTATTAGGTACGTATGTGAAACGCCCTGCCTTGGCAATTTCCTTGACCTTCATGATGTCGATCGCATAGTCTTTTCCAGCCAAAGAAAAGGCTACCATCTTAAAATCAACATTTGCAGCTATTTTTTCTCTCTGCTCTTCCTGAATCTCTTCATTCAGAGACTGCAAATTCATAACATTATCTGCAACTGCTTCCATAATCACTCTCCACGGGCGGCAAGAATCTCAAGATCCTGCTCACTCAAAGCATCAAGTTCCTGCTTGACACCAAGTTCCAGCAGCTGACTGACGTCAATAATCAATGATACAGAACCGTCACCCAGAATAGAAGCACCTGCGATACCCGGAGAATTCGTAAACTGGTCGCGCAAAGGTTTGATAACCACGTCTTCTTCTCCGATAAGTGCATCTACCATAATACCGAGTTTTTTGTCTGCGGTACCAACAATTACAATGAAACTGTATTCTGATTCAACAGCATTCTTAATACCGAACAGACGGCTGAGCCGAAGAATACTGATTACCTCATTACGAACATTAAGAACTTCGTAGTTATCGATGTGGTTAATCTCATTTGTATGGATACGGACACTCTCAATAACGGAAGCAATCGGAATTGAATAGGTTTCAGAACCGACACGAACCAGAAGACCCTGGATGATTGCCATAGTAAGAGGAATACGGATGCTGAATTTACTTCCCATTCCTTTTTCAGAAGTTACATTGACAGAACCATTCAGTTTTTCAATCTGTTTCTTCACAACATCCAGACCTACACCACGGCCTGAAACATTTGTAATCTTTGCCGCCGTTGAGAAACCGGGCTCAAACATCAACTGGAAGGCTTCCTGATCAGAAAGCACTTTGCTGGGATGAATCAGTCCGCGCTCTATGGCTTTGTTACGGATCTTTGCAACGTCAATACCACGGCCGTCATCAACAATATCGATGACAATAAGGTTTCCTTCGTTGCTTGCCTTCAGAAGAAGTGTTCCTTCATCCTGCTTGCCGGCCTCTGCGCGGTCTTCTGGTGTTTCAATTCCGTGATCCAGAGAGTTACGCACACAATGCATGATAGGATCAAGAAGATCTTCAATAACAGCTTTATCAAGCTCTGTGTCTTCACCTTCAATCACCAGGTTGACCTTTTTGTTGAGGTCACGGCTGAGATCACGTACAACGCGGGGGAAGCGTGAGAAAATCTGACTGATCGGAACCATTCGGATTTTCATTACACCTTCCTGAAGTTCTCCTGCGATACGACCCAGGTTCTGGGTTGAAGAACGGAATTTTCCGGCAATATTCTTGAAAGAAGTGTCAAAAGAATCAAAAACCGTGTACAGATCACCAAAATCATTATTCAAGGTGTTCTTAATCTCTTTAAGAGATCTGCCCTCATCAGCAGATTCAATGTACCGCGGAATCTGGTCAAAAAGTTTGCGCACCTTGTCTTTGTATGCAGCTTCCAGTGACTGAAGCTGAGACTGGAGATCACCCACCTGGAGTGCAGTCTGGTTGAACGCAGCCTTTGTAATGACAGTTTCACTGACAAGGTTCAGCAGATAGTCGATACGACGTGAATCAACACGAAGAACGCTGCTTGAAGAGGAGTGACCGGAGGAAGCAGCATGCTGTGTTTTTGCCGTATTCTGTGCAACAGGTGCAGAAACTTCTTCCGAAGGATTTTCTGCAGGTTTTTCTTCTGCGACAGGTTCCTGAACAGGTGCCTGCTGAACCGGAGTTTCAGCCTGTACAGGTGCAGGAGTCTGAACCGGAGCAGGCTTCGGAGTTTCTTTCTGTACGGCAGCAGGGGCAGAAACCGTGACTGCAGGAGCCTGGGCACTTACGGAAGAAGCACCGTCAAGGCATTTTGCATCTGTGCTGAGAGTAACGTCATCAAGGAAAGATGCGTCTTCCAGCTCTTCAGAGCCAGCCTTTGTCGCAACATAATATACAACGACGGGATGGAAAACATCCTCGTAAAGTTCGTCAAAATCAGGGAAAGTCTTAAGTACGGTTCCTTTGCTCTTGAGAGAGGCAAAAACCTGAATACCGCCTACGCTGTTCATCAGATTTGATTCATCAAAGGTTACAGTGACACTCCAGAGTTTCTCACCGCTCTGGCAGGAATCCTTGAGTTCAATCATCTCTGCTTCTGAAATCGCAGGAACAGAAACGGAAGAAACTGCCGCTGCAGGCTGAGGAGCCGGTTCCGGATCGGGAGCACGCTGCTGGAAATCAGCAAGCGAAGGTTTGGGAGAAGAGGATTTCTTTTTCTCACCCTTTTCCGGAATGAAAGAACGAAGCTTTGCTTTGATCGGTTCCACATCTTCTGAATAGACGGAACCTTCAGAACGGGATTCGAGCATTGCCTTGATAATATCAATCGCAGAAAGAAGCACATCAACAACCGGCTCTGTCACGGTGATTGTGTTGGAACGCAATTCATCCAGCAGGTCTTCCACCACATGGGTAAAGCCAGACAACTCGTGCATTTCTACGGTTGCAGAACCACCTTTAAGGGTATGTGCAGCTCTAAAAATCTCGTCAATGGCCTCATGATTCGAGGGGTCATTTTCTATAACAAGAATATTGCTCTCAAGGTTTTCCACCTGCTGATCAGCTTCAGCAAAGAAGTCTTTAAGCAATTCCTCATTATTCAAGTCAAGATAGTCACTCATAGTTTTATATTCTATCCATTCACTTTCATAAGTCAAGTAATTGTTTTGGCGTATCTTTTTTGTGCGAATTCGGTGAATTTTTTAAGACACTCCAAAATCTCCAATTTCTTTAGTATTATTATACTATATTTCAAAAAAGTCAAAATGTCCTGTGCATTTTTTGATTTTTTCCTTTCTTTCTTTCATTTTTCTGTCTTTCTTCCATAATATTGCTTTCATTTGCACATTATCCATAGAATTTCATTCCTGTTTTTGGTAAACTGACCGCAGACTAAAAGAGGAATGCATAACATTCCAAATGAGGTAAATGATGATTACGTTAAAGTTCGGCGGCACATCAATGGGGAGTGCACGCCGCATTATCGATTCTGCTGCAATCATGATGGGTCGTGCGGAAGCTGACCGAATCAGTGTTATTGTGTCAGCTGTTGCAGGCATTTCAAACAAACTTCAGGAAAGCATTGACCGTGTTGTCGCCGGCGAAACTGCTGCCGGATTTTTTACAACAATGCGCACAACTCATGAGACAATCTGCAAAGAAATTGCACAGGAGATCAGCGGCTTTAACGAAGAGAACGTTATGAAGGCTCTCGAGCCTGTTTTTGCCGAATATGAAAGACTTCTCAATGCTGTTTCCGCTTTCGGTGAGTGTCCGCTTTCCGTGCATTGCCGCATCATGGGCATCGGTGAGCAGCTTTCCGCTCCGATCGTGGCGGAAGTTCTCCGCGCACAGGGACAGACTGTCAGCCTGCTTGATTCACGCAAATATATTTTTACCACAGGAAATCAGGCAGAAGGTGATCCTGACATGATGCGCACAATGGAAAGTCTTGCCGCAGTCCGTGACGGAAAAATCGGAAAAGACTCTCGCATCCTTCTGTTTCCCGGTTTCATCTGCACATGGAAAAACAATACCATGGGTCTTCTTGGACGCAACGGGTCTGATTTTTCAGCCGCAATCATCGGTGTCGGTCTGGGTGCATCAAAAGTTGAGTTCTGGACAGACGTTGACGGCATTTTTACCGCTGATCCGCGCATCGTTAAAGATGCGATCATGATTGACGAGATGAGCTACGAAGAAGCCATGGAGCTTTCTTTCTTCGGTTCAAAAGTTCTGCATCCGAAAACGCTGGCACCTCTTGCGGCAAAAGGTATTGAGACATGGAGCCTCAACAGCATGAATCCTTCAAGCAGGGGAACACGCATTTCTGGGCGCCATTTTGACGGATCAGGACCTATCCGCGGTATTTCCTGCCTCAAGAACACTGCAATCATCAGCGTCTCCGGTTCCGGAATGAAAGGAAAATCAGGTATGGCAGCACGTATTTTTGCTGCTGTTTCCCGTGCCGGAATTTCAATGCTGCTGATCACTCAGTCCAGTTCTGAATACACAATCAGTTTCTGTGTAAACCAGAAAGATGCAATGAAAGTCCACGAAGTTCTGAGCGCTGAATTCGAGCTGGAACTCAGAGAAAACATCATCAACCTGATTGAGACACAGGAAAACTGCGCCATCGTTTCAATTGTCGGTGACGGAATGAAGCACAAACGTGGAATCGCAGGAACATTCCTTGATGCTCTTGCATCCCAGGACATCAGCATTCTTGCAATTGCACAGGGATCTTCAGAACGTTCAATTTCTGCCGTAATCAGCGGAGAACACGGAGACACAGCCGTCCGCATCGCCCACAGATTCTGCTTCAACACAGCCCAGACAATCGAAGTTTTTGCTTTCGGTGCGGGAAACATCGGTGGAGCACTTCTGGATCAGATTCACGAACAGCAGAAAGACTTGCTTTCACAGGGAATTGATATCCGTGTTATGGCAATCGCAAACATTGACGGAATGATAATGAGCGAGAACAGTCTCAGTCTTGCAAACTGGAGACAGGATGTAAAAGACAACGGAAAACCGACAAACCTTGATGAGATCCTTGAGTTTGTACGCCGCGTCAAACCACTGAACCCGATTTTTGTTGACTGCACTGCTTCCTATGATCTGCCGGAACGCTATCTGGACATTCTTAAAGCAGGAATGCACATTGCAACACCAAATAAACGTGCAAACAGCATGAGCATGAATTTCTACAAAGAACTCCGTGAGACCGCAAACAAGATGCACCGCCGTTTCCTGTACGAGACAAACGCCGGTGCCGGTCTTCCGATCATTGACACACTGCAGAATCTGTTCAAGAGCGGTGACCGTCTGACCGGTTTTTATGGAATCATGTCAGGATCCCTGTCCTACATCTTCGGCCGTCTTGATGAAGGTGCTTCTTTCAGTCAGGCAGTCCTTGAGGCAAAAGAGAAACGTTATACTGAGCCCGACCCGCGCGATGACCTGGGTGGTCTTGATGTTGCACGCAAGGCTCTGATCATTGCCCGTGAGGCCGGTATGGAGATTGAGCTGGATGACATAAAAATCAACAAAGTCTTCCCTGAGTCTTTTGATGATTCAGGAACCATTGAAGAATTCCTGGCAAAACTTCCCCAGGTTGATGATTACTTTGCAAAGAAAATTGCTGACCTCAAAAAAGAAGGCAAAGTCCTGCGCATGGGTGCATCAATTGAAGACGGAAAATGCAGCGTAGGAATGCTAGAAGTCGGCTCAGATCATCCGCTGTTCGGAATCAAGGGCGGAGAAAACGCATTCGTGTTCCACACTGCACGGTATTCCCCCATTCCTATGACAGTACGCGGATATGGTGCAGGTGCAGGCGTTACTGCTGCCGGTGTATTCGGAGATATTCTGCGCACAGTCAGCTGGAACGTATCAAAATTCTGATTGCCGGACGGACCATAAATGCAGGAAAGCCTCTGGAAACATCTGTTTTCGGAGGCTTCATTGCAGATAAAACATTGAAGACATACTTATGATAATCGTACTGAACAAAGACATTACAGAACGCCAGAAAGATCACATCCACCAGTTTCTGAATACAAAGCATTTTTCTACAAACGAAGTTGTAGGTGAGGAAGAGACTGTCATTGCCGCAGTGGGCAAAGTTTCCATGGACACGCGGGAAGTGGAGCTTCTTGACGGCGTAAAACAGGTTATTCCTGTAAGCCGTCCTTACAAACTTGCAAGCCGGGAATACAAGTCCGAGAACACAGTGGTTGAGATTGACACTCCACGGGGACAGACACTGCGGATCGGCGGGCAGAGACTGATCACAATCGCCGGCCCTGCTGCGATTGAAAGCCGAGAGCATATTCTTTCAGCAGCGGAAAAACTGGCTGCAAGCGGTGCTGTGATTCTTTGCGGAGGTACTTACATACCTAGACTTTCGCCCTACTCTTTTGAAGGCTGCGGAGAAGAAGCTCTGAAATGGCTTAAAGAAGCCGGCGAAAAATTCGGAATGCCTGTCATGACGGAAATCGTGAGTGAGAATCAGATTCCTGTCATGCAGAAATATGCGGACATATTGCAGATCGGTTCAAACAACATGAACAACTATCATCTGCTGAAAAAAGTCGGCGAACTGGGAATGCCTGTTCTTTTGAAGCGTTCTCCCACTGCCACATTGGAAGACTTTCTGCTTGCCGCCGAACATCTGCTTGTTTCAGGCACAGACAAAGTGATTCTCTGTGAAAGCGGAATCCGGACTTTCGGTGCCGCATACAATACGCTTGATCTTCCCGCAATTCCTATGCTCCACAATCTTACACATCTTCCCGTAATCGCTGACCCGACATACTGCGTCAGTTCCGGTGACAAAATGGAACCCATGGCGCTTGCATCAGTTGCCTGCGGTGCGGACGGTGTAATGGTCGCGGTACACAGCAACCCGGGAAAAGCACTTGTAGACGGTGTGCAGAGCATGCTGCCGGAAAGCTTTGACAAACTGGTTCATGACATAAAAGCGCTGTCTCCTGTAATGGGACGTTCGGTAACTCATCTGCGCACAATGCCGGTTGCACGTGATGCGGCAAAATCTTCGGAAAGCAAGGATAAACTTGTATGTGCATACAGCGGGAAACGGGGTGCCTATGCAGAACAGGCGATCAGCCGTTATTTTGACAGCAAGAATGTTGTTGAGAAAGCTGTTGATTCCTTTACCCAGATTTTCCAGGAAGTGGTTGACGGAACTGTGGATTACGGAATGGTTCCCATTGAAAACACACTGGGTGGCAGTGTTTTCCAGAATTATGACAATTTTTCACGCTTTGAAGACGTAAGCATTGTCGGCTCTGTCACACTGAACATCAGACATTCCCTTCTTGCGAATCATGGTGCAAGCCCTGAGACGATCACCACAGTCTATTCTCATCCCCAGGGTTTCAGCCAGTGCAAGAAATATCTTGAGAACACCGGATGGACACTGATTGATTCAGTTTCAACCTCAACGGCGGCACAGACTGTAAGCGAGCAGAAAAATCTTACCAGTGCAGCAATCTGCAGTGCAGTCAATGCAGAACTTTATGGGCTGGATGTGATTGCAGAAGATATTGAGGATGATCCGGGAAACTTTACCCGCTTTGTGATCATCCAGGCAAATCATCTTGCAGAGAAAAAACTGCTGACAACCCACGCAATGAACCCGGACACGGTAAGCTTCATATTCACTACAAAAAATGAGCCGGGTGCACTGGTTTCCGTCCTTGGCGCCCTCAGCTCATTCAATATGAACCTGACACGACTTGAATCCCGCCCTATTGCCGGCAAACCATGGAAATACTGGTTTTACGCAGATGCAAAACTTCCACCGGACATTGCAGGAAAAAAGCGTGATAAAATAGATGAGTATGTTCAGGAAGTTGAACAGAAAATCAGAGAAATCACTTCGGAAATCCGTCTGCTTGGCGTTTATTCGGATTCATCCTTCTGATAAGAAAAAAAATCATAATACACTGGTATTATGGAAGAAAGTTGCAGACTTTGGAGGCTGTTGTATTATGGACGAGCGTTATGTTCTTTCTGTTTTGGTAGAAAACCATGCCGGTGTATTGAGCCGCGTTTCAGGACTTTTCAGCCGCCGGGGCTACAATATTGACAGCCTGACTGTTGGAGAGACTTCCGAACCGAAAATCTCCCGAATGACAATCGTGGTCTGCGGCAATGAGCACACACTGGACCAGATTGTGAAACAGCTTCTCAAACTTGAGGAAGTGATTACAGTCCGCTGCCTTAATCCTCAGGACACAGTACTCCGTGAAACTGCACTCATCAAAGTGAGCGCCCCGGGAACAGCCAGAACCGGTGTAATTGAAACCGCAAACATTTTCCGTGCGCATGTGGTGGATGTAGGAATCGACACACTTGTTATTGAGGCAACAGGTAGCGAGGCCAAAATCGCCAGTCTGATCCGTCTGCTTGAGCCTTTCGGGATAAAGGAACTGGTGCGCACAGGACTGACTGCCATGGACCGCGGCAGCCGTGTTTTCGGGACAGAAGAAGAAAACTGAGTCTGATCTGCAAAGAAAAAACACTATCGGTGAAAAAAAATCACTTTTCAAATCCCGTATATCGTGGTATAGTGTTTTCTAGGTTAGTTCGACATTGCAACTAACCTAATTTTTCTTAAGGCAGATTTTTATGCAGTACGGATTTTTTGACAATCAGAACAGGGAATACGTAATTTCCAAAGTTGACGTTCCGGTATCCTGGACAAACTATCTGGGAACAGAATCAACAGGTACAGTCATTTCACACAACGCCGGCGGCTACATGTTTCATGAATCACCGGAAACCCACAGAATTACAAGGTTCCGCGCCAATGCAGTACCCTTGGACAGACCGGGTCACTATGTTTATGTACGTGACAATGACACAAAAGATTACTGGTCTCTTTCATGGCAGCCGGTAGGAAAACCTTTGGACAAAGCCAGATATGAATGCCGCCACGGATTGTCCTATTCAAAATTCACATGTGACTACAACGACATTCATGGTGTTCAGACACTGTTCATTCCACGTGGAGAAACGGCAGAAATTTGGGATGTTCAACTAACCAACACCGGAAAAACACCGAAGTCGCTCAGTCTGTTCGGTTATGTGGAATTTTCTTTCAACGTTGTGGAGATTGACAACCAGAATTTCCAGATGAGCCTTTACTGCAGCGGTTCTTCCTATAAAGACGGTGTGATTGAATGCGACAATTTTTACAATCCTTCAATGTATCACTATTTTACTGCAGACTTTGAACCTGATTCCTATGACTGTCTCCGGGACAGTTTCATCGGAAGTTACCACACGGAGACAAACCCTGTCGGTGTGGAAAACGGAACCCTTTCCGGATCCAGCGAACTGGGCAACAACCACTGCGGTGCTCTGCAGAAAGCTGTGACAGTCCAGCCAGGAGAAACTGTGCGCTGCATCTTCATGCTGGGTGTAGGCAATCGGGAAGAAGGCAAAAAAGTCCGTGCGAAATTCAGTGATTTTGATGCCGTGGACAGAGCCTTTGCCGAACTTGCCGAATGGTGGCGCAGAAAATACACTGCATTGCAGATCAACACACCAAACGACGACATGAACACCATGATCAACACATGGAATCTTTATCAGTCTGAGATCAATGTTATTTTCTCACGGTTCTCCTCATTCATCGAGGTGGGAGGACGCACAGGTCTCGGATACCGCGACACAGCACAGGACGCGATGTGTATTCCCCACTCCAATCCGGAAAAATGCCGGCAGCGCATTATTGAGCTTCTTCGCGGCCTTACTTCCACCGGTTACGGACTTCATCTTTTTGAACCCAGCGCTTTCGATCCGGACAAAAAACCACCGCTTCCCTTCAATTCACCGACAGTCAAACCGGAACCAAAAGCCGGTGACCTTGTCCACGGACTTGAGCACACCTGCTCTGACGATGCGCTTTGGCTTGTTCCCTCAATCTGTGAGTTCATCAAGGAAACAGGCGATGTTGCATTCCTGGACCAGGAATTCAGTTATGCTGACGGCGGAAAAGGAACAGTATATGAACACATGCAGAAGATTCTTGATTTTTCAACGCTGCATGTAGGAAAAACCGGAATCTGCGAAGGCCTGCGTGCGGACTGGAATGACTGCCTTAATCTTGGCGGCGGTGAAAGTGCCCTTGTCTCATTCCTCCACTTCTGGGCATTGGATAATTTTGTCCAGCTGGCAAAATCACTGGGACGAACAGAAGAAGCCGCAAAATACGATGCCATCAAGGAAAAAGTCCGGGCCGCCTGTGACAAGGAGCTCTGGGATGGAGAATGGTATATCCGCGGAATCACGAAAAAAGGTATCAAAATCGGTACACACAATGACAAAGAAGGCCGTGTGCACCTTGAGTCAAACGCATGGGCCGTATGTTCAGGCGTTGCACAGGGCGAACGTGCCGAGAAAACAATGGATGCCATCGACAAGTATCTTTACAGCGACTATGGAATCCATCTGAACAGTCCTGCCTACGGAACACCAAACGATGACATAGGATTTTTGACCCGTGTCTACAAAGGTATCAAAGAAAACGGCGCAATCTTCAGTCATCCGAACCCCTGGGCCTGGGTTGCCGATGCAAAACTTGGTCACGGAAACAGGGCCATGAAGTTCTATAATGCACTGTGTCCTGCCCGCCAGAATGACAAGATTGAAATTCGACAGAGCGAGCCCTACTCTTACTGCCAGTTTGTAATGGGCCGTGAACACACAGCCCACGGCCGCGCCCGCCATCCATGGCTTACAGGTTCCGCAGGATGGGCATTCTTTGCCGCGACACGCTATCTGGTCGGTATCCGTTTTGACTTTGCCGAAAACACAACAGAAGCCGAGACAGTTATGACACTTGATCCCTGTATTCCTTCTGACTGGGACGGATTCAGCGCAACCCGCCGCTGGAGAGGTGCAGACTTTGCCATCACCGTAAAGAATCCCGATCATGTGGAAAAAGGAGTGAAGAAAATCCTGCTGAACGGGGTGGAAGTGAAAGCAATTCCCGCACAGTCTGAAGGAAGCTGCAATACTGTTGAAGTGATTATGGGCTGACTCTACAGGATTTCTGCAAGAGTTTTAAGAACATAAACTGCCGCCTGAGCGCGGACTTGATTACGGTCACCGTCAAAATGAACGGTGGCCGTTTTTGTTCTCAGGTCACTTGTTCCAGAAGCAGAAAAAAATCCGAAGCATACAGTGCCTACAGGTCTGTCTGGGGTTCCTCCGCCGGGACCTGCATAACCTGTCACAGAATAGGCAAAATCAGTTTTCATGAGCCGGGCAGCACCCTCTGCCATCTGGGCGGCAACCTCTTCACTTACGGCGGTAAATTCATCAAGTGTTGCCTGTTTAACACCAAGAACCTGATTTTTTACCTGATTGGTATAACTTACAACAGCACCGCAGAAAACAGCAGAAGCACCGCTTACTGAAGTGATTTCAGAGGCAATGAGACCACCGGTACAGGATTCTGCACCGGCAAGAGTTTTTCCAGCCGCGGACAGAGCCTGCACAAGACGGCGGGCCCATTCTTCGGTTTCGCAGATCACAGAGAAGCGTCTCCGGAAGCCAGAACCTGAAGTCCCAGTTTTTTTATCACGCCAAGAAGCTGGTCAAGTTTTTCGTGGGTTACAAGCGGATTCAGCAGTGTAAACTTAAGACAGACGGCACCATCACTTACTGTCTGACCGATAACGACACCTTCCTGATGAATCAGCAGACGGCGGACTTTTTTGTTCACATCGTCAGCGGCAAGAACTTTCGGGCCTGCATTTTCTGTACAGAATCCTGGAGACAGACGGAATACAACAGAACTGATCTCAGGCTCGGTGACAGGAGCAAAATCCGGGTCAGCAGAAAGACGGCTGTAGACATAACGTGCATTGTCCATGCAGGTGGTGATCAGGTCGGACCAACCGTTACGGCCGCGCATCTGGAATGAGACCCAGACTTTAAGTGCGTCAAAACGGCGTGTAGTCTGCAATGATTTGTCAACAAGATTTGTATAACCGTCCTCTTCGTCTTCTGTACGGTTAAGATAATCAGCATGGATTGTAAGTGCGTCAAAAGCGGCTCCGTCTTTAACAAGGACGGCGGAAGCACTGATGGGCATCATGAACATTTTGTGGAAGTCCACAGTGATTGAGTCACATTTACGGAGAGCAGCAACCAGGGACTGATATTTCTGAGACATGATCACACCGCTTCCATAAGCAGCATCAGCATGAACCCACATTCCGCAGGAATCAGCAACTGCACGGATTTCATCAATGTTGTCAATGCTGCCGAAATCAGTTGTACCCACAGTGGCAACCACACAGAACGGAATGTTTCCGGCAGCAAGATCATCAGCCACAAGTTTTTTCAGCGCAGCAATATCCATCTGCTTTTTTGCGTTTACAGGAACTTTTACCACACTCTGATAACCAAGTCCAAGAATATGGGCACTCTTCTCCATACTGAAGTGAGAAATCTCGGAAGTATAAAGACGCATTTTTGTAAACTGAGGTGGCAGCCCCAGTTTCTTCACATCATAATTCAGTTTTTCATTGCAGAACCAGTCTCTTGCAAGAATAATTGCTGTCTGATTGGACTGACTTCCGCCGGAAGTAAAGACACCGTCACTTTCTTTTCCGTAGCCGTACATTCTGCAAAGGTATTCAATCACCTGAACTTCGATTTCTGTAGCGACAGGAGACTGATCCCAGGAGTCCATTGACTGGTTGAAAGTTGAGATGATCAGCTCAGAGGCGATTGTCTCAAGAAGTGAGGCACTGTGCAGATGAGCCATGTAATCTGTAGATGAAGTCCGCAGAAAGTTGGGAAGGATCTGCTTTTTGATGCGCTCGAAAGTTTTGTCCCAGCCCAGTCCTTCAGAAGGAAGCATCTCGTCAACAGCTACCTGTTTTTTAAGTTCGTCAGGGGTGGGCCCCACATAGGATTTTGTGTCCTTCACAGCTTCGCAGATTGCATCGGCCGTATCGGCAAGAATTGCTTTGTACTGCTCTTTTACCGCTGAATCACTTGTAAGGAAAACAGCGTTGATATCATTTGAATTGGTATTGCTCATCAATTTCTCCGATAAAAAAAAACCGGCGTCACAGAACAGGCGCCGGCTCATGAACTGAAAATTCAGTCCTTTTATTTATATTGCTCGTTTACTTCTTTTACAACTTCTGAAAAAATCTTCATTGCTGTCATCATGTCATCTTTTGTGACATTCAGAGCGCACAGACAGCGCATTACAGCACCGTTGCGTCCGCCCTTCTCAATAACAAGACCTTTCTGGAAGCAGAGTTTCTGGACTTTTGCAGCAATTTCACCGCTTGCAGGATAACTTCCAATTGAGTCAGCCTCTCCACGGGGATCAACGAATTCAGTACCGATCATAAGACCTTTTCCACGGACGTCACCGATAATGCTTACCTGTGATTTGAGTTCGTTGAGGGCTTTGCGTGCCATTTCGCCTTTTTCTGCAACTTCTGCGAGGAATGCAGGCTGAGAAACACGCTTGATGAGCACTGTACCTGCTTTCATTGCAAGCTGGTTGCCGCGGAAAGTTCCGGCATGTGCACCGGGTTCCCAGACATCCAGTTTTTTGTTGTAGATAACGATTGCCAGAGGCTGTGAACCGCCAATTGCTTTAGAAGAAAGAATCACGTCAGGAACAATGTCTGCGTACTCAAAAGCGAAGAATTTACCTGAACGGCCGATTCCACACTGAATCTCATCACAGATCATGGGAATGTCCAGCTCTTTTGTCACGCGGCGTACTGTCTGCAGGAATTTTACAGGAGCCGGAATTACACCGCCTTCACCCTGGATCGGTTCCAGAATGACTGCTGTCGGTTTTGTGATTCCGCTTTCCGGATCTTTGAGAGCGCGCTCAAAAAATGCGCAGGCAGCATCCACACCCGCTTCTCCTCCGATTCCGAAGGGACAGCGGTATGAATACGGATACGGGAAAAAGTGTACGTCAGGCATAAGGCCGTTGACGTGTGTCTTTGCATGAAGGTTTCCGGTACAGGAAAGGGCTCCGTGACCCATTCCGTGATAACCGCCCTGGAAAGCGATTATGCTTGAACGACCGGTTGCCGTTTTGCACAGTTTGAGTGCCGCATCCAAAGCATCAGTACCTGACGGGCTGCAGAACTGGATCTTTGCATTGTTGCGGAGTTCTCCGGGTAAAAGTGACAGCACGGTATGAACAAAATCATCTTTGACCGGTGTTGTCAAATCCAAAGTATGCAGAGGCGAATTGTTGCTCAGCATATCAATCAAGGCCTGATTAACTTCAGGGTCATTGTGGCCAAGGGCCAAAGTTCCAGCCCCGCACAAAAAGTCCAGATACTTGTTTCCTTCAACGTCTTCAATCCATGAGCCTTGGGCCTTTGCAAGCGCAAAAGGGAATTTTCTGGGGTAACTTCGTGCGTTTGATTCGGAGGAATCCTGTCTGGTAATGTAATACTGATTGGTGTATTCAGAGTCTTTCTGAACCATCTACGTTCTCCATTACGTGGTTCAAGAGGCCCGGAGAGAGCTTTGAACCGTGATACAAACTGTCAACGGCAGGTTTATTTATTAGGTGCGAGGGCAAGCATACAATACTTTTCCCATCTGCACAATAGCAGAACACTATCAACCGAAAAAAAAACGCTGCCTGTTTTCAAAAAAAACTGACAGCGTTTTCAGGGAAACAAGCTGGAAAAAACGGAGCTGGTTTCATTCAGTCCAGTCTTTATTTACGTTCAGACTGATGCGCTCAGTGCGCATTTTTTTACGGGCTGAACCTGAGACTTTTCCAGAAACGGACATATCTGAATCCGTAAAGATTTCGCAGCTTTTTTCATGACGCTGCCGGCGCTGTCTGTGTTCAAGCAGAATTTCTTTGGGCGATTCTGCACGTTCCAGAAGAAGATCGTTGGCATTGGTTACTGTCACTGAATAAAAGCGTCCCTGATCTGCAAGCGTTTCAAGGGCCGCTAGCAGGTCTGTCAGAGCAATCACAGCTTTTCTGCGCCCTTCAATCCGGCATGTTTCCCGCAGTTTTTTCGCAAGCACACCGTCGGTGAACCGGGAACGGTCGCCCATTGCCTCAAGGGCGCGCACAAGTTCAGTCTGAATCTTTGTCACAGTTTTTTCCTTAAAATTGAATACCGCAAACTGTTTCAACAACTGAGGATATTCAATTCGACCGCGTATGCGGACACGTAAATAAGCAGAGTTTCGCAAGAAACTCAAGTTAAATAAAATAGTACCATCTGCACTATTTTATTAAAACCATCCCTATGATAAATGGTATGAATTCCGAGTTAACCGGTCACTGCGCTCATTCCGGCATGATCACCGCAATCTTCCCGGCAGGAACAGTTCCCGTCAGGTTTCCGCGGCTTACAGTGAACTTGATGTTGTTTGCCTTGTCGTAATAAGTCCCCTTTTTAAGGCCTGTCGGCATGGTGATTTTAACACTTTCTGACGGATCAGAATTGATTATTGTAAAACAGCTGTACTGGTCTCCGCTTCCACGGGCAATAACAAGGCAACTGTTTCCGAAGTTTTCCATTGTCTCAGAATCAGCATGTTTCTCGATGCAATAATTCCGGAGTCTGTTCACGGCAACCACTTCAGGATGAAAAAACTGGTCATTGCCCGCATCTCCGATTCTGCTTACGCCGGGAAACTGTGTTGCCTCTGCTCCTTTCGGCCGGCTGAAAAACAAAGGTGTTCCGCCTTTTCTGCCTGCAATGACTGCCCATCCGGCCCGCAGCTGAAAATCAGTCATCCCGGCAGAAATTCCCTCATTTGCGTAGGTATCATGGCTTTCAACCCAGGTCACAAGCTGAGAATCATCCGCACTGTGATTGAAAGTCTTGAAACGTCCTTTACGAAGATCATTCTGTGTCACCGCAAAACGGACTGTTGAACCATGAGTGCTTGCCGTCACTTTGATGTACTCCGCATAGTCTGCCTCACGGCTGTCTTTATCCTGAAGCACTTCACCGTAAATAAAAAGTTTTTCCGCGTTTTTAAGTTTCTGCCCGTCAATGCTTTTTCTGCCGGTAAAAATCAGCCAGAAATCATTGGGTTCCGATGGATTCTCCGCAGGTTCATCAGGAAGGGCAATATGTTTGGCCATGTCAAAACGGAACCCATCTGCCCCGCAGTCAATAAGATCGTTCAGGTAAGCAAGAAAGTATTTCTGGAAGCCTCTGTTTTCCGTATCAACATCAGGAAGCCCGCCCTGATTCCTGTTCGTAAGGCTCATGCGGCGGGAAAAACTGGAGGAAGTCCCCAGCCCCGAAGGATGATACATTTTTTCAAGACCTCCGCAGGCTTCGATAAAAGAAGCGCTTACGGAACTGATTTCCGGTGTTGTATGGTTCGGGACCACGTCCACAATCACCCTTATGCCATATTTTTCTGCCGCCGCACACATACTTATGAAATCATCTCTGGTGCCAAGCTGGTAATTCCCGATTTTCCAGTCCACAGGCTGATAATGGTAATACCATTTGCCTTTGTCTTTACTCATCAGTTCAAGACCGCCCTCATCGCCTTCAAGACATGTGTTGGCTGGAGAAGTCTGGACTGCGGTGAATCCGGCCTGGGCAATTTTCGGAAGATTTTCCTCTATTGTTTTGAATGACCAGCACCAGCAGTGAAGAATCGGCCCTTCAGCAGAAAGTCCGGCACAGATCAGAAGCAAAAGCATCAGCAGCAATGATTTTTTCATAAGAACTCCGTTTTCAGTTTACAGCATTATAAATCAGTTGAAGAAGATTGTCACAGAATCATGACATTTTGAGCACATTGGTTTATAGTCGCCTCATGAGATACCCCCGGATTACAGAGGCAAAGTTTGTTGAACGTCAGAACCGTTTCATCGCAAAGGTGACTGTTGACGGAACACCGGCTGATGTGCATGTGAAGAACACCGGCCGCTGCAGAGAGCTTCTTGTTCCCGGTGCCAGAGTGTTCCTGGAGGACTTTGAAGGACGGATGGGTTCACGCAGATACAGGTGGTCTCTGGTCGCTGTGGAGAAAGCTGCCGGAAAAGATGGAAACGGAATTCTTCTTATTAATATGGACAGTCAGGCACCGAATCAGGTTGTGGAAGAGGCACTGAAAGAAGGCAGGCTGAAACTTGAGGGATTAAGTGAACTGACTCTGATCCGACGGGAAACCGTGCATGAAGACAGCCGCTTTGATTTTTATGTTGAGGACACAGATGGCAGAAAAGCTTTTATTGAAGTAAAAGGCGTCACACTTGAGCATGAAGGTCACGCAAGTTTTCCTGACGCACCTACAGAACGAGGAATAAAACATCTTAAAGGCCTTGCCCGCTGTGTGAAACAGGGATTCTCTGCCTATGCGGTTTTTGTGGTCCAGATGCACGGAATGAAAGATTTTGCTCCTGATGCAGTGATCCACCCGGATTTTGCAGAAGCCCTTGCATCCGCCGCAGATCAGGGAGTAAAAGTTCTTGCAATCGGCTGCAGAGTTACGCCTGACTCACTGGAACTGGACACTGATGATATGATTCCTGTCCGGCTGTAAGTGAATCCCGATAAAAAACAGAATTTTATACAAAAAATTATATTATTCGTCATATAGTATATTGACGCTTATATATTATATTCAGTATATTATCACCAACAAAGCAATATTGTGTTTGTCAGACAGACAAAAACTGAATCTGCATCGGAACCGGTACACTCAGTTCCAAGTCTGTCAGAAAGCTGGAGGTCAGTTACAAGCCCGCAGACATTGCGCGGTTCTTTTACCTTTTCAAAACTGCGTTGCAGTTGATGCCTTATTTACTGTTCGCACATGCGGACAACTGAAAAATCAATCCCGGATCCTATGACCTGAGTTTGGTTTTTCATGGGAGTAACGATGATTTTTTCTACAGGATCCGCTCTGCTGGATGCATTTGTACTTTCTGTAGTAGCCCGTGAGGAAACATACGGGTACAAAATCACCCAGGACGTAAGACAGATTGTGGACGTTTCCGAAAGTACTCTTTATCCGGTATTGAGACGGCTGCAGAAAGACGGCTGTCTTGAAACCTACGACATGGAAGCAAACGGACGGAACCGCAGATATTATCGCATTACGCCAAACGGAATGATTCTGCTGGACAATTACCGGCGTGAATGGATTGAGTACAAAGCAAAACTTGATGCAGTGCTTTTAGGAGAAAAACATGGCACAGACAAATAACAGAGAATCTTATCTCAAACAGTTGGAATGGAGCATTTCTGCTCTTCCATTAGATGAAAAAAATGAAGCGATGGATTATTACACACAGTATTTCGAAGATGCTGATGATGACCAAAAGGTGATTTCTGAACTTGGAGCACCGGAAAAACTGGCTGAAGAAATCCTTCAGAAATTTTCCTGCGTCCCTGCAACAAGACCTGGCTGTGACAGCAGAGAAAACACAGCAGACGGAAATGATGGAGAAAAAGACGGAAACAAAGGACAGGACTACAGTTCTTTCAACGGTTCCTTCAGTTTCTCAGAAAGCGAAGTACGGAATCTGGAACTGTCTTTGGGAGCCGCACAGATTGTAATGATCAGCGGAGACCGTTATTCAGTGGAAGCACGCGGAATCAACGATTACGACATGCACGTCCGGCTTTCACCTTACGGAACACTGGCAATTGACAATGCAAAGCGGTTCATTCCCCAGTTTGGAGGAAAGTTCACACCGCCCCGCATTCTGATCACTGTTCCACAGAACGCAAAGCTCAATTCTCTGGTGATCCATCTTGGAGCCGGATCTTTCACGACAAAGGATGTTGCGATACACAGCGAGAAATCATTCATTGACGTGGGTGCCGGTGCCGCGAACATCAGCGGTCTGTACGGCGGTCGTGTTGATATGCGCTGCGGTGCAGGATCAATTGAGGTGCGCGGAACACAGAAAGGATATTCCCGCATTGAATGCGGAATGGGTTCAGTAAAAGCAAACTGGCACGGTGACAGTGCCGACTGGTCATGGAACACAAAGATCGCACTGGGCGAAGTAAGTGTAAACGGTCTTAAGGTATCAGCATTGTTCCAGAGCAACAATGCGGCAAGAAAAGAAAATCATCTGGACATCAGCTGCAGCATGGGAAGCGTTGATGTAAAAATCGACTGAAAAATCAGACCCGCTGCCAACGCGGTGTTTTATAGGAGAAAACTATGGCAAAGAGACTTTACAAATCACAGAACAGAATGCTTTTTGGTGTCTGCGGAGGAATTGCAGACTTTTTCAACATCGATCCGGTACTGGTACGCCTTGCCTTCGTGATCCTTACATGTCTCAAAGGTTCAGGAGTGCTGATCTACATCGTGGGCGCCATCATCATTCCGCAGCGTCCTTTCACAGACAGCGGAGACAGCGACCGCTTCTACCGCAATGCAGGCAGTTCCGACCACCGCGGAGAAGAGCGCCGCAGTGATGACGGAGTGAACCGTTCCGCAAGAACTGACGACGAGTTCAACTCATACTTCAACAAGAAATAACAGAAGTCAGATAATCAGTTCAAAAATCAGTACAGCGGCGGACGCGCAGGCTGCAACGGTCAGAAGGCTTTTTTCAAACCAGGCAAGGACCAGAGCAGTTATGCAGCCCGCCGTTGCTGTCAGAACATTTCCTGTTGAGGAAAAAATCGCAGGAAAAGTCATTGCCCCAAGAACAGCATAAGGAATGTAATACAGAAAAGACTGGATGAACCGGTTTTCAATTTTCTTTTTGCAGAGCACCAGAGGAAGCATGCGGACAAGATAAGTCACACCCGCCATGACTGCAAGATATTCAAAAAAAAGAGCAATGTCTGTCATTTTTCTTCCTTATTAATACTGTCAGGATTGTCTGTCCCTACAGGACGCAGAACAGCAAAAATCGCACTGGAGACAACAGCACAGATAATGATCACAAATCCGCCGGAAACCCGGTTGAGAACAGGCGCGAATGCAAAAAGAACGGAAAGAGCGCAGGATACAGCGACACAGGCAAGGACAGCCCGGTTTTTCTTAGCGACAGGAACAACAATCGCGATGAACATTCCATAAATTGCGATTCCAAGGGCATTGGTCACAACAGAAGGAAGAAGGTTTCCGGCAACAGCACCGAGAATCGTACCGGAAGACCAGCCGAGATAGGGAGTGAGCGCAAGTCCTCTCATGTAATGCCGGCCGACAGTTCCTTCCCGGCTTGAAGCCACTGCGAAAATTTCGTCAGTGTTGCAGAAGGCAATTGTAAAGCGGTCAAAAAGGCGCACATTGTCACCCAGTTTCTGTGACAGAGAGATTGACATGAGCGCATAACGCAGATTTATGATCAGCTGGGAAAGAGCCATTTCGACAAAGGGCAGCATTCCTGTGATTATGGGCACACCGGCAAGCTGACCTGCGGAAGTAACGTTTGTCATGGAAATAAGAATCGCCTGCCAGGGGAAAAGTCCCTGATTCACGGCAAAGATTCCGAAAGCAAAGGAAACAGAAAGATAGCCCAGACAAATCGGTATTCCGTCACGGATTCCTCTGGAGAAGCTGTCTTCGCATATATCTTTATTCATGAAAATGAGTATACACATATTGAATTTATTCGATAACTTGTATAATGTATAGGAATGAGTTCCTCTGATTTTTTACGGATCCGCGGTGCGCGGGAACACAATTTGAAGAATGTGAATCTTGATCTTCCAAGAGATAAACTGATTGTTGTCTCAGGGCTTTCAGGCAGCGGAAAAAGTTCCCTGGCCTTTGACACAATTTATGCGGAAGGTCAGCGCCGCTATATGGAGAGTCTTTCTTCCTATGCGAGACAGTTCCTGGGCAGCATGGACAAACCGGATGTTGATCTTATTGAAGGACTTTCTCCTGCAATTTCCATTGAACAGAAGACCACTCACAGAAATCCGCGTTCAACAGTAGGAACAGTCACTGAAATCTACGATTATTACAGACTTCTGTATGCCAGGATCGGCAAGGCTCACTGTCCACAGTGCGGACGGGAGATCCGGGAACAGTCCACAGACCAGATCATCGACTCGATTCTTGCCTGGCCGGCAGGAACAAAGGTCCAGCTTCTGGCTCCTGTTATCCACGGAAAGAAAGGTGAACACCAGAAAATCCTTGATGACGCCATTGCCTCAAGTTTCCAGCGGGCCCGGATTGACGGTCTTATGGTGGAACTTGATGAGACGATAAAACTGGACAAGCAGAAGAAACACTCCATCGATCTTGTGGTGGACCGCATCAAACTGGGCGGAGATGTAAGGAAACGTCTCGCCGGCTCTGTGGAGACCGCGCTTAATTACGCAAACGGCATGATTGTTGTTCTCCGCTCTCTCCCTGATGACGGCGGAAACGAGGAAGTCTTCTTTTCTCAGAAAAACTCCTGTCCTGACTGCGGAATCTCCATTCCTGAGCTCCAGCCCCGGCTTTTTTCTTTCAACAACCCTTTCGGCGCATGTCCTGAATGTACCGGTCTGGGCGAAAAGATGGAGTTTGACGAAAACCTTATCGTGCCTGACAGATCCCTGTCTGTGTCCGGCGGTGCGATCCAGTCCTTCAATGCTGATTCAAACTGGAACAGATCGCGCTTTGAGGCTCTTGCTGAGAAACACGGCTTCAGTCTGGACACACCTCTCGAAAAACTTACGAAAGCCCAATACAGCGCACTTATGTACGGTGATTCCAACCCCATAAAGTTTAAATACGTACGCACCGACGGAACCGGCACTTCAGAATTTGTCCAGATATGGCCGGGCATCATGAGCGAAATAAAGCGGCGTTACAACGAATCATTCTCTGATTCACAGAGGCAGAACCTTGAGAAGCTGATGAGCCACTGCCAGTGCAAAGAATGCAACGGCCGCCGTCTTAAGAAGGAAGCCCTTGCCGTTACAGTGGGCAATATGAACATCCACGATCTTTGCAGACTGTCGGTCCAGGAATCCCTTGATTTTTTTGACAGTCTGGAATTTACTGAGACTGAAAAGCAGATTGCAAACCAGGTTCTGAAAGAAATCCGGAACAGGCTTACATTCCTGAAAAATGTCGGTCTTGATTATCTGACTCTTGAACGCCAGGCCGCGACCCTTTCCGGTGGTGAAGCACAGCGCATACGTCTTGCGACACAGATCGGCTCAAGTCTTATGGGAGTCCTTTATATTCTTGACGAACCTTCAATCGGTCTTCACCAGCGGGACAATCAGCGCCTTATAGACACACTGCTCTACCTGCGCGATCTTGGCAACACTCTTATCGTTGTTGAACATGACGAGCAGACATTGCGCACCGCAGACTGGATTGTTGATCTTGGACCTGGAGCCGGTGTACACGGAGGTGAGGTTGTCGCATCCGGCACACCACAGGAAGTGATGCAGATTGAAAACAGCATCACCGGTCAGTATCTTGCGGGAAAAATCACAATGGAACGCCACAGGACACGGCGTCCTGGCAACGGAAACTTTATAAAACTTTCCGGCGTCACAGAACACAACGTAAAGAATGTCTCCGTCCAGTTTCCCCTGGGCGCATTCACCTGCATAACCGGTGTTTCAGGCTCCGGAAAATCAACACTGCTCAGCGATGTTTTCTTTCCGGCCGTGTCCAACCGGATAATGAAAAGCAAGATTCCTGAAGGCGCGTTCAAAAGTATTGAAGGCCTTGAGAACATAGACAAAGTCATCAACATAGACCAGAGCCCCATCGGGCGGACTCCACGGTCCAACCCTGCGACTTATGTCGGAGTCTTCAACGAGATCCGCGATCTTTTCGCCAGTCTTCCGGAAGCAAAAATGAAAGGTTACAAACCGGGACGTTTCAGTTTCAACGTAAAAGGCGGACGCTGCGAAAACTGTCTCGGTGCAGGAACAATCACTATTGAAATGAACTTTCTGCCCGATGTTTTCGTCACCTGTGATGTGTGTCACGGACGGCGGTTCAACCAGGAGACACTGGAAGTCCGCTACAAAGGCAAGAGCATTGATGACGTCCTCAACATGACCATAGAGGAAGCCGCAGAATTCTTCAGAAATGTTCCTCATATAGCGCATAAACTGCAGACGCTGGTTTCAGTCGGTCTTGGTTACATCACTCTGGGACACAACGCACTGACACTTTCCGGCGGTGAGGCACAGCGTGTAAAACTTGCCAATGAGCTTGCCCGCCGCTCAACGGGAAAAACTCTGTACATTCTTGACGAACCTACAACAGGTCTTCACTTTGCCGATGTGAAGCAGCTTATGGAAGTTATCCAGAGACTTGTGGATCAAGGCAATACCGTTATAATGATTGAACACAATCTTGATGTGATTCTTCAGGCTGACAACATCATAGACATGGGACCTGAAGGCGGATTCCGAGGAGGACAGGTGATCGCCTCCGGAACACCGGAAGAAGTTGCCGAAGTGGAACAGTCACACACAGGCCGTTACATCAGGGAAATGCTTGAACGGAAGGACTGAAAAGGATTAATGATTTTTTCTGCTGCCGAGCCTTTGCAAAATCCTCAGAAACCGGGACACTGCAGAATTTCTTTTCTGTCTGTGTTAATCCTCTGTCTGATGGCGCAGTCTTTGCTGTCAGTCAGTCAGCTCCGGGCAGAAGGTGCGACCGTTACAATTGAATCAGCACAGAAAATAGAGTACAGAACAGTGGAAAACCCAAATTCTGCGGCAGACTCCCAGATAATCCTGCTGACAGGTGATGTCAGTCTGCGCATTGAAAACAACGGGACAGACACGACAATTTCCGCAGACTCAATCACTTTCAACCGTGAACAGAGCGTTATATACGCAAAGGGAAACATCACCCTGCGTCAGACAGGCTCCGGCGGTGATCAGAACATTACGGCGGACCAGATACTGTTCAACACGGACACAATGGAAGGCATTTTTGACAGTGCAAGAATCGATCAGAGCTCATCAGATTCGCTTAACCTTCCCAGCGGTTCAAGTCTTGCAGTTTCCGCAGACCTTTTTGCAAAAGGATCCTCGGACACAATAACATTCAAAGACGGTATGCTGACATTCTGTGACGAAGAGACTCCCCACTGGCAGATAAATGCAAGCCGTATCTGGCTTCTTCCAGGCACAGAATTCGCTTTTTTCAATGCGGTTTTTTCAATCCATAAATTTCCGGTTTTCTATCTGCCCTTCTTCTACTATCCAAAAGATGAACTTGTATTCAATCCGGTTTTCGGCTATTCCCCAAGAAACGGATATTACACGCAGACAACCACTTACCTTATTGGCCGTAAAGCCCTGAATTCAGGCAGCAAATCAGGTTCCGACGCAGGGTCAGAGATTACAGACTTCTTCAAATCCAATAAACTCAAAGAGCAGTATCTTGACGGACTTTTCCTGCGCAATACGGAAAAAGATGCCTCCATGCCCGACGAAAGCTTAAAAATCATGGCGGATCTTTACTCAAATCTTGGGTTTATGGCCGGCACGGAAGGAAAACTGAAAAAACTGTCCATACTCGAAAACGTTTCTTTTTCTGCCTACATGGGATTCAGCAGGACTCTTTTCCCGATTTCGGGCAATGGCGTACCAAACGGGGCTTATTCTTCCTACTCCGGAAGGAACAGACAGTACAAGGATTCAGGCTGGCTTCTGGGAACTGAGTTTCCTTTCAGATTCATGTCTTCCTTCAAGGCTTCAATGACGTTTCCACTTGTAAAACTGAACATTGACATTCCAATCTATTCAGATCCTTATTTCCAGAGCGATTTTGTATCAGGCAGACAGGAAGACATGAACTGGATTGACTTCATGCTGAACAATCCTCTTCTGACAAACAGCGGCTCCACTTCCAGCAGTTCCTCTGTCTCAAGTTTCTCCTGGCAGATTTCCGGATCTGTCTCAAAACCTGATTTCGTAAAAAAACTGGAGCCTTATCTGAAAGAGTTTTCAGTCTCCAGTTTTTCTTCAACACTGCAGTTTGCCGCAAAAACTGATTCCACATTGTCATCTGAAATAAGCAGTTACAGTCCAAACAGACAGTTTTTCTATCCGTCTTCAATAGTTCCTCTCAAAGTGAATGCATCAGCCGGCGGAACACTTTTCACATATTCTTCAAAAGATTCCTCAAACCAGACTTCAGCAGAAAAAAGCCGGGCTGCAGACACAAAAGACACAGAGAATGAAGTGCTGAATCCGGCGGTGACAGCTAAAGAAATTGCCCAGACTGTTCTTGCTCCTGATGAACTTCTTCCGCCGGAACAGACTGATCCAGACAAATCCCGTACAGAACAGATCACAAAGACGGAGGAATCCGGAAAAGAAACGGAAGAAACCGGACTTTCGCTGCCGGAATCACTTTCTGTATCCAATTCCAGCAGAACCCAGATCGGAAATCTTTCATACAGTCTTACTTATACTGCTTCCCCTGCACTTTCATCTGAAATAGCATACGATCCTTCCCGAATCGCCACACCTGGAGACATTGGGAGCAATACTGTAAAATCCACATTCTTCTCTTTCAAAGTTCCGCTTACATTAAAAAGCGCCGGATCATGGAAGAATGATTTTTTCTCACTGACAAACACAATGAGTTTCCAGCCAGAAGTTCAGACTCATCCTTATGTTTCATCAGACAGTTATCCCAAAGGCTCAACATCCCGTTCACAGCTTCTGATAACAGACTATAAATCCACAAAATTCGACATCAAACTGGACAACACTTTTTCGTTCAAACCTTTTGTCTTCATTCCAGCTTTCGCAGGATCATCACTGTCTCTGAATTCATCTTTCAAGATATTGAGCAACACTTTTGTGGGAACAGCGGACAGCCCGGACTGGGATTACAGATTCTTTGACGCCTCAAAAGACACTGTCACAACACACAACATGACACTGACTTTATCAGGCAATCAGATGTCGAAAAAGTTTGAGGAATCTCTTTCAATAAAAATAAATCTTCCACCTTTGACAGAATCCGTTTCAGGAACGCTTTCATTAAAAATGCCTTATCTGACTTCACTTCAGTTCAGCACAGGCTACAAACGGAAAAACGCGGATTCTGACGAATGGGTGTTCGAGCCTTTTTCCCAGTCTGCGTCCTTAAAACTGTTTGACAGCAAACTTTCAGTAAATCAGTCCTTCAAATACAATCTGGAAGAGAAACATAGCGACAGTCTGAGTTTTTCACTTAAAGGCTTTGACACATCACTTTCCTTTGCATTCCAATACACAACGCCTTACACTCTGGAACAGGGACGCGGATGGATTGCCGCAGAAGAACGGAAATTCCTGCCCTACGATATCCAGCTGAAATACGACATGCCTTCAAAGACTTACTATGCCCTCAGTAAAAGTCTCAGTTTTACACCGTCACTTTCTACAAACCTCAAAATGGACTTAATCCGTTCAACAAACACCAATCTGACTTTTTCACCCGGTCTGAAGTTCAAGCTTCTTGATCTGCTTGACATCTCCGTTACCAGTACAAGTGTAAACAAAGTCATGTACCGTTACATTCAGTCCTTTGCCGGCAGTTCAATAAACATTCCCGGCGAGCAGAACATTTTTGTCGATCTTTTCCAGTCATTCAACTTTTTCAGTGAATCTGCGAGAAAATCTTCCGGATTCAAGCTGAACACTTTTGAGATCAATATTTCACATGATCTTCATGACTGGACTCTGTCTGCAAATTACAAAGTTTCTCCAAGGCTAATAACAACATCGCGGCCATACTACTATGATTTTTCTCCATATTTCGCCCTTTCAGTTACATGGAAACCGATGAGCAGCATCAAGACATCGATTGTTGACAAATATGGAGAACTTTTGCTGAATCCTGACTGATTCAGAAACCAGGCCGGAAGCAGGAGTTAAAATCGTTGTATTTTTTATGCTTTGCCTGTAAAATAAGAAATCTTTTATCTGATTAATTGCAAAAGAGGTTTTGTGGATTCATCTTATACGGTAGTGGTTCCTGAAGTCCAGATTCTGACACGGCTTTGCGGCACCAATGACAGCAATCTGCGTATCATCGAAAAAAGTCTGGGCGTTCCTGTTTTCACCTGTGGTAACGAGCTTTCCCTGAGCAAAGCAGATGCTGAGACAACAGACAGATTCAAACGTATCATCGACCGCATTCTGGATGAAGTCCTTGCAGGTGAGACACCTGACGAAAATGCAATTCAATCGATTATCATGAATGTAAGTCAGGAAACAGCAGGAAAAAAAGAAACTGAAAACGGCGGAGAATCCAGACCGGATGCCGCAAATTTTGAGGACTCACTGATCCGCATTCCGGGCGGCACAAAAAGTGTTTATCCAAAGACAGCAAACCAGGCACATTTTATACGCCAGATGCGGAAACATGACATGGTTTTCTGTACAGGGCCTGCCGGTTGCGGAAAAACTTTTCTTGCTGTGGCAGAAGCGTTGCGGCTTTTACAGGAAAAAGGTTTCAACAGGATTATTCTGACCCGTCCGGTTGTTGAAGCCGGAGAAAGTCTCGGTTTTTTACCCGGAGATTTTGAGCAGAAAATCTCCCCTTACCTGAGGCCGCTTTTTGATGCCATAAGTGCCCTGCTTCCTGCAAAAACTGCGGAAAAATTTTACGCTGACGGAATCATCGAGATCGCACCTCTTGCCTACATGAGGGGACGAACCCTGGACAACAGCATATTGATTCTTGACGAAGCACAGAATACAACAAAAGAACAGATGAAAATGTTCCTGACCCGTATGGGAACCGGTTCAAAGGTATTCATTACCGGAGATATCACACAGATTGACCTGCCCCGCCGCATCAGATCGGGTCTCGTTCATGCGTTATCAATCCTGGATAAAATTGAAGAAATCAGTATCTGCCGCATGACAGGCTCTGACATTGTGCGAAATCCGCTGGTCAGACAAATTGTACAGGCCTACGACAATGACCAAGAAACAGAATAAAGAAAACAAGATCAACTTTTTAACAGGTGCATCCGCTTTTTTCAGGCAGAACCTGTCCGTACTGATTATTTTTGCAGTCTGGCTCATCATTATGCTGGTGGGGGCTTTCATCAATGTCTCATCAAGAAACACAATCCTTTCTTTTTCACTGGATGAATACGAGGTCGGGCAGATTGCGGACAGAACCATAGAAGCGGAACATTCGCTCCCTGCAGATGAACTTTATCCCTTTGAAGTTATCCAGGGTGAGAAAATCACAAAAAAAGGTTTTGCAATCACGGAAGAACAGTACGCAAAAATGCAGAAACTGGCAGAAACTCCGGAATACATTGATTCCAGGGCCTTCACTAATGATGTCCTGTTTTTCCTGCTTCTTTCAATGCTGATTTTTTTTCTTTACTCAAAGGGATTTTTTTCCCGCTCCGTAAGAAAGCGTGAGCTGATTTTCATTGCCGCCGCTTCAGTGCTGATTTATGGAACAACAATCGTCTCAACAAGAATTCCTGTCTTCAGCCATGATTTTACACTGCCAATAATCAATCCTGCAACTTTCTCAATCATGCTGGTCACAATTCTCTTCGGCCAGGCATCAGCGGTAAACTGCTCATTCATTTTCTTCTTCCTTATACTTGATGCCACATCCTTCAATCTTGTGCCCTCTGTCTTTGTCCTCTGCTCAAGTCTTTGTACCGTCCGCATACTCCGCAAAGTCGAGCGCCGTTTTGACATGGTCTTTGCCTCAATAATGATCGCGGTTCTGAACTCTGTTTTCATGCTGCTGCTTCATCTGATATTCAACAGTGACATGACAACCATTGCCGCAAGCCTGGTAGGAGTTTTCATCAACGGCTTCATTTCCGGAATTCTGGCACTTGGTTTCCTTACACCACTCGAATCGATTCTGAACACTGCCTCCATTTTCCGCCTGATGGATCTGTCAGACCTGAACAGCCCTGTCATGAAACAGCTTCTGCTCCGTGCTCCGGGAACATACAATCACTCTCTTATGGTAGCAACTCTTGCGGAAAGCGCATGTAACGAAATCGGAGCAAATGCACTTCTTGCCCGTGTCGGCGCATATTTCCACGATCTTGGAAAAACAGAGCAGCCCGAATATTTTGTAGAGAACCAGACAGGTGCAAACATTCATTCAGAAATGAAAAACCCGCGTATTTCTGTCTCAGTCATCAGAAGTCATGTTAAACGTGGTGTTGAGAAAGCGCACCAGCTTCATCTTCCTGAAGACGTGATCAGTATTATTGCAGAACATCACGGTAACAGCCTGATCGCATACTTTTACAACGAAGCCAAAAAACTTGATGACAGCATTCAGCCGGAGGATTTTTCCTACACAGGGAATCCGCCTTCTTCCGCAGAAGCGGCAGTTGTCATGCTTGCAGACACAGTGGAAGCCGCCTGCAGAACTCTGGAAAAGCCGACAGCCCAGAGACTCCAGAAATTCATCCACGAACTGATTCACCAGAAAACGGACCACAATCAGCTGGTAAACGCAAAACTTACTTTCAAGGATCTCTCTATAATTGAGAATTCTTTCGTCACGATTCTGGCAGGTTATTATCATACCAGGATCGAATACCCTGATCAGAAAGACCCTGACGAACAGTCTCAGACTTCCGAGAAAAAGGCAGAAACAAATGAATAATATTTACATCGATGTGGCAGAAAACTGCGAAACACCGGAATGGCTTGATAAAGTCGAACCTTTCATGCAGAAGATTCTTCAGGAACTGGATAAAGACCAGTGGGAAGTTTCAGTACTTTTCTGTGATGATCCATTCATACAGAATCTTAACAGGACTTACAGGCAGATTGACTCCCCAACGGATATCCTTTCTTTTGAGGATGGAACTGAATACCCGGATGAAGAAGGCACTCAGTGGATTTCTGCCGGTGACATCGCAATCAGTGTTCCGACTTTTCTTCGGAACGCAGCAGATTTCGGTGTCTCAGAATCAGAGGAACTGAGCAGGCTTCTGATTCACGGACTTCTCCATCTGTCAGGAATGGATCACGGGGAAGCACATATTGAAAAAGACAGGACTTTTTCAGGCGGAACAGAGGAAGACAGGGAAATGCTTGTTCTTCAGGAAAAAATACTTGAAAAACTTGGCACAATCTGACCGGGGATCTGGAATAGGATCAGGGCATTTGCCTAGTTTTCATAAAATCATATATTATAAGAATGGGCGTCATAAGAAGGCTCTCATTTCATAAGGAATTTACATGGGGTTATTTGGTAAACTTTTCAAAAAAGATGAGGATCCTCACAGTACCGGCCCGAACCGGGCTCAAGAGGATATTGCAATAGAAGAAAAAAAGGATATGATCCGCGGAATCGAGGATCTGTCAGAAACTTCTGTAAAAGAAGTGATGATTCCCCGAATTGATGTGGATTTTCTGTCTTTGGACACACCGCAGGATGAACTGCTTGAGAAAATCGCGGAAAGCGGACATTCCCGTTTCCCGGTTTTCAGTGAATCCATTGACAATGTTGTGGGCGTTCTGTACGTAAAGGATCTGATCAACGCTTTTTCACGGAAAGAAGCTGTCAATCTTGAAAAAATGCTCAGGAAGCCCTTTTTTGTTCCCGAATCAAAACGTATTGATTCACTTCTGAGGGAATTTCGCCGGCGGCACATCCACATTGCCATCGCAATTGATGAATATGGCGGTATTTCAGGAATTGTCTGCATGGAAGACATTATTGAAGAGATTGTAGGAGACATTCAGGACGAGTTCGATAACGAGACCGAAGATATTGTTTCATCCGGTGAAGGAACATGGCTCTGCGATGCCCGCCTGAATCTTGGGGATCTGAACGAAAAGCTTGAATCTGACTTTCCCGATGAAGAATTTGACACATTGGGCGGTTTTGTTTTTGACCTTTTCGGAAAAATTCCTGCAAAATTTGAAAAAGTTTCGTATAGAAACTATGACTTTGTTGTTGAAGATATGGAAGGTCACCGCATCAACAGAATCAAGGTGATTAAAAAGGATAATTCCAGTGAAAAAGACCAATAAAATCTGCGGAATCATTGCCGCACTCCTTATTACTGCCACACTCTGGGCAGCGGAAACTGCTGCAAGTGCCTTCAAGAAGGCCCAGGATTATCAGGCTCAGGAAAACTGGTACAAAGCAATAGAAATGTACCAGCAGGCTGTAAAGAAAAACAAATCCTACGGAGAAGCCTACTTTGGAATGGCACAGTGTTCCTATGCTCTGGAACAGTATAATCTTGTTCTGACTTATCTTGAGTCTGCAGGAAAATACCTGAAGAACCGGACTGATCTGCTGAATCTGCGTGGTTTCGCGCTTATCGGACTTGGAGAAACAGAACAGGCAAAAACAGTTTTTGAGACAGTCCTGGAATCTTTCCCCAATGACATAGACGCCCGCTTCGGACTTGCGGAACTGGAGATTCTTGAAGGAAGAATCAGCGGCGCAGAAGAACAGTATGCAGAAGCCCTTCAGCGTCAGAATCAGAACAAAAAGGCTCTGCTGTCTCTTGCTCTGGTTTCAGAACAGCTGGGCAAACAGGAAGCCGCACGTGAGTACATCTCACAGGCCCTCAGATATTACAGTGCAAGCCCTGAGGTCTATTATTACGCTGCATGCATTGCCGTTGATGATGACGACCTGCAGAGTGCGGAAGAATACATCCGTGTTGCAATCCAGCTTAATCCTTCATACAAAGAAGCTTACCAGCTTCTGACAAACATTCTTTTCCGTCTTGAACGCTATGAAGAGGTCATAGAAATCTGTACTTACAGAACCAGTGTTGACCGCAAAGATGCCCTCGCCTGGTACATCAAGGGAATGGTGTACGTTGCGCAGGGAAACAGTTCCGAGGCAATTTCAGCATTCTCAAGCGGTCTTGTACAGGAACCGAACGACGAAGTGATGCGCACCGCATTGGAAATGGTCATTCTTGACACCACAGACATTGAGGACAATCTCCGCAAAAGCTGGGCAAAATATCACCAGACAAAAGCTTCGGAGTACATAAAGAAATTCTATTCTGTCCAGGCAGAATACGAATACCAGCGCAGCCTCAGGATCAATCCTCAGGCAACAGACGCGAGGCTTGCCTATGCCGAACTTCTTCTTGCTGACGGTTACGCAGAGACTTATCTTCAGCAGCTTAAGTTTGTCCAGAGTCTGGGAAGCATTTCAGTCAAGACAAAAGACACTATCGAGGCTTACACTTCTCTGCTTTACAATACTTTGCCCGCAAAATGGAATATTGATCCTTTATATCTGGACAAAACACGTTTCTCAATAGGGGTATATTTCCAGAGAGAACACACAGACGCACTTCATCCGGGCAGTGCAGACGTTACAGCGCACCTGTTTGCTGACCTTTTCTCCGTGTCTTCCAAAGCCGAAGTAACAGCCGGCGGAAATCCGGTGGAATCTTTTACAGAAGCATACGAACTGGCCCGTGAAGCAGAACAGGATTACTTCTGTATCCTGAATTTCGATGAAAATGACAGAGAACTTACAGTTTCCGTAGACATGTTCAATGGGCGCACAGGAAATCAGGTTCAGTCCTGGACTGTCTACCGTACCGGCAATGACCGTTACTCAGGCGCACTCCGCAAACTCAAGGAAAACCTTCTTGATGCACTGCCCTATTATGCAAAAATCATTGAGCGGACAGGCACAGACATTCTTGTTGATGCAGGACGCATTGACGGCGTTGCGGCAGAAAGCCTCTGGGTTGTTGTGAAAGCTGGAAGCATCAAGACTGCGGATAACGTTCTGGAAATAACGTACTCACCGGATTCTGTTCTGGGAACATTGACCCTTACTGACGCCGGCGAGGAAATTTCTGAAGGAACTCTTTCAGTCCAGGGCTTTTACGACCGTGTAAACACCGGGGACCTTATTGTTCCGCTGGTACTTGAGGAAGAAACTCCTGAAACAGAATCAGAAACAGTAGCCGGAGAAACTGCTCAGTCTTCTCAGGAAAACACACTGCTGAATCTGATCAGATCAATAAGATAAAGAGGACTAATTCTGAGCAAGCTGGCTGATTACATCGGCTCTGGTCTGCTCAAGAATCTCTCTGTCCCTCACCGGGTCTGCTATCCCTAAAGTAAAATATCCTGACTGCTGGATACCGTTCACATCGCCGGGGCCCCGCAGACGCAGGTCCTCTTCCGCAATGAAAAAGCCGTCGGTACTCTGATGAAGGACTCTCAGACGGCTTTTCCCCAGTTCCGTAAGCTGAGTGCCATAAATCAGGAAGCACTGGCTCTGCCATTCTCCGCGGCCGACACGTCCCCGAAGCTGATGCAGTGCCGCCAGTCCGAACTGCTGGGCGCATTCAATAACCATACAGGTGGCATTGGGTACATCAACTCCTACTTCAACAACACTTGTGGCCACAAGAATATCAATCTTACCGTCCCTGAACTGCCGCAGAATCCTTGTCTGCTCTTCTTCCTCCACTTTTGAATGAATCAACTCAATTGTAAATTCTGGATAAACCTGATTCTGAAGATAATCACACATTTCTTCCGCACTCTTAAGTGCATTTTTCTGTCCATCTTCAGGAGTTTCTCCCATTTCAATAAGTGGATACACAAAATAAGCCTGACGACCGGCCCTAAGCTCATTCCGTACAGCTTCGTAAACGTTTGATTCATGACCTTCCTGCGTAAGATGCGTCTGTATGGGTTTCCGCCCTTTCGGCATTGATCTGATTGTTGAGACATCAAGATCCCCAAAAACAGTCAGCGCGAGAGTCTGCGGAATAGGTGTGGCACTCATCAGCAGGAAGTTAGGGAGCCCTTTCGCATCAACAGAACCGGTTCCTTTTGCCAGAATAGCGTTACGTTGAACCACACCGAACCGGTGCTGTTCGTCAATTATTGCAAAACGGAGATTTTTATACAGAACAGACTGTGAAAAAAGTGCGTGAGTTCCAATAATAAGGTCCACTTCACCGTTTTTAAGGGCAGATAGCAGTGGCTTCCGTCCCGCCGCATTCAGGTTTCCAGTAAGGAATGCGACACGCAGACCAAGAGGCTCCAGCATTTTTGCAGCATTCTCAGCATGCTGTTTGGCAAGGATTTCCGTCGGAGCAAGCATTGCACACTGTCCGCCGTAATCAATAACCCGGAGTGCCGCAAAAAAGGCAACCAAAGTTTTTCCGCTTCCAACATCACCCTGAAGAAGCCGAGCCATGTTGAACCGTGGAACATCAGGTCTGTCAGAAAGCTCCGCGCATTCCTCTGCAAGATCAATATCCCGGTTCATCTGGAGAATCACAGATTTCTGGTCATCGGTAAGTTCAAATGGAAGGCGCTCAAAAAGCTGGCGCTGCAAAGGTGAAAGTGCAGGTTCAAAAGCAGAAGCCGGCCCGGAAGCTGAATCTGCATCAGTCGGAGTTCCGGTTCCGGCAGCCCAATGATTTTTTGCCTCTTCTATGCCTGCATGAAAAGCCAGTGCATCAGCCACAGTTTTCCGCCGCTCAATTGAACGGGACAGGATCGCTTTCTGAAAATGGTACAGCTCTTCATAAATCAGTGTGCGACGCCCTTCCAGTGCCATTTCCAAAGTTTCGGGCTTATGCACAGCATACACAGCCTGCATTTTGGGCATGAGGGAACGTTTTTCAATGCATTCGGGCGGGATCTCGTCTTCAATGCCCCTGCAGTATTCCTTCAGAGCCCTGTCAATCACTTTGCGGACCGTGTTCTGTGTCAGTCCGGCAGTCAGTGGATAAACCGGATAGACTTTCGCATCGGCCAATGGTTTTTCCTGCCATTCACCAAGAGAACCGTCCTTGGAAAGACAGTTCACGTCAAAGGCGGAGGACTGCAGTTCTCCATATCTGAGACTGAACTGAGCCGTCAGCCCTACAATTGATCCGACCGGAAGTGATTTTTCAAGAAAAGGGCGGTTAAAACAGACAAGACTTGCCTGTGCGGTTCCGTCACCCAGCCTTATTTTCAGAGTGCGCATGCGCCCGAAACCGAACCATTCGTGGGAATAGATCTGGGCGACTGTATGCACTTTTCCCTGCTGCCACTGGCTGAGGGTCCGGGTGACAGTCCTGTCATCATAGGAGCGGGGCCATAACTGCAAAAGATCTGCCACAGTGAAAATGTCAAGTTTTGCAAACAGTTTGGCTGTTGCGGCTCCTACTCCTGAAACCTGGGAAACACTTGCGCTGAGTTCTTTTAACTTCATGGCCGGGAAACTTCAGAAAGGCAGTGATGCAAAAAAAGTTGCAACCAGGCCGAAAGCCCAGGAACCTATCAGTTGGGCAAGGATTCCGGCTGCCAAGGTGATTCCCAGTTCAGCACGGAAAGAAAAACTCCTGTTTCTGAACAGACTCATTATCTTTGCTCTCACAGGATAAACGATTGTGTCCAGCTGTCCCCACATTCCGCTGGAAAAATCCTTGTTCAGAAGATTTATTACCAGACGAATCGCCACAATAATGTTGAAAATGGAAATGATCGAGCCAGCTATTGACCATGCAATATTGATTATACTTGCCAGGATCACACCGATTCCGATTGATCCAAATGCCACAATCTGTCTTAAGATGCCGGAACACAGAATCAGCACACCCATAGCAGCAACGGGAGAAAAATCCAGACGTCCGAACTGAAGAAAACGGAAACGGCGGAACCAGTTCAGATATGGATCACAGATCTGCCCTAAAATCCTGCCTGCCTTTGAGTAGTTTATATTGGGAAACCAAGTCAGAAGCACACGGATAAGACAACAGAAATTGTAGATTGAAATGATAAAAGCCAGAAGATTGAGAATAGCGCCCATTATAAACTCCTATATTGTTTCATGCGGTCCACAGTTCGCTTACTGCAGGCTGCTCTTTCAGCACGGCAAGAAAATCATCGGTTGCGGGAAGTTTGTACTGAACTCCGCCTTTTACCGTATATTGTTTCTGCGGTGTCTCTATATGAAAATATACTGAGCAATTACCGGAATAGCCAAACAAAAAATCCCGGAAATTTGCAAGTTCCATTTCTGTACACCTTGAACCGTTCAGTTTTATGTGCACTTCCTGGACAGCACGTTCCTGCAGTGCATGAACATCAAGAATCTCATCAACCAGGAATGAGGGTGTATCACGGGTTCCGTCAACACTGCCTGACAGGGCAAGCACTGAATCATTCTGTATTGAATCCTTCAGTTTTTCCCAGACAGCAGGGAAGAAAGTCAGATCTATGGAGCCGTCAAAATCGGAAAGTTTTCCGAAAGCCATTATACTGCCTTTCTTTGTGGTTAAAGAGCGCATTTCCTGGATCATGCCGACTGCAACCTGCTTTTTACGCTGCCGCCGGTCACCCCGTCTGAAGGAATTCTCACTGCCATGAGCTTTCTTCCAGTTCTCTTCATCCTGTTTGTCCTGGGCAGCGACACGGGCAATGTTTGCAGAAGTAACTGTCGCACATTTTTCAATGATTGTGCGGTATTCATCAAGGGGATGGCCGGAAATGTAAAAGCCGATCATCTCTTTCTCAATGGCCAGTTTTTCCAGGGAAGACCATTCCGGTGCAGACTCGAAGACAAAGTCAGAGAATTCTTTTACGCCTGCATCTTCAAAGAGACTGATCTGTCCGAACTGGGAAGATTCTTTGATTTTGTCAGAATATGCAACAGCCCGTTCCATATTCATCAGAAGCATTGCCCTGTTCGGTTCGAGACAGTCAAAGGCTCCGGTCTTGATAAGGGCTTCCAGTGTCTTTTTGTTGACGCAATGCAGATCCACCCTGTCCAGAAAATCCATGAAGTCTTTGTACGGCCCGTCTTTCTGACGCTTTGTCACGATTTCCTCAGCAGGTCCCTCACCTACACCGGCAACACCCTGGAGTCCGTAGACAATGCGGCCGTCAACAACGTCAAACAGTATGTCAGAGCGGTTGATGTCTGGCGGATCTACAGCAATTCCCATGGCCCGTGCCTCTGAGATGTACTGCTTCAGTTTGTCAGTAGCCTTGATTTCGTTTATAAGGTTTGCAGCCATGAATTCGGCTTTGAAATTCGCCTTAAGGTAAGCAGTCCGGTAAGCAACGACAGAATAGGCCGCCGCATGGGATTTGTTGAATCCGTATCCTGCAAAAGGAACCATGATTTCGAAGATTTCAGCTGCATGCTCGGCAGTGTGTCCGTTTTTGACTGCACCTTCTATAAAATCGACTTTCTTGCTGTCAAGAACTTCCTTCTTTTTCTTTCCCATGGCACGGCGGAGCATGTCAGCACCACCCAGAGAAAAACCTGCAATTTTCTGGGCAACCTGCATTACCTGTTCCTGATAAACCATAACGCCGTATGTCTCTTTAAGAATATCCTCAAGGGAAGGATCCGGATAATGAATTGTCGCAGGATTCTTCTTTCCTTCAATATATTGGGGTATGTAGTCCATAGGCCCCGGACGGTAAAGTGCGTTCAAGGCAACAAGCTCTTCCAGTTTGCGTGGCTGTGCATCGCGAAGGATTTTCTGCATTCCGGGAGATTCAAACTGGAATACGGCAACCGTATCACCGCGGCAGAACAGGTCGAAAGTTTTTTCATCAGTTTCGGAAACATTCTCCGCCTTGAAATCAGCGTATTCCGGCCGCTTACGGATAATCCGCTCGCAATGTTTGATAAGTGTAAGAGTCTTGAGACCAAGGTAGTCCATCTTTACAAGGCCGCAGGGCTCAATGATGTCCATTGTATACTGAACTGCAACTTTTCCGGTCTTGCCGTCCTTGTAGACAGGTGCCCAGTTCGGAAGCTCGCTGCGCCCGATCACGATACCCGATGCATGAAGGGAAGTGTTTCTGTTGCAGTCTTCCAGTTTAAAGCACAGTTCAAAAAGCTTTTTGTAGCGTTCATCATCTTTGTAAGGAATCAGCTGTCCCCAGTCAGTGTGATTCTCATCAGGCGGTGTAAAAGCATCTTTAAGGTGAACTTTCATACCTTCAGGAATGCATTTCTTGAGGGCGTTGACTTCCGACAGAGGGATTCCAAGAACACGGCCCACATCTGCAAGAACCGCTTTGGCCTTCAGTGTACCGAAAGTTACGATGTGTCCTACCTGGGGATCCCCGTAATGGTCACGGGTGTACTGGATGACATCCTGACGGCCGCGTTCACACATGTCAACGTCAAAGTCAGGCATTGAGACACGTTCCGGATTCAGGAAGCGCTCAAAAATCAGTTTGTAGCGGAAAGGATCAATATCTGTGATTGTCATCGCATAGGCAACCAGAGAACCCGCACCAGAACCACGGCCTGGTCCGATAGGAATGTCATGGGTTTTTGACCAGTTTATGAAGTTCCAAACAATCAGGAAGTAACCTGAGAAACCCATGCTGAAAATGATTCCCAACTCGTATTCCGCACGCTGCCGGATTTCGTCCGTAATCACTCCGTAACGTTTCTTGAGTCCTTCCTCAACAAGATAGCGCACATAATCATCCTGGTTTTCAAAACCTTCCGGCAGCTGGTAGACAGGAAGACAGTCCTTCAGTTCCTGGGTTTTGTACTGATGAATTGTAAGGTCACACATGTCTGCAATTTTTCTGGTATTGGAGATAAGTTCCGGCATGTCAGGAAAAAGTGCCGCCATTTCTGCGCCCGTCTTCATGTAATAACATGGATCACCCGGCATGCGTCCGTGTTCCTCAGCAAGTTTTTTCTGGCGGCCGATACATACAAGCACATCCTGAGCTTCTGCATCGTCAGGCATGATGTAATGGATATCGTTTGTCACCACCATGGGAACATTGAATTTCCGTGCAATTGCGATCAGTTTGGGAGCAACCGCATCTTCTTCCGCAATGTTGTGTTTCTGAAGCTCAATGTAAAAATGGTCAGGTCCGAACAGTGCAGAATAATCCTGCACCATTTTCTCAGCTTCCTCAGTTTTTCCGGACAGAAGAAGCTGTGGAAGCTGGCCGGCGATACAGGCCGTACAGCAGATCAGGCCTTCGTGATACTGCTGGAGAAGTTCCCAGTCAATCCTGGGTTTGTAATACATTCCCTCCGTGTAGGACTTTGATGTAAGCCAGCTCAGGTTTCTGTATCCGGTCTGATTCTTTGCAATGAGAATAAGATGGTAATATTTGTTTCCTTCCTCGGTGCCTTTGCGCTCAGTCCTGCTTCCGCCGGCCACATAGAATTCGCAGCCTACAAGGGGATTGATTCCCGCTGCGTGACACTGCTGCTCAAAACGGAGTGAACCGAACATGTTTCCGTGATCCGTAAGTGCCAGCGCAGACATGCCAAGTTCTTTCGCACGCGCAATCAGTTTGCCGATTTTTCCGGCACCGTCCAGAAGTGAATAATCAGAATGCACGTGAAGGTGCACAAAATCATCTTTTACAATCTCTTCTTCAGTTTTCTCATCAGCCATGATTTTATTCTACCCTGAGGATAATTTTTTAACAACACGCCATTTTCCTGATTTCAGAAACTTTCATTCAGAACCTTGAAAAAGGATCTCTGCCGGGCTATATTCTTTCCATAATAAAAACTGTAAAAACAAACACACATCGCAAAAGCGATGAATCATCTGCATCAGCAGGATGCACTCAGAACAGGAGATTTTTCATGAAGAAGACAATCTGGATCGTTGCAGCACTTACAGTTCTCTGTATTTCACCACTTGCCGCCGCAAAAAGTTTCAAATCAATCGGTGCATCATTTTCTCTGCCTCAGAACATTTACAGCCTTACAAAAGATTATTCATTTATGGGTTCCTCTGGATCTATCACAAACAGAAGCACGGCTTCCTATGTCGGGTTCGGTGTTGATTTTCTTTCCATGGGAACAAAAAACACAGGTCTGCGCGTCATGGCAGATTTCATGGTTCCCTCATCATTGAAAACAGTCACAACAACAACTATCAATGGAAACACAACGAAGAAAACCACTACGACAGATCTGTCCAACCAGCAGATCACCGCCATGCAGGGACTTGCAGGTCTGTGCTTCAACATCCAGAACACAGCAGACACAACACTTTCCATCACTGCAGGACTCCATGTCATGTATCACAGCAGCACACGCAACAACGAGACATTTTCCCAGACAAGAATCGGTGCCGGTGCGAATATTGATTACCGCTATTATCTGAGTTCCGTATATATCGGCGTAGGTTGTGATGCTGTACTTGATTTCATCCTCCTCCACAGTGATGACACAGATTCAAACATGTACACAACACTCACACCACGACTCTGCATCGGTGCAAAACTGTAATAAACATTGATGACAGATTTTTTCTGCCCTTGACTAAAATACGGCTTGTGTTGACAATCTTGCTATGAGAAAACAGCGCAGCCGTATTTTTTTTGCATTTTTCACCCCGGTTCTTGCCGTATTTTCTGTTTTTTCCTGTTCCATAAACTACAATACTGCAATCGCTTCGGACACAAGTGAGACACCGGAATTCGTTTTCTACAAAACTGAGCTGACCAGAGTGGAGAAAGGGGATGTTTCCGTAAGGATGAGTGCAGACACACTGGAACAGTACAGTGAGGAAAATGCTTTTTACGGCACAAATCTGACTTTTTCAGTATTCAACAGTGACAGAGAAAAATCAGCGGCCGGCTCCTGCGACCTTTTTCTTGTGAATTCAGACACAGAGAAATATTATCTGCTGAACAATGCCGTGATCACCAGTTACGGGCAAGACATGCAGATCCGCTCTGACAGCATCATGTGGGACGGCAAGACAGAACAGCTGATAACCTCTGACAATCTTCCGGTACGCATTGCAAGCGGTGGTTTCTCCAATCCCAAAGGCGGAACAGCCTCACCGGAAAATGCAAGCCAGACACTAGTGGACATTACGGGAAACACTTTTTCTGTTGACGGAACTTCCAGTTCCTTTGTTTTCGCAGGAAGTGTCTCCGGAACGATTCTGACTCAGGACGACAAACAATGAGACGATTTTCAGAAAAATCATTCGGCAGCCTTTCATCTCTTTTTTTCCTGATTGCCATGCTTTTCTCACCGGTTTTTCAGGCCGGTCTTCAGGCAGAGACAATTTCATTCAAAGCAAACACAATGACCGGTTCTGCCGGAAATTCAAACAAAACAACTGTTCTTTCAGGCAATGCATGGATCAAGACACAGGATATGGAAATCTATGCGGATACAATCAGGCTTTCAGGAACAAACTACGACACGGTTTTGGCAACCGGTTCAGTTCATGGCAGCAACACAAAATCGGGCTTTGCCTTTTCATGCAGGGAGCTGAAATACAACCGCAGCACCCAGATTGCAGAGCTTTCCGGCAATGTAGTTCTTGACGACAGCGCAAATGATGTCCATGCGACCGCATCAATGATTGAATACAACCAGAACACAGAAACCGCTGTGATGCAGCTGGACGTGAACATTACCCAGAAAGACTCAGAATGTACCGCAGCCCTTGCCGTTTACAGAAAGGAATCACAGATGCTCGAACTGAACGGAAATCCTCAGGTTGTGAGGGGCAGTGATGTTTTCAACGCCCAGGAAATCACTCTGAACATCGACACACAGGAACTGACTTTGGACGGAAAAGTCCGCGGTACTGTAAAGGATGGAAACTGATTATGGAAAGTTTTGCCGCACGTCTTTCCGCAGATCTGGAAGAATTACAGAACAGAAACAGACAGAATCCGGAGATTTCCGTTCAGGACACCGGACTTCCAGCAATGGAAGCCACTGTTTTTGCGGAAGAAGCAGAAAAACTGCCGAAACAGGAGAAGCTTTCCGGTCCAACTGATGAAATTCCGCAGAGTCAGAATCCTCATGCGGAAGCGGAGAAAGAACAGACGGAAGAGAAACCGGTGCCGAAAAAAGTCACCAAACCGGTAAGACCGAAAGTCATGAGCAGCCGGGGAATCGGCGGAAAAATCCAGAAGTCCGATGGAGAAAGCAGAATTTCTCCTGCTGAACGGACACCGAAAGTCACAAAAAAAACTGAAACTGGAAAACCTGTCCGTAAGATGTCCTCAGACAATGTGCAGCCTGTTCGCGTCAGGTCAAACAGACCGCAGAAAGTGCATCAGGAATCAGTGAATGTGCAGCCGCGGGAACAGATTCCCGAAAGGAAGCCTTTGCAGAGAACTGTTAATCCGCAGTCTGTCCGCAAAGTTTCTGAGCGTTTCCGGTCTGCAGGAAAACTGGGAGAGGATTCTCTCCGCATTTCATCGCTGTATAAGTCTTTCGGCAGCAAAACCGTTGTGCGCGGTGTAGATTTCTCCATGCACACAGGCGAGGTTGTCGGGCTTCTCGGACCGAACGGTGCCGGAAAGACCACAACTTTCTACATGATTGTCGGGTTTTACCGTCCTACATCCGGTGACGTGTTCCTGAATGAGAAACGGGTCACACGTATGCCTATGTACCGTCGGGCAAGAGAAGGCATCTCCTACCTGCCCCAGGAACCTTCAGTTTTCAAGAAACTTACCGTTGAGCAGAACATCTGGGCCATCCTTGAGACCCGCCGCGACCTTACAAAAGCGCAGAAACTGAGCAAACTTGACCAGCTGATCGACGAATTTTCAATCGGACACATACGCAAACAGCTTGCATATTCACTTTCCGGTGGTGAACGTCGCCGCACAGAGATTGCACGGAGTCTGGCCATTGAGCCGAAATTCCTGCTTCTGGACGAACCTTTCGCCGGAATTGATCCCATAGCGGTTGCCGACATCAAATCCATCGTGCGCCTTCTCGCAAACAGAGGCATCGGAGTCCTCATCACAGACCACAACGTCCGCGACACACTGGAAATCACGGACAGAGCAATTATCATCAGCAGCGGACAGATTGCCGCCAGTGGAAACAAGGAAGAGATCCTTCAGAACGAAACAGCGCGAAAAATCTATCTTGGTGAAGAATTCCGGATGTAATCCCGAAGGAAGGAAAGAATGAACAGAACAATGCTTCACGAATCAATAATCCAGAATGCACGTCTTGTTTTTTCCCGAAGCGGAGGAAAGGGCGGCCAGAATGTGAACAAAGTGAATTCAAAAGTCCAGGTTTTCATTTATCCGGATAAACTTTCAGGGCTTTCAGATGTGGAACTGGAACTGATCAGAAAAAAACTGTCCGCAAACATAAACAGTCAGGGCGAGATTTTCGCAGTTTCCCAGGAGGAACGCACCCAGGAACGGAACCGCGCCATTGCCCTGGAACGTCTTGAGAACAGAATCGCAGCGGCCGCAAAACAGAATCCGGCCCGGCACAGGACAAAACCCACAAAGGCGTCACAGGAAAAACGTCTTGCATCAAAAAAGCTCCACAGCCTGCTAAAATCCCAGCGTTCTCTCAGGTCTTTTTTTTAATGAGGCACAAAACCTGATTTTGATTCAAACTGATGTTGAGTTGATTCCATGATTTGTGATACAATTCTATTTATAGAAACACAAAACTTTTCTGAGAGGATCAATATATGAAAGAAATATCAAAACTTCTTGACTTCCGGTCATCAATCCGGGTTCTGGACGCGACAATCCGTGACGGTGGTCTGGTAAATAACTTCATGTTCACTGACGAATTCGTAAAACAGCTTTATGAGGCAAACATCCGCGCCGGTGTTGACTACATGGAATTCGGATACAAAGCTGATCCGGATATCTTCAAGGAATCTGATTTCGGAAAATGGAAGTTCTCAAAAGACGAAGACATCCGTGCTATCGTGGGCGACAATGACAGCCCGCTCAAGATCTCAGTCATGGCTGACGTTGGACGCACAAACTACAGACGCGACATTCTGCCTAAAAGCGAAAGCCCCATCGACATGATCCGCGTTGCCTGCTACCTCCATCAGATTCCCGGTGCCGTCGAGATGATTGAGGACGCACATGCAAAGGGATACGAGACAACCTGTAACATCATGGCAATCTCAACCAGCGGTGAGAACGACTGGCGCGCCGCTCTGGAACTGGTATGCAAATCAAGTGTCGACGTCATCTACATTGTTGACAGCTACGGCTCCCTTTATCCTGAGCAGATCCAGCGCATCTGCTCACTTTACAAGGAATACGCAGACAAATACCACAAAGAGATCGGTATGCATGCACACAACAACCAGCAGCTTGCATTCGCAAACACAATCGAAGCCTGCGGTGACGGAGTGAACTTTCTTGACGCGACTTACGGATGTCTGGGACGCGGAGCCGGAAACTGCGCAATGGAACTTCTTATCGGCTTCCTCAAGAATCCGAAATACAACATTTATCCGGTGCTTCAGTTCCTGGAAAAGCAGATCGCCCCGCTCAAGAAGGAAGGCTTGGTGTGGGGATATGACATTCCTTACCTTCTGACAGGTCTCCTGAACCAGCATCCCCGTGACGCAATTGCATTCAGCAACGCAAAACGCACGGATTATGTTGAATTCTACAACGATCTGACAGGTCGCGACTGATTTGTCCATTTTTCTCCGGTTTTCAATTGTTTGACATTGCTAATATTATTGTGTTAAACTTGTGATGACTAAATCTAGCATGGAGGGATTACTATGCAATTGTTGTGGTACATTCTCCTTCCTGTTGCTGGACTTGTTCTTGGATGGACTATTCGCTGGCTTTACGCCAGATTTCAATTATCTGCATCAGAGCAAAGAGCTGAGCGTGTAATACAGGACGCTATAAAAGAAGCTGAGGCACAGAAGAAAGAAATACTCTTAGAAGCGAAAGATGAACTTATCCGTGAACGGAATCAGCAGGAACGGGAAAACAGGGAGCGCCGCGGGGAACTGCAGCGCATGGAACGCCGTCTGAGTCTTAAGGAAGAGACTCTGGATAAGCGCGCTGCTGCATTTGACAAGCAGGAGCAGGAATTTGTTGCAAGAGAAAAGAAAGTTTCAAGCAAAGAGACTGAACTTGCAACCGTTGAGGAAAAATACCGTCAGGAACTGGAACGGATTTCCGGTCTCAGTTCTGAGGAAGCTAAAAAACTGATCATCAGCAGTCTGGAAAATGATGCCAGACATGATGCCCAGGCTTTGATCAACAAGATTGAGCAGGAATCACAGCTGACAGCAGAGAAAAAAGCCCGGGACATTCTTGTTTCAACGATTCAGCGCATTGCCACTGAGACAACAAGTGACATCACTGTGGCTACGGTTGCACTGCCCAGTGACGAAATGAAAGGCCGCATCATCGGCCGTGAGGGTCGCAACATCCGTACTATTGAGACTCTTACCGGTGTTGACATCATCATTGATGATACTCCGGAAGCAGTTGTTATCTCATGTTTTGATCCTGTACGCAAGGAAATCGCAAAGGTTGCTCTTGAACGCCTTATTTCTGACGGACGTATCCATCCGGCACGCATTGAGGAAGTTGTTCAGAAAGTCACCCGCGAGATTCAGAACAAGATTTATGAAGAAGGTGAGAAAGCCCTCTTTGATGTCGGAATCAACAACATTCCTCAGGACGGAGTCCGTGCTCTTGGACGGCTCTACTTCCGCACAAGTTACGGACAGAACGTGCTCAGTCATTCAAAAGAAGTTGCAGTCATTGCAGGAATGCTTGCCGCAGAGATCGGTGCAAACCGTGACCTGGCAAAGCGTGCCGCAATTTTCCATGACATCGGTAAAGGTGCTGAGAACGATTCTGACCAGAACCATGCAGAGGTCGGTATGGAGATGTGCCGCAAGATGGGAGAAGACGCACGCGTTCAGAACGCTGTCGGTGCCCATCATAACGACATTGAGGCAACAAGCGTGGAGGCCATTATCGTGCAGATTGCAGATGCAATTTCCGCAGCCCGCCCCGGTGCACGCCGCGAGACAATGGACAACTACGTTAAACGCCTTGAGAATCTGGAAGCAATTGCAGAAGGATTCAACGGTGTTGAGAAAGCCTATGCAATCCAGGCCGGTCGTGAGCTTCGTGTTCTTGTGAACAACGAAAAGATTCCTGACAGCGATGTTAAAGATCTGGCACGCAACATTGCAAAACAGATTGAGACAGACCTGCGCTATCCCGGACGCATCAAGATCACGATGATCCGCGAGACACGCATTGTTGAGTACGCCCGCTGACAGACCTGTACAGCAGATTACAGACCACTTGAGTTTTCTCAGGTGGTCTTTTTTTTATATTGCAGTTTCAATAAAATATGACCATGCAGAAAAGTGAAAACAGAATTGCCCATTTTCATTTACCCGGACTGTTTGAGTTCTACGAACTTTACCGGCGCTTTCTTTCCCTTTTTGCTGATTACCGCGAATACTTCCATGACTGGTGCGACATCGGTTCCATATACGGTTCCCCGGCAGACACAATCTGGAGCGGCGGCCGAATGGAATACGCTGACAGGCATACGGAACAGGCTGCCCTTGAACTTACAGAGCAGTTCGGTTGCTCCGTCCGCCTTACATTCAGCAATTCCCTTCTGACAGAAGAACACCTTTCTGACAAACGCTGCAACAGAATCTGCAGTCTCTTTGACAGACCCGGAAACGGAATTGTCATCCATTCGGACATTCTGCTGAAATATCTGAAAGAAAATTACAGAAACTTTTACTTTGTTTCTTCAACCACAAAAGTTCTTACTGATTTCTCCGATTTTCGTGACGAACTTCATCGAGAGGATTTCTCTTACGTTGTTCCAGACTTCAGACTTAATGAAAGAAGGAATCTGCTTGCCGAACTGGAACCGGAATTGAAAGCGAAAGTTGAATTTCTTTGCAATGAATGCTGCTGGTTTGACTGCAGAAACAGAAAACAGTGTTATGAAAATGTGAGCCGCCGGATTCTTTATGATGAAGTGCCTGAATTTGAATGCAGATCACCTTATGGAAACCAAGGATATGTTTTTTCACGGGCCATGGAAAACAGAGGCTTTATCAGCACAGACAGTATTCAGGATTTTTTTCTTCCAGAGGGATTCTCGAACTTTAAAATTGAAGGCAGGAGTCTTGGAAGCGCATTGGTTCTGGAAATGCTTCTCTATTACATGGTAAAACCAGAACATCAGCTTAAAGTGCGGGAAAAGATCTATCTGGACAACACACTGGATCTGTTCTGAATCTATTTAAGTGTTATCGCTGGTACAATTCCATTCCTTTTTTCGTTTACAAAAACATCCTTGTCCGCCAGTCCGTTTGCACCGATCACTCTCACTTTGTACGGATAATTGGCAACCGGAGACCTGAGGAACCATTCACCGCATTCTCCAAAACTGGAATTCTGAAAGGCTCCTGATATCAGTGCATAATCAGTTGCTTTTTTCATCCTTTGGCTGGGCATGCTTGTCTGATTGTAAGAACCGAATCCCAGGGATGAAGAAGTCACCTCATATTCACTGAGCAGAAAAACTCTGTCCTCTGTATTTTCGCAGTAATAATCTGATGAAATAACTTTTCCGGCAGTATCAGTCGTGCTGTTTTTCGAGTTGTCAATCAATGTCTCAGCAATATAAGACTGCTCTTCCGCTGAAAAAGCTTTCTGAAGGAATCCGTTGCCCTCTGTTTTCCATTCGTTATCGCCTGTGTCATACTTTCCTTTCCACTCAGGATGATTATCAAGATATATATTCGGATAGCCGTTGAGGTATGCGCGGATCCTGGAGTATTGATAATTGTTCTGATAAATGCGGACAGGATTCAATGATTCTGACTCTGTTCCGCCTGGCCTGTAGGAATCATAATCCCGGTCCTGGCCGCCATAAAAAACTTCGTCCGCAATCAGAATGTTTTCCGCAAGAAGAAGCCCGGCCTCATCATCAATCACACGCCATTTGATCGGTTCCACTTTACAGAAATATTCGTGCCCCTTTGCAACACCGCCATTTGTAACAGACAGCTTCACATCAGGATCATCAACTGCGCCTCCGATTTTCTCATAATATGCCCAGTCACTTCCCAGATAGTATCCGGCATACTCACCGGAAGTCTCAGGATCAGGATTGATTCTGACGGAACCTGATTTCTCACTCTGAGGAAATTTTCCAAAAAGGACATAAATCGCTTCTGTTCCACCGGTGCCATCTGTTCCCGCCGGCAGTTTCGTGAGTCCCGGCATATTCCGCCAGTCTGATGCAGTCCGGAAAGTCTCTGTCTGTGTGAAAGTCCAGTTCTCCGCCTTGTCCACTGATTCAACATATACAACACATGGAAGATCAGATTCTTCAACATTTTCAGTTTCAAAACGCTGGACGCCCGCCGGAACTTCTTCAATCAGAGACGGACCGCTGTTATCCCCATTCCAGGTGATTTTTACCCGCAGTTTCTCCAGATCCTCATCATCAGGGTCAAACCATCTGACAGTGATTTTTTTGTCCGCAACATGGTAATAGACAGTCAGTTCCTTTACAGGACCAGGCCTGACAGTATCAAGAGGTTCAGGGGGAATTACAGGATCTTCAGGACATGCAATCAGAAAAAACGCAAGGATCATCAGCATCAGAAACAAAACAGATCTGCCGTGTCCGAAAAAAAATGATTGCCGGAATTGCGTCATATGAATCAGTATAACACATTATGGAGAATCTTTGCAAAGCGCTCTTAATTGCATAAATATGCGGTTTTTAAGTATAATCAGAGCCATGAGTAACGAAAACAATCCTAAACAGAGCGGCAAAAATCCTGCTCTTCTGCACTGGGCAGACCAGACTGCCGACAAAATCATCCGTGAACGTGGAGATCTGGACCAATATACCTGCGCTTCCGGAATTACTCCTTCAGGAACTGTACATATCGGAAACTTCCGTGAAATCATTTCTGTAGACCTTGTAGTACGCGCTCTCCGGGACCGCGGAAAGAACGTCCGCTTCATCTATTCCTGGGACGATTACGATGTTTTCCGTAAAGTTCCGAAAAACATGCCTGACCAGGATGTGCTTGAGCAGCATCTGCGTTTTCCTATCACACTGGTTCCCGACACCACAGGACGTGACACATCTTATGCGCGTCATCACGAAGTTGATGTTGAATCCATTCTTCCCGAAGTGGGAATCCATCCTGAGTTCCTGTATCAGAGCGAACGCTACCGTGCCAACATGTACACAGAGGGAATGCGTACCGCACTGCAGAACCGTAACAGGCTCAAGGAAATCCTGAACCGATACCGCGATGATGCACACAAAATGAGCGACGACGAGGATTACTGGCCTACAGCCGCTTTCTGCTGCAAATGTAACAAAGACACAACAGAAATGGTTGATTACGATGGTGAGTACGAACTGACATACCGGTGCACCAGCTGCGGACACGTTGAAAAAGCTGATCTCCGCACTGCAAAAGAAATCAAGCTGGGATGGCGTGTTGACTGGCCCATGAGATGGCAGTTTGAGCACACTGTTTTTGAACCGGCCGGAAAAGATCACCACAGTCAGGGCGGTTCTTTTGATACAGCCCGCCTTGTTGCTGACGAGATTTACCATTGGCCGGCACCGGTTACATTCCGTTACGACTTTATCGGAACAAAGGGCGTTCCCGGAAAAATGTCCTCATCAAGCGGACAGGTGATCAGTCTCCGCGACGTACTGAATGTCTATCCACCGGAAATCGCCCGCTACATGTTTGCAGGTACACGCCCGAACACTGAATTCTCAATCAGTTTCGATCTGGACGTCATCAAAACCTACGAGGATTATGACAAGACTGAGCGTATCGCATGGGGCGTAGACAAAGCCAAGAACGATGATGTCTTTGCAAAAGAAAAACGCATTTACGAACTTTCCCAGGTTGAACCGGGTATGCCGTCAGTGATGCCTTATCAGGCTGTAGGCGGATTCCGTCACCTCTGCAACCTGCTTCAGATCAACAGCGGAAATATTGATGCCGTAATCGCAACACTCGGCGACGTAAAACCTGAGCAGGAAGCAACATTGCGCAGAAGATGTGAATGTGCATGGTACTGGATCACACAGTGCGCTCCTGAAGAATTCCGTTTTGCACTCAAAAACGTTGATTCTCCTGATTACACCAAGGCTGATCTTGAAGGCGGCAAACTGGACGCAATCAGAAAACTCTGCACAGAGGTTGTTCCCCAGGTTGATTCAATGGAAGAGAAACCTCTTTCCCAGCTGATTTATGATGTTGCAGCTTCCTGCGGAATCGAACCGAAAGAACTGTTCACAGCTGTCTATCAGGCTCTGATCGGAAAAGATGCAGGCCCACGTCTTGCAAGCTTTATGAAAATCATCGGCAAAGACCGTCTGTCAAAAATTCTGGCGACATACTGCTGATATTGAATCAAAATGGCAAAATACAGACAGTTTCCGCAGATTCCAATTCAGAACAGACAATGGCCGGACAAGGTGCTTCAGCAGGCGCCTGTCTGGTGCTCTGTCGACCTGCGCGATGGGAATCAGGCGCTTCCGGTTCCTATGACTCTGGAGCAGAAACTGGAGTTTTTTGCCCTGTTGGTAAAAATCGGTTTCAAGGAAATTGAAGTCGGTTTTCCTGCAGCAAATGATACTGAGTTCGCTTTTATCCGGACTCTGATTGAACGCCACCTGATTCCGGATGACGTTAAGATTCAGGTCCTGTGTCCGATCCGTGAACCGCTGATGAGAAAAACTCTGTCAGCGGTGGAAGGTGCAGAAAAAGTGATTTTTCACCTTTACAATGCGGTTTCTCCGGTCCACAGACAGATGACCTTCGGTATGACAAAGGATGAAGTTCTTTCTTTTGTTGATAATGGGGTCAGGACAGCGAAATCTCTCATCGAGAAATCAAAATCAAAAGACAGGATTATACTGGAGTATTCACCGGAAGATTTTTCCGGCACTGAATGTGATTTTGCCGCAGAAGTCTGTGCCACCGTATTAAAAGCATGGGGCGCAGAACGGACAGCTCCTGTCATTCTGAATCTTCCGACAACTGTCGAACATTCTTCCGCAAACATTTTTGCCGATCAGGTGGAATATTTTGTCCGCAGATTAAGCGGCGAATTTGATTCCTCCAGTTTTACAGTAAGTCTGCACAACCACAATGACCGTGGGACCGGTGTTGCCTGTGCGGAACTAGGTCTTCTTGCAGGCGCACAGCGTATTGAGGGAACCCTTTTCGGTAACGGAGAGCGGACAGGAAACCTTGATATTGTCACAGTTGCGCTCAACATGCTTACCCAGGGAATTGATCCGGCACTGAACTTCAATCCTATTCTGCCGATTGCAGCGGCCTACACACGGCTTACAGGAATGAGTGTCCAGCCAAGGCAGCCCTATGCGGGTTCACTGGTATTCACATCTTTTTCCGGTTCCCATCAGGATGCCATAAGGAAAGCCCTTTCTGCAAGAGAACAGGCGGCAGATCCGGAAGCACTCTGGAACATTCCTTATCTTCCCATTGATCCGGAAGACGTCGGGCGTCATTATGAGGAGATCATTCGGATCAATGCACAGAGCGGTAAAGGCGGAACAGCCTGGCTTCTGGAACACGATTACGGAATCATTCTTCCCAAGGCAATGCATCCCAGTGTGGGTGCGGCCGTCACAAAAGAGGCAGACAGAAAGCAGCGTGAACTTACATCAAAAGAAGTTTTTGACATTTTTGAGAAAGGCTGGCTGAACACGGCCGCACCGCTCAAACTGCTGGATCTTGCCGAGACACACGTTGACGGTTCTGACGTTCAGGACAACGTTCTCTGTCGTGCCGCTGTGGAATACAAAGGAGAATCTTTTGCAATCGGCAGCAAAGGAAACGGACCTCTGGCAGCTTTCGTAGCCGCCCTTGCACAGACAAGTGTGCCCCGTTTCTCAATCACATCATTCCATGAGCACAGTGTTGGAACCGGTTCAGATACAGATGCATTCGCCTATGTGGCGCTGACTTTTGAAAACGGACAGGTTCACTGGGGTTGCGGAAAAAGCTCAAACATCGGGCGCGCCGGTGTTAATGCAGTAGTAAGCGCCATCAACAGACTGAACTGAATCCGCAGAATTCTTCCGCAAAATCAACAATGTCACAGGGACCGTCCACAAGAAGTCCGCTCATCCCCATTTCAAGGGGACAGGCAAGATCAATGTCAAAACGGTCACCGACGGAGATAACCTGGCCGGGTGTAAGCCCCAGGACCTGAAGGGCGCGCAGAAAAACACGCTCATCAGGCTTTGAGACGCCGCATGTATCAAGACCCACAATATCTTCCGCAGCTTTATGTGGACAGAGCAGATCTGCAATGTCAAGGGCCTGTAGGTTTCTGTAAGCCGTTGCCACAGGATTGTTTGTCACGCAGAGCAGTTCCGCGCGCCCGGCCAGAGCGGTCAGGGCTTTTCTCAGTTCCGGATCGGGATGCAGAAACTCCTCTGGTTTTATGAGTGTGCGGCGCCACTCAATGCTCTGCTCTACCGGAACTCCGAAATGAAGAAGCACATTGGCAAGACTTGTCTTTGCACCATTGTGGGATGCCGCCCATTCAGCACGGAAATCCGCCACCATGCGCCGGCCCTCTTCCGCACTTATCCCTTTCTGCAGGGCAAAAGCACGCACCTGACAGTCAATCTGTTCGTCAGCATAACTGTCATCTCTGTAAAGTGTGTTGTCAATATCAAAAATAAATCCACGGATTCTGGATAAATCAGAAGGAATGTTGAATTTTCTCATTTTGCGCTGTTTGAATTCTTTGCAAGTTTCAGGAACTGTTCCTGATACATTTCCTGACGGGATTTTGAAGGGAGAAAATCTCTCTGTGATCTGTGCATCTTTGCAGCGGCAATCGGAATGGAATCAAAAACACCGATTCCGGCTAGCGCGATGGCAGCATTTCCTGTCAGTTCCGCATCGGGAGAAGCGGGCTGTACCAGAGTCAGTCCAAGAATATCGGCTTTCATCTGAAGCCATGCCGGACTGTGCGCCTGACCACCGGTACAGGTCACGTAAGAGTATGGAGAAATCCTGTTTTTATTTGCGAAGCTTACAAGTCTGTACAGACTTGAGCGTACCTGAAAAGCAATCTTCAGAAGAAGCTCATAACCATCAGAATCCGTGTTTTTCTGCAGATACCTGACGCATTCATCCTCCGGGATATTCCCGTAAAGATTGACAAGACGCCAGTATGCAAAACGTTCGCCGCTGTCAGGAATCAGTACGCTGGCATTCCATAATGGACTGACAGGAGACGGCAGAGTCCGTATTCCCTCTGCAGAAAGCGGATCAAAGGTACAGAGATTGATTCCTTCACTGGAACCGGCTCTGTCACAGATTTTTCCCGGAACAAGAGTGTTTGTTCCGATAAGGGCGATTGCAAAATCAGGACCACCGCAGAAAACCGGCGGCATATCAGTCTGCGGAAATCCAAGCAGTTCTGCTTCTTTCTTAAGCAGGATCCCTGTAGGTTTACCCAAATCCACAAAAGGCGGCAGTTTTTCCTTCGGGATGTCGAACATACACAGAAGTTCCTCATCCCAATAGGCCGCGGAATATCGGCTGTCAGGAAGAAGAGTCGCTGTCTCACCGGTAAGCTGCATAACAAGATACTCAGGAACTGAGACCAGTGGTCCCGGCTGGTTCCAGATCTCCGGCATCGAATGCTTTACATGAAGGATTCTTGGTAAAAAAAGTGATTTCTGGCCGGGAGCCTTTGCAAGAAACGAAGCCGGTTCATCAGGCTCATAAGGTTCGTTCCACAGATACTCACCGGCATTATTTGCAAGACTGGGTCCGTTGCCGGAAATACTTACTGCGCTTATATGAGGCACTTCTTTCGAAGCAAAACAGAAATTTTTTATAAATTCGGAGGAGGATTCACGTAAGGCTGTTATCCAACGCATGGTTCCCAGATTGGAACCGAAGCGCTTTTTCGTGAAACATAAAACGTTTCCAGAATAATCAATCAGAGCGGCCTTTAGCGAGGAAGTTCCTATGTCTGCGCAAAAAACCGCTTCTGTCATAATCAGTCACGTTTTACAAGTTTTTCAATGATTGTACGGTTATCAAGAAGATCACTCAGAGACTGATTGTGATGCAACCGTGCGATTACATTGGCAAAAAGTCCGCTGACATTTGTGTTGATATACCATTCACATTTCAGCAGTTCTTCGTGATAAACGGCATTTGTTCCGATGATGCGGTAGAAAAGACCCTTCTGATAAGCTTCATTGAACTGTTCGATTGCATTTCCTGTAAAGAAAGGAAGACTGATTGCCGCAATGACTTTTGTTGCACCCTGTTCCTTGAGGAATTCCATCGCCTTGAGCAATGTTCCTCCGGTTCCAAGCATGTCGTCTGCAAGGAAAGCGACTTTTCCGTTAACATCACCCAGCAGTTTCACCGCTTTGATGTTTGTTTCATGTGCATTCTGCGTAACGATTGAATAGTCACGCTCTTTATAAATCAATGCAAGCGGTTTTTTCAGACCGGTTGCATAGAACTTGTTGCGGTCAATGGCACCAGTATCAGGTGAGACAACAACCAGATTGTCACCTTCGCTTCCCAGGTTAACAAGTTTGGAAAGTTCGCGGATGATCTGGTAACTGGCGTGAAGATTCTCAATCTGTGCTTTTGAGAAGGAGTTCTCGATTTCACGGGAGTGGATGTCCAGTGTGATGATGCGGGAAACACCCATGTTCTCGTAGATGTGTCCCAGCAGACTTGCTGTAAGACCTTCGCGGCCTTTTTTCTTATGCTGGCGGCTGTAAGGGTAAACAGGAACAACAAGTGTGATGCGGCTTGCACCGGCCTGACGGACAGCATCAATTGTAACAAGAAGTGACATGATGTGGTCGTTTACAGAAAGGGAAAGTCTGTTTTTTCCGCCGTTGAGCGGGATTTCCTGATGATTTTCCACATCCTGACAGATGTAGACATCCTTGCCGCGGATGCAGTCTTTTATTTCGGTTTTGAACTCACCGTTCATAAAATAGGTGAATTCACAGTTGCATTTGAATTCAGGCGCGCGGTAATGATCAACATTGCCACGGACACACAGCTCGGAAGTCTGCAAGTCGTTGAAGTAATTGACATTTTTGATCAATTCTTCCTTATCCACTCCATAACGCTGGGAAATAACGTCACGTTTCAGATTGAAGCGGTGTTTATACATGTGACGAAGGTGGGCAATGACTTCATTGGCAAACACTTCACCACCCGGACAAGCGATAATTGCGAGATTTGTGGGCTCTGAATAAGGCATTTATGGCACTCCGTGTTGGATTCCCGTTCAGGGGAACTGTCTAGAATCTATCATTTTTTGGTATTTGTTTCAAGGATATGCAATGCTTTTCAAAGTATTTCGGAATCCTGAAATCAGACCTGCATATAATCCGCACCCTCTTCTGAAGGAAATACTTTGATTGAATTTGCTTCCATCAGTGTCTGCTCAAAAAACATGGAAAGATCAAGCACTGAGGGGGAAAAGAGATCCATCGCGTTATAGGAGAGATCGAGCAGAGTCTCTGATTCTTCGCAATCAGCGCGGGAGAAGGCTCCGTGAAGAGAGACCAGATCTGTAACAGCAGGAAAAAGCTGATACCGGTTCTTCTCTTCGTATTTGATCCGCAGAAACGAAAGCTGCATTTTCTCAATGGATTCATGGGTTTCCCGGGCGACATCAAATCCTGAGGAAGCTGTACAGTTGTTGCACGAAAGCCATTCGGAAAAATCGTTGAAGAAGACAGAAGGCTTAAGTCTGAGCGGTCTGATCACTGTCAGGAACCAGGGAACCGCCCTGCCCCGTGTGTAGAAAAGATCTGCTGCAACAGAAAGATCCTGCAGTGTTCCGATGTCCTGAGTTGAAAAGACACCGCTGGGCCTGATTCCGTCGGTGATAAGTTCCAGATGATTCGGGTACTGCTCCACGGCAAAGTCAAGAGTGTCACGGGCGGTACGCAGTGTAAGAGGCTGTTCAGTCCGGGACGCAGATGAACCGGAAAATCCGAAATCAATGGACACACCGAAGACAAGTCCTGCATCGTTCAGAAGCGCACATTTTTTTGCGATGAATTTCTTTGTGGCAGCAGTCTGAGGGTTCCGCCCGTCAAGAAGAGGAAAACTGATTGTGGCAGACACATAGATCTGGGACAGAGCATTTACTGTCTGCGCATCAATTACATCCAAAGGAAGCTGGATTTCATACAGTATGTCATCCTGCATAGCCGCGTTTCTTGCAAATGCAAGAAGTGACTTTTTTGAGGCAGTTTCTTCGGGCGGAACAACTTGTGTCTGCATATTACAGAAGCGGGATTCCGTTCTTTGCGCAGTCCTGGACCATTGATTCAGGCCATGCACTCACCTGAATCTCACCGATGTGTGCCTTGCGCAAGAAGTACATGCAGAGACGTGACTGACCGATACCACCGCCCATTGAATAGGCAAGTTCTCCGTTCAGAAGCCGTTTATGGAACATCATTTCCCTGCGTTCAGTGCAGCCGCGTTCCTCAAGTTGCTGGGCCAGCGACTCGGGAGAAACACGGATACCCATGCTGGAAAGTTCGAATGCAGTCTCAAGAACCGGATTCCATACAATAAGATCACCGTTGAGACCGTGATGACCGTTTCCAGTCTCTGTGATCCAGTCATCGTAGTCAGGAGCGCGTCCGTCATGAATGGTGCCGTCAGCCATTTTTCCGCCGATACCGATGATGAAGACCGCGCCATATTTTTTTGCGGCGATCATTTCGCGGGTTTTGGGAGAATCGTTGGGGAACTGGCGCTGAAGATCCTCTGCATAAACAAAAGTGATTTCCGGCGGCAGAATGGGTGTGATCGCAGGATAACGGTCGTAAATGAAAAATTCCGTACGTTTGAGACAGCGGTATATGCGGCGGACAGTGTCCTTAAGGAATTCCACATGTCTGTCCTGCTCATTGATCACTTTTTCCCAGTCCCACTGGTCGACATAGATTGAGTGGACATTGTCCAGATCTTCGTCAGCACGGATTGCATTCATGTCTGTGTAAATTCCGAAGTCCGGTGCCAGATTCATATCTGTGATTTTTACGCGTTTCCATTTTGCCAGAGAATGAACGATTTCCATCGTTTTTTCATTCATGTCCTTTACAGGAAAAGAAACGGGGCGTTCAACACCGTTAAGGTCATCATTAAGTCCGATGCCTTTCTCAACAAAAAGCGGTGCTGTTACGCGGGTCAAATTCAGTTCAGTGGAAAGTGCCAGCTGAAAAAAATCCTTGATCATGACAATCGCATGCTCTGTTTCCTGAACAGAGAGGATACTCTTGTAATTTTTGGGAATGTAAAGATGAGACATAATAAACTCCGTCTGAACTATACAACTTAGGAGGTGATTTGCTCAAGGCTTGCAGAGACCCTGGGCCCGCATTTCCTGAATCAGAGGCCGGATTTTTATGCCGCTTTTCTCAAGTTCCGCAACTGTGTCTGCGAAAAGTCCGGGATTGCGATGCTCATTCTGCGGTGACAGACTGTTCAACGCAAGTACAAACTGATTTTTCTGGGTCTCGTTCATACCGGAGGGGATTCTTGCACGGCAGTTTTCCTGCATGTAATTCCACTGGAAAAAACCGCCGGACACAACAGCAGACCCGCCAAGCCACCAGAGTTTCTCAGGAACTGCCTCTGCGGCGCAGGCTCTGTCACGGTTCTGTTCATAGCGGGCAAGGGATTTTTCCACCAGATTCTGGGGAACACCAGGTTTCGGAACTTTAAAATCAAACCACTCACCCACCGGTTTTTTGATTCCACGTCCGTTCATCCAGGATTCCAGAGCAAGATTCAGTCCGTCTCCGAATTTCTCTGATTTTTCCTCACCCTCAAAATGAAGTCCGTTCTTGGCAAAAACTCCGCTTTCAGCCGGCTCGATGGGTTTCAGATCAGGATGCATGCCCTTTTTCCATTCGTCATACAGTCTGGAATGCCTTGTCAGGACAAATTTGTGCCAGAAACAGGAGTCTATAAGTCCCGCTTCAAAAAGCTGCCGGAGTGTCTCCATTGAGTTGATTATGTCCTGATCAGATTCCCCGAAGTAGCCGTAGATCATGTAGGCATGAACAAGTATGCCTGCCTCTTTGAAAGCACAGCACGCACTGACAATGGAATCAAGATCCGTTCCTTTGCTGATTCTGTCCAGACCGGAACCTGTCGCAATCTCAATGCCGCCTGACACACCGATAAGCCCGCCTTTTGCAAGGAAATCGGCAAGGTCACGGGTATAAACTTTCTCAAAGCGCACGTTTCCCCAGAAACTTAAAGGGCTTCCCGCGGCCATGTTCTTTTCGGCGAAAGTCTTCATTGCCTGGGGAGGCATTGCTTCGTCAACAAAATGGATTCCGTACACGTTGTGGGCGCGGCACTGGGCATAAAGTCCGTCAAAAAGCCGGGAAACCTGTGTCATCCGGTAGGCTTTCACGTAATCCAGCGTAACATCGCAGAAAGAGCATCTGTGCCAGTAACAGCCGTGGGCCAGATACGCCTTGAGCCACGCACCGTCAGACCAGAGGCGCTGCATTGGATTTGTGGAATCGGCGGCACAGGGATAACGGGAAAAGTCAATGTCCGAATAATCAGGTATAACAAGGGAAGTCTCAAGGTTTTCAAATTCTTCCAGTTCTTCATGGCTCTCAAGCTGCGGCAGAACTTTCTGTCCCCGGAAAATCCGGAGTTTGTAGAGCGGTTCACTCTGTTCACCTGCCTCAGCATCAAGCAGTCCCGATTCAAACAGGGCTCTGTAGGAACCGTAACCCCTGTCATAGCTCAGGGCATCCGCATATTCTGCGATGGCAGTGTCCGTCACATCCCGGAGTTCAGTGTTGATGAAGCCGCCGCCTATGCTTACAAATACTTTCGGGCCGTAAGTTTTCCTGAAAAAGCGGGCGGAAAAAAGTGCAGGCGTGAATGTTCCCGCAAAAGGAACACTGATGCAGACCAGTGTTTTCTTACCTTCAGCGTACTGTTTCTCAATTCCGGCGGCTGTTTCCGTGTCAGGTCCGAAAATTTCCTGTAGAAGCGGTGCGTAAAAATCAGTAAGTACCGGGGAATCAATGGATTTTTCTATCTGTGAGAAAGAACTCTCACTTATGGCAATGGATTCTGCATAGCGGACAAGTGAGAAATTCGGGTCAGCAACGTAACTTATGTAATCCGCAAGATCTGCAAGGGCATAGGTTGCAAGCATCCGGGCATTGTCAGCACCGAATTCCCTGCAGCCGGCCATATAGCGTTCCATACGGAGTCCGCGTGGCGTGTGGGGACTGAATGCAAGTCTGTGAGCCTGTTCTGTGTCGCCGCGGAGAACCGACATGATCATATCGATTGAGCTGCACCACAGATCTTTCTGCAGCACATAGCGCTCAAGGTTTTCAGCTGTGTCAAAATCCTTTGACCTGCGTGCCTTCTCCGCCATCTTAAGTGCACGGTTTTCTGTGGATGCGAAGATTTTCTCAAGTCCCGTCCTGGAAAAAATCCTTTCCATAAGACGGATGTTCATGTCAAACCAGGTGGCGCTGTGGCCCTGTCTTTTGAAGAAACCGCTCAGAAAAGCCCCGGAAGGATAAACTGTGTTGAGCTGAACCACAGGCGGCTGCACAATGATTACATTCATGCTGACATTATCGCGGGAATCGCAAAAAATTGCAATTTTGAGTCAAAGAGTTGTTGTGAGTCAAAGAGTTCCGGCAATGTCCATGCGGAAAAACGGAAGTTTTGCAATTTTCTTCCCTTAAACTGCAAAAATCTCTATAATCTTCATATTATGAGTAGTCAAGAAAAAATGATTCCCGCCGGCGAAAACAAAATGGGAACAATGCCGGTTTTCAAACTGATCATGAACATGTCACTTCCGATGATGTTCTCCATGTTCATCCAGAGTATGTACAACATTGTCGACAGTTTCTTCGTTGCAAAAATCTCAGAGAATGCAATCACTGCCGTCTCTCTGGCATTCCCGATCCAGAACCTTATGATTTCTTTTGCGGTTGGAACCTCAATCGGTGTGAATGCTCTGCTTTCAATGCGCTTGGGCCAGAAAAACCAGAACGACGTGAATAAATCCGCCATGAACGGTCTGTTCCTCGCCTTTGCCACCTATGCGGTTTTCGCAGTCCTTGGGATTTTTGTGATAAAGCCTTACTTCTACAGCCAGATTGATATCCAGGAGATCCGGGATTTCGGAATCACTTACATGAACATTGTACTTTTCCTCAGTTTCGGAATGTTCGGTTCCATAATGATGGAGAAACTGCTCCAGTCAACAGGCAAGGCTACCCTCTCCATGTGGAGCCAGCTTGCAGGTGCCCTGACAAACATTATTCTTGACCCGATACTGATCATGGGACTCGGACCGATTCCTGCCATGGGAATTGCCGGTGCCGCATGGGCTACAGTTGCAGGACAGATTCTTGCAATGATTGTGGGCTTTACTCTTAATGTCAGAAAAAACAGAGAGATCCAGTTCAGGCTGAAGGGCTTCCGTCCTGAGAGAAAAATCATCTGGGCAATCTACAAGGTTGGAATTCCTTCAATTGTGCTCAGTTCAATCGCTTCTGTCACAACCGCTCTCATCAACATGATCCTGGGTACATTCTCATCCACTGCCATCGCTGTCTACGGGCTTTACTTCAAGCTGAACAGCTTTGTCTTCATGCCTGTATTCGGTCTGAACAGCGGAATCGTCCCCATCATCGCATACAATTACGGCGCACAGAACTACAAGCGTCTTACCTCAGCAATCAAACTGGGACTGACAATCGCCTTTACAATCATGTTCATAGGAATGCTGATCTTCATACTTTTCCCGGCTCAGCTTCTGGGTCTGTTTGAAGCCAGCGAGGAGATGCTTGCAATCGGTATTCCAGCAATGCGGATAATTGCCTCCAGTTTCTGCGGTGCCGCAATCGCCATCGTACTGGGATCAGTTTTCCAGGCTTTGAGCATGGCCATGCTCAGCATGACAGTCTCTGTATTCCGTCAGATTCTGGTACTCCTTCCCTGCGCATATCTGCTTTCACTCACAGGAAACATCAACAGAATCTGGCTGTGCTTCCCGATTGCAGAAATTGTATCAGTAGGGCTTTCTCTTGTATTCATGGCAAAAGTCTACAAAGACAGGATCAAGCCCCTCAAGAAAGCCTGATTTATTCGAACTGCATTCCTTTTTTCAGGGCAGCAGTGCTTCCGGCGCCAAGAAGATGTTCTGCAATGGCAAAACCGAAGTCTGCTGCTGTTCCAGGACCTTTTGACGTGATGATGTTCCCGTCGACAACAACCCTTGCATCAGGCTGCCACAGGATTTCCTTTGTAGCTGCCTGATCGCTCATTCCCGGATAACATGTGCATTTTCTGCCGTCAAGGTTGATGCATCTGCTGAGTGCGACAGCAGGCGCGGCACAGATTGCGGCAACAGTCCGGCCTTCATTGTACGTGCGCTTTACAAGTTCCCTTACAGCAGCGCTTTGAGCCAGATTTGCGGCACCGGGCATTCCTCCCGGAAGAATCACCACATCAGGGATTTCTTTTTCGGTAATGCTTTCAATACGGCGGTCACAGATAATGTTGCATCCGTGACTGGCATTCACAATCAGATTTGCGGAAACCGCAACGTACTCAACTGTAACTCCGCTGCGGACCAGAATATCGGCAGGAGACACGGCTTCAATCTCTTCAAAACCGTCTGCCACTAAAACAATCGCTTTCATGAATCCAGTATATCACACAAAAGTGTGTTTTTGACACTGATCAGAATATGACAGGGGGCAAAAATCAGGGAAGTGAGGACCAGAGGCCAGTAATTGCTTAAAATTCCGCTTGCAAGAAAAATCAGGCTTGGGATCACGGACAGTGCCAGGCTGCGGAAAAGACTGATTCTGTTGAAGCAGAATGCCCAGACGGCGCAGTATGCCGCAAGCAGGACAATGTCTGACACTATGTAAACTGTGTGCAGTGTTCTGTCAGCAAATCCGTACCCCAGACCGGGAATGATCAGGATCATGAAAGCCATGCAGCCGTAACGCCCAACCTGCTCCAGGATCTCCACAGCCCTGTTGTGCCAGCTGTTCTCAAAGCCTTCCGGATGTCTGACGGCATAAATAATATTGGGAACCATTATCACAAGAAAAACGGCCGCCCCGAAAAAGTTTATGAATTCCATAAGCAAAAACTCCATGCAGCATCATACATCAAACGTCAGACAATCAAAACCCTTCCTGTCAGATTTACAGCCGGTGGACATGTCTTAGGGGAGTGTGTACTTATTAATCCTTTTTTATGCAGCAATCGCTCTATGCAGATATGAAACAAATTCTGTAACCGGAACTACATTTCCATTAAACAGTTCTGTAAAGTCCCAAGACTTAAACGGATCATCTTTGATAAGATTTTTTACTTCAATATCACCATTCTGAAGAACAAAAGTCACAATATGATGCAGAAAATCTTCTTGTTCAGAGTTGAAATTATATTTTGCAAGATATTCACTTAGAAGTTTTGTGACTGCTTCTGGATTCATTCCTACAATTCTGCGGACAAAAACACCAAGCGGTGCTCCTTCAGAAATAGCATCATAATCTGTCTGAGTTCCAAGTTCTTCACAAAGAATGTGCTGTAAATCCCGAATATCTTTATCAGTTAACGGTTCGATATTCTTGATTTTATTTACTGCCTCACAATCTGTGGTTTCAGCAAGAAAATCTATTACCCTCTGTTTATAGTTCTTAAACTGTGGACTGATGTGCTTTCCTTCTTTTTCCACTACTTCATCCTTGAAGTTTGTTTCGACAGCACTTCTTTTGGGAGCATCCAGATATTTAATCAAATCTCGTACTTGAATACGTACAGATTCAAGCTTTGAAACCGTAATATCTGACCAGAATTCGCTTGCAATGAAAGTTTTGAGAATTTCCGATTTTGCCCTAATCTCAGGAATTGTCTGCATATCCAAAAGCTGACCGATGATTGTAGTTACTTTCTGGAGAGGTTTACTGAAATCTTCATCTCCTACAAGATGGCTTAATTCCATATTAAACATCCAAACGTCAAAAACTTTTGCACTGCTAGCTTCTTCGTCCGGGCTGATAAGAGGAGTAATGACTTTCTTAATTTCTGCAAGCATCAATGGAGTTACATAATCCCATGTCTTAACATCAGAATATTTATCAACTTCTTTGAGGTTATATCTTACATTAATCAGGTTACGGTTTAAGTTCTGAATCATTGAGACAAGTTCATCTTTCCATTTCTGGTAATATTTTACGTGTTCTTCACTTTCCTGATGTTCACGCTTCTGTAACTCGTACACCATATCAAGCTTAAGCTCAAAGATTTTCTGACTTAAGTTTAATCCTCCGCCATTAATCTTACCTTTTGGATGAATATCAAAAAAATCAAAGTTATCGCAGAAATCAAAGATATAGAAGCCTTGTTTTTCTGGATATGGCTGACATTCAGCATTTGTGATGTCTTCTTTTCCTTTTCCGAAGAATTCTTTTGAAGGTGAAAAAACATTGAAGTCTTTGCAAACACGAGTACCACGTCCAATCATCTGATAGAATTTAATTACAGAGAAGACACGCTTAAAGAAAACGAGGTTTAAAACTTCTGGAACATCAATACCTGTATCAAGCATATCGACACTGACAGCAACAACAGGGTCTTTTGCTAGAACTTTAAAATCCTCAATAATTGAACTGGCCTTGCTTACGCTGTAATCAACAAGCTGACAGTAATCATCTCCTTTTTCTGGATACAATGCTTTAAAACGTTTAACAATGACTGCTGCATGATCATGATCTGTAGCAAATATGATTGATTTACCGAGCTTTTCTCCGCTGTCTGTACGAAGCCCTTCATTCATAAGAGTTTGAATAACTAAATCAACTGTAGGAATATTGATGATGTTTTTATAGAATTCATTACCAAGTTTTACTTTCTGCAAAGCCGCAAGTTCTGCTTCGTCAAAGAAAACTTCGTCATATTCTTTCTTTTCTGCTTCCGTAAGTTCCGTATATTTAGCACCGTTCTTGAGTCTGTCTGTCGTTTTATCAATGGCAGCATAGTCTACAAGGAAACCTTCCTGAACTGCTGTCTCAAACGGATAATCAAAAGTTGGATGGCCTACCTCAAGTCCGAATAATGAATAAGTATCTTCCTGTCCTTCCTGTTCTTTTGGTGTTGCAGTAAGTCCAAGAACGAGGGAGTCAAAATAATTGAAAATAGCCTGGTATTTGTTGTAGCAGGAACGGTGACATTCATCAATGATGATTAAATCAAATCGACCGATTCCAAATTTCTTGTCATCAGTATCAATTAAATTAAGCATTGTAGGATAAGTGCTTAAAATAATATTTGCACCATACTCCCGGGAACTTCCAGAAACTTCATTTATAGCACATAAAGTTGCATTAGGAAGATATTTTACAAACGCTTTTTTAGCCTGATTTACAAGTTCCGTGCGATCTGCAAGGAAAAGAACATTCTTTACCCAGTTATTTCGCATCAAAATATCAACAAGAGAAATTGCGAAACGAGTTTTGCCAGTTCCTGTTGCCATTACATTTAATGCCTTGCGTCTAAAGCTTGAGTAAGTTTCACAAACTTTTGTACACGCATTCTGGATAAAGTAACGGTCAGAGATTTCCTTATTTACACGAGTATCTTCAATAGGTCCAAGCTTACGGCGAACAATTAACGAGTGAAGTTCCTGTAATGAATAATAGCCAAAGACTCTACGAGCAGGACCACCTACTCCATCAACCATGTAAATTTGATATCCATTAGTATAGAAAATAACTGGCATTACACCGTAAATATCTTTTAATGCTTCTGCATATATTTTTGCCTGTTTTGCACCACTGTCCACATCTTTACAAGTACGCTTTGCTTCAATAACAGCAAGAGCTTTTCCGTCAGTGTCATAAAGAACATAATCTGCATAACCCACACCATTAGGGAAATCTGCACTCTGAGGAATATTTGTAAGTTTTGTTTCAATACAGGCATATTCAGGTTTAATTGCTTCTTTTATGTCGCAAAGTTTCCAGCCTGCTTCAAGCAAATCAAGATCAATAATAGCTTTGCGGGTTTCGGCTTCGCTAAAATCAATGCTGCTCTGCATTTTTGAATCAGTTGCAATCTTGTTTTTTAAACTATCTGTATAAGATGATTTTTTTACACGAACAATAACTTTCTTCTTTGTTTTTTCTGCATCTGCAGCTTTTGGAACTGCATCTGTAACAGCATCTTTGTTAAATGGTAAATAAGAATCAATTATCCCTAAGAATTTTAAGATTTCACCAACTGAATTATAAAGGGACTGCAAGGCAAGAAATGCCATTGCTTTTGTAATATGCTCAGCATGACTTGCACTGTTACCAAGCTTACGAACAGCATGAACGGAGCTTAAAAGTGGTTCTTCTGCATAAGATTTAAACTTATAATCTTCAATAAGACCAAATAAATCTGATGTTTCTGGATAATAACCGTATTTAGTGATATAGAAAAACTTGACAACCCACTCCAAACCATTGCGGGCAGAACGAACAGAAGCATCAGGAAATTGACTAACAAAAACTTCAGTTTGATTACAAAAATTATAGAGTTCTGATAGTTCTGTATTGGTTTTCAGATAGTCAAAGTTCATTTAGTTTCCTCACGATTTTTAATATTTTTTTCTATCCTGTTCGTTCTGATATTCTAAATCTGTCATATGGTTATTATATCTCCAGAAATCCTTTATATTAAAAAATATCAGTAGCTACAATTTCATTCATTTTCTGAATTACCATGTCATAAGTAATATCTTTTTCTTCAATAAGCATTGAAGTTCTATTTTTAAAATCCATTTTATAGTATTCAGAAGTTGTATACTCGCTGACAATTTCTTTAATTGTTCTTGTCTCTGTTGGTAAAGTTGAATAACATTTTTCTAATGTAGCTCTATGATTTCTAATTTGTTTTGCTAAATTCTTAAAATCATCATCAAATTTAATAACCTTACTCATCATATAGATATCATATAAATGACGTGAATGTTTTTCTACTTTTCCTTCAATAAAGTAATCACATAATGCATAGACTTTATCTATAAAAGTAATTTCCATAGGTTGGACATACATGTCAAATGGTGTTAACGGTTCAATACTTAATTCCTCTAATTTTTCGTTTAAGGCTTTTTTTTCTATAAATTGCTGGATAAAACTACTAACCATCTTTGTATTAGGGGAATCACATGGAGAAAGAAAAGAACATTCTATAGTTACCTTTGGATCCATGTTAGATGAAGAATAGTCTGCGATAACAGGAGTCTCAAAATTGTATTTATGCACATTCCAATGGCTTCTTATCTTTTCTTTTTCTGGAATTTTAAATCTATAATATTCTTCCGTTTTAAAAATAACTTGTTGTTTAATATTTCTTCTTTCTTTTTCTGTCTGGAAAAACTTAGTAAAAGTTAAATCAATATCCTCTGAAAATCTATGAATCACATTATAACATTTTGAAAGAGATGTTCCCCCTTTGAACACTGCTTCAGGACACAATTCGTGAATTTTTTTTAACAATAAATATACATAATAATCTTTTTCTATAATGTCCTCTGTGTATGAAGCAAATTCTTCTGCTGTTTGAGTAAGTAATTCGCGAAAAATCTCTTCCTTTTCGTGCAGTAACATTTTATAACCCTAATGAAACAATAGTTTTTAACGCTCTGGAATTGAACGAACCTGCATATCGGTATAAATCATCTTTTGTAATATTGTTGTTCTTTGCATAATTTCTTATTTTGTCATCTGCATCTGTAACTTCATGATCTATGTATTTAGTATAATTTTCCAAAAGAGATAAAAGTTGCAATACTTTATAATTTGAGTTATCTATAAACACTTTTGGTTTTCTGATTTGAAAATTCCGATTATTCAACTGCACAGTTCTTACAATTGCAGAACTTTCATTTGTAATAATTTCTTTTACCATAGGAACTTGCAATGTTATTCCTATTTGATTTGCAAAAGTATATCCAGAATAATAACCTATTATTCTTTCCCCCCGTTTTATATATTTAGAAACAGCCACGCTTTCTGTAGAAATAATAGACGGAAGCCCCAAAAGTGATTTTTTTGGAATATAAAATTTTCCATTGCCGTAGGATTCAATTTTCTTTTCTTTTTTTAGTCTAGAAATCTGATGCCTTAAAGAATCTATATTTTGAGAAAATTTTAATAAATCGTCATAAAAAAAAGCCTCACCTATTCTGAAGTTCGATACAATATAGGAATATAAGGTTTCTTTCATTGTTTTCTCCTTATATGTAGTATATTCATATTTTTTAATAATTTCAATAAAAATATATGAATATGCTAGTCTCCAAAGTAAAAATCCATTTTGCTTTCAAGCAATTCGTTCAAATCATTTAATTGAGTTTTGACGATCGATTTTGCTGAATCGATTTTTTGAACATACTCGGCGAATGAGTTTTGAAGTTTTTCATCTACTTTAGGGATCTCATAATTTTCAATGTCTTTTGTACTCATGTTTGGTTGTGATGAACCTTTACAACAAGATTGAACATAGTCCGTAAATGAATGTTGCATAAAACAATAATATACAAATCGAATATTTGTTCCAAATTTTGCTCGTATTTTTCCAACACGCTGATTTAGTAAACAAGGTAAATCTGTTGATTTTACTAAACAAGTTTTCACATTTCCCAAAGACTGAATTATAGGACGGGTCAAAGCCATGACAATATCATCTTTTTTCATTAAAAATGGTTCATATTTCTTCGCAAAGTCGATTGGTAAATAATTTGTTACTTCCCAAGAAACATCATTCAATGCTACATTTCCTATTTGAAGAATTCTTATGCCAGAATTTTCTGAAATATCTCCACTTTTAAAAGAATAACCACCTGAAACATCACAGAGTTCTTTAACACAAACTTTTTCGTCTACGTCTCCAAACATTTCCACGAACTTGGATTTTACCAGTTCATCCATTTCCGAGAGCTGCTGCTTTTTGTTGTCTATGGCACTTTGTATTGAGTCCAAATGTGCCGCAATTTTCTGCTGTTCTGGGAGAGAATCACAAACAGTTATTTCAAAATCTTTTAATGTCTCTTTCTTAATATTGGGCATTGCTGCACCTGTTCTCAACTCCATAATTCCAGTTTGAGAACCTTTTAATGAATAGAAAAGATATTTTGGATAAATACTGATATTTGTAAGTCTGTAGCAATGACAACCGCACCAAAATTTTTCATTTACATAGTTTACATAACCGCAAGAAGCTCCGCCTTCTGAAATTAAAACGGTTTCACCTTCTGTATTATAATCATTGAAAAATCCCGATTCTTTGATACCACCATTTATATAACGATATTGATTTGAATCATTCAGCAATTTTGTATCTATTTGCTTTCCTTTTTCTAAGGTACATATATCTTTAAGTTTTTTCATCATTTCCTAATTCCTCATTCTGCGAGTTTTCGTAGAAAACTCGGCCACTTTCGCTTGCAAAAGCACTAATTCAACACCAGATTCTTGTTCTTCAGCAGTTGATTTACCAGCGATTTATACACGCTTGTATCTTCTGTCAGGGTGATTGTTGTAACTTTGCGGCCACCATCTTTTGAGCTTGCTCCACAATGATAGATTTTTTCATCTGGAGTATTGTAATCCAGAACAATGTAACGGTCGTGAAAAATGCCGCCTGCCTGTTTTATGTCAATTTTTAAGCCTGGATATTCCTTGCAAAAATCATTGAACTCAACTTTATGCAAACCGTTGTTCACATTATCAGAAAAAATTGTAACCACAACATTCTGTTTTGCATTCTTGAACAGAACAAGGGTTTTTAAAGAAATATAATTGTCTACTATATAAATAGTTTTGTTTGCCAAAGTGTAAATCTGCTGATAAGCCAAATCACTTTCTACAGGCTGACCATTCAGAATAAGCCATCCAGGCGGAATCTCAGGTTTTCCAAGATTGAGCATAATTGGAGAAAGTTCTGACTTTCTGACCATTTCGCCAAGGCTGCTCACGACTTCTTCAACTTTGTCATCAATTTCATTAAGTTTCTGTCTGAACATTACAAGATTCTGTGCGTTATCCGCAGTCTGCAAAGATAACCGTAAAAAATCACGCTGGCTTACAATCTGCTGATTTTCTACAACATAGTCTTTCATCTGCTTAAAAAGCCGCACAAGAGTTTTACTCTGTTTTGTTGCAAGCTCGCCTTTAAGAACAGTCATAAGCATGTAAACGCCCTGTTCGGTAAAGACGTAAGGAAGATATTTTGAATATTTTCCTTGTTCTAAGGTCAAAAATTTTGACCTTAGAATTGAATCATATTCTTCCTTTGTCAGCTGAAACATAAAGTCTTCATCAAATTTTTCTATGTTATTCTTTACCTGCTGATTAAAG
>JAZRVF010000011.1:0-258958 GCA_045599005.1 Treponemataceae bacterium
AGTTCTCATTGCCCTTTTCTCTCAATTGGGAATTAAAGCCTGCAAAAGATGGAATGAAATGACTTTGGATGAAAGAAAAAAACTTATTTACAAGGGACATTTTTTGGGGAGTAAAATCAATGAAAAGAATAGCATTATACAAGGACTCATTACAAATGTGGAAATGTCATGAGATACTCAAGGCTCAGTTAAGTCTAACTGATATTCCTTACCAGTTGGGAACTAATGCCTATGGATCAAACCCTATGTGTGAACTGACACCAAAAAGTTGGACAAATTTATTATGAAAAAAATGAATTATCCAATTGAATTAAAGATGAAAATTTTGTCAGAATATGAGCAAGGAAAAGTTGGTTACAAACGGCTTGCAAGAAAGTATAGCTTAAAAAGAGATACTGTACGCCAGTGGGTTTTAGCCAATAAAGTTCATATGAAAATTGAAGATAAAATTGAGACTGAAGAAAAAGACATTGCTTATTACAAAGCTCAGGCGGAATTCTGGAAGACTTATGCTGAAAAACTTGAAGAAGAAAGATTCGGCATAAGTTCAAAAAAAAATAAGGATAAAGACAATAAAGGAGTGTCACGAGAAGAAGAAATTAAAGATAAACCATCTGTGTGAAATCGCGGGAATAGCAAGATCTGAGTATTACTATCAGGTTAACAATACTCGCAAAGAAGAAAAAGATATTGCAGATTTTGAAATAATAAACAGCATGCCAGAACATGAACGGGATTCTTATGGCTGCAAGAAAAAATCCAGATATTTGCTTGAAAATCATCAAATCCGGATGAATTACAAGAAGATACTTAGGCTGGAAAAGAAATTCGGACTGAAGATACATAACCGAGTCCGAAAACATCCTAAAGATTATTATGTCTACAAGGAAGAATGTTCTAAAAATCTTCCTGAAAACATATTGAATCAGGAATTCTTTTCCAGTGAACCGCATAAAAAGCTGGTGACGGATATTTCCTATTTCAAAATAAAAGGCGGATGGCTTTTTCTCAGTATGGTTCTTGATTTATATAATAATCAGGTGCTCAGCTATAAATGTTCGAAGCATCCGGACACGGAACTTGTTCTGGAAACAATGAAAGATTTATTCCAGAAATATGATGTACAGGGAGCTTTGATTCATTCCGATCAAGGTTCAACTTATAGGGCACATGAATACAGAGATTTATTAAAATCAAATGGATGTATTCAAAGCATGAGTCGAGCAGGTCATTGCCGGGATAATGCCTGTGCAGAGCATTTCTTTGGAGATTTAAAGTCAGAGTCGAAATATTATGACTCTCTCAAAAATGGTATGTTAAGTTTCAATCAGATGAAAAACCTGATTGATGATTACATAGATTTTTACAATCACAGAAGAATCCCCAAAAAACTAAACTGGACTTCTCCTGTGAAAGATTTAGAAGGAGCGGCATAAATTCTGTCTAAGAATTTGGTGTCAGTTCTCACCAACCTAATACCCTTTTCCCACCAGCCGCTTCTCGTACTCCGCTTTTTCCAGGGGCCTGTCAAAATAGTACCCCTGGATTATCTGGCAGCCGGCATTTTTCAGGAAGTCAAACTGTTCAGCAGTCTCAACGCCTTCTGCAATAATCTCCATCTCTATGAAGTGAGCAAGTTCGATTGTATGTGTCAAAAGAGATCTTCCCTTGTCATTCTTAATGTCAATAAGGGATTTATCGATCTTCAGAACATCAAAATGAATCTGATGGATCAGATTGAGTGATGAGCTTCCCGTTCCAAAATCATCAATCAGAACACGGATTCCTTTGGACTGCAGTTTCTCCACAAATTCCTTCAGCACATCAATGGAGTATTCATCAATTGTCTCTGTAATCTCAATCTCAACCAGGTTTTTCGGAACAGCGTTCCTTTCAATCACCGAAAGGATTTCCTCAGCAACCTTCTTATTGCCTAAATGCCGTCTCGAGAAATTCACGCTGACGGGCAGAGGATCAAGTCCTTCCGCAATCCAGCCTTTCAGATCAAGACACACCTGATTCAGGACCCAGAAATCAAGCTGGCAGATTTTCTCGTTATTCTCAAGAATCGGGATAAACTTATCCGGAGAGATCAGCTGACCATCGTGCTTCCATCTTACCAGTGCCTCAGAACCACAGAGTCCCTTTGAAGCCGTTCCAACCTTTGGCTGATAGAAGGCCAGAAATTCCTCATCATCAAAAGCATGGGAAAGAGCCTCTTCCATCAGCCGCTTTTCCTCAATCTGCGCCTTAAGTTCCTTATCATAGACAACAAAAGCTTTCTTGCTGCGCCTTAAGTTCCTTATCATAGACAACAAAAGCTTTCTTGTAGACGTTTTTTGCGTAGTACAGAGCCTCTGCGGCAGGTGATATAAAAAGCCCGGGATTCACTTTTTTTGACTCGAATTCGTAGATTCCACAGACTGCGGACAGATGAAGATTGACCTGTTTATTATCAGCATCTTTGATCACAACCGGAACATCAGAAAGAATCTTCAGAAATTCCTCCGTCCGTTCACGCCGGATCAGCGCGACAAAAAAGTCACCTCCAAGCCGCCCTAAAACTTCGTCCTTAGTAACATGAGTCTTCAGGTATTTTGCATATTTTACAATGATCTCATCACCAATGGTTTTTCCGTAGAGACTGTTCAGCCGACCCATTCTTACAATATCAATGTAATAAGTGCTGTAACCGGTTAAATCTTTTGTGCCTGCAATCTGATTCACAGCATCTATATAACCATAGGTGTTCGGAAGTCCTGACTGAATATCAGTGTGGGCAGATCTTATCAGAATGTCGTTCTGGTCAACAACACTCATAAGGAACATATTCAGACTGCCAAGCAGAGCCGCAAGATCGATAAGTGAAGTTCCGGCAAGGAACATCTGGAGGATTCCGGCACTGGCAAGAAATCCTATAGTGATGACCATGGACAGCACTTTTCTTAACCGGAGCAGTTTCCTATGTTTCAGAATGAAGAAACTCTGGATACCCATGATCAGAAAAGGAATGATCATCGATACAAAGAAAAAATCCCCACGGTGATAAACATTATCAGCATCAAAGGAATAATAGATTCCTGTGAACTGGGAGATTATCACAAGAGTGACTGCGACAGAAGGCAGGATAAAACCGGCAAGAAGTTCCTTGGGAAGTTTCTTAAACCGGCCAGTCTCCATGAATGAACATGTTATGAAAAGATTAAGGAAAAAAAGCTGAACGTTAACAAGGCAGAATACAAAAAAGTTAGAGAGAACAACAATCCAGCGGGGCCACAGGCCAGGAGCCAGGTCACAGAAATAAGCGATCGCATCAAAAATCAGAAAGAACACGCAGCAGAGCTGTGTCAAATAAAGCCCTTTCTTGCAACCCCGTGACTCAAACTTTAAGTTACAGGTAGACAGAAAAACAAAAACTCCGTAAACGCTGGAAATAAGCAGAATATACGGCTGAATTTCATGGTACGGCAAAAACATATGTAAGTATTCTACACTGAACAATGATATTCTGCACTAAATACCTGATTTCCCGCGCCAGTAAATCATTTTTTGCGGATTTTCGTAACATTCTACACTGAAAGAAAGGGTCAAAAAAAACGCGCAGAAAGGAACAGAACCTGATTGCCCTTCTTGCGCGTTTATTTTTTCCGGTCCGGTGCTGATTATTTTGTCCGGATCACAATCCTGTCCAGAATATAATCTTCATCCTCGGCAAAGACACCGAAAGAAATTTCAAGACAGTAGGAATCCCCGTAATCATAGAAGGGAATCTGGTAATCATCTGAATAATAGATACCTTCAAAATATGCGGCTTTGACATCCGGAACAATTGTCTTTGAGATAAGAATCCGGCACTTTGCAGAAGCCATAATCGCCAGGGCAATTCCGCCAGCCATATCGTCACTTCCTGAAGTCATTGATTCCCCGATATCATTGGCGTTGTTTCCCATCATAAAAGGAATGTAAACCAGATTACCATCTGCAACAGGAAGCAGTGCCTTTTCCTCTTCAGCTTTCGTGTTGGCATCAATTGTCATCGCAACTTCAAGCCCGATCTCATAATCGGTGTCAACAGCACCACCTTTCACCCCATAAGGCAGCGCATCCTCAAACATCTCATCAATATCTTCCGACAGAACCTCAGGATCCTGTCCTGACATCTCAAAAAGAATCTTTGAAAGTGTCGTCTTGTAATACAGCTTGTATTGACCGTTCTTGTAAGTCACAGACTGTACATAATCAATGCAGGATGTAAAAAATAACGGAACCAGCAGCAGCACGATGAATTTCAATGATTTTTTCATTTTGATACTCATTCTCCTTTCTTAATATGTATTAAAAATCATACACATCTTACAGATTTTCTCAATAATTGTCATGATTTTAATGCCTGAAAATCACACAGCGTCAAAGTCCAGACGGCGGCAGTTTATACTCATGATTATCCCTATGCAGATCATCACCGTCCACAGGGACGAACCTCCGTAAGACAGAAACACCAGCGGAATACCTGTAATGGGCATAAGACCCATTGCCATCCCAACATTGATCATAAAGTGATAGAAAATCATGAAAAGAATGCCGGAACCGACGTAATAACCGTAAATATCAGTAGTTTTCTTAAGAATATAAAGGATACGGATAAAGAGGACAAAAAACAGCAGGATCACCACAAAGCTTCCCACAAAACCGATCTCTTCGGAAATGATGCTGAAAATAAAGTCTGTATTTGCTCCGAAAAGATATTTTCCGTGACTCTGAGGACCTTTCAGAAAGCCCTGACCAAGAAGGTTCCCGGATCCGATCGCAATTTTAGACTGGTTCAGGTTCCATCCAAGATTCTGAGGGTCCAGGTCAGGATTCAGGAAAACAATAAGGCGGTTTATCTGATATTCCTTAAGGACCTTTCCCATGGGAATCGCCGCCACCAGAGCCAATGCAAGAATCAGTGCAGCATAGGAGATCCAGTAATAATACCGGGTTTTATATATTGAATAACCGATTACCCCGATCAGGGCAACAAATGCAGTCACACCCACCACAATGAAACGGAATTTCATGTTGGTAAAAATATTGGTGATCGCAAGGCTTTTCTGAATAATCGTCGATTCCAGAGTCGGAAAAATTGTGAACAGAACGGAAAGCACTCCGAAACTGAAAAAAGCCATGATAAAACGGGCAGGAATTCCGGCGGCAAAGCACATAGCCATGTAGATCGGGATAAAAACACTGGCTGTTCCCATGTCAGGCTGGACAAGAATCAGACCGAAAGGAACAACAAGAATAAGAAGTGTGATTGCAAAACGCATTTTCTCTTCCATAAGTGCAGTTTTCTCAAGAAAACTCCCCAGAAAAAGAATGAAGGCAATCTTACAGAATTCCGAAGGCTGAATACCGAAGCCACCGATTCCAAGCCAGGAAGTCGCGTTGTTCGCAGCCTTTCCGTAGAAAATAGTGAACAGAAGCAGGGCAACCAGTGCCGCATAAAATTTCCAAGCATGTTCCTTTAGTTTCCGATAATCAATCAGCGCAGTGATGATCATCAGTATCAGGCCCGATCCGGCAAAGATGATCTGCTTCACATACTCTGTGGACTGGCTTACTCCGTTTGAATCAACACCCGCTGAATAGATAAAGAACACCCCGATGATAATCAGCAGGACAACGGGAAAAAACAGAACATAATCAAAAACTTCAAAAATACGCGGTTTCATCACTTTACTCCTGTCTTCCCACCGGGCGTTTCAGATAACGGAATCCAAGGGCATCAATGGCCTCATCAAAGGTCTGATGGGCAAAAATCCCCTGGAACACAATATTTGATGCGTATGGAGCCCACCACTCCCAGACATTCACTGCCTCAACAGAAACAACGACAACAACCGCCTCTTCTGCCGGTGCATCATAGGGACCATAGCCCACAAACCATGAATGCCACTGCTTGTTGTTTGAATAATAGGTAGAGATCTCACCGGTACCGGTTTTTCCCGCAATCTGGACAACTTTGTTATTCAGCGGATAGGTTGCAGAACCGTCCGTAACCATGTAGCGGAGATCCGCTTTTATCTCCTTCCAGACAGAGTCTTCCAGTTCCATCGTATGAAGCGGAACTTTCTCAACAGTCTCTTTCACTTCTCCTGTGGCAGAATCCCGCACTTCCTTCAGGAAATGAGGAGTGTAGATCACGCCTTCGTTCACAATCATCGCCATCATGTCGGCCACATGAAGCGGAGTCACTTCCGTATATCCCTGACCGATGGACATGTTCATCGTGTCACCTTTGAACCATTCCTCATGATAGCGGCGCTCTTTCCAGACGGCAGTGGGAACGAATCCGGTGCTTGATGAAGGCAGGTCAATGTTCAAAGCCTTTCCGTAGCCGAAATTCTGGGCATAGGAAGAGATCTTATCAACGCCAAGATAATCACGGCCGATTGTCCAGAAGTAAACGTTGCAGGACTGAGCCAGACCGTTCTTAAGATCCATGTCCCCATGTCCTTCAGCTTTATGGCAGTGCCAGGGACGCCCACCGTAATCAATCATACCGGAACAGTTGATTATTGCGTCAGAGGCAAGTGTCTTCTCAGCAAGAAGTGCCGTCGTCATGATGACCTTGAAAGTCGAGGCCGGCGGATATGTGGAACTTACTGCACGGTTCAGCAGAGGATTATTGTTGGCAGGGTCAACCAGTTTTGCATATTCCGATTTTTTGTTCTCTGAGGAGAAAATGTTTGAGTCATAGTAAGGATAAGAAGCCATGGCCAGCACTTCACCAGTTGAAGGCTTAAGGACAACGACAGACCCTACACGCTCACCAAGTGTCTCCTCCGCAAGCTTCTGAATCTCAGAATCAATTGTCAGGACAAGGCTGTCACCCATGATCGGCGGTTCAACAATAGGAGTACTGGAAAGACTTTTTCCCTTGGCGTCCACCATCCGCAGTTCCTGCCCGGACTTTCCCTGCAGAAGTGAGTCATACTGCTTCTCTATGCCGCTTTTTCCGATGATGCTGGTTGAGGTGTATCCCTGGTTATGAAGAACATAAAGTTCCTCTTTTGTTATATCGTCCACGTACCCGATGATATGGGACATGGACTCTGTGGCCAGATAACTGCGCCTGGGCTTTGAACGCCAGGAAACTCCGGGAAGATCCGTGATGTTTTCCGCAATGTTTGCAATCTGATCCAGAGTGACATTGGATTTTATAGTTTCCGTATAATATTCTTTACGCCTGTTTGCAGGAATCTTCGCATCAATCTCTTCTTTCTTGATTCCCAGATAAACGGCAAGTTTTGCAGTGACAGTGTCGTATTTATTTCCAGTCTCTCCGGGAATCAGGTCCACAGCAAAAGAGTCCACATTGATGACAATGGGCTGGTCTCCGTCACGGGCAAAGATTTCTCCCCGCTGGGCAACCAGTGTCTTTGTACGTTTTGAGATGTTCACAGACTGCTGCCGGTAACCGCTGCCTTCAATTACCTGCATCTTGAACAGATGCAGGACAAACCAGCCGACAATGACACTGATCATCACAATCATGCCAAGAAGCACGGACTGTCTTTTCGGCTGGTCACCTTTAGGATTCTGGAAATCATCGGATTTGACAATTGTTGCCATCAGGGTTCCCCTACAGTTTCCGTTCAGAGATTTCTTTCTTTGTCAGAGCCGGAACCCTTGAAAAAAGGTAGAACAGCATAGGGGCAAGCAGAGAGTTGCAGACAAGTTCAAACAGAAAGGATCCTGAAAGCAGATTGTAAGAAAAAACAGTATTGGGAAAGAAAAATCCCATTATTCCCAGGAGAAAAGCCTTCAATACGGTTGCCACAAAGCCGATCAACACAGGCAGGAATATTCCGTCAGTGTTCAGTGTAAGGAAGAAAAAACCGGATGCAAAACCGATTATGGTCCGGATAACGGCATTCAGTCCCAAAGGTGCGGCACTCAGAAAATCAAGAAGAAAGCCTGACGTGATTCCCACAGTCTGACCGTAGATACTTCCACGGTGAATGGAAATGTAGACTGTAAGAAGAAGCAGAAGATCAGGAAATGCGGGAAGAATCATTATGTTTGACAATATGGTTGATTCCAGGAACAGGAATCCAAGAACAAGCAGCGAGATAACACCGAAGTCTTTCATTTTCCACCTCCTGTCTCAGAACGAAGATCAACAATAAGAACAGTTTCCAGACGGTCAAAATCAATGATCGGAGTAAGAAGAATCTCCAGAGAGGAATCATAATCCCGGATATTGATCTGGGTAACAGTACCAATGGGAATATCACGCAGATAATTGTCGTTCTCACCGGATGTAACGATAACATCACCATAATTCAGTTCAGAAAGCAGACGCTTCTTCACGTATTTCATTGTCAGAGTCTGGTCAACGTCGCCGTTTCCGGTGACAATTCCCACATCACGGGTTGCCTCAATGCGTCCGGAGACATTGCACTGATAGTCAAAGACCGGAAGAACCATGCTTGTTGTCTGTCCAACGGAAATAATCTTTCCGACAAGCCCGATTTTTCCGTTCTGGATCGCAATCACAGGCATTCCTTTCACAACACCCTGCCGAGCACCTTTATCAATCGTAATTCCGGAAAAAGTTGAATTGGAATCTCTTGCAATAATCTGGGCACTGAAGTTCGTATAACTCACGCTCTGGGAAAATCCCAGCTGCTGCCGGAGACGCTCATTCTCCTTACGAACTTCCGCATTGTCCCGCTGCAGGTACTCGTAGTTTGCCAGTTTCTCCACAAGGATATCATATTCGTTCTGCAGATTCGCAAGTTTCGAGATAGATGTGAAAAAATCAGTGACTGAGGAAGTAACAGTATGGACACCTTTCTGGATTGATGACAGAACTGAGAAACCCAGCTGCTGAAAATTCACGACAAAACCGCCGGAAGACAAAGCAAGCATCACGTTGGAAAAAACCAGATAAGCCACGAAGACTACAAGAGAAAAACGGGAATTCGTATGTTTGCGCTGATCTGCCATAAACTTTGAAGTTTAACTGTTCAGATTGTCATAAATACTTCTGTCTGAAGAAATATCCTGGAACAGTTCAAAAGCCTGACCTGCACCGATCGCAACGCATTCAAGGGGTTTCTCCACCAGAATGACAGGAACACCGGTTTCCTTTGAGATCAGTTTGGGAAGCCCTTTAAGCAGTGAGCCTCCACCTGTCATTACAATACCGCGTTCAACAATGTCAGCGGCCAGTTCAGGCGGAGTAAGGCCCAGAGTACGTTTTATCTCATCAACAATCTGTGTGACAGGATCTTTAAGTGCCTCACGGACCTCAACGCTGTCAATCTCCAGACTGCGGGGCAGACCGGTGATCGCGTCAGTTCCTTTGATAGCCATTTTCTCAATTGTTTTCTCAGGAGCAACAGAAGCGTTTCCTATCTCAATCTTCAGTTTCTCAGCCATCTGCTGTCCGATGATCAGGTTATGGACACTGCGGATATGTTTGATGATAGCCTCATCAAACTCATCACCACCAACGCGGATTGCATTTGTAACAACCATACCGCCCAGAGAGATTACAGAAACCTCTGTAGTACCGCCACCAATGTCACAGACCATATGTCCGGCAGGCTCATGAATCGGAATCTGGGCACCGATGGCAGCGGCAAGGGACTCCTCAATGACCTGGACTTCCTTTGCACCTGCTTTAAGGGCAGCCTGCTGTACGGCACGTTTCTCAACCTCAGTGATACAGGACGGGATTCCGATCTTCATATGCATTGAGCGGAAAACTTTATGTTTTGGCATAACCTTTGAAATAAAGTACCGGATCATCTTCTCACAGCTGTCCATGTCCGCAATCACACCGTCACGCAGAGGCCGGATTGCCACAATATCTCCGGGAGTTTTGTAAAGCATGCGCTTTGCATCTTTTCCGACAGCAACAACCTTTTTTGTAAGCCGTTCAACAGCAACAACAGAAGGTTCATCAAGAACCAGCCCTTTTCCGCGAACATAAATCAAAGTATTGCATGTTCCCAAATCTATTCCGATATCAGTTGAAAATCTGTCCAAGAAAGCCATTAAATCCCTCCAAAATTAAACCCACTTTTTGTTTTCTATGCTTTTCCAAGTTTCTGCAGCGCACCCTGATGATTTGCCTTTGCCTTCAATGCCTTACGCCATTCAGCGCGAGCCTTCACCAGATCACCCTGCAACTCATATATTACACCAATTCCGTAATATGCGTCAGCACAATTTTCATTTTTAGACAATACATCGTTGTATTTTTCCAGAGCCATTTCCAAAGAACCTTCAGAAATAAAAATCTCTGCAAGCATACATGATGCATCTATCTCTTTTGTCTGATCCCTGGTCTTTTTTATAAGCTGAACAAGATACTGTTTTGCCACATCTGAACGGCCGATTTTTATGTACTGCTCCGCGATAGAAAGCAGAAGGACGTCAGAATCGTTTACCAGAAGAGCATCCGTAAAAGCAGCTATACTCTCAGCAGTCATTCCCAGCTGGGCATAACTGAGTCCGAGGTATTCGGGAATGTCAGAGGCCTCATAACCATAGGAAAGGGCCTGATTTATATACTTCACAACAAGATCAGCATAGTAATGATTTCCCGCAAGATTATCTTTGTGGAAATAGGCTTTTCCCAGAAGATAACAGATCTGAGGCATAAGTACATCTGTTGCCCGGTTCATTGCGAGACGGAGTGAAAAAATACATTCATCCAGATACTGTCTGGCTTCCGTTGTATCCGTTGAACTGATTCCAAGATAGAAACAGGAATAACCGTGATAAGCTTCTGCTGAAGGATCAAAAGGTTTAAGGGCAAGAACACCGGCAGTCTCATTGTAAACCGCTGGATAATCTCCGGCTTTCCAATAGGTGTAAACCTTTGACATTGAAGGGGAATTCTGGATTCTTATTATGATTTTATAGGATGCAAAACCTGCAAGAGCAAGAAAAATAACAGACAGTAAGACAACAATAATCCGGGTAAAAACTGTATTTTTTGTTTTTACAATTTCAGCCTGCATTAATTTTCCCACCCAAAAAGAAAGCAGAAGCAATAAGCCGGGTTCTGTAACTGATTGAATCAGCAAAACCATCTGTCCTATGTACAGATCACTCTGCACATTCAGCGAACTACCCGCAGTGATTTATCGGAGTTGCACTGCTGCTCGTTCTTGCTCCAAATGAGGTTTACCATGCGCATACTGTTACCAGTCTGCCGGTGGTCTCTTACACCACCTTTTCACCATCACCGGTAAAACCGGCTGTCTGTTTTCTGTGGCACTGTCTGTCAGGTTTCCCTGCCCGGTTGTTATCCGGCATTTTTTCCGAAGGAGCCCGGACTTTCCTCACCGGCAGAAACACATATGCCCCTGCCGGCGCGATTTTATCGCTTCTGCAAAATAAACTTTAATCAGTCGTCAAAATCCTGATCGTTTCCGACGTCTTCAGCCTCAGGATCACCGAACTCACCGTCTTCATCAAGATCATCATCGTCACCGAAACCTTCGTCATAGTCTGACAGACTTCCGGTATCGTCATAGCTGAAGTACTCGCTCTCACCTTCTTCCACTTCCTGATAGAAAAGGATGCGGCTGCAGTAAGGGCAGAACACGATCTTCTCGCCATTGTGAACCTCATTGGCAAACTGGGCAGGCAGAATCATGTGACAGCCGTCACAGACATTACCTTTTACAGCAACGATACCCTTTCCGTGTTTGCTCTTGATGATGCGCTCAAACTTGAAAACAATGTCAGGATCAAGTCCGGGAAGAATCTCTGCTTCTTTTGTCTTAAGCTCTTCGTACTGGACTTTGAGAGAATCAATTTCCTCTGAAAGAGAAGCTTTGCTTGCATTAAGCTCTTCTTCAAGTGTGTTGATTGACTGTTCCGCAGCCTTAAGATTCTCATCCAGTTCAAAGAGAGTCTTCTCCTCTTTCTGAAGATCCTTGCGGACCTGTGTCTCTTTAAGTGTTGCGTCGTCAATCTCTTTCTGAAGCGCCTCATACTCGCGGTGAGTAGTGATCTCATCCATTCCCTTTTCTCCGCGTTCACGGGCAGCGACAGCTTCTGCAAGATCAGTCTTAAGTCCGGCTACTTTTGAGCGGACTTCTTCATAAACTGCATTTTTTTCTATATATTCTCTTTTCATTCGAGCCAGGAGTTCATCCTGAGCAGTAAGTTTTTTCGGAGATTCTTCAATCTGGTTCTCGATCGAATATTTTCCTGAAAGGACTTCCTGCAACTCTTTCAATTTGTCAAAAACTACATCCATTTCCATATAAAAAACCCCTCTAATATCCCGAAATGAGGTATCCCCCGGATTATAAATCCATACCCCATAATACTTAGTATCGGTTTAATTGTCTATATAATCCCGAAGATTGCTTGATCTGCGGGGATGTCTAAGGCGTCTGAGAGCCTTTGCCTCAATCTGACGGATACGTTCGCGGGTAACACTGAAGTAAAGACCGACCTCTTCAAGTGTAAGACAGTAACCGCCGTCAAGTCCGAAACGCATCTTAAGAACTTCCTGCTCCCTGGGAGGCAATGTGGAAAGAACTTCGGAAAGCTGTTCCTTAAGCAGAGTATGGGCAGTCTGTACTGCAGGATTCTCCACTTCCTTGTCTTCGATAAAATCGCCCAATGAACTGTCTTCTTCCTCACCGATAGGCGTTTCCAGAGAAATAGGTTCCCGGGCAACATTTTTGACGGTCTTGACCCTTGAGACCGGCCACTGAAGCTGCTCTGCAATCTCTTCGTCGGTGGGTTCACGTCCAAGGCGCTGCATAAGCTGACGGGACTCACGGACAACCTTGTTGATCTGCTCAATCATGTGGACAGGAACACGGATTGTGCGTGCCTGGTCAGAAATGCTGCGTGTGATGGCCTGACGGATCCACCATGTTGCGTAGGTTGAGAACTTGTAACCTTTACGGTACTCAAACTTCTCAACAGCTTTGATAAGACCGATATTACCTTCCTGTATAAGGTCAAAAAGCTGAAGACCACGGTTTGTATACTTCTTTGCAATTGAGACAACAAGACGGAGGTTTGCATTGATAAGACGGTTCTTAGCGTCTTCCATCATCTTGCGGCCATACTCGATCTCCTTTGCCATGGCAAGGATTTCGTCAATGCTGTTTTCAAATTCATACTCAAGGCGGCGCAGTTTGCGGTCAATCTTCTGAATCTGGGTATAAATCTCGCGGATCTCGTCAGCAGGCATACCAAGTTCTTTCTCAAGTTTGTCACGGCCGGACTTACTTGACATCTGCTTTCCCAGACTGCGGAGCTCAGAGAAATCCGTGATACGGAGTTCCTTTGCCTTCCGGTCCTGTTTGCTGTGGTATTCGCGGATTTTCTTTGTCGCTTCAATAAATTTGTCAGAGAAATGCTCAATTTCCTCAGACTGGATATCAATGGTCTGCAGAACAGGCAGAACTTTGTCACGAAGAGATCTGAGCTCTTCGTTCTCAAAAATCGTACATGTTGGATCGCTTTCAAAAAGCTGTTTCTTCTTTTTGATGTATTCCTTGAGATCTGCAGAAACCTGTTTCAGTGCCTCACCGTAACAGGTGCGGAGTCTGCGTCTTTCAGCCTGCTCCTCATTGATTTCCTTGCGGGCTTTGCTTGTCTCCTCATGAGGACGCTGGAAAGCTTTCTGGTAGACAGCGTAGAACTCAGGCATCATCATACCGGAATTCTTGATCACACCCTTGATGATGTTCTCACCTTTTTCCATTTTCTTGGAAAGCTGGACTTCTTTCTCAGCAGTCAGAAGGTGTTCTTTTCCGATCTCACGCAGATACATGCGGATCGGATCATCACCGTTGGAATCTTTCTCATTATAGACCAGCTGTTTCCGGCCTTTTTCGTCTATCTTGTCTTCTTCTTCCTGAACAGTCTCATCATCTTCTGAATCCTCTGCGCCATCGTCATCTTCAACTGGAGCAAGATCGTCTTCATCATCAAGGCCATCATCTTCCAGAAGCTGGATATTGTTTTTCTCCAGCAGAACAAGGACTCCGTCCATTTTCTCAGAATTGACCACATCCTGGGGAAGAAGAAGATTCACTTCATCCCATGTGATTACTGATTTTTCCTTGCAGTAGTCAAGGAGTTTTGCAACTGCAGAATCAAATTCCTGATCCGTCATTCATGCCTCTGATCATGTTTATTTAATATCAATACTCATCAGTTCATTCTGTAATGAAATGATTTCCTGCTGCGTCTGCAACGAACCGGGCTGCTGAGACAGCTGCTCAATCCGGTTCAGAATACGTCTGCGCCTGCGGACAAGCCGACTTTTCTGGAAAAACGCCACCGCATCTTCAACCGTTTTTTCGGGCTTTACAGAATACTCACCGGATGTAACAGCCTCCGCAAGTTTCTGTCTGAGATTTTCACTAGTACATTTGCTTAGAATTGTGTCGTAACTGAAAGTTTCTTCCCTGAAACATTCTTCAAGAGTGATGAAAAGACTCTCAGCATCCTCATTTTCAAAATCCTCTACAGAAACCGAGTTCCGAACGGTTTGAAAAAAATCCAGGTTTGCGGCAAACGCCAGAACAGAACGCATTTCCGCATCCATCCGGACCGGTCTTTCCGATGGACCTGAAGGTTGGCGTGTGGCATTGTCAATCCTTCTCTTTGCGCCGTCCCGATTGTAATAATCAGCGGTGATTGCCTCCGACTTTATCTGATATGTCCGGCACAACTTTTCCAGACATGATTGCTTTTGTATATCAGTTGATAAAACATCTATGTATTCAAAAAAAGCGAGAGATGCCCGTGTTTTCCCTTCGGGATTGGTCACATCAAACTGCTTGGCATAAACTGATAACAAAAAATCATCATCCAATATAGCCCCACTTATTGCATTTGTCAAGGCTTCAACACCGAAAGAGTTCAGTATCTCAGAGGGATCCTTACCGCCTTCAAGACGGATCACCTTTACCGTAAAATCTTTCTGGCGGGCAAGTTTTATGGCACGCACTGTGGCTTTCTGTCCGGCCTCATCACTGTCAAAGGAAAGGAACAGCGTGTCTGCAAAAGGACGGAGAATGTTAAGCTGCTCCTCAGTCAGGGCAGTTCCCAGGGGCGCCACTGCATTGGTCATGCCCGCCTGATGCCAGGCAATCACATCCATGTAGCCTTCACAGAGGATCGCAGCCTTCTTCTGCCGTATTGTCTGTTTTGCAAGATGAAAGGCGTAAAGTGTCTCCCCTTTGTGATACTGGATCAATTCCCCGGAGTTCACATACTTCGGGCCCTCACCCTGCATGATCCGTCCGCCGAAGGCGACAACTTTCCCATTCCGGTCGCAGATGGGAAACATAAGCCGGTTCCAGAAGAAAGAGCATCTCGGATTTTTTTTGGAAAACAGCCCTGAATTGTCAAGAAACTCATCGCTGTAATTTTTGTCTTTCAGGAATTTCCGGAGCCAGAAAGCATCATTGGGAGAAAAGCCAAGCATGAACTGTTCCTGAATCTGTTTTGACACACCGCGTTTCTCAAGATAATCACGGACAAAAGCGGCAGACTCCAGATTCTGAAGCACATAATGATAACTGCCGGCGACACGGGTATAAAGTTCCTTGTACTGATCACGCAGATTCTGCTCTTTAAAACTGTCATCCTTTCCTGAGGAACCGCTGTCATACACCACTTCGATGCCGGCTTTTTTTGCAAGAGCCTCAACAGCATCCGTAAAGCCCATCCTTTCCACTTCCATGTAGAATTTGATCACACCGCCGCCGGCACCACAGCCGAAACAATGGTACATTTTCCGGGAGGGAACAACATGAAATGACGGGCTTTTCTCGTTATGGAAAGGACAGCAGCCCCAGTAGTCGCCGCTTCGTTTCTCAAGGTGAGTATATTCGTTTACCAGGGCAACAATATCCGTACGGCTGTTGACTTCCTCAATCGTGGAACTGCTAATGATCCGACTCATCAGTTACCGGCAGCCCTTTTTACAGAAAGATTGTATTTTGCCTGATTATGATCTTCCAGGTTTTCAGTGAAGACATGTCTTCCGGCTGCTTCATCTTCAACAACAAAGAACCAGTAATCGGTGTCCGCAGGATGAGCGGCGGCTTTCAGGGCAATCAGTCCAGGGTTCGAGATTGCTCCCGGTGGCAGTCCTGCATGGACATAAGTGTTGTAAGGATTGTCGATTTTTGTATCGGCGGTAAGAACCCTGTCAGGATGAGGCCGTCCAAGAATCTCTGTAAGCATGTAGACAACAGTCGCACATGAATAAAGACCGGCACCGGCTTCAAGTCTGTTGCTGAAGACACTTGCAATCACAGGAGCTTCTTCTGCAACCCGGTACTCCCGTTCAACAACGGAAGCAAGCCGGACAATGTAAAAAAGTTCCGCGGCGGTTTTCTCTTTCAACCCCTCAATGCTTTCAATTTTTCTGAAGAAATTTTCAACCATCATTGAGATGATCGACTCACAGCTCATTCCACGGTTGAAATAATAGGTATCAGGGAAAAGATACCCTTCAAAAGAAGGTGCGGGAATTCCGTATTTCTCAAGCAGAAGTCTATCCTTTGAAACGGAGACGAAAGCCTCTTTTGAAGCAATTCCCTTGTTCTCAAGAAGTGCCCCGATCTGCCCGACAGTAAAGCCTTCCGGAATACTCACGGAAATATACTCCTGCTGTCCCGAGGCAAGCAGTTCAAGAATCTCCGCAGGCTTCATAGTTGAATTTACAGTATAAGTTCCAGATTTGACCACAGATCCGTTTTTTCTGGCGAGCAGATAAAAGAGATCCGCAGAACGGACAATACCATCCGCTTCAAGTTCTTTTGAAATGCTTCTGATTGTGGCACCCTGGACTACATCAATCCTGCATTCCACAAGATTTTCCCCGGTTCCGGGAGCCTGCAGATTATACCATACATAACCGGCAGCAGCTCCAAGAGCAACAATCAGGAAAAGGAACACAAACAATAAAAATTTTCCCAGTTTCTTCATAGAAAGAATTCTTCCGCCTCTTCAATTGACATAGAATCATAAATTGCTTTTTCAAGCACAGAATAGAACATGTAAAGTTCGGGAGGAAGAATTTCCTGCTTTACCCGCAGAAACCGTACAAGAGACTTGAGTTCTTCTTCAGTAAACGAGTAAGTAAGAGCACTGTCACTCATAAAGTAATGGACGTACCTTCCGAAGCAATGTGAACATTGAGGGATCTGTTCTCCCCGTAATCCAGATACCATTTGGCAGATTCAAGAATGGAATGGATTTTTCTGTCGTCATAAGTTGGATCGTGATGGAAAAGATAAATATTCTTAACGCCCCATGAAAGACCGAAATCAATTCCTTTGTTGAAAGTTGAGTGTCCCCAGCTTTCTTTGATGAATCCTTCCTCAACTGTGTACTGGGAATCAAGGACAAGAACATCAGCATTGGAGAAAACACTTTCCTGAGTTCCATCATTATTGTCTCCAGGCTGAATCTCAAGATCCGTGGCATAAACGAATTTTTTTCCGTCTTCCTCAAAGGAATAGGAATAGGAATCACTGGGATGGAACATTTTCTTTGTGTTAACAGTCACACCGTCAACAGTAAAAGGCTCGCCTTCTTTAAGAACATGGAAATACATCTTTTTTGTACAGGAAGAAAGAGGAACCGGGAAATAGGAGTACTCCATCTGATCCCTGAGAAGTTTCTCACAGTCTGGATGACAGGAATAAAAATGGATCTCAGTGGACGGATTATAGATGGGATCAAAGAAAGGAAGTCCCTGGATATGGTCCCAATGGAAATGACTTAAAAAAATATGACAGACAAGATTTTTTACAGCACCGTATTTTTTACCCAGAGGCCGGATACCGGAACCTGCATCCATTATGAAAAGCGTATTGTTCTTGTTGAGAAGTTCCACACAGGCAGTGTTGCCACCGATCGTACTTTTGAGAGAAGGCGGTAAAGAATTGACAAACCTTTCTCTGGAATCAGAACTTTCAAGATCAGCAGGTGTAATTCGCTGGACGACAGCACAAATCTTAGACAGCAACTGATCAGGACTCAATGGAGTCGGCAATGACCCGCGGACACCCCAAAACTCAACTTTCATAAATCAAACTTCCCCACGCCGTAACGGATAATTTTCCTCGTACTGCTGTTTTGCAGCCTGTATTTCCTCAAAGGAATGATGTTCACCGCGATTGATACCGGGACAGTCTGAACACTCTCTGTCCCAGGAATTCCGGGAAGCAAGCAGAAAAGACCAGAAAGGATATGTTGAACATTGAACAGGTCTAGCCTTATATGCAAGGCAACCGCCGTTCTCCCAGAGAATACAGTCGTAGCCGGGTTTCTCCTTCAAACAGAGAACCTCTGATCCGTCATAATACGGCACAAAACGACAATACTCACGAATAAAATCGTCTTTGTCAAATTTAAAACATTCAAGAAGATTTGTCAAATCACGGCGGGAAAGATAGACATATCCCGGCTCACCACGGCAGCAGTGACTGCAGCGCTGGCAGGAAAAGGAAAGGCCGTCTTTGTAAAAAGGGTGTTCCATATCAATAAACCTGAAAAAGCAAAAAAAAAGGTGTTAAACTTTTGAGCTTAACACCTTTTGGGGAGAGAAGGATTCGGACCTTCGAAGCCGAAGCAACAGATTTACAGTCTGCCCCATTTGACCACTCTGGAACCTCCCCAGGAGAGCCGACTTTCAGATTCGAACTGAAGACCCCGAGATTACAAATCACGTGCTCTGGCCAGCTGAGCTAAGTCGGCGTAACTGACGAATAGGAATATATATTATATTCCCGATTATGTCAACAACTTACCAAAAAAACTCAGCAAAAAAATTTAATTTTTTTTCAGTCCTTTCTGAAAGCCTTTTTCAGTCTGTCCAACTCCTCTTTTGTTATGCGGAGAATTGTCCCATGCCGTTTCTTGAGCACATCAAAAGAATAATCTTTCTTTGAAAGAATTTCCCATGAACCTCTGGAATTGTCCCTGTCTTCAAGGTCTGTTGTTCTTAACGGAAGATAACCTGTGCCGGCCATGTACTGGTCCGCAATGATTCCGAATTCAGGCACATCCGGGTTACGGCGGTCCCTCAGGTTGTATTCAAAAAGTTCCGGGCCTTCAAGGCTTGAGTTGTCCAGAGTCTTGCAGTCAAGACCTGCTGTATCAAGGTTCAGCTCATCAAGATCCAGAACTTTCTCCCATGATCCGGGATCAAGGAGTTCTTTTGTGCGGAGAATGCGGATTCCACCGTTTGCCTCATCATTGTCACCGTCTTTTGACGCACTGTAATACCAGTCACCTACTTTAAGGACCGTCGTATCAATTATTTCACGGGGCTTACCCTGTCCACCGGGAACATCACACTGGCAGTCGATAAAAAGCTTAGGCTCTGTGAAATTCTCAAAGTCTTTTGTGGCAACGTAATAGATTGCATTGGGTTTTGCCTTCATTTTCGTCACAGGATCCATGATGCTGGATGAGAAGAAAATGATGTATTCCCCAGTCTTTTCGTAATAAATCATTTCGGGGGACCAGGCCATTCCCGCATTGGCAGGAGCTGCCGGAACAAGTTTGGGACCCACCCAGTTCACAAGGTCATCACTCTGCCAGAGAACAAGATTTGAGCTTCCTGTTGTGCTGGCATCAAAGTAGCCCTGTGCGTTCTTCAGCCATCCACCACGATGGTAGATGCTCAGATCTGTAGTGATAAGAAAGAATTTCTTACCATCGATGGAACGGTAAAGGAAAGGATCTCTCATGCCTTTCTCACCTACATCACTGACCAGAACAGGTCTGTGTCCGTTAAGGTCCTCAAAATGAAGGCCGTCACTGCTTACAGAAAAATAAACCTGTTCACTTTCTGCAGTCTCTTCTCCGATAAAATGGGCAAAAAGATAACCGCAATAATCTTCTTCTTTCATGTTTTTCTCCTTGAAAGCCTCCGCATCAGGCGGCGAGCTATGAATGCGCTGTGCAATCAGTCTGATGATTCAATCATACCACAGGTTTCTTACATTCTCCATGCAGGAAACCCACTGAACTGTTTAATCCGGTTGAATTGATTTCTCAGTCCCGCTACTTCTCTTCTCGGGTAAACTGAATCTGCAGCCGGCCGTCCTTTACGCCAACTTTCTCCAGATATGTTCCCCAGGAATATTGGCCATAAGAAGCCTGGATGCTTCGGATTTCATTAAAGCTGCTGTCATAGATATGCACAGTGCCGCTCTTACAGCTGGAATCAGTATATTCCATGGTGGCAAGATACCACTGGTCCACATACCAGAAGCCGTTGATGACAACACCGGCAACTACGGAACCATCCCGGCCAAAAATAAAGCTTTCCTTTCCGTAGCAGGGATTTTTTGTCACAAAGAGACAGTCAAAGCCCGGAAACATGTAGTAGTAAAAATCATCGGCATCCCCATGAGCATAGGTCTCTGACATAGGAACAGCCTCGGTTCCCTGAAGCTTGACCAGATGAATTTCATCATCATCTCGGGTCACATACCAGACCACATCATCATGAAGGAAGCCGAAAGCCTCAATCTCCAGATTTTTCTTCAGGGTATACCGTGTCCGTGTGTTGTCCGCCACATTGATCACAACAAAGGCCATGCCACGGAAATCGTCCCCGTACCAGTAATCATCCAGATGAACCAGTTTGGAGCCATCCTTATTCGGGGCGATGAACTGGGTATTGATGTAGTACTCACTGTCATCGGTCAGAGGTATACGGAAACCGGTTTCCGTATCGATGCAGGTCAAAGTGTAGGTTTCGCCAAAAACGTAGGATGAGAAATAAAGCCTGTCATGTTCCGGGCTGTAATACACACCGTTATACTCGGGTGTCAGTTCTGCAAGGATATCAGTTCCTTTTTTTACATACATTTTTGTGTCATAACCATCTGACCAGTCCGACAGAATGGGATACTGAACCAGACGGTCATCTTTTGAGAACATGTTGTACAGTGTATCCGGGAATTCAAAAACTGATACGACGTCATAGGGCATGCTGGCAAGTGATGGCAGTGAATTGACATCATTGACCGCAGAACCTGTTACGGCAGCGGAGACTGGTTCCGGATCGTTTTTCAGCCCCAGAGTTTCCTCATTGATGACTGCACCGTCAAAGGTGATGTATTTGCCGTAAACCCAGGCTTCTTTTCCGTTATAGTCAAAGCGGTACCAGTAATCGGTGGCATCTTCAATACTGCAGCGGTTTTCCATTGCACCGGAAAAGCGGACCGTATTGCCTTTCTGATACTGCCCCATTTTCTTTCCAGAAACATCAGCCTTTTCTCTGAAATTGATGGCATTATCATTGGTGTGTGCCATCTGAAAATGCCAGTCCCCTGTGGAAAGATCCGGCAGAGCATCAAGCTTTGTCATTTGTATTCGGTCAGGCGCAGTGGCTTCAAGAAGATAGAAAACAGTCTGTCCGTCAGTGTTCCAACCTCGCAGTCTTACAAGAAGAGTCGCTGTATCAGGAGTGGTCTTCCAGGCAGGAACATCAGCGACACCATTGAGGTTCCATATTTCGTAGGAAGAAGATCTGGCACTGGAAGAAATGCGCATATAAAAACCGTCAATGGAACTGAGATAACCTTTTACCAGCGGATAATACCTTGAACCTACAAAGACAGCATCCGCCGCAAAAAGAGCTGCTGTCACAGACAGACAGAGCACCAGCATACAGAAATACCTGAAAACCTTTTCCACATTTTTTGAACCCATACTTTCTCCTGTTTCTCACATTTACTTTCATTTCCGTATCAGGCGGCGAGCTATGAATGCGCTTAGCGATCAGTCTGATGATCCAATCATACCACAGTTTCCGTACATTCTCCATAAATGAAATTCACCAGAACAGGAACTCACACCGGGCTGTTTTTCCGCCTCTCTCTTTTCACAAAGTCATAAAAACGTGCTAAAATACCCGATTATTGATTCAGAAACATAAACTTTCACGGAGGAACATAAATGAAACTCAAGACCTGGACAGGATACAGACGGGGCGTCAACCTCGGTGGATGGCTCAGTCAGTGCTGCCACGAGAAACAGCATTATGACACTTTCATTCAGGAGGAGAACATCAGGCAGATTAAGGGCTGGGGCCTTGATCACGTGCGGCTGCCGATTGACTACAATCTTCTGCAGACTGCAGAGGGCACCTTTATAGATGAAAACTTCAGTTATATTGACAGCTGCATTGAGTGGTGCAGAAATGCGGGGCTTAATCTGATCCTGGACCTGCACAAGACTGCGGGCTACAGCTTTGACAAAGGTGAGAACGAGACCGGCTTTTTCGGCAATCCAAAATACGAGAAAATGTTCATAGACCTCTGGTGCCAGTTTGCGGAACGTTACGGCAATATTGGAGACAGCGTTGCCTTCGAACTTCTGAACGAGATCACTGATCCCGGTTTCAATCCTGACTGGCAGAGAATTTCAGCACAGACAATCAGAAGTATCAGAGAAATCGCTCCATCTGTCAGAATCCTGATCGGCGGCTACTGGAACAACAGCGCAGCGGCAGTAAAAGACATCATTCTTCCGCCGGATGAAAACATCATTTACAACTTTCACTGTTACAGTCCCCTGTGTTTCACACATCAGGGCGCATACTGGGTGGAAGCGATGCCCGCTGACTTCAGACTTGACTATCCTTTCAGTTTTGATGACCCTAAGGCTGCCGGTGCAAGAAAAGCCTACGAGATCATGAAACTGGAATGGCCGGAAGGGGCAACCGGACTTGATGCCATAGATAAAGAGATTTTCGAGGCGGTAAAAGTTGCACAGGAACGGAACGTGATGCTTTACTGCGGTGAATACGGAGTAATCGATCTTGCAAAGCCCGAACATACACTGGGCTGGTTCAGGGAAATCAACTCCGTGTTCGAGAAATACGGTATCGGCCGGGCATGCTGGAACTACAAAGAAAAAGATTTCGGCATCAGCGGAGCCCATTACGATACAATCAGAAGCGAACTGCTGAAATATCTGTGACACCGCCGGTCTGAATCAGATCATTTTCTGGACAGAAGTTCTTCAAATCCGGCTTCAAACAGCTCTTCTTCAGATTTATTCCGGGGAAGAGTTATTTTTTTACCCGTCCAGGAAGACATGTACATCGCGTTGGAAAGATAAAGACTTTTGATTCCTTCTTCACCTGTCGCAAGGAGTTCTGAACTGTGCAGGCATGCATCAACAAAGTTCTGAAGAGTTTTTCTGTGCTGCTCAGGTTCAGTTCCGGCACACAGGTTTGACCACCGGCCTTTTATGTTGCGGAAGAAATCAGAAGAAGTGGATCTGTATTCCGCTTCTGGCATTCCAAGATCCGGTGCAAATTCACAGAGCCTCAGTTCACCATCCTCGCAGACAAGCATCGCTTCATCCAGAGAAATCTCCAGCCTGTTTATTCCCGGCAGTTCTCCAGTCGATGTGATGAAAGTTCCTGTGGCACCGTCAGCCCATTCCATAAAGGCAGTCACATCGTCTTCAACTTCAATGTTGTGGTAGCGACCTTCCTGGCAAAAAGCCTGGACTGCAGAGGGCATTCCGCAGATCCACTGCAGAAGGTCAAGATTGTGGGGACACTGATTCAGCAGAACACCGCCGCCGTCTGTCTTCCATTTTGCATGCCAGCTGGAAGTTGAATAATATTTTTCAGGACGGTACCAGTCAGTGATCACCCAGAGGACACGTTTCAGTTTTCCGTATTTTCCGCTCCGGACAATATCCCTCATCTGCCGATAGACCGGTATGGTCCGCTGGTTAAAGATTGTCCCGAAGATTTTTTCCGGTGCGAAAGTGCTGCGTGCCTCTATTGCATTACGGGCCTGTCTTGAATAAACCCCCAGAGGTTTGTCAGAAAGCACGTGAAGCCTGTTCTTAAAGCCCTGGACAATCTGCTCTTCGTGGGCATAATGAGGAGTTGCGATAATCACTGCATCAATATCCAGTTCACCGGAAAGGACGGCAGCATAAAGGTCATCTGCTGTCTGATAAACAGGAATTCCTGAATCCACAACAGGCTTCATTTTCTCCTGCAGATTCTTACCGATTCTTGTCACAGCCGCCAGTTCAGCACCTTCAATCTGTTTATTGAACAGCATGAGAGCATACTGGCTGCCCATGTTTCCCGCACCGATCACTGCAATTCTCATGGATTTTCCCCCGCAAGATGATTTGTATCAAGATTTAATCATTAAACATTCTGCCGAAACTAATTTTTTCCAAGAAGTTTCATGAACAGCGGAATGTATTCCTTTTTCGTAACATTGTTCCAGGAGTATTTATCGTGTACAGTCTGGCAGGCTTTCTGTGCAATCTTAGCAAACCTATCCCTGTCAGCATCGAAATCCTCCGCGATACTCACAAGACAGGCAGCAAGGATCTCAGGAGTGTTCTCATCATAAAGAAAACCTGTCTTTCCATGCTGGATTTTCTGAAGACCGCCGGTTGCATGTGCCACAGGAATTGTCCCGAAACAGGAGGCGATAAAATCCTCAAGTCCGCAAGGTTCAAAGAAACTTGGAAGCACAATAAAGTCTGACACAGCGACACAGAGTCTTGCCATAAAACGGTCGTAACCGTGCAGAAAAAGCACTTTGCCTGCGAAACGTTCTGTAAGTTCCACAAGCCGCTTTTCCAGTTTGTCGTACCCCTGCCCGATTATGACAAAACGGGCGTGAGGCACTTTTTCAAACACCGGTCCGATTGTCTCAATAAGCACATCAAGGCCTTTCTGTTCTGCAATGCGTCCGTGATAACTGAAATAAACAGGATCAGAAACAGGATCAAGTGTTCCGTACTGGACAATTCCACTGATGCTGTTGCCCAGAAGCGGTTCAAGACCGGCATCAGATTCACGGGCCACAGCAAAATAATCCAGGAACTCACTCCGGGCCGCAAGTTTTCCGGAAAAATCCAGTTTCCGCGGATTAAAAGCGGTAGGAATCAGAGACTTTTTCGGATTTTCAGGATTGTAGCGGCTGAAATCAATTCCGTTGGTAATGCCCGCAATTTCTGTGCCACGCTCGTAAAAAGCTCTGGAAAGCCCGTCTGTATCAAGATTGTCAGGATCAGAAAGTTCTTCTGCATACCAGGGAGAAACAGTGGTCATAAAGGCGTAATATGAAGCCAGAAGATATGGTTCAATACAGCTTCCGTTACGCCCTTTCTCAAGCACTTCCCGGTCAAGTCCGGTAATCTTCTCAGCCTCATCAATTGATGCAATCTCATGATGATAAGCAGGCCCACCGTTATGGATCGTCACGACAAATCTGGAAGATGCAAAAAACTGCCTGTACTGTTCAAAACAACGTGCAAAAACAGGAACCAGAGCGGTGGTCGCGTCATGACAATGAACGATTTCTGGACATTCACCGGTCTTAATTCCGTATGCAAGCACAGCCTGCTGAAAAACCATTTCCATGGAGATTGCATCCACATGTCCTGTACCCCGCTTGTGAAAGCCGACAAGGTTTTCTTCCAGGGCTGTGTATGTGTAAACGCCCATTTTTTCGGTAAAAAGCGAGGAGATCACAAAGACAATGCGGACACCGTTGCTGCGGGCAATTCCAAAGGACACTCTGTACTGACGGCCAAGAACCTCGAAAGAAGTGTCCGCACCGGGAACAATCTCCAGGTTCTGTACGGAAGAAAGACTTGTACAGCCATAGAGAGGAATAAAAAGAGTGACATCAAATCCGTTTTTTAACAGGTTTTCAGAGAGTGAGCAGACAACGTTCTTTACTCCGCCTGCCTCTGCAATCCCTGCATATTCCCGGCTGATCTGCCACAAAGAAACCTTGTCCGCCATGCCAAAACCCTTTCAGTTCTTATTCTGGGCAAGATCAGGGCGAAGCTTCTGGGCTCCGTTCAGATACACAGCTTCAGGTCTGCATGTTCCGTAATAGGTAATCAGAACACGGATCACTTTTGGAAGCATTCCAACAATCTCTGCTTCCTGGGAACAGAAAAGCGGTGCCCCTTCACAGAAACCGGCTCTACGGAGCGCTGTACAGGGATTCAATGTGTTCAGATCGGAAGTCATCGTAAACTGAACAGAAACAATATCTTCATTTTTAATGAGATTCTTCTCAAAAATGGCAGTAAACATTTCCGCCACAGTTTCAGAAATTGATTCCGGGGTGTTTTCCGCACAGGTCGCACCACGTACAGCATAAAGCCGGATATTTTCGGATGGGGTCTGATTCATGTCATACATTTAAATGGATTCCAGGCATTTTGTAAAGGTGTGAAGTCTTCGAATCCTATGACAGACCATGCCGATCCGGATGTTTTCCGATGATTCTGATTTCAGAAGAGACCACAGATCAGAACTGATTGATGAAAATCAGCACATCAAAGAATGTCAGGGCCACAAGAGCTTCCACGATACAGAAAAAATAGAGAAACAGAAAAAAAAGATTCCTGAATTTTTTTCTTTTGACAATATCTATCACCATAAGGATGATTCCATAAAAAACGAAAAAAACCGAAAGGAATGCGGTGACGACTCCTGTGACAGAGATGAAACGGAGAGAAGTATCGGAAAAGCCCTGCTGGTTGCCGATGCCGAAGAAAAACAGAAGAACAAGAAGAAAAATTGAAAAGAAGCGGATTAATCTTACATTGATTTTGAACATTCTTGCAGTTTTCTCCCAAGACAGATTATAATAAAGCCGATACATCCAATGATAACACAAAGGCGGAAATCATGAAAAGCAAAAAAGGACTTCTTTCTTTCATTCTTCTTCTGGCATGCGCCACTGCAGTTTTTTTCATAGGATGGATCCAGTTCTACGTTCCGGCAGGACAGTACGGAGTCCTGATTTCCAAAACCAGCGGTGTTTATGAGGAACCGATCTCAAGCGGATCAATCATCTGGCGGTGGGAACGTCTTCTTCCTACAAACACCCAGATCCGCATATTTTCAGCTGGTCCCAGAAAGTTCACTTCCTCAGTTTCGGGCGAACTCCCCTCTGCCTCAATCTACAGTGCAATACTCAACGGGCGTCCTGATTTTTCCTACAGTTTCTCAGTCTCAACGGAACTGAATGTAAAACCTGAGCTTCTGCCAGGCCTTGTAAAACAGAAAGACCTTCAGGATGACAAAGGTCTTGAGCAATGGCTTCAGAGTCAGGCAGACGCCATTGCAGATGCTGTTGTCCAGCACATACTTACTGCCGCCCAGACAGACGGTTCCAACGGAATTGATGTCATCCGTATATCAACAGATTCTGAGGGGCTTCTTGAGGCAATCAATGTTGAAAAAGCTTTTTCCTCTGTGGACGTTGCCTCTGTCTCTGTAAACACTTTCAAGATGCCGGACACACTGCTCTACGCAACGGCAAAAGAGACTTACCTTTCTTACCAGCAGGATCTGCGGGCGGCTCTTAAAACCACAGTTTCCGCAGAAGCCGAACAGACTGCCAATGATTATCTGCAGTTTGAGCGTTTCGGCAAACTCGGTGCTGTTCTTCAGGCATATCCGATCCTCATTGAGTTTCTGGCAGTTTCCCGGGCAGATGCAGTCGAAGCCTTCAACATTCTGGATGCAATACGCTGATGCTTGATTCCCTGCTTTTTTCCCTTAATGCACTGCTTCCAATCATCCTTCTGGTTCTGCTGGGTTACGGTCTTAAGCAGAACGGGACATTGAGCGATCGATTCCTTTCAGAGGGCAACAAGTTCTGCTTCAATTACTGCTTTCTGGCAATGATGTTCATAAACATCTACAAAATCGATTCTTTTGATTCCATCCGCTGGCAGACGGTGATTGTAGCCATTGTCGGAGTGGTCATTCTTTTTCTTGCTGGACTTGCCTTTGTACTTATTTTCGTACCTGAGAACAGGCAGAAAGGTGTGGTTCATCAGGCTTTCTACCGTTCAAACTTTGCAATAATAGGTTTACCTCTGGCACAGAATCTTTTCGGAGACGAAGGCATGGCGGCAGCGGCTCTGGTTTCGGCATTCGCGGTTCCATTATTCAATGTTTTTGCAGTGGTTTCCCTTACGGTTTTCGTGCAGAAAAATGAAAACCAGAAGGACCGAAGCAGCGGACTTAAGAACTTCTTCAAGGTCATTCTTCAGATTCTGAAAAATCCATTGATTGAAGGAGTCGCTCTGGGCTTGATATGTCTTGCTTTAAGACCATACACAAACGGATGGCGGCTTTCTACGGGCAATCTTAAATTTCTGTACAAGACAATGGATTCTTTGGCAACCATCGCGCCATGGCTTTCACTGGTAATTCTTGGCGGGCGCTTCTCTTTTTCGGCAATCAAAGGACTCCGGAAACAGATTGCGCAGGGTGTCTGCGTCCGTCTTTTCGTGGCGCCACTCGTTGGTTTTCTTTCCGCTTATTTTTTTCCAGGACTTTTGGGACTTCCTGCTCTTGAGGGCGCAGACTGGGCAGCACTTTTTGCCCTCTATGCAGCGCCCATAGCCATAGCAAGTGTTGCCATGGCTGACCAGATGGACAATGACTCAGATCTGGCAGGACAGATTCTGGTCTGGAGCACGCTTTTCTCTGTCATCACACTTTTCGTTTACATAACAGCAATGCGTGCCGCAGGTTTTTTCTGATTGAATCAGATTACAGACTCTTCATTTTCTTGATTACAGGTTCGCTTGTAAAATCAATTCCCAGTTTCTTAAGAATCTTACGGTCAATTTCACTGAGCATAACCGTGGTATGAACCTGTGCTCCCTTGAGTTTTGGCAGCATCTTAAGGGCTTCTGCGGCACGGTCGTCAGTGTTGCTTACCATTGCAAGGGCAACCAGAACCTCATCTGTGTGCAGACGGGGATTGTGTCCAAGCAGATACTCAGTCTTTACTTTCTGAATCGGTTCAACAGCAGTTGCAGGAATCAGTCTGACCTCATGAGGAATGCCTGCAAGATGTTTTGTCGCATTAAGCAGAAGTGCGGCACAGGCACCGAAAAGGTCAGAAGTTGAGGAAGTGATGATGTCACCGTTATCAAGTTCAATTGCGGCACAAGGCACACCGTCTTTTGCGGCGCGGTCCAGGGCTGCTTTCACACACCGCCGTTCATCCTTGGAAATCTTGGACTGGTTCATGAGCAGCTCAATCTTGTTGACTTCGCTTTCATTGTTTGAACCTTCTGCAAGTTTGTCGAGAGCTGTGTAGTAGCGGCGGATGATTTCCTGACGGCTTGCGGTGCAGCAGGCTTCGTCATCAAAAATGCTGAGTCCAGCCATATTTACGCCCATGTCCGTAGGTGATTTATATGGATTCTCACCGTAAATGCCTTCAAAAATCGCATTCAGTACAGGGAAAATCTCAATGTCGCGGTTATAGTTTACAGTTGTCTTTCCGTAGGCTTCAAGATGGAAAGGATCAATCATGTTTACATCATTAAGGTCAGCGGTCGCAGCTTCATAAGCCAGGTTCACAGGATGCTTGAGAGGCAGGTTCCAGATGGGGAAAGTTTCGTATTTTGCATAGCCTGCTTTAATGCCACGTTTATTGTCCTGATAAAGCTGGGAAAGACAGGTTGCCATTTTTCCACTTCCAGGACCGGGTGCAGTAATAACAACCAGGGGGCGAGTTGTCTCAATGTAATCATTCTTGCCGAATCCCTCATCACTGTTGATAAGGGAAACGTTCATTGGATAGCCTTCAATCGTGTAATGAAGGTAGGTTCTGATGTTCATTTTTTCCAGTTTTGCACGGAAAATATCAGCAGCCGTCTGATTTGCATAATGCGTAATAACGACACTGCCTACCATAAGGCCGCGGCTCTGGAATTCATCACGGAGACGGAGGACATCCATATCATAGGTGATGCCCAGATCACCGCGTACTTTGTTTTTTACAATGTCTTCCGCAGAAATAACGATTACAATCTCTGCAAAATCAGCAATCTGCATGAGCATCTTGAGTTTTGAATCAGGTTCAAAACCGGGAAGTACACGAGAGGCATGGTAATCATCAAAAAGTTTGCCGCCAAATTCAAGGTAAAGTTTGTCTCCAAACTTTGCAATCCGCTCTTTAATGTGTTCAGACTGGATCTTAAGGTATTTTTCGTTGTCAAAGCCGTATTTCATAACGGACCTTATTTTATCATAATTTTAAAGCCCGTTGCAATAATTCAGAACTTTGACACAGATTTATGCTTCTTCCTGCAACTGATTCTTCTGGGCCTGAATCATCTGATGTTTGTATTCTGAGGGTGACAGAGAGAAAATATCAATGTCGGGGATATTATTCAGCATTGTCACTTCGCCCTGAAAGTCAACATTATCAGAGATACGGAGCTGATTTGTCTTGACATCTCCGATAATCCTGCTTCCGGGATACATCTCAACCCGTTTCTGGCCGTCAATATTGCCTTCAACAGAGCCGTAAATCACAACAGAATCAGCAACCATACTCTCAACTTTGCATTCAGCAGTCTTTGAAATCTCAAGACTTCCTGCGGATTTTATGGAACCGGAGAAACTCCCTGCAATAACCAGATTGTCTTTAAATTCCAAAACTCCGTCAAAAGAAGTTTCTTCACCAAGAATTGTAATGTTTCCGCTATTCTGATAAAGAATTTTTCCCATTTTTCTTTCCTATTAATTTGATCAGGATTCCGGCAACAATAAGAAGTGAAGCCGCAACAACAAAGAATACACCGGCATAATCACCGTATCTGGTATATATGGTTTTATGAGAACTGACATCCATTACAGGAATTGTTCCCACAAGATAGGTCTCAGCAAACTGCTCGGCACAGGCAGTGATTTTTCCATTGGGATCGATTATACAGGTAGGCCCGGAAGCAGTTGACCGTACAGTGGGGATTCTGTTCTCAACACTGCGGAACAGAGCCATGGCAAGATGCTGTGTCTGGCAGGCTTCGCTGTGAGCCCAGGCATCATTGGTCATGTTTGCTATGAACTGTGCGCCGTTGTTTACATAACGCCTTGTTATGTAGCCGAAAGTATCCTCAAAACAGATGGGGGAACCGAATTTAACCCCGTCCACCTCAAAAACAACCGCCTCATCCCCGATCTCCCAGAAGTGGGTGTCGTTATCCTTGAGCATCTGGTAAACCATTGGCAAGGATTTTTTGAAAGGGAAAGATTCTGTAAAGGGCACAAGATGCATTTTGTGATATGTTTCCGGTTTTGGCGGAATGACGTTTTCTCCGGGACGGAACAGAAGTGCGGAATTGTAGTCCACAGAACCGTAGACTCCGTCAGAAGTGTATCCCATGACAGCATCATCATTACCGATAAGGAAAGGCACATCCTTTGAATCAAGATATTTGAGCAGGGTGTCAACATAATTGAACAGATTCCTGTTTTCACGATGCTGATAATGCCAGGTGATTCGGGGAACAAATGCGGTTTCAGGCCATACAACAAGCTGAATGTCAGGGTCCTCCGCAAGGGCACGGTCGGAAAGTCTCATCAGTTTGTTCAGCTCAACCTTATAGGCAGACTCACCGCCCCTCCAGGGGTCAGCATTGGTTTCCATAAGGGCAACTTTCATGGTTTCGTTTTCAGAATAATCAACAGGACTTACAAAACCGTACACTATGATCGCACAGAAAACCAAAGCCCATACTGCACCGGGAATCCAGTGGTTCCGGATTTTTGCACCGATTCCGGAAGCTCTGTCATTGATGACTGCAGTTATCCAGGCCGACGTGAAAGTAATCACGGCGCTAAGTCCGAAAACACCGATAACGTCAACACACTGGATAAGAAGAGTCCACTTCCAGTGTGAATAAGCTGTCACGCCGTAGCTGAAACCGGTAAATCCCGTAGTTTTGATGTATTCGTAGGCGCACCAGACAACCCACTGGGCATAACTTGAATATTTAGGAAAAAGTTCGGATACAAGTTTAAGAAGGAAAAAAGTAATAAGCAGGTAGATTCCGTACATACCTGCAATTACAGGCATTGCAACAGGATCAAAGGTTGCAAGCCAGAAAACATATATGAAATAACTGCCTAATCCGTACAGAAGACCGTAAAGCCAGACTGACTTCCATGAAGCCCTCTGAACGAGAAGAAAAACAGGAATGAATGCGAAATAAGAAAGAAAAGGTAAACCGGGAAGGAATAAATCTGTAGGATGCGGAAGTGCAAACAGAAAACAGGCTGAAATAAGAAGACCGATATTGATCAGAACGTAACGAACATTTTTTGTAATCTGCATGGACTATATGCCTTACTCTTTTACAGGCAGATGCCAGAGTGCATTGCGCAAATCCTGACCGGATCTGAAAGCAGCTACATAATGTGGTTCAACAGAAAGCTGTTCGCCGGTTTTGGGATTCCGGGCTTTGGAACGGCCTTTGCGCAGTCTGAGCTCAAAGGTGCCGAATCCGCGAAGCTCTATGGTTGCGCCTTCTTTAAGAGAATCTTTGATGTTGTCAAGCAGAGAATCCACCACAGACTGAATAACTTTTTTCTCACAGTTGATATCTTCGTAAACTGCTTCTACAAGGTCATACTTTGTGATTTTTTCTGCCATAAAAGTATCCTAAAAAATGCACATTTAATGAAAAAAAAAGTGTAAAGGGACAATTCCCAAAACACTTTAACCGAAGCGAAAACTAAGGAGCCGGAAACATTCCGAACCCGGACTCCTTGTTTTACCAATGCTATTTGGCTGCTGCAAATGTTGCGTTGAACAGCTTCATCATTCTTGACTTTTTACGAGCCACAGCATTCTTTTTCAAGATTCCCTTGCGAGCGTCGGTATCAAGTTCTTTTACAAGATCATGAAGACGTTCTGAAGCAAGTGCCTGATCGTTAGCATGAACAGCTTCTACAAATTTGCGAGCGCTTGTGCGTGCTGAACTTTTAGCGGCCTTGTTGCGAATTCTGCGAACTTCGCTCTGCTTATGTCTTTTTTCTGCAGATGATTGTTTAACTGCCAATGGAGACCCTCCAAATATAAACTGTTAATTACTTTAACAAACCGCGTACAATAAGTCAAGGGAACAAAAGAAAGACAGAGGGCAAAAAATCATATGCAAAATCCTGAAAATGAACTAAAATCCCAAAATATGACTGATTATGATTTTTTCGGTGCTGAAGAGGCAAAAAAACTCAAGGCAAAGAACAGGATCTACAAAGGGATTGAAACTCCTCTGGATCTTTACGACAGACTGACCAAAATCTGGTGCTGCGATTCCTGCGCCCCCAGAATGAGAAAGAACTGGTCCCCTGCAAACAGAACTCTTGGCCAATGCTCAATCACTGCTTTTCTTGCCCAGGACATTTTCGGCGGTGAAGTCTACGAGATGCCCACGGAAAACGGCGGTGTCCACTGCTACAACCAGGTTGACGGTGTTGTCTTTGACCTTACAAGCGAACAGTTCGGTGAGAAAGCGGCATCCCTTGTCTACGACTGTGCCATGAAAGGTGACAGAAACAGCGAGAAAAATTTTTCAAAGGCGGAAAAGAAAGAACGCTACGAATACATCAGAAGCAGACTGGAAAAGATTTATGACAGCCACCTTTTCTTCGTTCGTCACGGGGAGACTGTCTGGAATGTTGAGAACAGAATCTGCGGCGCAACGGACAGCCCTCTTACAGACAGAGGCCGGCAGCAGGCACAGGAAGCCGCGGCGAAGATTCTTGAGCAGGGAATCAAATTTGACAGGATACTTTACTCCCCTTTGAGCCGGGCACGGGACACAGCCATGGCAATTTCAGAAGCCACAGGAATTGAGCCGGTCATGGAAGTGCGTCTCATAGAACAGAACTTTGGAAAATGGGAAGGCACAAACTGTTTCCAGGAAGAGTTCATCAAGGCAAAATGCAGTCTGGCACAGGATTTTGACGGTGGCGAAAGCATGCTGAAACTCTGTCAGAGAATTTACGGCCTTCTGGACCAGATCCGGGAAGACAGGGAACACACTTATCTTCTTGTTGCCCATAACGGAATTGCAAGAGCTGTCAATTCCTACTTCAATTCAATGACAAACGAAGAATACGGCCTTTTCGGGCTGAAAAACTGCGAAATCAAGCGTTACGATTTCTGACATTATATGTCAGGAAAAATGCCGGGCTTTCAGATCAATTATACCCAATGGTAAAAATAACTGCACTGCGCCGAAAACCTGACAAAAATCGCGGTGCAACAAGGTGCAAGCGAATTCTTGTCAGATCTTCGGCTACGTTCCGGTTATTTTTATCACCACATATATTGTTTTCAAAACCCGAAATTGATGTAATATCATATTTTTATCACGAGGTTTACGTAATAAGGAGATTTTTTATGAATTCTGTTGCAAAAATGATTGACCACACAAACCTTAAGGCTTTTGCAGGAAAAAAAGACATTGAAAAACTTTGTCAGGAAGCAAAAGAACATGGATTTGCTTCTGTCTGTGTAAACTCTGTCTGGGTAAAGACAGCTTCCGCACTCCTTGCCGGCACTGATTCACAGGGACACCATGTGAAAACCTGTACCGTTGTCGGATTTCCCCTGGGCGCAATGTCTCACGAAGCAAAAGCCTTTGAGACAACACAGGCTGTGAATGACGGTGCTGAAGAAATCGATATGGTGATTGATATCGGAGCAGCAAAAGACGGCCGCTGGGAAGATGTGAAAAGCGATATTTCGGGCATTGTGAAAGCAGCAAAAGCAAAAGACGCCCTTGTCAAAGTGATTCTGGAGAACTGCTACCTTACAAAAGAAGAGATTGAGAAAGCCTGTCTCTGCTGTGTTGAATGCGGAGCGGATTTTGTCAAAACATCAACAGGTTTCGGTACAGGCGGCGCTACTCCGGAAGATGTTGCCCTTATGAAAAAGACAGTCGCGGGGAAGGCACTTGTAAAAGCTGCAGGCGGCATCAGGGACAAAGATTCCGCACAGAAAATGATTGATGCGGGAGCCGACCGTCTCGGATGTTCTGCAGGCATCGCAATTGTTGCGGGGTAACAAATAAATCTGTCGGGCGCTAATACATGCCCCCTTATCTGAGCGCTCGATTTCTGGATTTTTCAGATTGCGGTCTGAATCTTCTATACTCGTCACAATGATGTTCTTCTGCCAGCTGATAAACATAGCCGTCACAAATCATCGATTGTTATATATCCATTTGCATCGTATTCATATACAAACTTGAGGATATAGTTCTTTATCTCTTTATCATACAAATAGTGTTTCTCTGTACTGTTTCCGTTCACATCGTATACAAATTCTGAACGGCTTACAATGCAATTCCTAACAGATCAAAATTCAAGTGTTTTCAGGACACATGGGTCTGAAGAAAAAGCGGTAATGCAGGAATGACGTTTAAGCAAAAAAAAGGTGTCCGGCAGATGAAGTGATAAATCACACTTCAGGCATCGGACACCATTTTTTATTCAATCAGTTTTATTTGATCGTGCGAAGGAATGCATCCTTGAAACCGTACATTCTGAAACGCTCCAGAAGTATCGGGTATTCATCGGCACGGAGAGAACCGATCATCACCTGGACAAGCCCGCTGTCAGTTTCCACAAGCACAACCGGGTATTTTGCACCGAACTTATCCAAAGTCTCTTTTGCATTTTCTGCCTTTGAGACAGTCAGAATCTGGATGTAGTAACCTTTTGCAAGATCATCTCTCTTTACTGTTGGAACACTGGTTCCTTCTGTTTCAGGAACACTCTCAACCACTGGCTCAGGTTCCTTTTCTTCGGACTTTTCAACTGCAACCAGTTCCGCAGCTGATTCAGACTCCTCTTCATAAGGTTCTTCTTCCACAGGTTCTTTTCCAGTGATTCCAAGTTCTGTAAGAAGGTCACGGATGTTTTCCTGATATTCAATATCAGCATCATCACTGTAATCAGATCCGGAGAAAACAGGAATGATCATCACTTCAGGCTCGTCGTAGAAGCCCTCATAACTTACATAATCATCAGAAGCAACAGGCGGCTTAAGTCCCGCAGGTACCAGAGAAACTTCTGTTTCAGCGGAACTTTCCTCAACGGGCTCTGCTGTTTTTTCCTCAACAGTTTCTTCAGAAACAGTCTCCTCTGCAATCTCCTCGGATTCTTCGGTAACGGCTTCTACAGTTTCACTGTTTTCTTCAATCAGTTCCTCATCTTCAGCAATTTTCTCTGATTCAGGAACAACTGCATCATAATCCTGTGCAGATTCTTCGGGAATGACTTCCTCTTTTTCTGCATCAGAATCCAAAGATTCATCACCTTCTTCAGGAACATTTTCTTCTGTCAGGATTTCTTCCTCTTCAACCGGAGTTTCCTCATCTTCAGGAACTGCAGATTCCTCGGCTTCAATTTCCTCATCTTCTACAAAGAAATCCTCAGTTTCAGAATCTTCTTCAAGAATTTCTTCTTCTCCATCAGATTCTTCTGACACAGTTTCCGCAGATTCCAAATCAGTTTCTTCTGTCTCAATATCTTCTGTTACAATTTCTTCGGCTTCTTCAATAATTTCAGCGGCATCGGCAGATTCCTCCAGAGCGATTCTTTCTGCTTCGGCAGCTTCGGTGGCGGCTTTCTCAGAAGCGATTCTCTCCAGTTCGGCAGCTTCAGCATCGGCAGCAGCTTTTGCCTCGGCTTCTTTTTCCTGCTTTATAATGCCTTTAAGCCAGTCAACAAGATCATCTTTATAAAGGGAAATTCCTGATTTTTCCGGCTCTTTCGCAGCTTCAGGCTCAATGACTGTCTCTGGTTCGGAAAGGGTTTCAGGAACAGGAAGGAAATTTTCTTCCTCATAATAAGGTTCCTCAACTTCAGGCTCCAATCCTGTTTCTTCCTCTGAGCCAAGGAAGTCATATTCTTCATCAAAATCCTCTTCCAGGATTTCATCAGTCTCTGATTCTGTATTTTCATAAAGAACAGAATCTTCAGAATCAGTTGAAGACTCAGTTTCTTCAGGAAGTTTCTCCTCCCAGACATTTCCCTCTCTTTCCAAAAGTTCAGCTTCATCAGTTTCATCCCCATCAAAATCCACTGTTTCTTCAACAACAGGATTCAGATCATAGGGAACTTCTGTGGAAGCAAAATCACCTTCTTCTTCAGTTTTTTCAGTTTCTTCAAACTCTGCCAGTTTTTCTTCAGATTTTGCAAGAAGGGCTTCTACATACTGAGAAATCAGGTCATAAGGATAATCTTCTGAACCAGAATCATCTGTCTCCGGCTCCTCAGTCACAGAAATCTCCGTCTCAGTTGATTCAGTAATCTCCGTTTCTTCTGAATCATTTTCCGTAGAAACCACTTTCTCAGGAATCACATTATCAGTCATTTCAGAGAGGGCGGGTTCATCATCTGAAGGAAGCTCATCAATTTCATCAGCTGTTTCCGGCTCTACAGAATCAGCAGTCTCAGTAACCGGATTATTTTCTACAGAATCAGTCTCGGAATCAATTTCCGCTCCGGGAAGTTCTTCTGTCTCCAGTTCTTCCACAGGTTCTTCTGATTCCTCAGTTTCGGCAGTCTCTTCTTCCGGTCCCTCAGCAAGAATCTCCTCAATGGGAAGAAGCGGTTCCTCAACGTAGAAAATCGGTTCTTCCACAACAATTGTGGGTTTCTCAAAAACAGGATCATCAATGTTAAGTACAGGATTCACATCTGCATCAGTTTCAGGAGAATAGGCCTCAATCTTTGATGAGAGCAGAATTGACTGTTCCACATAACCGCTTGTTTTCTTTGTCACTTTTACAATGGTGCTGGAACCTCTGTTTATGCGAAGTTCTCTTGCAGCTTCAGGAGAAAGAAGAATTGCCACACCTTCGGAAGGATCGATTGTTCCAAAAACCATCACTTCAAGACTGATGTTTGAATTCGGATTTGTAACGATCACTGTATCACCAGGAAGAAATCCCGGAGACTTTGCATAGAATCCCACAGGAAGCACACCGATATTTGCAACAACGGCGCGACCATCCAAAGACGGCTTAACACTTTCTGCAGAGACAGCAGACAAAATCAAAATTGAAAAAAGCAGAGCTGCAATTTTTTTCATCTTTTTCCTCCCGATTTTATGGCTTTGAATTCCTTTATTTTATCATTTATCGAATCGGCAATATTCTGCGCCATCTTTTTTATACCTGATGAAGAACTGGTTTCCTTTGCAGAAAAACTCAATCCGGTCTGTCTGAAAACCTCAGTATTGTCGGAAACATTTGTGATCACATAATCAATTGACTGAATGTCTGAAGCAATGGCTGTGCTTACGTTTGTGGATCCGCGCACAAAATTGACTGAAACCACCACGAAATAATCCATACAGCCACTGACCGCATCGGAGAATGCATAAAATATGTCGTTCTCTGCCGCAGCACCTTTTGTTACGGGACTGTCAGAAACAATGTGCCCCATGTCATAAAGTTCGCTGAGCAGATTTGAAGAAAAAGCCTTTGTTGTCTCACGGATTGAAAGCATTTCGCCCTGTGCTTCCTGCTGGTTGAACAATATGCTTATGTTCGCCGGATGCACCCAGGCAGCGGCTGCAAAAAGCAGGCACAAAACACTCATCAGTTGTCTGCGCATTTTCCCCTCCAAGTATAAATGGCACCTATTCTTTTTTATTCTCGGCAGAACAGGATTCCGGTTTAAGCAAAAAAAAAGAGTTTTAAAGTAAATCCGGTTCAAATCCGTGTTTGCATTTTTATTTTGGATATAATAGAATAATCTGCACTAATCAGGAGGAACGCCCGTGCCTACACCTACAGAAAAATCGCTTTACATAATCGGAGCAGGTTTTGCAGGGCAGATGATTGCTGAAGACATAAAACACAAAAAGATTTTCGGAACAGTTGCCGCATTTCTGGACGATGACGAATCCATCATAGGAAAAAAGATAGATGACATTCCTGTTCTCGGACCCATCAACCATTTTATCTCTTTCCTGCGCCACACTGATTCTGACGAAGCGATCATTGCGATGCCTTCTGTTCCCAACGAACGGATAAGACAGGTTTATGACGAACTTGTACGCTGCGGTTTCAGGCACATCCGCATTCTTCCTGCGATTTCCCAGGTTATTGAGGGCAATGCCCATTTTGTCCAGGCAAGGGAGATTGACCCTCTGGACATTCTCGGCCGGACTCCTGTAACCATTTCCCTTAAAGAAAGCCTTGCCTACCTGAGAGGAAAACGTGTTCTTGTAACAGGTGCCGGCGGATCCATCGGCTCTGAACTTGCCCGTCAGCTTCTGAGCGGCGGCGCAGAACGGCTTTATCTTTTTGGCCACGGGGAAAACTCGATTTATCAGATTGACCGGGAACTCCGGCTTCTTCAGAAAGAAGGTGTTGGCGAAAAGGCAACCATTGTTCCGGTGATCGGGGAACTTAAAGACCGCAGTTACATGGAATGGATCCTGAAACAGCTGCACTGCGACATTGTTTTCCATTGCGCCGCGTACAAACATGTACCTTTAATGGAAGAGAACCCGGTTGCAGTGATCGAGAACAATGTCCTGGGTACAAAAAATCTCCTTGATGCTTCCCTTGCCGCAGGTGTTTCACGTTTTGTGCTGATTTCCACAGACAAGGCCGTAGAGCCGGTAAGCGTTTACGGTGTCTCAAAAATGCTCTGTGAAAAGCTTGTACTTGAGGCTTCCAGAACTCTTACAGATTCCGGAGAGGACAGGGACAAAGCCTATATGTTCGTGCGTTTCGGAAATGTTCTCGGATCACGGGGCTCCGTTCTTCCAGTATTCATGAACCAGATAAAGAACGGCGGACCTCTTACGGTCACGGACAGAGAAGTCAAGCGCTATTTCATGACAATACCCGAAGCCTGCTCACTGGTGCTCAAGACCGGAGGCGTCGGCACAAACGGGATTCCCTACATGCTTGACATGGGCGAACCCATACGGATTCTGGAACTTGCAGAGCAGTGCATAAGGTTTTCCGGACTTGAGCCTTATAAAGACGTACAGATTGAAATCACAGGGCTCCGAAAAGGCGAACGTCTTGACGAGCCTCTCTGGCTTGAGGAAGAGAACCCGAGACAGACACAGTATCCAAAAATCATGCAGCTTACACCACCGAAAGATAATTTCTCTGGAGAAAACCTTAATAATCTGCTGAGACAGCTTGATGAAATCTGCACAGGCAGAGATATTTCTGACTCTCCCGAAGCGGCGGAAAAATACAGAAACAAAGAACTTCTCAAAGCAATCCTCAGTGATCAGGTGCCCAGTTACAGGCAGTTTCTGGAATCCGGCAGGGAAAAGACAGGTTCAAAATGACAGCAGACAACGATCCGATTCCTTTTTTCAAAGCAGACATAGGCCCGGAAGAAGAAAACGCAGTTTTGCGCGTTTTAAGAAGCGGCTGGCTTACTACCGCAAAGGAGACAAAAGCCTTTGAGGAAGAATTCAGCGCCTTTACGGGAGCAAAGCACAGTCTTGCAGTGAACAGCAACACATCAGGGCTGGTGCTCTCAATGGAAGCATGCGAAATAAGGGAAGGAACAAAAATTCTTACAACACCCTACACCTTTGTTTCCACGGCAACTTCCGCAAGACACCTGGGAGCCCATGTGGTTTACGCGGACATCGAAAAAGACACATACAGCATTGATCCCGAACAGATTGAGGCAAAGCTCAAGGCGGATTCTTCCATCAGAGCCATTGTTCCTGTACACATTGCGGGCAATCCCTGCAACATGAAAGCAATTCTTGACATTGCAGAAAAATACGGCGTGCGTGTGATTGAAGACGCGGCCCACGCTTTTCCCGCCAGAACTGATCTCGGTTACTGCGGAACATTGGGAGACACAGGTGTCTTTTCCTTTTATGCAACAAAAACCATCACCACCGGTGAAGGCGGAATGATCTGCACCAATGATGACGAACTTGCAGAACGTATGTCCACAATGCGCCTCCACGGAATTGACAGAAACGTCTGGGACCGCTACACCTCCAAAACTGCTTCCTGGCAGTACGATGTGACGGAAGCCGGATTCAAGTTCAACCTGCCTGATATTCTTAGCGCCATGGGCCGTGAACAGCTTAAGAAAGCAAACCGGCTTTTTGAGAACCGAAGAAAAATTGCGGAAAAATACAACCGGGCTTTTGCAGACTGTGATTTTCTCCGGATTCCACCTGACGGACAGGGTAATGCCTGGCATCTTTACATAATCAGGATTGTTCCTGAAAAACTGAGTATCTCACGTGATGAATTTGCCGCGGAACTTCAGAGGCGCGGTATTGCGATATCAATGCATTTTATTCCCCATTATCATTTCTCCTACTGGAAAAACCTTTACGGTCTTGACAGCAGAGATTTTCCCAACGCAGAGGAAAAATTCATGGCAAGCATCACTTTACCAATGTTTCCTTCCATGACAGAAGACCAGGTGGAAAGAGTCATAAAAACTGTAAAAGACATAGGCAGCGAGAACTACAGGAATCAGGGTTAGAAATGGCAAAAAGGAAAACCGCAAAAGGAACCACAGAAAACACGGCTTCAAAAAACCAGTATGTCTCAAACTTTTACAGCGATCTTGAGAAAGACGGCATGCTTCATGCTGTGCTGCTGAGAAGTCCGCAGAAAAATGGCATGATTAAAGAAATTGTGCTTTCAGCTTCTGAGGGTGACGACATCCACCTGATTACCGCAAAAGATATTCCCGGAAAAAATCACGTGGAGACTGTGGGCACACATATGCCTTTGCTTGCCGACAGAGAAGTTTTTTACGCAGGTCAGCCGGTTGCCATTGTTGCCGGTCCTGACATGAAGAAACTGCAGACTCTTCTGGAATCAGCAGAAATTGTTTTTGAAGAACCGGAAGCACCGGAGACAGAAGCCGGCGGAGAAAGCGGAGTTACAGATAATCAGGAAGCAGAGGCAGCCCTGTCTGGGCAGGAAGCTGAAAACCAGGCGGAAATTTCCCAGGAGATTAAGGCAGAAACGGTTGAGACAGAGGCTGGGAAGGAAGACGATACAAAATCTTCCCAACAGGCAGAACCAGTTTCCGTTCCTGAACAGATGCAGAATCAGGATGAGAAAGTCCTGTACAGAAGAACGGTCACCTGGGGCGATTATGAGACTCTTTTTCGGGAATCTCCAAATCACCTTGAAAACACATTCACCTTCAATCTGCAGAAAAGCAGTTACACGGAAACAAACGGTGCCTTCGCTGATTTTTCCGGAGATTCTCTTGAAATCCACACCCCAACAAAATGGATGTCTCACCTGAGGAAAAATCTTTGTTCCGTACTGGGAATCACAGAAGACAGACTGAATATTCACCGGACACCCTCAACAGCAGAACAGACCAACAGCGTGTGGAACAATACGGTTCTTTCCTGTCTCTGCGCCGTGGCTTCATACTGCACAGAACAGCCTGTTATGCTTTCTCTGAGCCGTGAGGAACAGGAGACTTTCATTGACAGAGAGCCTTCAGTGACAATAACCCACCAGACCGCTTTCACTGACGAAGGTGCAATCTCAGCGGCAAAGGTCAGCATCACCTTGGAGACAAGTCCCTACAGCCCATTTATCTCCAACTTCATAGATCATCTTGCACTTTCCGCTTACGGAGCCTACAAACCCGCATCAGTTTTAATCGAAGTTAAAGCCCTGGAAGCAAATGTTTCTCCCTTTGCTTTCCAGATGCAGAGTGCAAACTCCCAGGCCTTCTTCGCCCTTGAAAGTCAGATTTACTCAGTCTGCACAAAACTGCACCTTACACCCATCGAAGTCCATCTGAAAAACTTTTTTCCAGGTGCTCTTTTTGCCCGTCCTGTCATTCCCTATGTAATCGAGAACACTGATCTTTTCGGCATATATGAATCGATTCAGGTGAAAAGTGATTTCCTGAGGAAATACAGTTCCTACAACTTCATGCACCTTTCAGACAGCAGTTATTCAGAGACTTTTCCCGTTCGCGGCATAGGTTTCTCAACCGCTTTTGAAGGAAACGGCTACTACGACGAAACGCTCAACGCACTCAAGCAGAAAATCGCGGTCACAATGGAGACAGACAGCTCCATCACAGTCCATCTTCCCCAGCCTTCCCGTTCCATAGCAAACATCTGGAAGCGGATTGTCTCAGAAGAACTGGAAGTTCCACAGGAGACAGTGCGCATTGACGAAAGCGATCCCGAGCTGAACAACTCCGCCCTGCCCGAAACCCTGATGAACAACGTGAATATTGTTTCCACCCTGATCCAGAAGTGCTGCCAGGGAATCCAGAAACAGAGATTCAGAACGCCGCTGCCCATCACCGTAAAAAAAGGACTGAGCATTTCCAACAAAAAACTCTGGGATTCAGAAACTTTTACGGGAACGCCTTATTATTCAACCACCTGGGGAGCTGCAGTCTGTGAGATCGAAATAAACCCCGTGATTTACGAAATCGGAATCAGAAACCTCTGGATTACCATCAACTGCGGAAAAATGATGGATAAAAAACAGGCACAGTCTTCAGTGCTGAGGGAAACTCAGTATGTGCTCAAAAATCTTATCGATAAAGTCCCTCTTGTTCCGTCAAAAATCCATATTGACTTTCAGGAAAGTGAGGATGAGCCCAGACAGATCGGACAGCTTATCCGTTCCATCGTACCTGCAGCCTTTGCAAGTGCGGTTTCTCAGGGAATAAAAAGTACAATTCTTGAGATGCCCCTCAAGAACAGTTCAGTCTACAGGATGGTTACCCCACAATGAACATACCGGTGATTGTCAACGATAAAGAGATAACATTCAACGCAAAACCAGATGATTCCCTGGCCGACGTCCTCCGAAGCTATGGGTTCAAATCTGTCAAATGCGGATGCAGACGGGGACTCTGCGGTTCCTGCACCGTACTTCTTGAGGAAAAGCCTGTCTGCGCATGCAGAAAGCCTATCGCTTCGGTAAGGGGCCAGCATGTGACAACAATGGAAGGTTTTATGTCCACACAGATTTACGCAGACATAACAAAGGGCTTTGAACAGGCCGGAATCCATCTGTGCGGTTTCTGCAATGCGGGCAAATATTTTGCTGCCTACGAAATCCTTAACAGCGGATCAAGGCCTACACAGGAATCCATCACAGAATACACAAATTCTTTTACCTGCGAATGCACTGAAAACTCAAAAGTGATCTCAGGAATTCTTACAGCCGCCACATTACACAGAAAACACAGTTCGGGAAGCGACAATGCCAATTAACAAAAGTTCAGTATATTTTGCCAACAACAGCAATGATGTTCAGTTTCATCTGAAGACAATCTCAAATCTTGAAGTTTTCGGCGGCTGTACCACAGTAACAACTTTTCCACCGGCAGCCCTGATAATCGGCAATCTGACTGAATACAAAGGAATTGTGCGTCATGAACGTTTCATTGAGTTCGGAGCTGCGGTAACATTAGGTGACATTCTTGCACTGCAGAAGAAAAGACTCCCTGCCGTTTTTTATCAGGCAGCTCTTTCCGTGGCGAATCCTTTCATAAGAAATGCAGCCACAATCGGAGGCAACATCTGCGGACAGCATCCTTCCGGTGTACGGCACACTCTTTACGGGCCGCTGCTTGCCCTGGATGCAATGATCGAACTGCGTTCCTCCGCATCAACCAGTACAATTCCACTGACAAAATTTACCGGTGTTCCGAAAGGCTATTTTCTTTCGAGAGTGCGTGTTCCTATTGAAGACTGGGACATTGAGGAACAGGTACGATTGGGTCCGCCTCATGAACTTACGGAAGAATCAGGTACATACACTTTTCTGGCAAACACACAGAAAGGCATTCTTTTTGATGTGCGCATCGCTTTCTGCAGTTCAATAGTGCTCCGAAGCCGGGAACTAGAGAACAACATTGTAGGAAAAAGGCTGCCCCTTTCAGAAAACGACATTGAGAAAATGACAGATACGGCAATGGCGGTCTTTGATTCAATCCAGGAGATTCATGACCAGAACATTCAGCCTGTGCTCCGGGCCCAGTTTGAGTCACTGCTCAAACATTCGCTCAGCCAGCTGTCTTAAAAAAGTTCCTGAAGTCTGTTCATTGACCAGCTGCTGATCATGAAAGCCCAGCTTTTTTCTTCGGAACCGGAATCAGTCCGCACAACACAGTACTGATCATCTCCCGCTCCGTAAACTGAAAAACCTTTTCTCTCACCCTGCTGACTTTCCAGTTCAAAGGTCTCCAGCAGGTTTTCCGGATTCACTGCGGGGCTTTCATAAACAAGGGAATAACCGCGCAAAGAAAAAATGGAATGCACTTTCGCGGCAAAATCAGTCTCGTTTTCTACTCCGCGGAAAATCCCCTGTCCGTTCCGGCTGACTTTGATAACAGTTTTTTCACTGAAATTCACGGAAGATGGCAGAAGTTCCATTACAATCCATTTTTCAACATCCCGCTGAAGATAGGAATAAAGAGTATTCTCAATCAGATAGACATCATTTTTCCGTCCTGAGCGAACATAAATCATTGAACCGTCCGCATTTCCGGCTCCTGCATAAACGGAGGAATATTCCTCGCTGCTTCCATCCCGGTTCTCCCTCCGGAAAACAAAATGGGTACTGTCTTTTTCTGAAAGCCCGAAAGAATCCCAGGCAGAAACGGATCCAGAAAGCTTTGTGAATGTCTGCACAGAAGAAACTTTCTCAAGCATCTGGTTGAGCATAGCGCTGTCAGCAGGAAGTCTTCTTCCTTTGGCCACAAGAATCCAGTTTCCGTCGCCATCCGATTCAAAACGCAGACTTTTCCCGATTTTCTGAACTTCTTCCGGAAAAGTCACTTCTATGACATTCACCTGCTTTACATATTTTGCATTGAGAAGCGCAGACTGGGAAATCTCCACATTTTTTGACTTTCCGTTCCTGAACATTCCTGTCAGGGCAAATATCCCGAGAACAAGACACAGAACTGCCAGAGCAATATTAATCTTCATCTCATTTCTCATGTTTTTCTGCCCCACCATATGCAGCAAGCGCCACTTTCATCCTGAGATTCTTTGATCTCCGTTCATATGCAGCAACCAGGAAAATACAGACAATACCGAAAGGAACAGCAAAAAGCAGACAGATAAGAGCCTTTGTTTTCTCACGGCTGAATTCCTCGTCGGAATCAATTTTATACAGGAAATTGTTTTCGGTTCCTTTTGTCTTTAGGCCGATTGTCTCGTCTTCACCGCAGAGCCAGAGAGCAGAAGTTGTAAGGAAATCAAGGTTTCCGGAACTGCCTGTGTTTTCAATTACATTGGACGCAAAATACTGATCCCCGATCACAAGGAAACGAGTTTTTTTACTGTAGCCAAGTTCATAGAAACAGAAAACCTCACCTTCTGCACAGGCGGCAAGGACATACTGGCCCGTTGTCGACTGGTCACCGGACATCTGCTCAAGAACAAAAGGATTTGTCACAAAAGGACTTTCATGACTCCTGTCCGCTTTCTGAAGCCATGCACGGGGCGTTGTGGAAATAAGAGGAACAACATCAAGACGTTCCGTAGGATAAAGAGTAAGCGGACTGGCCCAGAATGCCTCGAAGCTGGAATAACCCTGAGTCACAGGATGCTCCGAAACATATTGAGGCAGGGATACAATCCATAGAGGATAATTCACGTGGATAAACTGAGTCGTGTCATTGGAACTGTACATCCGGAGACGGTAATTGGAAATGTCTTCCACCAGAGTGTTCTCAACTTTTATGCCCCAGAAGTCAATCAGCTCAAGAAGCGGATCCTTTCCCCGGGGAGTCACTTTCCAGGAAGAAGTGATGTCACAGGTATTTGGCGAAACCGCAAACAGCGCTGCCCCGCCATTTTTCACCCAGTTTTCGACAGCCGCAGCCTCATCATCTGTAAACCCGCTGGACCCGAATACCATGAGCGCTGTGCCCGTTCTGGGAATCTCATCATAAAGGACTCCAGCATCTATTCTCTGCGTCTCAAAGCCTGCAGATTCAAGCCAGGGTTCCACAAACTGATACTCACCGCCGTCAAAACCGTATAAGTTTTTATACATAATAAGAATTTTTCTCTGATATCCGGTTGTAAGATACCTGATTTTTCCTGTCACATCATATTCCAGAGTGTTCTGTGAAAGCACAAAAGGGATTACCGCTGATTTTCCGCCATACTCAAGAAGCACAGACGAATAGACAGTCACAAAAGACACACGGTTGTCTTCCGTTGTCTGAAGCTGCTGGCTTCTTATACCCATGTTCTCAAGTGCAGATTCCAGACCTTTTTTCGAGGGGTCAACAACTTTCACCGAAATATTCCGCTGTCCAGTCTCGTAGGAACGCAGAAAATCTTCCACATCACGCACCTGGGGATACAGATCTTTCAGTTCGTCAGTCAGGTAATAAGTGATCTGCAGAGGTTCGTTAACAAAACCGAGAACAGACTCCGTTTCTTCCGAGAGTGAGTACAGTCTGTTTTTAGTCACATCGATTCTTCTGTAATACAGAGAATTGTCAAGAAGAAAAAGCAGCATGGCAGCACAGAGAAGCAGCACCCGGAGAGTCCGTCTCTTCTTTTTGCGTGCCTCCAGTGTTTCAAGGCTAAGCAGAAGAAAAAAGCAGGTCAATGCCACAAAGAAAAGGCAGTCTCTTGTATCAATTATTCCTTTTGAAGCTGCATCAAAATGCCAGGCAAAAGAAATCAGTCTGCAGAAACCGGAAAAAACCGAATTAAGTGATACATAAAGCGGGAGAAAATGGGCGATATTGCTGATGAAGAGGATGCCGGAACAGACAAAGAATGAAAGTACCGGATTCTCCAGTTTCAGTGCAAGAAACTGGCATAGTGCTGCCGCCGCTCCGAAAAACAGGACAATTGTAAAAAAACTGCTCAGCACGGCAGGAATGTTAACGTCGCCAAAACGCTGGACAATAAGAACAGAAGGAATCAATGCAGCTGTGCAGAAAAGACAGACAGCAAAAGCCCCGGTCCACTTTGCAAGAACCACCTGCATATCGGACAGAGGCAGACTTTGGAAAAGCAGAGTCCTGTCTTTCCAGGAATTCATTGTGAAAGCAGGAATGACAAGAATCGATATGTATGGAAGAAAATTGAAAAAGGAACGCATGCTTGATGTTCCTGTCTCAATATTGAAAAAACCGTCCACCACAAAAAACAGCAGGTTCGCGGTGAAAACAAAAGCCGCACAGACAGAGCATATAACCCCTGAATGGACACAGCGCCACAGCTCGTTCCTAAGGACAGGCAAAAAGGAAGATGATTTTTTCATAGGTCGGCCTTTGCTGAAGCCAGTTTCACAAAGGCATCTTCCAGGTTTTCTGCGCCGACTTCAGCGCATATACTTTCTTCGGTGCCTTCCGCTATCACACGCCCCTGATGCATTATCACAAGATGAGAGCACAAGGCATGAGCTTCCTGCATAAGATGGGTTGAAAGAAGAACAGTACGAGTCTTTGCAAATTCAGCGATCATGGAGCGCATCTCTACAATCTGAACAGGATCCAGCCCTGACACCGGCTCATCCAGCACAAGAACAGAGGGATCTGCTATCATGGCACAGGCAAAAGCAAGCCGCTGCCTGAAACCTTTTGACAGAGCGCCAGTCTTTTTGAAGAAAACTTCTTCCAGTGCAAAATTCTCAGCAGCTTTCAGAACGGCTTCCATCCCTGACTTTTTATCGCCGGTACGGAGACTGTAAAACTGAAGCAATGTTTCCGCAACTGTAAGTCCGGGATCAAAGTCTGAGACTTCGCTCATGAAACCGATTGTTTTTTTTGCAGAAGAACTGTTTTCCTCCACAGAAATACCGTTTACAGACACTCTTCCGGATGTGGGAAAATGGATTCCGCACACAGCTTTCAGAACCGTTGTCTTACCGGCACCATTTGGTCCAAGAAGACCTGTGACACAGTTGTCAGGACAACAGAAAGACACATTGCTTACAGCAGGGACATCACCGTAATTCTTGCAGAAGTCAGACAGTTCTATCATCAGTCTTTATTAGGAATTTCAAAATGCATTCTGTCATGGGACAGAACAGTCCGCGGGAAAACACTCTGTGCTTCCCTGAGCAGAGGCTCCAGTTCCTTGTCCGTGTATCTGGGACTGTAATGGATCAATGCCATCTGATCAACATTACCGTCCCTTGCAATAGTTCCGGCCTGTCTGGCGGTCATATGTTTCTTCTCCGCAGCCTGATCAGCAAATTCCTCCGCAAACATTCCCTCGCAGAACAGAAGATCCGATCCCTGAACTTCCTTTGCGATGGAAGGAAGATACTGTGTGTCGGTAACATAACTCAGTTTGCGTCCGGGCCGTCTCGCACCCATTACATCTTCCGGTTTAACAACAAGTCCGCTTTCAGTGGTCACACACTCGCCGTGCTGAAGTTTTGAGAACAGAGGACCGCAGGGCACACCAAGCTCCATTGCCTTTTTGGGATTGAATTCTCCCGGCCGGTCCAGCTCTTCAAGGGTGTAACCAACACATGTCTTGGTGTGTTTGAGCGGAAAAGCCCTGATGTAAAAATCCTCACCGGAATGGACAATGCCCGGCTCAAGAACTTCTTTTACAATCACAGGATAATTTATGTACATGTCCAGCACTTTTCTGCTGGACTCAACATATTCTGCAGTTTTTGGCGGACCATAGATATAAAGGGGTTCAGTCCGGTCAACCTGAGAAGACAGCATCATGATCCCAGGCAGACCAGTAACATGATCAGCATGAGTATGACTGATAAAAATTGCGTTGATTTTTTTCCATTTAAGATTAAGCCGGCGCAAAGAGACCTGAGTCCCTTCTCCACTGTCAAAAAGGAACAGATCACCTTCACGGCGAACAAGAACAGATGTAAGATGCCGGTACGGAAGAGGCATCATCCCACCGCACCCGAGCACAAAAGCTTCCAGATTCATAGGAAAAATATACCATAAATTCAGTGTAGAATTCAACAAAACAAATTTTCTTTGACGAAGTCACTCAGATGTAATAAATTAAACCCATGAACAGAATAATTTCATTTCTTTTAATACTTTTACTCTCAGTTTTGATTTTTTCCTGCGAAAGCGCACCGGAACAGGAACCGGAGCCTGAAATCACACTGCCGGTAATCATCCCTTCAGCAGAGCCAGAACCAGCACCGATTGCCGAACCGGAACCCGTTGTTGAACCGGAACCTATTGAAGAACCAGAGCCGGAGATCCTTCCGGAACCAGAACCGGTCATAGAACCAGAGCCAATTGTGGAGCCAGAACCTGAACCGGAGCCCGAACCGATTCCAGAACCGGAACCCATTGTCGAGCCAGAACCGGAGCCTATTGTAGAACCCGAACCAGAGCCGATTCCAGAGCCCGTTATTGAGCCGGAACCGGAACCAGAAGAAGTAGTAGAGATTCCTGAAGAAATCATAGAAGAGCCGGAAGTGATCGTCTTTGAAGAAGAAGAGACTGAATATTCCCGTTCTGTTGGAATGATTGAGACTTCTATCCACATCACTGAAGACCAGTTCAAGGAAGACAAAGAGGAAATTCTCCAGGTCATTGCCCAGCTGGATTCCATAATGAAGAACAAGAATTACACCAAATGGCTTTCTTATCTTTCACAGCAGTCAATTGATTACTGGTCCAACACACGAAATCTTTCGTCACTTTCTGACAGGCTTTTCTCCAACAAGACTTTTCGTTTTACTAACATGCGTTCCTATTTTGAATACTTCTTTATCCCCGCACGCAAAGGCCGCGTAGTTGATGAGATCCGTTACGTAACACCGGAACTGGTAAAAGCAGTACAGTACAAGGACAAACAGGATATTATCTACTATTACTTCATACGATCGGATGATCAGTGGAAAATCGTTCTTGACGAATTAGACTGATTTTTTTCAGGTGAGACTAATGCTTTTCCGGATTTATTCCGATAAACAGAAGCGAAAATGTTAAGAAACTGTCGAGTTATTGCCAAACTTACTGTTTTTTGATTTTTTTGCATTATACTAACAAAGTGACAATTTGAATTGACAAAGGCTTTAACATATTTCTGTCCTATTGTTTGCTTCAATATTGTGGAGGAACTGATGAAAGTTACAAAAATTCTGGCTTGCGTCCTTGCGGGAGCAATTGCACTTACACCCGTATTTGCACAATCAAGAACAGAAACAACCGCAGAAGAAGATTACATGAGCAGCTTCGAAGACCTGATTATCTCAGAGCTGACAGTTTCAGAAGAGTATGACAACAAAACTCTGGCTTTGGACTACATCGAGGAAGCTCTTGCAAAGGCAAGCAGCTCAAGAGACCTTTCAACCATCCAGGCATCACTTGAAAGCCTTGCAGGTGAAGGTGTCCTCACTGAATCAAGAACAAGCGGCCGCGTAAGCAACAACTATCCTGATGTCCGTGCACGTGCCTGTGAGCTTCTCGGACGTCTTGACACATACGAATCAAAAGATACACTGGAGAAAGTTGCCCTGGCAGACAACGAGCCCATGGTTGCCTCAGCAGCAATCCGTTCTCTTGGAAATGTAAGCAGTGTTGATCCTGACGGAGCTATCGCCACGATCATCTGGGTTGAAAACAAGTATTCCATCCTTAACCCTACCGGTTCTCTTGCCTGGGACGTTCTTGTGACTTACGAGAAACTGGCTCCGAAGCTTGCTGACAAAACAGACATGATCCGTTCAATTACAAAGATTGCAAGCGACTACCACTATCCGACGGTAGTCCGTGACAAAGCAAAAGCCCTTCTCAAACAGTATACAGGAAGAAGATAATTTTTCAGACTTTCAAAGCTGAAAACAACAGAATACCCGGAGCGGAAAACTGATTCTGCGGCCGGGTATTTTTTTTGCGGTCACAAGTTCAAAAAAAAAGAAAAAGCCCGCCAAGAAAACCGGACCTGACGGAACAGAAGTAAAAATCAGATAGTTTTCAAAAACGGGCTAATGCTGTAGAATAAAAAAAACGAGAGATACAGGATTCGAACCTGCCACCTTCGCCTCCGGAGGGCGACGCTCTATCCAAATGAGCTAATCTCTCAGACAAAAAGAAGATACACAATAATAGTTTTCTTTGTCAAGGAATATTCTATGGAGCCAATAATTCTTGCATCAACTTCACCCCGCCGTCAGGAAATCCTGAAAAACCTCAACATACCTTTCAAAGTTATTCCTGCGAATTTCGAAGAGATCAAACCTGATGACATCAGTGCAGAAAATGCTCCCGAATACTTTGCAAGCAAAAAAGTGGAGTCAGTGGCAAGGCTTTTCCCGGCAGAACAGACAGTTCCTCTTATCCTTGGAGCCGATACGGCAATTGTGTACAAAGGAAAACTTTACGGAAAACCTGCGGACCGAAACATGGCGGAAGAATTTCTTAAAACTTTTTCCGGAAAAACTCATTCGGTGATCACTGCGATAGCAATGTTCAACGGCCAGCTCAATTATCTTAACACAAGAGTTTCCAAAAGCACCGTTACTTTCAAGAAAATGACCCAGCAGGAGATAGACTGGTACCTGAACACAGGGGAATGGCACGGAGTTGCCGGTGCATACAGAATCCAGGGACTGGCACAATGTTTCATAACATCAATCAAAGGAAGTACAAGCGGGATAATCGGCTTGCCTATTTCTGATTTTTATGATTTAATAAGCAAACAGGGTTATTCTTTTTTGGAATAGTGCTGTCGGCATGTATGGAACTGTATGTTCTTCAAGTGCTGTAATCTTCCGTATGCTGTAAAAACAGCTATCGAGAAACAGAGTCAGGTGGAAAAACAGCTTATGTTTTTCCGGTGAAGGAGTCACTCATGGCAGTAGTAACCATGAAAAGTCTGCTTGAGTCCGGTGTACATTTCGGACATCAGGTAAAACGTTGGGATCCCCGCATGAAGAAATATATCTTCGCAGAACGCAACGGGATTCATATCATCGATCTGCAGAAGACAATTCTTGCAATCAAAGATGCTTACGAAGCAGTACGCAAAGTAACAGCTTCTGGCAAATCAGTACTTTTTGTAGGTACAAAAAAACAGGCACAGCAGGCAATCGCAAAAGAAGCTGAACGCTGTGGCATGTACTATGTAAACAACCGCTGGCTCGGTGGTATGCTTACAAACTTCTCAACAATCAAGAAATCACTTCTCCGTCTCAAGAAACTTGAGAAAATGGAAGTTGACGGAACATACGAAAGCATCACAAAGAAAGAGATTTCTCAGTTCCAGAAAGAAAAAGCAAAACTGGAAAAGAACCTCGGCGGTATCAAGGAAATGAAAGAACTGCCCGGTATCATTTTTGTAATCGACACACACAAAGAAGCTATTGCAGTTGCTGAAGCACGCCGCATGGGTATTCCGATTGTCGCTGTTGTTGATACAAACTGTAACCCCGAAGGAATCGACTATCCTATTCCCGGAAACGATGATGCAATCCGCGCAATCACACTGTTTACATCAATCATTGCAAACGCTGTAATCGAAGCTGACAACGAGACTGGTCTCAAAATCATCGAAGGACTTCAGGATGATGAAGATGAACTGATCGCAGGTGATGCTTCTTCAAAAGCAAAAGACGAAGAAATCGTTGACTACTCAAACTACACACCTACTGAACCCAAAGAAGAAGATACAGATTCTTCTGACGACGAACTGGTAGACGAAGACAAACTCTACAAATAATTTCAGTTTGTACAGATCCGGCATCAGAGTATTTTGATGCCGGGTTCAGGGTTTTTAAAAGCAATTTGCTCCACCCCGGTGTTTCACCGGATTCCGGAGTATTCTAGGAGAAACAAAATGGATATTAAGGCCGCTGACGTTAAAGCTTTGCGCGATATTACAGGCGCAGGTATGATGGAATGCAAGAAGGCTCTTGTTGAATGCAACGGTGACGCTGCTGCAGCAGAGAAACTTCTTAAAGAAAAAGGTCTGGCTGCTGTTGCAAAACGTGCAGAACGTGCAACTGCTGAAGGACGCATCTTCATCAAACAGGAAGGAACAAAAGCAGTTATCGTAGAGATCAACTGTGAAACAGACTTTGTAGCAAAGAATGCTGATTTCATTGCTCTTGGTAACGAAATTGCAGCTGTTGCTTTTGAGAAAGGTTATACAACAGTTACAGATGAACTCAAGAACATGCTTCTTGATCTTGCAACAAAAATCCGTGAGAACATGAGTGTTCGCCGTCTTGAACTGATTGAAGCACCTGCAGACTGTGTAGTTTCAAAATACATCCACAGCGATGGAAAAACTGGTGTTGTAACAGTAATCAAGGCAGATCCTGCTTCCGCAGTTGAAAATGCAGATGTAAAAGCATTCGGTTACGATTGCTGTCTGCACATTGCAGCGTTTACTCCTGCATTCATCAGACGCGAAGATGTAAGTGAAGAATACATTGCTGAACAGCGTGGTATCTTCAAGGCACAGATGGACAATGACGAAAAAATGGCAGGAAAGCCCGACAATGTTAAAGACGGCATCCTGAACGGAAAAGTCAACAAACATCTTGCTGAAATCTGTTTCCTGGACCAGGCTTTCGTAAAAGACGACAAAGTTTCTGTTTCTAAGAAAATGGAAATGGTTGGAAAAGACGCCGGAGCAAAACTTACTCTGGATAAAGCAGTCACCTTCATCCTGGGTGCATAATTATCATCGGGTGGATCTGCTCAGCGGGTTCACCCGATTTTTTAATGATAGACAAATGGAGGCATAACATGTCAGAAGTACAGAACGCTTGCGAAGAACGCATGAAAAAAACAATTGCTTCTCTTAAAGATGAATTAGGCACCATCAGAACAGGTCGTGCATCAACTGCTCTTTTTGACAGAGTGCGTGTAGACTATTATGGTGAAAAATCACCGCTGAGTCAGGTTGCTACAATTTCCATTCCTGAAGCACGCATGGTTGTTATTCAGCCTTGGGACAAAAATCTCATTAAAGAAATTGAAAAAGGAATTCTGAGTGCAGATCTGGGATTGAACCCTTCCAATGACGGAAAAGTAATCCGCATTTCTATTCCACCGCTTACAGCAGACAGACGCAAGGAACTTTGCAAACAGGCAAAAAATACTGCAGAGAACAGCCGTGTTGCAATCCGCAACATCCGTCGCGATGGTAACGACGAACTGAAAAAACTGCAGAAAGACAGTCAGATTACAGAAGACGATCTGAAACAGGGCGAAGATGCTCTTCAGAAATCAACTGATTCTTATATTCAGGAAATCAACAAAATTCTTGAAGCAAAAGAAAAAGAAATCATGGAAGGCTGATGCCAGACTTGAATGATAAACCGGCAGTTCCTGTTCATGTGGGAATCATTATGGACGGGAACGGACGCTGGGCTCAGCAGCAGGGTTTTCCCAGAACACAAGGTCACAAAGTTGGCGCAGAAGTTGCAAAAAAGATTATTCTGCGTGCCAGGGACTTAGGAGTAAAGTATCTTACTTTATACACTTTTTCGACGGAGAACTGGTCAAGACCGAAAGCTGAAGTTGACTTCATCATGAATCTGCTCAGTTTTCATCTGAAAACCGAACGGAATTTTTATACAAAAAATGGAATACGCCTTCTTCATTTAGGTGATATTACAAGACTTTCCAGTGATCTTCAGCGTCAGATAAGTGCTGCGATTGAGGAAAGCAAAGACAATGATAAAATAAACCTTGTTTTTGCAATCAATCATGGTGGCAGAGACGAGTTGATCAGGACAATTAATAAAATTAAAGCAGACAATTCTTCCGCAGATATTACGGAACAAAGTTTGAGGGGATATCTGGATCTTCCGGAAGTACCTGATGCGGATCTGATTATCAGAACTGGCGGAGAAAAGAGACTGAGTAATTTTCTCCTATGGCAGTCTGCTTATGCTGAACTTGAATTTTCAGATAAATTATGGCCGGATTACACACCGGATGATTTTGAACAGAATATACAAACTTTCGCTGCAAGAAACAGACGTTTCGGCGGTGTAAAATAACGGAAAAGGTTTTATGGGAAAGACAGTACAACGTTTATTGGTTTTCTTTATCGGATTGCCCGCTGTTGTAGCTTTGGCGTTCATAAAAGTTTACAATCACCTTCCTCTGAATATTGCAGTCTTTGCTGTCAATGTTTTAGCCGTTCTTGAACTGAACTCAATCCTGTCAAAACGATTGAGCACACAGAACAGATGGTTTGTGGTCATACTTTCTGAGACAATCCCTGTTGTAACCTATCTTTATATTGTTCTTAACCTTTCCTACACTGTTGTTACTCTTTCCATAATCACAGTCGTTTTTCTTTCCCTTATCGCAGAACTGTTCTTTTACAAAAAAGATTCTGCCGGAATGCCTGATTTTTCCCGCTGTATTGAGAACTATGTTTCCACCGCATTTTCACTATTTTACTGCGGTTATCTGATTTCCTACGTCACACGGATGACTTCATGGGAACATTCAGATGCGGCCATTGCTTTGTTTTTCCTGATGGTTTTCGGCTGTGATTCAATCGCATGGCTCTTTGGTGTCCTTTTAGGCAAAAGCACACGCGGTTTTGTAAAAGTCAGCCCCAACAAAAGTCTGGTCGGTTTTTTAGGCGGACTAGTCGGTTCTGTTACTGCAGGGTTCATCGGCAGACTGTTTGTTCCTTTTTTGAGGGAACAGCCTTTATACCTGATTGTAATTCTCGGAATTGCAACCGGTGTAGCCTCTATTATCGGAGATCTGGTTGAATCGGCTTTCAAGCGTTCTGCCCAGGTGAAAGATTCCGGAAGTATTATTCCTGGTCGTGGCGGTATTCTTGATTCCATAGATTCCATTCTTTTTACGGCACCGATATATCATCTTCTTTGTTCCCTTTTCTTCGGACTGTAGGATCAAGCCATGAAAAAACGTGTTCTCGTTCTTGGGTGCACTGGATCAATCGGCACAAGCACATTAAAAATCATCAAAGAGTTTCCTGATCTGTTTGAAGTTGCCGGTCTGACTGCGCATTCAAATGCAGAAAAACTTTCTGAAATTGCGAGAGAATTCAACTGCGCAAAAACTTTTCTGACAGGCTCTGAAAGAAAAAGCAGTACCACATTTAATTTTCCTGAACTTGCCGATTTTATATCATCCTGTGGGGCAACAATTGCAGTAAACGGAATTGCAGGCAGCGCGGGACTTCTTCCTTCGGTTTATGTTCTGGAAAACGGGATTGATCTTGCTCTGGCAAACAAAGAATCAGTGGTGATGGCCTGGGATCTGATAAAAGACCTGGCGAACAGACACAATGCAAAAATACTTCCGGTTGACTCAGAGCACTCAGCGGTATTCACCCTTCTTGAACATTATGGCAGAAAAGCTCTCGATTCAATTGTCCTAACAGCCTCTGGCGGGCCGTTCAGACTTTACACAAAGGACCAGCTGGAAAAGGTAAAAGTTGAGGATGCCCTGAAACATCCCACCTGGAACATGGGCGCAAAGATTACAATAGACAGTGCGACACTTGCTAACAAGGGCCTGGAAGTAATTGAAGCGACAAGACTTTTTGATGTTCCGCCAGCAAAAGTTTTTGTATCTGTCCATTGTCAGAGTCTGGTTCATTCACTGATAAGAACCAAAGACGGTGCACTTTATGCCCAGATTTCAAAACCCGATATGCGACATCCGATTCTGCAGGCAATGACCTGGCCAGATTTTTACGAAAACAGCCTGGAAGAACTCGATCTTTCTTCTTTTGCAGCAGATTCTCCCTTGACCATGACTTTTGCAAAAGCGGATACCGATAAATTTCCTATGCTTGCACTGGCTTACCAGGCTGCCGAAGCAAAACCTTCTGCAACAATCTGCTATAACGCGGCAAACGAAACAGCTGTCTCAGCATTTGCTTCACACAAAATCGGGTTTTACGACATTTCAAACATCACAGAGAAAGTCCTGTCCCATCATTCCGGATTTATTCCCACTTCCTTTGAAGCTGTATTTGACTGCGACAAAGAGGCTCACATTTATTCAGAGGAGCTTCTGCACTGATGGTTTTTGTTTACGGCATTATAGGACTTGGAATCATAGTAATTGTCCATGAATTCGGACATTTTATCGCGGCAAAGGCTTTCGGTGTAAAAGTTGAGTCTTTTTCTGTCGGCATGGGTCCTGTCCTCCTGCACAAAACAATTAAGGGTACCGATTACCGTCTTTCACTTATCCCCCTGGGCGGTTACTGCGGAATGAAAGGAGAAGATGCATTCCAGAAAGCTGTCGAAACGGACGCTCCAGAAATGCAGGACGAACCAGACGGATTTTATGGTGTTCATCCACTCAAAAGAGCTCTTATCGCTTTTGCTGGTCCTTTTTCCAATGTGATTTTTGCTGTAATTGCGTACACCGTCATTTCAATGATCGGATACACTTATTATACTTCCGGCAATCAGGTGGTTCTCGCTTCGGAACTTTATCAGGACAACTGCACTGTTGCGGAAGATGCCGGCCTGCTTACCGGAGACAGAATCCTTTCTATAAACAGCAGACCGACACCCTACTTTTCTGACATCTCTGAAGCGATATCATTGAATGCAAAAGAGAAGATTTCTGTGGAGATCCAGCGTAACGGGCAGGTTCTTTTTCTTTCAATGATTCCTGAGATGGAAACTTCAACTGGTGCGGGAAAAATCGGTATTACAAACTGGATTGATCCTTACATTTTTGACATAGAGAAAGATTCGCCTGCGGATAAAGCCGGACTGGCGCCTGGGGACCTGATTACTGAAATCAACGGAAACAGAATTCGAAACACTGTTGATGTGCAAAAAAACACACGTTTTTCACCAAAAGTAAAACTTTCTGTACAACGAAATGGTCAGATTCTTGTAAGGGAATTTGAAACTTCGAAAAATCAGGAAACCGGTATGTACACGTTGGGGATTTCTTTCGGACTTACACCGGTTCAGACAGACGTCTACAGTTTTTTTCCTGCAATATGGCAGGGAATAAAGGAAACAGCAAACCTGATCGGAATGACTTTCAAAAGTCTTGGACTGCTTTTTAAAGGCGTTGATGTTTCAAATGCTGTTTCCGGCCCTATCCGTATTACCAAAATGCTGGGAGACACAGCCGAGGCGGGTTTTTCTGCAGGATTCTCCATCGGACTTATCTCAGTTCTCCAGCTTCTTTCACTGATCAGTATTTCACTTTTCATCATGAATCTGCTTCCAATACCGATTCTGGACGGCGGTCTGATTCTTTTTGCATTGGTCCAATGGATCAGGAAAAAACAGATCAAGCCAAAAGTCCTTTATAAAATTCAATTCGTAGGAATCGGAATTATCGCTCTGATATTCGTATTTGCTTTTGTCGGCGATATCCGGTATCTTTTTACTAAGTGAGGTTATATGAAAAAGATTTCTCTTGTCTTTCTGTTTTTGTGCTTCGTATCATTCAATCTGATGGCCGCTGCAGCCCAGTTTACAACACAACCTCATGGAAATGCAGTCAATGACATTGCTCTTTTTGATGACTACATCTATACAGCCGGTGATGACGGATTCATTATCAGATGGCAGAAGATCCAGGATGAAGAAACCGATACTTTTTACTACACAGGTGAGCATTATCAGTTTTCCGATATGGAAATCAAGAAAATTGCTCTCAGCCCTGACGGAGAAAACATTGCGATTTATGAAACCGACGGATATGCTGTCAACCGTGTATCAATATGGAACTGGGCAAGCAAAACCCGTGTCCTGGCACGCCGCGTAACCAATACTGTATCTTCCATTACATATTCTGCAAAAGGCACATATCTCCTGATCGGTGTCAATTCAACAGAAGGAATCATCTTCCTGAATCTTTCAAACGGAAAAACCGTCCGCAAACTTCAAGACACTCCCAGTATGGTTTCTTTTACAATGACCAGCGAAACGGAAAACACTTGTGTGATGTACTCTTCCCTGGGTGATCTTCTTTATTCAAACATGGTTACAACAGACATCAAAGCGGAACTGAGTGTCACCTCGAACCTGCAGCAGACTCTGCTTTTCAACAACGACCTTATGTTTGCCGGTTATAAAGACGGATATATCTACATTTTCCAGAGCGTCACGGGAACCCAGCTTGCAAAAATTAAGGCTTCCTCACCGATTTTTGCAAGCGGAAGAGATGATTTCTACCTTTATTACATCGAGCAGAATGGAAAAAACTGCAGCCTTAAAATGATCCAGACATCAGGGAACACAGTTTTCATAAATCCTGTTATCGTAAAAGATTTTACAACTGCAGGCGAATCTCCTGTTACATCAGTAGTAAAAAAAGGGACTCAGCTTTTTGTTGGCTGTAAAAACGGCTCAATCCAGAATCTCAGTTCCCAGGCACAGATTGAGAAAACTGTATGTTCATCAATTTCCAAGATGCAGTATAAATCAGTTTTGGATATAGAATCTTTTGACGGACAGTTCTATGTACTTACTGATTCTTCTCTCTTCATCACTGATTATGTGGACCAGAGTTCCATTCTTCTTTCAAATCCCGGTTACAGCAATATTCTGGTCCTAAACGAAAAAACCGTCCTTTTCTGGTCAAAAGATTCGACAAAAGCGATTCAGAAAGCAACAAAACGAGACAACGGAACATGGAGAACAGAAAATCTTTATTCGCCTGGATCAAGTCTTCAGAGTCTACATTATCAGAATGAAAAAATTGTGATTGTGGAAGGATCAAGTACAGTGCGCCTTTTTGATCTGTCAACAAACAAGGCAAAAACAGTTTATTCAGGAACTGGAATTCAGGATGCACTTCTTTTGAATCAGGACGATCTGTACATTGCAAAATCTGCGGCTTCCACACCAAAAGCTGCACTTGTAAAGGTCAATACACAGACTTTGGAAACCCTGCCGATTGATATTTCTGCAGAGGTAGCATTCTCGCTTTCACCAAATACAAGCAACAGCAATCTTTTCTATGGAGTCTGTGTTTTCTCGGGAGATACACAAAAAACTGATGTTTTCTCATATAATACATCAACAAAGAAATATTCAACTTTAATGTCTTGGGGAGATGAAGATACCCAGGCCTTCACATGGTACTCAAACGGGAAGATCTATACGAATATTGCGAAAAGTCAGATTCGTTCCGTGAATACCTCAAGCAAGCAGCAGATTACCTACACCCGGTTTTCTTCAATTCCAAAGAAAATTGCAGGCAACAAGACTTATATTCTAGTACTTAACAGAGACGGAAGTATTTCCTGGTACAGTGCAAGCACAAACAGACACTATGCAAACTGGCAGGTTTCTATGGATAACCAGCTGGTAGAGGAATAAATGTTCAAGCGGATTTTTGATTAATGATAATATTCAAGAAAATGTCCCCAAACGACAACACGAAGATAGTTAATTATGAATTTTCTGGTGTTGGATTATGGGGTGTCATTTCAGTTGATCGTGAATCAAAAGAGGCTTTCTATCAAAAAGTTGATGGCATTTATAGCTTTGATTTAAAAGAAATGAATCAAATATTATATATAGCAAAAAAAAAGATTTTAGAATCAAACTTTCCTGAAAGATGTATTTACGCCACCCACTAAAAGGATGTGCTTAAAAATATCCCCGAAACATTGAAAACTTTTTTGAAACTGCCGGGATCATGTCCCTTATGAGATTCAGTCTCAGCCGCCCTTTCTTTCGGAAGCGTTTTCGAATTTTGTGTAAGACGGCAGAAAAACCAGATCTACAGGACCGATAGGACCATTACGCTGTTTTGCGACAATAAGCTGTGTATCAATAGCCATTGCAAGACCATCACTGTCTTTGGTCGTATCCCTTTCACGATGCAAGAACATAATGATATCCGCATCCTGTTCGATTGAACCGGACTCACGAAGATCAGCAAGGGTCGGAGCGCGTCCCTCTGAGTCACGTTTTACCTGTGACAGAACAACCACGGGAATCTCAAGTTCACGGGCAAGACTTTTCAAAGAGCGAGAGATTTCCGCAATCTGTTCATGACGGGGAATCATTGTATTTTCAGACTGAATAAGCGTTATATAATCAATGAAAATAATTTCAACTTTGTATTGAAGGCGGAAACGTCGTGCCATAGCGCGAAGATCCAGAAGTTTCATGTTCGGTGTATCAACAAGGTACAAAGGAGAGTCATAGATCCGGCCTGCTGCATTCTGAATCTTCTGAAGTTCATCCATCTTAAGGCGACCAGCCCTGAGTTTTTCAGAAGGAACTCTGGCTTCCTGCGCAAAAAGACGGAGCATAAGCTGTTTGTCAGACATTTCCAATGAGAAAAAAGCAGTGGGAATATGTTTTTCAATTGCAGTATATTGTGCCATTGAAAGAGCCAATGCGGTCTTTCCCATGGAAGGCCTTGCACCAACAATAATAAGTTCTGCTGGATGGAAACCGGAAGTCATACTGTCGAGACTGGTAAAACCGCTTGGAATACCATTTAGATCACTTTTGTCATTACATAACTTCTGGATCATCTCCAAGGTCTGACTAACCTCTTCATCCATTGTTTTAATGCCTTGGGTCTGCTTGCTGTCGGTAAGCTCAAAAATCTTCTGCTGAGCTGATTCAAGAACAGCACGGCTTTCAATTGTCTCATCATGAGCACTGCTGACTATGGAAGAAGAAACTTTTATTAGTTCACGGCGAATGAAATGATCAAATACAATTTTTGCATAGTATTCAACGTTTGCACTGGTAGGAACTGTGTCAATAAGGGAAGAAAGATAAACGGACCCGCCGGCAGCTTCCAACTGACCAGTAGAACGAAGTTCATCCTGAATAGTAAGCAAATCCCCATGGATACCTTTGTTAAACAAGGAAAGAATTGCTTCAAATATTTTCTGATTTTGAAATGAATAAAAACGGTCAGGACGCAGATATGGCAGAACTTCGCCAACTGCATCCCAATCCAACAATAAGGCTCCCAATGTCGCCTGCTCTGCATCCAGATTGTGCGGGGGAACCTTATCTTTTAAAGACATTATTCTGCCTTTTCTTCTGCAGGTGCTTCAGCAGCGGGAGCAGCCTCTTCAGCTTTAGCAACTTCGTCCTGATTTTTTACTTCTACAGCGATTGTTGCAACAGAAGCCTCGTACAGGCGTACAGTTACAGTGTATTTACCCAGGTTCTTGATTGTTGCACCGGGAACATCAATGCGTTTGCGCTCAACTTCGAAACCTTCTTTTGCAAGGGCTTCAGCAATTGTGATGTTTGTAACAGCACCGTAAAGTTTTCCGTTTGCGCCAGCGGGCATAGGAATAACCAGATTAAGGTTATCCAGTTTCTCTTTGAGAGAAGCAGAATCCTTGCGTTTCTGAACCTTGCGAGCCTCAATTTCTTCTTTTTTGCTTTCAAAGTAAGCAACTGTGAGATCATTGTAAGGCAAAGCCAGGTTGCGAGGGAACAGGTAGTTACGGGCATAACCGTTAGCTACGATTTTTACATCGCCTTCTTCACCGAGGTGTTTAACATCTGAATTAAGAATAACTTTCATTTCGAACTCCAATCTAGGAAAAATCCTAATAAATTCAGTCTGCTTCGGAGTATGAAACAGACTTGAGGCTCACATAGAACCTCGACTGAAAAATCAGTCACGCTGCCGCAAAAGAAATTGCGGCGTTGCTCAATCAAACTTTAATCAGTCAGCAACAAAAGGAAGCAGACAGATTGCACGTGCGCGTTTGATTTCAAGTGCAAGACGGCGCTGGTGTTTAGCACAAGTTCCTGTAATGCGACGGGGAAGAATCTTTCCGCGTTCTGTTGTATAGCGGCGAAGACCATCCGGATCTTTATAATCGATTTTTGCTTTCTGAGCACAGAAGCGGCAAACCTTTTTGCGGAAGAAAGTTTTTCCTTTTCCGCGAGCTGAACGCTCATCTGCGTCACGGATTACATCCTGCATCTGAACATCAGGTGTTGTGTCAATATTTTTTGTTACTTCGTCTGACATACGTCATGTCTCCTATTAAAATGGAATTTCATCGGGAAAACCGGAATCGCCGCCAAAAGCGGGATCACTATCATAAGAAGGAGCCGGCATCTCATTACGGGGCTGATATGATCCCCGGCCTGATCCGCTGTTTCCACCGTTACCATAACTTCTGTTCTGGTAGCCGCCTGCGCTGTACCCCTCGGCATTGTCGCCTCCATCGCTTCTGCCACCAAGCAACTGAACGTTATTTGCAACAATGTACACTCTGCTGCCCTTCTGTCCGTCCTTTTCCCATCTGTCCTGTCGTAATTCACCGTCAACAGCAACCTGTTTGCCTTTGACAAGATACGACTTCAACGTTTCAGCAGATTTTCCGAAAAGAGTCACATTAAAGAAACTGACTTCATCAATCCACTGCTCTCCATTCTTGCGACGGCGGTTTACGGCAATGGAAAAGTTGGAAACCGCAGTTGCACTTCCTTTAATATAAGAAAGGTCAGCGTCATTTGTAAGACGGCCAACAAGTGTCACTCGATTCAAATCCATATGCTTACCTCCGTTCAGAATAGATTAATTATTTTTCGTCAACACGAACAAACATGAATCTGAGCAGCTGCTGCTCAAGTTTCAGCTGTTTGTCAATTTCGATAACTTTTGCAGGATTTGCAACAATGTTAAACAGAATAAAACGACCTTTCTTGTGTTTTTTGATTTCGTAACACAGATCGCGGTCACCCATCAGATTTTCGCTTTCAATTTCTGCACCGAACTGTGCAAGAATTGCACGAACAGCATCTGAAGCTGCTTTTGACACATCTTCTTCAACAGGGAAGATTGTCATCAATTCATACTTTCTCATAGTATCTCCTTGTGGACTAAGTGAAATCTTCTTTCTGAGATTTCAAGGGGGTTCTGATAAGTTATCAGAATACAGGAAAAAAATCAATAGTCTGCAGTATTTTTTACATAATTTTTGTATAGTTGTATAAAAATCCGTAGACTGATTTTTCTTTTTTTTTTATTATATCACACATGGAAAGTTTTGACTGTCTTATAGTCGGATCCGGTCCGGCCGGTTTGGGAACAGCTTTTGAACTGCTTGCCAATAAACCTGATACAAAAATTCTTCTGATTGATTCTGCAAAAATCTCTTCCGGTGGCTTACGGAATGACTGTAAAATGAATTTCTCTTTTCCAGTCGGTTTTCCCACGGATTACTGGACAAAAGCACAGGCTGATTTTTATCTTGCTAAGATTGAAGACTTCCTAAAACCGCAGATAATGGAAAAAGACAATCTTTCTGTCTATTCAAAACGTGCGGAACGCGTCGGTGTCGAACTTCTTAACATAAGGCAGTCCCATCTTGGAACAGACGGAGGAATCAAACTCATCAGCAGGCTGACTTCTGAACTGGCAGACAAAGGGGTTGAGCTTTCCTTCGGAGAGACTCTTGTTTCTGCTGACAGCGCTTCCCATGTGGCCATAACCGACAGACGGGAAATCCATTACAGAAGCCTTGTTGTTGCACCTGGAAGACACGGATTTGATTTTCTTCGGCGCTTCATGACAGAACAGAACATTGTCTTTACAGACAACAGCATCGATGTCGGAATCAGAATTGAGGCTAAACAGGAGAACTACCAGATCACAAAAGATTACTATGATCCGAAATTCCTTTTCCCGGAGCGCACAAGAACCTTCTGTACAAACAGCGGAAGTGCCCATGTAGTACAGGAAAAATATGTTTCACGGAGCGGTCAGGAATATTATGTGGCAAACGGACACGCCTATTCTGACAAAATAAAGGCCACAGGACTGGTGAACTTTGCAATGCTCCGCTCTGTTGCTTTTACAGAGCCACTTGCAAGTGGGCAGGATTATGCGGAATATCTTGCAGAACTGGCAATGCTCACAGGCGGAGGCCATCCGATAATGCAGCGTGTCGGGGATTTCCGACTTGGAAAAAGAACCACGAAAGAAGGCTTGAATGATGACCTTTATGACTTCAAGCCTACACTCTCAAGCGCCACACCCGGAGACATCTCCCTTGCAATGCCTTCAAAATTCCTGAATTCAATCTGGAAAGCACTGAAGAAACTGGATACAATTGTTCCCGGTATTCTTCACCCCAGCACAATCATGTACTACCCTGAAATCAAACTTTACGCAAACAAACCGGTTTTCCAGGACGACTGCTTCATGGCAAAAGAGGACATCTATCTGATCGGAGACGGGGCCGGGACATCCCGGGGAATAACCGGAGCCTGGGCCAGCGGAATGAGAGCGGCTTCAGGGATTTTAAAAGGAGCTTTGTCATGAGAATCACCGGAGGAGCCTTGAAAGGCAGAACAACACAGTGTCCGGACGGCGTAATCAGACCCGCTATGGACAGGATGCGAGAATCATTTTTTGCAGTTCTTGGTGATCTGAGCGGAAAATCATTTCTGGACATGTTCTCAGGCTCCGGGACTATTGCGATTGAAGCAGTTTCACGTGGAGCCGAAAGAGTCGTCCTCTGTGAGAAAGACAAGATCAAAGTGAAAACAGTTCTGAAAAACGTCTCGATGACAGAACCGCTGGGAAAGAAGATCGAGTGTCATTTCATGCCGGTGGAACTGTTTCTTAAACGCTGTCATGACACTTTTGACATCATCTTCTTTGACCCGCCTTTTCCCTACCGTTTCCACGAAGAGCTGATAAAATCAGTTTCTGATAACAGACTTATCACAGAGAACGGACAGGTGCTGATCCACTATCCCGAAGAAAAGAAACTTCCTGACACGATCGGCAATCTGGTCAAAAAAGATCATCGTATATATGGGCGTTCCATCGTAGATTTTTACGAGTGGCGTCCTTGACATATTAGAGATTTCAAAGGATAATTTCAAAATAACGGTAAAGTTGTTTATGCAGAATGAGTTAAAAAAGGATTTCGAGCGCTTAAGACAGCCGGAAGGATTCATAAAGACTTCTGATTCGCCTGTATCCACTTTAACAGATCAGCAAAAAGTAATTCTCAACCGTAAAGGCAATATGCTTTTCAATCAGGGCGACATACTCGGTGCCCGCAGGCTTTTCATTACTACCGGTTACTCCGACGGATTGACCAGAGTTGCAGAAGTAAGCAGAGAACAGGGAGACGAACTGGATGCGCTGAAACTGTATCTGCTTGCACACAACAGAAAGCAGGCAGAACCACTGATAGAAAAAATTGCCCACATTATTTCACAAATGATATCAGGAGACTGACCATGGATGACATCTTTTCAACTTTTACCCCTCAGGACGACCTTTTGGAGAATGAATCACAAACACCTGAGATGGATGCCCAGACAAATGAGATTTCTGAACTGTCCAAAAAAGGTTACCAGCTGCTGAAGGAAAACCGCATTACAGAAGCGGAAGATTCATTCAAACAGATTCTCGCAATTGAGGACAATAACAATTATGCTTTGGTTGGATTAGGAGACTCTGCAAGAAAACAGAACCATTTCCACGAAGCAATCGATTATTACACACGCTGTCTTTCTTATCACCCGGGAAACAATTATGCGCTGTTCGGACTTGCAGACTGCTACAAAGCACTGAACCAGTACCACAAGGCGATTGAGATCTGGGAACAGTATCTTCTCCACGATGACCGCAATATTACAGTTCTTACCCGTGTGGCTGACGCATACCGCAAAATCCGTGACTTCAGAAAATCAAAGGAACTTTATAACCGTGTTCTGGAGATGGAGGAAAACAACGCTTATGCACTGATCGGTCTGGGACATCTTCATTATGATTTCAAAGAATACCGTGATGCACTTTTCTTCTGGCAGAGAATGCTTGAGCAGAATGAAAACGCAGTTGACATCCGTGTCCTTACATCCATCGGAAACTGTCACAGAAAGCTGAAAACCTTTGACAAAGGTGTCTACTATTTTGAGCGGGCCCTTACAATGGATGAAAACAATTTCTATGCATTGTTCGGACTTGCGGACTGTTACCGCGGAATGAACCAGCAGTACCGTTCCGTAGAATACTGGAACAAGATTCTGGAGATTGATCCACGCAACAAAGTGATTCTTACACGTGCAGGCGATGCATACCGAAATATGGGCGATTATGAGACTGCAAGCAGATATTACAATAAAGCTCTGGACATTGAATTTGATCTTTACGCAGTCCTTGGTCTGGCACTGATCAGCAAAGGTGAAGGGAAATACGATGAAGCGATTGCCAGCCTTACACGCCTCATTCAGTCAGATTCAAAGAACTACAGGCTTTATATTGACCTGGCAGACTGCTACATAAAAATGAACCAGAAACAGAAGGCTATTGAAACACTTCAGGATTTCCAGCGTCTTGGAATCAGAAGTCAGGCTGTGGCAGAACTTCTGGATAAACTTCAGAACAACGCTTAAACATGTCAAAAATACAGATTGCAGCCTTTACTCCTGACGAAATCAATGAAGTTCTGGGAGAAAAGGCCGGCTCTTTCAGAGGGAAGCAGGTCTACAAGTGGATTGCTTCCGGAGCCGATTCTTTTGACCAGATGACAAACATCTCACAGGCAATGCGGGAAAAACTTGCGGAATCCTGTACTTTGAGGAGTTCGGAAGTTTCCCAGGTGCTGAAAGACCCTGACGGAACCGTAAAACTCCAGCTGAAACTGGAAGACGGTTTCTGTGTGGAGACGGTGCTTCTGACAGATCTTGAGGAAAGAAAAACTGCCTGCGTATCAAGTCAGGTGGGATGCGCAATGAAATGCGCCTTCTGTCAGACAGGAAAACTGGGCTTCGCAAGAAACCTGACCGCTTCAGAAATTGTTGAACAGTTTTTCCATCTGGAAAAAATCTGTGGCAAACTGGACAACATTGTTTTCATGGGGATGGGAGAACCGCTTCTGAATCTTGAGGCTGTAAGAAAAGCAATTTCGGTGCTGACAGATGAGAAAGGCCGTAATCTTTCTTTACGGAGAATCACAATCTCCACATCAGGGATAATCAAAGGTATCTATGATCTGGCTGACAACGGGCCCAATCTGCGTCTTGCGGTCTCACTTACAACAGCAGATGAGGATTTAAGAAAAGAGCTTATGCCGGTGACATTCGGAAATCCTCTGGAAAAACTTTCCGAAGCCATCGGGTACTACATGGAAAAAACAGGAAACAGATGCACTCTGGAAGCTGCCCTTCTCCACAATGTCAACACAACAAAAGAAAGTGCGTTGGCCCTTAAAAAGTTCGCAAAACAGATGCCAGTTCATGTAAATGTCATTCCCTGGAATCCGGTGGAGGGTTTGCCATACACAACTCCCTCCCAGAATGAATGCAAGGAATTCATGCGAAATCTTGAATCACTGGGAATAAAAGCCACACAACGGACAAGACGGGGCCAGAAAATCGGTGGAGCCTGCGGCCAGTTGGGAAAAACACAAAAAATCGATTAATTTTCCTAAAAATATTGATACTTCCCTTGCTTTTTGAATATAATGCGCTATGCACTTTTTTCAAAGTCTGATGAAAAAATTTATCACTTAAAAAAAGTCATGCAAAAAAGTTCAGATTTTTAATCTTTCTGGGGAGAATAAGATGGAAAAGAAAATTTACGTTGTTGGTCTTGATGACGAAAGCGTAGAAAGCAAGGTGAATACTGCAGTTGCTGCTGTTGCAGGTGTGACATCTGTCGTGGCAAATTCATCAAAAGCACAGGTTCTGGTTAATTTTGACGAATCTGTTGCGGGAATCGAAGACGCTATTGATGCAGCCATTGCTTCTGCAGGTCCCACAGTTCTTTAATAAATTTCACTCAAAAAAAAACTGCCTGTCCCGATTTTTCAGAACAGGCAGTCTTTTTTTTCAGCAGTCCTTATTTTCCCAAAAGATAACTTTTCGAGAAACTTCCAGAAACACATTTGAATTTCAAAACACCTTCTTCGTTGGTGCTCAGGAATGATTCTGTGTCTTTGTCAGCAAAAGTCTTGATGACATCATCAAGAGAACGTCTGTCCAGATTTGCAAACCGGATACCTTCATTTTCACAGGCTGAAGCAAAATCAGAATCAATTCCGTCTGATGCAACAACACAGATTCCATGTTTTTTTAAATTCTCGGCCGCTTCTTTCACTCTGTCACCGGATCCGAATTTCTCGCCGACAACTAAAGTTTTTGCTCCAGCATACTGTGCTGAAATGATTTCATCAGATGTGATACCTGATTTAAAAAAAGCGGTTTTTCCTCCGATTTTTTCCATTTAAATCCTCCATAAAAGTACAAAAGTACTTTACTATGAAAGTATAATAATAAATCTCGCTTCCGGTGAAAAAAATCTTTTGATTTTCCTTAATTTTCTACAATCAGATTTCTTTTCTTAAGTTCATCAACAATCAGATCAACAATCTGTTCAGGATTATAGTTCTCCGTATCAATAATCAGATCAGCAAAATCATAGACATTATTGTCAATGTTGTACAAAGTCTTGTAGCGACCTGTGTCCTGTCTGTCACGCATTGAAGTAAAATCCATGATTTCCTGCAGATTTCCGCCTTCACGCTTGAGAATACGTTTTGCACGCTCTTCATCAGATGCATAAAGATAGACTTTAAGATCAGCGTCTTTGTACATCCAGATTGCAAGCCTGTTGCCCAGGACACTTGATTTTTCTTTCGCAAGTTTTACTGCAGTTGTGTCTACCGTAACATCATAGGAATTGTCAGTTTTTGCAAGCTCAATTATTTCAGCAAGAGTTTTTCCTTTTTCGGCGGCCAGCTGGCGGAAAGTATAATTGATCATGGGGATTCCAAGTTTTTCCGCCAGGAGAGATGAAACCGTTGTGTTACCGCATCCGCTTTTTCCGGAAATTGCCACATGCAGTTCTTTGTTTTCTGGTACAGAATATTTCATCAGAGTTTTTCTCCTTCAAGTAAAGTTGCTATTCTATGTAATCCTTTCAATGTAAGCTGTTTGTCAACGGTCTGGAAAACACTGGAAATGGGTTTCAGTACGCTGTTCAATCCACCGGTCGCAATTACGACAATCTCATCAGGGCTGATGCCTGTCTGGACAGACATATCCTTTTTTATGGTAGCGATCAGGGATTCAACAAGACCTTTATAACCAAGGACAATTCCAGACTGTATGGAATGGATTGTATTTGTTCCAAGGCTTGAAGGCGGTGTCTCCAAGGGGACAGAGGGAAGCTGTGCTGTATTGGTAAAAAGTGAATTCACAGCAGTCCGGAGTCCGGGTGCGATTGCAACACCAAGGATCTCTCCTTTGTCACTGATTGCAGTCCATGTAAGGGCCGTGCCAAAATCAACAACAATGCAGGCCTTATTCAATGAACAGTAAGCTTCAACAGCATTGCACACAAGATCGGTACCGATCTCATGACGTGCGGACTCCGGGATTGTCACAGGGAGTCTGTCATAAAGCGGAGAAGATACAATCACAGGTTTTTTGCCGATCATTCTTTCAATGACAGAAACAAAAGGCCCGATGAGAAGCGGCACGACAGAACTGAGGATTGCCGATGTTATGGCACCCTGAGAAACTCCCGCATCACGCATCAGAGAAGAAAGCATTGAAGAATACTCGTCTGAGGTACGGTTCGAGTCACTGTACATACGCCACTCATAAACAAGCTCATCATCCTGGAAAAGTGCAGTAACAATATTTGTGTTTCCTATGTCTACAGCCAACAGCATTGAATTTTTCTCCTGTAAAAGTTATTATACCGACATGGAAACACTCATACAACCCAAAGTATTAAAAGGCTTCCGCGATTTTTTACCGGAAGCGGAAATCAAACGCGCATTGTTGCAGGAAAAACTTACAAAAGCTTTCAGAGCCTATGGTTTTGTACCGATTGATACACCTGTTCTTGAATACTCTGAGATTCTTCTGCGCAAAAGCAACGGTGAGACAGAAAAACAGGTTTTCCGTTTTGAAGACAACGGAAAGCGTGATGTTGCCCTCAGATTTGACCTTACAGTTCCCTTTGCACGTTTTGTTGCCGAACATAAAGACGAACTTTACTTTCCTTTCAAACGCTATCATATTGCAAAAGTCTGGCGCGGAGAGAAACCTCAGGCCGGCCGTTACCGGGAATTCGTGCAGTGTGACTTCGACATGGTCGGTTCTGATTCCGCCTGTGCAGATTTCGAAATCCTTTCTCTGATGAAAAGCGCACTTGCAGCAATCGGTGTTGAGGATATCACAATCCGTATGAGTCACCGCGGTGTTTTCAACGCATTCCTCAAAACTGTGGGCGCCACAGACAGAAGCGAGGAAGTTCTGCGTATTGTTGACAAACTTGCAAAGATCGGTGAGGAAGAAGTTTCCCGTCAGCTTACAGAACTTCTTGACGGCGATGCAGAAAAAAGCGCGAAAGTTCTGGAGTTTATCAAAGGTGCTGATTCCTTCGATTCAACCCTGGACCTGATGGCCCGTCTTTCAAAGGCAGATACTGATGAAGATGCGGCAAAAGCCGTGAACCGCCTTAAAGAAGTTCGCAGAATGATGGAAGCTGCAGGAATTGAATCAACATTTGTTCTTGATCCTTCCATTACACGCGGTCTTGATTACTATACAGGAATCGTTTATGAAACATTCCTCAACAAACTTCCTTCAATCGGTTCAGTATGTTCCGGTGGACGTTATGACAACCTGGCCGGTCTTTACATGAAAGACAGAATTCCTGGAGTCGGTTCTTCAATCGGCCTTGACCGCCTGATTGCAGGCCTTGACCAGCTGGAAGCCGCAGAAGCCCGTGGAAGTTTTCTTGATGCCGAAATCTTCTGCATGGATGACAGTCTTTCAGTCCATTACCAGAAAGTTGCAGGACAGTTGAGAGCAGCCGGACTTGCATGCGAAGTTTTCCCTGATGCGAAAAAAATCGGACAGCAGTACACCGTTGCCGAAAAGAAAGGTATTCCTTTCGGAATCATCATTAAAGCGGAAGATGCTGAAAACAATGTCCTCACACTGAAAAATCTCAGAACCCGTGAACAGTTCGAGAAAATCAGCGTTCAGGAATGTATTGAGAAGTTAAAAAACAACTAAAAACCAATTTCTGCAAACTGGGCGTCGGTCAGTCCGGCGCCTTCTGTTGCAACCACTTTCGCGGAAACCATATTTGCTTTTTTTACAGCTTCCACATAGGAAAGCCCTTTTTTCTTTGCAGAGATGACTGCTCCCAGGTGGGAATCCCCTGCTCCAATCGTATCAACAACCTCTGTTCTGCAGGCAGGACAATGAATAATCCCGGAAGAAGGGTTTTCAAAGAGATAGGCACCGTCACTTCCAGATGTGATAATCACGCAGTTTTCTGTTTTTTTATAAAGAGCCTCTGCAAGAGTGGAAACATCAGACTGCTTTATTCCGCAGCAACGCTCTGCCAATGTCCTGGCTTCAGAAAGACTCAGATGGAGAACCGGATTCAAAGCCAGCAGATCATCAAGCATTTTCTGGGGTAAAAAAGCAACACGGGAACTGACTGAAAGAAAAATCTGGAAATCGTCAGTATTCTTTTTACGGCGCAGCTCAACAAGAAATTCAAGAATATCCTTTCCTGTGGGCTCTTCAAGTTCAATACCACAGACAAAAGCACTGTCAAAGGAATTCTCCGGAACTGACTTCATCCACTTTTTGTTGAACAGATATTCAGCGCCATGATGTGCTATAAAAGTCCGTTCACCATCACTTTCAACAAAGCAGTAACAGCATCCGTTTTCCACAGAATCAAGGCGGACAAAAGGCTCAATACCCCTCTCTGCCAGCCGTGAGGCGACAAAATCCCCGTAAATCCCGGACCCGACAGGAGAACAGAGGACATAGGGAGTCTTTGAATGACGGAGTATTTCTGACACATTGAAAGCACAGCCACCAAGCTTAACAGACTGGCTTTTTGTATTGGAGTCTTCCCCTGTTTTGGGAAGTTTATCAATGTTGACAACCACATCAGCCACAGTGGAGCCGATTACTAAAGTTTTAAGTGATTCTGAAAGCATTTACTACCTGTTTAACTCTCTGGAAGCTTCCTGAGCCTGTAAAAAATTGCTATATAACTGGACGTCAGATTCACAAAGCCACCCCTGCGAACATTCATACCAAAGCTGCGTAACATTTCCGCTTTTTACATATTTTTTGCCTTTTACCTCAACAATATCCGCAAGCCGACCGTTGTCTGAGACAAGAGCACTTTTTGCAGGCTTTTCTCTGTATGCAGCATAAGGTTCTGAAATAACAAGAAATTCCACAGAAACCGGAAGCCCTTCAACAGAAGAAAAATCAGCAGGAACATCATTTTTTCTTCTGTCGCAGGAAACAGGAGAAAAAACAGAAAAAAGAAAAAGATAAAAAAAGAAAAGAGTAAGATTATTCTGACTTTCTGCTTTCTTCATATTTCAATATTTCCGGATAAATCGAAAGATCAGAATCAACAAAATCAAGCTGCCCGACAGTACTCAAAGGGACGAATCTGGCTTCTGTATGTTCAGTAAACACAAGGGAAGAAAGATCATTGTAAAGTTCTGGATCGGCAAAACTGATTTCAAAAGCATGAAGATGATTGATTTTTCCATTATGCTCAAAAATCCCGTCGCAGATATGATTCCCGACGATTATTTCAGCGGAAAACTCTTCTTCATACTCCCTCCGAAGCGTCAGTTCGAAAGCTTCGTCGCCTTCAACCTTTCCTCCGGGGAATTCCCAACGACCTCCCATCTGTCCGACAGGATTGCGCTTGGCAATAAAAACTTTCGGCTCACTGCCAGTAAGAAGAATTCCGGCAACAGAATGACATTCACCTTTCATCACAGCACACTCACAGTCGGGAAAAAGAAATGAAGGAAGCAGACTGCAAGAGACACAAATCCCAAATACTTCCGTCCACCAGTTGCAATGTAATCAAGAAAACCTGGAACCGTCAGATTCATCTTGGAGTATTCCCGGTAATAATTCAGAAGAAAACACAGACCGCAGATTATCGAGGTAAGGGCCGGCAGAAGATCCCCGATTATTACATAACCACCGGCAACAACAAACAGTTTTACAAGACCGACAAAAACGCAGACAAATCCGAAAATCTGAAGAAAGGAATCCTTCCGCTGTCTGTCAAACTGATCCGCAAAAGGAAGAACGTCCTCAAAAGCCAGATAAGCACCGCCAATTCCAGTGCAAACAACCGCAAGAAAATAAAACTGAAGCATATTTACCTCAAATATCTAAAACCTGACAACAAACCGCGATTAATCCAATCAGTTTTTCGAAACCGCTGCTTCAAGTTTTTTTTGAGAATCTGTCGTGTAAATTTCGGCAGTCACCTGGATTATATCATAATCCTGGAAAATTGTCCGTAAGAAAAGTTCTTCTCCGTCATAAAATCCTGACAGATTTTCTTTCTGAATAACATTTTTCTCTTTATCCAGTCCGCAGATTTCAGCGGAAACAGTCCCGGAAAAACTGCTGTTTTTTTTCTTTGGAGGAGAAAACATAAGACTGATGTATACAGAATCATCATAAGAGAAGGCATTCAGTTCAGCATTAATGCCTGAAACAGTTCCTGAATTTGAAAGACGGGCCGTGAAAGTGATAAACAGAGATAAAACGAGTGCAAAAACAAGAACAACAAATACAATTCTTGAAGAACGTTGATAAAACAACATTCTGAACAATCCCTTGGGAGGCATTTTCATCGTTCCGTTGTAATAATCCTGAACATTTTTCGGAGCATTTTCAAGACGCTTCTGGCGGTTGTAATAAAAATTCAGCCCTGAATTTTCCTGATCTTCCATAAAACCCCGTTACTTAAAATTCAAAGTGACAGAGGAAACACCGTTCAGAATTGAATCAATGACAGAATCGGTGCGCCACCAGATAACAGAAGCCCTGTCTCCCTGACAATGCAAGGCTGAAATGATTCCTTCAGGAGAAACATTCAGATCATGGTAAACAAGATTCTTTGTATCACACGAAAGGTTGCGCCTGATACTTTTCTGACCACCGGCATGGACAAAACAGACAGAATAACCGTTATCCTCTGCAATGCAGAAATAAAACCAGCCGGATTCCGTCATGCCAAGAAAATCATAAGGAATGGAATAGGACACACGGCTGTAATCTTCAACAATTGTCTTTTCGTAAACAGGAATGTGTATCGGGCTTTCATAAGTTCCGGACTCCAGATTCAGAGGATAAAGCAATGTCTTGCCGAATTTCATCCCTGCGAGGATTTTTGTGGACTCATCATATTCAACATAACTGTAGTCAATCTTCAGATACAGTTTCTGTTCATTGTAGTCCGGGAAAACCGTGTCTAAATGTGCAAAAAGTTCCTTATTCCTGTCTTCTTCTTCAAGAGGCAGCTGATTATAGTCAAAGGGAATCTGATACTTAAGAAAACCATCAGAAGAAAACCAGTATGCGATTGCCTGCTTCTCAGTTATTGCAGTTACAACAAGCTCATTCTGTGAATTTGTATAAATATCTGTTATATAAGGAAATGGAGTTCCACCCGGTCCCTGCTGGCCTATATAGTCAACAAAATCACCGTCACTGGAGAAACGCAGGACAACCTGTCTAAGAAGCATGTCATCCTCAGTACTGAATTCATAGCGGTCATCACTCAGATAATCAACAACATAAAAATTGCGCTCCGTATCCACAGCAAGAGACGAAATGTTCCTGAAAGAGTAAGTGGTAGCGCGCTGTGTCGCATTGTCTGAGGCAATTCCATCTGACTGAAGCTGGATACCGGAAAATTCAATGAAAGAAGGGACAGGATTTTTTTCTTCGTTATAGCAGACAGAAATCAGGTCTCCGTAAGAATTGAACTGACATACTTTGCCCGCTTCCGAATCAGCTACAAAAAAGAAACCGTTTTTCATTGCAATGGCTGCTTTATGATTGCTCCCTGTAAGATTTGAAAACAGAGGCAGCTCGTTTTCGTAGATCCCATAAGGAATGGAAAACAGAGATTCTGTACTGAGAGAAGAAACAGCGGAAGTTTCTTCACAGGAGGGAAAAAGCAGGCAGAGCCCGGCCAGAAACAAAGCAAAAATAGAGTTTTTCATCAACAGTTTTTTCTCGAAAAGAATGGAGGTGGCGGGAATTGAACCCGCGTCCGAGTGAGCGAACCAAAAGCCTCTACAAGTTTATCAGTGCGAGGTAGTTGTCGGGAAACGGTAGCAGCACCGCAAGCGTCGTCTCCGTATCCTGCTGAAAGTCCCTTATGCGTTGCAGAATCCACATAAAGCAAGCTCTGGTTAGCAACGGACAGGCAAACCGCTCAGAGCAGTGCCGAATGCCGTCCGGTAGGTTATGCAGCGAGAGCGAACTCTTCTTCTGCTTCTACGAAATAATCGCGTTTTTTGGCAATTATAGTTTTTGTCAGTTCAGAGGACTGGCGACCTCACTTGCAACTGATGACCACGAACACACCCGTCGAAACCGGTGCACCCCCAATCACTGATGATAAATATATCAATCTTTGGGCAAAACGGCAAGCCAGTCAGAAGAACTTGCATCACTTGGCATTCGCCAGTCACCTCTTGGAGAAAGACAGACTGTACCGACTTTTGCACCGTCCGGCAGACAGGATCTTTTGAACTGCTGAGCAAAAAATCTCCGGAAGAAATTGTTGAGCCATTTCAGAATGAATGCCCTGTCATAAACACCGTCAAAGGCAATTTCCGCAAGATACAGAATCTTATCAGGACTGAACCCAAAACGCATCATATAGTACAGAAAGAAATCATGCAGTTCATAAGGTCCCACAAGTTCCTCTGTTTTCTGGGCAATTTTTCCGTCTAGGGGAGGCAGCAGTTCCGGACTGACAGGTGTATCAAGAATATCGTAAAGCACTTCAGCAAGTTTCTGACTTCCGTTTTTTTCCGCATTCTTTGCATACCAGAAAACAAGATACCGAACCAGTGTCTTAGGGATTGATGCATTCACACCATACATGCTCATATGATCACCGTTATAAGTTGCCCACCCTAAAGCCAGTTCAGACAGATCACCGGTTCCTATGACAAGACCACCAGTCTTGTTTGCCAGATCCATGAGGATCTGAGTACGTTCCCGGGCCTGACAGTTTTCATATGTCACATCATGCACTGCTTTGTCCTGCCCGATATCCGCAAAATGCTGCTCCACCGCTTTGACAATGGAGATTTCCTGCAGGGAAGCACCGGTTTCACTGGCAAGACACAATGCATTGGTGTAAGTTCTGTCGGTTGTGCCGAAACCAGGCATTGTGACCGCTGAAATCTTACTGCGGGAAATACCGCAGATGTCAAAAGCTTCTGACACAACAAGCAATGCCAAAGTTGAATCCAAGCCACCGGAAAGCCCGATGACAGCGGATTTTGCATGAGTATGTCTCAGACGTTTTGCCAGTCCCCTAGCCTGCATTCTGATGATTTCCTTACACCGGGATTCCTGTTCGCCGGCACTCTGAGGAACAAAGGGGGAAGATTCAATCTTGCGTTCAAGATAAATCTTCTGGGAGTCATTATCTTCTAAAAGAGGGATTCTGACATGCCGATAGGAAGAAGCTGAGTCATCGCCTGTAAAAGTTGTTATTTTACGCCGTTCCTGACAGAGCCTTTCAACGTCAATGTCAGCAATGATCATTCCGTTTGAATAAGGTTCAGACTTTACCAGGACTGAACCGTTTTCCGCAATCAGACTGTCACCGTCAAAAATCAGATCAGTACTGGACTCGCCGGTTCCACCATTGGCGTAAAGATAAGCAGCACAGAGACGCCCGCTCTGAGACTTTACCAACATCTCCCTGTATGCACTTTTTCCGACAACCTGATTACTGCATGACAGATTAAGAATCACATCAGCGCCAGCAAGAGCATGACGAACTGAAGGCGGCTTTGGAACCCAAAGGTCTTCACAGATTTCTGCAGCGATACATAAATCACCGGAAATATAATCTTCAATGAGAATATCAGTTCCGAAAGGTATATCTTTCTGAAAAAACAGATCAACAGTTTCCGGCATCCCAAGTTTTTTTGAAAAAGATGTAAAATGCCTTGCTTCGTAAAACTCCTGATAATTGGGAATATTCACTTTGGGAACAATTGCGATCAGTTTTCCCTTATATACAAAACAGGCTGTGTTGAACAGGAACTGCCGGATAGCCAGAGGTAAACCGACAGCAAAAAGAACATTGTAATCCTTAGTTTCGGTGACAATGTGCTCCAGGGCTTTTACTGCTGAATCCTGCAGATTTTTCTGAAGAAAAAGATCACTGCAGGTATAGCCTGTCACAGAAAGTTCTGGAAAACAAAGAACCTGGACATTTTTTTCAGAAGCTTCCCTGACATTTCGAATGATTTCCTCAGCATTAAAACTGCAATCCGCAACAATAAGATCTGGACTGGCACAGGCAACACGCAAAAAACCGAAACGGAAAAAATCCTGCATTTAAGACTTCCTGAGACAAATGTACCGTATGAAAAAAATGATACCGACTGTTATAGAAATAATGGATACAATGTTAAGGAATGTAAGCAGTACAGAACTGATAAGCTGATGCTTGGTAAGCACAGCGGCAGCAACAATCAGAAGACAGCCAAAGATAAGGAACAATGAAAGCAAAAGAGAAGTTTTTGTCTTTTTTTCCCGCTTTTCTGCAGAAGATTCTGCAATACAGAAGAAAAACGATTTGATTGCATCCATCATCCGCCGGAAAAGACTGGGATTCCGATATTTTTCAAGCAGTGTATAACCTTCAAGCAATTCTTCATCCGAAAAATCACTGCGCTGAGTATTTTCTTCCAGTTCAATTTCAAGCTGACTGATTTTGTCATTTATATCCAGCACCTGAACATTGATATTCTGCCATCCCAGCTGTTTTGCCGCTTCTAGACGACGCTGGCCGGCAATAAGCTCATTGCGGCTGTTTACTGTGATGGGATTCAGTAGTCCGTAACGACGGAGACTGTCTTTCAAAGGAGTAAGATCTCCCAAGTCTTTGCGGACCCTGTGCTTAATTTTTATTTCGTTGATATTCAACAGCATGGTGTACCCCGAATCAATCCAGAAGATAGTTTGTCAAAGGAAGTCCGTTTGCATCGATTTCGTAACCAAGTTCACTGATTTCAACAACAGAGACTTCCTCTCCATCTATATTAATTCCTTCTTCATTTTCATCAGTTTCTTCAGAATGATCAAGGAATGACAGATCCAGAACCAGAGTTGCCGGTGACACCTCAAAATCTGAAAGACCGGACTGAAGACGTTCCGTGTTGAGAAGATCAACAGATCTTGCCTCTGCGACTTTCCGCAATGCATGGTAAGAACAGAGTTCTGTGGGTTCTGTTCCTTCAAGGAAGTATCTTGTGACGTAATCCTCACAGTCAGATGTAAGCAGATCTCCGGACTCAGAACAGACTTTTGCCTTTACAACACCCGGAGGAGCTTCCGGGAAATCTTTATAGGGCAGATTTTTGTGAGTCATCTGAACAAAATCACCCCACGCAACACCAGCAAGAGTTGCACCTGTAAGGGAAGTTCCCAATGTGTTTCCTTTCTGGTCAAATCCGAACCACCAGGCAGAGGTGTAATAGGGTGTGAATGCTACAGTCCAGGCATCTTCCCAGTTCTGGGTGGTACCAGTTTTTCCTGCCGCCGGCATTGAAAAGCGTTTTCCGTTTTCGTCATAGAAGCGTAACTTTGAGCCCCATCCAGAACCACGGGCAAGAGTTCCCATGGAAACTGTATTCTGAAGAAGGCTGGTCATTATGAAAGCGGTCTGCGGTGTAATCACCTGTATATCCTCACCCTTTGCCTGCTGAGCCTCACGGATCTCACGTTCCGGATTAAGAATAATGTTTCCATTTTTGTCTTCCACATTCCTGATTGCCATAGGTGTAACTTCTTTACCCTGATTAGCAAAGATTGCAAAAGCACGTGCCATCTGGATCGGCTGGACAACACAGACACCGAGTCCCAGTGAATAGACAGGCTTCAGACTTCGTGATTCATATTCACTTTCATCAATTCCCAGCAGTGCGGCCGCCCGGTTGATCGCAGCATCAAATCCGACCTCGTTCAGAATTTTTACAGAAGGAATGTTCATTGATGTTGCAAGAGCATACCACAGCTGGACATGCCCCAGGAACTCACCTTTGAAGTTGTTGATAATATAGGGAGAGCCGTCTTCCTTGTAGAAAATGACAGGAGTGTCATAAATCATTGTGGTGGCAGTAACTTTGCGTGAATCAATCGCCGCTGAATAATAAAGCGGTTTAAAAGTACTTCCCGGCTGCAGTGTCGCCTGAGTGGCACGGATGAACTGATTGTCCTCATCGTAGGTACTTCCGCCGACCAGAGCCGTTATATAACCGGTACTGTTCTCCAGCTCGATCATTGTTCCTTCAATCTGATCTTTCCTTGAAGTATCTTTTGAAGTGGTTGAAGCTTTATTTACAACACCGACTTTAAGATTCTCTATTCCGCAGACCATGGAGAAAATGTCCAGCATGGGGTTGATCTCTTTTCTGAACTGTGACATCGCCTCTGTCTCACGGCGCAGTTCTGAGTTCCTGAGTTCAGGGATATTGAAGACAAGGGAGAACAGCTCAGTCATAGGAATATAAGTATTGATCGCGTCAGAACGGCGTTTTCCAGAAGAAGCCTGATAAGAATCATTTGCAAGGGCAATATATTTTGCCATGACTTCATCGGCTGCTGCCTGGTGCTGAAGATTCAGAGTAGTGTTGACAGTCAGTCCGTCAGTATAAACACTGTTGGTAGCGTAGTTATAGAGAGAATCCAATTCACGGCGGACATATTCACTGAACCAGGGAGCCCGGTTTTCTGTAAGATTAAGTGCACTGGTATTTGTTCTTGTGTAATCAAAGTTCAGCCAGTACTCATCAAAGGAAGAATCAGCAACTTCTTTGGTGATATACCCGTTTGCCACCATTTCACCAAGAACATACTGCTGACGTTCGCGGGCACGGTTAGGATAATTGAAAGGATTGTAATAAGTCGGACTGGAAAGCTGGATAACAAGAATCGCGGATTCCGCAGGAGTGATTTTTTCAACTCCATGACCGAAATAGTATTTGGATGCGGTACTTACACCATAAGTTCCACCGCCAAGATAAACCTGGTTCAGATAAAGCTCAAGAATTTCGTCTTTGGAATACCGGCGTTCCATCTGAATAGCCCACCAGAGTTCAACAAGTTTTCGGGTGATTGAGATGTCTTTACGGTCACAGTACAAAGTTCCTGCAATCTGCTGGGTAAGGGTACTTCCACCACCAAGGGACAGACCAGCAACTTTACCGACCACAGCGCGCAGAATTGATTTTACACTGAAACCATTATGTTTGTAGAAAACCTGATCCTCACGGGTAAGAAGAGCATCAAGAAAGTGCTGGGGAATCTGCGTAATGCTTATAATCTCGCGTTTTTCGTCAGAAGAATACTCAGTGATCAGTTCACCGTTGATATCAAGAATCTTTGTAGGCAGTGCGGCCGAAAATTCCGTAAAATTTTCACTGTTGATGACATTTATCGTCATTGCCGCAAGAGCACCTGCAACTGCACCGAAAACCAAAGCGAAAAAAACGGCAAAAATAAGAAAAAAATGAGTCCGTTTTTTGATTTTTTCCATATTATAAGAATAAAAAAAACAGCGTTAAAAATCAAGGGCTACAACTTCAAATCAAACTTAAGCAAGAAAACACTAAACTCGAAAAATCATTTTCCGAAAATATTACTGTAGTTTTGCAGTGCAGAACTGAATGACATCAAAGTAATTTTAGACGCGGAGGTTTTCAAAATGGATTGTTACGCATTAAAAGGACATAACGAGTCAAAAGACTACATGATGATTGTGAATGAGATAGATGACGGCTATGTTGTCCGAATTGTCCGTGATTTGGACGGATACGAAGAAGTCACTACTGATTTTATGAGCAAGACACTGTTCGACAGTTGTGTCCGTACCGGTTATCTGACAAAAATGGAAGCAAGTCTGGCTGTTACAGCTTGATATTTCCTGATTCAATGCCTGTCTGAATCAACCGCTTTGCAGTTTCAAAGCGGTCTTCAGCAGGCAGCCAATGAATCACTGTTCCCTGTTTTTCCATACGGCGGAACCAGGTTTCCTGCCTTTTTGCAAACTGCCCTATTGCTATGTAGAGGGACTGTCTCAGTTCTTCCTGTCCGGTAATTTTTCCCTGAAGGTATTCGGCAATAAAGCGGTACTCAAGTCCAAGTCTCTCAAGACGTTCCCATGAAACGCCTTTCTCATGCAGAGCAGAAACTTCTCCTGTCATATTCTCCTGAAAACGGGCGGAAAGACGCGCACCGATGCGTTCTCGGAGTGTTTTTCTGTCAAAAGTTGTTCCGATTATAAAAGGCCTGATTTCCGGGATATCAGAATTATCATTCATTTCCACCGGATTTTCACGACTGTAGACTTCTATCTCAATCGCACGGAGAAGCCGGTGCCTTTCCACAGTGTCTGTGGTGTTATGAAGTTTTCCGCCCTTAAGCTCTGCCAGATATTCAGCTAGTTCCAGATCAGTTTTTCCCGCCAGAGAATTCCGCAGTTCCACATTGCAGGGCACAGTCGTAAGCTGATATCCGCGGACTATGGAATCAAGATACATTCCAGTTCCTCCACAGAAAACAACAGCTCTGTCTCTTGCTTTTATCTCCGGAAATACTCTGTAGACCGCCTGCTGATAATCAAAAACCGAATATTCAGTGTCAAGGTCTGTCACATCAATCAGATGGTACGGAATCTGTCTTTCTGGATTATGAAGTGTGTACTCACACAGGTCCTTACCGCTGCCTATATCAAGGCCACGGTAAACCTGTCTTGAATCAGCGGAAATAATCTCTCCGCCGAAATAATCAGCAAGTCTTACAGCCAGAGATGTTTTTCCCACTGCTGTAGGCCCAAGAACCATCAGACAGTTACAAACTTTTTCTTCCATATTATTTGACATTTACAATCCGCTGCCTTAATGACAGGCAAAAGCTAAAGGACTCTCAGCACAGCACACTTAAGATACTCTGATTTGGGATAACCGACCAGAAGAGGATGATCCGGTCCTGCACCACGTTTTTCGAGTATCTGAACTGTCCGGTGAGCGTCAAGGGCAGCATGCATGATCATGTCATAAAAAGTGTTGTAATCAAAGAAATGAGAACATGAACATGTTATAAGGATTCCACCTTTCTCAAGCAGTTTCATCGCACGGAGATTGATCTCCTTGTATCCGCCATAGGCTTTCTTCACCATCTTTGCACTTTTTGTGAATGCGGGCGGGTCAAGAATTATCATGTCAAATTTCCGCTGCTGGTTTTCATATTCTTTAAGAAGATCGAAGACATCAGCGCAGACAGCAGTAACAACTTTTTCCTGCCTGTTAAGTGCGATATTGGCATTGACAGTGGCAACAGCCTCTTCCGAAATGTCACAGGCGGTTACTTCCTTTGCACCATTGAGAGCACAATTCAAAGCAAATGCCCCTGTATGAGTGAAGGTGTCAAGAACACGTTTACCCCGGGCAAAGGCTGCAGCTGTCACACGGTTGAATTTCTGATCAAGGAAATAACCTGTCTTCTGTCCCTGTGCAATATCAACCTGAAGAAGCACTCCGTTTTCCTTGATTGTAATGACAGGATCCCGTTCAGGGCCGATCCAGCCTACACTTTCCGGAAGACCTTCTTTCTCGCGGATAGAAGCTTCGCTACGTTCGTAAATTCCGAAAGGACGGCACAGATTCTGAAGTGCATCCAGAATCTCATCCCGGTAGACTTCTGTACAGAGAGCGAGAAACTGTACAACAAGAAAAACGTGGCCATCAATATCGCAATAGCGTTCCACCGTAAGACCGGGCAGAAAGTCCGCCTCGTCAAAAATCAGCCGGTAGGAATCATGCTTTGAGTAATAAGCAAAACGAAGCTGCAGAGCCTGTTCAATGCGGCTTTGGAAAAAAGCGGCATCAAAAGCTTCACCTCTTGTGCGGCTGAGAATGCGGACTGTAATCTTTGATTTTTTATTGATGATTCCGGTTCCCAAAAAAAGTCCGGATTTGCTCATCACTTCAACAGGAGAGCCGTCCTCCACAGATGAAGAATCCAAGGACTCATCCGCAACATGATGCTGTCCGCCTTTAAGTGTGGTCTCATAGCGGACATGATCAATCTCGTTGTCAAAAACCCATGGAAATCCCTGACGGATTTCATTTTCCTCTTTTGCCTTGAGAAAAACTTTTGAAATGTATTCCATATTATCAACCGAAAATATCGTTCATTGTATAAACATTGCCTTTTGCAAGTTTTCCGCCTTTGAGTCCATTGAAGAGCCATTCACATGCAACCACAGCACCCAAAGCAAAACCTTCACGGCTGCGGGCAGTGTGTGTCAGTTCAATCGTATCGGCAGGGCTGTCAAAGAATACAGTGTGTGTTCCAGGAACGCTTCCTACTCGTGTACTTGAGACATGAAGCTGATTTTTCTGGGGACGGCTGTAAAAGGCATCTGTCACAATCTCTGTTTTTGAAGGGAAATTTGCCATGACCTGGCGGGCGATTTCCAGGGCAGTTCCTGAAGGGCTGTCTGCTTTCTGATTGTGGTGGGCTTCCCAGGTGGCAACATCATATTCGTCATAGGCACTGATAAGTTTTGCTGCTTCGGCAACAACACGGTAAAAAAGGTTGACACCGACAGAATAGTTTGCAGCGTAAAAAAGGTTTGTTCCGGCTGAAGCAACATCTTTGCTTACCTGCTCAAGATTACCGAGCCATCCGGTTGTACCGACTACCAGCGGAATATTTGTTGGAATAAAAGCTTTAATGTTGTTCATTACACTGTCAGGATGCGTGAATTCAATGATTCCCTCTGCTCCGGATTCAAGGATTCTGGAAGCCAGTTCTTCAGGATCCCCTGATTTGACGGATGCATCAGGAGCAAAAGGATCGCATGTTACAACAACCTGATTTCCGCGTTTCTTTGCAGCCGCCTCAATCATGTGCCCCATTTTTCCGTATCCGACCAATGCAATTTTCATAAAAACCTCTGTGATTTTAAAAGTTTGTCTGACAAGGACATTGAAAACCGACAGCCTTGTAGCAGACCTTTTTGGACACCCGTACATCTGTCTCATAACCACCCGTAAACCGGATGGCTATGAATACGGGAAAATTATCTGAGTTCGTCGCCTTCTTTCATTCCGAAAAAAGCACTGTGAAGAATCCGTACAACATCATCAGCCTGAGAACCTTCGCAGATCATGCTGAAGTTTACTTTTGACGCGCCCTGGCTGATCATCTGGACATTGATGTTCTGCTTTGCAAGAGCTGCGAAAGCAACCTCAAGAATGCGGGAAGAACGCTCAACATCACAGATGATTGTAACGATTGCCTTTCCTGTCTTGGTCTGTGTATCAGCAACACGGGAAACATCTTCGATAAGTCCCGTGAGATCTTTTTTAGTTTTTACAGTAAGAGAAACAGAAACTTCACTTGTTGCGACAACGTCAACACTGATATCCCATTTGAGGAACTGGTTGAAAATATGAGCAAGGAATCCGGCTGCCCCGAGCATGCGAGTTGACACAATGTCAATGACAGTAACATCCTTGACAACTGTGATGGCACGTACCGGAATGGGCTGTTCCAGATGCTCCCTGATGATGATTGATCCGGGATGATCAATATTGTATGAGTTCTTGACACGTACAGGAGTTCCTGTCTTGCGGCAGGGAACCATTGAACGGGGATGCAGAACCTGTGCGCCGAAATATGCAAGTTCTGAAGCTTCCTCATAAGTTACTTCAGGAACAGTGCGGGCTTCTTTGACAATACGGGGATCTGTTGTAAGGATACCGTCAACGTCTTTCCATGTCTGAACTTCCTCCGCGCCAAGAGCAGCACCGAGGATTGTTGCAGTAAGGTCACTTCCGCCGCGGCCGAGAGTTGTGATGTAACCGTTCTTGTCTTTGGCAATGAAGCCGGTAACGATAGGAAGTTCTTTGAGTGTTCCGTCTTTATAGCCGCCTAAAGCCTCTGGGATTGTCTGCCATACAGAATCAAGAAGATCGGCAGACATGAAATTTGAGTCAGACTGAATACCGGCATCCCATGCATCATAGAATTTTGCAGGAACACCTTCTTTCTGCAGATAGGCGGTTGCAATGCGCACAGAAAGACGCTCACCGAAAGATACAAGATAATCCCGTGTTCTTTTGGTCAGTTCGTGAAGCATGGAAATGCCTGTGCACAAAGTCTTGAGTTCTTCAAGAAGATTTTCCACTTCAGTTGAATAGACACCAAGCTCTTTCATTGTGTCAAAATGCAGTTTCTCCACATTTTCAATGTCAACAACACCTGTAAGCGCTTTATCAGCAGCTTCAAGCAGATAATCTGTTGTGTCACCCATGGCAGAAAGCACCACAACAGGTTTTTTAGTTTCATAGGCCTTAATAATAGAAGCCACATGGCGAATTCTCTCTGCATTTGCAACAGAAGAGCCACCGAATTTCATTACAATCATGATTCTTTCTCCCTAATATGAAGTTTGAAAACTGATTCTGTACACGTAACAAAAGCAGGCAACGCCTGAAAAGTACTGCACTTTAGGGGGATTATAGTAAAAATGATTACAGGGTGCAAGGCTCAAAAAGCCTTAAGAGAAAAAAACTTCAATTATTTTCCGAGAACACGCTTGCTGGATTCTTTAATGCGGGAATCTTTGCTGTACTGAGCCAGTGCATTGTAAAGATCCAGGGAAAGAGCCTGATTTCCATAAAAGGAAGCATATTTTGCAAAAAGTTCGAAACCTTTCCAACCGTCATTGTTTTTGAGCCACTCAACAATATCACTGTGTTTTACTGCATCGGCAAAAAATGCATCCAATGTGGTGAAACTGAATTTCTGACTCCGCTGGGTCAGGACAGAATAGATTCGGGTGAAAACTCCCAATGAAGAAAGACATGCCATCCGGAAAGCCTGTTCCGGATAACCGGACTGATCGTAGAAAGATGCAAGCTGAACTGACGCGTTTATGGAACGGTAATATCCGCTACGGTAGAGCAGGAAAAACTTCTGGGCATCAACACCCTCACCTTTTTTTGCGTAATTCATGGCAATGTCCACATAGGGCGTGTCACCATCAGATCCCACAAAATCAGGGTTGCCCTGCATTACTGTAAGCAGAGCCTCTTCCATCTGGTTCTGATCACCTACAAGATTTGACAGATAGGCGATGTCATAAAGAATATCAGTCTTCACATCAGGAATATCCAGGGCTCCCGAATGACTGTAAGCTTCCAGATAATAATTCAGGGCTGTCCTGTACTCACCTTCCTGGACAAAAAGTTTTCCTAGAAGGTACTCGGCTTCAGGGTAAAGTCTCTGGCCTGCAAGATGATCATAAAGAGAAGATATTGATGAGGAATCAAAAAAATCACTGTAAAAGAGAAGCTGTTCGTCAATGACGGCGACAGCGGATGTTTCCATGCGGTCAATAAGCAGGTTACGCACCGCAGTCACATTGTCACCCGCATTCTGTACCGCAAGAGGAATGATCGCGCTCTGCAGGGTATCAAGTTTTTTCTGGACTTCAGAAGTCCGAAGTTCCTTTGCAGTCTGTGCCAGTTTGAAGGATTGGGAAATATTTCCCAGTTCGTACTGCCGCTGTGCCTGATCAAGAAGTCTCCATGAATCAAGATTTGTTGCCTGGGAAAAACATGGAAAAACTACGAACAGCAAAGTGGCAAGCACAAAAAAAATCAGTCTGACTCTGTCTGCAAAAAAAATCCGGGTCACAGTTTGAATAATTCCTCTCTGAATGCTTTATCGGCAGATTCCCGGAGGGAATTAAGAATCTCCTGCTGATTTGCTCCTTTTTGATCAGCACGGATTGTCCGAACCACTTCTCCATGACGGAAAATCATTACGCTCTCACCGGTTCCGGTTATACCGATGTCCGCATGTTTTCCTTCTCCGGGGCCATTTACCACACAGCCCATCACAGCAACTGTAATATCTCTGTCCAAAGAATAAAGTTCATTCTGCCAGCGATCCACAAATCCATGCACATCAAAACCGTTTCTTCCGCAACGTGGGCAGCTTACGATCTTTACACCACCACCTCTTTTTCCAGTCTCACGGAGTATTTCCCGGGCGGCGATTATCTCATTCTCAGGCGTGTCAGAAAGGCTTACCCGGATTGTCGCACCGATTCCTTCCTCAAGAAGGTGGCTGAAAGCCAGGGTGCTTTTTACAATTCCTCCGATTATTGGGCCTGCTTCCGTTACTCCAATATGAAGGGGGGCACGGTATTTTGCGGCAAAAGCCTCATTTGCGTCGATTGTCTCCTGAACGCTTGAAGCTTTCATTGAGACCACATAATCGGTAAAATCCAGTTCCTTAAACACACTTGTCTCACGGAAAGCAGTCTCAGCAAGGGCTTCCGCCCGGGTCACGCTGCCCGCCTGGACTTTTTCCGCCAGATCATGAGGCAGGCTCCCGGCATTGATTCCGATACGGATTGCGACACCTTTGTCTTTACAGCGGTCCACAACAGCTTTTGTCTTTTCCAGACTGCCGATGTTTCCCGGATTGATACGGATTTTTGAAACATTTCCTTCAAGGCAGGACAATGCAAGTCTGTGATCAAAATGGATGTCTGCAACAAGAGGAAGCACGGAATCTTCTGCGATACGGCAGAGAGCTTCTGCACTTGCCTGGTCTGGAACGGCGAAGCGGAGTATGTCACAGCCGCACATTGCCATGCGTTCTATCCGGTCAAGGACAGCATGCAGTTCTTTTGAAGAAGCAGGTTCTGCCAGGGAAACAATAGATTCCTTCCACATTGTCTGGACGGAAACCGGTGCATTTCCACCGATGCTTACCTTTTTCGCTTTTTTTGTGCCACCGATTGTCACCATGTCTGACACCGGGTATTTTTTTGAATCAATCATATTTTCTCCTAAAAAAACAGCAGTCCTTACTGATTCATATCTTAAAAGAAAGACGCTGGATCGGAGAAGGACCGAATTTTCTGCAGGCTTCTTTATGCGTTTTTGTTGGATATCCTTTATGTTTTCTGTAACCATACTGAGGATACAGAACATCGTATTCGCACATCACACGGTCCCGCTCATTTTTTGCAAGAATGGATGCGGCCATGACACAGGGATAGTTTCCGTCCGCTTTAGGTTCGCATCTGCAGGGAACCGGCACATCAGGACAGAAAGTACCGTCCACAATGCAGGAAATTTCTGACGGAACATTGTCACCCATTTTCTGTATCATGTCATTAAAAGCCCGTGACATCGCAGTCAGACTTGCCTGAAGAATGTTGATGGCATCAATTTCTTCATGAGATGCGGAACCGATCCCCCATGCAAGAGCACGTTCTTTGATCAGTTCTTCAGCCTGCAGACGCTTCTTTTCAGACAGTTTTTTTGAGTCATCAAGAACTTCGACAGGAAAATCATCACCTAAAATAACAGCCGCCGCATAAACAGGCCCTGCCAAAGGTCCGCGGCCGGCTTCATCAATACCGCACAGAAACTGAATCATCTGCCCTGCCTTACCACAATCCGGCCTTTTGAATCATCAGGGATTTCTGCGCCATCAAAAGCACCGGACACGATATAATAAAAAAGAGAATCATCAAGATGCAGCGAAGTAACCGGGCGATCATCCAGATAACCTAAACTCATGGACAGGCGATCCCCTTTCTCAGAGAAGACGGCAACAAATGTCCTTTCCTTTACAACTGCACCTTTTTCATCAACAAGACTGACTGTGTGCAGGCCCTGTTCCGCAGGTGAGAAAACAAAGACTGAAGGTCTGTCAATTGAAAAAAAGGCTGTGGCAAAACTGTTGTCTTCATCAGGAGGAAGGAAAAAACCTGTGTCAGGAAGCTGGCCTGAAGAAAGTGCATTTATTCCAAGAAGATAGAGCTCATTTCTTAAGGACGCATAGAAACTGTCTGCAGCATTAAAAGTGGAAAAAAGATTATCCTCGCAGGACATCGGAGATTCTTTTTCAGCAGCAATAAATCCACCGGGGGGAAGACTGTCTCCGAAAACAAAGGCATAATCCTTACCGTCACGGCCGGCAAACACAAAAGCATTTCCCCAGGCGCAGGCCCGACCCAAAGGATAATTCACATCCCATTGCTCAAGAGAAACGGAATCATCATTTCTGTTTTTTACAACAAGGCGGGGTTCCGATGTAATAAAAACCTCCCCATCAGCAAATTCCACAATCGGAGTCAGAATTGCATACCCGTTGAAAAATTCCATGTAAAGTGAATCCCTGACATTCTGCATATCTGCGCCAGTCAGATGATAAATTTCCGCTGCAGATTCACCGGTCAGAGAATAGAGAACCGGATTTTCAGAAAGAACAGATGCTCTGCCAGGGATTTTTCCAGAATCCGGAACTGACTGTTCTACGCTTTCTTCAAAGACTTGTTCTGTTTCAGCCACAGCAGGATTTGTTTCTGTTTCAGCCATGGCTTCAACTTCTGAAGGATCCGACGTGTCAGAATCGTCCACAGACTTTTTTGTAACCAGCAGAACTGCTTTTTGAACCGCAGTGTCCACCAACCGGTTAAAGGAAGGAAAAGATCCGGCAAAATAAGCGGCCGTAAGGAGTCCGGCAACAACCAGAAAACCGGCAAGAAAAATAAGACCGGAGCGTTTTTTATCACTCATCAGAAGCCTCCTTCCTTAAAAGGTCTTCCATTGGTTCGCCATAAAAAGCGAAAAAATCATTTACAAAAGAAAGACAGCTGTTCAGATAATTTGCCTCCTGCTGACTCAGGCAGAAAAGGAAGAAACCGTCTTCTTCAAAAAGAGACAGCATTTTAGAGGAACTGGGAGGAAGCGCAACAGCCGCTGGAATTCCGAAACGGGCCAGAGTGAGGCTGATTTCACCTGTAAGTGTCTGGATCTCGTAGAGATTCCAGGCGTATTTTCCATAGTCTTTCTTTGCAGAAACTGCCGAACTGATTTTTTCTTTCCACAGAGAATAGCGCGAATCATTTTCAAGGAGAAACACAAGAGCCGGATCCTGCATTATCTGATCAACAATCATTGAAAGAGAGCCGTTCAGAAGAGCTTCTGCCTTACAGACAGTGTTGAATTTCTCTTTCCGGAGTTTTTTTCTCAGATCCTCAGTTTTCGGCATCACCTGATCTCCGTCAATTTCTTTTAGCCCGTAATACTCTAGTGCATCAGAAAGAACAGGAAGTCCCTGTCCCACATCCTGTTTTACAAAAAGAAAATCATCCCTGTAAAATTCAAAAATACGGAATGCGGTCTGGGAACATTCATCATTCAGACAGTCATTACCGTCAAAATCAAGAAGCTGTGGATCCTGAATATCTCCGTGATCCAGGAAAAAAGTGTTTAAAATCACTTCGGAGGTAATAATCCAGTCCGGAAGAGAAGAACATCGAATCTCTGCGCAGGGCAACAGTAACAGAATTGCTATTGCTGTACAGAAACGCAACAAAAATTGTTTTGCTTTAAAATTAATCATAGGCATCAAAAAAGAGAGGAGAATCCTGAATAAACATTTGAATCCAACAGATCACTGTCGGAACAGATTGATCTGCTGTCCTGCCAGAGCAGAGATGACAGAGACTGCACGTTTTTTGCAGAAACAAATGAGTCTGAAAGTTTCCATTCCACACCTGTAAACTCGCCGCATCTGGCAAAAGAACCAGTGATGGAAAGATTTAATCCAGAAAGGGAACATGAACCGCCGGAAACACTGAAACCCACGCCTGTTTTTGCCTGAAGGATTCCTCTGACTTTATTCAGATTCAGATCAGAATTGTCTGCAGTTACAAAGACTCCGTAACTGGAAGCAGACACAGAAATACTGCAGTATCTCAGATCAAGGACACTGTCCTGTACTGAAAAACATGAGAATCTGGACTCTCCGACGGACACAAAATCACAGTCTGAGGCAACGAAAACACCGCTTTTTATGGAGAGAAGCTGCTTCTGAAAAATTGATCCCGAATTACGGGACGCGGTGGATTCCACAGAAAAGTGATAAAGGCCTAAATTTCCACCTTTCTGAACAAAACTGCTTTCAGGTGCGAAAATAAGGCGGGCATTGTCTTCACCCCAGAAATCGCAGTTTCCGAAAACCACAAGATCTGAAGAAAGATTGTATGCACCGGAAACAAATACTCTAGTTTTCGTCTCAGGTCTGAGAAGGTAGATTGCATTCACAGGAATAAGGGCTTCCGAAATTGAGGAGAAAGGACAGAGCTTTGTTCCGGGCACAGTAGTTCCGCAAAGCCAGAAAACATCATCGTGCTTCTCTTCGGTAGTTATTGCAGGGCTTTTGTAATTCTGTTTGACATAAAAATTCACCCTGTCAATCACGAAAGTGTAATCCACAGAGGCACTCCGGTTTCCTGCATCATCCTGGCTGTAGGCGCTTACATAAACCAGCGCCGCGCCCTGGACATTGTCGTAGGAAAACTGATTTGCTGTGTATTCTGAATACTGAATCTTTGTCTTCTCCGTCTCCAGAAGATTCAGAGCCTGCGCCATCAGGCGTTCGTCGTAGCCATTCTGCACTGTGATCGGGGCAGAAAGACCGACGAAAACATTGGTACTGCTTGAAAAATCCAGAAGAACCTTTGTCCTGTAGAATCCCGAACTGCCGGTAACATCAGTCTTTCCCATTCCTGCAAGAATTTTCGGAGTCTCGGGACAACGCTTGTCAACACGCACCCGGACTGGAACTGTGCCCTGCCTGAGTCCCCGGTAGTACACAGTCAGAGTTTTTTCCAGGAACTGATCATCTCCTGAAAGCACATCAAAACTGTATACAGGCTCGAAGGAAACAAGACCGGCTTCATCTTCAAAGGCAAAAAGGAAATCTGGGTTTTCAAAGCAGAGAGAGACACTCCTGTTCGTGACACCATTCTCCGGCATCCCGGACAGAGCAGGTTTTGCGGGAACAAACAGTTTACGGCAGGGCTCAGGCTCAAAAGCACTGTCATCATAGGAAAGCACTGGATTCAGCAGCTTCCAGCTGAGCACATGATCCTGGGTACGGTCAATAAAAACCGGCTCCATTGTCTGAATCCATGGACCTTCATCAATTCTGTAAAGAACAATCTGGCCTTGGTAGAATCTTACATAATTCCAGCCGGAGAATTCTATTGTCTCATCAGCCTCTGCTGGCTTTTCATGATTCAGACCGCTACTGTCAGTACCGTATGATACCAGATACCTGTAGAATCCGTTTTCATTCCTTATTACAACTGGATCAGTGCTGCGTCCTGTTTTTTTTCCCGCAGAAAAGATTACACCGCCTTCTGAAGCTGTTTTCTCAAAATCGCTGATATCAGAAAGATCACCGGAAACAAATCTGCAGTCTGAAGGAATAAGGAATCCACCGTTCTCGGCAAGGTGGACACATCCGTTTCTGCGGTTGAAGGGAACATAAGTCAGCTGGCTGTTCTGTGTCACAGTCCAGGTTATTGTCTCTGAATAAAAAGAGCCGTCAGCCCGGACTTCCGTAATGATGATTGTCTTTTTTCCTGCTCCTTCCAGAAGAATCGGTCCGTCATAAGCCAACCCGCTCTCAAGGGGATCTGTTCCGTTAAGGGAATAAAACACATCACTGGATTCTTCTTTCTGGACATAAAGGCTCTGGGGATTTGCCCAGACACCTGGAACAGGACTGAGTACTTTCATGGGCGCAGAAAAACACAACTGGCAAATTAATGAGAAAAGTATGATAACAAATGCTTTATGTTGAAACTTTTTCAAAGCCGGCCGTGCTTCCTGCAGTTGAATTCTTATTTTTTGAACAGATCCGCAAAAACTTCGCGAAGTTCAGGATCCTGCTTAAAATAATTCTCTTCCAGTTCTTCCTGAGAAAGTCCGATAAGCTCATGACTCATGTAATGAATCCATCTGTCTTCCTCTGGTTTTGTGATCGTGAATTTACGGCACCAGTAATCAGGCTGGATCGGAAGCTGTTCTTCTTTGTATGTGAAATACTTGTAATCATGGACAGCAACTTTTATGTCCTTACGGGGAATTCCTTTTTCAAGAAGTGTCTCAACCAGATAATTGATTGTCTTTCCTGTGTCAAAAATGTCATCAACAAGGAGGATTTTGTCACCGGGACGAAGGTGTTCCGGTGAATAAGTCCAGCCGTCAATCATAATCCGGTCCCGTTCCCGGATATCGGTATATGAACGTGCAACAACTGCGGCATAGAGAACGGGATGCACATCTTTGCGGGCAATTTTGAAATATTCACTGACAACGTTGGCAACATAGGCACCTCCGCGCAGAGAAACGTAAATAACATCGGGGATAAATCCATCTGTACAGATTCTGTGCGCCATTTTAAGAGAATTATTGCGCACCTGATCATAAGGTAAAAATTCTTTCATAGATTGTTATGATAAACCAAAAGAATCCTTTATGCAACAAAAGTCCCGGACACAAAAAGTCCCGGATGACTGGCGGAAACGGGAAACTTAACTCCGAAAAGGGACTTGTTTGCTTTTTTTCGAAATTAGGCTATTATTGCACACATGCAGGAAAAAGAAACATTTGATACAGTTTTTTTGGTACAACTTGGAGAGCTTACACTCAAAGGCTCAAACATAAAAGAATTTGAACAGCGTCTTGTCCAGAACACAAGGCTTTATCTTGAAGGCGTGGAAAGCCACGTTCATCTGCGCTCAGGCAGAATGTTCATTGAGTGCCCCGCAGCATCAATTCCCGCAGTGGAATTCACATTGCGTCACCTTATCGGAATAAACGGATGGGCCCGGGCGATACAGTGCGAAAAAAACATTGAATCCATCAAAGCCGCTGTAATGAAGACAGCTCTGCAGGCAAAAGAACAGGGTGCAAAAACTTTCAAAGTCGATACTCGCCGCCCGGACAAATCTTTTCCTTTGAACAGTTATGAGACAAGCGCACAGGCTGCGGAAGATGTCTATGAGCAGAAAATCCTGGAAGTTGACGTTCATAAACCTGACGTGATGATCCGCGTTGAGATCCGCGAGAAATGCTATGTCTACGGAAATGCGGAGCGTGTGAACCGTGGACTTCCCGTCGGTACCGGCGGACGGGGACTTCTTCTTCTTTCAGGTGGTCTGGATTCTCCCGTGGCAGGTTACAGAATGATGCGCCGCGGTATGAAAGTTGACTGCTGTTATTTTCATGCCTATCCCTACACTTCTGTCCAGGCACAGGAAAAAGTTGAGGAACTGGCACGGATAATCAGTCAGTTCGGAATTGAGACACACATAAACATCATTCCTTTCACTGATGTCCAGATGCGGATAAAAGAAGTTTCTCGGACACACGAACCTGTCGGTGGAATCAAGGCCGATGCCTACAGCACACTGCTTCTTCGCATGTGCATGATGCGATGTGCCACAATGGTTGCAAAGCACATAAAAAGCAGATGCCTTATCACAGGGGAAAGTCTTGGACAGGTTGCAAGCCAGACAATCGAGAACATGGAGGTCACAGAGAGCATGTGCGGACTTCCCTTGCTCCGTCCTCTGGTAGGTCTTGATAAAGAGGAGATTGTTGAGACAGCAAAACAGATCGGAACATATGAGACTTCAATCCTTCCTTATGAAGACTGCTGTGTGCTGTTCTCACCGAAGCATCCGGTACTGAGGGCAAAAGTGGAGGATGCAAAACTTCTGTATGATGCCCTTGACTGCGAGGCTCTGATCCAGGAAGCCTACGAAAAACGTGAAGTAAAACTTTTCAACGTAAGGGATCAGGTCTGGAAGGATTTCGGAACAAAAGAAATTAAGTGAGAGTTGATCAGGGGTTGCTCAAACTAAAAATGGCAACCCCTTTTTTGATCATTTTATTGCATCCAGTTCGATCTGAAGTTTCTCTTCATCAATCTGGCTTTTTCCATGATTTTCTATCAAGGTTTCATAAAGATGCAAATGCCGCTTCACAAAAACATCAGGCATGAATTCCGCAGATTTAGCTTTGGCTTTCAGTCCCATTTCTTTCCGCAAGTCGGAATCATGGCACAATTTCAGAACTTTGTCCGTAAAATCATCATCAGATTCAGTTTGATATCCAGTCTCTCCGTTGATGACACTGAATGAGTATGCACCATCTTTTGGACAAACAACAGGAGTCTCTCCTATGAAAGCCTCAATGATTGTCATCGGACAGCATTCTGTAACTGAGGAAGTCACAAAAAAATCAGAAGCCTTATAATACGCACCTACGTTCTGCCATTCAACAAAACCGGTGAAAATAATGCGGTCTTTTACCGAAGTATGTTGTGCACTTTTAACCAACTGTTTATAAATGGGACCATCACCCACAAAAACCATTTTTGCCTTGGGATCTTCCTCTAACACCGGAATTATAGAATTGAAAAGATCAAAGGACCGCTTTTCAAGTGCTATTCTTCCCACATACAGAAGCATAGTCTCATCATCAGCAATACCGAGGGAATCACGGATTTCTTTTGCCTTGAGGATTTTTTCATCCTCTGTTCCATCTGTCATAAACTTATCAGGATTCAGTGAGTTATGAATCACAACACATGGAACCTGTGGTGCGACATAATCCCGTTTGTTATAATCCCGAACCTTACCGGATACTCCGATCATACATGGGAAATGTTTGTAGATATAATGCAGATACGGATGTGACATCTGTACAGGAAGAAAATTCTCAAATACATGAAGATAATTCTGTATATAATCTTCCCACATGGTGTGAGTTGTCATTACACAGGGAATATTAAGTTTCCGCGCCGCACGATATCCCATAATGCCTACCGAAAACTCTGTATGACAGTGGATAATCTCAACTCTATGCTGCTGAAGAAAGAGTTTAAGTTTTGGCCACCAGATAAAGGCCAGGTATTGATCTTTTGCCCCTCCGAGAGTAAAGGGCATACTGTTGGATGCCCTGTAAATATTCGGATCTTCTTCATAGTTTCCATTTGGTTTTGTTGTAACAATAACAACATGATGACCAAGCTGCTCAAGGCTTTCTCGCAGCTGGTGAACTACCGTAACCACACCGTTCTTAGTAGGAAAATAACAGTCAGTAAATAAAGCAATATTCATATAAATTTCCTTTTCTCAAAGATCAGTCACGATCAATAAGGTAATCCACAATTTTCTGGCCATCAAAAGAAACATCAAGTCTGTCAAAGTTCTTCTGTATAAGGGAAAGGCGTTTTTCGTCATTAAGAAGTTCTGTCACCACCTGGCCTATTCTCTTCGGCTTCTGTACAAAAAATCCAATCCCGTTATCAACCACAAACTGAACGTTTCCCAGCTCCTGACCATAAACAAAACTGCTCACCACAACCGGTTTTCTGCATGCGTAGAATTCCATCACACTTGAGGCACCGGGTTTGATTATTCCGCAATCACAGATTTTCACCAGTTCCGGCATATTGTCAACAAAACCATAGACACGTAAATCCAGAGAGGTTTCAGTTGCAGCAATCAAGTCCAGACTCTTCTTTAATGTAACACTTCTACCGCAGACAACAATCACCGTAAAATCAACTTTTCTCCGTATAAAATCCAGAACAATGGGAAGAGAATCAGATAAACCTTCCCCGCCTCCGGAAATCAGCACAACTTTTTTTCCATGGGGAATTCCGTATTTTTCACGGAGTTCGTTTACACTGCAGGTGGAATAATCAGCCAGGAATTTCTTATTGAGAAGAAAGGGCATCACATGGATATTTTCAGGTGCTACACCATATTCTTTTACGGCAATGTCTTTTGCACGCTGTGAATAAAGCAGATGCTGCAATGAAGGATCCATAAACCAGGATGAATGAGGAGTAAATGGATCAAGAACCATTACAGAGACATTGGGTTTTATCTTAAGATCCTGCAAGGCCCATTTTACAACCTTTATCAGCGCAAAATGGAAAATCACAATGTCTGTAGGCTGTTCCTCTTCAAACATACGCCGGAAATGATTCCGGGTTGTTAAGTCAAGAGCTCTGGACATCAGATGTTGCGAAACAGGACCACCTGATCTGTATACAAAACTGTACATGGCAGGGTAAATATTCAAAGAAAGGTGATAAAAGGTCTCAAAACAGAAACGGGCCGCATAATTATTGTGAGCAAATCCGTGCCTGATTTTTACAGAAACTTCATCTTCCGGATAACGTTCCTTAAAAAGAGATTCCAGGACTTTAGCAGGTGCGCGGTGACCGCCTCCGGTATCAAGATACAAACATAAAAAACGACGCTGCATTTTTTCCTCAAAAAACTTTTATTCTGCAACCTGCACCTAATTCTACACCGAACTGAGTGTTTCCAGCCTTATTGCCACAGTTGGAAACAACAGAAAAAGACACTCTTCCGGTAAAAGTAACAAACTTTCTCAAAAGCTTTTTTTTCACGGCTTAAGTATACAAAAAAAACGGGGAGACTGCAAACTGAATTGATTTTTTCTCAAAGGCTATTTATATTTTTTCCATGAACAAAGGTGCAGTCGTAATTTACAAGAATCAGCCGGCAGTTGTGACACAGACCGGTGATAAATATACAGTTGAATTCCGGACAGTCCCGGCAACTCCAACCGGCAAAAAGGCCCAGTACGGAACCCAGAACGTCAGGGAAAAAGATGTGACACTTCTTCATGCTGGCCCGGTTTCTTCTGTGGCAGAACTTCTGGCGCAGAGCGAAAATTCTGTCATAACCGATGATATTTCCGCAAAACTTTCGGAAACCTGGGAACTCCTGGCCAGTGACGGAGACACAGCAGGCAATCCTATCACAGTGCAGGAACTTGCAGAATATGCACTGGGTGATTTTTCGGCTTCAAAGTCCTGGGCTTTCTACAGAGCCCTCTCTGATGACATTCACTTCTGCACCCTTGCCCCTGAAACAAACACAGTCCTTCCGCTTTTTCTGCCGCGCACAGAAAGCCAGATCCAGCAGATCCGGGAACAGCTTGAGGCAAAGGGAAAAGAATCCCAGCTTCATGAAGAATTCATTTCCCGTCTGAAACAGAAACAGCTGGATTTACCTAAAGACGCAAAATACATGCAGGAAGTTGAGTCTCTTGCACTCGGACACAGCGACAGATCCAAAGTGATGAAAGAAGCGGGTTTCAAGGAAACACCGGAACGGGCACACAAACTTCTTCTTGATACAGGAATCTGGACACCCCACAAAAACCCCTACCCGACAAGACGCGGTGTTTCCATGCAGTCAGCCGCACAGAAACTCCCTCCGCCAACCGACGACCAGCGTCTGACAGTTGACCACATTGCATGGGCAATTGACAACAGATGGAGCACAGATCCGGATGACGCAATTGCTTTTGACGGTGAATATGTCTGGGTTCATGTGGCAGACCCGGCAGCCACAGTTCTGCCGGATTCTCAGATTGACAGGGCTGCAAGAAACCGGGGGTCAACTCTTTACATACCGGAAGGCGCAGCCCGCATGCTCAGCGAAAGTTCCCTTGCCGATTATGCCCTTGGTCTCAATGAGGGACATTCAAAAGCTCTGTCATTCAAACTTAAGCTTGATGCAAACGGAGCCATTGAATCCTGTGATGTCCTTAAAACCCTTGTCAAAGTAGAACGGCTTACATACGAGAAGGCAGACGAAAAGAAAGACACTCCTGAACTTTCCCCGCTGTACGAGATTGCAGAACGCAATATTGAACGGCGGAAAGCTGCGGAAGCGGTATTTATCGATCTCCCGGAAGTCCACATTTCTGTGGACGAGAAAGTTTCTGTCACTCCTGTCTCCCATCCCGAATCCTCTTCCGTTGTCCGAGAATTCATGCTCCTGGCTGGAGAAGGTGCTGCAAAATTTGCTTTCAGGAATAACATTCCCTTTACCTATATCAGTCAGGAAAAACCGGATATTCCCAAAGACATTCCTGAAGGTCTTGCGGGCCAGTACCGTTTACGCCGTTCCATGAGAGGCCGCACGGTTGGAGTCATTCCCTCCCAGCACGCAGGACTGGGACTTGGCATGTACAGCCAGGTGACAAGTCCTCTCCGCCGCTACAGTGACCTGATTGCCCACCAGCAGCTCCATGCCTTTCTGGACGGCCGACCGCTTCTTGACAAAGACACAATGCTTGAACGTATGAGTGCCGGAGACGCTGCAGCTGGTGCCACGGTAAAAGCGGCCCGGGAAAGCGATCTTCACTGGACTCTGGTTTACCTTCTTGAGAACCCGGACTGGACAGGAGATGCAGTTGTTGTGGAGCAGAAAGGCAAGACTGTGCATGTTCTTATTCCATCCCTGGCTCAGGAAGCGGACATTACCCCCTCAAAGGAAGTGGCGCTGAATGATGTTCTGAAAGTTAAAGTCGGAACAGTGAATCTTCCGGAACTCCAGGTTCAGTTCATAGAAATCTGAAGTTCTCTGAAAGAAAACTTCAGATCGGCAGACAAAGACAAGTATTTCTCAAAAATACCGGCAGTTTTTGCATAAACTGACCCATAATCATCAGCGTTGATTTTTTCAGCAATATTCAGACTGTTGAAAAATGTTTCCTGCCTTTTTGCATAATGCCGCGTATCATTTTTTACTGATTCAATGAGCCGGGTTCTGTCAGAATTATCTTCCGCCCAGAATTCCCTGTACCCGATTGCCTGCATTCCAGGCATTTCCTTTGTAAAACCGGCTTCAACCAGTCCGGAGAATTCTTTCTCAAGCCCATCCTCGAACATCTGATCAACCCTCAGATTGATTCTTTCATAGAGTTCCGCACGGGGCCTTACCAATGAAACCGCGGTAAAATCATAACCGTCACGGGGTTTTATCCCGCATTCAAATTCACTGCGTTTTCTTCCTGTAGCCGCATAGACTTCCAAAGCCCGCTTGATCCTGTATTCATCATTTACATGGATTTTCGCAGCACTTTCCGGATCAACAGCTTTCAATTCGTTCCACAGAACCTGAGGCCCCTCATTTTTCATGCGCTCTTCAATCAGATTCCGGACAGTTTCATCAGCCTGAGGCGTCGGCGGAAGTCCATAAATAAAGTTCTTGATATAAAAAGCGGTTCCCCCGCAAAGAACAGGCAGCTTTCCCCGGGAAAAAATCTCTCTTGCAGCGATATCCGCCTGACGGACAAATTCACCGGCTCCGAACTGGACATCCGGTGTGCAAAGATCAATAAGATGATGTGGAAGTTTCTCACAGAAAGCAGGATCCGGTTTCGCAGTACCAATATCCATGCCTTTATAAACCTGCATGGAATCCGCGCTGATAATCTCTGCCCGGCCTGAAAAAGCAGACTTTCCTGTCAGAGAAGGATTAACTGAATCTGATTCTGAAAAAAGTTTTGAAACAAGTGCGGTTTTTCCGCAGGCGGTGGGTGCAAAAATAATAAGCACGGGAATGTTCTGATTTTCATCCATAACAAAAATCCCGTGCTCGAATAATTAGTCAGCCTTCGAGGCTATAACCGATTTCTTTTGTAAAAAGCTGATGAGCAGCAACAGAAACTACTTTATCCTGATATTCTTCGATAATCGGATCTTCAATCATTGAGAGCTGATAAGCACGGTGGCTTGCAGCAGAAGTGATTTCGTACACGTTATCTTCAAAACTGATAAGTTCTTCCAATGGAAAAATCATATGTCCTCCCGAATTTGACGACAAAAATCGTTCTACAAAATACTCAAATATTTTACAAGCATTTATAAAAAAAAGCAATGGACTTGATTCCGGATAGGCATTAAAATGAAATTTATGCAGGCAGAAAACCAGGATTCATTACAAAAAATTGCAGATCTGATTTATTTTTCCGATTCTTTTCTATGCGGAAGGCCAGTTAATCCCTGTTCAGTGGGAATCAGTCTCAAACCCCAGGAAGTTTCTGACCAGGTCCCCCAGGCGGATTCTTCTTCTGCCCCCGATGTTCAAAAGAAAGCCTCTTTTTCAACCGATTCCATTGCTGCCAAGATTGCGTCATGCACAAGATGCGGACTCTGCAGAACCAGGACAAATACAGTTCCCGGTGTGGGTGTCCAGAATCCGGTGGTCATGATAATCGGAGAAGGTCCCGGTGCAGATGAAGACGCACAGGGCGAACCATTTGTCGGGAAAGCAGGACAGCTTCTGGACAAGATGCTTGCGGCGATCAGGCTTTCGAGAAAAACAAACTGCTACATTGCAAACATTGTAAAATGCAGGCCTCCCAACAACCGGGATCCTCTGCCGGAAGAAGCTTCTGCATGCCGATCATTTCTTGATGCCCAGATTTTTGCCCTGAAACCCAAAATGATTCTATGCGTCGGTCGGGTCGCAGTACAGAATCTTCTTAACACAAGCCAGGGAATAACCCGTATAAGAGGAAAGTTTTTTGAGTATCAGGATATTCCCGTCATGGCAACATATCATCCTTCCGCACTTCTACGGGATGAAACCCTGAAAAGAGACGCATGGGAAGACCTCAAATCTTTCAGATCACGTCTTGAAGAAATCACTGGACAGGATTTTGGCGGAGCCAGATGAGCATGGTTTATGTCCAGGCAATCGTTGACACACCTGTAAACGGCATTTTCACATACTCCGCAGATCCGGCAGTTTTTCCGGACAAGACACCTCTTCAGCCATTCGTACGTGCGGAAGTTTTTTTCGGCAGGCGGAAAACAACCGCATGCATTACAAAAATACTTGACAGACTGCCACCTGAAACAGAGGCGATCAAAGACAAAATCAAACCGGTTATCAGGATAATCGACAGGGAACCGGTATTTGATTCGGAACTTGAAAAACTTGCTCTCTGGATCTCAAAGTATTATCTGTGTTCTGAAGGTGAGGCACTTTTCTCAATGCTTCCTTCCGGCCGGCGGGAAACAGACAGTGCCAGTCTGACTTTCGAAGGTGATGAGAAATCCTTTGAAAAGCACACTCTGTCAGAAGAACAGATTTCAGCAGTAAAAGGAATCCTCAGTTCCACAAAGGGTAATCTTCATTATCTGTTCGGACAGACTGGATCAGGAAAGACAGAAGTTTTTCTTGGAGCGGCGGAAGAAATTCTTGCCCAGGGAAAAGGAGTTATTTATCTTGTTCCGGAAATCGGGCTCACACACCAGGTGATTGAAGCGGTGACCGAACGTTTCGGTAAAACAGCGGCAGTTCTTCACTCCGGGCTTACAGGAAGTCAGCGGCTCCGTGAATGGCGCCGGATAATGAACAGGGAAGCAAGGGTTGTCATCGGAGCCCGGAGCGCAGTTTTTGCGCCTGTCCCGGATCTTGGACTCATAATCATTGACGAGGAACATGACGGCTCCTACAAATCGGGAAACAGTCCCCGTTACCACGGGCGCCAGGTTGCAATCAAGCGGGCACAGGATCTCCGTATTCCCCTTGTAATGGGCAGCGCCACTCCATCTGCTGAAGCATGGCAGCTGATGAGCGAAAACCGCATTGAAAAACATACTCTCTCAAGACGCCTTGCCGGTGGAAAACCGCCTGAAGTTCAGATTGTAAACCTGTCATCGCCAAAAAACACAAAAATGAACGGCACTCTTTCGGAAGAACTTTCCCAGGAAATCCGTGCCACGAAAAATCAGGGCCGGCAGACCATTCTTTTTCTGAACAGACGAGGCTTTACACATTTTTTCCACTGCAATTCATGTGGATTTGTCCTAAAATGCAAGAACTGCTCCGTCTCAATGACCTATCACAGAAATCTTGACAGACTGATGTGCCATTACTGCGGATGGTCAGTGGAAGTTCCAGAGGCCTGTCCTGAATGCGGTTCTGTTGACACAGGCTATAATGACTTCGGAACGGAATACATCGAATCGGAAATAAGGACCAAATTTCCTGACTGTTCCGTAGACAGAGTTGACACAGATTCTCTGGGTAAAAAAGGTGATCTCCAGAAAAAGCTTGCAGATTTCAAGGCAGGAAAGACAGACATTCTGCTGGGAACACAGATGGTTGCAAAGGGACTGAACTTTCCCAACCTGAAACTGGTCGGCATTGTCCTTGCTGACACAGGACTCAACATGCCGGATTTCCGGGCCGCAGAACGCACTTTTTCTCTGATTGTCCAGGTATCAGGTCGCGCCGGCCGTTTTTTCCCCGACGGAAAAGTCATTGTGCAGACCTACTCCCCTGAAAGTCCTGCAATTTCACTGGCCTGCACCACAGACACAGAGAGATTCTACAGGCAGGAACTGGAGACACGGCAGATCATGGGATTTCCGCCTTTCTCAAGACTGCTGCGCCTTGTCTTCCGGTCCGCGGAAGAAGAGCGGGCAGAAAACAGCGCCTCAAGTGCGGCAGAAATACTTGCAGAACTTGCAGAACGGGTACCGGAACCGGTTGAGATACTCGGTCCTTCCCCATGTCCGCTGTCGATGATCGCAGCAAATCACAGAAAACAGGTCCTGCTTCGGGCAAAAAATCTGAAACCTCTGCAGTGGATTGTCACAACCTTCCAGAATCAGTACAAGACACCCTCCGGCGTTTATACAGAAGTTGACGTAGACCCGATAAATCTACTATAGTTTTTTTCATGACACAGAGTTTGGAAGATTATCTTGAAGCAATCGGCAACCTCGAGAAAATAAACAACAATCCCAGGGTAAAAGATATTGCAGATCTTTTGGGCATTTCCAAACCTTCTGTGCACATGGCTCTTCATGAACTCGAAGACCGCGGAATGATTGAGCACGAACACTATGGTGCAATCACTCTAACCAGTGATGGCCGTAAAGAATACGAAATCATCAGGAATAAACACGAGACATTAAAAGCTTTTCTGCACAATACCCTTGATATTTCCGAAGAATGCGCAGAATCCGATGCCTGCAAAATGGAACACATTGTAAGTGAAGAGACTTTTGCCCGAATCTCTGAAATTGTGAAGTCCGGGAAGAAACTTATTTAGGTCCACGCCGGATTCCGTCAAATTCCACATTCCACAGAAACAGTCCCTGAGAAGGAGCAGTAAGTCCTGCAAGTTTCCTGTCTTTTGCCTCAAGAATTCTTGCGATATAGTCGTCATCAACACCTTTTTTTTCCGCCTGAATCAGAGTTCCTGTTATGGAACGGACCATACGCCATAAAAAGGCATTCGCTGAAATCTGAAAAATAATCTCATCAGGTTCAGAAGGATTCTGATAAAAAAACGCTTCATCGATGTAACGGCATTTTGATGGAGACTCATCACTGGCGGCTGAAAAAGTTGTGCAGTCAAGTTCTCCATGCAGAGGAGCACATAACCGGTTCAGTTTTTCCAGATCAGGCCGGTAGAAAATCGGCCAGACATAACGCATTCTGTGTGCAGGCGGATTGATTCCGCACCAGATGAAATAGCGGTAAGTGCGTTTTGTAGCATTGAAACGGGCATGAAAACCGGAAGGCATTTCCCTTGCACTCATCACCCTTAGATCAGATGGCAGTCTGCAGTTCAAAGCCGGAATATAATTTTCTGCTGGAATTGAATCAATGGGGGATTCAAAGGTCACAGCCTGTCCGTAGGCATGGACACCTGAATCAGTGCGCCCGGAGCCGCAGGCCTGCACAGGGACTTTATGCACAGCCGCAAGAGCTTTTTCAAGTTCTTCCTGGACCGTGCGCACATGAGGAACGGAACCGTTTGCACAAGTCTGTTTCTGCCAGCCGCAGAAGTCGGTTCCGTCATAAGAAACTGTCAGAAGAATGGTGCGCATAAAAAGCCCTATTCCTCATCATCATCGGAAATAATGTTTGCTTCCGCCAGCAGAGCAGATATTTTGTCATACAATGCACGGGAATGTTCCAGAAGAGGTCCGGGTTTGTTTTTGGAAGATTTACCAAGACCAAAAATTCTGGCAATCGAACGCTTATACTGCTCAAGGACTTTAAGACGCTCCTGGATGTTCTCGGTCTGTCCGTATTTGTACTCCAGAAGACCACATAGATAGATTACACCGTCATACCCGTAATTCTTGTCAATATCAGGACCGAAATTGCTTATACCGGCAATACTTTCCACATGGTTCTGCTCCAGTTCCAGGGAATCCTGATAAAAAAACAAAGCTTTCCGGTAGAACTGAGCAGCAATATAATCATAATTGTGCCCGGGACACTCTTTCTCAATATCTCCGCAGAGCCAAGCAAGCCGGAGACAGATCTGGGCACGTTTTATGGTCGGTGAAAACTGAAGGGGCATTTTCTCATAGGTCAGAAGTGCCAGATAATAAGCAGCTGCCCCGTCATACAATGTACGGTTCTGGTTCAGATTGTAATGGGGGAAAATCAGCTCAACTGATTTCTTGCGCTTTGACTCTGCCTCCAGAAGTTTATTGATCGCACCACCATCCTCCAAAGCCGGAAAATCATTCCACAGCATTGCGACATGACAGGTAGGACATGCTCCGATAGAGTACAGCAAAGGATAAACAGACCCGTATTTTGCAGAAGGCTCATAGTTTCGCCGGAGCTCGTCTGTAAGGTTTCCGGCGATCATACGTCCACCACCAGAAAGAAGTTCTTCTTTGGCAAAATCTTTCTTACAGACAGGACAGTGAACCTTCTGCTTTGAGTAAAAAGAGATTGCCAGTTTTTTATCAGTACCTGAACTTTTAGGTGCCACACGCTTCTCCTTTTCAGCCTTCTACAACAACCATTGCTACAGAATATTCTCTTTCATGGGACAAAGAGAGATGAATCCTCTTTCCGCCATTTTCCTCAAAAACCTTATGTGCGCTTCCTTCAAGAACCAGATCAGGCTTTCCAGAAGGATTTTTTTTTACCTGGACATCGGCCAGTTCAAATTTTAACCCGATTCCAAGAGCCTTTCCAAAAGCTTCTTTCGCGGCAAAACGGACTGCAAGACTTTCGATAGCCATATTTTTCTTAAAATCAAGACCAGCAATCTCATCTGCGCCAAAAAATCTGCTGATCATCTCAGGTTTTCCAATCCATTTCTCAAAACGCCGGTTCTCTACAATATCGACTCCGCAACCAATGATCATAAATCCGAACCCTCGGCTTCAGAAGATTTTTCTGTCACAGAAGACTGAACAACGGGCTCTTTTTCAACAGGTTTCGGTTTTTCTTTTTCAACAACAGTCAGCAGCACATATTCAGGATCTACAGAAACAAACTGGGCACCGATCTTCGTAACCATCTTAACAGGCCGCGAGATTGCCGCATTTTCCAGATATCCCCTGCAGTCAACATAAACAATTCCACGTCCTACAGTAAAAGTATCAAGAAAAGGTTGCTCACCGCGCACCGTAAGTGTAGCATAATTCTGACTTATTGATGTTGTCACAGAATCTTCAACATTGAACATGGAAATAGGGACATTTTCATAGACTTTCTCAATCACTTTAGGCTGAACATCAACAGAAACCGCAACTCTGAAAGAATCATCCAGAGAAACGAAGGCTCCGGGAGAAACAAGTCCCACTTCCTCAGTAAAAGAGTCGGCTCTGTCAACAAAAAACAATGGCTCAGTCTTAACTTCCTTTACAGCGCCGACAATGCTCTCAGGCCCGGAGATTGTCACAGAGGACCGGTTCTGTCTTATCCCGGCAATCTCGTAACCATCCCTGACATCTCCTGACACAACAGGAGTTACGGGAACAACAGCTGTCTCATAACGCTCAACCTTTACAGTCAGGTATTCAGGCAGAATCTGAATCTCAAGGGGATCAACAGCAACAGCCTCATCAGAAAGCCGGAGTTTAACAGGTAAAGTATAGGTTCCTGATTCGGTAATCCTGCTGATGTCAATATAAGCAGAAAAATCCTTAGAGGACAGTTCATGAAGAACCGATGACTCAGTTCTCAAGGAAAGCCTGACAGAAGTCTGGACTGTCTCGGCAGGAACAGTGATTCCGTCCGCAACAACGTCCAGTGAAACTGCGATGTTCTTTGTCTCCAGAGAAGCGATCTGATTATATGCATACAGAAAAAGCGCGACTATAAAAGCAAGGATTTTCGCCGGCCAGTTCTCAAACAGTTTCTCAAGCTTTGGAGGTAACGTCATTTGCCTGCTCCTCCTCTGTAAAATCCGAATTGCTGATGTCAAGCAGTGTTTCCAGTGTTTTGTTAAGCTGCTCCATGGTCAGGTCGTAATGAAGTTTGGAATCATAAGCCAGACTGATCGCTCCTGTCTCCTCAGAGACAACAAGAACAACAGCATCAGTCTCTTCCGAAAGTCCCAAGGCAGCCCGGTGTCTTGTTCCGAAAGTTTTTTTTATGTCGTACTGCTCTGACAGAGGCAGGAAACAGCCGGCGGAAACAATTTTCCCGTTCTGAATAAGACAGGCTCCGTCATGCATCGGGGTATCGTGACCAAAAATCGTAACCAGAATACTGGATGTAAGATCAGCATTAAGCCGGGTTCCTGTGTCAGCAATGTCCTTCATGGCAGTTTTCCGCATGAAAACCACAAGCATTCCCCTTTTCTGTTTCGAAAGGATTTCAGCAGCAAGAAGAACAGAGTCAATATAAGTATGTTTTGCACGTGAATCAAAGCGGAACCAGTTGCCCTGCCCCAGTTTGAGGAACAGTTTTCGCAATTCCGGCTGAAAAATAATGGCAAAACCGATCAGGAGTCCAGGTGCCAGAGAATTCAGAATCCACAGAACTGTGGTAAGATTCAGGGCAAGAGCCACAGCATAGGCACCACCCAGCAGCAGAAGACTTTTTATGATCTGAAGTCCATGGGTCTTTATTACAAGTGTATAAGCCCTGTAAAGGAAATATGTAAGAATTCCCACATCAAGAACGGGGCGGATATAACCATAAATTACTGAAAGCCTGTCAAAAGCATTCATTCTGCAACAATCCTCAAAACTTCTTCAAAGCGGAATATACACAAAGCATGTCACGGGTTTCTGCAACATCATGCACTCTCAACATTGTAGCACCATGTTCAAGAGCAATCAAATTTGCGGCAAGAGTTCCGGCAAGCCGTTCATTTACTTCACGGCCGGTCATTTCTCCGATACACTTTTTACGTGACAGAGCCATCATCACATGAACAGGCCGCATTTCAGACGGAATAAATTCCAGAAGGTCGGCAGAACCAAGAATCAGCCTGCTATTGGACGCAAGATCTTTTCCGAAACCGATTCCTGCATCAAGTATGATTCTATCACAATCAATTCCATGATTCACGGCAAAGAGGACTCTTTCTCTAAGAAAATCCCCTGTTTCGGCCAGAACATCATCATATTCTGTGTTCATCTGCATTATATCAGGATTTCCCCGCTTATGCATCAGGATAACCGGTATTTTCCAGTCAGAAACAAGATCAGCCATCTCTTCGCGGCCGTCTGTCATGGCAGAAATATCGTTAAGAATATCAGCGCCCTCATCAAGAGCCCGGGCCATAACAGAAGGTTTACGTGTGTCTATTGAAATGGGACAGTCGGTCTTTTTCCGCAGTTCCCGGACAACAGGAATCACCCGGGACAGTTCCTCTTCCTCACTGATATAGGCTGATCCCGGACGCGTTGACTCACCACCGATGTCTATGACGTCAGCACCGGAATCAATCATCGACAGCGCTTTTTCTACAGGATATTCCATGCAACGGCTTTTTTCATAAAAGGAATCCGGTGTGCAGTTCACAATTCCGAAAATGAAAACTGAGTTTTTCGGTTTTATTACCCGGTTACAGAGCCGAAGTCCCGGCACTTCAAGAATACTGTCACACATCTTCTGCTGACTCAACAAGATTTTTCATTTTAATAGCAAGCTGTTCCGGAGACAGATGGGCATACTCCAGTATCTGCGCACGGTTCCCCTGAGGAACAAATTCGTCATGGAATCCGCTTACTCCCGTCCTGCAGGCAACCCTGTTCCGTACAAGAAGGGATTCCAGATAAGTTCCGATACCGCCAATCCGCATTCCGTCTTCTACAAAGAGAATTGCCCTGTAACCGGAAGCAAGATTCACAAAGTAGTCTTTATCCAAAGGCTTCAAAAAACGCAGATTATACACATGACAGCATTCGCCGGTTTCTGCCACTTTTCTTGCAGCTTCAAGCACTTCAGGAGCAATACCGCCTGTACACACAAAAAGCAGTGGCTTTTTTTCCTCTGCTGATCCGGAAAGATCTCTTTCCTTTATGCCGCTGTTACTGCTGTCCGAAACATTTCTTATAAGGACACCGCGTCCCTTCACAATCGGTTCCTGATACTCTTCCAGTTCCCTTGGACAGACCGCTTTCGGATACCGGATCACAACCGCGGCAGGCTGAACTGCAGCCCATTCCATCATAGCCTTAAGTTCTGATTCCGACGCAGGAGCCAGCAATGTCACACCGGGAACAGAACGCAGAAGCGATATGTCAAAAATCCCCTGATGTGTCTCCCCGTCACCGGGAACTGCACCGCTACGGTCAAGGGCAAAAATGCCGGGAACTTTCTGAAGTGCAACATCATGAATCAACTGATCAACAGAGCGCTGAATGAAAGTTGAATAAATTGCTGTCACGGGAAGCAATCCGCCTCTTGCAAGTCCTCCGGCAAAAGTCACTGCATGTTCCTCAGCAATTCCCACATCAAAGAAACGCTCAGGAAATTCGGATTCAAAGGAGTTCAGACCCGTTCCATTTGACATTGCTGCCGTTATGGCAACCACCTTATCATTTTTCCGTCCCAGATCAACAACAGTTTCTGAAAAAACCTGGGTAAAAGTTTTCCCGCTTTTCGATTCGGTAAAACCGTTATCCACGTCAAAGGGGCCCACACCATGAAATACAGTCGGATTATCTTCAGCGTTCTTGTAACCCCGGCCTTTTTTTGTGAGAACATGGATAACAACCGGCCGGTCAAGTTTCTTTGCCCTTGAGAAAACCGTTTCCATTTCTTCCATGTTATGACCGTTAAGAGGTCCCACATATTCAAAACCCAGATCAGAAAAAAGCGTATTTGGGAAAAAAATACTTTTGATTCCCCGCTTGAAGCGGAAATTGATTTTTGTAAGAAGACCGGAAACAAAAGGGATTTTACCGATCAGAGAATCATATCTGAAACGGAAATTCTGGTAACCGGAAGAAACACTGAGCCGACTTAAATACCTTGAAATAGATCCTGTGTTTTTTGAAATGCTCATTCTGTTGTCATTCAGAACAACAATAAGGTTTTTGCTGATCTGCCCGGCATGAGACAAAGCCTCAAAGGCCATTCCGCCAGTCAGGGCACCATCTCCTATCACCGCAATGACACGCCCCTCAATCTTCTGCAGAGCCATTGCAGTACTGAGTCCCAGAGCCTGTGAAATAGAAACCGATGCATGGCCGTTGGAGAAAAAATCATGTTCGCTTTCTGTATTTCTTGTAAAACCGGATAAACCACCGTTCTGCCGCAGACTGTCAAGTCCAGAATTCCGCCCGGTAAGAATTTTGTGCGTATAAGACTGGTGACTTACATCCCAGATGATTGCATCTTTCGGACTGTCAAAAACCCGGTGCAAAGCAAGAGAAAGTTCAACACTTCCTAAATTGCTTGCCAGATGGCCGCCATTTTTTCCCACAACATGAATTATCCTCTGACGGATCTGAGCCGCCAGATCAAGCATTTCAGAATGAGACAAATTTTTTATATCAGCAGGTGAATGAATATCTTCTATCTTCAAAACAATCAGCTTTAATGAAGTCCCTAAACTGAAATTTTAGAGACAACTTTGAAAATGCGACGTTCAAAGCCTTGCAATTGCAAGCTTTAAACTCGTCTAATTTTTTCTGTTTCAGGAAAGTACCTATCAAGAACAGTTCTTTGGATTTCAAACTTCATTGCGAAAAAAAAGACCGCAGTTTGATAAACAAAACTGCGGCCATTAACTAAGCACAATTGAAGCACAAAGAATAACTTAATGCTTACTTACTCTTATGCCGATTTCTTCTGAGCATCTTCTTTCGCTTATGTGTAGCAATTTTCTGACGCTTTCTTTTCTTACCACAGGGCACAACAGCACTCCTTCTTGAAACTTTACGTTATTATCTCCAAAAAGGTGCCATACGTCAAGTATTATAACAAAAAAATCATTTTAGGATTCAGAATACAGTTTCTTGATTCCTATTCCGCAAACATCGGATCTTTCAAAACCAGAACATCTTGACGCTAACCGCGTAATAATATACTATATCATAACTAAACAGATAATTCGGAGGCTACATATGGCTGGAGCCAGTAAAAACTCGCGTACTACAGTTGCAACACATAAGTTTTTCTGTTCATGCGGTGGTGAAGTTGTTATGAAGACAATGTTCGAGGGCGGAAAACTCAAAAACGTTGCTGAATGCACAAAATGCAAACGTGTTGAACGTCGCCCGAAAGACTTCAAATAACACTTTTTGTTAATGTACTTAAAGAACCGTCTTTTTATAAGACGGTTTTTTTATTCCCTCTGCAAAATCCTAAAAAGACCGAATCAAAGTTTTGAACGGAAAGAACCTTGCCAGACATTTTTTAATCCTTCCTTTTATTCTGAAAAACTTCAGACTGATTCATTCCATTTCACAGAAAAATTTTTTTAATCTAGAAACAACCTGATTTAAAGGATCAAAACAGCGCTGACAAGGCGGAATTGAATTAAGGAAAATCTGACCGTATGTCTTTTTTATTATCCGGCTGTCAAGAACCGTTACCGCGCCCCAGTCAGAAGACCTTCTCATAAGACGCCCCACTCCCTGCCGAAAATGCATTACAGCATCCGGAACGCTCAATTCCATAAACGGAGCGCCACCTCTTTTTTCCAAAGCTTCACATCTGGCAGCAAAGACGGGATCTGTCGGCACCGTAAAAGGCAGTTTCACAAGGATGACATGAGAAAGCGCTTTTCCAGGAACATCAACTCCTTCCCAGAAGGAATCGGTAGCAAAAAGAACACTTGATTCATCATTCTTAAAAGTCTCAAGAAGCCGGAATCGGTCATCTTCTCCTTGTCTGAGCACGGTAATTCCATCTCCGGACAATGCCTGTCTCGCATATTCACAGGAATAATAAAGAGAATCAAAAGAAGTAAAGAGAACCAATGCTTTTCCGGCGGATGCCCTGATAAGAGAAACAACGGCCTCCTCAACCCAAGGCTGAAAAGAACTTTCATAAGGCAGAGGTGCGTCTCTCGGTACAGAAAAAAGCATATTGGTTTGATAAGGGAAAGGAGAATCAAAAACCTGTTGAGCTATGCGATCTTCTTCAACGAAAGAAACTCCAGTCTGGTGCATCCAGTAGGAAAAATCTTTGCCGGTTTTAAGAGTCGCGGAAGTACAGATGACAGAATTCATCGGCTCAAAAATCCCTGAATTCATTTTAGGAGCAATATCAAGCGGTGTTTCCACACAATTTGCATACACAGTTCCATTTGAAAGCCGTTTTTTTTCAAGAAAAAAAACATTGTCCCCTTTCTCATCCCATTGGTTGAAATCCTGACAGACTTTAAGAACACTTTCTATTCTGTGAAGAATCTGCTTTGATTCCCAGACAGCAGGGGCATCCTTGTTTTCATCGGGCACACTTTCAAGAACTGTCCTAAGCATGTTGGTAAATCCGGAAACCGCAATTTTCAGTTCATCAATCGCCACAAGTAAAGGCTTTGCTTCGAGGGCAGTTTTCTCATACAGACGCCATGAAGTCTCATTTCCTAAAGTCTCCACAGCAATCAAGTCTACCTTATCAAGAGCGGCCTTCGTTTCTTCAATTGCGGCAACAATATCCGGCATCTGGACGGCAGAAACAGAAAGGGCATCAAGTGTGAAAAGCAGACCGGCCGCAGAGGACTTCCGCTGGCGATAAAGAAGGTTTATCTGCTTAAGAATCTTGAACCGGTTGATTGATTCAGAGAAAAAACTGGTCGCAGCTTTCTCAATTCCGTGTGCCTCGTCAAAAATCAGGTATTTATAAGGAGGGAGAACAGCTGCATCATCGTAAGACCCGGAAATCAGTCTTGCCTCAATGTCAGAAAACAGGAGATGATGATTTACAATAAGAATATGTGCAGAAGCGGTCTCTTTCCTGACTTTCATAACGAAACATTTTTCCGAGAAAGGACACCGATTTCCGAGACAGGCATCTGATTCGGAATTTATACGCTGCCACAAGGCTTCTTTAGGCATAAAAGGAAGATCAGATCTGCTGCCGTCCTGAGTAGTCTTCACCCATTCAATGATCTTGTCCAGTTCATCAATCTCTTCTGTAAAAAGATCTTTTTCGTTTACAAGATCACTTAACCGCCGCCGGCACACATAATTCTGCCGCCCTTTTATAAGAAGAAATTTCAGATTTGATTTTGTAAGTTCAATTGCTTTCGGAACATCTTTTTCTGCCAGCTGCTGCTGAAGATTGATTGTTCCCGTGGAAATAACAATTCGCTGGCCGTTTTTCATCGCCCATTTTATTGCAGGAATCAGATAAGCATAGGATTTACCTACTCCAGTTCCGGCCTCAAAAACCCCGATTTTTCCTTCATTCAGCGCAACTGCAATCTGTTTAAGCAACTGAATCTGAGAGGGTCTTTCTTCATAAAAGGGATTATTTACAGACAGAGGCCCCCCTTTTTGAAGGACTTTCTGAACATCTGCCAAATCCAAGGGTTCAATAAAGTCTTCTTCCACAGGCAACCTCCAAAGAAAAAAGCAAAAAAAAAGGACTGATTACAAGAACCAGTCCTAAGCATCTCCTAGGGGAGTCGAACCCCTGTTGTCGGGATGAAAACCCGATGTCCTAACCACTAGACGAAGGAGACTTAAACAACGTGAGATAAATATATATTTTCATTTGTTTTTTGTCAAGTGATAAAACAAAAAAAAAATATATATTTTTTTAGAACTTCATTTCTTTCTGTGCAGACAGGGTTTCATAAAGCTTTTTCACATCATCATCTTCAAGCCCCAGACCAATTGCTTTTTTTACGTCCTCAAAAGCATCATCTATTTTATTCATATGATAATTAGCCAATCCCCTACGGTAATAGACATGAGACTGGAATTCGTTGACATCAAGGGATTTGTCAAAGTATTCAACTGCAGTCTCGTTGTCTTCAAGAATACTGTAAACAATTCCCACATAGTACAGAGACCGGAAGTTTTTCGGATCATGCTGGGCACTGGCCATAAAATCGGCGAGTGCTTCTTTATACTGGTTCTGTGCAAAAAAAGCCATTCCCCTGTGCTTCAAAATAACAGAAAGCACAATATCATTAGGCTTAGGTTTTGATTCAATAATCTGTGAATAAATCTCCTTAGCCTTGTCCAATTCACCGGAGTTATGGGCATGAATTGCCTCAAGGATCATATCATCAATTGTTCCATGGATAAACGGTGAGATCGATTCAATAGTATCAGGGGATTTCTCTTCAAGACCTTCTTCCGACAGATAGCCGATGCCTTTGGAAAGACTGTCTGCCTTCTCGTAAAAAGAAGCCCTGCGGCAATCCAGTTCACGGTTCAGTTTACTCTGATAATCACGGATCTCCTGGAAGACGATATCAGCTAAATTCAAACTGGCATTGACTGCAGCAAGTTTTCTTCTGAGCGGAAGATCAAAAGGTGTAAATTCCGACTTATAGATTAATTCATGCTCTACTTCAGCCCATGCATCCTGAAGGATTGTCCTGACCTGAATTTCACAGACCAGACCAGGCGGAAGCTGTTTATCCCTTGCAATTTCATCGGGAATCTTTATCAGAATATGAGTGGATTCATACCCAAACTGGGAGAAAGACCTTTCTGCCCCTTTTTTTTCAACTTCAATAATTTCAAAATTTGAAGTGATTATTTTTTCAACAGCAGTTAAATCTTCTAGGAAAGCACAGATAACACGGATACCGATCAAATCAGTAAGAACCGGAAGATCTTGCTGTCCAAGAGAAGGCGGTTTTATTCTGGTTAATTTTTTGAAATAACTGTTAAATGATTTTACACGGCTTTTATACAACGGTTTGGAAGAAAGCCGAAGAAGTGACTTTAACTGGCGTTCTATTCCGATTACAGTCTGTCCTAAAGAATCAAAGTACAGAAGATAGGCATTGTGCAGATTCTCTTTATCAAGCAAAACAAGATTACGTTCCATATCTCTGATTGTATCATCAAAAGTGTCAGAAAACAAATAAAAAAAGCCGCTGTGTCATTCAAAACACAACGGCCTTCAGTCAATCAAGAATGAAAGACTATGATTTATTGTTCATCAGAAGCGATGATACTTGAGGTAAAGTCTGATTCAGCTGCGAAGCGCTGTGTTTCAAGGAACCGGTCTACCTGTTTGTCACCAAAACGAGTCATTTCGAAGCTCTGTTTTGCTGCTTCACGGTCACCTACGATGTTCCACAGGTCTTCATCAGCGATATCACGTTCTGTTGTAAGAACAGCTTTGTCATAAATGATTTTAACATCTTTGAAATAACCGATGAAATCACCACCAACATCAGCAGCAACACGAACAATTTTGAATCCAACGAACTTAACAAAAGGAAGTCCACGAGGATAGATAGGATAAAGTCTGATTTCGCGTGCACGAATATCAGTGATATAGTTGGGGTTGTTCCAGCGGAGTTCTTTCCATCCGTCAAAACCAAGATCACCCATCAGGTAACTTCTCTCAATACCGTCTGTATCCTTGAGGATAACATACAGTTTGTGAGGATAGTTCATACCCATTGTTGTAACAGCCAGAGATTTGATTGTTCCAACATTCTTTACAACACCATATCCGCCTTCGAAGCGTGTTGTTGTTACATCAGATGTGTTTACATAGTTTCCGTCATCGTCTGTAACGAAAGCACCTTCATCATCAACGTCAACCATTCTTTCGTAAGCAGGGATTTCATACGGGGGTTTAATAACTGCACTTGCATTAACGCTTGTTGAGGGGAATGTAATCCTTACACCCATGATCTCTTTTCCTGCGAAAGGAACAGTTACTGCAACTTCTTCACCGGTAAGTGTATGTTTTGTTGTATTTACAGGAGCTGCAACAACAAATGATGTTGAAAGGCTTGTTACGTTTCTTGCTGAGGAGTTGAGTTCAACTTCCCAGTTGGGCAGAGCCAGAGAAGTTTTCATGATAGCTTTCTGGTCATCAGTGAAAGTAGCACCTGCAGCTGTACCGTAATCCATAACAGTTCTTCTGTTCTGATCCATCACGGGGTCGCCGTTTTTATCAGTAGTGTTGACAGAAATATCAGCACTCAGCAACGTAAAGTCAATGATTGTTGCTTCATCACAAATTGCAAGACTTCCAGCAAGCAGGAAAGCGATTGCAAAAACAATTAAAGTCCTCTTCATTCAAAGCTCCTTTATACTATTTCTTGAATATAGCCTTGTATTAAAATTATACGGAAGATAAGCCTTTTGTCAACGATTTTATAGGCCTATCTCTTCCGATTTTAATGCGTATGCTTCTATGCTGTCAATAAAAAGACGCACTTCCGTCACTTCCGGGAAGTTCCTGTAAACATTCTCCTTCATAAGGCTGCATGCCATGAAAGTTGAGGAAGTGTCTGAATCTGCAATCAGCGCTTCTTCTGACAGATTTATAAACAGAACGGAACCTCGGAGAAAACAGGATTCCAGTTTTGACTTAAGGGGAAAAATTCTTCTGTAGCGGTCAGTTGGGGCACCAAGAAGAAGTTCGTTGACATAGGAGACAATCTCTGTCTCGCGGTCAGCACCTTCTGCCATCGGTAAAAAACGCTGTTCAAGATGCAGGACATCATCATCCAGACTTTCCACGATGAAAACATAACGGGCAGCAGGATCTGACATCCGGTAAAAAATCAGGGAAGAAACCAGGACTGCAACAAACAGAACAGCAGGAAACCAGATTCTTTTTATATATGCTTTGACTGAACTCATTCTATACCTGTAAAACCCCGTGACTGTTCAAAATGGTTAACAAACGAGGTTATTCCATTATACATTCCCACAATGTATTTTTTCAAGTAGTCGGAGTCTGTCATCTGCTTCGCCTCTCTTTCATTGGTAATGAAACCAAGCTCGATCAGAATACTCGGCATGTTTGCTTTCCGTACGACAAACCATTCCTCTTCCTTTACTCCGCGGTTTGTATTTTCAGAACCGATCTGAGAATCAATTCCGTCAAGAACATATTTGGCCATGAGAATGCTTTCCGTTGTATACTCTTCTTCCATCATTGAGTTCAGGATGGAAAAAACCTCTTTGTTGTCCGCCGCATCAGAGGACAGGACTGTACGCCGGTAACCGGGACTTAGGTAAAACACTTCAAAACCGTTTGCGTTTTTGTTGAAATTCGAATTTATATGGATTGAAATGAAAATGACTGCTTCAGTTTCTTCAACCGGGACATTGTTTGCGATTTCAACCCTTTCATCCAGAGACAGAAATGTGTCGTCACTACGGGTAAGAAGAATTTTCTTCTCCGGATATTTTGCCAGCAGAACCTGATAAAGCAGTTTTGCACAGTTCAAGGTTATGTCTTTCTCCTGGAAATTCACATTTTTTCCGTCGATCACATGGGAAGAACATGCTCCAGGATCTTTTCCGCCATGTCCTGCATCAATCACAATGGCTCCGACACGGAAAGTCGGGGCATCCGGTGTCCTGTTGAACAGTCCAAGAGCTGTTTCCTCAAAAGATTCATCAACGTACACAGTCCCGTTTTTCAGAACAGGCCGGCTCACAACTGAGACTGTCTGATAATCCATGACCGCAATCTGCTCATCAAGACGGAAACTCATAGTGTGACCGTTTTTCTGGAGCATCCCGCTCTGGGAAAGTGAATCCCAGTAAAGATAGATATCGTTGTCACGGGCAAATTCTGTAAGTGATACAAGACTGTCATTCTCCGCCTGAGACTGGGCTGCAGCCGGTGCAAAAAGAAAAAAGAGGCACAGAAATACGGAAAAAACTGTTCTCAATTTGCAGCCTCCTGTGACAGATCAGCAGAATCTGCCAGATACAGGATTCCCTGGACTCCACCTCTGAGAAGATAACGCCAGAAAGTTTTTGCCTTCAAGGGTTTGAACCGGGGACAGATTTTTGAGAACAGATCCAGAGATGCGGCGATTGTGCGCCGGTTCCAATCCACAACAGTATCCGTATAAGGCTGCAGGAAACCTGGAATAAAAGCAAGAAGATTCACATCATCGGTGATCATTTCGGTTTCCGGGATTTCGTTTATACGTAGGATCACTTCATGACTCAGCGGAAAAGCGGCTGGCGGGTAATCTGTTCCCGGAACAAGATTAAGAAAATCTTCTGTTTCTTTCTGATCAGCCTTAAGACGAAGAACAATATTTTTTATCACCATGTTGGCTGTTGCAACAGCTTCTTCTCGGGTCGGTGCACAGGAGATCACATTTCCACATTTCTCCACATTGTTTCTGGGAAAAGAAACCACATCGTTCTGAATTGATCTTGGAAGAAGATTTTCAACGAAAGAAGACTGCGCATGTTTTTCCAGTCCGTAAATCTGGTCGATGATGCCGGGCACAGAGATCCAGGCACGTTCCGCACTTGTATTCCGGCAGGGAATTTCCCAGATGCCGGAGCAGTCAGTTTTCTGCCGCTGCTCAATAAGTTCGGAAGGATTTTTTCCCAATGCAAGAAGCAGGGCTTGTTCAGTAAGGTTAAGCCCGGATGCGTAAGGGAAAGTCCAACCGGACATGTAACCGCCTGAAAGACGTGCAGCAATCTCACCAAGCATCGGTCCCCTGCTGGTCATTTTTATGTCAGCTTTTGCAGCCCCGTGGGTCAGCCCCAGGGATTTGACACCTTTGAAAAATGTCTCAAAAAGCGCTTTTTTATCTTTTTCGGAAACTGCAGAGGGCAAAGTGTGTCCCATTTCGATAAAGTACGGGGGATAAAAAATATGCCTGTCAGCAAATCCGGTAACTGTCATCTCTCCGTCGAAAACCAGGGAATCGATGGAGAATTCAATTCCGTCCATGTATTCTTCAAGGATTGCGCGGCCGGTTCTGGAATAACTTACGGCAATTTTAACCGCATCCATAAGATCATCGGGAGACTGGATCATCCTGCAGCCGCGGGCGCCCATATTGTCAACGGGCTTCACAACAAGGGGAAAAGTATGGAACCCGGCAGCAATAAGGAGTTCATCAGCCTGCATGGAGCAATGTTCCCTCGTGACTTCAAAAAAATCAGGAGAAGGAACACCTGCTGCTGCAAAACAACGGCGCATAAGGATTTTGTCACTTGCATTGCAGGCCGCCTGAAAACTGTGTCCGGGAAGTCCGAGTTTTTCCGTGATATAGGCCACACTTGCAGAAAAATCAGTTCCGGCAGTAAAAACACCGGCAAGAGAACCATCGTTTTTAAGTTCCAGGGCCAGAGACAGAAGGCTTTCTCTGTCCTTCAGGTCGACAGGTTCAAAACGGTCTGCCATGGGCACACAGACTGCAGCCGGGTTTGCATCAGCAACAACTGTGGAAAAGCCGAATTTTTTTGCAGCATCGATTGCAGGCTTCTGCATGAGTCCTGCGCCTAAAATCAAAACATTAGCCATAATGCACCTCTCTCAAAAAATTTCTGTGCCGGACTTTTTACGGCAATACACTTCAAATGTGTCACCAAATCCGAACAGTCTGCTTATAAAAAGCATGAATCCACCCATAAAAGACGGATACTTAAAAGGAAAACGTTCCGGATGATGTCCTGTGGAAATGATTTTTTCCACTGAAAAACCATATTTCTCCAGAATTTTTCGGCATTTTTTCTTTTCCCAAATACTGATATGATCGGTGGGACTTTGGGAAAAAAATCTCTTCGGACTGAATTTTCCGGAAACCCCGTCACCGGCAGGAGTGGAAAAGGCAAAAATTCCACCCTCTTTTATTATTGAAGAAATTTTGGAGAGAACTCCGTCAAGATCCGCAAAATGCTCGATCACAAACCACATAGTGACTGAATCAAAGTTCTTTTTCTGCAATGCTGATTCCGGATCAAAGTCAGGGAAAACGGAAACCGCACTTTTATAACCCAGTCTGGTGTTCACATATTCCACAGCGTCTTCTGCAATATCAGTTCCGAAAGGTTCAAATCCTTCTTCCCAGGCCGCCTTCAGAAAAGGCCCGTATGCACAGCCCACGTCAAGAACGGTTTTCCTGTCTGCCGGTCCACGACTCTGTCTGCTGAGCATCCGGCTGATTATTGCTGCGCGTCTTTTTCCCTGCGCCTTTATTGAATCAAAATCCTCAAGATAGGTTTTTCCGTACTGTTTTTTATATTCTGAAAAGAAATAATCCTTCTGATAATCTGATTCTTTTCTGCAGCACCATGACAGATAGATCATGCCGCATTTTCCACACCGTCTGAAAGTTGATTTTTCCGTACGAGCAACGATTTCATCATCAGCAGTGCATATGCAGACGGGACAGGAACGTCGTACACCATAGGAAAGATCAGTCAGGAAAGTGGAAAGATTTTTTGGACAGACTTGAGATTTTTCCTCATTTTTCCGGAAAGTATCCGCATCAAGCAGAAGTTTCCTGTCAGAATCCCTGCTGCAGTCAAGAAGTTTTCCCGCGGCTCTGTCCAATGCATTCCGGGAAGACAGATCTTTTGCTGTGAAACAGGGAAAACCGTAGGACATTGCCAGTTTTTCGTGAAGAGGCGTTGTGGCGGCAAGAATCACCCTGCAGCCTGCTCCAAGAGCTTCAAAAGCTGTGAAACCATAATGTGTGATTACTGTTCTGTACCTGAAAAGCTCCTCTTTAAGATTTGTGACCGGTTTTTCTTTTGTAACACACGTCACTGTATATCCCGCATTTCTGCAGGCAACTTCCAGCTTTCCGGTAATATCAAGGGGGTCTTCCCCGCCGATCACAACAAGAACAGATTTTTCAGTTCCGCAGTTTTTACTGTTTTCCGGCATGGAAACAAAACCTGGGTTTGCAAAATTGGGATTCCGATTCAGCAACGGAGAAGGAATCACATCAAGAAGATAATCCGCTCTGTCATGAAATGCAGAACCTTCATCAATGCAGACAAGGTTTCCCAGCTGTCTGAAATATGCCGCTTCGTCACCTGAAAGCATGAATTTGTCACAGATGACAAGATCGTAAGGCGGACAGGGTTCGTCATTAAGCTGGGAAAGTGTGGGCAAAGTCCGGACAATCATGTCAGGGGCAACTGAATATTGGGAAACAAGAGAATCAGTGTTTTCAAGAGGACTGAAATTCTCATCTGCTTCAGGAAGAAAAATGTCACAGCCTGTCAGGGAAGCAATTTCAAGACAGCGTCTCAGGTGTCCGGTTCCATGTCCTTTTGAGAACTGGGGAACGATCAGCATCTGTCTCCTGTTTTCTGATATCTCTCTGACTGTATCAAGAATTTCCCGGGAATTCGCCAGACAGATCAGGTTTCTGCCGGATTCAAGAGCTGTCCTGTTTCTGTGGACAGCGCGCCGGTAATCACCGAATGTGTCAACGGTGGTACGAAGTTCCGGATGATTCCATTCAGAAGGTGCTTCCCTGAAAACGCAGGAAAAAGTGTCCTGGTGCCGGTATAATGCCGGGCCCACATGTTCATGGTCAAAGGGATTAGCAGTCAGCTGGGCGGCCTTAAGAAGCGCGCGGGCATCAAAAACTTCAACGCCGCTTCCGTGGGGAAGTCCTGAAAAAGTAAAATAGTCACAGGAACCATTTTTTTTGATTTCTGAAAAAACTGAAAGCGATTCCGCGGCGGCGTCCGCAAAAAGAAAAGGATTGTCACCGGTTGCGCGAAGAACAGTGTCTGCATTGTATCTCTGGATGACGTCACAGAAACGCTTAAGAACATCCTGCTGACTGCCGGCAAAAATGTCAAAACCGTTTTTTTCGGCAAGAGGAGCCAGTCTGTCAAAAGACGCATCATCTGTGGCAAGACAGTATGCATCAGCTTTTACGCAGCGCATCACCTGCATGGTCCGCTCGATCAGGACACCGCTTCCAAAAGGAAGAAGAGCTTTTCCGGGCAATCTTGTGGAACCGATGCGGCATTGAATAATCAGAACAGTCATTCCTAAAGATTCTCCCAGTCAGAAATAAAGCGGACAAAATCGGTTTTAAAGTTGTATCGGTTTTTTTCAACCCAGGCTCTTGCATTCCTGAAATCGGAAAGGCTTTCTGCAAAAGTGCCGCCCCGTTGACGCAGATAGCTGAAAAAAAGTTTCTTGGGTATATACGCATGATCCAGCACAAATTTCGGCGCAATATTCTTCAGGTAAAAACCCAGTTCCGAATCATCTGGTGTTGAATCAACAGGAAAATAATCTTCCGAATATGAAAATTTTAAATGATTGGAAATCCTGATTTCTTCACCCCAGAGCCATGCACGAAGTGAAAAATCAAGATTCTGCCAATAAGGAGACCTGATTGTGTAATCAAAACCTCCGCACCGGATGAACTTTGACTTGCTGTAAATTCCTGTAAAATCAAAAGGATATAGCGTCGGCTCTTTATCCTGCCTTACATTCTGCGCGTTTACATCCAGGGATCTGTTCACAATCTGAGGATTCATTTTCACAGGAATGATCTGTCCGTGGGAATTCTGGAACATCGGTGCAAGACAAAGAATATCTTCAGACATGAAACTGGCCATTGCTTTTTCCGAAAAAACCCTTGGAAAAAAATCCATATTGTCCCAGAGAACAAGCACATTTCCCTCATCAATCTCATTCATTCCAAGATTGATCATATCACCTACAGTCACTGGCTCCTGAGGCACAATAAAAGTGACGCTGGGGTAACGCCCGGACAGTCTGTTAAGATTGTAGTTTATTCCTGCCTGTTCTATTGAGACGATTTTCCTGAATCCCGATGAAAGCAGAAAATCCAGATTTTTTGTCCTGAAAGCAGTCCCGTTGCGGCTGAGAAGAATAACGGACAGAGGGCTTTTTATGTTCGGCGGCGCTTCTTTTCCACCAAGAATCGTTCTCTCAATCTGATTCTGATCAAAAGTTGTAGGTATAATATTCATCGCAAAGCTCACAAAGAGAAGAATATTTTCCTGAAAGATGATTTTTCAGGACTTCTGCAGAGATTTCCCAAAGATCTGCTACACCTTGGGCAAAAACATTTCCGATTATCTCTGATTTTTTACACTCACGGCAGAGAGGAACTGATCCGTCTGTAAGAACTGTAATGTCCCGCCGGAGATGCCAGCAGGGATTACGTGTGACAGGAGAAAGATCCGCCGGTTTAAGACAAGGCATGGAGCCACAGTAAGAATCGTACTTCTGGATAAGACGGTTAGGATTTCCGCGGAAAAAAGTTTCCAGCTGGTGTTCATTGACTGTTGTCCGCACAAACTGGCGGTATACGGAACCGGGAAAAGCCTCTTCAAGAATTGCCGCGTTTTTCTGGACGGTCTCCAGTTGTGCGGAAGTTTCAGGGTGCATCTGCTCATAAACTTCCTGTGTTGCCGCATCAAACTGGCAGATCCACATCACCGGCGCATAACCGTTTGTGCGTGGAGCGCAGTTTCCAGCGATTTCTGCGATTTCGTCACAGATTTTCTGCATTTCATCGCTTCCGGGAATTGCGGCAGTTTCTATCAGTACAGAAAAACCTGAATACTCAAGCACTGTTCTTACAAAATCAGGCAGCTGTGAATGAAGCAGCGGATCGCCCCACACAGAAAGAGAGACAACACCGTCACCTGAAAAAGATGCGGCATCGGCCATAAACTGTCTGAACTGCATTATATCCATGCATTGCGCAGAAACTTCCTCAGGACCAAAGGGCTGATAAACTGATTTTTGGGCCGGTCTTGCACATATTTCCACTGCAAAGAAAGCCGGAAGTGTATGCAGCACAAAGGGATCTGATGCTGCCATGCGGCAGATTTCCAGAGCGGAAAGATCTCTGCCCTTTATAAGGGACTCAACACGCTCACAGAGAAGTCTGTTTCTTTTTGTCCGCACAGAAAAATCCAGTCTGAAAAGCCGGAAATCTTCCTCAGCAACAAGAGTTTCTATCTCAAAAGAATTGATATCAGTTTTTATTACTGAAAAAATTGTGTCATTGCACAAAGGTTTCTCAGCTTCTTCCTTCATCTTCTGATTTTTCCCGGATGATATCAGTGAGGAAATAATTTTCGCAGTTCCTGTATTCAGTATTTCAGGAACCAGTCCGAAAGGGAATCCTTCCTGAAGGCTGTATTCGGCACCGTATTCAAGATGCTGCGCAAGAAGCTGGTCTGTAAGTTCCACATTCAGGAAAGGGCAGTCGGCAAATGCAAAAACAACATTCTCATATCCGCTGTCCCCATAGGAAGCAATCAGCTGGAGCAGGTCTGAACCGGTAGAAAGCTCTTTTCCGCAGAGGCGCACTTCAGGAGAACCACCGAAATCATTCTGGAGGCTGACAAACATTTTTTCTGCAAAAGGACCGCAGATCTCAACAGCCACCGCAGAGGGTGAAATTTTTTTTGCCCATGAAACAACTTTATTCAGAACCACCGGCTCGTCAACCGGCGCATAAAGCAACACTAGTGTTTTCATAGTGAGAATATCGGTTTTTTTGCAAAGGCCCTTTACAGAACAAGGGAAAATTCAGTGTACTGTCCTTCAACGCTATCAAGCAGAATTTTTGCATGATGAGCTTCCGCAACAGTTTTTGCGATTGAAAGCCCCAATCCGTAGCCTCCGGTCTCCCGGTTTCTGGAAGAGTCCACGCGGTAAAAACGTTCAAAAATCCGTTTCTGCTCTTTCAGAGGGATTCCTTCACCTGTATTACGCACGGACACAATTTTCCTGCTGCCGTTTACTGCAAGTTTTACAGTGATTGTCGCACCTTCTGCTGAATATTTGAGCGCATTGTCCAGAAATATGATGATTATCTGCTTGATTCTGTTTTCATCGCCGGTAAAAGTAACATTCGGCGCAATCTCAGTCTCAATAATCATTCCCTTTTCAAAACCTGCGCTTTCAAAAGGCAGTGTCGCGCTTAAAACCGCACGAGACAGATCAAACTGACTGAACTGCATACTGGCACCTTCCGCATCAGTTTTTGCAAGATAAAGCAGATCCTTTATCAGTGAACTCATCCGGCTGATATCATCTTTTATGTAACCAGTCCACTTATTCTCACCGATTTCAGAAGTCAGCACGTCCAGATTTGCGGAAATTACCGAAAGAGGAGTTTTCAGCTCATGACTGGCATCAGCAACAAAGCGTTTCTGCTTGGAAAAAGCAGTCTTTACAGGTTTGACCGCCCATATCGAAAACAGGAAAGCCATAAAAACCGTGATCACAAGACAGAATACGTACAGATTCAAGGAGACTCGCCACATTCGGGACTGCATGTTGGCTTCACTGCGTGTATCAGCAAATACGGCAATAAATCCGTAGGGTTTTTCCGCGATCAGATAACGGAATCCGTTGTACAAACCGGAATTTCTTGATTTTTTTACAACCGATGAAACAAGATCATCAATTTCTACATCCGTAAGGTGAACAGGATATTCGGAAACCAATTCCTGGACCTCACCTTCCGGAGTCAATCTTACCGCAAAGAAATTTCGCACAGAATCTGATGCAAAAGGTTCATTCATGGAAAAATTCAATGTGTAATCCCGGAAAGAAATGGATGAATTCTCAAAACTTGGATGCTTTATTTCAGGAGGATCTTCGTTCTCTTTTTTTTCCTTGAACAACGGATTATCAGCGGGTCTGTCACTACGTCTTAAAAAGAAATCATTGGGAGATTCATTTCCAAAAGTCAGTTCATCAGGTTTTTCCGGATTGTTCTGGAACAGAAAATCCATACGGATATTGCTGTTTTTTTTTCCCGAAAGAAAAAAAGTACCGAAGCGGTAACCGTCATTTTCCACCATCTGTGAAAGGATGGCCCTGTTAATTCGCTCATTGCTGCGGGCGGTACTGACATTGATCACACCGATAACCAAAGCGAAAAACAAAGTGAGAATAAAGACAATTGAGACAATATATTTTATCTGAAGTTTTTTGATTACATCCATGATCTTTTATACATTCAAGGAATACCCTGACCCACGTGAAGTCCTGATTTCTGTAGTGGCTCCGATAAACTGGATTTTCTTGCGGAGAAAAGAAATATACACCTCAACATTATTGTATTCAGCCTCAGAGTCTCCGCCCCAGATTTTCTCGATAATCCTCTCTTTTGTAATAATCTGATTGGGATTATACATCAGGAGTTCCATAATCTGGAATTCTTTCAGCGAAAGTTTGACAGAGTTATTCTCCTTGCACAGTTCATTGCGTTTAAGTTTAAGAGTAATGTCACCCACAGTCAGGTCTTCGTCAACAACTTCACCCTTTCTCCTCAGAAGTGCCCGGACACGCGCCAGAAGCTCATCAGTGGCAAAAGGTTTTGTCATATAATCATCAGCACCGTAATCCAAGCCGCTTACCTTGTCCTCAACTTCATCACGGGCCGTAAGCATCAGAACCGGAACAGAGTTCTTATCATTGCGGATATTTCTCAGAACTTCTATTCCGTTCATTCTCGGCATCATTATGTCCAGGATGATCAGATCATAAACACCGGTTCTTGCATACTCAAGTCCGGTTTCTCCATCATAAGCGGCATCCACGGAATACTGCTTTTTTTTAAGCAGTTCGGTCAAAGCCTGAGACAAGTGTTTTTCATCTTCTACAAGTAATATACGCATACAATCTGTATAAAAAATTTTCCTTAAAGAAACCTGAAAAACTGATCAGAAAATCAAATTTTTATTCTGTTCCGGAAAACAACATAACAGTTTTTACCGGAGTCTTTTGCCTGATACAATGCCTCGTCTGCGCATTCATAAAGGTCTTTGAATGTGTTACCATGTTTTGGTGAAAGAGCGATACCAACAGAGCCTGATATAGAACGGTCCTCCGTATCAAAGGTCATGGGTTTACGCATTATTGAGCAGAGTGTGTCCGCTTTGCTTTCAACAAATTCCAAAGAAGGCACATTACGGAGAAAAACTGCAAATTCATCACCGCCTACCCGTCCGATCACATCAGATTCCCTGAACACAGACCTGATTCTGGAAGTGATCTCACAGAGAACAGCGTCTCCGTACAGATGACCATAAGTATCATTCACAGTTTTAAAGTCATCCAGGTCAATCATGAAAATCACACAGTTCTGATCATTGTCCGCTGCGATACCAAGTTCATAATCAATTTTATGCTGTGTTGTCGCACGATTATACAGCTGGGTAAGAGAATCTCTTTCTGCACCATCTTTAAGTGCGCGTTCCCTCGCTTTCTCATCATCAATATTGCGGGCATACATCAGAAGACAGATGTCACCCATAAGAGGCTCCATTACAAAACTTCCATAAACACGGGTCCACTGAACCTCTTCTTCAGAAACCACAACCCTGTAGTCAAAAGTAAAATTCTGCCGCCTGGAACGGAACAATCCCAAAAGGTTCTCTTTAGCCAAAGATGAAAGGAAAACAGGCTGGTCATCTTCATAAACCATCTTGGCTGCCATTGTTTCCACCAGCTGTCTGAATGCAAAAATTGATTTTCCGAGACGATTGCTCAATCTTTCATCGTTTTTTACGACTATATTCTGATTGATGTTGACTTCAATAAGATAAAGCGCATCAGAAGTCATCGCTTTCCGGTACATCTCATCCATCAGAGATTTGAACTGGGCATTTTTCTGCGTGGTAATATCAACAGCTGTTCCGATTGCCTTTATTGGAGATCCTGTCTCATCGTCATAAATTGTTGTGTATTTAATATGAATCCAGCGGCAGTCATCTTCCGTGCAGAAAAAACGGATGTCCGCTTCGGCAGAAGGATCACCACGCTGCAATGCCTCATGAACTTCAAGGTAAGGAAAAAGGGAGTCTGGGTGAATACGGCCGGTGGAAACAAAATGTTCGGCAACATTCTCAATCTTATCCTCAAGGTTTATCCGTCTCAGCAAAGCTGAAGAATGAATCATTGTATTCGTTGCAAGATCATATTCCCAGACTGCAAAATTTGCATCTTCAACACCGAGACGAAGCCGCTCTTCTTTCTCCGCAAGAAAATTCTGTGCCCTTTTCTTTTCAGTCTCGTCCATACAGATGCAGGAAAAACAGCCTTCCTGTTCAAAAGGAGAACATTCCAGATGAAGAAAAAGCAGATGCCCTTCTTTATCTTTTGCCCGGCAGTCGACAGAAAAACTATGATTTTCAGGAAACTTTTCTTTTACGGAATCAAAATCCCTGGGAAGAAGAAAATCAGACAGTCTGCTTTCACATTCAGAATCCAGACAGAAAAGATTAGAAAAAGCAGGATTAACCTGCTGCAGAACATAGTCCGAACTCGTATCAATTAAACAGAAAGGACAACCAAGAGACTCTGTAAAAGCTGAAAAATCCATGTTTTTCCCACCCCGAACATATGATAGTTTCAAAATTCAACTAACCTTAAGAATAATCCCTTATTTCATTTTGCACAAGCAAAAAAAAAAACACTTTCCGAACCGGACCTGATAAATCCGATTCAAAAAGTGCTTTATTCAGATATGCAGATGCATATCCCCGCTTAAAACTGAGATTTCAGGCGGGATCAGTGTGCGTAAGTGGCAATAAATACACCTGCAGCAACTGCTGTACCGATAACACCGGAAACGTTTGGTCCCATAGCGTGCATCAGCAGGAAGTTACTGGGGTCATATTCAAGACCAACTTTGTTGGAAACGCGGGCTGCCATAGGAACAGCAGAAACACCGGCGGATCCGATAAGAGGATTGATCTTCTCTTTGAGGAACAGGTTCATCAGTTTTGCCATGAGAACACCTGTTGCAGTTGCAACAGCAAATGCACAAAGACCAAGAGCAATAATTCCCAGAGAGTTCAGGTTACAGATTTTCTCAGGAGTCATCTGTGAACCTACACCAAGTGAAAGCAGAATTGAAACAATGTTCAGAAGCTCATTCTCCATTGTTTTTGCAAGGCGCTCAACAACACCGCACTGTTTTACGAAGTTACCGAATGCCAGCATACCGATAAGAGGAGCTGACGGAGGCAGAAGAAGAATAGAAAGACAGAGCAGTACCAAGGGGAACAGAACTTTTTCTGCTTTTGAAACAGGACGAAGCTGTTTCATCTTGATATGGCGTTCTTTATCAGTTGTGAGAGCTTTCATGATAGGCGGCTGGATCATAGGAACCAGAGCCATATATGAGTAAGCTGCAACAGCAATAACAGCCATCATTTCGGGAGCCAGTTTTCCGGAAACATAGATTGATGTAGGACCGTCAGCACCACCGATGATTGCGATTGCAGAGGCCTGGAACATTGTGTAATCGATTCCGGGAACAAAGTTGAGCAGAGCAACACCGAACAGTGTAAAGAAAACACCGAACTGAGAGGCACCACCCAGAAGAGCCATTTTCGGGTTAGCAATGAGGGGACCGAAGTCTGTCATTGCACCGATACCCATAAAGATCAGCATCGGGAAGAACTCGTTTCCAACGCCCGCATCATAAATAATACGGAGCATACCGGATCCTTCAGCATACATTCCGGCACCGGGAATGTTTACAAGGATTGTACCGAATCCGATTGGAATCAGCAGAAGGGGCTCGAATCCTCTTACAGCACCCATGTAAACAATCAGGAAACCGATTGCAATCATGAGAAGCTTCTGCCATCCGGGAGCAACTACGTCAGCAAAAGGATCTTCTGATTCCACATGTGCTGTAGCAGGAGCCTCGCCATAAATCAGCTGGTAGATACCTGTTGATTTACCGATGTTCTGGATGAACTGAGATACAGAAATAAAGGGAACTTTCTCAGACCCTTTGACTATTGCTTTATCAGCGGTTCTTGCTGAAGCAACTGATTCTGTTGAATCAGCGGCAAAAACTGTTGAAAAGCAGGAAAACACAGCGGCAATGGCAAGAATAACACACATTGCACGTACTGTCTGTGTTGTTGCTTTATTTTTTTTACCAAGCATTTGCGTCTCCAATTATTTGACTTCTGCGAGAGCCTGACCAGCAGTAATTGAATTACCGGCACTTGCAAGGAAGTGAATTGAACCGGCAACAGTTGCCTTAACTTCAAGTTCCATCTTCATTGATTCAATCATGATTACTGTCTGGCCGGCAGTTACACTTGAACCTTCAGCTACAAGAGCTTTAAGGAATGTACCGGCAACAGGAGCTACAAGAGCTGTTCCGCCAGCGGGTGCAGCAGCAGGTGCGGGAGCGGCCGGAGCAGCAGCAGGTGCAGGAGCGGCTACGGGTGCGCCACCACCGATTGTTGCAATTTCCTGACCGGAAGTAATTGCAGTTCCAGTAGGAACTGTGAAATGAACAGGACCATCAGCTGTTGATTTTACCTCAAGTTCCATCTTCATTGATTCAATCATCATGATTGTTTCGCCAGTTTTAACGTTTGCACCTTCTGTTGCAACGTATCTGAGCAGAGTTCCTGCAACAGGAGCCTTGATGGAAGCACCAGTACTTACAGCGGCAGGAGCTGCGGCTGCTGCAGGAGCTGCACCAGCGGCACCGAATGCTACATTGTAAGCTGTTCCGTTTACTGTAACATTCATGCTGTCACCGGCAGGACCAGTTGTAACGTTGTAAGCTGTTCCGTTTACATTTATTGTATATGAACCACCTTTGTTCTCAGCAGCAGGAGCTTCAGGTTTCTTTCCGAATGCTGTTTTTGCATCGATAGGACCTTTTGCGCGTTCTGCAAAGAATTTGGGAGCAACATTGGGGAACATCGCATATGTAAGAACATCCTCGTCAGATCCGTTACCACCGTTTTTCTTTGCTTCCTCAACCATTTTGTCCCATTCGGGCTCAATAAGGTCTGCAGGACGACATGTAACAGGAGCCTCCATCTTGTTCTGCTCAAGAGCTTTTTTAACCAGGTCTGCATTTGCCTCAGCAGGAAGAGCACCGAAACGTCCTGTAAGAAGGTTGCGGAAATCCTGTGTCATTGTTGTATAGCGGCCCATGAGAACATTCATTACAGCCTGTGTACCAACGATCTGTGATGTAGGAGTTACAAGAGGAACATAACCTGCGTCTTTATGAACTTTGGGCAGTTCAGCAAGAACATCGTCCATTCTGTCGCCTGCACCCTGCTGTTTCAGCTGGCTTTCCAGGTTGGAGAGCATACCGCCGGGAACCTGAGAAAGAAGAATACGTGTGTCTGCACCCAGGAATTTTGATTCCAGAGAAGCATAGTGTGTGCGGACTTCGCGGAAGTAGGCAGCGATTTCCAGCAGAGCTTTTGTATCCAGTTCTGTATCGAACTCTGTTCCTCTGAGCATTTCAACGATTGTTTCTGTGGGAGAGTGAGATGTTCCCATTGACATTGAAGAAATTGCTGTGTCAACAATGTCTGCTCCAGCCTCGATACCTTTCAGCAGAGAAGCAACAGAAAGACCTGTTGTTGAGTGAGAGTGGATTTCTACAGGAAGATCAACCTTTGCCTTGATTGCTTTTACCAGGTCGTATGCTTCGTAAGGTTTGAGCAGACCTGACATATCTTTGATACAGATTGAGTCTGCACCGAAGTCAGCGTATGTTTTTGCCAGTTCTGCATATTTTTCGTTTGTATGGAAAGGTGTAACGGCATAAGAGATAGCCATCTGTACGTCTACACCTGATTTTTTTGCTGCTTTTGTAGCACGTTCCATGTTGCGGGGATCGTTACAAGCATCGAAAATACGGAAACATCCGATACCGTTCTTTGCTGCTGTCTCAACGAATTTATCAACAACATCATCTGCATAGTGTTTGTAACCCAGCAGGTTCTGTGCACGGAGCAGCATCATGATTTTTGTGTTGGGAAGTGCAGCATGAAGTTTGCGGAGGCGTTCCCAGGGATCTTCGTTCAGGAAGCGGATACATGAGTCGTATGTAGCTCCACCCCATCCTTCGATATATTTGTAACCGATTTTATCCATCATCGGACATGCAGGAAGCATGTCTGCTGTAGTCATACGTGTTGCATGAAGTGACTGATGTGCGTCACGGATAGCAAGCTCTGAAATTCCAACTTTTGCCATTCTAATTCTCCCCCTATTACTTATGCCTTAAGTGTTTTGTCGTGGATTGCAGCAGCAATTGCTGCAACTATTGCACTCTGATCCTGAGCTTTCTGCACAGGAGCTGCTGTTTGAGCAGGTTTTTCTTCCTTATCAAGTTTTAAGGCTCTGATAATTTTACTTGACAGAGACATAAAAAATATCATGATAACAAGGAACAAAAACACGACACCCATACCTAGAACAGTCAGAAGCAGACTCTGACCGAGCATTTCGGTAATCGTCATATTAATTCCTCCCTGTATTGCCAAAAAGATTCAGCAACACCGTATATTCTTTTGCACCCTAAAGTATATAGAAATACTGTTTTATAATCAATGGACTTTAGGCCGATTGCATTTTATAATGACCCCATGGAAGAAAAAAACAACGGTTCAAAACGTGCAGCAGATTTTCTGCAGGACTGGCTGGACTCATATCTGAATTTTGAGAGAACACCAAAAAAGAACATTTTCTGGCTTGACACAATCCGCTTTCTCTGCAACAGATTCAACAATCCCCAGAATGACTTCAGATCAGTTCATGTCGCCGGATCAAAAGGAAAAGGCTCCGTATCGGAAATGATCGCCTCCATTCTGGAAGAAGCCGGATTCAGCAGCGGTCTGTACACATCACCGCATATCGTGGACATCACGGAGCGCATTGGAACAGCACACAAATCTTTTGACGAATCAGTCTACGAAAACGCACTCAGACTTCTTGTGGCCAGAGTGGATTCCATCATTCCGGAGCAGCTGCCCGGGGAAAGGGCTCTGACATGGTTTGAACTGATCACGATGTATGGTTTTCTGTGTTTCAGAGAAGCCGGTGTTGACTGGGCAGTTCTTGAGACCGGTCTTGGAGGACGGCTTGACGCAACAAATGTGGTACAGCCGGAAGCTTCTGTCATTACACCAATCGAGCTTGAGCACACCGATTTTCTGGGTGACACTCTTGAGAAAATCGCTTTTGAGAAAGCCGGAATCATCAAGGAAAACACACCGGTTTTCTTTTCCCGGCAGAAACCGGAAGTACGGAAAGTCTTTGAGGAAACTGCCCGGGAACGGCATGCGTCTGCTTTCTTTCTGGAAGATTTCGTAAAATCCGTGGAAAGTTCATACACACCGGACCACAGACTGTCAGTCACCATTGAATACAAAGATCTGTTCTCACGTCCGATCCACGCAGACCTTGCGATGACAGGACTTGTCCAGGCTGAAAACGCGGCCCTGGCGGCTTACGTGGTTAAGAAACTCTGCCCCGCAACAGACGAGACCACAATTGAGCGGGGACTTGAGAAAGCCTACATTCCCGGTCGGTTTGAGATCGGTCACAAACCATGTCTTTACATTCTTGACGGAGCACACACAGTAAACAGTCTGCGGACAACCTTGGAAAGTTTTGAAAAAACTTTTGGCGGAAAAACAGGACGGCTGGTTTTTGCCTGTGCCGCAGACAAAGATTTTTCCGGAATGATTGACCTGATTATTGACCGGTCATATCTGTTCTCTTCCATCGTTCTGACAAAGCCCGGCGACAATAAAAAATCTGATCTGGTCCACCTGGCCTCCCTTTTCTCAGAAAAAGCACTTCCAAGTCTTGCGGAAAAACTGACTGTCACTGGTGATTACACAAGGGCAATTAAAATGGAAGCAGAAAAAGCTGCGGAAAGCGGAGAACCACTGCTGGTCACAGGATCCTTTTACCTGATTGCGGAATTCAAGAAACTTTTTTCAACGGAATAGCGTTTCTTTGTTCCGTCGGCACTGAAAAAACTGAAAGCAACCGCATAAAAAGCCATGCCTTCCTTTATACCGAAAGCCGATTCACCACAAGGATTCTGAGCCCCATACAGCAGATCGCCGTATACGGGGAAGCCGCATGATGAAAGATGCGCCCTGACCTGGTGACGGAATCCGCGGGTTATGGAACAGTCAGCCTGGACAAAACCTGTCTGCACTGGGGGGGAAAGTCGGACTGAAGTGCGGTATTCCACGGTTCCTGCTTTTTTCCGGTCTGCGGCAGAACACTGATCAAAAACAGGACGGACCATTGCACCGCTTTTTCCGAAACTGCGGAACCGGCTCCGTACTTCAAAAAGTTTTCCACTTTGAGCAGCTGACAGAACTTCCGGAGCGCCAGGAATTCTTTTTTCAGGCGAGATGGTGCACAAAGCGGAATATTCTTTTTCAAAACGGTCTGCCTGCTGTTCTTCCTGTATGTAATCAAAAAAAGACTGGGTCCGGCCAATCAGCAGAATACCGGCTGTGGCTGTGTCTATACGGTGCACAAGCCCGCCTTCACAAGCTTTTTTCCCGGCAACAGAACTGATTTCAGGAAACAGTCTCGCAGCAAATCCGAAAGCACTTTCCGGACAGCCGGAATCATTATTCAGCGGAGCAGAAGGAAGGCCCGCAGGTTTCCACACAACAAGAAAATCATCTTCCACATGCAGGACCTGTGATTTCGACAGATCATCAGAAAAAGCCAGCACCATCAGTTTTTGCCTTCCCGCTTTTCTGTTCTTTTCTGGACCATCTGAGGAGAAAGAGGCGCCATTGTTTTATTCCATGTGTCTTTAAGCTGTTTTTCAACCCGCAGAAATCTTTCCGGCACAGCCGCTTTGAAGAAAACCCTTTTTCCGCCCTGCTCCACCGCAATTCCCAGACGGAACGCATGAAGCATCAATGTGGCATGAGGGAAACGGTCATCTTTTCTGGCATAAACAGGATCTCCCAGAATCGGGCATCCTATGGACTTAAGATGGACACGGATCTGATGAGTCCGCCCTGTCTTCAAACGCAGTTTCAGCAGGGAATAATCACCATAAACAGCTATGCAGCGGTATTTTGTCCATGCAAACTTTCCTTTTTCAGGATTATCTGTGGTGGTAAAGCGCTTTCTGTTTTTCGGATCTCTCACGATCCTGCTCTGGATGTTTCCGCTCCTGTATGGTGGATGCCCTTTTACAATTGCAATGTATTCCTTAAAAACCCGTCTTCCGGTGAATTCATCATGGAGAAAATCTTCAGCAGCCCGGTTTTTTGCAGTAATAATCAGTCCCGATGTGTCTTTGTCAAGGCGATGGACAATCCCGGGACGCAGAGAAGAACCAGCCTCAAGTCCAAAGCGGTACATAAGTGCATTTGCAAGAGTTCCACGCCAGTTTCCAGCTCCGGGATGGGTAACCATTCCCTGAGGTTTGTTTATCACAGCAACATTGTCGTTCTCAAAAACCACATTCAGAGGAATGTTCTCCGGCAGAATGTCATGGGACTCCTCGTCCTGCCACTCGAACCGGACCAGTTCCCCACCTTTCAGCCTGCAGGAAAGTTTCGCAGGCCTGTCATTCACAAGAATACTTGAGATACCGTTTTTCAGACGTGAACGGCTGATGCCTTCTTTCTGGGCAGCGTACACATCCAGACGGACCGCACCGGAAGACAAAAAATCACTGTCAGCAACAAATTCAACAAAAGCCAATTCAGTCCGCCTCTTTTCCGGATTTGAGTATCTCTATCTTCTCACGTACACGCTGGTTTTCTTCAATTATCTCCTGATTTGCCGTCCTCTTTCTGTGTGTTGCCATTACAAAATCCGCAATTCCCAGTCCGAGACTGATCACGCCTGCAGTGATCGCAATCCCCATCTGTTCCGTAGAAGAAAGGTTTCCCGCAGCAGAGGATTTTGCAAGGGGATTGGGAATGTAATCAGGATTGAAACCGTGGATCATGTACCGGATAAGGGTATATCCCAGAGTCACGTCCAGGGTCACAAAGGGAAGAGATCCGAAAGCCACAATCTCTGCGCTACGGAAGTCATAAAGCCAGTCAGGGATATGAGTTTCCGTAAGAGAATCGATTTTTACCGTCGGTTCCGCACACCAGAGCCCGCTGGCAAAAGTGAAAAGGCACAGAAAAGCCAGGATTTTTTTATGCATAAACCCGTTCACCGAAAATTGCAGTTCCTACACGGATCAGGGAAGAACCTTCTTCAATTGCAATCTCAAAATCAGCACTCATGCCCATAGAAAGCTCATCAAGTTTCAATGCAGAGAAACGGCTCTGTACCTGATTCTGAATCTTAACCAGTTTTCTGAAAGAAGCCCGGATCGCCTCCTCATCATCAGTAAAGGGTGCCATTGTCATAAAGCCGGCGGGGATAATACCACAACCGCTGTTTGCCTCACAGAACTCAACAGTCCGAAGCAGTTCATCAAGATTTGTGAAACCGGCTTTTGAATCTTCACCCGTGTGAACTTCAAAAAGCAGTCTCAGGGGCTTTGAACGCTCAACCTTGCAGCATTGTCTGACAATTTCTTCCGCAAGATCAAAACGGTCCACCGATTGAATGCAGGAAGCAAGCGGAACTATATGCTTCACTTTGTTTTTCTGCAGACTGCCGATCAGATGAAGTGACACATCGGGATTTTGTTCCAGAACTGCCGGGAATTTTTCAGCAGCCTCCTGGACACGGTTCTCACCGAACAGTGTAAGACCTGCATCAACTGCTTCAAGAACGGCTTCCTGGGGATGAAATTTGCTTACGGCCATCAGTTTCACACTTTCAGGATTTCTTCCCGCACGAAGACAGGCATTGAACATTTTCTCCTGGATTGACTGAATGTTATCTTTTATTGAACTCATATTTTCCTCACGTCAGTTCTGGTTATTTTTCAGCACGCGGCTGCAGCAGTCACACAGGAAAAGCATTTCTTCAAGTGAAAGCCTTTCCGCACGCACAGAAGGATCAATCTTTGCATCTGAAAGAACCTGGTCAACCCGCCCGGCAAGAGGTGCAAAACCAGACAGATTGTTTTTTATAGTTTTACGGCGCTGCAGAAACATTGCACGCAGAAGTTTCATGAAAAGTGCCGGATCTTCACAGCGTGGAAAATCAGACCGTTTAACCATCAGGACAGAGCGTGAATCCACATTTGGTCGTGGCCAGAAATTTCCACCTCCCAGATCTGCAAGAGGCGTAACCTCATAAGCCCACTGACACAGGACAGAAAAAGATGAATAATCCTCAGAACCGCATGCAGCAGTGATGCGCTGGGCAACTTCTTTCTGGACAGTGACGACACATCTGTCAAAACGGACGTCATGACTGATCATGTCTGCAATTACAGTGGCAGCGATATTGTACGGAAGATTGCTGAAAAACCTGTCAGGCACTCCATTGGCTTCCTTCTCAGAAAGCCAGGTTTTAAGCACGTCCCCCTGGACCAAAGAAAAACTGCTGTTTTTACCGAACAGTTCCAGCAGAATCCCAGAAAATCCTCTGTCAATCTCAAATGCGGTCACTTTAGCGCCGCGCTTCAGGATTTCGTCAGTCATGCAGCCAAGCCCAGGGCCAACTTCCCAGACTGTGGATTTTTCAGAAATGTCCAGTGCATCAATCAGTTTTTTACGGGCATCTCCATTGACCAGAAAATTCTGTCCGAATTTTTTCTGCATCGAAAGTCCCCGGCTTTCAAGAAAATTCTTCAGAAAAGCAGGAGAATTGTAATCTATTTTTTCCATCAGATCCTCATTGTTTTTTTTGCTCCCCAAAGTTCTCAAAAAACGACAGGGGGAACACGGGCAAAGAATGCAACCAGAAAAATGATTGCCTCATACAACCAGTTCATTATAACGCCAAGAGGCACTGAAAGAAAAGGTACTAAACACCCGGCAAGTACAAACCAGAGTCCAGAGGAGACAAAAAGTGTTGCAAGAGGCGTTACGACAAGACTTGCAATTATTCCAACCGGTGTGCACTGGCCAAAAAGATGTACAGTGGCAGGAAGCGTGCAGACAAAAGCTCCGGTTGCAGCAGCCAGATCTGCTGAAATCACTTTCGGGAAAACAGGCATAAGCACTTTTTTTATGTATCTGTCGCCAAGGATTACACCCAGCAGCGCGGAATAGGACAGCATGAACGCAGCGCTTGTAATGTCTGCTGGGCAGATTGCCGAATGAACGACAAAAGTCAGTGCCAGCAGAGAAAGCTGATCAGGCCGGACAAAACAGCATTGCATGACAAAGGCGATAATCATGGAAAGAAGAGCGCGGAAAAGTGACGGTGTCAGGCCTGCAAACCAGACAAAGGCAGAAGAGGCAAGCAGTGCACAGAGCGGCACCCATTTTTTTCCGGCAACAGGGGAGGAACTTTTTTTTGCGATGGAAGAAAACAGAGACAGATGCATTCCTGACAATGCAAGAATATGGGACAGGCCGGACAGTCTGAAAGCTTCAGAGACAGCCGGATCGGTGTACTCTTTTGCACCGGACAGCAGCGCAAGAAGAAGCCCGCCTGCACTGCCCCAGGCAAATAAAATCCTTTTAAACTGAAGACGAAGCAGAGCTCTGGTCAAGGAAAGTCTGCTCTTCCATGCATGAACCTGATATCCAGAAGCAAAAAAAACGGTGCTTCCGTTCTGCGACATGTCCGGTGAATAAGTGACAGAAGCATCCAGCACAGCACCCTGTTCCACAAAAAAGGGATTGTCAGCTTCAACAGAGCGCGACACCTTCCACCAGGGGGAAAAAAACAGAGTCCTGTCCGCCACGCTTTTCCTGAAATCCGATTCTGCGGCAGAATAAAGTTTTCCGGGTAAAAAAGCCTCAACAGATTCAGCCTTAAGATACAGATCAATTTTTCCGGAAACTTCTGCGAAAAAACCGTGATTCTGATCCACATCAGAACCGCAGCCTGCACAATCCAGGACCACTCTGTAATATTTTCCCGAAGAAGTTTTGGATGGCGTTGAAACGACCTTGCCGGAGACAACTCTGATTCTCTCCGGACTGATCAAAGTGAAAAAGGGATTCTGAACCTTTATGGGAAAAATCCCTGAATAAATCAGAAAAGCGGACAGAAAAGCCGCAAGAATAATCGGTTTACAGTTTCTTTTTACCACTTCAGACTCGCGAGTGCATCGCGGGAAGCATCAATAATCTCCTGATCATAAGGAGTGTACAGCGTATACAGAAGATTATCAAAAGCGGTTTTATCACCCAGGCTTCCCAAAGCATTGATTACAGCAATAACAACTGTCTTGCTCTGGGGGATTCCTGATTCCGTAAGCTGATTCAAAGACCCTAAATAGGTGGAAAGAGCTTCTCCCGCATTCAGAGCGGCAAGTTCTCTTTCAGCCTGGATTATTTCCACAAAATATTTTTCTGCAAGGTTTCCGCTTCCATATTCTTCAGAAGCCGATGCAAAAAGCCGTGTGATCAGATCGCCGGAACGTGTCCAGCTTACACGACGCAATTCTCTGAGAGCATCCATCTTCAGGGCAACAAAATCTTCATGGGATCCGAAAGAATCCCCCGTATATATTATTGCTCCGGAGAGTGCAATTTCTGCAATTTCCGCACGGAAAAAATCAGAATTCTCTTTATTTTCCAGAATGATTCTGAGAGCAAGCAGTCTTTCTGAATAAGTTCCGTTTCTAAGAACCTTTGCCACGTTACTTCTGAGAGTGTCCGTAAGAAGATTTATTCCGCTTATACACAAAGAGACCTGTTCTTCTGAAATGGCAGGATTGGAGGCGAAAGCAAAAAGAGCATCAAAGGAGGAATCATCCTGAAAAGCAATCAGACAATTGATGACTGCAGAAACAAGAGTCTCATCTGCACCGGATGTGGTTCTTGCCAGTTCCAGACCGTAATCATTCATCAGTTTCACAACATTCCTGTCTTCAGCTCCAACAGCGGCAAATGTCTCAGACAAAGCCACACGTACTGAAGGATTGTCCCAGGCATTGAAAGCCTGAATGAGAAGATGATTCAGCTGGATTCTGTCCAGAGTGATAAGAGTTGCGGCACGGACACAGGCAGCAGCAAGTTCCGGCATGAAAATCTCGTTTTTCAGGAGCACCGCATTGTCAATGACGAACTCCAATGCATTCACATACAGTTCGTCACAGATCAGTCTGCTGCTGTATGCGGAACGGATTATGGAAGTCTTGTCAGAAAGGTTTCCTGCGGCAAAAAACTTCCGGTATTCCAAAGCCAGATCCGAATTCTCAGAAGGGGATCTGCCCGCAGTCTGTGAAAAAAGCATTGTACTTGAAATAATCAGCAGAAGACAGAAAGAAAAAAATAAACGTTTCATAAAACCTCCGGTTGAGGGTTAAATTTTTTCAATTGGATCAAGTGTCTCATCCATTCCGGTCTCATAAGAAAATGAATCAGGCATTTCAGGCACCGTCTCGGTTACCATGTCCACCGGTTCTGATTCCTGGACCGCATCGCCACTTTCATGGAAGGCTTCCGACTCAACATCAGACTGAGCAGAAGGCGATGTCTCTGGCTGACCAGCTTCCGAAGACACGTTCCCGACCCCGGCAGCTTTTGCAGCTTCTGCCACAGCCTGCGCCTCTTCCTGGCTGTCACTTTCCGCACCTTTGATAGCCTCGAAGACTTCGCGCTGTTCCTGAGGCAGGACATTGTAGACATATGTCAGAATGTCATTGCGGCTTACTTCCGGCAGATCAAAACATTCAAAATGCAGCCTTGACTGATTCAGATTCTGGTTGAACTCAACAGCCCGGACAATTCCGAACATGACAACCCATTTATCATTCAGCTGGAACTGCAGTTTTATCGTGATGTTGCGCCTTCCAAGACCGCCGATGCGGATCATAGCGCCATCCTCCGAAATGTCCTCCAGAAGGCATTTAAGCCCGGGAGTTGTCTCCAGGCTGTAGCGGCTCATAGTCTCTGACTTTGCAATATAAAGAGCGGCCGGGACTGAACAGGCACACCGCACGGACTTGCGTTTCTGGCTGCGTATCAGCTGGTCAGTGTGCTGCAGGAACAGAGCGTTTTTTCCACCGAAAGGCACAGAATTGAGAACCGTTGTATCAAAAACATAACCTGCGTCTCCCGGTCTCTGCAGATAAATGCTTATTGTCCGTCCTATCCATTCATGACCGCCGAAAAGCACCTGATTTTTCTGCACCGGCAGAGAAATGACAAGTTCCCGCCCGTTGTTAAGAACCTGGGAAGTGAAAACTCCGAAAGATTTGACAACCACGCGGATCCGCTGTCCAACGGCAAGACCTTTTGTCGTTTTCAGACTGTGACTGTTTTTGGGATCCAGTTCAACTTTCGTCCTGTATTTATAGAGTTTCGAAAGAAAATTCTGGACACGGGGAGTATTTTCCACACCCCTTATCCGGGCATCCTTGAGAATGTAGGCAATCCCCTGATTCAAAGCCGGAACCGACCAGTACAGGGCTGCCGGTTCTGCAAGCCTGGCAGTGAGGGCAACTTGATGAAGAAGAAGAATTTCACTAAGTTTAAAACCGTTGTCAAAACCTGTGGTAAAAAAACTGATCACGCCTTTTTTTCCGAGGACCAGCCGCAACACCACAATCAAGGCAACAATCACGACTGCAATGGTTATCAACAGTTTCAAACAAAAACTCCTTCGCGGTAATTTTAACACATTCAGGCAGAAAATGCAGTATTCCTTTTACAGTTTTATAGAAGTTTTTGCGGTTTTTCTTATCTTTGTATGCCCTTCACTGTCAAATTCCCTATCGCATTTTCTCTCAGGAACAGTACCGGAAGTTCCAGCCGTTCAGAACATGAGTTTTTTTCAGCTTGCAGTCTATTTTATTGCCGCACTGTTTTTCACAATCCGCTCAAAGTCTTTTTCAGAAGATTTTTCCATCCCCGGTTCCGGGAAAACACGGATTCCGATGAAAACCTGGCAGAAAATCCTTTATGTTTCCATAACCTATGTTCTCATCACTGCAAATGGATTGCTCTGGAGTCTTACAGGTCAGAAATCAGCAATGGAAGCAGAAATCTCGCTTTTTTCCGTTTCTGGAACACTCATCTACGCTTTTTTTGAGGAATCCCTTTTCCGCTTCTACCTGCCAAAAGCCTGCAATATTCCTGTGAAAAGACAGATTTCTCCCCAGGCAGCCATCTGTTTTTCCGCGCTGGTATTCGCAGCATGTCACCTTTACATGGGAATTCCAGCTTTTTTCAATGCCTTCATCGCCGCACTGATCCTTCATTTTTCAGCAGCCAGGACAGATTCCATCCTATGCAATGTTCTCGCCCACACGCTGTACAACCTCACGGCACTTGTACTTATGACACTTCTTTAGGTATATTTTTTTCATGATTAACAAGATTTCAATTCCACCGGTTCTGAAGGAAATGAATGCTTTTTTTGAGGAAAAAGGATTTGAAGCCTACCTGGTGGGCGGTGCCGTAAGGGATTTTATCAGAGGAAAGACACCTTCTGACTTTGATGTGGCAACAGATGCAAAACCTGAAGACGTGGTAAAAATCTTCAGGAAAGTGATTCCCACCGGAATTGAACACGGAACCGTAACAGTTCTTTTCAAGGGAAACGAAATAGAAGTCACTACATACCGGCTTGAAAAAGATTATTCAGATGCCCGGCACCCTGACTCTGTTGTCTACACCAATGACATTACAGAAGATCTTTCCAGACGTGATTTTACAATGAACGCAATCGCCGCTTCCTTAAAAGACGGATCCATTGCTGACCCTTTTGACGGCCGCTCAGACATAACTAAAAAAATCATCAGGACTGTCGGAAATCCCGATGAACGTTTCAATGAAGACGGTTTACGGCCGATCCGAGCAATACGGTTTGCATCACAGACAGGTTTTTCAATAGAAGAAGCGACACTCAAGGCGATTCCTGCCGCCATAGAAAAAACAAAATCCGTTTCCATAGAGCGTTTCCGTGACGAATTTACAAAGATTATCTGCTCACAGAATCCTTCTCAGGGACTCCGTCTTCTGGAACAGGCCGGACTCCTGGATTTTTTTCTCCCGGAACTTTCTGCATGCCGGGGTGTTGAGCAGGCTGATTATCGCGGCCATCACAGATACGATGTGCTTGACCACATGTACATGGCTCTTGAAGGAGCAGCATGGCTGGAAAAACAGCGAGGATCATTGCCAAATCAGGAAGTCAGACTTGCTGCCCTTTTCCATGATGTGGGAAAACCGGTCTGCAGAAAGGATTCTGTGCAGAACGGAGAGACAATCCATACATTTTTCAACCATGACAATGCAGGTGCAAAAATCACAGACGCAATACTGACACGGCTCCGCTACCCGAAAGCAACTTCGTCATATGTCAGCCACCTTGTGAAACAGCACATGTTTTTTTACGAAAGCAGCTGGACGGATGCAGCAATAAGACGTTTCCTCGTCAGAATCACACCTCCGGGAGCAAAAGACACATCCCCTTCTTCACCGGAAATCCGGAAAACACTTGAAGACCTTTTTGATGTCCGCATTTCCGATGTCTGTGGCATGTCTGGAATTCCGGCGTGCCTTTCAAAAGGTCCTTGGGCAGAAAATCTCTGCGAATTCAGGGAACGTCTGGATAAAATTGCTGCGGAACAGTCGGCAATCTCACTCAGAGATCTTGCTGTAAGTGGCAGAGACCTGATTGCAAGGGGCTTCGAAAGCGGCAGAGGATTGGGAATGATTCTGGATGAACTGCTCAACGCAGTGATTGACGAACCGGACCTGAACACCAAAGAAAAACTCTTTGAGATAGCAGAAAACCTCCGTCAGCGGCAGACACCTGACTTCTGATCTTTTTCCATTTTTGCCCGCCAGACAAGTGCCTTTTTCTTGTGTTCCTCAGCATTGTCCTTCTCACTTAACAGGACTTCGATCCTGCGCAGGGCCATAAGGTAATTGATTGCAAGACGTATGTCATCAAGGCGTTTCGTTGAAAGTTCATATTTGTCCCGGTAAGCAGTCGCCGATTTGTCCAGAAGCTGTTTAATCAGTCTTATGTAATAAACCGTGTTGTCAAAATCATTGGAACGAGGATCAAAATAAGTTTTTACTGCTTCTTTCAGATCAAGAAGATTTTTCGCAACTGTTGCATACCGGCCTTCAAGTTCAACAAAAGACCATTTCCACTTTGTGTTGTCTCCGTATGCATCAACAATCAGTCTTATCGCAAGACCAAGTTTCCTGACAAGATAAAACCTTTTCTCAAGAGGCATATTGCTGATCTGTGCAACTTTGTCTTCGTAATCAGTATAAGGAACATCAATGGAAGCCGTAACAATTTCCTCAAGATAGATTATGGCTTTGTAAAGTGCTTTGCGTCCTTCGTTAAGAGCATCCGTATTCTTTGCCTGCAGAAGTGCCACAGAAAGATTGTTTATTGTCAGATAAAGAGTGGAAACATAAATCATTTCCTCGCACAGAAGGATTTTCTTATACCCGGTTCCTGTGTTGTCCCGCTCAATCAATGCGAGAATATTTTTTTCTTTTTCAAAGGACTTTTGAACCAGATCTTTGTATGACTGCGCTTTTTCTTCAAAATCTTTTCTGCTTTCTGCTGTAATCTTGGCCATAAATCCTGCTCCTTCAAAAAACGATTAACCGGATGTCAGTGAGAATCAGCAGTGTCCATGAGCCCGGAGAAGTTCCCGCGCATGATCCAGAGATGCAGAACTTACTGCATCACCTGAAAGCATTCTTGCAATTTCGGAAACTCTGTCATCCCCATCAATCATCCGGACATGGGTTGACGTACTGCCGTCTTTCACAGATTTCTCAATCTTCATTTGTGTATCGGCATAAACGGCGATACTGGCAAGATGAGTAATGCACAAAATCTGCCTTTTTTGAGCCAATGTACTGATATGTTCACCGATTGCAACTCCGATCTCACCACCGATACCTGTATCAATCTCATCAAAAACCAGTGTTCCGGTCTCATCACCGTCTGCAAGGACAGTCTTAAGTGCAAGCATAACACGGGAAAGTTCACCACCGGAAGCAATTTTGGCAAGCGGTTTGACAGGAGAACCGGGGTTTGCGCTGATAAGGAACTCAATGTCATCAAAACCGAAGGGCCCGCATTTTTGAGCCACAGTGTCTCCGGCTTTCATTTCCACAGAAACTTTGAAGACAGAATTTCGCATACCCAGTTTTGCAAGAATTTCCACCACAAGTTCCGACATGTTCTTTGCAGCGGCATTACGTTTTTCAGACAGGATTTTTGCCTTCGCAAAAACTTCACGTTCAAGGGCGGCAACTTCGGAAGCCAGCTTCTCCCTTGTCTCCCCGGAATTTTCAAGCAAAGAAAGCTGCTGACGGGCAGTCTCCGCATAATCAATCACTTCCTGCAGGGGCGCATTTACAGATGAGGCATATTTTTTCTTCAGCTTGAAGATTATGTCACTCCGTTCCTGAACTTCAGCAAGCCGTTGAGGATCAAAAACCAGTCCGTTTTTATAAGACCGAACCTCCTCAAGAATATCGGAAACTTCATAAAAAGCACTTTCAAGACGCTCCGAAAGTTTCTCCAATGACGAATCCAGAGCGGATGCGTGCTGCAGAGACGAGGATGATTTCTTGAGCAAGGCGACAGCACCTTCCCCCGGTTCACCAAGAAGACCTGATGTCTCTTCTATCACGGAAAAAAGTTTTTCGTACTGTCCCAGGCGGCTTTCTTCCAAAGCCAAAGATTCGTCTTCCTTCGGTTTCAGTTTCAGACTGTCAATTTCTTCAACCGCAAAATTCAGCATATCGATCCTGCGTTCTCTGTCAGCGTCATTGGAATCAAGTTCCTCCAGCTGACGACGTTTTTCAACCAGTTCTGCATAGAGCCTGGAAAAAGCAGACACTTCAGGAACAATGCCCGCATAGGCATCAAGGAATTTACGGTGCTGCTGCGGATACATCAATGACTGATGTTCATGCTGACCATGGATATCAACCAGAAAGCCGGTGAACTCAGCCAGCTCCGCGCGGGTAACAGGAGTGTCCTCTATCCAGGCAGAAGTTTTTCCGGAATCACGGATCACACGGCGAAGAAGCACTCTGTCGTTCTCAATCGAAACACCATGCTCCTCAAGCCAGTTACGTGCACCGGCAGCGGAATCCTCAAGGACAAAGGTTCCGCTTACACGGGATTCCCTGCAGCCTGCCCGGATTACCTCAGTGCCCCCCTTTCCACCCAGAAGGAAGGTCAGAGCACCGATCATTATAGATTTTCCGGCACCGGTTTCACCGCTCAAAACAGTAAACCCCCGGTCCAGTTCAAGAGTAAGGGTATCAATAAGCGCAAAATCTTTAACAGACAAATCTTCAAGCATAAAAAATCCTTAAAATGCAGTTCCTGACCAATTGAGCTTTGACCTGAGCGCATTGTAAAAAACATCATGAGTGCATCCGGCAAGCAAAGCCTTGCAGTCCGCTTTCTCAATACAGACAACATCCCCGGTCTGAAGTTTCTGTTCCTGCTGACCGTCCATGATCAGCATCAGTTCTTCATTGCGGGTTTCCTGGACAGTAATGAATACCTTATTTTTTCCACCAAGCACAATCGGCCTGTTTGACAGAGAAAAAGCTGAAACCGGATTCAAAAGAATGGTATCCAGTTCCGGATCGATAATCGGCCCTCCTGCCGCTGCGGAATAAGCGGTAGAGCCAGTTGACGTGGAAACAATCACACCGTCACACCTGAATCTTCCGAAAGCATGACCCGAACATTCCACAAAAAGCCTTGCAATCTGTCCACCACCGCAGACTTTGATCACAGCATCATTCAAGGCAAGCCCTTTGAAAATCTTGGTTTCAGCAGTACCGGAACCATCCCGGCGCATAACAGAGGAACAAAGCATCGTCCGTTCGGCAACAGGCATTTTTCCTTCCAAGAAAGCATCCAGAGATGTCTGCCAGTCGTTGGGACTGACCGGCGCGATGAACCCGAATTCCCCAAGATTCACTGGAAATACAGGAATCCTTTCAGGTGCACACTGACGGGCGGCAAAAAGAACAGTCCCATCCCCACCCAAAGTGATCACAAAATCACAATGCTCTATACTGACATCATTATTTATTTTATGAGAATATTCAAAAATATGTGAAAGAATTCCCGAACTTTCCAGATATTTTTTTATCTGGAAAGCAAGCACCCGGGATTCTTCCTTGTATGTATTGACGATAATAACACTTTTTTTCACGGGAGAGTGGCCAAAACCTTTGCAATTTTTGCGGCGTTTGTCTGTCCGAGCCTTGGATAGAGAGGAAAATCAACACAACGCAGCAGCAGAGAAGCAGCATTTTTACAGGCTGCAGCACCGGCATCAGCGTTTTCTCCCTGTCCTCTTCTGTCAATAATTGTGTCCGAAAAAGCAGGCAGAACTTCTATGTCTTTTTTTGCCGCATATTGAATAACGTCCCGGGAGCCGCTTGAAAGCAGAACAGGAAATGACCAGACTGACGGAACAGCCTCATCACCCTTCTGAATGACGGACTTATGTCTGCTCTGCATCAGCGCGCGGATAAATCCGGTATGGAGTTCCCGCCTGACTTCTTCATTGCGCATCAGTTCTTTGAACTGGACGAAACCAAGAGCTGCATTCATGTCAGGAAGTTTATCCGTAACAGGCGCATTTTCCGACCGGGCTTTCAGAACGGTCCAGTTACGCATGTTCGCTGAAAAAAGAACCGCTCCCCCACCTGCAGTCAGAAGGTCATTCTGCTCCAGCCCGAGAACAGCATAAGAACCGAAAGTTCCAGATTTCTGCTCACCGATACAGGCCGATGCACTCTGAGAAATATCTTCAATTATTGGAATACCCGCATTTTTAAGCTGTTCAAAATCAGGAAGGAATCCCTGTGTCTCATGACAGACAAAGACTCTTGCACCATTGCGTATGGCTTCATCCAGAGAGTCCGGACTGACCATAAGCGTCTCCGGTTCTACATCAACGACCAGAGGAACATAACCGGATTCCTTTACAGCACAATACTGCCAGTCCGGTGCAAGAGCAGAAAGAGCCACACCGGATCCTGAATCCAGGCCGAGACATGCAAAAGCATAACGCAAGGCAATTGCAGGACTTCTTAGGGCAACAGCACCCGGAACTCCAAAAAAATCCTTAACAGCCTGAACAAGTCGGCCGTTCAATTCACCAGGTCCGATTTTTTCATCAACCAGGCATGTAAGAACGGCATCCATTTCTTTTCTGCGGATAGTGGAACTGTATGTCTGAATTTTCATTATCAGCGCTCTGCGCCCACAATTCTCTGCATTTCTTTAGGATTGAACAGACGGCGGATGTCAAGAACAACCAGATAATTGTTTTCCTGACGGATTACACCGTGAATATACTCTGTTCCGATACTGCTGAGAACCTGTGGCGGCGGTTTAACATCATCAGAACGGACCTGAACCACACGTTCGATGCGGTCAATGATGATACCGATTTTTATGCCGTCAATATTAAGGATGATGAATCCGCCCTGGTCTTCACCATCTTCTTCTTCAAGTTTAAGTTTTTCAATCCGGAATCTTTTGTGCAAACTGATAACGGGAATGATCTCTCTTCGGAGATTAAAGATTCCTTCAACATAAAAAGGAGCATTTGGAATGGGTCTGATATTCTGAGTCTTAACAATTTCTTTTACGTCCATAATGTCGACACCATATAATTCTTCGCCCAACTGAAAAGTAACCAATTGAAATTGGGAATCACCTACTGCCATATAGCCTCCAAATACTACAATACAACGATTTTGAAAAATACGCAATGTATTAGAGAAAATTGAGATTAGGACACATGCCTGTCATCAGCCAAATGTCCTTCACAATAGAAAATATCGGGAAAAGTTCATTTTGCACTAGGAAAAATACACAGAATTATGTTATTATTTACGTATATTTTTTCCGAAAAAAAGAAGGCTTTCATGTTTTATACAGATACACGTGATTCCAGCGTAAAAGTTGATTTCCGCACTGCAGTTCTGAACGGGATGAATCCCAAAACTGGCGGTTTATATATTCCCACAAGTTACCCACATCTCAGCGACACAATTCTGAACAAGGCATCCACGCCCTCCTTCAGGGAAATTGCCTTTGAGATGGCAAAACTTTATACCGACGGGGAAATCCCCGAGAATGACCTGAATGCAATCATTGCAGACTGCTATCCTTTCAATGCACAGGTTGTCCCGATTGATCCTACAACATATGTTCTTGAACTGTTTCACGGTCCCACATGTGCATTCAAAGATTTCGGTGCTAGATTTATGGCCCGTGTCATGTCATATTTTAACCGCACCGAAAAAGGGCCTCTCCACATTCTGGTCGCAACATCCGGTGACACAGGAAGCGCTGTCGGAAGTGCATTCCACAATGTTGAAGGCCTGGATGTGACAATCCTTTATCCGGCCGGAAAAATCAGTCCCCTTCAGGAAAAACAGCTTTCCACATTTACAGGAAACGTGCGTGCCCTGAAAGTGAACGGCACATTTGACGACTGTCAGAAACTGGTAAAAACGGCATTTACTGATGAAGAACTCCGCAGTACATTCCGGCTTTCTTCCGCTAACTCAATCAACATCTCCCGTCTTCTGCCCCAGAGTTTCTACTACATGTATTCCTCTCTTGCAGTAAAGAACAGAGCTTCACATGACAGCAAGATTGAAAATCCTTCAATCATCGCAGTTGTTCCTTCCGGAAACTTCGGAAACCTTACATCAGGATTGATTGCAAAGAGAATGGGTGCCCCGATTGCAGGTTTTGTTGCCGCAACAAACGCAAACCGTACAATCCCGGACTGGATTGCATCAGGAAATTATGAGCCACGCGCTTCTGTACGGACTCTTTCCAACGCAATGGACGTAGGTGCTCCGAGCAACTATGAACGCATCCGTGCAATGTATTCTCTGGATGAAGTTCGCAATCTCTTTGCTTCATACTGGCTTGACGATGCAGGAATCAAAGAGGCAATCAAAGGTTGCCACACAAAAACCGGTTATATAATTGATCCCCATGGGGCTGTAGGTTATCAGGCCTGGTATGATATCAAGACAAAGGCAATGCTGGATCTTTCATCCGGATTCAAGAATGATCCCGCCACACCTGGCTTGACACCTAACCTGCCAAGCTGGGCTGACAACGTAATCAACAAAAAAGCAGTCGGAATCGTTCTGGAAACAGCTCATCCTGCAAAATTCGGAAGCATTGTAAAAGATGCTATCGGTCGGGAACCTGTCATTCCAGATCGTCTTGAAAAAGTAATGGCACTTCCTGACAGAGCAATTCCGATGGAGAACAGTTACGAAGATTTCAAGGCCTGGCTTAACGCAAACCTTGAAAAATAACTCTTAAAAAAAAGCCCGGATCAAAAAGAACCGGGCTTTTTTTATCTGTATTTTCTTTTCAAAGCTTCTTCTACAACGGGAGGGACCATTTTGGAAACATCGCCTCCAAAAGCCGCCATTTCCTTGATTCCGCTGGAACGGACAACAAAATATTCCGGGCTTGTAGGAAGGAAGACAGTTTCCATGTCAGGGGCCAGACCGCGATTCATCATTGCAAGATCAAATTCATAGGAAAAATCAGCAGAATTCCTGACACCACGCAACAGAACGTTAGCGTCATGCTCTTTCGCAAAATTAACAATCAATGAACTGCAAGGCTCAACAGTCACATTTCCGAAAGGTTTAACAATCTCTTCCAAAAGGTCAATTCTTTCCTGATCACTGAACAGATATTTCTTGGAACTGTTGATTGCCACAACAACAATCAATTTATCAAATAGGGAACTACCACGGCGAATTATATCAAGGTGTCCATAAGTCGGAGGATCAAAAGATCCTGCAAAAATCGCTGTTTTCATACAGAGAATCTAATTCCATTGAGATATTATTTCAAGATGATTGAACAAGAAAACAATTAAAACTTGCAAAATCCGCTATAATACAGTAAGATTTTCATACAATTTCATATGGACAAAATATGTCCAGAAAATAGCAGTCTCTACCTGCTGAGTTTTCATCAGGTAATTGGCTCAGGGAAGGATTTTATGGGAATTCGTGGAGAACTTTTCACAACTCAGGTTACATTGGATAACCGTGCTTATTTTTTCAATGTTAAGCAGAATCGTGCTGGCGATGTTTTTTTACAGATTGTTGAAAGCAAAAACAACAACGGAGAAGATTTTGACCGCCGGGCTATCGTGATTTTTGCGGAAGACATGCAGAAATTTTTCAAGGGAATGGATGAGTCAATTGCTTTTATAGAAAAAGACCAGAAAGAAAAGGCAAAAGCAAAAGCTGATAAAAAACCCGGTGCAGATTCTAAGAAGTTTCTTTATAAGAAGAGCAGCGGAAAAACTTCAGAAGGAAGAAAAGCCGGAAACTTTGACAAAAAAACTGATGGTGCAAAAAAAGCACCCCGTCTCCGTGTAAAATCAAAACGCACAGAGGAATAGGAAAGAAATCAGTTTCAAAAAAAAGCCTGCCGATTCTTAAGAAGCCCACTTTCAAAGTGAGTTTCCTGGATCAGCAGGCTTTTTTTATTCAAGAAAGTTTTAATACTTCAGAACATCAAGAACATCGGAAGAACGCTGCCAGCGCAGAGCTGTCTGATAAGGTGTCTCACCTGACAGATTCCTTGCATTTTTATCAAGACCAAGTCCCAGAAGTCTGGAAACGGTGGCCGCATCTGCAGTTTTCGCAGCATAATGAAGGATTGAATCACCGCTGATATCACGTTTGGAAGCACAATACTGAACAATTACTGTAAGAATTGAAGAATTCTTGTTCATTGCGTAAGAGAGCGGACAGTTTCCGGAATTATCTGTAACGTATGGATCAGCACCATTTTCCAAGAGCACTTTTGAGAGTTCCCCATTGTCGGCTTCAATGGCAAGAGACAGCGGAGTACGTCCAGAACTGTTTCTTCTATTTACAGGATAACCAAGTCCTACAAGAATTGCCATTGTATCTGGGGAAACATTACAGTTAACAGCAATATGGACAGGCGTATTTCCATCAGAGTCAGAAATATTTCTGTCGTTTCCAAGAACAGCTTCAAGAACTGACGCGTCTGTATAATTCAATACCAAAGAAAGCGGAGTGCGGTTATGTGCGTCACGGGAAAGAGGATTACCTCCCGCATTGCGGATAAGAGAAATCAGATCCAGATCACCGGTTTCCGCAGCTTCGTGATAAGCATTACGTCCGTACATTTCCTGAAGCAAAGGAGATGCACCTTGATTCAGCAGCATGCTTACAAAAGCTGTATTTCCGCCCTGGATAGCATCTACAAGAGGAGTCTTTCCTGTCAGATCCGTTGCGTTGATGTCAGCACCGTTACTGAGAAGAATGTTGGCCATTGCAATATTCCCCTGCTTTGCGGCTTCATGAAGAGGTGTTTTTCCTGAAATGTTCTGTGCATTACATTCAGAACCGGATGCAAGAAGAATCTTTGCCGCGTCCGCAGAATTCCACCGGATAGCCACATGGAGAGCTGTGTTTCCAAGGTAATCACGAAGTTCTTTATCTGCGCCACTTGAAATCAGCAGTTTGATTGTTGATGGACTGTTATTCTTAACAGCTGCAAAAAGCGGGCTTTCACCATTGGAGTTCTGAACATCAGTAAGAGCCCCTTTTTCAAGAAGCACAACAACGGAATCATCAAGAGCTTTTTCAGATGCATAGTGCAGTGGTGTATTTCCGATTCCATCCGTTGATTTGATTACCTCAGATGTAAGAAGCCAGTCACGAACTTCCCCGCCCTTGCGGAGAGCCAGACTGAGAGGCGATTCACTTTCAGTGTTGCTAGCAAAAACATCAGCTCTGTAATTCAAAAGCATCTCACCAACTGTCCTGAGATTGTTCTGAACTGCAAGATACAAAGGAGATTCACCGTTGCGGTTCTGGGCATCAACATCTGCACCAAGCTGGATCAGGTACTGAATCTGATTGATTCCGTAAGAACCATTGATCGCAATGTGCAGAGGTGTATTACCGAAAGAATCACGGGACATTACATTTGCAGAGTTGATAAGACGCATTGTCATTTCAAGATTTGTGGCAAATGCGATGGAAAGAGGTGTTTTTCCGTAGCGGTCTTCTGCATGAATATCGGCTCCGTGAGAAGCGTAAAATTCAATATGGGAAGGCAGATTTTTCTCAACTGCAAGACACATGGGCGTTGCACCGTCTTTATTGCGTTCATCAACATCAGCGCCCTTGCTGACCAGTTTCTCCAGAATCTCAGTATCCATTTCTGACATGGTTGCAACATGAAGAGGCGTATCACCATACATATTCTTCACATTTGCCTTTCCACCATACTGAAGGAGAAGATCAAAAATTCTGGAACGGTTCTCGTAAGGTGTGATGATCAGAAGCGGTGTCTGTCCAAGACTGTCCTGTGCGTTAACATCTGCCTTGGCTTTAAGAAGCAGTTCAACAATTGTTGCATTTCCATAACGGACAGCTTCATGAAGCGGAGTCGCACCTGAAATATCTTTTGCGGATGTCATTGCACCACGTTCCAGAAGATACTGGACCACACCGGAGTGTCCGCGTATTGCGGCAAAATGAAGAGGTGTCTGTCCATCATCAGAACGAAGAGAGGGATTTCTTGTTTTTACAGCATCTTCAAAATAGCCGAAGTCACCGCGGAGAGGAACAGCATCAGAAAGAAGCATTGCAGCAGCACAGCGTACACTTATGATGTCATTGCTGTTTCCGTAGCAGATTTCAAGTGGTGAAACACCGTTTCTGTCTGACACGGCAACAGAAATTCCTTTTGAAATACAATCCTCTATTGCAGACAGATTATTCTGTTTTGCAAAATAGTGGACTATACTCTGCCCCTGAGCATCACGGCTTGCAGCTGTCCGTGAATTAATCATGCAGTCGTAATAGCGGGTTCCTCTGGACATTGCCAGATCCAGAGCAGTAACACCATTTCCGTCTCTTGAGAAAATCGTATTCTCACGCACCGCGAGCAGACAGGCTGCTTCAAGAGCATCCGCTTTGACAGCAAGATGCAAAGCGGTATTTCCATCAAAATTCTTTATATCAGGATCGGCACCCTGTGCAAGAAGAAAATTGACCATGTCAGGATCATTCATCTGTGCAACAAGATGCAGTGCAGTATTACCGTTTCTGTCAATATCATTGATCTCTGCCCGTGTTTTGTACATATTTTTTGCTTCCACAGAATTTCCTGCAAGAATCAGGTTAAAAATGTCAGGACTGGGCTCAGGTTCTGCTTCCTCTATAACAGGAATTTCCACCGGGATTTCTTTTACGACAACCTCAGCCACGGGTTCCGGTTCTTCGACAGCCGGTTGGGCCTTATTGATTGTTGCAGTTGTTGTAATTCGGCCTGTAGTCCTGGATCCCGGGACAGAATTACACGCTGTCAGAAAGACAAGAAGCAGGACTATCAGGCAAAAAGCCGGATATTTTCTGATATTGTTCATAAAGTACCTCTTAAAAGAAAGCAATTCCCTTTGAATATCGACATCTGAAAGAAAACCTTTATAAAGCGCAGTCCAATTTCTGACAGACATCAAAAAGAATTGTCATCTTCCACAGCAATTCTTGTATTTTTTTCCACTTCCACAGGGGCAGGGATCATTTCTTCCGACTTTCGGAGCAGTCCGGACGACAGTCACATTATCACCCTGACGTCTGGATGCCATGGGATTATTCACTGTGGCCGCATTTTTCGCGGCATTTCCGTCAAAAGCCTGCATTGCGTTGTGCTGTGCATTCATTGTACGGGGTCCGGCATTCTGTGCACGGTCTTCATTGTTTCCGACAGTCACTTTGACACGGAACATTCGGGAAACAATCTCTGTTCTGATGTTGTCCATCATGTCATAGAAAACATTGAAACCGTCAATTTTATATTCCGTAAGGGGATTTTTGGAGCCGTAGGAACGGAGGCGTACAGCTTCGCGAAGCCCCTCCAGAGCCTCAAGATGATCAAGCCATTTTTTGTCGATGTACTGCAGATACTGGTATCTGATGAACATATTCAGATTCTGTTTTCCCGCAAGAGATTCCTTTTCAGCAAGATCGGAATCCAGCATACTGCAGATTGCTTTCTCCAGTTTTTCAGCGTCATCTTTGCTTCCATTGACTCCGATTTCCTCAAAATCGATTGTCCGCGCAAAATTTTTCTTGAGAGCCTCTGTCAAAGCGCTCTGTGCCCCGGCCAAGTCTTTTCTGCACTGATTCTCGTAGGCAGAAACAAGATCGGCAACTTCATCATGAGCATTTGCAATCACTCGCTGGGACAGGTTCTCATCTGCCAGGATAGCATCACGCTGCTGATAGATAGAATTGCGCTGCTCATTAAGAACATCATCATATTCAAGCAGATGTTTACGGATTTCAAAGTTGCGCTCCTCAACTTTTGTCTGGGCACTTTCAATGCTTCTGTTCAGCATGGGATGATTGATGGCATCACCACCTGTCATACCGACACGGCTCATGATCGCTTTCATTTTCTCGCCACCGAAAAGTCGCAGCAGATCATCATCCATACTGATGAAAAATTTACTGCGGCCCGGGTCACCCTGTCGGCCGGAACGACCACGGAGCTGATTGTCGATACGGCGGCTTTCATGACGCTCAGAACCGATTACGTAAAGACCTCCGCAATTCTTTACTTCTTCGTAATCCTTTTTCCATGCTTCTTTTTCAATCTGGAGAGCGGCAGCGTACTGTTCCGCAGTTGCCTGAGTTCCCGCACGTTTCTGCGCACGGAATTCAGGATTTCCACCCAGTTTGATATCCGTACCACGACCGGCCATATTGGTCGCGATTGTAACGGCACCTTTTGCACCGGCCTCCGCAATGATCAGGGCTTCACGGGCATGATTCTTCGCATTAAGCACTTCATGGCGGATTCCCTTTTTCGTAAGGATGGAAGACAGAAGCTCTGATTTCTCAATGGAAACAGTACCGACAAGAACAGGCTGTCCTTTTGAATGGGCGGCCGCGATTTCTTTTGCGATTGCTTCCCATTTGTCAGATTCGTTCAGATAGACCTCGTCATCTTCGTCGATACGGGCAACAGGTTTGTGGGTTGGAACAACAACAACGTCCAGATTATAAATCTTGCTGAATTCCACGGATTCTGTCTCTGCGGTACCGGTCATTCCGGACAGTTTCTCATACATGCGGAAATAGTTCTGGAATGTGACAGTGGCAAGAGTTCTGTTACGCTGTGCAATTCTGATGCGTTCCTTGGCCTCAATTGCCTGATGCAGCCCGTCTCCATAACGCCGGCCTTCAAGAATACGGCCGGTGAATTCATCAACAATCTGGACCTGTCCGTCTTTTACAACATAATCAACATCAGGTCTGTAAAGTTCGTGGGCCCTTACGGCCTGTGTAAAGTAATGGATATACTCAAAGTTCTCTTCGTTAAAAAGGCTTCCGGAAATCTTGTTGTGCTTCTGGAGAATCTCCTCAATCTTGAGCATACCCGCATCGGTAAAGGAAACATGTTTTCCTTTCTCATCAAGTTTATAGTCACCCACAACTTCCTCACCCTGGGCTTCGTCAGGATATTCGTCAGTTCCAGGTTTCTTCTCAACTTCTTTAAGATCCTTTACAAATTTGTCAACATCATAGAACTTTGCAGTATCATCTTCGCCCTGGCCGGAAATAATCAGCGGAGTACGGGCTTCATCAATAAGAATGGAGTCAATCTCGTCAACAATACAGTAAGCGAATCCTCGCTGGACTTTCTGTGCAAGAGAAACCTGCATGTTATCACGGAGATAATCAAAGCCAAGCTCATTATTTGTTCCATAAGTGATGTCACAGTCGTAGGCCCTTTTTCTGGCTGCATTGTCCATGTTTGCCACGATTATACCGACTGACACACCCAGATACTCATAGACAGGACGCATCCAGTTTGCATCGCGTTCCGCAAGATAATCGTTTACTGTAACTACATGGACACCCCTGCCTGCCAGAGCATTAAGATATGCGGCAGCAACAGTCATAAGAGTTTTTCCTTCACCGGTCTTGAGTTCGGCAAGTTTTCCCTGATGAAGCACAATTGATCCCATTATCTGAGTGTCATAGGAACGTTCACCCAGAACACGCTTTGAAGCTTCGCGGGCCAATGCGAAGGCTTTCGGCAGGATGGAATCAAGAACCTCTGCTCTTCTGTCACCGGCTTCTGCAAGCTGGGCCTTGAATCCGGCGGAAACTTCCTTGAACTGTTCCGCAGTAAGAGAAACAGCCCATTCTTCTTCAGCATTTACAGCTGCAAGAATCGGCTGCAGATCCCTGATATCACGATCGTTTTTTGTTCCAAAAATTTTTGTAAGCAGTTTGTCAAACATATTTTTCTCCGTTTATTTTTTCAATGTTTCCGCATGATCAAGCATTTTCCGGAATGCACTGTCCGATTTTTTAAGTTCTTTTGATCCTCTGGTAATTTTGCAGAGACTCATTCCAAAACTTTTCGCAATCTCCCGTTGCGGAACACCTTTATCGATTTCTTTAACCAGAAGCCAGCGGTTTGAAATGTCATAGATCTCAGCATTTGTAAAAAGGCAGCAGAAAAATTCTTTCAGGAAGTCTTTGTCATCTGTATTTGCAATGCAGCTGCAGAGTTCGTCAAAACCTTCAGCAGCGCGAATATTCATTTCTTCTGTAATTTCCATACATATAATATATGTTAAAAATCACAAAAAGTGAATTGCAAATTCTATCCATAGAAACTAATTTGAAAAACTAATTCCTGGCACACTGCTCAGTCATGATCGATTACATTTTTTTCAGTTTCGGGAGTGCAGGCAATCAGCAGATTTTCTTATACAGGCGGTCAATGTTTCTGTTGCAGTTTTCTGAAAGCTCTTCCACGGAAATCTGTTTTGCAGAAGCAATGAAATCATAGGTGTGCCTTATGAGCAGCGGAGAATTGGTTGTGCCTCTGAAGGGGACCGGAGCAAGATAAGGTGCATCAGTCTCAAGTAGCAGGCGGTCATCGGGGATGAAACGGATCATTTCATCCATTGCGGCAAGTTTTGATTTTTTTGTGTATGTCACGCCGCCGCCCAGGGCAATATACCAGCCTAAATCCAGAAATGCTCTGGCAGCGTCAATGTCATAGGAAAAACAATGGATCTCACCCTGGCTGTATCCGCTTTCTTTTATCACTTCAAGAGTTTCCGCAAAAGCATCACGGCTGTGGACCATGACGGGAAGGTCCAGTTCGCGGCCAAGTTCCAGCTGCATCAGAAACATTTCCCGTTCTCCGTCAAGCATTTTCCGGTCAAAATCATCAGCGCTTCTGCCGTCCACACCTGCCGCATTCCAATGATGATCCAGTCCGCATTCACCGATACAGCATAGTTTATCTTTGCCATAGGTCTTACGGAATGTCTCAATCTGATCACGCAGAATCTTCATCTGCCCGTCCCTTTCCCTGATTGCTTCAGGAGCAGGCCAGATTCCGGCAGAAAAATAAAGCATGTCAGTGATTTTTCCTGCAGTTTTTTCATCTTTTTCTGCTATTTTTTCGATTGCAGAACGCGCAAAAGCCGCGTGTTCAAGAAGTCCGTCCGCATGTGTTCCTGCATCCATGGCAAAATAAAAACTGTTCTCAGCCATTGCAGAAAGCATTTCAACAGGATCTGCTCCGCATTCACAGGTGTGGAGAAAATGAAAATGTGTATCAGAAAGCATGGTTCAATAGTAGCAAAAAAGCATAGACTTGCGCAAATACCGGATAATCTGATATATTTTTTACAGTGTTGCCGGGATGGTGAAATTGGTAGACACAAGGGACTTAAAATCCCTCGGCAGTTAAACGCCGTGCCGGTTCGATTCCGGTTCCCGGCACATAAAAAAAAGACTGATGTTCAGGTTTTCACAACCGGCACCAGTCTTTTTTTTCAGCTTTTTTCTGTCTCAGTGTTCAGCGGACCTGGCTGAAAAGTGAAGCCATCTGAGTTCTCCACTCATATTTTTTGTCTCTTTCTTCCCATTCAATAATACGCTCAATGGTGAAGTTTTTCGGATCATTAACATTTGGAAAATAAAGAATGGCAAAGCGTCCCTGTCCGATGTAAGAGATTTTCTGACCCGGCATAAGTTTTTCCTTACTCTGAAGGTATTCAAGAACACAGTCAAAATGAACCGGCTCTCCTGTCCCTTTTTCGGCAAGAGCAGACGAAAGTTCTGTGATCGGTTTATGGCAGCGGGGACATTCAGGCATATTCTGCTTGAAATGCTTTATAGACTCTATGTTCTCCTGTTCCTCACGGGCCAGAGCTTCTCTTCTTGCATTACGTGCTTCTCTTCTTTCCTGATCTTCCTTGCGTTCGGAAGCCCCGTGTCTGTTGTTCCATGAACGACGGGAATTACGGTTTTTGTTATACTCCATTTACAATTTCCTTTCGGTTACGCGGTTTTTCTACAATTTTCCGGCTCAATACCAGAGCGATTCTCTGAACTGCGTTATTCATGTATGTCTCATCGTGAATTTTCTCACGCAACTCAAGAATCCTTTGGGAAACATCCTGATCAACTGTACAAATATCAGTCGGGCTCATAAATACTCCGAAAACGCATTTTCTATGTGATAAACCGGCTCCACACCGGGCATATCGACAACCAGTACATCGTATCTGATGTAGTTACAATTATATTGTCGATATTTCAACAGAAAACATTTAGACGTTTCCAGAATTCTTTTTTGTTTTATTTCATTTAATTTTGCAGAAAGAGTCTCCCAGTTTCCACTTGGAAGAGTCTTTACTTCTGCAAAAACAAGGATTTCCCCTTTTTTAGCAATTATATCGATCTCACCTCTGCGGGTCCGCCAGTTTCTTGCAATAATTTCGAAACCTTTGCTGCACAGATAATCTGCGGCTTTTTTCTCACCCGCATTTCCTACTGATTTATTATTAGGCAAAAGAATTCAATTCCTTCGGGTCAACAGCTCGCACAATGTACAGAGACCGTTCCTGTCTGAGCCGGACAATGTTACCTTTCTGGGTAAGACCTCCCGATGTCTTTCCATCGCTTACAATCTGGACAGTCGGCAGGAACAGTGCGTTCTCCTCACTGGAGATAATCCGCGCAACAGCTGAGTCACTCAGCAGGACCAGACTGCCCACAGGGTAAACACCGAATGCATTGACAAAAAGTTTGACAATTGACGGTTCAAAAGATGATCCGCTCAGTTCAAGCAGTTTTTTTACAGCATCATAGCCGATGAGCGAATTTCTGTAGGGTTTGTCAGAGACAAGAGCCTCAAAAGTGTCACATACAGAAAGAATTCTTGCTGCAAGAGAAATCTCGTTTCCTTTACGGCCGTCAGGGTAACCGGAGCCGTCAAAATGCTCGTGATGCTGCACAACAATTGCACCGATCTCCCGGGGAAACATCATTTTTCCGGTAATGAAACGCTCTGCCATAACCGGATGCATTTTCAAGGATTCAAACTCTTCAGGAGAAAGTTTTGCCTTTTTCTCCAGAACTTCGCTGTCCATGTTTAGCATCCCGATATCATGCAGCAATGCAGCCTTCACAATCAGAAGAACATCACGCTGAGGCAAACCCAGTTTCATAGCCAGAGTCGCAGACATTACCGCCGTATTCACCGCAGACGCTGCGTAACCGGAATTCTGCCCCCGGTTAAGAACAAAAGCCAGAGCCCCGCTTTTTTCATCCATTGCAATACGGTTGATTGTCATGGCAACGGAATCAACAAGATTGCTGTCAAAGGTTTCATTCCGTTTGATCGCTATGAAAATCGAATTCATGGCCTGGATGGAACCCCGGTATTCTTTTGAGATGACCATGGCTTCAGCAGGCACTTCATCTTCTGCAAGAGCTTCTACAATCTCGACTTCCTCAACATTGTCAAGTTCCTCAACATCATCCAGCTCCGCACTCAGTTCCTCCACAACCTCTTCATCATCATCCATTACTGTACCGTAAGTCAGGACATAGGGGATTTTCCAGCGCTTGAGCGTATCCAGATGAAACTGGGTAATATATTTACGCTCACCAAGAAACATGTTTTCACCGTCATCAAAAAAAACGGGAGCTGTAAATCGTTTTCCAATCTGAAGCGAACTGCTTCGTATCTTATTGAATTCTTTCAATTTGTCCTCGGATAAAAGCAAAAATTCCCGCAATCACCTGCCATGTCTCAAAAGGAACGGTCTCCCCTTCCGGGCACATGGACAGAATCTCAGCGGTTTCCGGTTCATATACAACAGGTACCTTATTTTCTCCGGCAATTTCAATCATTTTTGACGCTATTTCAGCCCGCCCGTTGCAGATCACAAGGGGAGCTTCCATTCCCTGCCGGTAAACAAGAGCAGTCGCAGTCTTCATTGTAAAATCCTCACTGTTCCTAAAGGCACATCATCCGTAAGAAGAGTTTCTGCGGCCAGACTTTCATCATGGATCACGACAATATCAAAACCGGCATCCGGATTCTGCCCCGCGGACAGAGCCGCAATAAGTGCAGAATCAGAAGTTCTGTCAGAAAAAGGAATTTCATTTTTCTGTACAAGATAGCGCAACACTAGCTTACTGATTTTACCCTTGTTTTTTCCGGTATTCAAGAGATTTTTTTTCAAAGCCTCTGCACAATAATGAAAATCCGCTTTGATCATAAAATCAAGACTGGCATACTTTCCGCGGACCGTAAGCTTTTTTACAGTGCCATCTCCGGCTTCTTTGAACAGACAGAGGGATCCGACAAGATTATTCTGAATATTTTCTCCTGACGGGATTTCCATAACATACGGAATTATGAGCCAGTAAGTGCTGTTTTCTGACTTTCTGTTGGCTTTTGCAAGAACATCATTCAGGTCATCTGTCTCTTTTTGACCAAGAGATTCACCCAGACAGAGGGCAAGCAGTTTCTCAACCTCGTCTTCATCAACATGGCCATTTTTTTCATAAAGCAGAAGAGCTTTTTCTGCGGCCTCCGCTCCTTTTTCCCCGAATTTCGAGGCAATGCGGTGAATTTTGCCGGCGGCGACAGAATCAAGTTTAAGACCATACTGTTTTAAAAACTGGGCAATCTTCAGGGAAAGCAGGTCTGAAGGTAAAGAAAGAGCTGAAAAAAAGCGCTCCAGAATCTGGGGATTTTCTGAAAGGATTGAACTGAAACTGGAAAAAGAGATTCCAGTTTTATAAACTGACTGGCTTTGCTGCAGATCCGCCGAAGCAGTCTGCCTGTCATTTCCTGGATCAACGGGCTCAAGCACAACAGAAGAACCGCTGATACCGATCCGTGCCCTGAACCCGCTGCCGGGATTCAGATTATTCTGCGAAAAAACGGGAAAACGTTTTCCTGCGAATGTTGCCTCATAGTTTCCGTCGCCAAGGTTTTCAAGTATACGTACATAAACAACAGAACCCTCCCGCAGTGAATTTTCTGCAGAGAGGGTTCTGTCAGATATATACAGCGACGCCTGATTAAGCAGCGCCATACATCTTAGTTGTCAGAATCAGTTTTCTTGACAATAAGTTCTTTGATTTTTGCAGCTTTTCCGACTTTACCACGAATGTAGTACAGTTTGGAGCGGCGTACTTTACCGGGGCGAACAACCTCGACTTTTGCAATACGGGGTGAGTGCATGGGGAAAATACGCTCTACACCAACTCCGTATGAGTTTTTGCGTACAGTAAATGTTCTGCGGATACCGGATCCTTTGATTCCGATAACCAAACCTTCATAAACCTGAATACGCTCTGTTTTACCTTCAATAATCTTGAAGTGAACTTTTACAGTGTCACCTACTTTAAAGGCTGCCATATCGGATTTTTTCTGTGACTCTTCAATAGTCGTAATTAAATCCATTGTCGTCTCCTATAATACTTTGCGCTATGGGCGCACAACTGTAATTTTCTCAATCATCTTTATGGCTTCCTGGGAAAGAGTTCCGTTTTCAATCGCTTTCGCAATCAAATCCGGTCTGACACGCAACGTCTTTGCCAGACGCTGTTCCAGCCGCCACTTCCGGATATTTTCATGATGCCCTGAAAGAAGAACTTCAGGAACAGCACGTCCTTCAAACACTTCCGGGCGAGTGTACTGAGGGTACTCCAAAAGTCCGTCAGAATAACTTTCCTCTTCAAGGGAATCCGATGAAATAACACCGTCTATCAAACGGTAGACCGCATCGATAATAACCGTCGCGGCAACTTCTCCTGACGACATCACGTAATCGCCGATGGAGATCTCATCATCAACCCAGGTGTCAATAATCCGCTGGTCAATACCTTCGTAACGACCGCAGATCAGGACAAGATCGTCTTCCTGACTGAGTTCCTGCGCCAGTTTCTGATTAAAAGGCCTGCCGGAGGGAGTAACGTAAACAACGCGTTTTCTGCTTTTTCTTCCCCTTTCAGCAACAATTCCCTTATGAACGGACTTGAGCGCAAGATTAAGCGGTTCCGGCAGCATAAGCATTCCGGCACCACCCCCGTAAGGACTGTCATCACATGTTTTGTGTTTATCAAAGGCAAAATCCCTGATATTCACCAAGTCGTAGGCAATAATCCCCCGATCAACCGCTTTTGCCATGATTGAGCTTTCAAAAAATGCACGCGGAATCTCAGGAAACAAGGTCAGCACATGAAATTTCATGGATCACTCCAGAACCCAGAGGTGCAATAGTTGCACAGTTCTGCCTTTTACATCAACCGTACCGACAAACTCCCTGTTAAAGGGCACAAGCACGCTCTTCTTTTTTGATGTCTTACCATCAGGAATGCCTGCTTCATCTGTACTGTTTATGGCACTGTACATACTTTCGGAGAGTTCAACCTCAAGGAGGTTACCTGCTCCGCCTTCCAATACGTCTGTGATAATTCCGGCCGTATACCAGCCGTCTTTGTTACAAACCAGTCCTTTGTAATTTTCTTTGGCAAGTGTAGCATTGTCACAAACCAGAGAACACTGTTTAAGATCTTCAACATACCACTCATCCTTGTTCAGGGGACAAGCTTTGCTGCGTGGAACCACAATCTCTGCACCGCGCCAGAGCGCAGCCTGCTCAGAAGATTCGATTCCTTTGAGTTTAAGCACCAAAGAACCCGAACCGCCTTCAACTGCTTCAACAGCGAAAAGTTTCTCAGAATCCTTTGTACGCAAAGTCACTTCAGTCAAATCAAAAAAATGATCAACTTCACCTGAAGTGCTTTCAACTTTAACCTTACCCGTAAGCCCATGCGAGGCCCGGATAATACCTATTACGAGTGTGGCGTTCTTTTCCATCAGTCCAGAATTTCCAGACTGTAGCGTTTTCCGCTTTTGCTGGAGCTTGCACTCAAAACTGTGCGCAGGGCTTTCGCAATGCGTCCATATTTGCCGATCACCTTACCGATGTCACCAGGAGCAACACGCAGCTCAATAACCATGGATTTGTCGCCTTCGACTTCCTGCACCGAAACAGCACTGGGATCATCGACCAATGATTTTGCAATATATTCAATCAGGTCTTTTTCCATTTCCCAACTACTCCTTCGGTATTACTGTGCGGAACTTTTTTTTGTCAAAAGTTTCTTTACAGTTTCTGTGGGCTGAGCACCTACACCAATCCAGTAGTTTGCGCGGTCCAGATTGATGGAAATCTGTTTGTCTTCAGCTTCGATAGGCTGATATGTACCGATTTCTTCAATTGTTGTACTGTCACGAGCTACACGAGAGTCCTGAACTACGATTCTGTAGTAAGGACGTTTTTTGGATCCAAACTTCTTGAGTCTGATTTTTACCACTTTATCCTCCACATTGACCGTACTCCGTGATTAAGTCCGGCCAAATTAAACACAAATGGGTACACGTATGGGTGTACAAGCCATATTTATACCAAATTTACAGGCTATGAGCAAGTGGAAATGAAGGGGAATCTTATAAAAGAGAAAGGAATCAGTCGTAGCAGTACAGATTTGCCGCGGTGCCGTCCGCTTTGCGGCCTATGTAGCGCACACCGATAAATCTGTTTTCGTTGTCATAGATACGGTATTCAGTCGTCAGAGACAGGATTGATAGATCAAGTGAGAAATCATAGCGTTCCTGTTCCGACAGATCGGAAAAATCCACCTCTGAATAACTGAGACCTTCTGAAGTTTTCAGTTTCAGGTTCTCATAATCAAGTGTATAACGTTTTGTACCGACAGACAGCATCACGCTTGAATAGGAACTTTTCTTGAACCAGTCAATGAAATAGACATCAAGAGAAAATGCATACTCCATCATAACAAAAAATGCCAGAACAACTGCAAATCTCTTTTTCATACTTCAAATCTCCGCTTTAAATATAAGGCCAAAAAACTATTATTGCAAATTAATATTTGGTTTATTTTTTTTCGGTAGTTTTTTGTGCTACAATCAGAGTCATGAAATCAGTGATAAAGAAAGCATGGTGGAAAGAACGTACTGTTTACCAGATTTACCCGCGGAGTTTCTGCGACTCAAATGCAGACGGAATCGGGGACATATCGGGAATCATCTCAAAACTTGATTATCTGGCGGACCTTGGAATCGGCATAATCTGGCTGAGTCCTGTTTACTGCTCGCCTAACGATGACAACGGATACGACATCAGCAATTACCGGGACATCAACCCTGAGTTCGGAACTCTGGAAGACATGGACAGACTGATTTCAGAAGCCCATGCAAGAGACATAAAGATCATCATGGATCTGGTTGTGAACCACACTTCCGACGAGCATGAATGGTTCAAGGAAAGCCGGAAATCCAAAGACAGTCCATACAGGGATTATTACATCTGGAAACCGCCTGTAATCAGGAACGGAAGGAAATGCCCGCCGAACAACTGGACCAGTTTCTTTACCGGAAGCGCCTGGCAGTATGATGAACAGACCGGAGAATACTATCTGCATCTTTTTTCACGCAAACAGCCAGACCTGAACTGGGCAGACCCCAGAGTCACCACAGAAGTTGAGGACATCCTGCGTTTCTGGCTGGACAGAGGCATAGACGGATTCAGATGCGATGTAATCAATGTGATCGGGAAACATTCCCTCAAAGACGGGAAAAAGCGGATCGCACTGACAGGACTGGAACACTATCTTACCACAGAGGAATGCCATCAGCACCTGAGAAAACTGAACGATGATGTCTTCTCAAAATATGACTGCTATACAGTAGGTGAGACAGTCTGCGTGAACACGAAAATGGCTTCGGAACTCCAGGGCGAGAACAGAGGCGAACTGAACACGGTTTTCAGTTTTGAGCATATGGAGACTGACACAGTCAGCAACAAATGGTTCCGGTTTGCCTTCAGAAGCGGAAAATTTGTTGACTGTCTCTGCAGATGGCAGAAAGAACTGTCCTGGAATGCCAATTATTTTGAAAACCATGACCAGCCCCGTTCCGTGTCCCATTTCGGAGATGACGGCGTCTTTCATGATCAGTCTGCAAAAATGCTTGCCTCTCTACTTTTCACACTGAAGGGAACACCTTATGTCTACGAAGGTCAGGAACTGGGCATGACAAACTTCGATTTCTCAAGTCTTGACCAGATTATGGACATTGAGTCCCACAACGTTGACGGAATCGCCCGAAAACTGCACTTTCCACGGAAACTGCGTTGGAAGATGATACGGAAGACAAGCCGTGACAACGCAAGAACACCCATGCAATGGAACGGAGAAAGGAACGCAGGTTTCTCAGAGGGGAAACCTTGGCTGGGAATAAACGGGAATTATAAAAGAATCAATGCTGAGAACCAGTGTCTTTCAGGCAGTTCCATACGCAGTTATTACCGGCAGCTGATTCTGCTCCGGAAGAAGGAGCCTGTTTTTGTATACGGTGATTTTTCAAGGATTGTGAAATCAGGGCAGATTCATGTCTTTGAAAGGACAATTCCGGAAGAATCACTGAAAGAATTTGGAGAAGGCAGATTCACCAGAATCATTACAGTGATAAACTTCGGTAAAAAGCCCCGCAGGACAGGAAGATTCATCGCGGACAGATGCCGAGACATGCAGATTGTCCAGGCAAACTACATGCAGAACATGGACAGCATGAGCAGGGATTACGTCCTGAAACCTTACGAAGCGGTGATTTTTGCAAAATGACAAAAAACTGTTAAAGTCCCGCTGAATTCATACCGATATACAAAGGGTAAAACTATCTTTTCAGGCGGAGATATCGGTATGAATGCAATTAACGTAAGTGATCTGAAACCGGACCTACAGTTTAAAAGCGATGTTGTGATTGACAAGACATTTCTTCTTCTCACACCACTTGTACCCGTTTCCCAGAAACTGATTGATGCCCTGAATGACTGGAGTTTTACCCAGGTTTTTACTGATGATGCACCCGTCCAGAATCAGGAGACACAGAAGACCGTTTCTCTTTCAGAGATTGAAACAAAACCGGCAGAACCAGCTCCAATCAGAAAAATCGATCTAAGTGAGACAGAATCCATTTCGATTGAAGACATTACCGGTGATACAGAAAATTCCGCTTCGTCAATCGGGGACTCGGTAAAACGTGCCCTGGACATTGCAAACGGAAGGATAACAACTGGCACAGCTCCGTCAGCTGCGGCATCAGCAATTCCCTCTGCCACAGACACTGACGGACAGAGAATGACCCTGGTCAAAAATGTCTACAACGAATACCTGAAATATATTGAATCAGTTTACACCTATTACGCAACCAACAGGAAAATCAACATGGAGGATCTGTCCACAACTGTCGAGGAACTGTGCCGCTTCATAAAAGACAACCGGCAGTATGTCCTGAGGATTCAGGCAGAAAGGCCAAAGGAAAAAATCAATTTCCTGATTCTTCATTCATTGAATTCAACAATTCTTGCAATTATTATTGCAATGGAACTCCGTTTCACAATCACACAGATGATTGAACTTGGAACAGCATGTATCCTTCATGAGATTGGGATGATCCGGCTTCCGCCCCAGCTTTACATGACTGACAGAATTCTTACCCCAAGCGAGAAAAAGCTTCTCTTCACCCACCCGCTTCAGACTTACAACATTCTCAAGAGCATCGGATTTCCTCTGCAGATCTGTCTCGGTGCACTGGATCACCATGAGCGGGAAAACGGATCAGGGTATCCGAGAAAACTTGAAAGTGAGAAAATCTCCCGTTACGGAAAAATCATTGCGGTTGCCTGTGCCTATGAGGCAGCTTCATCAAAGCGTACATACAAAGAGGCAAAAACCACAAACACTGCAATGATTGAAATGCTTCAGGACAACAACAGGAATTTTGATTCTTCCGTCATCAGGGCTCTGCTTGCAAACCTTTCACTTTATCCGATAGGAAGCTATGTTTTCCTTTCAAACGGCAAAAGCGCACAGGTTGTGGATGTTGCACCTGAGTCCCCGCAGAATCCGGTTGTAAAATTGATTGCAGGAACAAACGGTGGAAAAGAGGAAACGATTTATACAGCGAACACGGACGTGAAGATCCTGCGTGCCATGGATAACAAGGAAGTGGCAGACATTCTGAAATATCTGAAGACAGAGAGCGCCTGATATAAAGTCTGGAAAAAATATTACAGAAAGAAGTCCCGGTTTATTCAGTTCCGGACAGTTTCTGCCGCAGTGAGCAGACTTCATCCCGGAAGGAATCGTCAATCACCGGGGGATGGCTTTCAAAGTAAAGAAGTCTGTCCAGATCCTCACGGTTTCTTATGTTCCAGACAGGGACGGCATTCTCACGGGAATTGACAAAACCGTAGGCAAGAGGAAGGCTTTCTACAGCACCGCGGGCCATGATGTCGTACGCCACAAAAGAAACATCACCTTCCGGAGCCACATCTGAAAGCGCATTGAAGGGACAGGCCACAACATCGTAGAGATGTGAATTATATGCTTCCATGGCAATCTCTGCCGACTGGGCAAAGAAACCGATCGCATGAATCACGCCATCAGCCTTTGCGCCTCTCAAAGCATCATACAATCCGTCTTTGCTTCCAGGTCCGGGCACAAAATCCGGAACTGAAACAAAATACAGGTCAATATAATCTCCCTGAAGATTGTCAAGGCTTTCTGCAAGCTGAAGATGAAGCTCCGCCGATGTTTTTGCGAAAGAAACAGATGCGATAAAAACATCCCGCCTCATTCCGTAAAAAGCATAGCCCAGCTGTTTTTCACAAGACCCGTATTCGGGAGATGACAGAAAGAAATTGATTCCTCTTTCGTAGGCGTTTCTAAGCAGGGCAATGGCATTATCCATGTCTTTTCCGTCCTGCAGATCCTTTACCCAGAAACTCGGACGGCTGACCATGCAGTTTGTTTTTCCCAATGCGACAAATTCCATAAACCCAAAACCCCACACAAAAAAAAATAGCCCCTACCCGACATACCGTAACCGGATGCCGGATAAAGGCTGATCAATCATCAGACGCGTTTGTAATTCTTGATTTCTTCACGAATACGTGCAGCAACTTCACTTACAGGAATACGGATCTGCTCCATTGAATCACGGAAACGCAATGTTACAGTCTTGTCTTCCTTTGTATCGTAGTCAACAGTGATACAGAAAGGAGTACCAACTTCGTCCTGACGGCGGTAACGCTTTCCGATTGCTCCGGACTGGTCATAATCAGTTACAAATTCTTCCTTGAGCTCTGCCTGGATTTCCTTTGCAAGTTCTGCAAGTCCGTCTTTCTTCATAAGAGGAAGAACAGCAACAGTAACAGGTGCAATTTTCGGGTGGAAGTGAAGAACTGTTCTGTAGTCATCAGGTTCGCCTTCTTTTGCCAGATTCTGCTCTTCATATGCGTCACAGAGGAACATGAGCAGGTTACGGGTAAGTCCGGCAGATGTCTCGATGATGTAAGGAATGTATTTGTCATTTCCGTTGTCCTGATCAATGTAGGACATGTCTTTGCCTGAATAGTTTGTATGCTGTGTCAGGTCAAAGTTGGTGCGGTTATGTACACCTTCCAGCTCGCTGAATCCCATGGGGAACTCGTACTCAATGTCATATGCGTCTTTTGCATAGTGAGCCAGTTTCTCATGATGATACCAGCGCATCTTATTCATGCGGACACCATATTTCTCATAGAATGCCCAGCGCTGACCTCTCCAGTATTCAAAGAATTTGTCATCATCACCGGGTTTTACGAAAAACTGCATCTCCATCTGCTCAAATTCGCAGGTGCGGAAAATGAAGTTCTTGGTTACGATCTCATTGCGGAATGCTTTACCGACCTGTGCGATACCGAAAGGAATCTTCATGCGGTTTGACTGGATGATGTTCTTGTAGTTTACGTAGATACCCTGGGCGGTCTCAGGACGGAGATAAACCACAGAAGCTGTGTCTTCAGCAGGTCCGATGTGAGTCTTGAACATCAGGTTGAATGCGCGGGGTTCTGTAAGTTCACCGCCGCAGTTCGGACATTTGCGGGCAGCCAATGCATCCTGATCCATGTTGTCTGCTCTGAAACGCATTTTACATTCCTTACAGTCAACAAGAGGATCTGAGAAGTTTGCAACGTGACCGGATGCCTCCCATGTTCTGGGGTGCATAAGGATTGCAGCATCAAGTCCCACAATATTGTCATGCAGCTGGGTCATTTCTTTCCACCAAGCATTCTGAATGTTCTTTTTAAGTTCGATTCCCAGCGGTCCGTAATCCCAGGCACCTGCCTGTCCGCCGTAAATTTCTGATGACTGGAATACAAAGCCTCTGCGTTTACAGAGACTGACGATTTTTTCCATTGTAATTTCGTGATTGTCCATATCTGAACTTCCTTGTGTTCTTACGGCCCCTCTGGTTGAGAGGCTCTTTATTCTTTCGCGGCAGGTCCGGAGCAACGCAGCCTCCCACTCTCCACGCGGCACATTCTGCTGGCTGCAGTAACGAGCCACCGACCCACCCAATACCTGACTGGACGGGGACAGTTTTTCAGAGCATATCACAAAAGTCAGTTCCATGAACAGTACCATAAAAGAACCCTTACTGTAGACGTTCATCAAAAATGCAGGTATTATTTTTTATTATGTCAGAAGGAACAAAACTCATAGCAAAAAATAAAAAGGCTTTTTTCAATTACTCTGTGGAAGAATCCGTAGAATGCGGAATAGTCCTTGAAGGAACAGAGGTAAAATCTGTCAAGGCAGGGACAATTTCTTTTCCTGACGCCTTTGCCGAAATAATCTGTAACGAAGTCTGGGTAAAAGGGTTTCATATATCAGAGTATGCGTTTTCTTCCATATTCAACCATAATCCGGACAGACCGAAGAAACTTCTTCTTCACAAGGCAGAGATCAAACGTCTTCTCCGGAAAACCACAGAAAAAGGATACACGCTGATTCCGCTGGACTTTTATCTCAAGAACGGGCGGGTCAAGGTAACACTGGGGCTCTGTAAAGGAAAAAAAATGTACGACAAACGTGCAGATATCAAGGAACGGGATGAGAAACGGAATTTACAACGGGAATTCAGAAAGCGTCTTGACGGCTAGAATGAGAGACCACTTTTTTTCATCAAAAGGATTTTTTTCACTTCTGCTCTGCCTGTTTTTTCTGTCAGCTGCCGATCTCTGGGCTGCAAAACGTGAGACGGTTTTTTTCGGAATCACAACGGATTCATCAGACACATCCACTATATCACTGACAGAGAAACTTTTTTTCAAGCAGTTCGAGGCACTTGATTCATACAGACTGGAAGACAGGCGGGACACACCATGGAATGACTCATTCCTGTCAGATTATGAAGGAAGGGATGTCCTGCTTTTTGCAATCGATATCCACGACAAGAACACATTCTGGCTTGTCACCCTGAACATCCATGACATGAAAAACAATACCAGAGCGGAATTCCAGGCTGAATACGAGGACTACTACAAAATTCTCATGGATTCCAAGAATGCGATAGACACACTTCTTTCATCCCTGAAGACAGGAAGCAGTTCTTCCGCGACAGAAAACGCTGCACCGGTTCTGGTCACTCTGTCCATGGACAGCCTTGCCGGCACATGGAACGGAGAGCCGGAACTTGACAAAATCGTGATTCTTAAAAGCGGACGCGGGTTTGTTGTTTTCAAAAACGGAGCATCAATGACCATTGAGCTTTCAATAATCAGCAATCAGCTTCTGATCAAGCAGACAAGCAACAACAATGCCTCATACTTTCCGGATCTTCCCAAGAACGTCGCACAGTCAGCCGCGGCCACTGCAAACCCGATCACCTGGAGTTTCATCATGATTGATCAGAACACTCTTACAGGGAAAAAGACAACACTGCATACCTCAGACAGCGGAAAAAGTGCCTACCCGGGAACCACACAGGTAACCTGGACCCGTCAATAAACCATTTTACAAAAAAATAATTTGAAATATCCTCAAAGTTGATTTATACTGTGGCAAACAGAGACCTGCGATGATTTGTGCGCGCAGGCTTTTTTTACAAGGAGAGCAATGAAAAATGCCTAAAGTACTGTCCATCATTCTCGGAGGCGGAAAAGGAACACGTCTCTATCCCTTAACAAAAGAAAGATCAAAACCGGCTGTTCCCTTCGGAGGAAAACACCGTATTGTTGATATTCCGATCTCCAACTGTATTAACTCAGGTTTCAAACAGATTTATCTTCTGACACAGTTCAATTCTGCGTCATTGCACATGCACATCGCAAACGCCTATTCCTTCGACCGTTTTTCAAAAGGTTTCGTGGAAATCCTTGCCGCAGAGCAGACCCTGGAACACAGCGGATGGTATGAAGGAACAGCAGACGCCGTGCGCAAGAATTTCGTGCATTTCAAGACACAGCAGCCTACGCACTATATCATTCTCTCAGGAGATCAGCTTTATCAGATGGATCTGGCAGAATTCCTTGATTCACACATCAAGAGCGGCGCTCAGATTTCAATTGCGACAACAGCTGTCACACGTCAGGATGCGACCGGATTCGGTATCATGAAAGTTGATTCAAAGAACACAATCACCGCTTTCATGGAGAAACCCGCTGCAGACAAAGACATTTCTGACTGGATCATTCCTGACGAGAGCCGTACCCCCGGTGCGACAGCAGGAAAAGATTATCTTGCTTCAATGGGTATTTACATTTTTGATGCTGATGTTCTTGAGGAGGCACTCAACAACGACCACACAGACTTCGGAAAAGAGATCATTCCTGAGACACTTTCCAAGTACAAAGTACAGTCATACATCTATGACGGTTACTGGGAAGACATCGGAACAATCCGCAGTTTCTACGAAGCAACACTTGACCTTACAACAATCAAGCCGCACTTCAACTTCTATGATGAGACACACCCCATTTACACACATATCCGCAATCTGCCCTCCTCAAAGCTGAATATGGCAACAATGAACAGGGCAACTGCATGTGAAGGCTGTGTCATTACGGAAGCAACAATCACAGACTCTGTTATCGGTATCCGCAGCATTATTGAGAAGAACACACAGCTTGTGGGTGTAATCTCAATGGGTGCAGACTATTACGAGACGGAAGAAGAAAAGGCTAACAACCTTAAGAAAGGTATCCCTAACATCGGTATCGGAGAGAACACCCGCATCAGAAAGGCCATCATCGACAAAAACGCGCGCATCGGAAACAACTGTTCCATCGGTTACAGTCCGAAACCGCCGGCAGACGGTGACCACGGCATGTACTATGCGGCTGACGGAATCATTGTGATCCGTAAGAATGCGATCATTCCTGACGGCACAATTATCTGATGACAGTATATAAATGCCGGAACTGAACCGGCATCCAGGCAAAAAAAAAGCCCGGTTTCAAGTCTTTATCAGAAGGCTGGAACCGGGCTTTTTCGTTATATGGGATCTTTTTAAGCCTGAAGTGCTGTTACTGCAACTGTGGCAACAATGTCATCAACGTTACAGCCGCGGCTGAGGTCATTAAGCGGTTTTGCAAATCCCTGGCAGACAGGACCGATAGCCATCCATCCGCCCAGACGCTGTGCAATTTTGTAACCGATGTTTCCGGCATTGATGTTGGGGAATACGAAAACATTTGCATGGCCTGCAACTTTGCTTCCGGGAGCTTTCAGCTCACCAACTTCAGGAGCAATTGCTGCATCAAACTGGAATTCTCCGTCCAGTGCCAGATCAGGCGCTTTTTCCTGAGCCAGTTTTGTTGCTTCCTGCATTTTGGGAACTGATTTGAAAAATTTGTCATCGTTTCCGGATCCCTTTGTAGAGAAAGAAAGCATTGCAACACGGGGATCAATTCCACCGATTTTTTTTGCTGTGTCAGCAGTTGCAACTGCGATGTCAGCAAGCTCTTCTGCAGAAGGTTCAATGTTGATTGCGCAGTCAGCAAACAGTGTGACTCCTTCTTTGATATAAGGATTACCGCATTCAGGAGCAACCAGGATGAAGCAGGAAGAAACTGTCTTGATTCCAGGAGCGGTCTTGATCACCTGAAGTCCGGGACGGAGAGTGTTTGCAGTTGAATGACAGGCACCGCTTACAAATCCGTCAGCATCCCCTGCTTTAAGAATAAGAGCACCGAACATTGTGCGGTCTTTGAGAATGTAGTTCTTTGCATCCTCAACAGTGGCATATTCAGGCTGATTTGTCTTTTTGTTGATTTTGCCTTCGCGGGCTTTGTAAAGAATTTCTGCATATTTATCAGCATTTTCTGAAGTTGCAGGATCAACAATCTGAATACCTGAAAGATCTGTTCCGGGAGCAACCTTTCTGCATTCATCCTCATTTCCGATAAGAATAATCTTTGCGATTCCTTCTTTTACAATGATTGACGCTGCTTCTACAACACGTTTGTCTTCGCCTTCGCAAAGAACGATTGTTTTTCCGGCTTTTGCAGCTTTAGCCTTAAGTTCTGATACAAAATCCATAGCAAATCCTCTAAATTGGAAAAATATGCTTTCAATATAACTTTATGGGACAAAAACCGCAAGACTAACAGGGCATAGAGTTGAAAAACCCTTTACTTAAAAAGCAATAACCGATAAACTTTTTTCTATGTTTGATGTAAAAGATACCGATTTTTTTGAACTTGACGAGGACGATTTTGACACTGTCCTTGCAGATGATATTGCTTTTTCAGGAAAAATAAGTTTTACGAAGCCTTTTATGATAAAAGGAACCGTTTCCGGAGAAATTGAGGCAACAAGCGACCTTGTTGTTGATTCAAAGGCAGAAGTCAGGGCTGATATTGTGGCACAGCGTGTCCTTGTAAGAGGAACTGTTGAAGGTGACATCAATGCCTCAAAACTGGTTTTCGTAACGGCAGAAGGATCCATTACAGGTGATATCACAGCCCCTCAGGTTGTACTGGAACCGGGCAGTTCTTTTACCGGCCGCTGCGTAATGACAAAATGACAGGGAAAATCATGAAAAAGACACTTCTTGCAATCGTTTTAATCTGTTTTTCATTCGTCTCGATATTCGCACAGTCAACAAAACCGGATGCACTGGTTCTTTACCGGCAGGGAAATTATAAGCAGGCAATTGAAGTATGCCGCGGTGAGATCCAGGTCCAGCCGAACAATGTGGATTCCTATGTGGTTCTCTGCTGGAGTCTCCTGAGTGACGGCCAGTATTCATCTGCTGAATATTATGCAAAGGCAGGACTGAATATCGCGTCTTCTGACCCCCGTCTTATTGAGGCAATGGGTGAGGCAAAATACTTTACAAATCAGAATGATGACGCACTCTCTTATTTCCAGAGCTATGCGGCTTCAATCAAAGACATGACCACAACATTGGGCCGTGTCTATTCATACATGGGTGAAATCTACATCAGAAAGACAAAGTACAATCACGCTGATATCTGTTATTCCATGGCTTTGAAAATTGTACCTGGCGAACCGGCCTGGTGGATCAGACTGGGATATGCGAAACAGATGGCAAAAGATTACACCGGGGCCTATTCTGCCTACGAAAAATGTCTTTCAATTTCGCCGAACAATAAAGAAGCAAAACAGGCTTTGGAAAAACTGGCAAATTATCTGTAATGTCTGAAACTTATTCTGTTCATTTTGAGACACTGGGCTGCAAACTGAATCAGATTGAATCTGAATCCGCAGCCAACAGTTTTTCCCGCGCAGGGTTTTCTGTGGATGCAAAACCGGCCAGCGCGGGCACCCCGATCCATGAAGAGACAGTTCTCTGCATCATAAACACTTGTACCGTGACAACAAAGGCTGAGCAGAAAGCCCGCCGAATCATCCGTCTGCTTCTTGAAAAATATCCAAATGCGGCGGTCATTGTCACAGGATGTTATGCGCAGGTGGAAAGTTCGGAAATAAAATCGATCTGTCCACCGAGAATTGCAGTTCTTTCCGGTACAAAAAAAGATACACTGGCAGAAGTTCCCGGATTCATCGCAGCAAATCCTGAAATTACAGTGTCCGGACTGGAACAGTTTTTCGTTTCCCATCAGATATCGAATGCAACTTTCACACTTTCCACAGACACTTTCATGCAGCATTCCCGCGCATCAATCAAAATTCAGGACGGATGTGCCAATTCATGTACCTTCTGCAGAATCCATATTGCAAGAGGAAAGCCTGTTTCCCTGGATCCGGAGAAAGTTCTTGAAAGAATTGCGGCACTGGAAAAGGCAGGTCAGAAGGAAGTTGTCATTACAGGCGTGAATCTGACACAGTACAGAGGTTTTGCTGGAGAAAGCGGGAAATCCATGGACATTGCCCAACTCCTTGAATACCTGATTCAAAACACAGATTCAATCAGATTCAGAATTTCAAGTCTTTACCCGGAACGAGTAGATGAATCACTCTGCAGGATTCTGGCTGATGAACGAATACAACCCCACTTTCATCTTTCAGTTCAATCAGGAAGCGACTCAATTCTAAAAGCAATGGGACGGAAATATCTTTCTGACCAGGTTCTTCTCGCTGCGGAGCGTCTGCGGTCAGTCAAACCGAACTGTTTTCTGGCCTGCGACATTATTACCGGCTTTCCCGGTGAGACAGACGAAGACTTTGATGCAACTCTCCGGATTACAAAGGAATGCGGTTTTTCCTGGGTTCACGTTTTTCCTTTCTCTCCCCGTCCTGGAACTGAAGCTTACAGAATGAAGCCAAAAGTCAAAGAAGAAATCTCACGCCAGCGTGCGGCAAAGCTCACAGATGTTGCGCTTCTTCAGAAAAAACAGTGGCTGGAATCTCTGACAGGTAAAGAATTTTCAGCAATAATTGAGAAGAAACGTATGAATTCAATGCGGGCAGTAACAGAGAATTTTGTGCATGTCCAGATTGAAAATTCAGACTCTTATGACAAAGAGCTTTTAGGCGGAAAAGAAGTCCGGCTCAGAATAACGGAAATTCTGCCTGTTTCAAGTCAGACAGAAGCAGTTGAAGCACTTGCGCAGATCATCAGCGTCCCGGAAATTCAGGAAAAGCAGAGAATATGAAAAAACGATACTCTCTTTTTATACTGCTGTTTTTTTCATGCTGTCTCTGTTTTGGTGCTACGAAAGACAGAATCCGTGTCTCAGCCCTTTACGGTCCTAGCAGTGTAAGTATGGCACCTCTTTTTGAGACTTATGACAGAGCTGAATTTGACGTAGTAAGCGCTGCTGATGTTCTTGCGGCCCGCCTGATAAAAAATGAAACCGATGTTGGTATTCTTCCCCCAAATGTTGCCGCAAAACTTTACAACACAACCGGTAAAGTGATGCTGGGTGCAGTTGTTGGAGAGGGAATGCTTTCTGTTGTTTCCACTGACCCGAATGTCAGGACTTTGGAAGACCTGGACGGAAAGACTGTCACTGCAGCAGGATCAGGAGCAACACCTGAATACATTTTCCGTTATCTATGTGATTTTCTACACATTCAGCCGGAGATGGATTTTTCCATTCCAACAGCAGAACTTGCAGCCGCTCTGGCAGCAGGCAAAACCCGGACTGTTCTTGTACCGGAACCATTTGCTACCCTTGCGTGCCTTAACTGCAAGGATGCAAGACGTGTTTTTACACTGCAGGATTATTGGAGAAAATTCACAGGGGCAGACAATTTTCCCATGACCGTTGTGGTTTTCCGCGCAGACTGGGCAAAGCAGAATCCGGAACAGGCCAAAGATTTTCTGGCTGCATACAGAGATGCAATCTCCTGGGCCAACAGAAATCCTGCTGAAACCGGGAAGCTTTCAGAAAAACACAGTCTGGGCCTAAAATCATCAATCGTAGAAAAATCAATTCCATATTCCAACTTTGTATACAGGGACGCTTTATCCGCACTTCCACAGGTTGAGAAACTTCTTTCGCTGTTCCTTTCTTTTGCCCCTGAAGCAGTGGGTAAAAAACTTCCGGACAGAGGATTTTATTTTGACTCCAGACAATGAAAGAAAAACAAAGTTCTCAAGGTTCCTGCTGAGTTTTATCATTCCTTTTTCGGTTCTATTATTTTTATGGGCCTCTGCCGCCCGTTTTGCAGACTCATCCCTGATTCTTCCCTATCCTCATGAAGTTTTTCAGCGTCTTCTTGAATTGTTCAAAGACAGAATCTTTCTGATGCAGATCGGTTTCACAATAATCCGGGTTCTTTCCGCTTTTCTCCTCTCCTTTTTCCTTTCTGTGCTTCTAGGTTTTCTTACAGCCTGCATTCCGCTCCTTGATAATCTTCTGAATCTGCCCCTTTCCATTGTCCGGACAACACCTGTGGTCTCGTTCATACTTCTGGCACTTTTCTGGTTTTCTTCTTCCGCGGTACCGGTTTTTGTCTCGGTATTGATGACTCTGCCTGTCATGACATCTGCTGTATATGCAGGAATTAAAAACACTGATCAAAAACTGATAGAAATGTGTTCCACCTTCGGCTTTTCTCAAAAACAGAAAATCAGGTGGCTGTATCTGCCAGCTGTATCACATAATCTTTTTTCAGGTGCGCTCAGTGCTTTCGGTCAAAGTTGGAAAGTAACCGTAGCAGCTGAAGTAATCAGTCTTCCGAAGAATTCGGCAGGCTTTGCACTGTATACCGCAAAAACTCATCTTGAGACAACCGATGTTTTTGCCATTACACTCTGCATTATCCTGATCTGTTATACTCTTGAATCATTTTCCAGGGCAATTTATGAACGATTATGCACTTGAAATAAAAAAACTTGATTTTGCCTATGGTCCGAAGGTGATTTTTCAGGATTTTGATTTTTCTTTGGATAGCGGAAAAATCACTGCACTGCTCGCGCCCTCAGGATCTGGAAAAACAACACTGCTGAATCTGATTGCTAAAACCGGCAAAAGGATTTCCTATGTTTTTCAGGAACCCAGACTCCTGGATTTCTGCACAGTTGAACAGAACGTTTCTCTGCCATTGGAAAATTTGATGCCGAAAGAAAAAGTGAAGGAAAGAGCAGACCGGATTCTGTCTCTGACAGGTCTTAAATGTTTTGAAAAACAGAAAGCAGGCAGACTTTCTGGGGGGCAGATGCAGCGTGTGTCTCTGGCAAGAGCGCTGGCTTTTCCGGCGGATATTCTGCTTATGGACGAAGCATTCAAATCTTTGGATATTCCGGCAAAAATCCGACTTTTTCAGACATTGGAAAATATCTGGAAAACGGAACAGAAAACAATTCTCTTTACAACCCACGATCCGACGGAAGCCTTCTGCCTTGCGGACAGAATAATGCTTCTGCAGGGCTCACCCGCAGAAATAAAAGAAGACTATGCAAATAATGTAGTCAGGAACATCCCGGTTTCTGAAAGATTCCTAAATCCTTCAGAAGAACAGAAAAAACTGATGAAGAAATTCTATGACCTCACTGATTAAACACAGTGTCAGATGCGGGCATGGATGGTGCGGCAACCTATTGAGAAGTTGGTAAAATAAAGGTAAAGTTTGTTTATGGATAGAAGTGATCAAGTTACAGTAATTGCAGAAATCGGGACTTCCCACGGAGGGAATCTGGAAAAAGCTTACAGGATGATTGATGCGGCAAAAGAAGCCGGAGCAGACTGTGTGAAATTCCAATGGGTTTACGCATCTGAAATTCTTCATCCTGACACAGGATTCGTTCAGTTACCCGGCGGTCCCGTCAGACTTTATGACAGATTCAAAGAGCTGGAAGTGCCTTCTTCTTTCTATAAAAAAGTCTGCGATTACTCGCATAAACAAGGGCTTCTGTTCGCATGCTCTCCTTTTGGTATCAAAAGTCTCAAGCAATTATGGAAAATAAAGCCTGATGCAATTAAAATTGCTTCCCCGGAATTAAATCATTTTCCAATGCTTAAAAAACTTCTGGAACTGGAAAAAAAAAGCCGATATGCAGTTCCTGTCATTTTTTCTTCCGGTGTTTCAACATTGGATGACATAAAAAAAACACTTGATTTTGTGGCGCCACTCCGGACACTGAAAACCAATCCGGAAACTTCGCTTCCAAATCTGTCACTTCTTCACTGCATCACTTCCTATCCTGCCCCGGAAACAGAATACAATCTTGCTGTTCTCCAGACTTTTGCAGACACATTTGATATAATCCCCGGAGTTAGCGATCATTCCCTAAGTCCGGTTATTGTCCCAGGAATTGCTGTTGCAGCAGGAGCACGTCTTATTGAAAAACACATTACCTTAAGCAAAGAAACAGACGGTCTTGATGATCCCGTTGCCTTGACTCCTGCTGAGTTTGCGGAAATGACTGAGTTTGTCCGTTCCATAAACAATGCAGAACCTGACACACGCATTCAGATGCTGCAGGACGAATTTGGGGAAGAATTGATTGAAGAAGTTCTTGGAACAGGGATTAAAGAACTTGCACCGGCAGAGGAATCAAACTACGGAAGAACCAACCGTTCAATCCATTACATGAAAAGTTTTAAGAAAGGACACAGACTGTCAGCAAAGGACGTTGCCGTCTTAAGAACCGAAAAAGTACTTACACCTGGCATCAGTCCCGAATTCTTTGACAAAGTGATTGGAGCCCGTCTCCGTCAGGATGTTTCATCAGGCAGCGGACTGACCCTTGAGCATCTGGAACAGGCCTAGACAAGAAACACGGACCTTCAGTCCTGAAAAAACAAAAGCCGCCGGCTGAGACATTGAAGAAAACTCCAATGCCTCAGCCGACGGCTTTTTAATTCTGTTTACTCTTTACCGGTCATCAGATCAGGAATGAGAATACCATTGCGAACAGAGCAACAGTTTCACAAAGACCAACAACCATGATGTACTGTGCAAAACCTTTTCCTGTTTCACCCAGTGCGTCAGAACCAGCAGCACCTGCTTTTCCCTGAGAAATTGCAGACATTGCCATTGCCAGACCTGAGAAAATACCCAGAGCAAGCATTGCACCTTCATTTGCACCATTTTCCAGCTTTGTAATCATCTGCTGCATCAACAGGAATCCATAGATTGTCTGTGTAAGCGGAGCACCGGCAAAAACTGTCAGAATAAAGGGAGCGGGTTTGTTGTTCATGTAACAACGTTTCCAAGCACCGATTGCAGCCTGACCTGCTGCGCCAATACCAATTGCGGAACCAATAGCGGCAATACCAAGAACACATGCTGCACCAAAATAACCTAACATAATAATCTCCTTTTCCCAAATCAACCTGTTGTCGAATGGGTCAGCTTAAATACTCTATTTATCTGCCGTTTCACTGAACGGCTTGTAACTAAAACCAGACCACGACATGTCCAGGTGACCGGAAAACTCCAGTGTATTCAGACGTACGCCGTGAACAATAACAGACAGAACATTCAACACCATGTTGAGTCCGTGTCCGAAGACCAGCAGCAGAATTCCTGCAAAAATAATTGCTCCACCGAGCATTGGCCCGGCCATACTGTTGACAGTCTCAGAAATGGCACTGCCTGCAAGACCGACGGCCCACAAGCGGATGTAAGACACAATGTCCGAGAAGTTGTTTACCACGCCCAGAAGCACAGAAACGATATTTTTGCAGCTGTCCAGAATTGAGGCACCGATACTGCCTTCGTAGCTTCCGAATACAAACTTCAGGACAAATCCGCCGCCAATTGCGGGAATTGCCCAGGAAGGCATCGGAAAACGATCAGCATCAACAACCATATTCAGAACAAGGAAGAAAAGTCCTGCAAGCATTACAAAGGAACCGATTTCCGCAAAACAGCGGAGGCTTTTTCTGTAACGGATGAATCCTTTAATGTGAGCAATTGAAAGCTGCACCAAAGCAATTCCGAAACAGAAAACCTGCAGATTCTGGCTGACAAGATTTGAAGCTTCCGCAGATTGTGCAGCCGTAACATTGGAAAGCGGGAACACAGTCCATGTAAGGGACAGATTCTTGAGCCAAGCGGGAAGCACATCAACAGACATTCCGAACCATGTGCAGGTTACGGTTCCCCAGAGCACTGTGGTCATACCAAGAAGCAGAAGCAGGAACATTGCGGGTCCAGCTTTTTTTCCTGATTTTATCAGACCACCAAGAGCCACAAGAACCATCAGCAGTCCGTAACCTCCGTCTCCAAATATCATTCCAAAGAACAAAGCGAAGAACAGCAGGAACCAGCCGGAAATATCATATTCTTTGTAACCGGGAACAGTACCCAGAAAGTCAGTGACCGGATAGATCAGACTTACAAACTTATTGTTCTTAAGCTTTGTAGGAACCTCATCCTCGTCAGAAGGATCTGTGACTGCAAAGCCCCAGTTTTCTTCAGCGGCCAGCTGTTTAACTCTGTCAGCATCCTCAGCAGGAACAAATCCTGTAAGCCAGGCAAGTTCCCCACCGACAACGCTTTTCTTTTCTTCTGCAGATTCTTCGTGATCCATTCCGGAAAAGAATGTCTCGAATTCAATCTGTTTGTCAGAAACCTTCATTGCCTCTTTGATTGCAGGAATGTTTTCCGCAGCAGAAACAAATTCAGCTTCAATCTCAACAATACGTTTTTTTGCAGAAGAAATATCCTGTTCCATCTGTACTGTTGAACGTTCCGGCATCTGCACAGCAAAAGCTTCAGCAGGCAGCCCCTCAGGCCGCTCACCATTCTCTGTCAGAGCCAGAAAACGGACGGCATTCTTGTCTTCACTTACATAAACAGACTTCACTGTGTCAGGGAGAGTTCTGTATTTTGCAGGTGGAATCTCGTACATTGAAAGGTTTACACCTTTTCCAGCCAGATAGGCAAAATCGTCACAGTTCACACCGCCCCATTTTGCAAGTCTGTCCAATTCACCGCTGCAGAACGCAATCTTATTGACCAAAGACTGTTTTTCTTCGCCAAGTTCAAGAATGTGCCGGGCAAAGGCAACTGTCTCTGAAAAATCCATTTTTCCAGGCTTTGTTACAACTTTGCCTTTCTTTTTGGGAAGTTTAACTTCTGAAAGCACCATGAAGGCACTTTCCAATGCAGAATATTCTGCTTTTTCAGAAGCAAGCTGATCACCTTTTCCTTCAACGGCTTCAAGGTGAACCAATCCCAGTTTTCTAAGTTTCTTGAGTGCTTCCTTTTTCTCTGAATTCAGGACAACCAGAAACACTTTTTTCATAGGAACTATCATGCTTCGGCCTCCTCATCATTCTTCTGGGCAGCAACTTCAAGATTTTTCTTGGAGATTTTACCCCGTACAACAGCAGCAACCTGCTGGTCACCAAGGTAAACTGTAATCATTTTAATGTTGGCCTTTGTGTCAGGAATCTTAACCTTTTCAAAAAGGTTTACACGCTGTGTTGTTGTGCGCAGTTCCTTTGACAAAAGCCTGACCTGTTCATCAAGAACATCAGCTTCAAGGTCGTATGCAAGAGCTTTTTCCATACGGTCAGCGGCCAAGTCAATCCACAATGGAGTCGAATACAGATCGTAGTCACCCCGTGAAAAATCGGCGCCTTCATAAACAGGAATAGTCACACCGGCAATATTTCCGGTACCCTTACGGATATTTTTTACTGTGACCATATCCATCTTAAAAGCATCCTGTTCGCCAAAAACGGCAATCCACTGCTTGAACTCTGCTTCCAAAGCCTTGCGTTTTGCGCGGACTTCTTTTGCACGCTCATCAATGGTACGAATTTCAGTCTGAAGCTGCTGTTTTTTGAGAGTAAGCGTAGGAAGATATCTCTTGTACATTTTAAGAGCATCTTTCTGCGCTTTAAGCTCATTTTTTGTCAGCTTTACTGTTGCCATATCCTACGACCTTACTCAGCGTCCTTGGGCCAATACTGAGCAATAAGCTCAGACTTAATACCGGTTTCTTCCTTGTCAAAGCATTCAGACAGGATTTTCCATCCCATGTCCAAAGCACCTTCAAGAGGAATGTTTACAGACAGATCCATCATTTCTTTTTCGAACATAACGCCATATTTCAGGAGTTTCTCGTCCCAGTCGCTCATCATGAATCCCATGGATTTCTTTTCCAGAGTATCCTTGTATGATGAATACAGACGGATCATACCGTCCATAAGCGCACGATGATCAGGACGTGTTTTTCCGTTGACGTTCTGTTTCAGACGGGAAAGACTTCCGAAAGGCTCGATGCGTCCACCCTTGAGGTAATACTGACCTTCGGTGATGTATCCTGTGTTGTCCGGAACCGGGTGAGTAACATCGTCACCAGGCATTGTGGTTACAGCAAGAATCGTTACAGAACCTGCATCATCGAAGTCAACAGCCTTTTCGTAGCGGCTAGCCAGCTGTGAGTAAAGGTCTCCAGGGTAACCACGGTTTGAAGGAACCTGTTCCTGTGTAATGGCGATTTCCTTCATTGAGTCTGCAAAGTTTGTCATATCAGTAAGAAGAACCAGAACGTCCTTACCCTGAAGGGCAAACTGCTCAGCAACAGCCAGTGACATATCCGGAACCTGCAGACATTCTACAGTCGGGTCAGCAGCAGTATGAACGAAGAAAACTGTGCGGCTCAAGGCACCACCTTCCTCCAGTGTTCCCTTGAAATACAGGTAATCGTCATATTTAAGACCCATACCGCCAAGGATGATGACATCAACCTCGGCCTGCATTGCAATACGTGCCAAAAGCTGGTTGTAAGGCTCACCGGAAATGGAGAAAATCGGCAGTTTCTGAGAGATAACCAGAGTGTTGAACATATCAATCATCGGGATACCGGTACGGATCATGCGTTTTGCAACAATACGCTTTGAGGGGTTTACAGAAGGGCCACCGATTGCAACCAGATTGTCCTTGAGAGCAGGACCTTTGTCACGGGGTTCACCTGCACCGTCAAAAATACGGCCCAGAAGATCCTCACTGAAAGATACCTGCATTTCGTGTCCCAGGAAACGGATCTGGTCACCGGTTGAAACACCGCGTCCACCGGCGAAAACCTGAAGAGAAACCAGGTCACCGGCTATGCGGTTTACCTCTGCAAGAGAAGTTCCGAATGCGGTCTCAATCTCTGCGAGTTCACCGTACTTTACGCCCTCTGCACGAACTGTGATAACACTACCGTTGATAGATTCAATTTTACTGTAAATCTTTTTCATGATTATTCACCGTCCTTAAGCATTTCGGCAACTTCTTTTACCAGAACACCATTGTTTTTGGAATAAAGAGCATCAATCTCAGCTTCCAGTTTCTTGAAACTGTCACCCATCCACTCACTGTAGTTCCAGTCCAGGAAAAGCTGGCGCATCTTGTTGAAGTATGCACGGGCTTCGTCTTTTCCTTCCAGTTCGAAATTTGATCCAAGGACTGAAAGAATTCTGCGGAACACGTAAGTCTGGCGTTCAACGCTTGCTGCCGAGTCAACAGCATCAAATGAGTTCTGCTGGAAATATACGGCATCAAGGAAGTCACTCTTGAGGAATGCGATATAGTCTTCTGTTGAAGTACCTTCCTCACCGACAACTTTCATCATCTGGCTGACTTCGGTACCTTTGCGAAGTGAACCGCGTGCGTAAGAAACCCAGTCTTCGCGGATGACACTCTTATATTTTGACCATGATTCAAGAGGATCAATCGCAGGATATTTACGTGCATCAGAACGCTCGCGTGAAAGACCGTGGAAAGATCCTACAACTTTAAGAGTTGCCTGAGTAACCGGCTCTTCAAAGTTACCGCCGGCAGGAGAAACTGTTCCACCGATTGTGACGGATCCTGTTGAACCGTCACTCAGGCGTACAATACCTGCACGTTCATAGAAAGCAGCGATATAGCTTTCAAGGTATGCGGGGAATGCTTCCTCACCGGGAATCTCTTCCAGGCGTCCTGACATTTCGCGGAGTGCCTGTGCCCAACGGGATGTGGAGTCTGCAAGAAGCAGAACGTGAAGTCCCATCTGGCGGTAATATTCTGCAAGTGTAACACCTGTATAAACTGATGCCTCACGGGCTGCAACAGGCATTGAAGAAGTGTTACAGATGATGATTGTACGTTCCATCAGTGATTTTCCGGTACGGGGATCAATCAGTTCAGGGAACTCTTTAAGAATCTCAACAACCTCACCGGCACGCTCACCACAGGCAGCGACAATTACAACGTCAACGTCAGCATTGCGGCTTGTTGTATGCTGAAGAACTGTTTTTCCTGCACCGAAAGGACCGGGGATACAATATGTACCACCCTTTGCAACAGGGAAGAATGTATCAATCAGACGGATCTGAGTAACCATTGTGTCTTCAGGTTTGAGACGCTCTGCATAGCAGTCTACGGCACGTTTTACAGGCCAGTTGAAACTCATGCACACGTCAAGGTCTTTTCCCTTTTCGTCAGTAAGAACGGCAACGGTGTCATGAACCTTGTACTCACCGAAAGCCTTGATTGATTTAACAGTGTATGTGCCGTAAGCACCGAAAGGAACCATGATCTTGTGGGAGAAAGGTCCTTCGGGAACTGAACCCAGAGAATCACCGCGGCGGACAACATCACCTACTTTTGCAGAAGGTGTGAACTCCCATTTCTTCTCGGTATCAAGAGCATCAAGATAAATACCGCGTTCCAGGAAGTATCCGGCCTGTTCTGCCAGCTGGGGCAACGGGTTCTGCAGACCGTCAAAAACCTGACCAAGGAGTCCCGGTCCCAGTTCTACAGAAAGCAGATCTCCTGTGAATTCAACCTGATCACCGGTCTGGATTCCCTTGGTTATTTCAAAAACCTGCATCTGAGCCTGTCCGTTACGGATACGGATAATCTCACTTTTGAGCCGTTTCCCGCCGACAAGCACATAGCCTACTTCGTTAAGTGCAACATTGCCGTCAAAAGCAACACTGATCATGTTGCCGTTAACTGCTACAACGGTGCCTTTTGTATCTTTCATATACGTTTCTCCAATTGAAAAAAGCCCTTAGGAAGGACTTCCTTCCAATATCTGTTCGTAAATTTTCTTGTACGATTCCATACCCAGTTCCGTATTGAACTTTCTGATACGTGATGCCAGTTTAAGCTGCAAAGCGTAGGCAAAAACCGCATCCGTAGAAAAGCAGTCAGAAGGACGATTGTTCTCCATCATCCTGGAACGGGCACTGTTCAAAAAAATCTCTGCCTCAAGAGGACTGTCATATCCGCAAGCCGTACGTACCGTCTGCAGAACATCTGCCGGAACCATCACATCTTCTGCCACGAAATCTTTCTTCATGCGCTGTGCACGGATTGTTCCCAATGCCATGCGCAGGGAGCGTTCCCAGGAATACCAGCCGTCAACAAAATCAGAACCGGTTTTCTTTGCTTTTCTGGGAGGCTCAAGAGAAAGTTCCTTCAGAATAGTCATGTTTTTCTTATCGAGGAAGCGTCCGCACAGTTCGTTGAAAGCTTCTTCGGTAATCGGCAGTTTGGTGCTTTCGTCAACAGGCAATGCGGGTAACTGCGACACCAGATAATACCAGCTGCTCACTCGTTGCCCTCTTTTACTGCAGCTGCTGCTTCTTTAAGAACTTTTGCAGTCACAGGATTCAGATAAGCTGCAAACAGATCGGCGACAGCTTCGGCAGAAAAATCATAGAAAGCTGCACCGTTGTTCACACCGATACGGAATCCGCCGGCCAGAGTATCATCAGCCTTCACAACAAGACCTTTTGCAATCTCTGCCTTCAGAGCAGAGTTGAATTCTGCTGTAAGGCTTTCCAGATCAGCAGGAGAAAGAAGAACAGAAAGACTGTCTGCCTCACCTTTTGAAGCCCAGGCTTTTACAGTTTCAGGAACAAGAGTCTTGAGCATGTCTGCATTGTATGCCTTTGCAGTCTCTGCTTTTACAATACCGTCCAAAGAAGCAATCACTCCGTTTCTGAACTGAATGAGCAGATTGCGTCCTGCCTGTCCGACAGCATCGATGCTTGCCTTTTCCATACGAGCTGTTTCTGTCTTTGCATTTTTAATTATGCCGTTTGCTTTTTCCTCTGCATCAGCAACAATCGCAGCGGCCTTTTTCTCAGCATCCGCAATAATTGCAGCGGCAGCGCTTTCTGCAGAAGCAACACCGTCTTTTTTGATCTTATCGATCAATTCTTGTAATTGGACGTCCATAGAACCTCACTAAAATATTTATCATAGATTGCGGCAGAAACACGAAAGATCTCCGCTGCAAAAAAAATTACCAGGTCTGCACAGGCAGCCAGTTTTCACCACTTGAAAGCGTGGACTGTCACAGCCTCAAAGACTTCTCCGGGATGCAGGATACAGCTGGGGAATGAGGAGTGATTCGGTGCGTCGGGGAACTGCTGTGTCTCAAGACAGAAAGCGGAATGCTTGTTGTAGACATCACCGTTTTTACCTTTTACGCCGTTCACGGAGTTTGCAGTGTAGAACTGAACACCGGGCTGGTTTGTGGTAATGATCATGCTGCGGCCTGACTCCGGCTCAAAAACAGAGGCACACATTGTAAGTTTGCCTTTCTCCTCATTGAGACAGTAGCAGTGGTCATAACCGAATCCGGTACCGGCAATGTCCCGGCCCACAGGCTTTGCTGTATTGAAATCAAAAGCGGTTCCTGCAACAGGGAGTTTTTTTCCTGTAGGAATCAGCAGGTCATCAACTTCAAGAATTGAATCAGCATTGATTGTCACTTCATGATTCAGGATATCGCCTTTTCCGGCACCTTTCAGATTGAAATATGAGTGGTTTGTCAGATTTACGGGAGTATCACGGTCTGTTTCCGCGCGGTAATGCATTGTAAGCTCATTATCTTTGCTGAGAAGATATGTAACTTCCAGAGACAGGTTTCCAGGGAAGCCCTGCTCTCCGTCACGGCTGAGACGTGAGAAACGGATTCCGCTTCCTGCGTGTGTCTCCACGATCTGTGCGTCCCAGAGCATACGGTTGTAGCCCATGAATCCACCATGAAGCATGTTTTTCCCGTTATCGTTTCTGTCAAGACTGTATTTCTGTCCGTTCAGTTCAAATTCAGCACCGCCGATACGGTTTGCAAAGCGGCCGACAAATACGCCGAAGAACGTATCCCAACGGTCCATATATCCTTCAACTGTAGGGAATCCCAATACAATATCATCTTTCTGTCCGTTGCGTGACGGAACCACAATACTTGTAAGCGTACAACCGTAATCTGTCACGGAAAAAGACATTTCTCCATTGCTTACTGTGTAAAGATGAACCTTTTTACCATTGCTCAATACAGCAAATTTCTGCTTTTTGATCTTCATAAAACTCCCCTGTCAATGCTGATAATCGCATTTTTACAAGATAAGACAGTATTCAATGATACACCATAAGTCAAAAAAAAAATAGGAAATAACCGAAAAAAAAAGGAATATTTACCTGAATTTGGAGTTAATCCCTGAATCTGGGGTCTTGAAATTTACTTTCAGGAAAAACAGTTTTTTTTACAAATTCAAATCCTGAGGGTGTCAAAGTAGACAAATTTGACATTTGGTGGCAAAATATAGGAAGGAGAAAATACAGATGTCAAAATATCAGGAATCCCTGGAGAACTCTTTTCTTGAACAGATTATCGCACTCCAGGAAACAGAAGATCCGGAAGAGACAAAAAAAACGCTGGAAAATTTTCTTAAACTCATTAAATCTGCTTCTGCCTGTTTTTTTATCCAGAATGAAAATGACATACAGTTTCTGGCCGCTTCCGATGCAGAATTCCCCGACGTAAAAAAAGTCCGGAGAATGATCGAGGCTTCCGAAAAAACATCTGAGTCCTCAACGGGTTCCCTTTACGTAGAAGATGAGAACGACACTGTAATCATCCGAATCAAAGATTCCACAGCACATAAAGACAGAAGTCTGCTGCTTCTCATCACAGGCCTTTCCGAATCAGAGAAAAAAACAAAACGGTTTCTGAAAACCCTGGAACAGTTCACAAAAATTGCGGCAAACATTATTTTCCTTAACTGGAACAGCCGCGACCTGATTGAGACAGAGTCAAAAAAAACTGTGGAAAAATTCCTGGTTGACTACAACCGGTACCAGACAATGCTGGCAGCTTTCGGAAGTCAGTATGTGTCAATTTATTTTGTGGATTTTGACAGAGATTCCTTTACATCCGTAAAAAGTGATTATGTGACGGCAAATGCCATTGAGGACCTTCTGAGCAATAAAAATTCCTACCGGGATTTTGCAGATGTCTGCTCAAAGAAATTTGCCCACCCTGAAGAGATTGAACGTGTTGCCCAGGCCACAAAACCTGAGACAGTGATTGCAAGACTTGCAGAAAATCCCCGTTATTCGGTTACCTACCATGCCAACGAAACTTTCGGAAAAGCGGCATTCTTTGAGATTCAGTTCATCTCTCTCGGAGAAAAAACCGGATCCCACAAGGCCGTGATGGCGACCCGCAGCATTGATGACGTGATGCGGCAGGAATATGAGCAGAACCAGATAATCGGATCATTGAGCGACATTTATTTCGCCTCATACTATATCGATCTTGAGAACAACATCTGTACGGAAATCAAGACCCAGCCGCATATCCGGAACATTATCGGCATAACATGTGATGCAGACGTTGCTGTGAAAAAACTTCGGAAACTGGTTTCTACGAAAGAATCTGCTGATGATGTTGAAGCCTTCACTGACCTTGAGACACTTCCCCAGCGCCTCAGGACCACAAAAAGCACAAGTCTGGAATTTCTCTGTAAGGATTTCGGCTGGTGCCGTAGCGTTTTCATAAAAGTCCTGGAAAATGCTGAAGGCGATGCAACCCACGCAATCTATGCACTGCAGCTGATTGACCAGAAAAAACGCCGAGAACTGAACAAGGCAAGAATGCTGCAGAAACAGACCAGAATCATCGGCAGCATCGCAGACATTTATACTGCCCTTTTCTTTATTGACCTGGAGACGGACACTTATGAGATTCTGAAGACAACGGAAAAATACCTTAAGTTCACAGATAATGTTCCTTCCGCAAAAACTGCCATGGCAAGCATTGAGACAACAGTCTACGAGGAGGAATTCCTGGAGAAAGTAAGGAATTTCTGCAATTATGACACTGTCGCCCAGCGACTGAGAAATGCACCCTATGTTTCCTGCGAATTCCACAGCAACATACACGGCTGGGTCCAGATGAACTGCATCGCCTGTGACAGAGACCCGGAAGGCAATGTGCACACAGTGCTCTTTGCAATCCAGGATATTGACCAGAACAAGTGCCGCGAGATTGAGATGAACAGGAACCTGCGTTTTCAGCACTCAATCACAAAATCATTCGGAGAGATCTATCATTCGGCATATTATCTGTCATTGGAAAACAACACTTTTCTTCCCATCAAGACAGAGCAGAACATTGAGGATGTTATCGCAGAGGAAAGCAATCTTCCTAAAGCACTCAGAAAAACAGTCATGGAGCTTACACATGCTGACCATATATCAGGAATGCTGGAATTTACGGATCTTGAGACACTTCCGCAGAGAATCGGTTCCGAGCACGTCATATACCATGAATTCATAAGCGACAAAGGCAGGTGGTTCCGGGCCTCATTCATCTCCACAAAACGCACAGAATCAGGCCGGGTATGTGATGTGATCTACACAACGGAAAACATCGACGCGGTGAAACGCAAGGAAATGTCCATGAAAGCCGCATTGCAGCAGGCACTTGAAAATCAGAATGCGGTCTACACGGAAATGCTTCAGATGCAGAGTTCAGGAGTTCTTGCGGTATGCGATAATTCCATAATGATGATCAACCAGGCCGCGATACAGATGCTGGGCTGGAATAAAGTTGAGGATTTTGACAGCAGATACGAAAGACTCCTTGACAACATGGATGACTCAAACCGCAGCACTTTCCTTGAATACAGCCGACGGAACACTGCCTATGTCTGTGAATTCCGCACCCGGAATCTGGACGGAACATTCAGATACATAATGGACAGTGCAAAGACTGTTGTTCTTTCAAAGGGGCAGCAGGTGGTGCTCCACAGTTTCATCGACATCACAGAAAAGAAGCAGATGGAAGTAAGGCTTCTTGAGCTTTCCGAAACTGATTCCCTTACAGGAATACGGAACAGGGGAAGCGGAGAGAAAAGGATTTCCCAGCTTCTTAAAAACGGCCGGAAAGGTCTTTTCCTGATTTTTGATGTGGATAAATTCAAATCAATAAATGACAATCACGGACATGCGGCCGGTGACAAAGTTATTGTAAGTATTGCCCAGTGCATGAAAAATGCATTCAGATCGAATGACGTGATAATGAGACTTGGCGGCGACGAATTCTCTGCTTTTGTTGCGGATGCGGACAGCATTGAGAAAGCCTCAAACTGCATTGACAGATTTTTCCGCAGTGTGGAGGAAATCAGCATTCCGGAACTGGAGGACAGAAAAATCACTGTAAGTCTTGGCGGAATAATCTGCGAGGGAACAGCAGACACTTCTTTTGAGGAAATCTATCACCAGGCCGACGTGCTTATGTACCGGGCAAAAAAAGATGGCGGCAACCGTTTTGTCGTTGAGAAGGCGATTATCGGGAAATGACAGGAAGACAGGAGGATCTTGCCCGAATGCTCCGCGGTTTTCTTGACGGAAGCATAAAACCTGAGAGCGGCAGAAAAATCAGTTTCTTTTCTGTGACGGAATCTGATGAAAAACTGTCAGAACCGGTAGAAACCGAAGGCAGACCTGTTTCCCCCAAACCCTTTTCCGCCCACCAAAAAAAGGCATGCCCCGCAGAAGTGCGCAATGCTTTTGCCGTCCTGGGACTTTCAGAGGAAGCTGATTTCCATACCAGCAGAAAAGTTTACTACACACTTCTGAAGCAGTGTCATCCCGACAGAAGCCGGGGAAACAACGCTGAATACGCACAGAGACGGACCGCGGCACTGAACTCAGCCTGGGAGACAGTCCAGAAGTTTTTCAGGGAAAGTCGCCGCTGACAGAGTGATTCCGCCTGGCGCAGTCTAGGCCCAGCAGTCAGAATATTAGAACAAAGGACCAGATGATGAGAAAACTTGCAGCACTGTTTTTCACTTTTATTTTATGCCTGCCCCTGTCTGCCGGTGACGGAGCGTACGAATTTGCTCCAGGCACATACTGCATAATGGACAAAGATGTTGATATCTGTTCAGAGCCGGATATCCTTTCCGAAAAACTTGGCAGACTCCAGCCCGGTGACAGAATTGAACTGATCGAACAGGCAGCCGGCTGCATTTACAATCCTGTTGTCATTGACGGCTTTCCCGGCTACTGGTACCGAATCCGTTACGGTGAAATCTCAGGTTTTGTCTTCAGTAAATCCATCGCCGTAAAAACCTACCCTCTTGAAAACATTCCCGGAGCCTTTCTTTTTTTCAGATACAGTGACTCAAGTCATTCCTTTTATACATATGATGTAGACAAAGATTTTGTGCTCTATAAAGACGGAGAGATAAAAACTTTTCCGATCATAAGGCAGACTTCGGATTCTTCCATGGCCTTATGGAATCCTTCGGTTCATTATTCTGAAAGTTTCAATCCCGGGATCACATTAATCTGCTTTTCAAATTCCTATCTAGAATACGGGCCGGTTCTTTTATTCATTCTTGATGAATCTGGCGAACTTCATTATCTGGACAGTCTTCAGATCGGGGATAAAAACCATATGTCCGATTCCTATTATCAGCTTTCATTGGAATCAGATAATAATTTTACTGTCACTTCAATGCTGGGTTCTGCCCCCTTCAGAGTTTATCACTGCACTTTGCTTGACACAGAGGGAGAGGACAGGCTCAGCGTAACATTCTTTAACAGAGAAAGTTTCATCTCAAATTATGCCGATTTTCCGGTGGCAGCGGATTATTCAACAGAAGAGAATTTGGTGATAGATGAAGATGATTTCAGAGTTTATGAAAGAGACGGAATAAGACTTGAATATTTCAGATATTTTAAGGAATTTGTGCTGACAGATCTTTCGGTTTCAAATCCTGAAATTGATTTTGGAGAAGGAATAAAGGTCGGATGTTCAAGAAGTCTAATCGAAAATTTATTCTGCACTCCTGATTATAAGACAGACCGTTATTATTTATACAGAACAGAATACGCGGATGCAATCTTTTATTTTGATGAGGAAAAAGATTCAGTTTCCAGAATTGTTTTCTCACTGAATGTGTGACGGAATCAGCGGAACTTTCACTCTTCTGCCGGGCTTTCTTCCGTAGTTTCTCCCCAGTCGTCCAGTTTGCGGTGCAAAGTTTTGCGTCCTATCCCAAGAATATCCGCTGTCTTTGTCTTGTTTCCTCGGTTCAGCGCAAGATTTTTCAGGATAATGATTTTTTCAGCCTCAGCCATAGGAATACCTGCAGGAACAATGATCGCATCTTCCACTGAATTCTGACTGATTGTGGGCGGAAGATCATCCAATGTGATTTTATTGCCCGCACACATCACAACAGCGCTTTCCATGCAGTTCCTGAGCTGTCTGATGTTTCCCGGCCAGTCGTAATTATAGAGAACAGAGCGGGCCCGGTTGTCTATCCCTGTAATAGTTTTTCCGTTTGCAGAAGCGAATTCATCAAGAAAAGCAGAAATCATCAGCGGAATGTCATCTTTCCGTTCCCGGAGAGGCGGAACATTGATCGAGACAACGTTCAGACGATAATACAGATCCTCCCTGAACCGGCCTTCAGCAATCTCCTCCTCAAGGTTTTTGTTCGTTGCAGCAATAACCCGCACATCAACATTGAGAGTCTCTTCACCGCCCACACGTTCAAACTGACGTTCCTGAAGAACACGCAGTATCTTTATCTGGACATTCTGGTTTATCTCGCCAATCTCGTCCAGAAAAATCGTTCCGCCGTCAGCAAGTTCAAAACGTCCCCGCTTTCTAGCAACCGCTCCCGTGAAGGCACCTTTTTCATGGCCGAAAAGTTCGCTTTCAAGCAGAGACTCGGACAGAGCGGCACAGTTCACCTTGATAAGAGGCTTGTCCTTCCTGTCAGAAAGCTGATGGATCGCGTTGGCAATCAGTTCCTTTCCGACACCGCTCTCACCGGTCACCAGAACGGTAGCCTTTGATGAAGCAACACGCCGGATGCGGTCAAAAATCTTCTGCATTTCTGAACTTTTTCCAATCATCGCACCCAAAGATTTGCGGCCTTCAAGCTCTTCCTTCAGCCGCCGGTTCTGCAGAGCCATTTCCCTGCCCTGAAGAGCCCGCTTTACAATCATCGTAAGTTCATCAAGATTGAGAGGCTTTGTCAGAAAATCATAAGCCCCGTTGCGCATTGCCTCAACAGCTGCATCAATACTTCCATGTCCTGTCAGAACAATTACAGGAACTCCGGGATTTTCCGCAGTGACATGCTGAAGAACCTGCTCACCGCTCACTTCCGGCATCCGAAGATCAGTGATGACACAGTCAATGTCACCTTTTGAAATCCGTTTCAGTGCCTCGCGGCCGTTTTCCACAGGAACTGCCTGATAGCCTTCCAGTTCCATCGCATCGGCCAGTCCTTCACGGATGTTTTTTTCATCATCAGCAATAAGAATATTGTATTGAATCATTTTGCGTGATACTCCAGCTGCCTCATTTCCTGCTGAGGTACAGGCAGTACAATAGTAAATACAGAACCTTTCCCCGGTTCAGATTTTACAGCCACTTCACCACCGAATTCCTTGATGATTTTGTATGCCATGGCAAGGCCCAATCCTGTGCCCTTAACCTTTGTGGTAAAATAGGGTTCAAAAATGTGCTTCAGAGTTTCCTCATCCATTCCTTTTCCTGTATCGCCTACAGAAATCAGGATTTTTTCCTTCTTTACTCTTGCAGAGACAAAAAATCGTTTTTCCTTGATTTTCGCAACACTGCTGGATGAATCATCCCCCACAGGAAGATATTCTTCTGTCTCAGACATGGCCGCAATTGAATTCTGCGCCATATTGATGAGAACCTGTTTGAACAGTTTTTCATCAAGCATCACATTCGGCAGATCCTGTGCAAAATTTGTGGTAAGGTCAATCCGATTTCTGTCCAGTTCAGGTTTGACAAATTCTATGAAGCGGTCAAGAAGTTTAAGAACGTCAACACTTTCCAGAGTTGATGAAATTGGACGCGCCGCAAAAAGAAAATCAACTACAATCTTGTTAAGCCGGTCGATTTCCTCATTGATCACTCCCAGATATTTTTCAACAAATTTTTCGTCCGGCAGCATTCCGTCAGAGTTTCGTGCCTTTGAAAGCGCCTTCTGGATCAACTGTATATGAATACTGATCGCACCCAGAGGATTTTTTATCTCATGGGCAACACTTGCAGCAAGATTTGTAAGGGTCTCAAGATTCTCCATACGGCGGAGAAGCACATCCTGTGTACGAGATTCTGTAACATCTGTAACTGAAATGATAAATCCGGAGATTTTTTTCTGCATTACAAGAGCCTGGATTGTGACCGAAACAATCCTCATGTTGTCATCAGAAGTGTTCAGCGTAAAATCTTTGACACCGAAAACTTTCTGAGTGTCAGCCACGGACTTTACAAAAGCAGCGATATCCGGGTCATTGATGCACTCCCAGACTAATTCACCAGGTTCTGCATGTGCAAAATCAGAATACCTGCTCTTCAGAGGAATGAACCTGTCACAGGCTTTGTTTATCCGAAGCAGATGCCATTCTTTGTCACAGACCAGAAGCGCGATATTCAATGACTCAATGATTGCCGCCATCTGATCCCGTTCTTCACTCAGATTGTTTACAACGCGTTTTGCCTCTTCGGAAGAAAGCTGGTCAAATTTTTTTGATGCCCGCTTAGCGAATGTGCTCATACAAATTCTCCAGTGCAGCCTGTGGTGTCTGGTTATAAATCGTTATGTTCTGGTAAGTTTCGCGAACTCCGTCAAAAACTTTCTGTGCACGGAATGTACGCATGGCAAGAATCGCAGGATCCTCAGCAGATCCGGAAACCAGTTTTTTCTGCATCTGGGTAACCAGGGATTTGAAGAAAATTTTCAGGATCAGTCTGGGATCAAAACCGTTCATCTCTTTCACCAGTGATGAAATATCAGGTTTCTGACCGGAAAACACTGTCTCCAGAAAATCAGAGGCTGCAGCCTCAATCTGATTTGCAGGAACTTCCAGATACTCTGTAAGGAAACTGTTGATTCCGCTGAAATTCTCCGGATTCTCAGCATGAAAGACACGGCTGATCACGTCACGCTGCTGCACTTCCGTACGGCTTCCGAAATTATAGGTCCGCACACGAGACAGGATTGTCGGCATTATTGCAGAGCGGCATGATGTTGTCAGAATAAAAAAAACGTCTTCAGGCGGCTCCTCTAGGATTTTCAGCATGGCGTTCCGCACACTGTCCTGCATCCTGTCGGCATTCTCAATGATAAGGACTTTTTTGCTGTGACCTGATGTAAGATGCGCCCATGCATTTGCCTGACGCATCTGGGCAATAGGTATGGAATCGTACATAAAACCGCTCTCAAGTTTCTCACACTGCCCCAGAAGCGAATCCAATAATTTTTCCAGTTTTGCCGCATCAGGAAGATCATGAGGAAAATCAATTTCTTCAAGGGATTCATTGATTGAAGTCAGAACCGGTGAGATTTTTGCGGTTTTTGAATCATCCTCCAGCAGAACAGGCGAAAAACGCAGCGTGAGTTTGCGGACACTTCTCAGGAACAGATAACGCGCAGCATTTGTATATGAGGCATTCTGGGCAACAGCACGCAGCAAGGATTCACGTGCCGCCGCAATTTCAAGCGTACAGTCTCTGGGACCGGCAAGAACAAGATCCGGATGAGTCAAAGACTTATGCATCAGACAGGAAGGACAGGTACACTGCCAGGTTCCTTTCTCCGGGCCCTGGCAGGAAATTACACGTGCAAACTCAAATGCTGCGGTCAGTTTTCCTGAGGATTCAGGCCCTGAGAAAAGCATTGCCTTCGGGACAACATTACGTCTGATGTCATCACTGATCAGTTTAGAAGCGTTCTGATAAAGAAGATTTTCAAACATGAGAAGTCAAAGTATCAAAATATGCTTCAGGAGAAACCAGCAGCCCATTCAGCATTTTATGGAACAGACTGTTCTCAAGCCAGGAGGAGACATCAACCCATTTCTGAATATCCAGGAGAATGAGGATTGCAGAGATAACAGCCAAAGCCTCAACAATTCCAAAAAAGAAGCCAAGTGAATGATCCAGGCCTTTCATAATCTGTCCACTGACAAAAACCTTTTTTACAATTAACTGAACAAGCTGAACCAGAAGGTAACCAACAATGAACAGAATGACAAAAGACAGCACGGCAGAAGCAACAGGAGTTTCGGGCAGAATGTAGGGCATCAGGTTCTTATAAAACAATGCCCCGCCCAGAATACCCAGAATAAATGCGGCTTTTGAGAAAAACTCAACCAGAAAGCCTTTGATTGTTGCATTCACAACAATAATCAACATAATTGCAAAGAAAACGACATCAATAATTGCAAAATCCATTTTTTCTCCAGATAATTATTTATTATTCAACCATTTTTTTAAGTTTCAGCCCAACTTCGCCGCTTTTTTCACCATTCCTGCAATGACAGAAGCCGGTTTTTCCGCCGGAATCATTGCATGGGCATTTTCAGCAAGTTTTTTCCGTGTCTCAGGAACCAGAAGCTCTGTCAGAACCTGTTTCAGGTTTTCGTCATTCACAACCGGTGTCTCTGCACCGTCAACAGTGCGGCCGCCCAAAACAAAAGCAGCCTCTTTTTCCAGAAACAGCGCAGCATTGTCCACCTGATCACCCCGGGTTCCACTTCCAGAAAGCGGAATCAGAACAAGAGGTTTTGCGGTCACAGCGCATTCCCACAGGAAATTTGAACCGGCGCGTGAAAGAACAACATCACCGGCGGCCATTACATGGGGCATCTCAGCATAAATGAAAGGGTACGGCATGTAACACGAATGCTGCTTTTTCAAGGCTTCCGTATCATTTTCCTCAGCCCATGCTTTTCCAGTCTGATGCACAACATAAAACCGTTCGCAGAGCCAGTCAAGATTTGCCGTAACAAGATCATTTATCTGCTTTGCTCCTAAACTTCCGCCAAGAACAAGCAGAACAGGTCTGTCGGGCTCGGTCTCAAAACCAAGAAACTTCAGTCCTGCACGACGGTCCGCCTCGTAAAAAACAGGGCGTACAGGATCACCAGTCACAACAAGGCGGGAAGCCATATCTTTTGAAAAATATTTTTGAGTCTTTTCAAAAGAAAGCAGTATTTTTTCCGCACATTTGGAATTGAGCCTTGTAGCAAGTCCGGGAGTCACATCGCATTCATGAGTGAAGACAGGAATTCTGAGAAGTTTTGCCGCATAACAGGGTGGAACACTTACAAATCCGCCTTTGGAGAACAGAACGACCGGTTTATATCTTAGCAGGACAAAAAAAGCCGCAAAAAAGCCGCCGATGATTCTGAACACATCAGCAACATTTTTCAAAGAGAAATAACGGCGGAGTTTGCCGCTTGGAATTCCTGCAAAAGCATCACAGGAACCGCTTTTATCAACAATGGATCTGTCCATGCCCCTGTTGCACCCGATCCACAGGAACTTTATTTCCTCGCTGCTGCCGGCTTCATCACTTTCAGCCAGCATTTTCCGAAGTTCATCGGCCACCGCCAGACCGGGATAAATGTGACCGCCGGTCCCTCCTCCGGTAAAGGCAATCCATTTCATTTCGAGTACTCTTCATAAAGCGGAATAAGCAGAGTTTTCTTGAAAAGCCGGGCATATTCCAGAGATGACATTCCCATTCTGTCTTTAACATTAGGATCAGCACCGTTTTTCACAAGCATCTCGCAGATACGGACATTGGAACCACCTGTCGCAAGAATCAAGGCAGTCTGACCGTCATTACTCACAAAATTCAAATTCGCGCCGAGTTTTATCAGCAGTTCAACAATATCCGGGCTGGATTTCCATACCGCATCCATCACCGGTGAGTACCCACGGTCCTCGGACACAGCATTGACATCAGCTCCTTTTGACGCAAGCCACTCAATCATGTTTTTACGTCCGCTTCTTGCAGCGATACAAAGCATGGGAGTTCCTGCGGAATCACGGGAATTGACGTCCATACCGGCATCCAGGAAAAGATTGCAGACATCTTCATGAGCCTTTGCAATATGGAAAGAGAAACAGTCCGGCGTAAAAGGAATACCTTCGTCAAAAAGTTTTTTATGAGCAATACGTTTCTCTTCTTCCGCCATGAATTTGGGAAAGTTCTCATCAAGCTGGGCAATCAGTTTGGAAACGCCTGAAATCTTCTCAAAATTTTTCCAGATTGATTTTTCAAGATCCGAACTGTGGCTCCCCTTCTGAGAAATCCTGCACACAAAGGAAGGAATCTGCTTTCCGAACAGATAACCGGCTGTAAAAACACATTCCAGCACATCAAACTTTCCGGTTTTAAGCAATACAATACAATGTGTTGTTTCTTCCAGTCTTTCCTGGACAGCATCCAATGAACCGCCCTTTTCTTCATCTCCGGAGGAAACGTTGTATAAAACCGAAGAAACATTTTTTGAGTTCAAAAATTCAACGACTTTATCTGATTCTTTAACGCAGTCGTCTGAAGAAATAATTAACCAATTCATGACATAAAGTATAAAACATAGAATAGGCATTCACAAGGACAAAACTTTAACTTTCAAGAAAATTGTACGCCTAAAATGCACTGGACAAAAAAAAACCGATACCATTTCGGTATCGGTCTGCCGCCGAACAGAATCGAACTGTTGACACAAGGATTTTCAGTCCTTTGCTCTACCAACTGAGCTACAGCGGCTTGATGAATAGACTATATGTTATATATATTTTTTTGTCAATAACAAATCGAAAAAAATATCTTTTTTTTCAGGAAAACATGGATAGCGTCATCTGAACTACCTGAACAGTCGTTTCAAGCCTTTCTGCAATTTCCTGAGCAGGAAGCCCGGCTTTCCAAAGATCCAGAATCCTCGTTCTGAGCATAGGTCTGGAGTCCGGGACATCAGAATCCGGAGTCTTCACAGCCGCCGGTTCTGCAGGTGCAGCATTCAGATCAACCTGAATGACAGTCTCATTCTGTTTCTGAAATACAGAACCCGCATCCTGAGTCTCGTACAGGGTTTTCACTGCCATCCTGTTTTCCATGACAGGAACCGTCTCTGACAGACTGTTTCCATTTAAGGGATTCTGCATTCTTGAATAGGCACTCTGGGCAGCTTCCGGAGAAACTCTTACCACATCTGCAATATTCTGAACAACATTGTCGGCAGCAAAGACAGTTTTCCGATCCTGCTTATCAGTCCTTACATTTTTGGAATTCTCTGACTTAAGCAGCTCCAGATGTTCGTCTACCACAATCAGTAGTTTTCTGATTTCATCAAGTTTCGCATCTATCAGCTGCAGATCTGTATCGGCAGTCCTGTCAATCTCAGTGCATAATTTATCAACTTCCGCACCAATCTCATGAAGAATATTCCGGGGAGAAAAATTTTTTCTGAAACGGATAAAAAGAACAAGCCAGAGGATTATATTGATCACAGCAATGGATACAGCAAAAGCCAATGTTCCCATAATTCACCCTGATATATCGATATGATTTCCAAGTTTCGGATCTTTGAAGTAAGAAATTTTCACAGGGATTTCTTCTTGCACTTTTTCCGGTTCTTCCTTTTTTTCAGAAGACTCTGATTCATTCTGCTGGCGGTTACCGTTGCGCTCTTTTAAACGCCCCAAAGAATTTTCTTCCTGCTGGGCCATTTCAACAGTTTTTTTCTGCTCCACTGTTTTTTTCAACTCTTCAGCCTGCTCCACAGACTGTTTCAGAAGAACACCCTGCTGTTGAAAAGCGGCATTTTTGGAAACCCGTTCCTGTTGTGCAAAAATCGTCTGAAGGTCAATTGGTTGAATAGCCATCAGGTGCCCGCTTCATATCTTCCGCTGTAGGAGGTTCATATTTTCCATGGCGGACAAATCCGTTTTCGTAAAAGAAGGTCACAGATTTAACATCTGCGCGGATTTCTTCCTTCACATCACGGATATAGAGTTTTACACCTGCATAAACAGTTCCGGAAGCTGAGATTTTTCCGATAACCTTAAGTTCCCGCAGGTGAGCCTGTATCTGCTGGATTTCTTCTGATATGGCTTCTGATTCTGCAATAACTTCATTTTTGCGCAGAGTAAGTTTTGCAAGGTTCTCCGTTTTTTCAGGAGAGAGATTCTTGCGTATTTTTTTCTGATTTTCCAAGGTTGAGATATTCAGATCAAGTTCATCAAGCTCTTTGGCCAGAGAAGTCTGTTTATCCATCAGCTCATCAAGATGACGTTTGGCCTTTGGATCATAACCGACTTCAAGAACAGTCTCACTACCACCACCGTTGCTTCCGATTGTCTTTGAATGGATTTCCTCTGTGGCAAACAGATGTCCGCCGATAATTGCAGCACGTTTTCCCTGCAGAAGGATTTTTTTGTTACAGGTTACCTGAGAATTGATGATACCGTCAGTTACAATAATGTATTCCTCAACATCAACCTGTGTATTCTGAATGAATTTAGCCCAAAGAGATTTTCCCGCACGGATATATCCTTCATCACGGCCCATAATTCCCAAAGAAACGATCACATCGCCGTCTGCTTCCAGAATTGATTTTCCAACAGTTCCGTAAACTTCAATATTTCCAGAAGCCTTGACTTTGAATCCGTCGTCAACATTTCCCTTGACGATGACTGTACCCAGGAATGTGATGTTTCCGGTTTTTATGGAAACACTGTCCACTTCCATGATCGGTTCAACGTGAATCTTGTCATTGATCAGCAGAACCTGACCGTTTGTAGCCGCAAGAATAGTTCTTCCGTCAGAATCAACAACAACATTTTTTCCAAGCGGCATAGGAATGTCTTTTCCGTTTTTTGCCTCCAGATAGCGTCCAAAGAGGGTTTTTCCGGCTTTACCACGCTCAGCAGGCATCTTCTGTGCAAGAGGCTGCCCTTCAACAACGTTCTGGATACGGTTAAGTTCCTTATAGTCCACCTGACCGTTTTCAGATTCCTTAAGTTTGAGTTTGGAGCGGTCAGTCTCGAAATTGTAGGCAATATAAGCGTTCCGCCCATCGACAGGATGAGGGGCCTCTGCTACAACAAAAGGAATTCCGAATACAGGAGTATCAACGAAATCATTGATTTTCTCCTCTGAGATTCCACAGACAACACCCTGTGTCTCAAGAACACGTTTAATATGCAGAGGTGAAACTTCCGCTCCACCCATGGAAGGTGCACTAACAGTAATCGATGCGCGCATTTCGTCACTGGAAATATCAACAGTAATAAGGGAGTCGAAAACAGGATTATGCTCAAAAAGTCCGACAGGTACATACTGCCCATCAGTTCCGTTCTTGACACAGTCTTTTACTTTGTTTTCTTCGATTTCAATCGTATCGGAACGTTTCAGACGCAGAAGAACTTCTTTAAGAAGAACAGGAGAACCGGCTCCTACAGGAGGAACAACTTTAAGACAGATCTGGCTGTCAAAATAATGGACATAGAACATTCCATCTTTATCCAGATTAAGTTCTTCTTCTTCCGCAATAATATCACCGGCCTCACCGGCAACAGCCTTTTTCTTTTCTTTTTTCGCGGCTTCGGCATTCTCATATGCACGGATAAGCCAGGGCTTTTTCATAAGCCCTAAAAAACCGCCGGTTCCCTGTTCCAGAACTTCGTACTCAAGCAGAGCAACCCTGCTCTGCAGCTGGGTTGCCGCATCAGCAAGAGCCTCTTCCAAGGTTTCAGCCCGGACTTCCACAAATTCAAGAGTCTGGTCTGCTTTGAGAGATTTTGCCAGGTCTGCACGAATCTGTTCCAGCGTAACCATAAATAAACCTTAAATAATACCCTTTTTAAAGTTGGTCAGTTTTGAACGTAGCCTTAAATTGGCCTTTGTATGAAGCTGAGAGATACGGGACTCACTTACATCAAGAACCTGTCCGATTTCTTTGAAAGTAAGATCCTCGTGATAATAAAGTACGAGAACCATCTTCTCTTTTTCAGGAAGTTCATTAATTGCTTCTATAATAACACGACGGACTTCTTCCCGTTCCACAATCACATCGGGATTGAGAGAAGAAGGAGATTCTATGCTGTCACCAATGGACATGCGGTCTGAATCATCACCGGCATACCAGACATCATTCAATGAGAGTATGCTGGTTCCGGAAACTTTCATAACAGTTTTCTGCAGTTCAGAAACGCTGATGCCCATCTCACCGGCAATATCTTCATCATTGGCGGTTCTTCCAAGCTTTGCCTCAACCTTTACAATGGCATCTTCTATCTCACGCGATTTCTGCCGCACAGAACGGGGAACCCAATCCAATTCCCGAAGCTCATCAAGAATTGAACCACGGATACGCTGAACTGCATAAGTCTTGAATTTTACGTTCTTATCAGGATCATATTTGTTGATTGCATCGAGCAGTCCAAACTGACCATAGCCTACAAGATCGTCGAACTCCACACTGCCGGGCATTCCTACTGCAACTTTTCCTGCAACATATTTTACAAGAGGCATGTACTGACGGATAAAAGCATCCCTGATCTGCGGAGAGCGGGTTTTCTTGTATTCCTGCCAAAGTTCATCTTCTGTTTTCTGCTCAAAGAGAGAAACTGCCATAATTATCCTTCATTCGTTAATATCGTTCGTATAGCTTCTGCCATAAGAGAAGTGTCTGTTCCGACATCAATATCAGAAGCCGTTGAAGATCCGCCTGGTTTCAAACCTTCAGTGGCAAATGAACTGTCGCTTATGACACCTTCAAAGGCACTTTTTGGATTGGAGGAAGTCAGATCACTGACATCCGGAAGCAAATCCAAAGTATCAAGTTCTTCTTTCGGTTCGTTTGCACCTGCCGCTGATACTCCGGTTGCTGCAACCTTTTCTTTGGCAATGCTTACCGGTACAAACTGAGTGGCTCCGGCATCCTTAGCCGAACCCGTTTTTTCCTGATCCGCAGGAATCTGTTTTTTGGGAACTCCTGAAGTGTCAGCCGCCAAAGGTTCTGAAGCTTTTACAGAAAAAGCAGACGGTTTTTCAGACTGTTCCTTCTGAACAAAAACACCTTCCGGCGCTCCAGGATTACCGGCTTTCTGATGGATAAAAAAATCCGGAGCTGCGTCCGCGTCAGGCAAAGGCTCATCATTAACAGAAATATCAACTACAGAACCTGTTGAAGCCGTTCTGACAGGAGCTTCTTCAGTTGCCGAATCCGCAAGGAAGCGATCAAATACAAAAGATATTCCTGCACCAATGGCACCGCCTATAACAGCACACACCAAAGACCGGATTAAAATAATACCTATTGAGACCCCACCAAAAAGACCAGAGAAAAAAGATATGACCAACCCGACAACGGCACCACCGGCTGCAAACTTCAGGTTAACCATAAAATCCCCCTTTATTCAGAATACGGCAATAAATGCTTATGGTCAATCAGTTTCTCCCCATAATTTTTTTGAAAAAGCCTGCAAGGCCGCCGGAAGATTTTACAACAGTCTTGTCTATGCGGCTGACTATGTGTCTGATACAGACTGCAGCCTTACTGTTTGGCTGTGCAATGATCAAAGGCTTCTGGCGGAGAACGGATGAAACAACTGTAGGATCATCATAGATGAAGCCAAGATATTCCAAAGGAGTGTTAAGGAACTGGGCAACAATGTTTATCATTCTGTCTGCAATACGTTTTCCTTCGTCAGCAGAATGAACACGGTTGACCAGGAGTTTCAGATTAAGCTGGTTGTCCACGAATTCAGTGGCAATAATCTTGATAAGTCCGTATGCGTCTGTAATGGCTGTGGGTTCCGGTGTTGTGATGATATAAGCTTCATCTGAAACTTCTATAAATCTGAGAACATTGTCTGATACACCGGCACCTGTATCAATGATGATAATGTCAGCAGAGGAAAGAGCTGTAAACTGTTCGGCAAAAGAATCCCTTTCTTCGTCAGTCAGGTTGGCAATGCGGGAAAAGCCGTTGGCACCTGCAATAAACTGGATTCCGAACTCTGTATTCAGAATGATGTCTGTCATCTTCTTTTTTTTGTTGATTACATCAAGAAGGTTTGCCTTTGGTGTAATCCCAAGAAGAACGTTGACATTTGCCATACCGAGGTCACCGTCGATCAGAATAACTCTTTTTCCTGTCTGAGCAAATGCAATGGCAAGATTGACGGACACGTTTGTTTTTCCTACACCGCCTTTACCGCTTGAAACAGCAATAACACGGGTTTTATGACCGTCAGGATTTCTGGAATTGTCTGAACCAGGTCTGGTATTATGCAGCATGGCACGCAGTTCTGAAGCTTGATCTTCCATTGTTATTTATCTCCTTCTTTTTTCCCGAAAACTTCCTGAATATGGGTCATATCCACATCAAATTCAATTAATTTTGACAGCAGATATTCGATACTTGCCGGTTTGAAATCTCTCGGAACTTTCTGTCCGGTTGCCAGGAAAGACAAAGGCATCTCCTGTTCAGCAAGAACGCTGATCAGATTTCCGACACAACCTGACTCATCCAGTTTTGTAGCAACAACCGCCTTATAACCGAACACCCTGAATTTTTCCATTATCTGACGCATATCACTGGCTTTTTTATCAACAGTCATTGTCAGGTAGACAATCGGCTCAATGTTCTCCATTTTAAGCCGGCGCCGCATCTGCGAAATATTATCATAATCACGAGGACTGTGTCCTATTGTATCAACCAGAACATAATCAACATTCTTATCGTAGGACATTATCCGTTCAGAGAGTCTGTCATCCTCAACAAGGTCCACGGAAAGCTGCAGTATATCCCCGTATGTCTCCAACTGTTTGTAAGCACCAATACGATAATTATCGATGGTTATCAGTTTTACTTCAGCCTCTTTTCTGTCCCCACCGCCTGGATAAGCAAGACGCGCCGCCAGTTTGGCAACCGTTGTAGTCTTACCAACTCCCGTCGGTCCCACAAAAACGATCACACGTGTTTTATTCTGTTCGGGAATGGCTGTCAGCTGTATTGAGCCAGCAATCCAGTCCACAACCATCCTTTCAATCCTTTCGTAATTCTCCAGTTCTTCAATACTGTATTTCCGTTCGATGCGATCAATAATTTTCCGTATGTAGTCAGGAGAAAACTCATTATTCTCAAGTTTCGTCCGTATTTTCCTTATCGTGGGATGCTCTGTATCCGGAGTCTTAAGGAATTGCATTCCATGCTGGATTGACGAAACTTTCTCAAGCAGATCCTGAAATTCAGGAGATGAGACAAAACCCGTTTCCGTGGGAACAACATTGTTCTTCCCGAAACCTGCATCTTCAATATTTTTTTCTGCTGTATCCGTTTTTTCAGCTTCTTCAACGGCCGCATCATCAACAATCCTGATATCCAGACCTGTGCCAGTGACAGGAATTTCATTTTTTTCAGCGGCAGATCTTTTTTCAATTTCAGAACGCTCAAAGTTTTCAATTGATGAAAAAAGAGGATCCAGCATCCGGTCATTTTCCATTGGATCAGGCGCTTTTCTGGAAGAAGAAAGCATGGCCACAAGCTTATCTTTCTCACGGGCAAAATCCTCTTTTGTCTTAGGAACCGGACTGCCATAAGCATTCCGCAAGCCTGAAAAATCCGAATCTTCCTGAGTCAGGACAATGTATTTGATCCGCACCTGCTGCCGGGCACCGATACCCAGAAAGCCCCCGCGTTTCTCATACCTTTTGTCTTTGATCATGTAATTGCTGCCATGGAGAGAACGTATTTTTTTAACACAATCTTCGAAAGTATCAGCGTAAACAACACGTTCTGAACTGTTAAGATCTGCGTCAGTCAACTTTTACCTCCCCGATTTTTTCGACTTTTATATCATTTGTTATTTCTGAAACAGCCAGAACCACCAGTTTAGGCATTTCCCGCTCAGTGCTCTTCTTGACAAGGAGACGAGCTTCGTCAGGCACCCAGACTATAGGCATTGCGCCGCTGTTCCGGACTGACGCGATAACTCCTGACAGGGAGGAAATCCATGCCCTGTGCAGATTCGGATCCAGTGCCGAAACCGGACCGTTGACCGTATCGACGCGACTTTGAACCAGCGTAGTAAGGAAGTCTGGATCCACAGTGACCACCCGCAGAACTTTCTGATCGTCTGGAGTCCGGTCTGCGTATTGCAGACAGATCTGACGTCCCAGAGCCTGCCGGACTTTCTCTACAAGCACATCAGTTTTCTTAGTGACTGCGGCCACATCGGTCATCGTTTCAAGAATGACCACCATATTCCGGACAGAAACCTGCTCCCGAAGAAGTCCCTGCATTACTTTCTGGATTTCACCCACTGTAAATGTCTTGGTAGCTTCGTCAACAACAGCTGAATAATGTTCCTTAAGTGCGTCCAGAACAGACTGAACTTCCTGGCGTCCAAGAATCTCAGCGGCGTGTTCTTTAATAAGTTCCGTAAGATGAGTGGCAATAATTGTCGGAGAATCGATGACAGCATAACCGGCACGCTCAGCCTGATCCCGTTTTTCCTCTGTGATCCACATTGCGGGAAGTCCGAATGCCGGTTCCACTGCAGGCTCTCCCTGAATTTCTCTTGTTACTCCTCCACCGTTCATACAGAGATAACTGTTCATGCGGAGCCGGAAATGCCCGATTTCCGTACCTTTGATGAGGAATCGGTATTCATTTGGATCAAGGCTCATGTTATCCACAATCCTGATCGGAGGAATGACAAGACCAAGATCCAGAGCAGCCTCACTTCGCATTCTCTGGACCCGGTTCAAAAGTTCCGCACCTTTTCCGGCTTCCACAAGAGGCACCAGTGCCAGACCAAGTTCCAGTGACAGAGGATCAAGAGGAGCGATGGGACTCTGGACAGACTGCTGCTGGGGACCGTTCTGGGAGGAAGCAGTGTCAGGACCGGCCCCTGTTTTTTTTGCCGGAACCGCATTCTGGAAACGGCGCAACCTGAACCCGATAAAAGCAAGGGCTGCCGCCAGCGGAAAAAGCACATACCAGGGGAATCCGGGAAGGAATCCCATTACAGCCATCACGCCGCCACCCACAAAATAAATCCATGAGCTTTGTGTAAACTGTTCCTTTATGTCGTTACCAAGAGTTGATTCTCCGTCAGAGACTGAGCGGGTGACGATAAGTCCGGTAGCAAAAGAGACAAGCAGAGATGGAATCTGAGAAAGCAGACCGTCACCGATTGTCAGTGCAGCATAAGTCTGGATTGCAACAGAAAAAGGTTCGCTTCTCAGAAGCATTCCGAAAATCAGTCCGACAATCAGGTTGACCACAGTGATAAAAATACCGACTTTAACGTTTCCAGAAACAAATTTAGTGGCACCGTCCATACTTCCGTAGAAGTCTGATTCACGCTGCACATCAAGCTTGCGTTTTCTGGCTTCTTCTTCGGTAATGGCTCCTGAATTGTACTCAGCCTCAATGGCAGTCTGCTTCATCGGCATTGCATCCAGTGTAAAACGGGCTGCAACTTCTGCGACACGTGTGGCTCCTTTTGTAATTACAAAAGTCTGGACAGCAATGATGATTATGAAAATGACCATTCCTACAAGAAGACCTTCTGTTCCGGAAGAACCGATAACAAAGGTAGAAAATGCACGGACCATCTTTCCGTCAAATTTCGTTCCCTGGGAAAGAATCAGACGGGTGGAAGAAACGTTCAGACCAAGTCCGAACACTGTACTGATAAGGAGTACAGTAGGAAACGTGGAAAAATCAATTGCACGGGGCGAAAAAATGACAAGAAGCAGAATGAGCACGGACATGAGGACATTTGTTGCCATACACACATCCAGCAACACTGTCGGAAGAGGAATGATAATAAGAAGAATCGACGCCACCACGGCAACAGCGGTCATCAGATCCGTTGTGCCCTTAAAACGAGAAGTGCCAGCCACTTGGTCCCACCCTTACAGTTGACTAAACGATCTCTACAGCTTGCCTTTTAGGCGGTAAACACGCTGCAGAATCAAACTTAACGCGGAGTAAAACTCCTCTGGTATTATATCTCCAATTTCAACTTGTGCATAGAGTGCACGGGCCAAAGGACGGTTTTCTACAATCTCAACATCATTCTGCCGTGCAATTTCCTTAATCCGCTGGGCAAGTTCGTCAACACCCTTTGCTGTAACCATGGGAGCCTGCATTGACTCACGGTCATACTGCAATGCCACCGCATAATGGGTCGGGTTTGTAATGACAACATCAGCATTAGCAACATTCTGACGCATCTGCTGTGTCATAAGCTGCCTCATATACTGACGGAGCCGCCCTTTGACAAAAGGATCCCCTTCCAGATTCTTGAATTCTTCCTTAACTTCCTGTTTTGACATCTTCATCTGTTCCATGAACTGGCGGCGCTGCATAAGGTAGTCCGGAATCGCTATCACAAGAAACACAACGGATGCCATGATGAGAAGTTTTGCGATCATCTGTCCAAGATACACAATACCTTGCCAAAGATTTACATTGAGAAGCGTGACAAGTTCAGGCAGATCACCTTTTATGACATTGTAGGAAATCACAACAAGTATCGCGACTTTCGCAATCGATTTGACAATATTGAATGCTCCGTTAAGAGAAAACAGAGTTTTTTTGAAATATTCACCGAATTTCGGCAGAATCTTTGAGAAACTGGGTGTGATAGGTTTCAGGCTGAAAATAAAGCCCCTGTTCTGCACAACATTTCCTACGACTCCTGCAACAATCGCAACACCAAGAATCGGAAGAATGATTCTTGAGAAATAGCGCATGAACACAAGAAACAGAGTTCCGTCAATTTCCGCAGTTGTACAGCGCTGCAGACAGAAAGACATGAGTTCAACACAGTTCCTGAAAAGCCAGGGAGCAAGCATTATAAGACAGACTGTCGGAAGAAGAAGAACCAGTGCACCAGGGATTTCCTGACTTTTGGGGACACGGCCTTCTTTTTCCCTTGCCTCACGCAGTTTATGCTCAGTAGGTTCCTCGGTACGGCCTTCATCTTCTGCGGCAAACCATTGCAGCGTGATGTGCGGTTCAAGAAACATTATCTCAGAGAAATCTTTTTCGGAAGAGAACAGGGATCCTGTCATGTGCTTGCCACCTTTTTCACCTGAAGGAACAGAGACTCCAGATTTCCGAATGTTGACTCAAATACATTTGAGAAATAATTCACCATGATCGGCAGAAGCAGTGTCAGAAGCAGAAAAGACACAATCATTGAAATGGGAAGGCTTTCTGAGAACAGATTCATCTGGGGAGCCGCTTTCGCAAGAAGCCCCATGGTCACAGAAACAAGAAACAGAGAGGCAATCATGGGAAAAGCGATGAGAAAAGCATCCAGAAAAAGCTGGGACAGTCCGGCAAGCAGGAAGCCAAGAATGTTCTCCCTTGCCAGAACAAGAGAATAGGCGTTAAAGACAGTATAACTCTGGGTCAGTCCTCTCAGGAACAGATTCTGGAAGCCCTTTGTCTGCAGGAAGATCAGCATTGCCATAAGGTTCAGGTATTGTCCCATCAAAGGATTTTCAACCTGTGACAGAGCATCATAACTCTGTGCGGCAGAAAAACCCATCTGAAAGGAAAAAAACTGACCCGCAGTGCTGAAGATTCCAAAAATCAGGTTTATGTAAAAACCGATAAGAACACCTATCAGACCTTCCCCAACAAGCAGCAGGACAAACTGAAGGGAAAATGGCTGAACGGCAACACCCTGATATCCACCGGTGGTCAATCCGTTGAAAAGTCCTTCCGACCCGACAGAACCTGCATCAATGCCGACCGTCAATGCATCAGCAAGACCGGACTGATAAAGCCATGGCAGAAGCAGATAGGCTGAAGCACCGGACAGAGCAAGTTTTGCAATTCTGGTAACCGAATTCGTAGACAGGAGAGGCGATGTCTGGAACATAGCGAAACAGCGCACGGCAGCAAGCAGAAAAAGTGGAGCTGCAGCCACAATCGTCTGCAGCATTCATCAACCTGCGACAAGAGGAATCATCTGAAAAATATTTGTTGTATAAGTTCTTAGGGAAGCGAACATCCATCCGCCTAAAAGAGCAAGAACCGCAAGGACTGCAAAAAGTTTCGGAGCGAAAGTTAGTGTCTGCTCCTGAATTGAGGTTGTTGCCTGAAAAATAGCAATAATCAGACCGATTACAATTGCTGCAATCAGAATAGGAGCAACAAGCATCAGAATTTCAAGAATTCCGTTGCGCATCAATGTAACCAAATCTCCGATACTCATTTTACCCACCTTCTATTTTATTATCCAAAGCAACCTAATGGATTACAGAATTGAAAAGCTGCGTCGTAAGCAGTCCCCAGCCGTCAACAAGCACAAAAAGCATAAGTTTGAAAGGCATTGAAATCTGTGCCGGAGGCAGCATGATCATTCCGATGGACATAAGCACGCTGGCAACAACCATATCAATTATGATAAATGGAATATAAAGAAGAATTCCTATCTTGAACGCAACCGTCAGCTCATGAAGGATATATGCCGGAATAAGCACATAAGTGGGGACATCGGCTAAAGTCTGGGGACGCTCAAGATTTCCCATGGACATGAACATTGCAATATAGTCTGTATTATCAGACATCTGGGAATACATAAAATAGCGGAGAGGTCCCTCCGCATTCTCCAGAGCCGTCTCAAACCCGATCTCTCCGTCAGAAAGAGGCTTGAAAGAGTTGTCATACATTGTGGTAAAGGTTGGCCACATGACAAAAATCGTCATGAAAAAAGCTATTCCGTTCAACACTGCTGTGGGCGGAACCTGCTGCAGAGAAAGAGCTCTTTTGATGAAATCAAGAACAATGGAAAAACGGAGAAAACATGTGACAAGAATCAGAATACTGGGAGCAAGGCTGAGAACAGTAAGAAGAAGCAGAAGCTGGATTGAAAAAGCAACTTCCTGATTTGTCTGGGGCTGCCGGATTGACAGATCCACAAGAGGCATATCAATTCCGGTGATATTTCCGTTCATCTGCATCGTACCTGGAGTACTTCCCTGGGGAAAAGAAGAGGATGCGGAACTCTGGGCTGCAAGAAAAGACAGTCCGAAACACATGGAAAGCAGGACTGCAAGCAGACTTTTTCTTTTCACTTGCCGCCCTCCGAAGGATTTGATCTGGATTCTCTTCTTTTACGCAGATATTCTTCAGTTTTTTTGGTGCTGCCGGTCAGATTTGCAAGCATTGAGGCAAAATCCGGAGCTTTTCCTTTCGGTTCCCTGTCAGCGGCAAGATTCATGGAATCAATCAGCTCTTTGTCAGTTATCTCAGCAATAAGGTTTACCTGTGAATCAGAAACTCCAAGTACAAAAGCTTTATCCTGAAGTGTCACAACCTGGACAGATTTTCCGGGCGCCAGAGTAATGCTGGCAGTTTTCTTAAGGAAGGGATCATCTTCTGCGCCTGGCTGTGTCGTTTTTTTAAGCAGCCAGACAATTCCGTAAATACATGCGACCACAATCACCAGAACGATGATCATCCGCACAAAAAGCCAGACAGTACCGGAAGTCTGTCCGGAAACATCCGCAGTGTCAGAAGAAGATGAGGAATTTGATAAAACAATGGACTGTTCGTCAACGGCAGAAGTCTGAGCAGACAGAAAGCCACATGACAGAACCAAACACAGAAACAGGACTACACCGGTTTTTGCAAAAGAATGAAAATTTCTCGTAATTTCCCCCACCCGAAAAAAAACAGATCAATGCGTATCGGCAATCCTGTCCATTGGAGAAAGAATCTTGGTTACACGAACACCGAAGTTTTCATCGATAACAACGACCTCTCCACATGCAATCAGTTTATGGTTTACCAGAATGTCTACAGGCTCACCGGCGAGTTTTTCAAGCTCGATAATGGTACCTTCACCCATTCCAAGAATATCTTTGATGGATTTTTTTGTACGTCCCAGTTCTACGGTCATCTCCATGTATACGTCCATGATAAGACCGATATTTCCCTGTTCCGTACCGCCAGAAGTTGTCTGAAGATTGGGATACTGAAGTGTCTGGACATTAGGAATCTGGACAGGCATTCCATTTCCCATCATTCCACCGCCCATGCCGCCCATGTTCATTCCCATGTTACCCATGTTCATGCCCATTCCGCCCATGTTCATACCGGTGCCCATATTCATGCCGGTACCCATACCCATTCCGCCCATATTCATGGAGCCACCCATGTTGCCCATATTCATGGAGGAAGCACCCATGTTCATGGATGCGCCACCCATGTTCATACCGCCACCGCCTAAAGATGCCATAGACTGCATCTCACTTGCAGAAAGACCACCGGAAGAACCGCCGCCGTTGGCAGCAGCAAGAGCGTCGGAAACATCATGACCGAAACATTCCAACAGTGAATATGCTCCGCCATCAACATTAACGGGATAAGTTACAGCAACAAAAGATCCGAAAGGAAAGCGGACCATTGCTTTCGGAACATGAACAGCTTCTGCCGGATTTGCAGCAACAGATGAAAGTCCGGGCATTTTCGCAATTTCTGTAATCTCACTTCCAACATGCTGGGAAACAATTTCAGAAACTACAGAAAGAGCCATCTCGTCCAGATCAGGATTATCTTCTTTATTGATAAGAGCAGTAAGTTTCTGTGCAAGTTCGGGAGGCATCACGAAAAGATGATCGCCGGAGACACCGGAATTGAAGTCGCTCAGAACGCAGACTACCATTTCTGATACTTTTTTGAGCACGTCATCGCGCACAACAGATTCAATCTGTGGAGAACCGATGTCAAAGGTTGAACCTGTCATTGTCTCCAGACTGCTTTTAAGAGAAGCTCTTACAGTATTTACAATTGTGCTTACTGCACTGGTATCAAGAGGTGTTGCAGAAGAACCGCCACCGGATCCCAGACCGGAACCGCCGACACCTCCCATGTCCACACCAGACAACAATGCATCAATTTCATCCTGAGAAATAGCACCATCACTCATAAGAATCATCTCCTCCCGCTACCAGTTCTTCAAAATCCTCATTCTCCCCTTCAGGGACAATCTTTCCGACTATCTGAACCGCCATGCGCTTACCGATAACACCAGGCTGACAATAAAACTTCTTCTGATCGCCGACAGCCAGGGTAAGTGGGTCACCCACACGAATATTTGAAAGGCGAACAATATCGCCAACTTTTAATGAAAGAACATCTTTGATCGGCAGATTGATCGAGCCGACCTCAGCAATAACATCCATGTCAACATTGGACAGTTTATCTTTAAGGACATTCAGGTACTGGGTTGTTGAACTTCTGCGTACGCTTGAGAACCAGAACTGGGAAGACAGCTTTGAAATAATCGGCTCGATCGTAAGGTAAGGAATACAGAAGTTCATCATTCCTTCTTCTTCACCGATGTTTGTCTCAAGAGTAACAAGAACAACCATTTCTGACGGCGGAACAATCTGTGCAAACTGAGGATTCGTCTCAATCTGACCAAGGCGGGGCCTAAGATCAATTACCTGAGTCCAGGATTCACGCATATTCGCAAGGATACGGACAATAATACCTTCCATTACGGACTGTTCGATATCTGTCAGATCACGCTGAACCTTTGTTCCCTGACCGGTACCACCAAAAAGGCGGTCAATCATTGAAAAAGTGATTGCAGGGTCAATCTCAAGGATTGCATTTCCTTTGAGGGGATCCATGTTGATAACAGCCAGTGTTGTAGGCGTCGGGATTGAACGGATGAACTCCTCGTAAGTAAGCTGATCTACTGAAGCAACATGAACATGAACCATTGAACGGAGCTGTGCAGACAGACTGGTTGTCGTGAGACGGGCAAAAGTCTCATGCATGATCTGAACAGTACGGATCTGTTCTTTAGAGAACTTGTCAGGGCGCTTGAAATCGTAAATCTTTATCTTGCGGTTTTCATTGACAGCACGCAAATCCTCAGGCTCCGGCTCACCGGAACTGATTGCGAAAAGAAGCTGGTCAATTTCATCCTGCGATAGAACTTCGTTCATCCGTCAAATCCTTATTCTACAACAGACAATGTCAGGAACATTACATCGCGGATCTTAGATTTACTCAAAATGTTGTCATTGATTGAGTTTCTGATTTCCATTTTAAGCTTGTCTTCTGATTTTACGCCCAGTTCATTCTTGGATTTACTGGAAAAATAACGCCGCAGATAATCCTTGATCTCAATCTGACGCTTTGTAATTTCCGCAGAAGCAGCTTTGTCATCAGTTTTGTAACCGAGAACAACCTCAACAACCACGTTTGCAGAAGGAACATCAGCTGTATATGTTGTGATTGAACCGATGGATGTGTACCAGTCCAGTTCTTCACGATTAACAGAGTATTCTTCTGAAATGGGAACGATTGTGCTTGAACCGCTGCCGTTCTTATTCATTATGTTCATCGTAATGATTACGACAGTCACAATAAGAACAATAGCACCGATTACAATAGCGATATATTTGAGAAGAGTCGGTAAAAATCCGCCACCGCCTTTTTTGGCAGGAGCAGCACCTTCTTCTGTGTTTTCGTCGACACCAAAATCGTCATCAGCCATAGAGACCCACCTTACTCAAAGATTTAAAACTGATGCGGATTATGAACAATAACTTTATACATTTTCCACCCGCATCAATTATATAACTAAAAATGTCCTTCGTCTAGAATAATTATGTCTACACGACGGTTATACGCACGCCCTTCTTCCGAACTGTCAGAATATTTTGGCTGGGTATCCGCGTAACCGGCAACAGAAAACCTGCTCTCATCCGCTCCGAAGTCTGAAAGATAATGCAGAACATTGGTCGCACGGGCTGTAGAAAGTTCCCAGTTGCTCGGATATTTTCCTTTATACTCATCGGAAGAATCAGTATGTCCCTCAATACGAAATTTTCTGATATTTCCATCCTGATCCAGCAGAAGTTCGCTTGATGAAAGAAAAGCTGCCAGATTCTGCAGAGTGGCACGGACACTCTCTATGTTCAGTTCTGCACTGCCCCGCTTGAAATATGAGTCGGATGCAAGGGTGATTACAAGACCACGTTCATCGCTGGAAATCGTGATTTTGTTTGTCTTGATCTCAGGAGCAAACAGACTGACCGCGCGCTTTGCAGCAAGACCGAGCACACGGCCTTTTTCAAGAGCAGGCATGGAACTGATTGTATTTCCAAGATCTGCGAGACGTCCCGAAGCCATTGAGGCACCACCGGCAGTCGGATCGCCCTGGATTGAGGCTGTAAGTGCTGCCATCTGGATCGCATCAGTTTCCGAAGGGTCGTACATCATAACGAAGAAGCAGAGCATAAGGGTGATCATGTCACCATAAGTACCCTGCCACGCAGTCGACGGTTTTTCCGGTTCCTTCTTTTCTTTTTTTGCCATCAATCAGTCCTTGAGAACATCAGCTTCAATTGCTTTGCGTGAAACAGGATCCAGATAAGTAAGAAGTTTCATTGCAAGAATACGCGGGTTGTCACCGGCCTGAATGGAGAGAACACCTTCGATAACCATTTCTTTAACCTGAACCTCACGGGCATTGTGTCCGATCAGTTTCTGACCCAGAGGAGTAAGAATCCAGTTTGCCATCATTGATCCATAAAGGGTCGTGATAAGAGCAACAGCCATGTTAGGACCAAGAGAAGATTTGTCTTCCAGGTTGTTCAACATACCGATAAGACCGAGAACCGTTCCCATCATTCCGAAACCAGGAGCAAAACCGGCCCACTGGTTGATTACGTTTACCCACTCCATATGGCGGCTTTCAAGCTGGGAAAGTTCATTCTCCAGGATCGCACGGATAACGTTTCCGTCCGTACCGTCAACTACAAGCCGGAGTCCGGTCTTCATAAAGGGATCGTCCAGATCCTCAAGACCTTCTTCCAGAGCAAGAATACCTTCGCGGCGTGCCTTTTCAGAAAGAGCAACCATGTTCTGGACGATTGTTTTCTCACCGAAGTCCGGAACTTTGAAAGCGCGTCCGACAACACCAAAAACACCGATACACTTTTTGAGCGGTGCCATGATGAAGATAGCGAAATAAGAACCGCCGATTGTCATGAAAATTGAAGGAACGTCGATAATACCGCCCAAAGAACCGCCAGAAGTCAGAACTGACATAACAATACAGGCTGCACCACCAACAAGTCCGATTATTGTCGCTATATCCATGAAGAAAAACCCTCCCGATTTTTTTCCGAAGTAACTTTTCAGAATCCTCTAGATTTTATATCGGCATTTTAAAGTTCATTTTTAAATGTTCCTATCCTGGAACGGTAATTTAATATTTTTTCAAGCACTTCCTCAGCTTTTTCCCGGACAATCAAAGCTTTTCCGGAAAGCAGGATCAAAGTTGTATCTGGATTTGTCTCGATAAATTCAATCTGATGGGGATTAACCCAGACTTTTGTTCCATTAAGGCGCGTTACTTGAATCATTTTTCTATTTTGTAAGGAAATGGACTGTAAGTCAAGCGACAGTCTCCAACCCGGCGCAGCAAGCCTAGAAAAAAACAGCCGAAAAAGCGCAGATCCGTGTTTTTAAGTGCGCGAAGAACGGAAAAGAACGATACTGATTCCGAAGAATACAAAAACAGGAAGCCAGGCCCCCGCAAAAGGTGAGATGACGTTGAATTTCGCAAGATACATTGTGACCATCTGTGTAACGTAAAACAAGACTGCCGCACTTACACAGAGAATAAGACTGGACAGCAGCACATTTTTCCGAGACCTTCCGGAAAGTCCCACTGACAGGAACACAACAAGGAAAATAATCGTCGGGAAAGAATATTTCTTGTAATAGATTGATTTTGCCTCACCTGTGGGAAGTCCTGTCCTCTGAAGAAGCGAAATATAAGCCCTGGCATCCTCAGTATTCACTGATTCAACAGAAATCTCGAAATTCCTGAAAGTTTCTGGAAGTTCTGCAATCGATATTGTATCAGGCATCCAGTTTCTATAACTTACCGCTTCTCCGTCAGCATACTGGTAATATGTGAAACCGGACATTTCCCAATGATCATCCTTCCACATGGCCGAATCTGCAAACACAATGCCTTCAAGACTGCGTTCTTCACTGCGGAGAATCACTATCAGCCCGTAAAGACGCCTGTTGTTGTCATCATAATAATCGGCTTTGTAAATCTGTCTTCCGTTTTCTGCAAAGACAACCACATCGCTGTTGTTCTTTGAGGAAGTTTCACCAAGCAGTTCGCTCTGGAACTCAACTTTCTGCCTGTAATAAGGAACAACGATCCTGTCCTCAAAGAAAAAGAATCCCACGCTGAGAAAAGCTGAAAAAACCAGCAGAGGAAAAACGAACCGGAAAAGTGATACGCCGGAGGCAAAAATCACTGTAAGCTCGTTGTTGGAATAAAAGGAACTGAGAGTGAAAGAGACAGCAAAAAGCACAGCAAGGGGAGCCGCATACCACAAGGTTTTTGGAACATAGAGAAGCATCAGCCGAATGATGGAAGAAGCCGGGACAGCATACTGGATGAACTGCCAGAGATTGGTGAACAGGTCAACAAGCACCAGCATCAGAGAAAAAAAGCCCAGCGCGCCGACAAAACAGAGAATGAATTTTTTTGCAAGATATTTCAGAAGTGTCACCGGCGCACCAGCCTTATGTAAAAAACAATGCCTGTTCCGCCAATAAGAAAGTTTGGCAGCCACATTGCCCAGAAGCCGTTCACACCGTTACGGAGCCCGAAGGTCTGTCCCATGATGAACATTGCCCAGTATGCAACAGAAAGCACGATACCGATTATCAGACCGATTGTCTGACCGTTGTGCTTACCGAACACGACAGCAAGAGGCATTGCAAGAATCGCAAAGAAAACAGAGCCGAAAGGCAGCGAAAATTTCTTATAGTATTCCAGTTCCCAGATATTAAGCTGATAATCAGAAGTCAGGGGATCAGCCCGCATGTTCTCAATCTCTTTTTTCAGATCCGGAGCCGTCATTTCCCGGGGATTGTTTCCGCTCGAATTGACAAAGAAATCTGAAGAGAAAATATTCATAACAGAAGAAGTTGATTTCAACAGGTCGAATGAAGTCTTGTCACTTTTGTCCACAAAAAATGCCACCGGTTTTCCCATTTCCAGCTGCATCAGGACACCCGGATCATCAGGAGACACAATCTGCGTTTCTTCGGAAACAATGATTCTTACTTTGCTTCGATCACTGCTGTCAAAGAGAATCAGATCTGACACAGTCCGGTCATTCACCTCACCGATTATCAGTGTGGAATTCTGTGTTCTCTTGATTGAATTGGATTCAATTTCGACAGAGGGGTTGGAGAACAGGATGGACTGATAGAGTCTGTTATATTCTACGGTTCCCAGAGGAAGCAGATAATCGTTGACAAAGAATGATGCGATTGAAATCAGCACGCCCAGAACCAGAACCGGAACCATGACAGAACCGTAGGAATGACCTGTTGCCCTGAAAATCATGATCTCATTGTCACTCATCATACGGCCAAGACACATGAGAAAGCCTACCAGAGTGGCAAAAGGTGCTGACTGGGCAATTACAAATGGAAGAGAATAGGTTACAAGCTGGGCAACCTGAAGAAACGGAACCTTTTTTTTAAGGAGTTCCTCTGCCATAAGAAGAATCTGGTTGACAAAAAAAATCATGAAGAAAAACAGAAAAGCAATGAAAAAATACAGAAAAAGTTCCCTCATCAGATAATTGAAGAAAACCTGATTTCCCCGGGGTCTGGAAAACAAAGGGCGTTTTCTTTCATGTGGCATCTGAGCTGTTTCTGTCTTTTCAGTGTTTTTCATTTTCAGACACCGGTTGAACCGAATCCTCCTGCACCACGCTGAGTCTCAGACAGTTTATCGGCAACCAGGAAGTTTCCCTGTGTGACAGGTGCAACCACAGCCTGGGCAATACGGTCTCCATTGTTGACAACAAAATCCTCGTCTCCAAGATTGATCAGAAGCGCATGAACCTGTCCGCGGTAATCGCTGTCAATTGTTCCGGGAGTATTAAGGCATGTGATTCCGTGTTTAAGGGCAAGGCCGCTTCTTGGGCGAACCTGCACCTCATAACCGACGGGGATCTCAAAGGCAAGACCTGTCGGAATAAGGGCACGCCCACCCTTCTTAATGACCACAGGCTCGGGAACAAAAGCGCACAGATCAGCACCGGCACTACCTTCTGTCTGATAAGCAGGCAGTTTTGCACCGGGCATCACAGTACATTTTATATCAATTCTATTCATGTTCATTCTCCAGTTTTCAGACGTTTTTTCTCAAAGCAAGATAATTTCGGACCGAAGACAACCAGAGTCCGTCTGTCAGGAACAATCAGCTCCGCAACCGTTTTTTCAATCATAGCTTTTGTCACAGAACGAATCTGATCCACAGTGCATTTCCAGTCAGACTGTCTGAATCCCATTGAGAAATTGCGGTACAGTTTTTTCATCCGGCTTTCAGCATCTTCCGCGTTGACAATCTCTTCCCCGCACAGATGCTCTTTTGCCGCAAGGATTTCTTCGTCAGAAAAACCTTTGCACAAAGCAAGATTCAGCTGGGAAAAAATCGTTTCCACAACTTCCACCGCATCTTTTTTTGCACATGATGCATAAAAACACAGCATGGCACAGTCAGAATAAATGGAAAAGAAACTGTAGGTAGTATAACAAAAGCCTTTCTCTTCCCGCAATGCCTGAAAAAGCCGGCTGCTCATCGTATCACCAAGAAGAGCACTCACAATTGCACAGGAACAGTATTCTTCCTCAGAAAGAACAGGTCTGACAGGAAACAGAACCATAATCTGGGACTGCTGAAAATCAGCATTAAGAAAATGATTTCCCTTCTGCCAGACAGGAAGTTCCATTCCTGGGAAAGGCTCAAGCGGATTCGGAACAGCAACATGATTTTCAAAGGAAGAAAGTTTATGCTCAAAATCAGCTGTGTTTATGTCACCGGTGACACACACAGTCATAAAGCCATGACGGATGAAATCATTGTACCAGCTGTAGAGTTCCGGAGAATTCAACTGACGGATGCTTTTCACAGTCCCGCAAATTGCGCGGGAAATTCCATTCCGTGGCCAGACAATCTCTGCCGCGGCATCCAGGGCAGCATCTTCCGGATCTTCTTCCGAAGCAAGAATCTCGTTTTCAATTACAGAACGTTCTTTGTCAATTTCTGACTGCATAAATGTGGAATTATGTGTCATGTCACAGAGAATATCCAATGCAAGAAACGCATATTCAGCAGGAACGACACAATGCAGACAGATCACTTCGCGCTCCGTAAAAGCATTCACGTAACCGCCGATTTTATCGAAAGCACAGGCTATCTCATAAGCAGACCGGGTTTCAGTGCCTTTAAAAAGCATATGTTCCACAAAATGAGCAATACCGCAGTGTTCTGTTTTTTCAAACCGGCTTCCTGCTGAAAACCAGAAACCGATGGAAACAGTCTTAAACTCGTCTGTAGATTCTGCAATGAACTGGATATTGTTCTGTAATGTTTTTTGAATGACTGACATATTCTGAACCCGTTCCGTCCGAAAAAAAAGGCTGCCCAAATGAAGCGCACTTCATAAGAACAGCCTCCTATTCTGTTATTTCAGGAATTATTCTGTTTTTGTTTCCTGAGCGTCAATGTAAGACAGATTCAGACGACCCATTTTGTCAATCTCAATCAGTTTTACAGGAATCACCTGTCCTTCTGAAATAACATCTGTCACTTTAGCAACACGTGTCTTTGACAGTTTGGAAATGTGGCACAGACCTTCTTTTCCGGGCAGGATCTCAACAAATGCACCGAATTCCATGATGCGTTTTACAGTACCTTTATAGATTGTTCCGACTTCAGGATCTTCCACAATACCCTTGATCGCAGCCTTTGCACCGTCAGTTGATTTTGTGTTCTTTCCGTAGATTGTTACAGTACCGTCATCATCAGTGTTGATTGTTACACCGAACTGAGCTGAAATCGCTTTGACAGTTTTTCCGCCGGGTCCGATCAGGGCACCGATTTTGTCAATCGCAATCTTCATGCTTTCAATTTTGGGAGCATATTCACTGATTTTTTCCGCAGGGCCGGCAATTGTCTGTTTCATGATGCCCAGAATGTGCAGACGTCCGCGTTTTGCCTGAGCCAGAGCTTTCTGCATGATTTCTGTTGTAACACCGGCAATCTTGATATCCATCTGGAAACCGGTGATACCGTCTTCAGTACCGGCAACCTTAAAGTCCATGTCACCAAGGTGATCTTCCTCACCAAGAATATCTGACAGGATTGAATAGCGTTTGTAAGGATTCTCCTCATCACCTTCTGTGATAAGTCCCATTGCAATACCGGCTACAGGTTTCTTCATAGGAACACCGGCTGCCAGCATACACAGAGTACCACCACATACAGATGCCATTGAAGACGAACCGTTTGATTCCATGATCTCGGAAACAACACGGATCGTATAAGGGAATGCCTCGCGGCTGGGAACCATCGGCTCAAGAGAGCGGCGTGCCAGGTTTCCATGTCCGATTTCGCGGCGGCCTGTTCCCATGCGTCCAACTTCACCGACAGAATAAGGGGGGAAGTTGTAGTGCAGAATAAAGTGCTCGCGGCGGTCTCCGTCAATGTCATCGTAAACCTGCTCATCAAGAGCTGTACCCAGTGTAGCAACAGCAAGAGACTGAGTCTCACCGCGTGTGAAGATTGCTGATCCGTGAGGACGGGGCAGAACATTCACTTCACAGGTGATGGGGCGGATGTCTTCAAGACCACGTCCGTCAACACGCTGTCCGCGGTCCAGGATTCCGGAACGCAGGATGTTGTACTGCATGTCATCAAAAAGGACATTGAAAAGTTTTGCCTGCATGCTGTCAGCAAGCTGTTCCGCATATTTTGCGGCAATGTCGTTCTTTACTTTTGCGATTGCCTCATAACGTCCGAATTTTGATTTTTCGTAGCAGGCTACCTGAAGAAGAGGCATTGCTTCTGCTTCGATAGCGTCTTTGTTCTCAAGAACAGCAGATGAAGGAGCAAGAGGAAGTTTCTCTTTTCCGGCAAGAGCCTTCAGTTCTTCCTGAAGCTTACACATCTCGCGGATAAACTCTTCTGCTTTTGCCAGTGCACCAAGCATCAGTTCCTCAGAAACCTCATTTGCACCACCTTCAACCATTGTGAATCCGTCTTTTGTTCCGGCAACAACAATCTCCAGGTCACCTTTCTCAATCTGCTCGTAAGTAGGGTTAAGAACGTACTCTCCGTCAACATAACCTACGCGGACAGCTGCAATAGGACCGTTGAAAGGAATGTCTGAAACTGTGACGGCGGCAGAAGATGCGATCACGGCAAGAATGTCAGGAGGATTGACTCCGTCTGCGGAAACACAGGTAGGAACAATCTGAATCTCACGTCCGAAGGCAACTTCGAAAAGAGGACGCATAGGGCGGTCAATCAGGCGTGATACAAGGATTTCCTTATCCTTCGGGCGACCTTCGCGTTTTACGAAACCACCGGGAATTTTTCCGGCAGCATAATATTTCTCATTGTAGTCAACTGTTACAGGAACAAAGTCAAGTCCTTCCTGTGCAGTTCCGGAAGCACATGCTGTAGCGATAACAGCAGATCCTGCGAACTGTGCGTATACAGCACCGTTTGCCTGTTTAGCAAGACGACCTGTCTCAAGGATCAGTTCATCATTGCCGATTTTGTAGGTTACTCTGTGTACCATCTGGTAAATCCTTTAAAATGATTTTTGCTACTGCATCGTGACAGAATTTACTGCAAACCGTCTGTCCGCGGGTTCCAGAAAATTCTGCCCATCTACAATGCAGCGGTATGTTTCTCACATACTTTGAAATAAAAAAACCGGTTGTTATATGAAAAATCATTGATAACAGCCGGTTTTTCTCAATTACTTGCGCAATCCCAACTCTTTGATGAGAGAACGATAAAGTTCCAGATCTTTGTTCTGAAGGTATTTCAGAAGGTTTCTGCGCTGACCGACAAGCTGTGTCAAAGCACGTTTTGCACTTGCGTCTTTTTTGTTTGCCTTACAGTGTTCTGTAAGCTGTTTGATGCGCTCTGTAAGAAGAGCAACCTGAACTTTTGAGTTACCGGTATCCTTGCTGTTTGCACCATATGTGGAAACAACGGAAGCGGTTTTTTCTTTTGTAAGAGCCATAACCCTACTCCAAAATCCGGGATTGATTTAACCTTTCAGAATGAGTCGTTAAACCCATCAAAAAAAGTCGCCCGAATAAAACAATAATTTAGTATATTTTACCGAATGACTGGAATAAATTCAACTGTCTCAGGTAAAAAGCCGGACAAAGATCTGTCCTTTTCTGCACAGACTTCTATGTTCACCTGACCGTCTTTCATCGAAAGGAGTCCGTCCGCAGCAAAAGGCTCTGAATCCTGTGTCTCTTCAAAATAAACCTTTGTCGGAAACTCCCCTTTTTCAGGCAGGATCTGATGACAGGCATTCCTTTCAAAAGAATACACGGCAGCAGTTTTTCCATTGCTACAGGAAATACAGTCCAAGAAAGGCCTCAGATCAAGTCTGTAATGAAAACCGAGCATTTTTTCCGCCGTGTCAAAATCCCCAAGGGCCACTGCAGAACGGAGCGCGCTGGAACTAACACGGAGTCCGTCAGAATCAACCTGTTCTGCAACTTCAAAAACAAAACCTTTCTTAAGTGCCAGGGTTTTCAGCTGGGCAATACCGGTATCCGCATTGACACCGCAGGTAAAATCCTGACCGGACACAAGAAATTTCATCTTCAGGCAGGAGCAGAGTTTTTCTACAAAAACCGCACCCGGCGTCCCTTTGACTGAAGGTGTAAAATCAATCAGGACAACAAAATCAAATCCCTGCTTCAGGAAAAAATCCTTTTTCTGCTCAACAGAACACAGAAGACCGCCGAAACTTTCCTTGTGAAGAGAAGCTTTGGGAGGCAGAACAAACGTTACAGCCCCCTTCTTCATGCCTGAATTCCGGGCGGAAAAAAGCCGGACTCTGTCGAACAATGACTGATGTCCCCGGTGCGGACCGTCAAAGCCGCCTATGCACAAGGCACTTCCAGCACAGTCCTCAGAGAAAAGACAGTTTTCATCGTCAACAAAATCAGCCCAATTAAATATTTCCACCCGTTTTTCCTCAGAAATTCTCAGACAGGATGAACTCTACTTCGTTTTCAGCAGCAAATTCCTCAGCTTTTGAGCCAGCCGGTCCCACAAACTTTACGTAAGGGTGAAAATTGACTTCCTTTGTCAGGACAATTTCAGTGTCAGGGGAAGCAACCTGAACTGTCTGAATGGCATAACAGCCGTAAAAAGCAGCAAGATCGAACTCTGCCATTCCTTCGCCCACATAAATCGATTCAAGATTCACGCAGTTATTGAAAGCAGAGTCTCCGATGTAACTGACTGCTGACGGAATGACAATTTCTTCCAGACTTACACAGCTTTCAAATGCACCCATACCGATTGCATCAATTGAAGAAGGCAGTTTTATGCTGCCAAGACGATAACAGCAGAAGAAAGCAGAATTTCCAATCCAGTCAATACCCTCTTCCAGATAGACAGTCTTCAGGCTGTAGCAGAATTCAAAAAGCGAGTCAGACACTGTTGCCTTTGAAAGCAGGAATGCGCGCTCAAGACTTACACATTGTGAGAAAGCTGATTCCCCAAGTCCGGTCACAGTCTGCGGAACAAAGATTTCTTTCAGCCGGTAACAGTCAGCAAATGCAAAATCATCGATTTTCTTAAGCCCGTAATTCAAGGATACAGACTCAAGACTTCTGCAGAGAGAGAAAGCAGCATAACTGACTGTCTCAACAGATCCGGGCAATGTAACACTTTCAAGACTGTCACAGGAATAGAAGGCACCTTTTCCGATTACTCTGACTCCTTCAGGGACTTCATAATCAGGATTGATTCCCGCCTGGGCGACTGCAACAAGAGTAGCCGTTTTCTTCTCAATGAGTGCATTTCCGTTCACCATGAAGAATTCTGATTCCGGAGCCACATTGATGGATTCGAGACTTGGAGTTGCGTAAAAAGCATATTCATCAATTTTTTCGACAGAAGCAGGAATCGTGACAGTTTTCAGACTGCTCAGATAAGCAAGTCCTGCATAATCAATTGATTTAGTTCCTTCCGGGATCACCACCTCAGTCAGGTCAGCAGCGTAAGGAGCACAGATCAGGCGGCCGGAATTTTTCTCATAAAGCACACCATCAATCACTTCAAAACAGGGATTGTCAGGAGCAACAAGAATTTCCTCCAGATTGAAACATCCGGAAAAAGGCATTGAACCGATCTCTTTAACGGAAGAAGGAATGATGAACTTTTCAAAAGAACAGTCATCAAAACAGTTCTCTCCGATTCCACTTACAGGATGGCCTTCAAAAGAAGAAGGAAGTTCAAAAACCCGGAAGTCAACAGGTTCCCCAGTTATTCTGTCATATCTGTAAGGCTGGAAAGAATTTATGAAAATCGATCCGTCTTCGGACAAGTCAAAATAAAAGCAGTAATCAGAACTTTGATAACAGTCACCGATAAATCCGATACAGTCATTATTCTCGTCACTGTTCTCATAGGCATAATAATCGTCATAAAAATCGTATCCATCATACCAGTCATAATCACTGTACCAGTTGCTGAAATCTTCCCAATAATATTCATCCCAGTCATTGGCGGAATATGCTGATGCACAGCTTAAAAGAATGAATCCAGCCAAAAGGAAAGCAATAATTTTTTTCATGATTTTCCCCCGTAAAAAAGTCTGCCGGTACAATCTGACATCCAGAAGTCCGGCTAATTTGAAGATAACAATAAATGACAGAAAAGGCTAACTGATCACAAATCCGTACCGGAACCTTTCCTGATCCTGTTCCACAACGCCCCGGAACCTGTCTCCACAGTCAAATACTGCAAGCTGTTCCGCATTCAGATTCTCAGGATTATCATTGTAATCAGAAAAAAAAGATCTGTGAATGAATTTGCCGTTGGAAAAATCTTTCTCGCCTTTATCAGTCAGTGTCACAGGAAACATTCCGCAAAGCAAAGCGGTGGAACGGGAAAAGCTGCTGCTCTTCTGCCGTATTTCCTCCAGGAATTCGGAAGTCCTGCACAACTCAGTATTATTTTCCGGATGCAAGGCATTTTCTATGGTAAAGTCTTTCAGAAAAGCATATCCTGCTGCATCACAAAGCCTGAAGTTCCCAACCTCAGTTCTCCGGAGCGCGACCAGATGTGCGCGGGAATTACATGTCAGAGCAATATCCCTTGCCAGACATCGGATATAAGTGCCTTTTGAGACTTTAAAATCCACCCTTGCATAACGGATTTTTTCTGAAGCCCGGGCCGTCATGACCGATTCCAGATCCGTCATACAACAGTCCGGGTCAAAAACAAGACGTTCACCGTCTTCAAATTCCACTTCCTGGATACGGCTTTCAAAAACGGTAACCGGTCTTTTGGGAAGAACAAAATCCTCCCCTTTTCTCGCAAGATCACTGGCCCTTTTTCCGTCAACATGGAGTGCTGAAAAATGAGGCGGTTCCTGCATCAGCGGTCCGCTAAAAGTTCCGAAAGCCTGAACAAAAGATAAAAAATCCGGGAGTTCCGCCGTAGCTACAGTTTCTCCACTTGGATCAAGGGTATCGGTTTCAGTTCCGAAGGCAATTACAGCCTGATAAGTTTTATGCAAAGAAGTGATATGGTTGACAAGATGTGTCATAGAACCGGCAAGAACAACAAGAAGGCCGTCCGCAAAGGAATCCAAGGTTCCAGTGTGGCCGACCTTTTTTGTACTCAATGCCTTTTTGACACTGAAAAGCGACGAGAAACTGGTCATACCAGCCTGTTTTGCAAGAAGAATAATTCCGTTACTCTGCGTCTTCTGCATTCTCGGCGTTTTCAGCGACAGATTTTGCAATGGCTGCGTCATGTTCAGCAATTTCATTCAGCTTATGAACCATTTCAAAACCCTCTTTTATACTTGAATCAGCAATAAAAGACAGATGAGGAAACTGACGCAGACGAAGTTTTCTGCTCAGAACGGTCTGTATGAAACCGGCAGCACTTTCAAGGCCTTTTACACCTTTCCGTGTCTGAGCATCACTCATGAAACTTGAGACATAAACTTTTGCATAAGCCAGATCCCGGGAAACTTCAACACGATTCACAGAAAGGAAAGTGGAAACCCTAGGATCCTTAATCTGCTGTTTAAGAATCATTGTTGAAATTTCTTCACGAAGCTGTTCACCAAGACGTACAAGACGGAATTCAGACATCAGGCAGACCTACTTTGACTCTTTCTCAGCGCGAGCTGCTTCTTCTGCAAGAGTCTCTCCCAGTTTGCGTGCAACTTCAACAAGTTCCACAATCTCAAACTGGTCACCAACCTGAATGTCCTGCCAGTCGGCAATACCCATACCGCATTCGTAACCGGTGGAAACTTCTTTGGCATCATCCTTGAAACGTTTGAGAGAAGAAATTTTTCCGTTATGAATAACGATTCCGTCACGGATAATGTTGACATTGCAATTGCGTTTGACAACACCGTCTGTAACGTAACAACCGGCGATAACACCGATTTTGGGTACCTTGAATGTATTGCGTACTTCCACAGTACCGATGACTGATTCCTCAACATTGGGTTTGAGCATACCTTCCATGGCAGCGGTAATCTCTTCGACACACTTGTAGATAACATTGTACTTGCGGATCTCAACCTTTTCCTGATCAGCAAGAATTTTTGCCTTGGGAGTAGGACGCACGTTGAATCCGATGATGATTGCACCCTTTGAGTCTGCAGCTGCAAGCATAATGTCGCTTTCGTTGATCGCACCTGCTGATGAATGGATTACCACAAGGCGGATGTCACGTGTGGAAAGTTTTTCAAGAGAAGACTTAAGTGCCTCAGCAGAACCCTGAACGTCAGCCTTGATGATGACTTTGAGCTCCATGACTTCACTTTCGTCAATCTTGTCGTAAATTGTATCCAGTGTAACTTTCTTGACAGCTTTAGCTGCTTCAAAACGTTTGAGTTCCTGACGTTTTGTGGAAATCGCACGGGCTTCCTTATCATTTTCTGTCACCTGGAAAGGATCACCTGCATTAGGCATTGCCTCAAGACCAAGTATCTCAACAGGCATTGAAGGAGTTGCCACATCAATCTTCTGGCCGCGGTCATTGAAAATTGCACGCACACGACCGGAATAAATACCGGCAACATAAGGATCTCCAGTATGCAGACAACCGCGCTGGACGATGATTGTGGAAACAACACCGCGTCCGTGGTCAATGCGGCTTTCAATAACTTTTCCTTCCGCACGGCACTGATTGTTTGCTTTAAGCTCCAGCATTTCAGCCTGAATCAGGATAGCATCCAGCAGGTCATCAATACCCTCTTTCTTGAGAGCACTGATCTTTACATACTGAGTGTCTCCACCCCACTCTTCAGGAGTAAGTCCGTAATCTGAAAGCTGAGTCATAACCCTGTCAGGATTTGCCTCAGGTTTATCAACTTTGTTCACTGCAACAACAATCGGAACATCAGCATCTTTTGCATGGTTGATTGCCTCCACAGTCTGGGGCATAACACCGTCATCAGCTGCGACAACAAGAACAACAATGTCGGTGATGGCTGCACCACGGGCACGCATCATTGTGAATGCTTCATGACCGGGAGTATCCAGGAAAGTGATATGTCCTTTCGGAGTTTCCACCATGTATGCACCGATGTGCTGTGTAATACCTCCGAACTCAGTTGCAACAACGTTTGCACTGCGGATTGCGTCCAAAGTCTTTGTCTTACCATGGTCAACATGTCCCATGACAGTAACGACGGGAGGACGGGGACCGATCGCACCTTCAGCATCTGCCTCACTTGCAATCACTGTCTCATCATAAAGATTGACAATACGGACTTCGCAGTTATATTCCGCCGCAACAAGAATCGCAGTATCAGCGTCAATGGACTGGTTGATTGAAACCATCATGCCCATGGACATAAGTTTAGCAATAATATCAGAACCTTTAAGGTTCATTTTCTTTGCAAGATCAGATACGGAAACAGATTCCATGATATCGATTCTGTCTGGAACCGCATCCAGCTGAGCCTGCTGTTTTTTCTTCTGGAAGAAAAGTTTGTCCTGCAGATCTTCTTCTTTATCCTTGCGGGAATAAACAGCCTTTTTCTTGGTGAAGGTCTTTTTCTGTGGAACCTTTTTCGCCTCTCCGATCGGATCAGCTGCGGGAACAAATCCCGAACGACCGGCTCCACCACCCATAGGACGACCAGGTCCGCGGTTAAAGCCACCACCCTGTCCATTGCGGTTGAAACCGCCCTGTCCCTGGGGACGTCCTTCACCATTACGGTTAAAGCCGCGGTTGAAACCGCCCTGTCCCTGAGGACGTCCTTCACCATTACGGTTAAAGCCGCGGTTGTATCCGCCCTGCTCCTGTGAACCGTTCTCACCGTTACGGTTGAAGCCGCGGTTGTATCCGCCCTGCTCCTGTGAACCGTTCTCACCGTTGCGATTGAAGCCGCGGTTGTATCCGCCCTGACCGTTGCGGTTGAAACCACCCTGTCCGCCGTTGCGGTTAAAGCCGTTTCCGCGGTTCTGTCCACGACCTTTGTCAGCAAGGTTACCCATTTTAACATTCGGGCGTGCAGTACCAAACTCGAAGGTAGTAGCAGAACGGCGCACAACAGGTCCGTTCTGACCGTTACGGGGCTGTTCTGTTCTGTTCTGTGGATTGTTTTCTTTTTTTGCAGTTTCTGCGGGTGCCGGCTGCTCAACAGCAGGTTTGTCCGCAGGAACCTTTTCGTTGTCCTGAGAGTGTGCAACTACAACAGGAACAACTTTGCGTGCAGAAGGTTCAGCAGATTTTGCCGCACCATTTTTTGGATTGTCTTCACCACCGGTTGCGGCAGGCTTTTTCTTGACCACCACAACTTTCTTTTTCTGAGGTTCTGCTGCTTGAGATGCCGGAGCCTGTGCCGGCTTTTGCTTAATCAGTCTGACTTTGGGTTTGTTCTCTGAATCTTCTGCCATTTGCAATCCTTATTCTTCGTCCTCGTATTCAAAACTCAATTCGACACCACAGTTAGGACACGCTGTCATATCGATTGTAATTTTTGCTCCACATTCGGGGCAGAAATATTCCTCTTCTTCAGCTGCTTCTTCTGTTTCAGCAGCAGCGTTTTCTGCAGCAGGTTCGGAATCATACTCTTCTTCATCAACGAACTCAACTGATTTATCAATCAGTCCCTGAACTGCAGCAATGTCATCCTCTGAAAGACCTTCGATTCCTGCAAGACTACCGTTCTGAGCAGCTTCAATAAAGCTCTCAATCTCAGAGATTCCGTTTTCTGCAAGAATACCTGCAACACGTTCATCCACTCCGGGAAGCTCGGAAACTGTTGCGATAGTATCATAATCATCATTGAACAGATCCTGGGCGGCCTTGCGGGATTCGGCAATAAGCTCGCTGCTTTCCTGATACTGCTCTTCTGTTTTTACGTCAATAATCCAGTCTGTAAGTTTGTTTGCAAGACGCACGTTCAGTCCCTGTTTACCGATTGCAAGAGAGAACTGATTGTCCGGCACTACAGCCAGTGCAAGCCGTTTTTCTTCATCCAGGATGAGGACGTCTGTCACCTCAGAAGGAGACAAAGCGTTTCTGATGAATACACGGGGATCCGGGTCAAAAGGAATGACATCGATTTTCTCGCCTTCCAGCTCTCCGATCACAGCCTTGATACGGATACCTTTCGGACCGACACATGCACCTACAGGATCAACATCCTCCCGGTGTGAAGAGACTGCAACCTTTGTGCGATAACCAGCTTCACGGACAATGCCATGGATCTCAACAACTTTGTCATAAATCTCCGGAACCTCAAGTTCAAGAATACTGCGGACAAAATCAGGATCTGTGCGGGAAAGAACAACCTGGAAACCGGGATTCTTCTTTACTTCCTTAATAAGGGCCTTGATACGGTCATTCTTGTGATAAACCTCGCGCTCTGACTGGAAACGTGCAGGAAGAACACCTTCCACCTTTCCCAGGTCAACATAAATGTTGCCGTTGCGTTCACGCTGGTAATAACCGATGATGATCTCGCCCTCTTTGCTCTTGTATTCAGCATAAAGGCTGTCTTTCTGGATTTCAGAAAGTTTCTGGTGTGCAGTCTGCTTACCGGTTGAGACAGCAGAACGCTCAAAATCTTTTTTAGGATCAATCGGAATATCAACCATGTCTCCGATCTCACAATCCGGATTCAGTTCTTTTGCTTCATCAAATTCAATTTCGGTAATCGGGCTGTAAACGCCGTCAACAACTTCTTTGCGAGAATAAACTTCTACATCTGTCATATCATCAGAAATCTGAACGATACAGTTGTCATCAATTCCGAAGGTGCGTTTATATGCTGCCTTTATGGTATTTTCAACAATGCCGCGCACTGATTCTTCTGAATAACCTTTTTCCTGAATCAATGCCCTGATTGCCTCTGCGAAATCAGATGCCATCTTAAGCCTCCATTAGCTGTTTAATAGTTTAGCCTTTGCAATGCGGTCATAGGGAACAACCGTCCGCTCCCCATTTACAATGTCTAAAGTGATTGATTTGTCATCTGCAGAAACGATTGTTCCGCTGACCCAGTCTGAACATTCTCTGTCCCAGACACGGACCATTTTCTGGATAAACAGGCAGAATTCCGCCGCATTTCTGATTGTCCGTTCCATTCCGGGAGAAGTAACTTCCATATACAGGTCGGGAGACCCGATCAACGCCTCAAGACGGGGTTCAATCAATCTATGGACTTTTGCACAATCGGCAACGCCAATGCCTTCTGAATCAGCAGACCCGGATTTTTTTGCGATGACCGCAAGCACTTTGTACTGTGTTTTCTGAGGTGCAACACGAAGTTCCACCAGTTCGTAGCCCAAAGACTGGACAAGCGGCGCCGTATCTGCGTAATACTGAAAAGAATTGAGTGCGATATATTCCATTTTTCTCCAAACCCGACTTCAGCAGGAATACCCCTATATACAAAAAAAGAGCCGTTCGAACGACTCCATTAATATAAGGATAATATAATGTTCATACTGAATGTAGCACAATAAAAGAATTTAAGTCAATATGAAACGGAATTCAAATGAGGAAAAGGATCCGATTACACCCGGATGCAAAATCATTCAGGGAACACAGAACAGTGCGGCACCGAACACTTTTTTAACGCCGATCTCCTTCAGCAGACGGGCACATGTCTGCATTGTCACACCGGTCGTAATGACATCATCCAGAAGGACAACCTCCTCCGGAACCTGGTTTTTCCGGAGCCACCTGCTGTCAGCTTCGTATACTGCTCCCTTGTGTCCAAGCCGTTCCTCCTTAGAAAGATGCTTCTGTTCTGTATCACTTTTCCGAAGCAGAGGACTTATTACCCTCACTCCATAAAAAAAGCGCAGCACATACACAAGATCCTGGATCTGATCCCATCCCTTCTGTCGGATTTTATGGGGTCTTGGAGGAACCGCAACCACAGTCACTCCTGGATAGCATTTATTCAGAAGATCAGCCATAACTTCTGCAAAGAAAAAAGTCAGCTGACGTTCTTCTGCGATTTTCCAGTGGAAAAGGAGAGCTTTTTTTTTGAGAAGATACTCAAAAGAAAAATGTACACCCGAAAAATCCTGAAGAAGCGATGAAGCACTGCGGCAGTTCATGCAAAGGCTCTGTTCCGAGACAAGTGGTTTTCCGCAAAGACTGCAAAGGGAGGAAGAATTGGAGCAGCCAAGGTTTTCACTCTTCAGATTACGGTAACACCGCGGACAGAGAGGAATTCCTGATGCTTCAGAACCACAGATCACACATTCGTTGACAAAACCTATTGAAGAAAAGACAGCAGCAAGTTTCTGTCTGACTTTTCCGGGCATACATCGGAAAAAATATTTCACATATTTATTATTGAGAAATAATTGGAAAAAATAAAAAAAAACAGAAAGTTTTTTATTTTTTTTCGGGATGCAGGATTAGCAGGCTGAATTACAGACTGAAGACGTCAGTAAAATAACCGGATGCAGACACAGGTTCTTTCTCAGCGTCAAGATGCTTTGTGCAGCCGATCAGCTGGGCACGGAAAGCAGCTGTGCCGGGAACCCGTTCTTCGGCAGCAACAACGGTGACCGATGTTGTGGGACAGAAAAAGTTCTGCCACATCGGAAGAGCCGGCAGACCGAAGAGATGTGCCAGCAGAGCGGCCGTTATGCCGAAATGGCAGAAAAAGACCAGGGTTGTATCTTCATTGGATTTATAGGCACCGGTAGCGGTTCTGTGATCAGTGTGATAAACAGGCACTGAAAGACGGGTATCACATTTACAGCCGGAAGAATCAGTCTGACAGCGCAGATATCCGTATTCAGCAAGCAGACTGTCTATGCCGGAAGCAGCGCGCAGCAGCAGTTCATCACCCTTTGTCTTATCAAAAGGCGGTTTTCTGAACCAGTCCCGCTGATAGAATTCCGGGTGATAAGCCCAGTATTCGGGGAACCAGTCCCATGCACCATGTGCATTACCGGTGGCCGGATCATCCACAAGAAAATAGATTTCCTCCAGCCAGGGCAATGTGATGGCAGTGCGTCCGATTTTTTTGAGGGAAACACCGGCAGTGTCCTTTGCCCGCCCTAAAGGAGAGCAATAGAACTGAGTGATGTTCTCCCAGCCTTTGACCCGTTCAGAAAGCAGTTCTGCCTCACGCCATCCTTTTGGCGTAAGGGAATCCTTTTCGTAATCAGGATCTCCGTGGCGTACAAAAATCAGACGCATAGAAATCAGTCACCTGCGTAATCAATAAGAGTTGTTACGGGAACAGGATTGAGGACTTTTGAATAATTCAGGTCAGGAAGACCTACAATTCCGAAGAATTCGGCAACACTGGCCCCGCCCTGCTCAATCACGTTCTGGGCAGCTTTAAGAGTGCCTCCGGTAGCAATAAGATCATCAACAACCAGTATTTTTTCACCGGCTTTGATGTCTGATTTGTGAACTTCAATCTCTGCAGTTCCGTATTCAAGAGCATATTTGCAGCCGTATGTATTACCGGGCAGTTTGCCTTTTTTGCGGATGAGAATAAGAGGTATGCCCAGTTTTTCTGCAAGAGGTGCTGCAAAAACAAATCCGCGGGATTCAACACCGGCAACTGCGTCGATCTCTGCGTCTTTATAACGCTCAACCATTGCATCAATGCAGGCTTTGAAAGCTTCGGGTTTTACAAGTACTCCGGTAATGTCGTAGAACAGAATACCGGGAGTCGGAAAGTCAGGTATGCGGCGGATAGCCGAGTCAAGCAATTCTTTAGTATCCATGGTTCGATTCTACAGCAAAACCATAGGATTCTCAAGTCTTTACATCAGCTGCAGATAAATCTGGTCAGCAAGACCGAAGCCGGCCTGTTTTGTCATCACCTGGGAAAGTTCGTCGTACATCATGTCTTCGTACATTGAGGTAGCGTAACTTTTTTCGCCGGTCAGACTGGAGCCGCCGATTGTAGAACGCATTGAAGAAAGCATTATCTTTACGAAATAGTTTTCCAGATCCAGGGCTTTTTCGTAAAGTCTGCTGGTTTTATCAATTTTCCGGCTGCCGGAAGCAGTCATTCCGGAGTTTGCCGCTGCACCGGTCGGAGTTGCGGCTTTGTCCGATTCCGAAGTAAACGCGCCCTCAAATCCGCTCACATAATCGCCGTTTATCGTCCCGCCGGCCACAGTTCTTGCATTTTCTGACCGGTTGCCCGCTGCATTGAGCGAATCAAGAAGTGCCGCAAACTCAGCGGATTCTTTCTGAAGAGAAGCGGCCTTTGAAGCAGTGCTTCCCAGATTGAGCCCAGACGTAAGACCGGCCGCACCGGAACTGCTGAGCATTGAACTGTAATTTGAAATTAAATCTGACATAGTAATCCCCACTGTCTGAATTTTCGGCATAGGAAAAAATCACTTTAGCTATAATTGCAGATCAGACTGCTGCAGAAGTCATCAGGAAAAAAAAAAGGCGGCTTTGCGATGGGTGGGGTTACATTGTTTGCCGCAAAGCCGTCTTATAAAAAACTGTTTATTTATCCGGTGTTACTAGCGTTTCAGGCTGGTAGCCGTCTGAAGCATGTTGTCGCTTGTCTGGATTGCCTTTGAACTGAATTCATAGGCACGCTGGGCAACAATCATCTGCACCATTTCATTCACAACAGAAACATTGGACATTTCCAGGTATTTCTGCTTTACGGTGCCCATGCCTTCCTGACCGGGCCGGCTGGCGATGGCCATACCGGAAGCATTGCTCACAACGAAGAGATTGTCGCCGTTTGCTTCAAGGCCTGCCGGATTTGCGAAGCGGTACAGTTCAAGCTGTCCAACTTCTATGGGTGTGTCATCAGCACCGGCCTCAACGGTGATGCGGCCTGTGGAACTGATGTTTAAAGTATCGATTCTGAAATCTTCCGGCAGAATCACTTCCGGCATAACGCGATAACCGTTTGAAGTGACAAGCTGACCGTTGGAATCCACTTTGAAAGAACCGTCACGGGTATAGGCAAAGGAACCGTCATACTGCTGTACGCGGAAAAATCCCTCGCCGACCACTGCAACGTCCGTTGTGTTCTCCGTATTCTGCAGGTTTCCCTGTGTAAACATGCGCTGTGTGGACGCAAGTTTCACACCGGTTCCCATCTGAATTCCCACCGGTTTGATTGTGTCTTCGGTGGCGGGAGTTCCTGCAAGTTTAACATTCTGGTAGACCAGATCCTCAAATTCAGCACGCTGTTTTTTGTATCCGGTTGTATTTACATTTGAAAGGTTGTTTGAAATAACATCAATACTGTTCTGCTGACCGTTCATTCCGGTAGCCGCTGTCCATAAACTTCTTACCATCTAGAACCTCCTATCAGCTGCGTACTGCAACACGGCTCCACAGAGTGGACATCATCGTGTCTTCAGCACTTAGCACTTTCTGATTTGCTTCGTAAGCCCGGTTAACTTCAATCATCTGGACCATTTCGTTCACAACGTTAACATTCGAACTTTCAAGATAAGTCTGCATGACCTGAGGCCGTTCATCACCTTCAGCAACATAGGCCTCACCGGTCACGTCAGTCGCCGCATAAAGACTGTCCCCAAGTTTTGCCAGATAACGTTCGTTGTCAAAACGCACGAGTCTGAAGCGCTCAATTTCTTCCATGGTTTCCTGGTCGTAAAGAATTCCGTCCTGATTCACCAGGAAGTTTTTATCCTGAACGTTGATGTATCCTTTTTCACCCAGCACAGGGTAGCCGTCTTTTGTCTCAAGAAGTCCTTCTTTACCGATCATGAAGTTTCCGTTGCGTGTGTAACGCTCTCCATAAGGTGTCTGGACAGCAAAAAAACCCTGATTGTTCAGAGCCATGTCTGTGGTGCTCCCGGTTTCTTTAAGGGAACCCTGGACAAAATCAGTGTAAAGTTCGTTGGTTTCCACACCAAGTCCCAATGTACCGATAACAGGTGCCACATCATAGGAACCGAGGCTGTTTGTGATGATTCCGTCGTCATTTGTGCGGCGGATCAGTAATTCTGTGAATGATTTGCTTACGGCCACGTCTTTTTTGTAGCCTGTTGTGTCAACGTTTGCAAGATTGTTTGCAATTGCGTCAAGTCTGTTCTGCTGAGCCTGCATTCCCGATGCACCGGTATACCAGCCTCTTATCATAATGTACCCCCACGAAACATACGCTTCACCTTGATTATCGGGATTCGGAGGAAGGAGTTTAGAAAAAACGAAAAAAAACTACTGGTATTGATCCGGCATTTATGTATACTGACCACATGATTATGCCTCTGGGGATTGTCCCTTCATTTCTTTTATACTGTGTGACAATGGGAATTACACCGGGCCCCGCAAACCTGTGTTCTCTCGCAGCAGCCATCCAGCATGGACGGAAACCTGCACTCCGGCAATGGAGCGGGCTTCTCACGGGATTCTATATTGACGCCATTGTGTCTGCCCTTCTCTGTTATTTTGCAGGAACAGTCCTGAACGAGTCAGTAAAATACCTTTCAGTTGCAGGATGTTTCTATCTGGTGTTTCTTGCGGTAAAAATGCTCAAAGCGGATTATTCCAGAAGTCCAGAGAATCCAGAAAATGGAGAGGATTCTGTCACAAAGGATTCAACCGGCCGCGGTCCAAACTTCTGGACCGGATTTCTAGTCAACGTCACAAATGCAAAAGTGATTCTTTCCTGTCTGACGGAACTGGGTGCCTTCGTGCTTCCCTATAACCAGAGTCTTTGGGCACTGCTTCTGATCGGAGCATGTCTTCCGCTGATCGGAACAGGCTGCAATCTTGTGTGGCTTTTTACAGGAGTTGCACTGCGCCGTTTCTTCATGAACCACACAAAAACTGTGAACATCCTGATGGCTCTGTCACTCCTTGCCTGCGCTGTAAGCCTGCTCTCTTCTGTCTTTCACTGATCAGTTGGATCTTTTCTGATGATGCCGGTATTTTCCGGCAAAGCAGTTCATCTCCATGATTCAACTGACTCATTGGTCTCGAGAGCATTCTCCAGGGAATCAGTCATAATGGCAAAAAAGTCCAGTCCGGTGCGGCGCTCCACTTCGTCAATGGAAACTGCATAATCCCAGAACGGCTTGTCACACTTTGAGTTTGGCAGGATAAAAGCGACTGCCTGAGCCGCGGCTGCAGATTCCGGAGACTGGGCATCAGTTTCATCAGCATAAAGGGGAGCCAGCAGAACCTTGTAATAATACTCAGGCACAGATACCTTGTTTTTTCCGATGGATGCATACTGTGATGCATCTTTCTCAAGAACAGGACCTGTAACCACATACACACGGCCGTATGTTTCTGCCCAGGTACGCACCTGTCCTTCAAGATATTGCCAGGTTATTCTGTTCAGATCTCCCGCCTGAGGACTCATATTGCTCAGATAGAAGGATTCGCTCATGGCTTCTTCACTGAAAGCAAAGTCAGCGGCTGGCGCAAGATGACCTCTGTCATAACCGCTGCCGCGATAATCGGAAAGAGTTGCTGACCCGGTTGAGATCTCGGGATCCGCACGGAAATCATCCCCACGGTTTGCATTTTTTACAAGCTCAGATTTTTCAAGACAATAGGCTGCCCATTCCGCCTGTTCGTAACTTTCGCGGTAACAGATCGTAAAATTCTGGAAACGCCGAATCTCATGGTCATCCGCTTTTCCAGAGGAACTGGTACTTCCAGCACACACAGGAATCTCAAGGTTATCAGCAAAAATAATCTGTCCGTCGGCAGTGAATGTTTCAACAGGAACAGGCTCCACACCGGAAGGCGCATTTTCCTGAGGAAGCGCCTGGTCAAGAAGATCAGCAAAAACTGACTCAATACGGACTTTCACAACATGAACCGCATCAGTTGCAGGATTATGGATGTCGTTTTTCTGGGCTACATAATCAATTCCGAAAATCAGTCCGACAACAATCCCAACAATAAGAACAATTTTCAGAATCTGTTCTGGTGTCCGACGTCTCCTTCCTGAAGACGACTTTTTGGCAGAAGCCGTTTTTTTTGCTGTTTTTTTCTGGTCAGCCATGATCAATTCCTTTTGCTTGAGATTTTGGAGATTTCATAAATGTTACAGCAATTCTCGGTCCGCGTCAAATTCTCAGGATTATGGACTGCATGGAAACAACAGCAAAAACTTTGTACAATGATTTATTATGGAAAAGAAATTCAGTAAATGGGTGGCAATGTGGGGAAACGCAGTCTCAATTGCGGAAAACAGACCTGAAAGTTACTCAAAGAATATAACGCTGAGATATCCGGTTTTCTGTCCTTTTGACGGAAACAGAATCCGCCTGACTTTTGACAATTTCTGCGGAACCGATGCAGTCAGAATTGAGAGCACAACAGTACTGCTCGAAAATGATTTTTACCAGGTGACTTTCAGCAATGAACTTTCTGCAGAAATCCCGGCAGGAGGAACAATTGTCTCTGATCCACTTCCGGTAAACATAAAAAACGGTCAGACAGTCAGCATCAGTTTTTATCTGAAGGATTACACACAGATGCGCTCAGCGGTTTATATCCAGGGTCCGCTTTCCGGAGGCCGTTTCGGAATCGGCAATCTGACCGAAGAACGGGACTGGGATATCAACATCTCCCGAAAAACCAGCATCTGCTATTTTCTGAGCAATGTCTCAATCTTTACGGAAGAACAGAACAAAGCCCTCGTCTGCTACGGAGACTCAATCACCGCCCAGGATTGGCCTGACATTCTGATGCAGAAACTTAAGGAAAACGGAATTGAAAACATTTCTGTCATACGGCGTGCAACAAGCGGTTCAAGAATTCTCCGGCAGTATTCATGCATCACCTATGAATCTTACGGCCTTATGGGGAAAAACCGCTTTGAGCACGAAATTCCTGCGGACGGCGCGGAAGCAGTGATTATACAGCAGGGAATCAATGACATAATCCATCCGGTGGGAACGGAAATCAATCCTTTCAGACCGATGAGCGATCTTCCCACTGCGGAGGAACTTGAAAAAGGAATGGACTGGTATATACAGACCGCGAGAAAACACGCCCTCAAAGTTTTTCTCGGCACACTTCTGCCGATTGAAGGCTGGCGCACTTATGCCGATTTCCGAGAAGAACTGAAGAACCGGTTCAATGAGTTTCTGCGTACTGATTCTGATGCCGACGGATGCATAGATTTTGCAGAAGCCGTTCAAAACCCTGACAATCCAAAAGCCTTTGCCGCCGAATGTGACAGCGGAGATCATCTTCATCCAAGCAGAACCGGCTATGAGCGGATGGCGGAAGCAGCCCTGACCGTGATCCGCAGGTTATGAAGAGGATTCAGAAGGGCTTTAAAACAAAAAATGCACCCTGATGTTGAACTAAAACAGTCCGAACAGAGGGTGCATTTTTATTTCCGTATTACCCGTAAATTATTTTACAAATTCCTTTTTCAGGAAATCCAGATCCAGTTCAGGATACAGCACATGGGCACTGAGCAGCGCATTCACGCGTGCACGGGCAGCCTGTTTTGTCTCGTCAGAAATCTGAATCTTTCCTTTTGCAGGTTTTCCTTCTTTTGTAAGACCAGGTTTTGTGTTTTTGAGAACATAGTCCACAATGGAAGCAACTTCCTTCATGTCATCTGTGTTCATTCCCAGTGTTGTCAAAGCAGGAGTTCCAAGACGGACACCGCTTGTCCACCAGGCACCGTTCTTGTCATAAGGCAAAGCGTTTGCATTGGCTGTGATTCCGCATTCGAAAAGTGCAGCCTCTGCCTGTTTTCCTGTGAGTCCGTACACTGTAACGTCGGCCAACATCAGGTGATTGTCAGTGCCACCTGTCTGCAGAGGAATATTGTATGTCTGAAGGGCTTCTGCCAGAGCAGCCGCATTCTTTACAATGTTCCGGGCATACTCCTGATAGGCGGGTGTATTTGCTTCCTTAAAAGCAATCGCTTTTGCAGCCATTACGTGAGGCAGCGGACCACCAAGCACCATGGGACAGCCTTTGTTCACATAGTCAGCAAATTCTTTCTTACAGAGAATCATTGCACCGCGGGGACCACGCAGAGTCTTGTGTGTTGTTGTGGTGACAATGTCAGCCCATTTTACGGGATCATAATCGCCTTCAAAAACTTTTCCGGCAACAAGACCGGCGAAGTGAGCCATGTCAACCATAAGAACTGCGCCACATTTATCAGCGATTTCACGGAAACGGCGGAAGTTAATGGCCCGTGGATAAGCGGAATAACCTGTGAGAAGAATCAGCGGCTTCACTTCCATTGCCTGTTTCTCAATCTGATCATAATCAAGAAGACCAGTCTCAGGACTGACTCCATAAGGATGGCTTTCAAACATGCGTGCAGAAACATTCATCTTGTAACCGTGTGTCAGGTGACCGCCGCAGGAATAATCCAGGCCCATCAGTTTCTGGTTCCCGAACTTTCTGCGCAGATCGTCAAACTGTTCTGCTGTAAGGTCATTCAATGATTTTACACCCAGTTCTTCAAGAGTCGGAGTCTCAACCTTTGCCGAAAGAATCGCCCAGTATGCAACCAGATTTGTGTCAGCACCGGAATGAGGCTGGACATAAGCATAGTCCGCGCCGAAAAGTTTCTCTGCTTCGCGGGCTGCTGTGTTTTCTACAGCATCAACATTTACACAACCGCCGTAATAACGATGTTCCGGATATCCTTCTGCATATTTGTCTGTAAGAAGATTTCCCATTGCTGCCTGAACAGAGAGAGAACAATAGTTTTCTGAAGCAACAAGTTTAAGATGGCTTCTCTGATTCTCAAGTTCATTTACAACAGAGGCTGCAATGTCCGGACCGACTTCTGCAACTTTCTGCAGATTGGAAACATAGGCAATCATGGAATCATTCCATTTGTCTTTGGGTGTGTTTTCAAGATAGTTCTGTAAAGGAGTCATATAAGGGCCTTTTGTGTGGATTTTTCTGCAGACCAATGAATGTCATGACAGAATGAGGAAATAATACCGGAAATCAGGATTTATTTCAACAATACGGACTTTTTTGTCAGCATAGAATGGATCAGGGCAAAAAAAATACCGAAAAACTCTCACATTTTCCGGTATGGGTGGGGTACTGTTGTAAAAAGCTCAGGTATCTGGATGTCATGTGCTATGCACATACCCGATGTAACAGTTACAACACTTAAAATATCGGAGAGTGGAAAAAAAACTTAATAAGATTTACTGAAAAAAAGTTCAGGAATTGCTGACTGTGCCTTCCATCTTTCCGATGTATCTGTCCAAAGCGGTAAGAACACAGGCATAAACAGCAGACGATCTTGAGATGTTGTCGCAGTATCCGGAAAACTGTTCCGGAATTCCAGCAGGAATCTGTTTTTTTGCCAGAGCATCGATTTCTTCCTCGGAAGGAAAAAGCAATGATGCAAGACTTGATGCACTGCTCTTGGAAAGGCCTTCTTCATATTCAGAGATTTTCTTCAGTGTCACCGCAAGAAGGGCTTCAGTTTTGTGTCCGGCATCAAGGGTTGAACGGCAAAGTTCAAGCACATCCTTTGTCCTGCAGCGCATATCACGAAGTTCAGACAGAAGTTCCTCAATCACCTTCATGAGTCTTTGCCTGTCTTTCGCTTTTTTTTCCTCACCAGATTCCATACCAGCCCCGCAGATCAGTCTGTCAATAGAAGCTCTGCAGGGAACAGCAGCCAGAATCTGTCCAGCATCGGCAACTTTTATGCCTGGAATCGCAAGGCTTTTAGGCGTAAGTGTAAAAGTCTGTCCCCCGCTTTCTGCGAAACGTGAACAGTTGCTCTCAAACCACCAGGCATACAGAGCCATCCTGTTGTCCGAAAGCACAGGATTTCCGGAGTAATCGGTTTTTGACACAGGCTGGGCACCGTACAGAGCCGACGTAAGCCATGTCTCAGCAGGATTAAGACGCAGAGAGCCGGTAAAAGCTTTTTCCTCAAATGTGCTTCCACGGGTATGAGTCCGGCCTTTCGGGAAACTCAGATCCAGGCCGGCAAGATAGATTTCCCTGCACCCAAGATGGCGCGCAAAATCCCAGGCTGTGGAAGAAACAGAACCACCGGCGGCAAGTTCACCTTTCACTTCCGTTTTCTGCTCAAGATATTTTCCCAGAGGAAACATGGAGGATCCCAGAAGAATTTCTTTGCATTCAAAACGGAAAACACTTGGATAAGATGCGATTTCTGTCACCAGAAATGATCCCGGAGCCTTAAGTCTGTCAAAATGCCTTGCGTTCCAGTACTGCGGATCCACAACCAGGACAAAATCCGGTTCTATGCCAGCATTGACAAGAGCTCTCAGCGCCGTATCAACACAGATGAGCACGCAATGTTCCTTAAGACGGGACAACAGAGGCAGGATCCGGTCCAGACTTGGCCCGGCCGCAGTAACAAGGGCAGGAATTCCGCTTCCTGCGAAAATGTCCTTAAAGCTGGCAATTCCCCGGCACTCTGCAAGGCGCATCATGTTCTTCACGGAATTCGAGAACCAGAGCCTTGAAAAAGTTTTGAGTGTTTTTGCATTTGTTGCGGCTTTCTGCAGATTTCTGTTAATCAATGTCTGAAGATCAGCAAAATATTTCTGGTTATGTTTCTCAAAAGCAGGATTCCGTATGACGAGGCAGTTTTTCAACCCCTGTTTTTCAAGTATTCCGATTATGTTCTGATGTTTCGTCCCAACAAAGAAAATGATTTTTTTTAGTGCGAATACCGGACTCCAGTCCAAAGCGCAGAATGCGGCCTGAAGTCTGATTGGATCAGGTTCAATAACAACAACTGTCTTTTCAGGAGAAACGCGGGCAGCCTCATTGACTGCATAGCCGAGACCGAAACCGAAAAAAACGAGCAGATCCTTTGCCCTGTTTTCCTCCCGTGCAAAAAGCCCCGAAATCTGTTTCTGTGCTTCCGCCGCCGGATTGTATGCAGAATGAAGAAGCGCACCTTCACAGCGTGCAGAAATCATTCCGTTACGGGCTTTTTCAAATTTAATCTGTTCCTGGATAAGACGGTAATCAGGAGCTTTATTTCCATTTATCCCGCACAGATCACTTAAAGCAGGAAAACGTTCTGAAAAAAGAAGGGCATTTTTTTTATAAAGATCAGGATCAAGAAGTGATGAGCCGAAAAGAGGCACATCCTGATCATTCAAGATTAAGTTCAATTCTCATATTCTCCGTTACGGGTGTTCCTGCCGGCGGATATTGAGACACAACATAACCATCGCCGTTAATAAGAATCTCAAGGTCCTCTCTCAAAAGAAGCTGTGTAAGATGCCGTTTCGGTGTTCCAGTTAAATCAGGCATTACATCCTTTATTTCTGCGGGATTTCCAGTATAGAAAGATATTCTGTCAGAGTGCGTTATGGAAGAAGCGGAATTCCGCTGCATTCCCAGGTGATCAATTATTGAATCCGCTGCCTGTGCGATCACAGGAGCAACAATACGCCCTGCATAAGTCTCGCCCTGAGCTTTCGTAATAACGATGTAAAGCACAATCTGCGGATCCTCAATGGGAAAAATTGCCATACAGTTTGAAACAAAATCCGTATCGCTGTAACCGCCTGTAACAGGATCCGCCATCTGGGCTGTACCCGTTTTTACACCGATATTTACATCCCCAAGGTTTGCCCTGGAACCGGTTCCTGACTGGGCAGTAGTCTCCATGCAGCTGAGCACATATCCGGCAGTTTTTTCAGAAATCACCCTGTCTCTGTATTCCACCTGATGATTATATGCAACAGTTCCATCCATATCCACGATTTTTGAAATCAGTGTAAGTTCAGGCGCAACACCGCCGTTTGCAATCGCAAGAGCAGCCTGTACCATCTGAAGAGCAGATACGCTGAGTTCCTGTCCGATCGACATGGTCGGCTGTGAACGTAATGACCAGAACCTGTCCGACTGATCCTTCAGAAGACCACGGGATTCAGAAGGGAGTTCGATGCCTGTCTTGTTCCCGAAACCGAAAGCCTTGATTTTTGCAAGAAAATCTTCAGTTTTTACAGTCTGGCTCATCTGCGCAAGAACATCATTGCATGAGTATTTCAGGGCTTCACGGGCAGTAAGCCAGCCATGATGATCAAGACAGTTGATGACAGCTTTTTCCCCGCCAGCCCCTGTGATTTCAAAACGCCCGTCACAAAGGAAAAGATCATCTTCCTTTATTCCGCCAAGTTCCATGAATGTGGACACACTGAAAATCTTGAAGACAGATCCCGGTTCATAGGCATGCATTGCCGGTCTGTCAATGCGTTCATTTTCAGAGGAGGAACTGTATGCGTTCAGGTTTGCACTGGGAAGACTGATATAGGAAAGGATTTCTCCGGTTTTTGCTTCCGCAGCAATCAGCATGATACTTTCCGCCTGCGTTGATTCCAGCGCAGAATGACAGATTTTTTCAAGTTTGTACTGCAGATCGGATTTGATCGTAAGGTATACATTCTGGCCCCTGTTCTGAATGACAGAAACAGCCTCAGTCTGCGCAACAGGTTCCGGTGAAAGAACGGACTGCATTGTGTATTCAATGCCGGAAAGCCCTACCCCTGAGTCTCCCATATACCCGATCACATGGGAAGCCAATGCATTGTCAGGATAGATTCGACCGGGAATCGTATCAAAATACAGTCCCCGGAGATTATAGGTATCAATCAGACTGACAAGTTCATCATGTATGCTTTCTGAAAGTTTTTTCTTAATGTAAAGGAAATCGCCGGAAGCGGAATTGACCAATGTCTCAATTGCAGAAGGTTCCATATCAAGAAGCGGAGCAATCAGTCTTGCAGTTTCGGAAATATTTTTTCTGAGAATTGAAGGAGTTGCAGCCAGATGATAAAAATGAGTGCTTACAGCAAGCGGTTTTCCATCCGCATCAAGAATTGATCCGCGTTCAGTTTCAACAACTGCAGGAGCTGCTGTCTTCAGTTCGTCAACTGCAAGCTGTCCGTAATTCACGATGATATAAAGCAGAAAAGCGCCGAAAACAACTGAAAAAACAATCAGTCTTGTTCTGGAAAAAAATCCGTTTGGCGTCATTTTTCTAGGCATAAAACCTTTCCTATTATATGTTGTGTCTTTACAAAGCCATAGTTTCTGGAATCCACAGAAACAGAATAATTATCCCCTATTGCAAGCACTGTGTCTTCAGGCACCACAGAATCGTACTTGATGCGGGCAAACTGCTGTTCCGTAAGAGGAACCGTCAAGCCGTTCACATAAAGACTATACTCTGATTCCGAGGAAAATTCCAGTGTTTCGCCCTCTGTCGCAAGAACCCTTTTAAGAACCGGCTTCCCGTCATGCCAATAATAGACAATGTCTCCCGCTGCAGGTTCTGCCCACTGGACAAAATAGGAATCCGAAAAAGGTTTTACTATTCCGTATGCAAGTTTGAAAACTGTCACCATTCCGCCGTCATGAACAGCCGGTTCCATCGATTCCCCGGAAACACGGAGAAAGTCCACGACAAAAAGCTTCAGAAAGACAGCGGTCAGAACTCCGATTATTATGAAAAGAAAACAGTGATTTTTTTGTTCCGATTCTTTTTTTTTCACGCATCAATACTAATATGAGAAAACCAATCTGTCGATAGTCTGAATATGGAAATTATCAGCTGTTTGGATCTGAACACATTAAACAAACCTACGGCACCTGTAACATGGAAAGCAGTGCCGCCGACACACACATCCGCTGCCAGAACAAAGGCTTACAGACCGCTTCCCGCTGTCAGGATGCCTGCTGCCCGGTTTACAGACAAAGCGAAAAAAAAGCAGTCTTTTGCAGAAAACCTTGATCAGGCTTGCGCAGTGGCAGGAAAATCATTTCTCAGGTTATCAAAGAATCTGGGAATTTTTCTCCGGAATTCGTGGAAAACACTGGGAACAGTTGCCCTTCTGGCAGTTCTTGCCTGTTCTCTGGCTGTAGGCGGTTTTGTCGGCTATGATTACATAATTGACATGCCCCAGGCTGCATCTCTTTCAATCAATCTTGAGAACGAATCCGCCATCATTTCCGAAGCAATGAACAGTTTCGTGCAGCCTCAGACTGATGATTTCACAGAAGACGGAACTCTCAGTCTTTCAGATGAAGCCTTTTCCCTGATTCCAGAACCTGTTACTTTTTCTGAATACAAAGTCAAATCAGGAGACACAATCTCTTCAATCTCACTTAAATTCGGATTGAGAAACATTTCCACACTTATTGCAGTGAACAATATCTCCAACGTAAGAAAACTTCAGGCAGGACAGAAACTTAAAGTGCCAAACATGGATGGAATTCTTTATACAGTCCAGCAGGGTGATTCTCTGGACAGCATCGCGGCAAAATACAGGATTCCTCTTGAGGATCTTCTTGATGTGAATGATCTTGAAAGTTCCGTGCTTGCAAAAGGGTCCAGTCTTTTCATTCCGGGTGCTGCGCTGGACAATTCTACGCTTAAGCAGGCTTTGGGCGAGCTGTTCAAACTCCCTCTTGCATCAGGATACCGCATCACTTCAGAATTCGGATCCCGTGCTGATCCTTTTACCGGTGTTGCAAGCAACCACACAGGAATTGATCTTGCCATTGCGCAGGGTACACCGATCAAAGCAGCGATGAGCGGAAAAGTTGCCACTGTCGGATGGACCAATGTTTACGGAAATTATGTGATCATTACACATTCAAACGGTTATCAGACCCTTTATGCACATATGCAGAAGTACACCGTAAAATCCGGTCAGTATGTTGATCAGGGTACACAGATCGGACTTGTAGGCTCAACCGGATATTCAACAGGCCCGCATCTGCATTTTTCTGTTTACAAAAACGGTTCTCTTGTTAATCCGAGAACAATTCTTTCATTTTAACTGATCGGACATTTCCAAAAGTCCTTTTTTTTCGGAGGCATCCAGTGAATTTTCCAGGCCTGTGCTGCTCATGCGGACGGACAATTTCAGCAGATTTCGTCTATTGTCCATGGTGCGGCACAAATCAAAAAGCTACATGTCTTGTTCCAGCAGGTAAAAAAAACAGCCAGAATAAAGCTGAGTCAAATGTTGAAGACCTTTCTGTTTTCCCGGAAGGCCGGCTTGAAAAAATAACCCGCAGTCTCAAAGCTCTGGAAGACGAATTTTCAGTTTATGCGATCAGGTTCAAGAAGCAGGTTTTCATCCTCGCTGCGGCACTGCTTATCGGGCTCTTTCCACACAGTCCGGCAACTGTCAGCGCACAGACAACTTTTTCAAAACTGGACCTGAACAGCAGCAACACACTGCTTTTTGCTTCCAAAACCCAGTCAACAGCCACCGCGGAACACACCAACCTGTACATGGCAGAACTTTCTCCGCAGGACACGGTAGCTTCTGTTGACCAGCCGAAAATCCTCACCTGTTACCCGGAACACATCGAATCTCTCCAGGGCGGAAAATATCTCTATGTGACCAACGGAAACGGAACCGCACTTTACAACAAAAAGCAGCAGAGTCTGTCCTGGCAGAGTCAGCCAGAATCTTTTTTTTCAGAATCCAATGTTCCGGCAGGTGTCTCAATCAGTCCAGACGGCAACTGGATGGTTTATCTGGAAAAAACTTCTGCCGCGTATGCGGACGTAATGCTCTCTGATCTTCGCCAGAACCGCACGCTCCTTCTGTCAACCGGAGCAGAATACAGTTACACGCAGGTTCCGGTTCTCTGGGCCCCAGACTCAGGAACACTGATTTACGAAAAGAACAATGAACTGTATTTTCTTGTTCCCGATGATGCTTTCGGAACCTCACGGAATGCAGAAGAATTCCGCAGGATCGGTCCGGGATCAATTTCAAACGTGTGCTGGGCTTCCAGCAGCCTTCTTGTCTATGTGGTCCATGACCTTGTCTACAGAATCTCTGTCAATGAACTTTTTACCCGTTCTCTTTACGGTGATCTTATGGGACTGGGAAATGTCGCCGGACGCCTCGTAAACCCTTTTGACAGCAAGCGGGACCGTTTCTGGTCAAACAGCGACTGCACCGGAATTGTGATGATCCAGAACAGCCGTACCCTTCTCTATCTTGAACTGACAGGTTCGGATGTGAATTATGCGACCACACTTTTCACCTATCCCTTTGTAAATGTCTCTGGAAGTGCCATAAGTTTTCAGGTTTTCTGGAGTTACAACAGCGCTTTCCAGATTCCTGTTGTCTGGGTTGAGCTGCTGAGGAACGGGGCCATTGAAAGTTATGTTTACAAGCTGACAATCAATGAAAAGCAGAAAAACTATTACTTCATGAATCTTCCCCTTCCTCCATCTGTACACAATCCCAAATCCTCTCCTGACGGAAGAAATCTTGCTTTCATGGACGATTATTCCATCCATGTCTTCAACATTGACACATGGCTCCAAGCCGCCATTTTCAGCAAGGAGAAACCGATCTCCTACAGCTGGATTGACAGATCATCCATGTATGTTGGCGGCCAGGAAACAGTCCTGACATGGAATATAAATGCAAATACCTACGACATTCATTTTCTATCAAGTGCAGAGACTTTCGGCTGGGAAACAGAGACAGACTCCATCATCGCAAAAACCACATATGGAAACTTTGTGTATGACAGGAACAACAATGTCTGGAAACCGAGCAATCTTGCGATTGTAAAAAGCCCATCACTCCAGAACTCAAACTGGCGCGTATTTCTAGGAGTAAGTCAGAATTCCTTCTTTACAAATGGAATCTTTGTTCGTTCAATCTCCGGCAATGCATTGACGCGCCCCCTGCTTTCCACATTCCAGGAACAGAAACCGGCCAAACCTAAAATCGCACTTGCCTTTGATGCAATGGACAATTCTGACGGTCTGACCCCGATTCTCAAAAATCTTGCAAAATTCAACATAAAGACCACATTCTTCCTGAACGGAGAATTCATGCGCCGTTTCCCTTCGGCAGTACAGCAGATTGTTGCGAACGGACATGAATGCGCAAGTATGTTCAATACTGCCGCGGACCTTACCACAACCACATTTATCCTTGATGAGAACTACATTCGCCGCGGACTTGCAAGAAATGAGGATGAATTCTACAGCATCACAGGCGAGGAACTTACTCTTGACTGGCACGCACCTTATTACAGTGCAACAAACGCAATCATCGCTGCGGGAACATCAGCCGGTTACAGATACATCAATCCCTCGGCAGTTTTTCTTGACACCACAAATCTGGAAGAAACCGCACGCACAGGGGCACCTTATTACTCATCCGCAAGAGTGATTGAAATGCTTGTACAGATTCTTCATGAGAATGCAATCATCCCGGTATGCGCGGGACTTTCTCTCGGAACCAGGACAGATTACCTTTACGACCATCTTGATGTATTGATTTCTGCAATACTTGATGCCGGTTATGAGATTGTAACAGTATCAAAAATATAAAAAACCTGCTGTAAATCTTCTTTAACTTACAGAATATTCAACAAAACTGATTTACAAAGTTTGATAATGGACAGATAAAATGAGCGACAACGAGAAAAAGCCTCAGACAAAACAGAAAACTCCTGATGCCACACCCAAAGAAAAGAAGAAACTTTCTTCAGAAGAAATACTTGCAAAAAAAATCCGCCATAAAATCGCGGTTCTTGTATCAGCACTTCTTCTGCTTGTTCTTGTTGCATTCAGCATTGCAGCTTACTCAGTCTACTCCCACAGACTGACACATCCACAGATTTCTCCCTTGACCGATGAAGCCCAGGCAAAACTGAATTCATACTTAACACAGAATTATTCCTTCGGGAATCTTAATCCACTTCCCTATCAGGCTGAAGTCCCGGAACTGGATCTTTACGCAAAAGCCGCAATAATCTGTGATGTTTCCAATGGGTGTGTTCTGTATGAAAAAAATGCGGATCTGATCATACCTCCTGCTTCGCTGACTAAACTTGCAGTGATGTATGTTGCAGAAACTGATATGGCAGCAGGCAGGGCTTCCGAAAATGATCTTGTACGCCTTCCTCAGGACTGCTGGGCCATAAACATGCCGCCCGACTCCTCCCTGATGTTTCTGGCAGAAGGACAGAAAGTAACACTGAGAGAACTTATGCTTGGTCTCGCAGTCCCTTCAGGAAATGATGCAGCATATGCAATTGCATTTTATCTCAGTGGCGGAATTGAACCCTATGTCAGAAGAATGAACGCAGAAATGCAGAAACTCGGGCTTGAACATACAAAGTTTGTGGAACCATCCGGATACAGTGACGAAAACAAGACAACAGCCCGGGAATTCTTAACATTCTGCCGTGTTTATCTCCGTGACTACCCTGAAAGTCTTGAAAAATATCATTCCGTAAAAGAATTCGCTTATCCACAGAAAGAAAACCTGCCGGACTGGATCAAACTCGGTTCCCCGCAGACAAACCCTTTCATCCTGACCGCTCCCCTTCTACGCAAAAATACAAATAAAGCTTTGTGGTCTGTAGATGGTGCAGACGGCCTGAAAACCGGATACATAGATGAATCAGGTTACAATCTTGCGCTGACTGTAAAGAGAGAGGACACACGCTTTATCTCTGTTACATTGGGCGGACCGGGAACGAACAGCACAGAAGGCTCCGCTTACCGGACACAGGACGGACAGACCTTGATGGATTGGGCTTTCTCCGCTTACGTCACAGCACAAATGCCGGAAGTCCAGCCAATAACATTAATCGCCGCCGGTGGAACAACCTTAGAACTGCAGGCAGTCCCCGCATACAACCGGACAATAACTGTCCCTTTATCCAAAACATTGAAACGCGATGAAGAAAACCGCGTCATTCCTGACAAATTGATACGAATTCCAGATTTTGTAGAAGCTCCTGTTACAGCGGGTCAAATTCTTGGCTGGATTGATTATTCAGTGGAAGGAAAACTCCTTGAATCAGTCCCACTGGTTGCAGACCGAGAGATACAATCCGCGAATAAAATAAAACTGAAACTTGACAATTGGATCTTGAACAACAAAAAAAATTAGAAATTAAGACTGCAGCTGTTATTCACTGCAGTCTTTTTTTTTCAGCTAATTTAGACCCCAAAAAAAACAAAAACACCAAAGAAAATTGTACCGATTTTTTTTGGATTAAACTGACTATTAAAACTGAACAGAAATTATTCCGATTTATTTTACCAAAAAAGGATTTTTTTGCTTGAAGATTAATATAAAAAAAAGACTAAAACGATATCTCTTAGGATTCTCGCTTTAGTCTTAAGTGAGCCACACAGGATTCGAACCTGTGACCCACGCCTTAAAAGGGCGTTGCTCTACCAACTGAGCTAGTGGCCCGCTATCAAGTGAACTTCCGTTCGCTGAATGCTCTAGTAATATACACTTATCTAATTTTTATGTCAATAACAATTACAAAAAAAAATGAAAAAAAAATTGTAAAAAAACTCTTTTCAAAAAAGAATATTAGTGTTATTGTTATAAATGTGTTTATAGTAACCTTGTTAAGGTTTCTGGTCAGTTTTAGCTTATAGGTTTTGTTGTCAGACTTTTCCTATAAGCTATTTTTTTTCTAGATTATCTCCTAAAAATTATAGCCATAAATAAATCAAAGTCTTCCAAATAAATTGAGTCAAAAAAAAAGGTTTTTCAGCCCCTCTAACCATTGTTCTGTTAAAACCTTTGTCTTTATTAAAAAACTTTTTTTCTTTGGAGAATTTTTGATTAAATTTGATCAGAAATTTTTTCAGGTCGATTCTTTTTTTATCAGAAGGTTTATACAAAGAGAGATCATTTTTGCAAAACATTCACTTTGCTTACAACATATACAAGTTTAATGCAAAAAAAAACACACAGATAAACTGTGTGTTTAAGTCGGGCAAGCGGAACTCGAATCCGCGACCCCAAGTCCCCCAGACTTGTACGCTAACCAACTGCGCCATTGCCCGTTGTTTTTCAACGTTCACTATATTAATTATTTTTTTTTGATTTGTCAATAGTTAATCAAGTTGAATAAAACTTACTACACCCTTAAAAAACTCCCGAAAGACAGGCAAAATCATTTCCTCCTTAACTCTCGGAAGTTTTCTGCTAAACTTCCAATTAGAATACTATTGTTGTACCCAATGCAACATTCAACTGCGGTTTAGCGCCTGGTTCAGTACCCAGTTCTTTTCCATAAACTGCGGCATCAAACTGGAAACAAGCAAGTTTCAATCCTGCACCTGCACTGAAGTATCCCTGATTAATTCCGAAGCGAGCGGAAACTGTCTTAAAGAGAACCACTTCGGCACCCATGTTTAATCCCAAAACAGGATTTACAACTACAGTCGGATCAGTCAAAGCAAGAAAATCATTGTGGTCAATGAAAACGCGTGCAGAAGAAATTAAACCAAATGTAATGTCACTGATGAAGGGAATTTGTGCTGCCAGTCCAACCTTGATTTTCGTGTTGGCAGTTGTAGGTTTAGCTTCATCAAAAGCAAAGTCTGTAAGTTTTAAAAGATTCTGGAAGTCATCAGTTACATCAGACATTCCCAATTTAGAACCAGGCATCTCAACGTTGACTAAATCTTCAACAACAATTGAAGCTTCTACAATAGAAAAAGCTCTTAACTGTGCACCTAAATTGACAGAAAGCCCTGCTCTTGATGATACATCAACCTTTTTCATCAGTTTGTCCATTCCATCGTTATTTCCACTTGTCAGTGCAGTCATCAAATCCATCATACTACCCTGATAGGATACCATGGGGAGTTTTATGTAAGGCACTGCAGTAATACCGGCAGAAAAATCAAGAACATTGGAAAAACCGAAACTCTTTGCAAAACCAATTATTGCTGAAGTTTTAACACCACTTTCGACTTTTGCCATTGTAAGAGAAGGAGCATCAATATCCATATAGAAATCTTCAAAAAGCCCCATACCAAATCCACCGGAAATAAAAGCAAAAGAAAGGGGCAAACCCATTCCAAGACCCATGTTAAGTCCGTTTTTTGAAATCATATTGGACAAGTCAGAAATTAAATCTTCCTGCTTAAATTCCTTTTTGCCCTCAGCATAAGGAACTGTCATATTGTAAATATCATCAAGCGGTCCGCCTAAATTCATCTGTATAGGCAGCATCATAAAGGAATTTTTTGCAAAAGCAAGACCGGCCGGGTTTCTCTGCATCGTATAAACGTCTGAATAGTCATTCAAGTGAGAACCACCCATACCAAGTTCTCTTACATTCAATGCAAAGACTGAGCTGATCAATGTAATAGTTATCAAAAGGGCAAAAATCTTTTTCATCTATAAACCTCCGTATTCAGATTAGTTTCCGGATCCGCCAAGTCCACCGAAGAGACCAAGCAGAGTGACACCTTTTTCATTAAGATTGATAATTGTTTCTACAGCAATTCTAAGATCTGAAGTAACCTCGTTTTTCAGTTCAGGATCCATGTCCCCAGTTCCAAGGATACTATCGACAAGATTTGATAAAGCTTCCTGCTTTTCTTCATCAGTTGCATTATCATCCAAATTCAAAACATTATCACCTTTAAAGACATCTGTAATATTTTCACTTACTCTCTCAAAATCAATCCCTGATTTTTTTACAGCATTAACAGTAAGTGCAACAGAAGCCATCATGACAGCATTTTCCTCTTCATCAGAAAGAGGTTCTGCTGAGTCATTATGATCCTGTAATAATGCAGTAATAGCATCTGTATTCTCGATTTTTGTTGCGTTATTGATAATTGAATTTAAAGTAGAAGTAATAATACCTGTAATAGCTTCAGTTTTTTCTTCTTCTGTCTTATTATCGAACTCTTCAGAAGCAAGATCTTTCAAATTATCTAAAGCACCACCAATTGAGGATGTAGGAATAATTACAGAAGCCGCTAAGTTAAGAACAGCAGTTTTCTGCTCGGGTTCAAGATCAATTATTTCGTCTTTCTCTTTTTTTCCTAAAGCAGAAAGAAGTCCAGCGGCAGCTTCAGGGCTGTTCGCAACTTTAGTGTCAGTAGCAGCGGCAACAATATCACTTGTATCTGCATTTGCAAAAACTTTTGCAGTGTCACGTGCAAAAGATTCTGCTAGAGGAACTGTAAACATCCCCATCATTTCGCAAGACACAAAAGAAAACAAAATACCCACCAAAATTAGTATTCCGAACAAATTGTTTCTTTTCATTCAAACCTCCAAAGATTTGCTTATAATCTAATATATTAAACACTAAAAAAGAGTTTACAGATATTAGTATATCGCGTTCTTTTTTATAAAACAAGAAAAGGGTCAAAAAATGCTACTTTTTTCCTTTGATTATTAAGAAAAAATAAACAATTTTGAGAATTCATTAAGAATTTTATTTAGAAAATAGATGATATTAAAGAATAAGAATTTTTCAGGAAGAATAATCTCAAACAAAATTAAATTTTGAAGAATTAAATTTAAATTACTTCAAAACACACAAAAAAAGGGAAAAATAATTTAAAATAAAAAAAGCCTGGCAGCTACCTACTTTCCCGCGGAATGCAGTATCATCGGCGTAAGAGAGCTTGACTTCCGTGTTCGGAATGGGAACGGGTATTGCCTCTCCACCATGGCCACCAGGCATTATAAACAAGGAACATGCACACCTGAGGTCCACGGCCCCCGGCATGCGGAAGAAACAGCCATCCGAAGGATGGAAAACGGAAACGATAATATG
>JAZRVF010000012.1:0-193633 GCA_045599005.1 Treponemataceae bacterium
GATAACCTCGGCCTTCTCCGGATTATCCGCGTACTTCAAAAAGGTACACCAACGCTCTGCTGATGTCAACTTTGCAATGTCCAGCCTTTCGTCGTCCAGCTTCGGAAGCTCAAGGATAAACACATTCATCCGGCTGTTCAGTTTACGCCCGTCCTCAGTCCGCATCTGATACTGTGACACGGCAGTCGGCGAACTCCTGTCAAAGAGGAAGTTCAGCACCGACACCTGGTACACCTTTGTCATGTCCTTCCAGTGCATGCCTCTGGGCGAATAGTAGTTCAGCAGGTGCGCCACATAATACTCAACCCGGTTTGCGTAGTTCAGGAATGTTTCAGAGCTCTGCATCTCCACGTTCACTTTCTCGCCGTCAATGGTGCAGGTCAGATCGAAGCGCGGCAGCTTCCCGTCGTCAGAATCGCCGGGAAGTTCGTTGGGGGCAAGCTGGATGTCTTCTATCCGGGCCTCAAGCACTGCCTCAAGAAAGGACTTCAGGGCAAAGCGGGCAGCGGCAGACTCGCCCCCGAAAAGAGCCTTGAATGTGGTGTCACGGCGCGGGTTCAGCAAGGCGCCTTCATAGGGAATGATTGATTTTTTCTTCTGCATTGTTTTTCTCCTTTTCAGCTTCAGCAATTAATGCTCAATATTGTTATTGCCGTCGGAGAGAAAAAAAATACGAGTTTTGTGAAAGAAAAGTGAATTTTTGTGCAGAAAAAACGACTGACAAAAACACCCGCAAAGGGGAATACTTCAGAGTTCCACGTTTTCGCACTTCACCTTGCCGGCTTGCGCGTACAGCAACGCAGCCAGTAGTATTGGTAACTGCGGACTGATTGACAGTGTTTTTCAGTTTTATTCAGATTTTATCAGTGATGGGGTAATCCTGAAAAAAAAGCCCGTATACAGTTTTCACCTGAATACGGGCTTTATGCTTTTAAACCGGGCGCGGCCAGAGAAGGCCGCAGAAAACTCAGTTCTTTTCCAGTTTAAGTGTTTTTGTAGGCTGATCGCAGACTTCGCTGGGTCCGTAGTACTGGATTGCACCGGGGAACAGATAGTCTGTGTTGATTGCCCATTCTTCGCGGTGTGCAGCGTATTCCTTGAAAGGTTTGCCGTCAAGTTCAACAAGTGCCTTGCGGATAACGGGTTTCTTTGAACCATGGCGCTGTTCCATGTTCATCATCATTGTGAGAGGAATACCACCTGCAATCCACTGATCAGCGGGTTTTGTCAGGTTGCGTACGCTTGAAAGGTAACCTGTAACGCCGGAGGCGATAAGAACGAATGCATTGTAACCCAATGCGTAGCAGTAGTCAGCATCGAAATTTGAGGGGAATGCACAGCGTCCTTCATAACCGAAGAAGTGGCAGTAAGAGCTGAACTTACCTTTGTATGTTCCTTCTGCTTTCATCTCAGCAAGACGTTTCTCAACAGTCAGGGCAAGAAGTTTCTCTGTGTCAATGCGGCTTACCTGTACGTTTCCGTGAGGATCGCGGTCAGCAAGGAACTGGGCTGCGATTGCCTCAGGCAGTGTGTCGAAAGTTGCATAGGATTCTGCAGTCAGGTTGGCCTTGAGCCAGTCTTTTTTCTCTGCGAATGTAACCAGTCTGTTGAATTCGTCGGCTTTAAGAGCCATTTTGTCGTTCAGTTCTGCAATCAGGACTTTCATTTCAGGAATGAACTCAACAAGTCCTTCGGGAATAAGGATTACACCGAAGTTTCCGGCTGTCTCTGCACGTTTTGCAATGATTTTGCAGAGGTCGTCAGTAATCTGACGGAGAGTCATTTTCTTTGCCTCAACCTCTTCTGAGATCAGACAGTAGTTAGCCTGTGTCTGAAGCTCGCATTCAAGAGCAATGTGAGAAGCAGAGCGGCCCATCAGTTTGATGAAGTGCCAGTATTTTTTTGCGGAGTTTGCGTCGCGCTCAATGTTACCGATAAGCTCTGAGTAAGTTTTACATGCTGTGTCAAAACCGAATGAAGTCTCGATAACTTCGTTCTTAAGGTCACCGTCGATTGTCTTGGGGCATCCGACAACACGTGTCGCAACTTTGTTCTCCACGAAATATTCCGCAAGAAGAGCAGCGTTTGTGTTGGAGTCGTCACCACCGATGATTACGATTGCATCAAGACCCATTTTTTTTGCAGTTTCAGCAGAAGCTGTGTACTGCTCGGGTGTCTCAATCTTTGTGCGGCCTGAACCGATGATGTCAAATCCACCTGTGTTGCGGTATTCATCCATCAGTTTGTCATCAATCTCAACATATTTTGCTTCAATAAGTCCGCTGGGTCCGCCCAGGAAACCATAAAGTTTTGAGTTTTTGTTTGCGTTCTTGATTCCGTCAAAAAGACCTGCAATAACGTTGTGTCCACCGGGAGCCTGTCCACCGGAAAGGATCACACCGACTTTGATTTCTTTTGCAACATCAGGGTTGCTTCCTTTTACAACCAGAGCTTCAGGCTTTCCGTATGTGTTCTTGAAAAGCTCTTTAAGTGCTGCCTGGTCGGCAACAGATTCTGTGTTCTTACCGAATTCAACAACAATGTCTGTCAGATTGTTCTTAAGAACTGCGGGCAGTTTGGGCTCGTATGCATAACGGGCAGCCTGCAGAGCGGAAATGTTCTTCATTGCATTCTCCTGGAAAAATAGTTGCAAACATTTTACCGAATTGATTAATCGTGAGCAATATGACACAGAAATCATGCCAGGAAACAGAAATCAGAAGAAAAAAAGACCGAAATCTTTAAACTTGTGCAATTTTCTTCCATTTAATAGGATTCTTTACAGGATTTTTTCCATAGAAGGATGAACTGAATGACCGGAAGCCCCGCAAATTACAGACAGAACATAAGACCACTTCTCCACATCGCTGTTCCTGTTGTCCTCAGCAGCATCATAAATCAGGTGCAGGGACTGATAGACAAAGCTTTTCTTGGTCATCTGGACACACTTTATCTGAGCGCGGTCACCAACGCAACAACTCCTTTCTGGACGACAATGTCATTCTGCTTTGCAATCGTCACCGGTTCCTCAATCCTTATCAGCCAGAAAGTGGGTGCCGGACAGAGGGATGAAACCCGTGAGGCGGCCTCAGCCCTGATGCTCTGGAACAATGTCATTCCTGTGCTGTTTTTCCTTTTCTGGATGATTTTCTCTCCGCAGCTTTTCAGGGCAATGGGTGTAAGCCAGAACCTTATCCCACTGTGTCTTGAATACATTTACTGCACTGCGCCGGTTTTTCTGATCACGGGACTAGAGGCATCTGTCTCCGTGATCATGCAGACTTCAAACTATACAAAGCCTCTTGCAGTTTTCGGACTGATCCGCGCCCTTACAAACATTCTTCTTGACTGGATCCTGATTTTCGGCAACCTGGGCTTTCCGGCAATGGGCATCAAAGGCGCCGCAATAGCAACAGCTCTTGCAGAATACATCGGCTTTGTCTACGAATGGACAGTTTTTATCACAAGCAGAAAACTGGGCACACGTCCGCCCTTAAAATCAATCCTCAAGGCAAAGATCAGACCTTACATCGCATCACTGAAACTGGGACTCAACACTGCACTAGAGGATTTTCTCTGGAATTTCGGCAACATAATGATCATCCGAATCCTCAACACAATCAATGAGGCGGCTTCCGGAATCTACATGATTGTCTACAGCATCGGAATTCTTGTTGTTGTGATGATCAGCGCCCTCGGTCAGGGAAACATGACTCTTTCAAGCGAAGCCTACGGTGCCCATGACAGAACCCGCTTCAGAGGCGTTTTCTTCGTCTCATTCTGGATCGGTCAGGCAACAGTAAGCGTTGCGGCACTGATCATGCTGATTTTTCCGCGCCAGCTTCTCAGCCTTTTCACAACGGATCCGGAGATTGTGGAGCAGTGTCTGCCCTATATGCTTCTGGTCTGCGTGAACCTTGCGGGAAAAGTGATGAACATCATCTCGGGAACTTCAATCAGGGCAAGCGGCAACACTTTATGGATGCTTTACACACAGGTGATTGGAACCATTCTTGTGACAGGGCTCTGCGCACTTTTCGTGTTTGTGTTCCACATGGGAATTGCCGGCGTTTTTATCGCAGTTATCGCAGACGAGACAGTCCGGGCTGTCATAAATTTCCTCAAGTACAGAAGCATCTCACGGAAAGCTGGAAGAAACTGACAATGCACTTTGTTGACGCAAAAGGCATTCTGTCAGCCCATAACGGAATGAATCTCTACCGGGGATGCACCCACGGATGCATTTACTGTGACAGCCGCTCAAAATGCTACCACATTGAACATGATTTTGATGACATCGAAGTAAAGCAGAACGCGCCGGAACTCCTGAAGGCAAAACTCAGGTCAAAACGCAGGAAATGCATGATAGGTACAGGAAGTATGTGCGATCCTTACATGCATTGCGAGAAACAGCTGGAACTTACCAGACAATGTCTGAAAATAATTGATGATTTCGGATTCGGGGTTGCAGTACAGACAAAATCCGACCTGATCCTCCGTGACATGGATCTGCTTTCTTCCATAAATGCCCACAGCAAGACAGTCGTTCAGATGACTCTTACCACTGCTGACGAAGATCTATGCAGAATACTGGAACCTGCTGTCTGCACAACCCGGCGGCGGTTTGAGGTTCTTCTCAGGATGAAGGATGCAGGGATTCCGACAGTTGTCTGGATCTGTCCACTGCTGCCCTTCATCAATGACACGGCGGAGAACATGTCTGCGCTGCTGGATATGTGCCTTAAAGCCGGTGTCAGGGGAATAATAAACTTCGGAATGGGCGTGACACTGCGTGAAGGAAGCAGGGAATACTTTTACGCCCAGCTGGACAGGTATTTTCCCGGTATGAAAGAGCGATACATCCGGACATTCGGGAACAGCTATGAACTTTCAAGCCCGGACAGCCGGAAACTTTACCAGCAGTTCAACACTTTCTGCCGGGAGCATGACATAATGAGCAACCCGGACGAGATATTCCAGTGGATGGGCACTTATCCCGCCGAAAAACAGAGCAACTGTCCTCCGGGCCAGCTGAGTCTCTTCTGAGATTCAGCTCCACCGCAGAACTCCCGTCACGCACTCCCGGTCAGCACATTTCCGGTTTTATCCACAGAATCAGTCACCAAAATTGATATTTTTTGATATTAAATGTAAAATGAGCGCCCTTGGTTCAGGCATTAAAAATCACTATCTGACCAAAACATTGAGGAACCTATGCTGGAAATAATCGCGCAGATCAATTCTGCAGTCAGTGACTTTATCTGGGGCCTTCCCGCAATGATCTGCATTGCAGGTGCAGGAATCCTTCTCACAGTGCGGACCCGTTTCATCCAGGTAAGAAAGTTCGGCGCATCCATGCGGAACACAGTGGGAAAAATCTTTGACAGAAAAGCAGCCCGTGACGGAACACTCAGTCCCTTCCAGGCAGTCTGCACCGCACTTGCAGGCACTGTCGGAACAGGAAACATCGCAGGCGTTGCAGGTGCGCTGGCACTTGGCGGACCGGGAGCCGTATTCTGGATGTGGTGTTCCGCATTCCTCGGAATGTGCACAAAATTTGCAGAGGTCACGCTGGCAGTCCATTACCGTGAGAAAAACCAGAACGGAGAGAACGTGGGCGGACCTATGTACTACATCAAAAACGGACTTGGCAGAAAATGGCAGTGGCTTGCGGTTCTTTATGCACTGTTCGGAGTGCTTACAGTTTTTGGAACCGGAAACGCCACACAGGTGAACACCATCGTCACTTCCATTGATTCCGCCCTTATAAGCTTCAACCTTGTGGCCGCAGACAGCACTGCCACACTGAATCTTGTTCTCGGAATCCTGATCGCCGCCCTTGTTGCAATGGTTCTTCTCGGAGGAATCAGACGCATCGGCCAGGTGACAGAAAAACTGGTTCCCTTTATGGCACTCATCTACATTGTTCTGGGACTGGGTGTAATAATCATAAACTTCAGGAACATTCCTTCCGTTTTCGGCGCGATCTTCCAGGGCGCATTCTCACCGAAAGCTGTTACCGGCGGCGCAGTCGGCACTGCCTTCATGAGTCTTAAGAAAGGTGTCTCAAGGGGAATCTTCTCAAACGAAGCAGGACTTGGAACCGGCTCCATCGCACATGCCTGTGCTGACACTCATTCTGCGACAGGTCAGGGAATGTTCGGGATTTTCGAAGTTTTCATGGATACAATCGTAATCTGCACACTTACCGCACTGGTAATTCTCTGCAGCGGAGTACCTGTTGCATACGGGGAAGCCGCCGGTGCTGAACTTACAATTTCCGGCTTCACATCAACATACGGCAGCTGGATCTCAATCTTTACCGCCGTGTCACTGTGCTGCTTCGCCTTCTCAACAATCATAGGATGGGGTCTGTACGGATCACGGTGCATAGAGTTCATCCTCGGTGACAAGTCCGTAAGACCTTTCCTGGTGATCTATTCATTTGTGGCAATTGTCGGTGCCACCATGAATCTCGGTCTGCTGTGGGACATTGCCGAGACATTCAACGGAATGATGGCAATTCCCAACCTGCTTGCCCTTCTCCTGCTTTCAGGCGTAGTCGCCAGACTGGTGAAGGACAATATGGATAAATGATCAGCCCAGTTCCGCAAGCCGCTTAAGCAGCATGGGGAATACGGCTTCAAAATCAACACCGTAACTGTTGTGGTCCTCATGGGACAGAGTCTCCTTGATTGCGGCCACAACAAAATCACCTGCCATTGAATAGGCTTCCTTAAGACTTGCACCGCGCATCAGAGCACCTGTAAGAACGCTGGCAAAAATATCGCCGGTTCCGTGGAAACTCTGCTCGCATTTATCATGGAAGTAAGATTCCTGAATTCCGGTTGCAGAATCATAGGAAACAATACCAAGTTTTCCGTCACCGTACTGGACACCTTTAAGAACTATTTTCTTTGCACCGAGGGCGGCAAGTTTTTTCAGAATTTCTTCTATATAAGAAGCATCGTAGCCGGATTCCCTGTATTCAAGTCCCAGCATGAAGCAGGCTTCAGTGATATTGGGAACAACAATGTCTGCCTTTGAGCAGAGATTTCCCATTGCCTTCGCAAACTCCTCTGTGAATCCGGGATAAAGTTTTCCGTTGTCTGCCATACATGGGTCAACAATCGCCAGAGTCTCCGCATTCTGGGCCTTAAGATCCGCAATCAGTTTCTCCATAAGGGCAAGCTGCTCAAAAGATCCAAGATAGCCGGTATAAACCGCATCAAAAGTGATTTTCTGTTCCTTCCAGTGCTCAACAATAGGTGTGATTTCTGCAGTAAGATCATGAAAAGTAAAACCTTTGAACATTGTGTGAGTTGAAAGCACAGCTGTAGGAATAATCGCTGTCTCAACACCCATAGCCGAAATGACCGGCAGTGCTACTGTAAGAGAACATTTTCCGACGCAGGAGATATCCTGCACAGTTACAATCCGTTTCATGACAAAACCTCTCGTTCAACAAAATGTGATTATTTGATACACTGAAAGTGACATTATCAAAATATTCAATTTTATTTTATTGAATAAGGTCAGTTTATGAAATTCTATCAGCTTGATGAAAAATCAAAGATCCCGATGTACCGGCAGCTTTTTGACGCAATAAAAAGCGACATACTGAAGGGTACGATAAAAGGCGGCGAGAAACTGCCATCAAAGCGGGCTCTTGCAAAAAATCTTGGTGTAAGCATTGTCACCATTGAGACTGCCTACAGCGATCTTGCAGCGGAAGGCTATATCCTCAGCAGACCGCAGTCCGGTTTTTTCGCGGAAAGCCTGCCTGCATCAGAGACTTTGAATCCGGTAGGGACACAGCTGACAAAGGCTGACAGACCAGAAGAGCAGCGGAAGCATGATCTGACGGAACCGGGCCGGGACATTGTGGATTTTGTGTCGAACAGCATAGGCGGTGACAGGTTTCCTTTTTCTGTGTGGACACGGCTTGCAAAGGAGACAATGGCGCAGAATCCTGACCAGCTGATGATGCCGCCTCCCGCACAGGGCGCAATGGAACTGAGGAAAGCAATTGCGAAACATCTTCTGGAGTTCCGGGCCATGCAGGTTTCTCCAGAGCAGATTATCGTAGGAGCCGGAACCGAATACCTTTACAGTCTGCTGATCCAGTTTTTCGGCTATGACAGGATTTACGGTCTTGAGAACCCGGGTTACACAAAGCTCTCGATGATTCTGCAGAGCCACCAGGTGAAACAGGAAGTGATAAACATTGATGAGAAAGGCTGTGACTGCGAGGCGCTGGAAAAATCAGCGATTGAGATTATGCACGTTACGCCCTCAAGACATTTTCCTACAGGGACTGTGACTCCGATTTCCCGGCGCATGGAACTGATAGCATGGGCACACAGAAAGCCGGAGCGATTCCTTATTGAAGACGATTTTGACAGCGATTTCAAACCCGCAGGAATGACTGCCACACTGCAGAGTCTGGACAGCTGCCGGAAAGTGATCTACATGAACACTTTCTCAAAAAGCCTCTGCTCCACAATCCGCATCAGCTACATGATTCTGCCGGCGGATCTTGCAAAGGATTTTTCTGAGCGGCTGGGCTTTTATTCATCAACGGTGCCTGCCTTTGAGCAGTTTACTCTTGCCCGCTTCATTTCGGAAGGTTTCTTTGAGCGGCACATAAACCGTATGCGGACCGGTTACCGAAAGTGTCAGAGCCAGCTGATAAAAGCCATTGAACAGTGCCCTCTGTCACATAAAGCCGCAGTGCTTAATCCTGAGGGCGGACTTTTTCTGCTTGTGAGACTGGACACGCAGAAAACTGATGCAGAGATGAAAGAGAGTGCACTGCAGAAAGGTTTCCGGGTGAATTTTCTGTCGGATTATTCAATCAGATCACGCGAAGAATCAACAAAAACCCTTGTCATCAATTATTCATCAATGAATCCCAGAATGATTGAATCAGCAGGAGGCCTTATATCAGCCTGTCTTGCCTAAAGGACTTTTTATCTTTATTATGGAACGTAATCCTTTTTTTCTGAGGCATGTTTTGAAAAAATCCGTTTTAATCAGTCTTTTTCTTTCTGTTGCATTTTCTGCTGTTTTTGCACAGAGTATCACCACAGCAAGCAACTATTTCCAGACAATTTCAGAATATTACGCAACCATAAAAAGCTACGAGGCAGACATAAAGATCGAGACAGGATCTTCTTCCCTTGACGGCCGGGTTTCCTTCAAGAGCCCCAACCTGCTCCGCATTGATTTTTCAAATCCCGAATCCCAGGTGATTGTTTACGACGGAAACCAGCTGACAATCTATCTGCCCAACGCGGACGCAACACTGATCCAGGCTACAGACTCCGATGATTCTGCAGGCGGTGCGGCAAATCTTGCGACTCCCCAGGGACTTTATCTTATGAACCGTTACTATCACATTGCCTACCTTGTCGGACAGAACCCGGTTCCCCTTACGGAAGGCTCCTCAGAAAATGTCGTAAAACTGGTTCTTACACGCAAAAACAACTCAGAAAGTTTCAAGACAATCAATCTGTCAATTTCACCCGTTTCCCGGATGATCCGTCAGATAAGCGCAGAACTTGCATCCACAGGCGAGACATTCACATTCACGTTCTCCAATTATGATCTGAACACCACGATTCCCGCCACACGCTTTATTTACGAAGCACCTTCAAGTTCAAACAACTACACAAATTTCGTATACACCGAGTGAGGCCTTTCATATGGAAAGTTTCGGAAAACTGCTTTCTACAAAAAGACAGGAAAAAAATATAGATATAGAAACCGTAGCACGGGAAACAGCAATCTCTGTCCAGTTTCTGCGTGCCCTTGAGGAAGAAGACCTGGACGTTTTTCCCGCGCCCACCTATCTTACGGGATTCCTTCACAATTACGGTGATTATCTCGGTCTTGACGCTGACTATCTTGTAAAACTGTATCACGCGAAAGTGCTTCAGGAGACACCGACTCCCGCAGAACTTTTTCACATCAGAAAAAGTGTCTGGTTCTTCATCCTGATCGGTATTCTTTCAGCGGCAGCACTTACCGGCCTTGTTTTCCTGGGAATCTGGGGTTTCAACAGATGGCAGGAAAGCCGGACTGAGCAGATCACCACGGTCAGCCTTGAGAAAAAAGAGGCAAACACTTTCATCATTACAAAAGAGCCCATCACATGCCGTGTCTATCAGGGTGACCTTCTTATTGTTCCCTACGCATCAGGCAATATTGAGCTTAAGGTTCTGTCAACAGACACTGTGCTTTCTCTTTCAACTCCTGCAGGTACACAGATCATTGAGCTGGGAGAGGATCTTTCCTTTGACCTGAACAAAGACGGTGTAAACGAAATAAGCGTTTTCCTTTCTGACATTTCTGCAGAAGACCCGAACAGAGGCGCAGAAATCCGTCCCATGCTTAAAGACAATTCAGAACCTCTTGCAAAACCTGATGATTCTGACATTGAAAGCGCACAGGCTCTTTCAGCAGTCACAGAGCGGGTTCTGATCAGCAGCAACCGTGCCTATCCTTTTACATTCTCAGCTGAGATCCGTGACAAAGTGCTTTTCCGTTATCAGATTGACAACGGAACACAGAGCGAGGAATTCCTTGCTTCAGGAGACAACATCGTAGGTACCGCCATGAACCGCTGCCGTTTCTGGCTGAGCAATGCCGGTGCCGTAAAACTTCAGGTCCAGGGTGACGGACAGACAGTACCGCTGGATGTGGGAAAAGCAGGACAGGTTCTGGTACAGGACATTCTCTGGGTAAAAGAAAGCGACGGAGTTTACAAACTGATTGTTACCTCTGTTGACTGATTATTCTGCCTGACGGAGGCAACATGAGCGAAAACATACAGGACAGACTCTTTTTTCTGGATCAGCACGGATGTGCGAAAAATCAGGTTGACGGCGAACTTCTTATCTCACGGCTTGAGGCAAAGGGTTTCAGGCGGACTGAGGATGCGGAAAAAGCGGATCTGATAATCGTTAATTCCTGCGGATTTATTGAATCAGCAAAAGAAGAATCACTCAACTCACTTTTTGAGGCGCGGTCAGCCTTTCCGGACAAGAAGATTGTGCTGGCCGGCTGTCTTGCAGAGCGTTATGCCGCTGACTTTGCAGAAAATCTTCCCGAAGCCGATGCGGTTTTCGGAAACGGAGACCTTGCCCTTGTGGACTCATTGGTTGACCGGCTTTTTGATTCCGCTGACGGTGAAAAATCAACTTTTGCCATGACTGCTCCCCAGAAAGGAGTATGCTGCGGTCCACGCTCAGAATTCCTGAATTTTCCTGCCAGCGCCTATGTGAAGATTACAGAAGGCTGCAACAACTGCTGTTCTTTCTGTGCCATTCCGCTGATTCGCGGAGAACTGAGAAGCAGAAGCAGAAAAGAAATCGTTGAAGAGATAAAGACACTGCTTGAAAAGGGCATCTTTGAGATAAATCTTATCGGTCAGGATCTGGCCGGTTACGGACGTGACGGTGTTGCCCGCGGTGACAGCGGAAATGCCGCCTATTTTGCAGAACCAAGTCCCCTGAAGCTTCTGCTTGAGGACATATCCGCACTCAAAGGGGATTTCTGGCTGAGACTCCTTTACATCCATCCCGACCATTTTCCACGGGACATTGTTCCGGTCATAAAAGCGGATCCGCGGCTTCTTGCCTATTTTGACATGCCTTTCCAGAGCGGAAGCAATCAGGTGCTCAAGGCAATGAACAGAAGCGGTTCAGCGCAGACTTATGCGGAACTGGCGGACTTTGTGCGCAGATCTTTTGACGGAGATGCAACGATCCGCACCACATTTCTGTGCGGTTTTCCCGGTGAGACAGCAGACAAGGCCGAAGAGACGGCTGCCTTTCTTGCACAGGTTCAGCCTGACTGGTCCGGATGTTTTGAGTACAGCCGGGAAGAAGACACTGCTGCCTGGAGCATGAAAAATCAGGTGCCCTTCAAAACGGCAAAAAAACGGGCGGATAAACTGCGCACAATGCAGGAAGAGATTTCTGCGGAGAGACTCTGCCGGCACATTGACAGAGACTACACAGTCCTGATTGAGGAAGTGATTGATGATCCGGAGAATGATGCAGGAATTGCCCTTGGGCGCTGCTGGTTCCAGGCTCCGGAAGTTGACGGTGCCACAGTTGTCCGCTATGAACTTGATGATCCCAGACAGAAAGCACGGATTTTCGCAGGTTCTGTTGTAAAAGTTCACGTCACCGGCGTGACCGGATTCGACCTGGATTCAATCCTGCTGTAAGGAACCCCGATGAACGATGCCTCATACCTTGAGAACCTGAACCCGGAACAGAAAGCGGCCGTAACTCATACAGGCTCGCCACTTCTGATTCTTGCCGGAGCCGGAAGCGGAAAGACCCGCGTGATAACTGCAAAAATCGCTTACCTTATCTCTGAACAGAATGTGCGCCCCTCTTCAATACTTGCCGTGACTTTCACAAAGAAAGCCGCCCGGGAAATGCAGGAGCGTGCCATGCGTTTTGACGAACGGGCAGCCCGCTCACAGATCCGCACTTTCCATTCCTTCGGTTCCTGGTTTCTGCGCTGCTATGCTGATGAAGCCGGCATTGACCGGAACTTTACCGTTTATGACGATGATGACATGGTCACCCTGATCACAAAAGCGGCCCCTGCAATCGCGAAAAAACAGGCCGCAGTCTATGCCCACAAAATCGCACTGGCAAAAGATTACTGTCTTCTGCCAGATGATCCTGATCTGGTGAAAATTGAAAGTGACAGCGAATTCCCCGGTGTCTATCAGGCATATCAGGACAGACTGCGCCAGACCGGCAATGTGGATTTCGGGGATCTGATAATGCTGCCGGTTCTCCTGCTAAAAGACAATCCTGCCATTGCGGCAAGCATTCATTCCCGCTTCAAGGTTGTGATGGTTGACGAATACCAGGACACAAACGTGGCACAGTTCATGCTTCTGCAGCAGCTTTCCGGTCCTGACACATACATCTGTGTTGTCGGTGATGATGATCAGTCAATCTACAGTTTCCGCGGTGCTGAAGTCCAGAACATCCTTACTTTTGAGAAGCATTTTGAAGGCACCCAGATAATCCGGCTTGAGAAGAATTACCGTTCTGTGGAACCGGTGCTTGATGTGTCAAACGCGGTAATCGCAAACAACAGGAACCGTCTTGGAAAAACACTGGAATCCGTGCGCGGTGAAGGCAAGAAGCCTAAGCTTGTTTTTCTGGCAAACCAGGATGAAGAATGCACTTTTGTGGCCGAACTTGTGAAGATGTCTCATAAAAAGGGATGTCCTTACAGTGACTGGGCTGTGCTTTACAGAACCAATGCCCAGTCCCTTGGATTTGAGACCGAGTTCCTGCACCGTAAGATTCCCTATTCCGTAGTCGGATCCCTTAAATTCTACGAGCGCGAGGAAATCAAGGATATTCTTGCCTATCTTGCTTTTGCCGTGAATCCAAAGGACGAGATTGCTTTCCGCCGGATTGTGAACAAACCTGCCAGAGGAATAGGCGGTGTGACTCAGGACAAGATTGTAGACTTTGCACGGGACCAGGCAAAAGACGCACTGATTCCCATTGCAAGTCTTCTGGAAGCTGCCCGAAGCATGGCGGACGGACTTTCAAAAAAAGCAAAGGAAGGAATAAAGGATTTTATTGCTCTGATTGACGGTTCCCGGCAGTCTCTTGATGCCGGAGACGAAAAGGACGACAACACCCCTGTTGAAGAGTTGGCTGCTTTGGCTGACGGAATCAGTTCGGCGGACTCCGGCAATTCTTCGGAAAACATTGCTGACGGTGTGACATCTGCTGATAAAAGTTATGCGGCCGGCTCAGTCAAGCTTTCCAAATTCATTGAGGACCTGATCAAAAAAACAGGACTTTCTGATTATTACGAGGCTCAGGACGAAATTTCAGGGACACAGCGGCTTGCAAACCTAGAGGAACTCTGCAACAGTGCGGCAACTTATCCTGCAAACACCGCCGGCCTTCTGGAATTCCTTGACCACATTGAACTTGACCGGACGCTGGAAGACCCGGATGCGGAAGAGAATCCCGATGCAGTGACACTGATAACCGTGCACAACACAAAGGGTCTGGAGTTTCCGCGGGTTGTGATCACCGGAATGGAGCACGGAGTTTTTCCGCGCACTGACAAAGTTGATGACGAACTGGAAGAAGAACGGCGGCTTTTTTACGTGGGCATAACCCGTGCAAAAGACGAGCTGTATCTTACAAGCTGCGCGACACGGCGCATGTACGGCCGGACTGAATATGTGTCTCCAAGCCCGTTTCTGGGTGAAGTGACTCCGGAAAGCGTTACCGTCCTCGGTACGCAGCCAGCCGCCTACAAGCGCATGATCAAATCAGTGGCCGCCGGAGAAAGCCCCGCAATGCCAGTGGATCCCCTTGCATCCCGCTGGAAGAAAGGGCGTTCTGTCTACCACGACGACTACGGAAGCGGAGTGATTGTTGCCACCGGAACCACTGACGACAACGAATACGTCATCACAGTCCGTTTTGAAACCGGCGGCACAAAGCGCTTTCTGCCCAAGTACCAGGCAAACCGGCTCATGCTTGAAATGTGAGCGGCAGCCTGAATCAGATCAGAATCAAAAAAATCAAATTCCGTAAATCCGGCTGAAAGTGATTTTTCCGGCCTTCCAGTCAATGTCCACGGCTTTCCGTCCTTTTATGCGGAGTCCGCGGACACTTCCATCTGCAAACATCGGAGGCAGTGCGGGCAGCAGTGTGACTTTGCCGCCCCGGTCCTGAACCAGCATGTTTGCAATTCCTGCCGTACCACCGAAGTTTCCGTCAATCTGGAAGGGAGGATGAGCGTCCCACAGGTTGGAATAAGTTGAGCGTTTCAGCAGCACTTCAAGGAATTTTCCCGCATTTTCGCCGTCGCCAAGAATGTCAAACATGTTGATTATCCAGGCACAGCTCCATCCGGTGTAACCGCCGCCATTTTCCAGACGGATTTCAAGTGAGCGCCGGCAGGCCTGGATAAGTGCTTCATCACCGGCAAACACTTCGCCGGGAAAAAGGCCGTACAGGTGTGAAATGTGTCTGTGTCCGGGTTCGCATTCTGCAAACTCTTCGTTCCATTCCAGAAGCTGACCTTTTGAGCCGGTCTGGAATGGGGTAAGATTTGCCAGAATGTGATCAATTCGGGCAAGAAGCTCAGCGTTCCCGGCGGCCAGTGCAGAGGCGGCGGGCAAAACTGAAGCGGCGGCAGAAGGTTTACCAGTGTCCGAAACTTTATCCGCGTCACAAGCGGGCGAAGTTCTGGCGGCACCCAAAGCAGAAGGCGCGGTCACAGTTTTTTCGTTGCTGATGTCCGCAGCAAGTTCTGCAGATACGGCTCTGAAATGTCCGAAAACTTCCCGGATCATTGCAAGATCCATGGCGCAGTTCCGGGCCACAGAGGCCTTTACGGGTTCGGAAGTCTCAGGCGCCCAGAAATTGTTCTCAGGTGATGTGGATGGACAGGTTCCGAAAAGCCCGTCATGTTCCACAACAAAATCCGCAAGGAAAAGGGCGCATTCCCGGAGCACAGGATACAGTGTCTCCTTCAGGAAGGCTTTGTCCCCGGAATACTCGTAGAAGCGGTACAGTTCCTGACAGAGCCAGGGGCCGCCCATTGCCCACAGAGACCAGACTGCGACTCCTGGATCTCCTTCTGTCTGTCCGTAGATGATTCCCATAGGATTTGTGTTCCGCCAGAAATCCACATTGTGATGAACAACAAATCCACGGCAGCCATAATGAACCTGTGCTGCAGACTTTCCTTTCTCTGACAGGTCTTTCACAAAATCCACATAAGGTTCAAGGCATGGTGCAAGTCCGCAGCTGAGTGCAGGCCAATAGTTCATCTGTGCATTGATGTTGGTAGTAAAATTGCAGCTCCATGGAGCCCTGAGATGCCAGTTCCAGATTCCCTGCAGGTTGGCCGGCTGGCTTCCTGCCCGTGAAGAGCTGATAAGCAGATAGCGGCCGTAAGCAAAATAAAGTGCATAAAGCCCCGGATCTGCTGCTCCGTTTTTAAGTGCTTCAAGCCGCCTGTCTGTTGCCGCGTCCAACTGAGGTCCAAGATCAAGTTTTACAGTATCAAAAATTGATTTGTAATCAGCGGTATGGCGTTCCAAAGCGGATTCAATCAGTTTTTCCGCCTGAGCTGCACCGGATTCAGGAACAAGGCCAGCAAACAAATCAGCTTTGTCCAGTTCTGCATCCTTTGCGGCACTGAAGGCCCGGAATCTGATCACCAGCTTTGTTGCACCAAAAACAGCAAAACCGGCTGCAGAATCGGAAGAATCAACAGAATCAGCAGAAGAATCCCCGGCGCAGGCAGAAACAGTTCCGTCACAGGCAGCCACAGCAAAAGCGGCGCGGAAAAATCTGCCCCGTGTTCCCTGCACAACAGGTTCCGGAGTGTCGCCCAGGTAAGATGGATCCACATGTTCGGGACACTGGCCGCCCACCACAAGCCGGTTTCCATCGGCAGTCACTTTGTGGACCAGCTGGCTTTCAAACCCGATTCTGCAGTCAAAGGGTCTGTCTGCCTCAAAGCAGAAATAGACCGCATCATCAGGATAACTTGCAAAAACACGGCGGTAAAAATTCACGCCATTAAGAGAATATTTTACGGAAGCCACAGCCTGATTCAGATCAAGGCTCCGTCTGTAGTCAGAAATTCCAGTTCCGGCGGCGGTTGTTCCGGAAGTCCCACCAAAATCAACCAGCAGGTTTCCCAAAGGAAGATAGGATTCTGAATACTCGCCAAGACAGTGTTTGGTCGCCAGTTTTTCGGCTTCCACATATTTTCTTTCAAAAAGGAGTTCCCTCACCTGTGGCAGATAATCCGCCGCACCATGATTGTTTTTATCCCGCTCCCAGCCGGACCAGAGGCAGTCTTCGTTCAGACCGATTTTCTCGCATTCCGGGTTTCCCCAGACCATCGCACCAAGGCGTCCGTTTCCCACAGGAAGTGATTCCTCCCATGCGCCAGCAGGCTGTTCATACCATAATTCAAGCTTCTGTGATTTTTCGTTTTCGTTCATGAAACCAAATTAGCACAGTTTTCCCGGTTTTGATAGTGTAAAATAAGCGGCTGAATGACTTTGCGGAGTGTGCACCCGTGCTTGGAGTGAATGCGGAAAACCTGTTTCCCGCACCTGACACGTCCGCCCCGCAATTTCCTGCCTGCCGTGACCCCAGTTTTTACACAGATTTAACATTTGCGTAATTGATTTTTTACTCCCGAAAACTATAACTATAGGTATGATTTTTATTCTGGAAGACGATGACAACATCCGTAAGCTGATTGCGTACACACTGCAGAGTCAGGGCTTTGAAGTTGCCGGATTCGAGCGTCCTTCACTTTTCTGGGACGCACTGAAAACTTCGGAACCGGAACTTATCCTGCTGGACATTATGCTGCCTGAAGAAGACGGGATCTCAATACTGAAAAAAATCCGCCGTTCCCCACTTTTAAAATCACTTCCCGTAATCATGCTTACTGCAAAGGATACGGAATTTGATGTGGTCACAGGACTTGATGCAGGAGCCGACGATTATGTCACCAAACCTTTCGGAATGATGGCTCTGGTTTCCCGGATCAAGGCAGTTCTCCGCCGTTATGAGCGTAAAACTGAGGCCTCCGAGATTCTTGCAGCGGGTGACCTTAAAGTCGATGTGACAAAACACACCGTTTTTGTTAATGACAGACAGATTTTTCTTACCGTGAAAGAATTTGACCTGATCACTCTGCTTCTGCAGAACCGGGGTTCAGTCCTTACAAGAGAACAGCTGCTTGATTCGGTCTGGAAAATTGATGCAGACATAGAAAGTCGCACCGTGGATGTCCATATACGGACTTTAAGACAGAAACTGGAATCTGCCGGCGGAATGATAGAAACAATCCGTGGCGTAGGATACAAGATAAACTGACATGAAAAACAGATCATTGACTTTCCGAATCTTCATCTCAACATTTTCCGTAGGCGTACTTGTTTATTTTCTCTGCTCCTTCATTTTCATCACCAACATGTACGGATATTTTGAAAAACAGATTTTTCAGGAACTGCAGACAGAAAGCATGTTTCTTGAAGGTTTCACTCTTTCAGATGAATCACCGGATCTGCAGCGGATTGCAAAACTTAAAACCAGAAACAGAATCACACTGATTCATCCTGACGGCACAGTTTATTTTGACAACACAGTCAATGCCGCAACACTGGAAAATCACGCTCTCCGGGCAGAATTCCTCAAAGCCAGGGAATCCGGGACAAGTACTTCAAGCCGCTACTCTTCCACAATGCTGGAAAAAACTCTGTATTTTGCAAGACAGCTTGAAAACGGCGACGTTCTCCGCATTTCCTGCGACCAGCACACTGTGGGAGTGCTTGTTCTCGGTATGAGTCAGATTCTGCTTGTGATGCTTGTAATCGCTATGACAATTTCCGGTGTCACAGCCAGCATCCTCTCAAAAAAAATCATCGGGCCGCTTAATCTGATAGATCTTGAAAATCCGGAGGCTTCTGTTGTCTACGATGAGCTGAAGCCTTTCACCAGACGGATTGCGGAAGAAAACTTTGAGAAGCAGCAGCGGGAAGAACTTAGGCAGCAGTTCACGGCAAATGTAAGCCACGAACTTAAGACACCTTTGACAAGCATCAGCGGTTTTGCAGAAATCCTGAAACAGGGCGGAACAGACGAAAACACCACAAAAGATTTTGCCGGCACGATTTATGAAGAAAGCCAGCGGATGATCACACTTGTCAATGACATAATCAAGCTTTCAAAACTTGACGAAAAATCAATCTCCATGGAGAAAGAGGCCATAAGTCTTAAGGAGATCACAGAAGAAGCCCTTAAAGTGATTGCACCTGTGGCACAGAAAAGAAAAATCCGTCTTGAATTTGAAGGAGATTCCGGTCTGATTAACGGAGTGCGTCCCGTAATTTACGAGATGATCTACAATCTTATTGACAATGCGGTCAAATACAACAGAGAAAACGGAATTGTAAGCATAAAAATACAGAACATGATGGAAATGCATAAAGTGATTTTTTCAGTTCAGGACAACGGAATCGGTATTCCTGAGCGGGAAAAGGAACGCATTTTCGAACGTTTCTACCGCGTGGACAGAAGCCGTTCCCGTGAACTGGGCGGAACCGGTCTCGGGCTCAGCATCGTGAAGCATGCGGCAAAGTACCACAATGCGTCAGTTCTTGTGAACAGCACGGAAGGTCAGGGAAGCACATTCACCGTTGTGTTCGATGTGTAAAAGCCGGCCACCAAACTGCAATCAGCAATCAGCCTGCGCCGCGGGCAAAAGCGGAGAAAGCTGGCAGCTGCGGGCAAAGTCGCCCCCTAAACTGCCAGCTGCAAACAAAAACGGCCACAAAACTGCAAGCAGTCTTCTGCATCCCCCGCACTCACGAATTTTACACAGATTTTACATAAACTTAATTTTCAAAGTCCGGGTTAATGTTTACCCTTCTGAAGGGTGCACCAGGATTCTGCCACCCGTCCACTGGAGGTAACCATGATTTCAGCTGTTATCGGGCAGATTTTCGGTTTTGCCGGATCTCTCTGTCTGCTGCTTTTTGGCATGAACATGCTTTCGGACGGTATTCAGAAAGGAGCCGGCAGCAGTCTTCAGAAAATGCTGGGTAAAATCGCAGGAAACAGATTCACGGCAGTGCTTACCGGAATCGGAGTCACCGCAGTGATCCAGTCTTCCGGCGCAACCACCGTCATGACAGTTAGCTTTGTAAACGCAGAGATACTCACACTGCAACAGGCAATCGGCGTGATCTTTGGAGCCAACATCGGCACCACAGTGACTGCATGGATCGTCTCCTTCTTCGGCTTTTCTTTCTCCATTTCCTCCGCGGCAATCCCTCTTTTCGGCATCGGCTACATCCTTAAGTTTTTCAGACGGCTTAAAATCCACAACTTTGCGGACTGCTTCATGGGATTCGCCCTGCTTTTCCTTGGACTCGGCCTCCTTAAAGACACACTTTCACTCAGTCCCACATCGGTCGCCTTCCTCCAGAACTTTGATTCCCTGGGATTTTCCGGGCTTCTTGCCGGTGTTGGCATCGGAGCCTTTGTCACCGCGCTCATCCACTCCTCTTCCGCGATGACGGCAATCGTGCTTACAATGGCCGCAAACGGCAGCCTTTCCTGGGAACTTTCCGCCGCCATTGTTCTTGGAAGCAACATCGGTTCCACAATCGACGCAGTGATGTCCAGTTTCGGAGCAAGCGTAAACGCCCGGCGCACCGCACTTGTCCATGTAGGATTCAATGTGACAGGCACACTGATCGCGCTGCTTGTCTTCAGACCCTTTCTTTCCATGGTGGACCAAATTGTCCCCGGATTTCCCGCTGAAAACATCACCACACACATTGCAATGCTTCATACAGTCTTCAACCTCTGCGCCACTTTGATTTTTATTCCATTCGTCAACCAGATTGCAGCCCTTGCCACAAAGATAATCAGAGAAGACAGAGCCTCAGAAGATGAACATTACAGATTCCCTGCGATCCTTCCTTTTTCCCATGCCGGTGCCGATCTGTATTCTTTCCAGATTCAGAAAGAGATTACAAAAATGTCAATCAAAGTCATGGAAATGTTTGATTCAATCTCAACTGCCATTACAGATCCCGTAAGAATTGATGAAGAAAGTCTGTCAGTCAATAAAGCGGAAAATTACATTGATGAGATGAATGAAGGAATTACCGGCTTTCTGCAGAAATGTTCAAGACTTCCCACAGCAAATTCCACAGACCGGCAGACTTTTGCCCGGCTGATGCAGATTACCGACAACCTTGAGAACCTGAGCGATGAATGCAGCTCAATAATGCACACTCTTGGAAAGTACCTTTCCGCCTCCGAAAAAACTGAACATGAAGTCGACCCGAAACGGAGCGGGGAAATTTCCGGTTATCTTGAACTGGTGCGCCTGGCTTTTGAGAAAGTCTGCATTGTCCTTTCCACAGGGATTTCTGAGCAAGAACGTCTGAACGGAGAAGCTGCAGAACAGGAGATTGATGAAAGAAAAAAACATCTCCGCCGCCTTTCCCGAAAGCGCATAGAAAAGGGCAGCGATGTAAAGACAGAGCTCAACTACATCGATCTGGTCCGCAAGATAGAAAAAGCCGGTGACTGTGTTTATGCAGTGCTCCAGAACGTTTGACGTCAGCTGACAGACTCAGAACAGTCTCAGGTCAAAAGGGCATTCAACAGCAGTTTTCAAAGTCAGTCTGCTAAAGTCCGGGTGCTCAGGATTCAGAATCACATTAAAATCTCTTTCATATTGAGAAGGCAGAATCACCGAACGCACTTTGATTGCAACGCTGGATCTTGATCTTAGCCATTTTGTTCCGGTTATTGAAGATTCCTCTTCCTCAGACACTTCCAGAAAATTTTCCGGAATCAGTTCGTCAGGAAGTTCCATTTCTGCAAAAAACATATTGTGGGGAATGATCGATTTGTCGCAATGAACCAGTGTCTCGCACATACACAGGGACAGAGAAGAAGAAGTGTAAACCGCGCTGTACCCTTTCTCATTCCAGCGGCCAGCGTACAGACGGGAACCTAATCCTGAAAGATCCTCGATGTATGCTTTTTTTGCAATGCGGTAAAGAAGCATCTTATGAATAAACTCCGTGCTCAATCCTTCCAAGAAGATCAAGCACAAGTTCCGCGCCGAAACGGTTTGAGACTGCCTGCAGAGGAGTCTTGTCTCCTAACACGGGCAAGGAAGTTTTAAGCCATCTGTGAGCCGTGTCTTCTGATTCAAAAACTTCCACTGCCCGCTGATAAGTCCGCATAATTGAGATAATGACTTCCGCACTCTGAGGAGGTAAAAGTGTGTCATCAGACATGCGGGAAATGGTGCGCTGACTTAATCCAGAAATCTTTGCCAGATCTTTTTCCGGTATCATTGCGATTTCTTTTGCAACTTTTGCAAACATTATGCGCTGTATTCCTTCCAGCAGCTGTCTTGTGCAGGAATTGTTTGTATAAGCATACTGTATCATCTTTACCTCCTGTCTACATTTTAATAGTCTTTTGGCTATTCGTCAAGTTTTCTCTCTCTCTTTCCCCGCTTTCAGTCAGCTCTGTTCTGAAAAACTTCAGCAGGTTTTGCAAAGAAATAGCCCTGGACAAAATCTGCTCCTAATTCTTTAATGATGTAAGCTTCTGTGACAGTTTCGATCCCTTCTGCAATCACCTTTATGGAAGCTTCTTTACAGAACTGGATCATGTGCTTGACCAGAAGTTTTTTTACGTTATCAGTCTCAATGTTTCTGATTAAGGATGTATCAAGTTTAAGAAAAGAGGGTTTTATATTGCAGAGCCTGTCCAATCCTGCGTATGCGGAACCAAAATCATCAATCGCAACTGTATAACCCTGGTCAGTGTAGTGCCGGAGAACTTTTCGGAACAGACTTTTTGACTGAATCGGTGTGCGTTCTGTAATCTCAAAAACGATATCTTCAGGATGCAGTTTATATTTTTCTATGAATTTCGCAGTAATTCCACTTTCAAATTTTTTATCAAGAAGAACATTTGGGTTAATATTCAGGAACAGTTTTGTGTTTTCAGGCTTGCTTATCGCATTTTTCAATGCCCTTTTCCTGCAGAGTTCCTCAAGTTCCCAGACCATTCCCAATTCTTCTGCCAGACAGAATAACTGCTCAATATTGAAATCCGTTTTTATGCTTACTCTCGAAAGGGCTTCATAACCATATATACTGTTATCAGACAGATTGATTATAGGCTGATACACAGGATAAATTCTTTTTTCTGATATTATTTCTTCTAATATTTCAGCTGCGTCTTTCAATTTAAACCTTGTATTACTTTTTAACCTTTGTTACTTCTCTTACTAAGGGCGTTCCCGGCTGCTCACACAGCCGGTCGTGCGTTCCACCCTTCGCTGAGGCTCATTGCCAGTTTACTTCGCAAACTGGCAACTTCGGGGTTCCATGCACTAACGCATTTTCAGTCTTTCACAATCTCCATAAGATCTGCCATTTTTCTGTAGATCTCTGTGTTGTCGTAAAATCCTGCGAATTCAGTCTGTCCCACTCCAAGAGCAAAAACAGGAACAGGAAGTCCGGTGTGGCTGTTGCTTGTCCAGCCCAGTCCGCTTTTTGCATTCAGCACATGAGTGATTGTAATTGTCAGAGGTTCGTAAGTTCCATAAAGATCGTACTCTTCCTGATTGCGTGTGCTGTCATTGCGGATTGTCTTATCGTAAGCTGTTCTGATGCGTCCAAGTTCGTAATCTGTAAGAACAAGTCCACCGTTTTTGTCAGAACCTACGGAACCGGGCATTCTGAGACCGAAGAGAGCTTCCACATCTTTCATGACACTTGCAAAACTTGTCTTGTTTTTCTTGTAAGCAGAAACGTAATCGGAGTCAAACTTTGCGTAAGAGATTTTCTGACCGTCCAGAGTGCGGAAAAACAGATTGTAGTCTGTTCCTGCATAACCGATTGTAAGTCCACCGGTTTCATGGTCAGCAGTCACGAGAATCAGTGTTTCTTTCGGATGTTTGTTATAGAATGCGATTGCCTCTTCCACAGCCTCGCTCAAAGCAAGAGTATCAGCGATTGAAGAACGGGCATCATTTGCGTGACATGCCCAGTCAACTTTTCCGCCTTCCACCATCATGAAAAAACCTGTGCCGTTATCAAGAACCTCAATACCTTTGCGGACATAATCCCGGAGTGCCCATTCACCGGCTTTGCGGTCATTGTCGTAGCTCATGGAATCTGAGTCAGCAAGAGTTTCTGCAATAACCAGAGCCTTGTCACCATTTTTCAGAGAGGCCGCAGATTTCTGATCAAAACAGACTGTGTAGCCGGCGTTTCTTGCCAGATCGTAGATTGATGTTTTGTCCTTGTTTTTGTCCATCGGTTCCATCAGAGCACCGCCGGCAAAATAATCAAAGTCTGATTCAACAAGTTCAAGCCCGATCAGATAGTTTGACTTGCGGCTTGCCTGGTGAGCGTAAGTTGCCGCAGGAGTTGCGTGATTCAGGTTTACTGTTGAGACCACACCGATCTTCCAGTCTTTCTGGTCACGGAGCTGTTCAGCAATCGTGCGGTACTTGATCTTTTTGGTAATGTCCACATTGATTGAAGATGAGTGTGTCTTATAACCTGTAAAAATCGAAGTTGCAGTTGATGCAGAATCCGGTGCGAAAGACGTTGCGTCAAAAGTGCTTGCTGAACCGGCAACAGGGAAACCGAAGAAACTCAGGGAGTTCATTCTTGGTGAATCACCGGGGTTTTCTGACTGTTTCACCACATCAACAATTCCGGCGGCATCTTTACCAGTGTAGTAAGCAGCGCTCTGAATCTGCGGATAGCTCATTCCATCACCAACAAACACAAAAACGTATTTCGGTGTACCGCTGCCGTCTTTGTTTCCCTGAATTGCAGTCTCTGCATGAAGAGCCGCCATTCCCACAACAGCAAAAAGAACTGCTGCCAATCTGATGATTGATTTTTTCATATAAATCCTCGTCATCTGATCTGGATTTGACTTTTTCTGAAAACTTAAGTCCTGTGTTTCAGATGACAGGACTAAATTAACTTGCGGGAATTAAATTTCAATTAAGAAGAGGTTAAGGCTTTGTAAAATGTGAGACAGTCAATGTCTGTCTCTTTTTCTTCCCGCTTTCCGTCAGCACAGTCCCCGCGATTACTGCTGTAAAGGGTGCGGTCATGGCAAGGCCGAAACTTCCCGCAATTGTGTTGATGATTTCCGCAGAAACTATGTTATTGTTCAGAATGTTATAAACCGGTGTTCCCTGTGCCATAAAAGTCATCAGAAGAGCAATGCATGTTCCTGAATAGGCAAGCAGGAGTGTTGTGGTCATTGTCCCCATGGCGGCCCGCGCAACAGCAAGCCCTGACCGGACTGCCTCCTGCCTCCGTAAACAGATTCCCTTTTCCGCCGCTGTCCTTACAACTTCGTTGACAGCACTGGTAATATCCACACTCAGATCCATTACAGAACCGCTTGCACCGATAAAAACCGAAGCCATGAAAATCTGTGTCAGATTCAGATCCTGAAACCCGGAATACAGAAGTGCCTCAGAGTTTGACATCACCGCACCGTGAATATGAAAGCCCTTTGTAAACACAAAGGAAAGAAGCGCTGCGGAAAGAATGCCAAGCATTGAACCTGAGAACGAAGACACAAGCCGTCTGTCAAAACCGTAGACAAGAGCAAGAATCACAAAAGTCATTATGCCTACAACCAGAATGCCGGTCAGAATCGGATTCACACCTTTTAGATACAGAGGAACAAGAATTTTCCACAGAACAAGAATCGTGATTATAAACGAAAAAACTGAACGGAGCCCTGTCATTCCCGCAAATCCAATCAGAAAAATTCCGAAAGCAACCGCAAGAATCAGTTCCCAGTTCAGTCTGTAATAATCAATCAGATTCACGGAATAGAATTCAGTGCCCTGCTCACCGGTCCCGTAATGAATCACAGCCTGCACTCTGTCACCTGGCCTGAAAAGTTTGTCCTGAGCCAGTGAACCGCCCAGCATGTTCCACCCTTCTGCCCGCTGCCCCTTGAACTTTCCGGAAAGAATTCTCACAGTGCAGACCTGCTGACCGCTTTTTATCAGACCGATATCAATCAGCCTTGAATTATCAGCTTCCTCAACAAGCACTCTGCACTTTTCCGCGTCCCTGAACTGCAGTGCGCCCTCAAAACCTGTGGGCAGAAGCAGCAGAATCCCGGTAACAAGAAAACAGACAGCAACAGCAATCCCATTTTTCTTCCCGATCACTTCAGATCCCCTGTCATTGCAAAAATCACCCATTCAGCAATGTTTGTGGCATGGTCCCCAATCCGTTCAAAATATTTCGCAATCAGCAGATAATCTGCAATCTGCTCAGCATAATCCTGCTTATGCTGGATCTGCCACACAAGCTCGCTTTTCATTCTGTGATAAAGACTGTCCACAACATCATCACTTGCAATCACTTTTTCCGCCAGAACAATATCGCGGTTTATGTAGGCCTCAATACTTTTTCCAAGCATTTTCTGAATCTCAGTGCCCATCTCGTTCAGCCGGGAGTTGATATCCTTTCCAAGCACATCCTCTGCGGTGGCGTTGCTTCTGCACATCTGTTTCAGAAGATCGGCCACATCACCTGCATGATCCCCTATCCGTTCCATGTCGGTAACCATTTTCAAAGCCGCAGTGATAAACCTTAAATCCGCCGCCATGGGCTGCTGCTGCAGCAGAAGCTTGATGCAGAGCTGCTCAATCTCTTTCTCTTTCTCATCAACCGCATCGTCCGCCTTTATTACCGCATCTGCAGATTCCACATCATGAGCCATCAGAGCCAGAATGGAACTTTCAATCGCAACCTCAATCATTTTTCCCATGGTGATGATCGCCGTATTCAGATGCCGCAGTTCTTCTTCGTATTTCTCACGCATATCAACCAAATCTTCCCGTAATGTAATCCTCAGTTTTCTGATTTTTCGGCATTGAAAAAATCTGATCTGTTTCCCCCGCCTCAATTATCTCGCCCAGCAGAAAGAAAACCGTTCTGTCACTTATCCTGACCGCCTGCTGCATGTTGTGGGTAACAATCACAATGGTGTACATTTCCTTAAGCTGCATGACACAGTCCTCAATCTTTGAGGTGGAAATCGGATCCAGTGCGGAAGTGGGCTCATCCATCAGAAGCACATCGGGAGAAACCGCCAGAGCCCGCGCAATGCAGAGCCTCTGCTGCTGACCGCCACTTAAGGCCAGAGCTGATTTTTTAAGATTGTCCTTAAGTTCGTCCCAGATGGCCGCATTTCTCAGAGATCTTTCCACAATCTCATCCAGTTCACTCCGCTTCCTGATCCCGTGAGTCCGCGGGCCGTATGCAATATTGTCGTAAACGCTCATCGGAAAAGGATTCGGCTTCTGAAAAACCATCCCCACCTTTTTCCGCAGCAGATTCACATCCATACGCCGGTCAAAAATGTCCCTGCCGTCCAGAAAAATCTTTCCGTTGATTCTGCAGCCTTCCACCATATCATTCATGCGGTTAAGGCTTTTCAGCAGAGTGGATTTTCCGCATCCGCTTGGCCCGATGAATGCCGTAATCTGATTTTCGGGAATATCAAGATTTATATTTTTGAGGGCATGAAACTCCCCGTAATATAAATCAAGGTCTTTAATCTCAATTTTGTTCATGGCTGGATTTTAACGGCCAAATGTTAAGATTACAGGAAAAACCTGTTAAACCTTTGTAAAATCAGGCCTTAACTACTTCTTTATTTTACGGGCCACCAGTCCTGCAAGCCCGTTCACAACCACAACCATTGCAAGAAGCACAACAGCAGTGGCAAATGCCTGCCCCGTATGAAGCCCTTCGGAACTCAGCACATACATATGGATTGCAAGAGTCCGTCCCGACCCGAAAACATCACCGGGAATCTGAGCCACCGTTCCCGCCGTGTAAATAAGCGCCGCAGTCTCACCCACAATCCGCCCGATGGAAAGAATAATCCCGCTAAGAATGCCGGGCAGAGCGCTTGGCAGTACAATCCGGAACACAGTCCGCAGTTTTCCCGCGCCCAGACCGAAACTTCCTTCACGGAAAGAGTCCGGCACAGAAAGCAGAGCCTCTTCTGTAGTCCGCATTATCACAGGCAGAATCATGATGGCCACCGTACAGCTTCCGGCAATGAGCGAGAATCCCCAGCGCAAAGTCCCCACAAACAGGAGCATTCCGAAAAGCCCGTACACAATTGAAGGAATCCCCGTCAAAGTTTCTGCAGTAAGCCGCACAAGTTTCACAAAAGGGTTACCTTTCTTTGCGTATTCCACAAGATACACCGCGGAACCGATCCCCAAAGGGCAGGCAATCAGCAGAGCCATCAGCGTCATCGCCAGAGTGTTCACAAGAGCCGGCACCACGGAACAGTTATCCGATGTGTATTTCCATTCAAAAAGCGAAAGCCGCAGAAAGGGAATGCCCTTGACCAGAATGTAAACCAGCATGAACACCAGGACACCCAGAGTCAGAACCGCACAGAAAGACACAAGGCACCGAAAAAATACGGAGGGGAAAGTCTTCCCCTGTCTCCAGCCGGCAAGCCGTCTTCCGCCACCCCTTCCAGCGGGCTCAATCGCCGCCCGCAACGCCTGCTCCTCTCTTCCGCTCATACACGTCCTCTGTTCTTCACTAAATTAAAACTCAGATTGATCAGCAATATAAACACAAAAAGCACAACTCCGGTCGCGATCAACGCTTCCCGGTGAAGATCCGTTGCATATCCCATCTCAATCACAATATTTGCCGTAAGAGTACGCACGCCCTTTAGAAGCGAATCCGGAATCCTCGCCTGATTTCCGGCAACCATGATCACAGCCATTGTCTCACCGATCGCCCGCCCGATTCCAAGAATAACACCTGCAAGAATTCCGGACTGGGCTGCCGGCAGCATCACCGTGAACACCGATGCCTCGTGAGTCGCACCTAAAGCTCTTGCACCTTCGTAATAAGAAGATGGAACCGCATTCAGACTGCTTTCCGAAACTGAGATGATTGTTGGCAGAATCATCATTCCAAGCAGCAGAGACGCTGTAAGAACGGAACTGCCGTTTCCACCGAACACATTCCTCACAAAGGGCACAATCACCATAAGCCCGAAAAAACCGTAGACAACACTGGGAATGCCGGCAAGCAGATCAATTCCGCTTTTCAGAATCCCGTGAAGTTTTGCAGGGCAGAATTTTGAAAGAAAAACTGCTGTCATAAGACCCACAGGAACTCCGAAAATAATCGCACCGGCAGTCACATAAAGACTTCCCACAATCATGGGGAAAATACCGTAAAGATCATTTCCCGGCTTCCATTTCTGGCCGAAAAGAAAATCAATGATTCCGATTCTGTGGATTGCCGGTATTCCGTTTGCAAAAAGGAACAGACAGATTAAAAGTACTGCCAGAATCGAAAAGGCAGCACAGAGGAGGAAAATGATTTTAAAAACAGATTCTTTTGTTTGCATAAACTGTCCAAAGGGCACCGCGGGGAATGAACCCCGCGCACTCAGTCCTTATTTAACCTCGTTCCACTTCTGGATCTTGCCCATGTAGATGTCGCGAACCGTCTCGATTCCGGCATTTTCAAGACTGTTCTCTTTGTTCACAATAACAGCAATTCCGTCGATGGCGATTGTGATCTCTTTAAGTCCCTTTGCTTTCTCAGTTTCCTTAAGGGCACGGCTTGCCATTCCGATGTCGCAGGTTCCTTCCGCCGCATTCGTAACACCGGTTGTGGAATCGCTTGTCTGAAGTTCCACACTTGCGTTGGGATTAACGCCTCTGTATGCTTCAATCAGTTTCTCCATGACGGGAGACACTGAACTTGATCCGGCAACAACCACTTTTCCCGATGCCTTGCTTGATTCATAGGCTGCGGATTCAACGGCAATGTATTTGTTTGCTTCAACAATTTTCTGTCCCTGTCCGCTCATGATGAAGTTCACAAAATCCTCTGCGGCGGCAGAAAGAGTCTCGCGGACTGCAATGTTGAAAGGACGGCTTATCTTATAGCTTCCGTTCTTGATGTTTGCCACAGTTGCCTGGACACCTTCAATTTTCAGTGCCTTTACAGAATCGTTCAGTGAACCCAGCGAGACATAACCGATTGCGTAGGTGTCTCCCGCAACACTTGTGAGCATTACTGATGTTGAGTTTGTGATCGCGGCTTCGTCTGTTGTGTAATCAACTTTTTTTCCGCTGGCATCTTTCTGTTCAACTCCGAAAAGTTCAATGAACGCACCGCGGGTTCCGCTTCCGTCTTCACGACTCAAGACTGAGATTGACTTTCTGCTTTCAAATTTTCCTGAAGCAAAAACCGACAGTGCAGCACCGATCAGAACAGCTGCTGCAACAGTTTTCTTAAAACTGATTTTCATAGAAACTCCTTAATAGACCCCGCGTCAGCGGCGAGCCATGGATGGCGAGAATCCAAGTTTTGTGGATGCAACGCAAGAACAAATTACAGGAGCCGTGTTAATTTATATGTAAGAAACTGTTAAGATTGTGTAAAAAAAAGCCGCCCCGGAATGCTGAAGTTCACTTCAACTCATCCCCGGACGGCCGTTCATCCTGTCTTCGTAAGTGACAGTTATTTCAGTTTGAATTCCGAAATACCCTCAATCACTTTCTCAAGACTTTTCTTTGTATTGTTTGTGGATTCAGTGGTCAGCGTGATTGCATCAGAAATCTGCATTGAATAGCTTTCAATCTGATTCATGTTGCTGTTCAGTTCTTCAGAAATCATCTTAAGATTCTGCATCTCCCTCACGATTCTGGAACCGCCTTCCATCATTTCTGCAGAACCGCTCTGAACCTGCACTGTAGAATTGTTGATTGAGTGCATTGCCTCAAGAACCTGCTGATTACCTGCTGTCTGTTCTTCCATCGCATTTGAGATGATGTCTTCCTGCTGTTTTACAGTCTGTGAAAGGGCATAAATGTTCTCAAAAGCATTCTGAACCTGACGGATGTCGCTGCTTATGCGGCTGATGGATGCAGAAAGATTTGTAAGATTTGAACCGATGGCCTTACTCTGGACTCCGGACTGTTCCGCAAGTTTACGGATCTCATCAGCAACAACAGCAAAACCTTTTCCGCTTTCTCCCGCATGTGCAGACTCAATGGCCGCGTTCATCGCAAGAAGGTTTGTCTGGCTTGAGATGTTCTGGATGATTGAGGCAGCCTCAAGAATTCCTTCTGATTCTCTGTGGACGGATTCTGCTGTCTCAACGGCGGCAGAAACCTGATTCTTACCCTGTTCGGCAGCATCTGCAAGATTTTTTACAGCAGCACTGTTCTTGGCAAGAATTTCCGTGACACTGCGGATGTTTGCAACCATTTCCTCAACAGCAGCCGTAGACTGAGTAACACCGCTTGCCTGGTCTGCAATCGCATTGTTCAGCTGGTTGATGTTCATCATGATTCTTTCGCTTGAAGCGTTTGATTCCTCAACACCGTTCACCTGGTCTTCCATTCTGCCCTTGATGCTTGTGATGGAGTCTGTGATGCTTACCACATTGCTCTTTGTCACGGCCATGTTCTCAACAAGGTCGTCGGACTGATCAGAAGTTGCTTTTGTAGACAGATCAATATCTGAAAGCAGAGCAGCCGTTGTTGCCCTCATGCTGTTCATGTCCTGAATGATTACGCCAAGCTCACTTCTGTTGTTTGCTTTCTCATCTGCAACTGAATAATCCTTGAGAACCAGTGCAGAAGCGATTTTTCCAATGGAGACTACACAGTTTTTCACGTCAGCAACCAGACAGTATTCAATCACCGCAAAATAAAACATTGAATAACCTGCGTATGGAAGAATCTTCCGTGAAAGGCTTCTAACACCCTGCTCAAGATTCTGGGGAACCATTGTAATTGCAAGCAGATAACCGAGAACACCAAGAAGGGCAAAGAGAACAGTCAGGAAGTTGCGTTCCGTGACAGTCATTGTCAGTTCATCTTTCTTGAAAGGAATGTCATTGATCTTGGTCTCAAACAGGCGGATGTTGATCACATAGAAAAGAAGCGCAAAGTTGAATACAACAGCCACAGAGAAGAACATGACAGAAGCAAAGGGAGACTCGCCCTGGAAGGAAGCAAACGAGGCCTGTCCTGATGAGAGGAGTCCGCAGGTGATCGCTCCCTGTACAACACCGGAAGAAACCGGTGCCACAATATTCAGTTTCGCAAGTCTGTTCAGGGTTGTTCCAACCTTGTGGGAATCAATTTTCCCTTCATAATAGGAATTGATCAGTCTTCTGATTGACAGGCAGGAAAGAATCGCGGCAGCGAACATGACAACAAAAAATATAACACTTATGGGATTTCTTGCGACAATGTTATATTCCTGATAAGTACAGATTCCAGCCAGCATCGCCAAAAGCTGAAACACAAGAATCGGGCTCAGATAAACAAGAAACAGAGTGATATAAACCAGAGGTGTCAGTCTGGACTTGCCTTTCTTTTGTTTTTCCATATCTCCTCCAATGAGACAACAACCGTATCATGCAGAGCAACAGAAGAAAATCAAAAAAAACGGATTGTCGTAATGTTTATTTTATGTCAAATAATCAAAAGGAACAATGAAAAACCCACTGACAGTCTGAATATTTTACACTGAGCATCAAGCTTCAACCTGAAGGTCACTGTTCCAACAGGCGGACTTTTCTGATAGACTGATTTTCATGAATCCAGTAAAAACAGCAGTCCTAGTTTCAGGCGGAGGTACAAACCTTCAGGCCCTTATTGATGAGGAACAGAGTCAGAAGCCCTGTCCGTATACAATCAGTCTTGTGATTTCCAGTTCAAAAGACGCATTCGCACTGGAACGCGCCGCAAAGGCAGGCATTCCTGCCGTAACCGCAAGCCCTTATGCAGTCATGGGTGCAGACAGAGCAAAAGCTGCCTCAATGGAAGAAAAACGGCTGGCAGTCTCTGACCGAGTTCTTGAGCTCTGCCGCCAGAACGGAATTGAAGCCATTGTTCTTGCAGGATTTCTGACAGTGCTTTCAGGCAACATCATCACTGAATATTCAAACAGGATCATCAACCTGCACCCGGCTCTGCTGCCAAAGTTCGGCGGCGTCGGCATGTGGGGCCACCATGTTCATGAGGCGGTTCTTGCTGCCGGCGAAAAGGAAAGCGGATGCACTGTCCATCTTGTGGACGCCGGATGCGACACAGGAAAAATCCTTGTGCAGAAAGCGGTTCCAGTCATGCCCGGCGACACACCGGACACGCTTTACGCACGCATTGCCCCCCACGAGCACGAGGCAATGGTTGAAGGTCTTAAAATGCTTTCGGAGACTTTGCGTACTGAGAAGGCTTGATCCACACGGAATCAAGAAGGCGCCAGCCGGTGCCGGTTTCTTCCATCAGGCCAAGCCGGAAAACCTTTGACACAAGAGGAAAAACTTTGTCATCCCCGGGCAGGGCACTGCAGAACAGGGCAATGGGTATTTCCGGCACTGCACAGACTTCCGCAGTCTCATAGGCAGAATCAGCAAGGACACTGCTGATCTTCCCGGCAAAACCGAAATCCACTTTGCACACTGCAACAGTTCCCGAACTCTTGCCACTGTCTTCAGGCTCCGGTCTGCTTATGCTTATTGCGGTGTCAGTTCCGCGAAGGGCTTCCTTCAGTTCATCAAGCAGCCTGTGAAGTGAATGGGCATCGGCTTCTGCGCCCTCAGGTCCGCAGGAAAAGTCCCCCAAGTCAGCAAGAGTGCAGAACAGCGGCTGAAGCAGAAGCCCTGCTGCAAGGCCAGCCCGCTCCAGAAGTGAGACCGTATCTTTGTGTGGAATCAGCACCAGTTTCATGGGCGAAGTATAGCAACAGGCGCTGCAGAACTTCAACCACTCCACTGGCATGTTGAGCAAAACGGACGCAGTGAGCGCCCCCCACACTGTCATGTTGAGCGGAGTCGAAACATCTTCAGAAACGTTCATAATGCTTTGTACAGATCCTTCGAAAAAAAAAAAAACTTCGTTTTTTAGTGCTCAGGATGACATACTCGCTTTGTCACACGCGCAAAACATTTCCAACCGCTAGCATAAAATTAACAATTTCAGACATTTTTTACACAATCATTCCCGATTTTCATCAAAAATCAGACTTTTTTTGCACTGCCCGAAATTGAATGCTATACTTTGCGTAATCATAAGAGAGGGACAAAATTGAAACAGTTCCAGTTTGAAGTTCAGGAACCCGGCACCCTGTGTCAGGAACTTGAGCAGATCAAAAACTTTTGCGAAAACAATTCCCATTCTTCTGTTTCTTTCCAGATTTTTACTCAACTTACGGACCCCGGAGAACTGCAGCAGATTACGGACAGAATAGATGAAGCATTACCTGATGCCTATTGGTACGGAATGCAGACATACGGCAATATTCGAAGCGGCACTTTTTCCCGGGGCAGAACCGTCGTAACCGCTTCTGTCTTTGAATCAGCGGACACAAAAATCCAGTTTTTCCTCATAGACGGCTCCAGTCCTGACGCGGACTTTGCAGATCTTGCAGAGCTCTGGGCTTACTGCAACAGGAATAAATGGATAAAAGCCGTGGAGCTTTCTGCCTCCTGTTCAGGCGCAGAAAAGCTGGGTGTGGACAGACCTGTTGCAAATCTCAGAAGTGACCTGCAGATTTTCGGAGGCGTTGCAATCGATCCTCTTAATGCACAGAATCCCGAGACATGCATTTTCTGCAAAAATCACGGCTTCTCTTCCACTTCAATAATCGCCGCGGCAATGGGCGGCCCGGACTTGCACTGCCAGAGTTCCTATATCCTGGGCTGGGAAGGACTGGGCAAAAGTTTCACCGTCACTGACTGCGAAGACACACTTATCCGCAAAATAGACGATCATCCGGCAATCAACATCTACAGGAACTATCTGAATGTTGAGGAAGATTCTGATTTCATGACAAATGCCACGATTTTTCCCTTATTAATAGAAAGAAACGGTGTGGAATCAATCAGAATTCCTTTTCCGACCCCCAACGGCCAGGACATCAGACTTGTCAGCAAAGTGGAGAACGGCATGAAAATCCGGCTTTCCTACGGTGACAAAACCACAATTCTGAATCATGTCCGCAGCAGGATCAAAGAAGCTGCCTCTTTTACTCCACAGGGAATCCGCTGTTTCTCCTGCGCTGTCAGAAGAAATTTCTGGGGTGATGAGAAAGTCAGCCAGGAAACAGAAATGTTTGAGCGTCTGGCACCGACAAACGGCTGTTACACAAGAGGCGAGATTCTCCGCATCGGCAATTACCTGCATTACATGAACGCAACCATTGTCAGCTGTCTTATCCGCGAAGGTGAAGCCCGCACTCTGCAGCATCCCCTTAATGACGTTCAGGAACTTAAGCACGATGCCACAAGTCTTGCCCCAAAACTGATCAACTACGTCGAGGCTGTGTCCGGCGAACTTGAAGGTCAGTTCAACAGGACACTTCTCGGTATCTCGAAAATCTACAGATCCATGTTCCTGATTGATGCGGAGAATAAAACTCTGGTCCAGCTGGACAATGACCGGCGCGTGAGGGAAATCCTGGATGAGAGGAAAGGTTTCTGGACCAGGCTGAAACATCTGGTTGAAACGATGATTGTAGAGGAGAAACTTGATGAAGCCCTCAGATTCTGCAATCTGAACACACTGTCCAAACGCCTTGCAAAAAAAGATTTCATTGACTGCGAACTGATAAGCCGCAGCATAGGCTGGTTCAGGGCTCAGTTTATCGTGATCAACAGACAGCGGGACGGACGGCCTTCCCAGTACGTTCTGACAGCCCAGGAGATTGATTCCCAGAAGCGGCTTGCCTTGGAGCGGGAAAAAATCATAAAGACTCTGGCTGCCACTTACTTTACCGTCCATCTTTTTGACCTTGAGAAAGACGTAAGCCAGGAATTTTCTTCACAGGAAGTGATCCACGAGATTTATGAACAGCACAGGAAAACCGGCAACCAGACCACAATCCACTCAGCAATGAAGGCGGTCTGCCGCAGGGAATTTCTTGACGTCATGCTTGAATTCACGGATTTTTCGACACTGCCTGAACGGATGCAGAACAGACACATGATTTCCGAGGAATTCAACGGAATCATCGCCGGCTGGGCAAAAGCCAGTTTTGTTGATTACGAGCGTGACAATTCAGGAAAGCTTACAAAAGTTCTTTTTGTCACACAGATCATCGAGGATGAGAAAGTCAAAGAACAGAAACTTCTGAATTATTCCATTACCGATGAACTTACCGGGCTCTGGAACCGACGTGCCTACGAGAACGATCTGAGGGAACTTGAGGAAAGCAGTGATGCCCGGAACTACGTGTTTGCAGCTCTTGATGTGAACAGCCTGAAATCCACAAACGATGAGATAGGTCACTCCGCGGGAGACGAACTGATCAAAGGTGCGGCAGAATGCATCACTCTTGCCCTTGGTGCCTACGGAAAGGTTTACCGCACGGGAGGAGATGAGTTTGCCGCCATCCTTAAGATCGCCGACCATGAGATTGAGGGACTCAGGGATTTACTGGACATCGCAACCCAGAAATGGCACGGCCTGCTTGTAGAGCACCTTTCACTTGCAGTCGGATTTGCCACAGTTGCAGAATGTGACGGCGACATAGGGCTTGTCGTGCGCAAAGCGGATCAGCGCATGTACGAGAACAAGGAGCTTTTCTACAGGACTAAAGGTGTGGACCGCCGCAAAAACCGTGGAGCCTTTGAGATAATCTGCGATTCCTACATAAAGATTCTCCGTGTCAATCTTACGGACGATTCTTTTGACATCATCAAGACGAACAGCACCGAACTTTCGGAGCACAAAGGTTATCACACGGAAAGCATCTCCCAGTGGCTCTATTCTTTTGCGATCTCCGGGCAGGTTCATCCTGAAGACATGGATCATTACATCCAAAGGACCAGTCTCGATTTTCTCAGAAACTTTTTTGCAGAGGAAAACCGTTCCTACGCACTGCATTACCGCCGTGCCATAGGAGACGACTTCCGGCATGTGCTTATGGAGATGATTCCCACAAAATCATTCACCAAGGACAATCTGGAAGTTTTTCTCTACGTAAAAGACATCAATTACTGAAAATGATACAATGACTTCATGAAGAAGAACACTCCAGACAGTCAGTATAAAAGAATGACGGAAGCCCCAGTGGGCGGACTTTTATTATCTCTTTCGGTTCCTACCATCATCACCATGACGGTGACCAATCTCTACAACATTGCGGACACGGCTTTTGTGGGGACACTGGGAACCAGCGAAAGCGGCGCCACGGGAATCGTGTTCGGTTTCATGGCAATACTGCAGGCTGTTGCCTTCATGTGCGGACAGGGTGCGGGCAGCATAATGAGTCGCAAACTCGGCCAGAAAAATCAGGAAGAAGCCCGGAAATACTGTTCCACAGGATTTTTCTTCTCCTTCTGTCTGGGACTGGTCATCGCCGTCATAAGCTTCTTATTCTTCACTCCACTTGTTTTTCTCCTTGGAAGCACGGAGACAATCGCGCCTTTTGCAAAGCAGTACATTTTCTTCATCCTGATTTCCGCGCCCTTCTTCACATCCAGCTACACAATGAACAATCTTCTGCGTTATGAAGGCAAGGCCAGACTGGGAACCGTTGCCCTCATGAGCGGCGCCGTGCTAAACATTGCAGGTGACGCACTCCTTATCTTTGTCTTCAGGCTGGGAGTACGTGGCGCAGGAATCGCAACAGCCGTCTCACAGTTCGTCAGTTTCTGTCTGCTTCTCAGCATGTACATCCGCGGCAAAACTCAGGTAAAAATCAGTTTCCGCTACATTGCCCGGGATTTCGCGACTTTCTGGGAAATTGCCTCCACCGGTTTTCCCAGTCTTCTCCGTCAGGGGCTCAACACCATCGCGACAATGCTTCTGAACCGGTCTGCAAGCCTTTACGGTGATGCCGCGGTCTCCGCAATGAGCATTGTTTCCCGTGTCAGCTTCTTCCCCATGTCTGTGGCAATCGGCATAGGACAGGGATTCCAGCCCATCAGTGCCTTCAATTACGGCGCACGCAGACCGGACCGTGTCATCAAAGCCTTCTGGAGTGCGATGACAGGCGCCATTGGAGCTGTTCTCGCAATGGCTGTGCCGCTTTTTGTCTTTGCCGATTTTTTCGTGAAGCTTCTCCGTGATGACCCGGCGGTCCTGCAGATTGCAGTGCGGGCTCTGCGCCTTCAGTGCGTGGCACAGGTCTTTGTCCCAACTGCCATGATGGTAGAGATGGGATTCCAGAGCATAGGCAGAAAATTCTTTGCAAGTCTCGGTTCAAGTCTTCGGAGCGGAATCGTGTTCATTCCTACCCTTCTGGTCATGGCGCAGTTCCGCGGACTTTCCGGCATCCAGGAAGCACAGCCTCTCTCAATCCTCATTACTTTTGTAATAATGATTTTTCTCTGCCGCAGTTATATCAGGGAAGTCAGCAAGGCAGTCTGATAAAACCCCGGTGACCTCAGGATTATCTGCCATTTTTGACACAATCCTTAATTTTGTTTATTATGGAAGGACACGTATAAATTCAGGAGTTCCTTCATGGAAAACACAAAAACTGGCGGATGGAGAACCAACAAATGGATTCGTGCAGCGATTCCCGCTCTTCTTCTGCACTGCAGTATCGGTACAGTTTACTGCTGGTCTATTTTTTCAACGGAAATTGCAAACTACATCGGCTTTTCTAAAGGCGCTGTAGAATGGGCATTTTCATTCGCAATCTTTTTCTTGGGTATGTCAGCCGCATTCCTTGGTAACATCGTAGAAAAAGACATTCACAAGTCATCTCTGATCGCTTCAATCTGTTTTGCAGCAGGTATGGCTCTTACAGGTCTTTTCATCTGGTACGGTGGAGCCCACAAAGGTTCTGTACTGGCTCTGATCGGAATTTATATCAGCTACGGCTTCATCATGGGTGTCGGTCTTGGAACAGGTTATCTTTCACCGGTAAAAACCCTCATGCTGTGGTTCAGTGACAAAAAAGGTCTTGCAACAGGTCTTGCAGTAGCCGGATTCGGTGCCGCAAAAGCCATTGCTTCTCCCATCATGCAGAACATGCTTTCAGGCATGGGCGAGACAGGAATCTATAAAATGTTCCTGATTCTTGCATGTGTCTACTTCGTGATGATGTTCCTGGGTCACCTGCTTCTTGCAAAACCTGCCGACTGGCACGAACCTGCAAAAGGCGAGAAAAAACCCGGAATCATCGAGACACTCAAGACAAAACCGATCGGAAACTACATCGGTATCTGGCTCATGTTCTATATCAACATCACCTGTGGTCTTGCAATCATCTCCCAGGAGAAAATGATCGTAAAATGTATCGGTCTTGCAGCATCTGTAGGTCTTATCTCAACAATCTCCGCAGTGTTCAACGCCGGCGGACGTCTGGGATTCTCTGCCTGGGCTGACAAAATGAAGGACCGCAACACAATCTACAAGATGATCTTCATCATCTCAATTGTCCTTACAGTCATTACAATTGCAACAAGCGGTATCAAAAACGGTGACGGAAACGTTCTTCTCTGCGTGATCGTTCTTGCCCTGATCTTCATGGTCAACGCAGGATACGGCGGTGGATTCTCCAACGTTCCTACACTTCTCAGTGACCATTACGGAATGGGATCAATTTCCGCTATCCACGGAATCACACTTTCTGCATGGGCCTTTGCAGGTCTTTCCGGAAACCAGATGGCAAACTGGATTGTAAACCACTTCGGTGAATGGACAGAAGTCCACGGTGTGCAGGTTAACCCCACCGGTTACCAGACTGTTCTTTATGTAACATGCGCCCTTTATGTGGTTGCACTCCTGCTCAGCATCATTCTGGTACGTCCCTCAGACAAAGCTCTTGCTGCAAAAAAAGCAAAATAAACCTTTCTTTTGAAGCATTGTCATTCAGTCTGCGACTGCCAAAACCGCTAGCTAGCGTCGCTAAACGCGCAGGACGGCAAGGAAACTATTGTTCCGTCCTGCGAGTGTTTTTGTCAGCCGCAGCCTTCCTTTCCGTATTCCCAAAAACTTGTTTGCTGCCCGTGTAGGGTTCCTTCCGTTTTTTTGTTTTTTTTCATGGAAAATTACTATTTCATTTTCACATAAGCCCGCTTACCATTTTTCCATGATCAAGACAACTAAAATTTCACAGGGGTTTGTACGCGGAATCGCAGCCGCTGACCCCAGGATTATTTCTTACAAAGGTATTCCTTATGCAGCACCGCCAACCGGTGACCTGCGCTGGCAGCCGCCGCAGCCTCATCCAGGCTGGGACGGTGTTCGTGACTGTTACACTTTTTCACCGATTCCGCCGCAGACAAAACCTCAGCCCGGAATCACCAACATTTATGACCTTGAATGGAATGTGGACAAAACCATTCCCATGGACGAAGACTGCCTTACCCTGAACATCTGGACACCTGCCCAGACAAGCGAGGAACGGCTTCCCGTATACTTCTGGATCTATGGCGGCGGTCTGCAGTGGGGAAATTCCGCAGAGATGGAGTTTGACGGAGAGCGCATTGCCCGCCGCGGAATCGTTGTTGTCACCATAAACTACCGCCTGAACGTGTTCGGCTTTTTTGCCGGAGACGGTGTGGAAAGAAACATCGGTAACCGTGACCAGCAGTTTGCACTCAGATGGGTCTACGAGAACATCGCTGCATTCGGCGGCAACCCGGACCACATCGTGATCGGCGGTCAGTCTGCAGGCGGCGGCAGTGTCATCTCACAGCTTAATTATCCGGAGAACAGAAAGTACATAAAAGGCGCAGTCATCGAAAGCGGATACTTCATCAATCCTTACAAAGATTACTTCAACTTTTCGGAAGCGGAGGCCGCCGCACAGAGCGCGGAGTTCCTGGAACACCTTGGCGTAAAAACCATTGAGGAAGCGAAAAAACTTTCATGGGAACAGATCCGTGACGGTAACGATTCTTTCCATAAAATGTGGTACGGACTTTACGGAAACGACTTCAGCCGTGTAAAAATGGAACAGGCAGTCAAAGAAAAGACTTTCATCGATGTGCCGATTCTCCACGGATGGACAGACATTGAGTTCTGTGAAAAAACTCCCGGAGACACTCCTGAGGAATTCAAGGCAAACGCTGAGAAAATCTTCGGAGACAGAGCAGAGGAATTCATGTCTCTCACAAAGGACGGATACTTCAGTCCTGTAGAAGTGGGAAACATTTTCCTGAATCACCTGCTCAAGGAAAACGGCTACAAATCACCTGACTGGCTCTACGAGTTCAGTGCATTTATGCCCGGCGGAGACAATCCCGGTGCATTCCACTCATCGGATCTGTGGTTCTTCTTTGAGACACTGGCAAAATGCTGGCGTCCTTTCAAGGGACAGGATTACGATCTTGCACGGTGCATGTGCAATTATCTGTGCAACTTCATCAAAAACCTGGATCCCAACGGAAAGGACAGTGACGGTTCTGCTCTGCCGCAGTGGAATGCCTATGACAGAGAAGCTCCGGACGTAATGATCTTCAAAACAAAGCCCGAAGTTGAGACCCGCTCTGAAAAGGGAATTATGGAATTCTATCAGGATTTCTTCCATAAAAAACTGTGTGAATGATTCTGAAAGGCGGGCCGCAGGTGACTGACTGAATTGCGGCCCGTTTTTTTTCGAGATTATCCCCTCACGGACAGAATCTGGCTTTTGCTGATAAAAATACTGCAGTCAGGTAGCAACTGCCAAAACCGCTAGCTAACGTCGCTACACACGCAGACCGGCAAGGAAACTATTGTTCCAGCCTGCGAGTGTTTTTGTCAGTCGCTGCCTTCCTTCCCGTATTTTTATAACATAATTGTTTACTGTCCGTGTGGGGATTTTCCCGCTTTTTTTTTCAGTCACTGGGGATGAAAATGCTCTTTAAACATTACTCGCTGTTAACTATAATCGGGTGAAAGAGACACACTGATGAATTCACATTTTTTCCGCACAACCCTACTTTTGATCTGTTTTTCCCTGATTTTTGTTTTTTCATCCTGCAGCAAAAAAATGCTCGCACTTTCAAACTCCGCATCGGGAACACAGGAACAGCTGATTCCGCTGAACAAAAACGCAAAAGCCCAGCGCATTGACCAGAACATCTCGCAGTACATGTTCTACCAGTTCCAGAAAAAGCCTGCAAAAACACAGGAGCCAGTTTCCCTTAAACTTGTCATGTCTTTTCCGGAGGACAGGCTTTCCAGACAGAACAGAAATCCTTACAGTACGATTACAGTCGCCTTTCTTTACGACCAGGATTTTTCCGGCGGCAAACTCATAAGCCAGCTTTCACCGCGCCACACTGCAAAAGTCACCGGACTGAGCGCAGACACAGGGCGGAAAGTCTCAGTTTCGGTACTGCTGCCTCAGTCAGTGGAAGCCATGAAGTCAATACAGGGATTTCTTGTCCATGCCGATGCAGACATTGTTCTTGAAAGCGCCTCACTGGAGGAATCATTTTTCGGATGTACGGCAGGTGACATCTTTGTCTGCGGATTCGGCACAAACGGCGGAATAATCAATGCGGCGGAACCTTTTGCCGACTTTGATTTTTCTGAGGCGGCCGAAGTTTTCAGAAACAGTTACGGCAATGCGCTGCAGTACGTGAACATCACCTTCCGGGACCAGAATGACACCGGTCCCCTCGGAGAACAGAACAAAGTCGTTCTTTCCACAACGGAAAACGATATTTCAATTCGCAGGGCTCCTGGCCAGGAAAGCGTCAGATTTTATGCGCCACGTCTCAAGAACGGCGCTCTTTCAGCAGGAATCACAGCCCATCCGGAAATGGTCACCGGTGTGTCATACATTGTTGAGAAGGACACAGTCTTCGACAGGAACAGCAGCCAGCCGCTTAAACCGATCAACACTGATCCCGGCCTTATCTTTGACTGGTCAAAAGACCTTTGGCGCAAAAGCGATTACGAAGTTTTTTCCTGGGAACAGTTTCCTTCCGTCCTGATCTTTGACTTTGCGGATTACAACGTCCAGGATGATTTTCTGAAACGCCTTGCCTTTTACACGGAAAAGGCCGGGTACAAAGGCAAACTCTGGACTGACAGAGATCTGGCAGGGCTTCATGGCTACAATGCCCACGATTACAGCGCACAGGGACTGGCAAAATTTTTTGATCTAGCCCATAAGGAAGATTTTCCGCTGAACGCCCAGGAACTGGAACTCCGGGCACTTCTTGCCGACAGAGGTGTGATCATCGCAACAGAAAACGGATGGAAAGAGGGAGAAGGCGCACTCATCTCCATTTCACAGGAATCGCCCCGCTATCTCCGCGTATCGCTCATGGCACACGAATGTTTCCACGGAATTTACTTTACACGCCAGGAACTCCGTGAAGAAGTGAGCAGAGTTTATGCAGCCTTTGATCCTGAGTCACTGCAGTTTCTGGAAGAATATTACACAAGCCAGCCGAGCCTGAACTATGACCGCTCAGACCGTATGCTCATGGAAAACGAGATGATGTCCTACCTGATGCAGCAGGCAATCACAGAAGTGGCATACTATTTCTCCGAAAACCTTGCCACACGGGCTTCCGTAACAAAACAGATCCCCGAGCTTGCCCGCTACGTGCGTGAGACAAAAGCCCGGGGATTTAAGGAATCAGCGGAAAAACTGCAGGACTTTTTCTACGAGAACTATGGTCTTGCAGCCGGCCGCTGTTATCTTGTCATAAACTGACAGGCCCAGATCTGAGCCCGATATCAGACCTGAGCCAGCGCCTGATCAATATCAGCAATGATGTCCTCAACGTTTTCAAGACCGCAGCTGAAGCGGATGAGACCGCCGTCAATTCCGGCAGCAACAAGCTGTTCCTCAGAAAGCTGGCGGTGAGTGGCACTTGCAGGATGCAGGACGCAGGTACGGATGTCTGCAACATGCACAACATTTGAGGCCAGTTTCAGTGCGTCCATAAAACGTACCGCTGCAGGCCGGCCGCCTTTGATTGAAATGCTGATTACACCGCTGGTACCGTCTTTAAGATACTTTTTACCGCGTTCATAACATTTGTCACCTTCAAGGCCGGGATAAATCACAGAGATGATTTTGTCAGAAGTGCTGAAGTGCTTTGCAACCTTGTAGGCATTCTCACAGTACTGCTTCATGCGCACCGGCAGCGTCTCAAGACCAAGATTGAGCAGAAAAGCGGAATTTGCGGCCGGATAACAGCCGAAGTCGCGCATAAGCTGCATACGTGCCTTAATGATGTAAGCTGATTTTCCGAAGGACTCCACATATTTTACACCGTGATAACTTTCATCAGGCTCAATGAAATCTGCAAAGTTACCTGTCGCCCTGTTTGCCTCGGCCCAGTCAAAATTACCGGAATCCACAATTACGCCGCCAACCTGAAGAGCGTGTCCGTCCATGTACTTTGAAGTTGAGTGCACAACAATGTCTGCACCGAATTCAATGGGGCGGCACAGGATCGGAGTGGCGAAAGTGTTGTCAATGATGAGGGGCACATGGTTTCTGTGGGCGATGCCGGCCAGTTTCTCAATGTCACAGACGACCAGGGCAGGATTTGCCAGAGTCTCGCAGAAGAAAGCCTTTGTATTGGGTTTGAAAGCTTTCTGGATCTCCTCTTCGGAAGCCTCACCGTCAACCCAGATACATTCAATACCGAGTTTCTTGAGTGTGACAGAGAAAAGATTCACTGTTCCGCCGTAAATTGTGGCAGTTGAGACAAAACTGTCTCCGGCACTGCACAGATTCAGTATGGAGATCAGTGAAGCAGCCTGTCCGCTTGAAGTAAGCATTGCGCCCACACCACCTTCCAGTGCGGCAATCTTTTTCTCCACCGCGTCACAGGTAGGATTTGCAAAACGTGAATACATGAATTCAGTGGGCATATCAAACAGCTGTGCAATATGCTCTGTTGAATCAAAACGATAAGTTGTGCTCTGATAGATCGGCAGAGCCTGAGGTCCGCCGTTTTCGGGTTTGTAGCCTGCATGCAGACAGTCTGTCTCAATTCTCATGAAAAACTCCCATTAATTTTTATTCCGTCAAAAAATCAGGATAGATCAGAATGAATGATTTAAAACGACAAAAAAAGCCGGCAGTCATACCACCGGCTTTTAATCAAAAAGTCGTAAAACTTAGAAAACCAGAACAACTTCTCCGTTAGGATATGTTGCTTCAATGTATTTCTTTACTTTCTCGCTCTTAAGAGCTTTTACCAGGGCAACGATACGTGCATCGTTCTCGTTTCCTGCTTTAACAGCGATCACGTTAACGTAAGGAGAATCAGCACCTTCCACGAAAAGTCCGTCTTTTGCAGCACTGAGTCCTGCGGGGATTGCGTAGTTTCCGTTGATCACAGCCGCATCCACGTCCTCAAGAACGCGGGGAAGTGAAGCTGCTTCAATCTCTGAGAACTTCAGACCTTTGGGATTGCTCTTAACATCCAGAGGTGTTGCTGTGATTCCGGCATCTGCACTCAGAGTGATGAGTCCTGCGCTCTGCAGAAGAAGGAATGCGCGTCCTTCGTTTGTAGGATCGTTGGGAACAGCGATTGTGGCACCGTTGGGGATTGCAGAGAGGTCAGCATATTTCTTTGAGTACAGGGCAATAGGTTCGATATGGATACCGCCTGCGTTCACAAGATGATAACCTTTGTCAGCATTGAATGAATCCAGATAGGGAATGTGCTGGAAGAAGTTTGCCAGAAGCTGGCCGTCTTCCACAGCGTCATTGGGCATAACGTAATCAGTGAATTCTGTGACTTGAAGTGTGATTCCTTCTGCAGCAAGATCGTCAACAATCAGGTTGAGCATTGCAGCATGAGGTTCGGGTGTTGCACCTACAGTCAGGATAGACTTTGATGATTCTTTTTTTCCACCTGCAAAAACCAGGGAAAGGCTCAGAAGAGCAGCTGCCAGAGCGAGTGTTTTTTTCATTGTTTCCTCCAAATGAAACTGAATTGTACCTGCTCAATCAGGTACGCGGGTATGTTCTCATATTTTCAGATTCATGGTCAACAAATCAGCAGAGATATTTTGACTTTTTTTGCAAAAACCACACATAATATGTGTGAACTTATGAAAAACATCACTTTATCAATGAGCGAAGAACTGCTTAAAATCGGACGGGAATACGCAGAGGAACAGGGGATCTCGCTGAACACGCTGGTCAGAACACTGATTGAACGGGAAGCCGGATCAAAAAAAACTGCGAATTCGGAGAACTTATGGCTTACCGAAGTCTTTATGATCATGGACTCACTGGGAATGCATTCCCGGGGAGAACCCTGGACAAGGAGCGATGTGCGCCATGGTTAAATGTTTCATAGACTCGGACATCTGGGTGGCAGCCGCTGACTTCTACGATCCCCAGAAAAAGCAGCAGGCACGTTTTTTTCTTCAGAATATTGCCAGGGAATCTTTACCGGTGATCTCGGTGCAGGTGATCGATGAATTTTTCAGCGCCTGTGTCTCAAGGTTCGGCTGTGACAGGACAAAGGTGCGGCAGATGATCCATCTTCTTACAGGCAATATTGAGACTGTCTGCTCAAGTCCCGACCTGTGTGAGAAAGCGGTACTGATCAGCAGCGAATCGGGTCTGCGTTACTGGGATTCCTCGATTGTTGCCGCAGCGGAACAGGCACGGTGCACAAGGATTTATTCGGAAAGGATTCCCAACGGTCTTCTTCTCAGGGGAATACGGGTTGTCAATCCTTTCACTCTGTCAAAAGCTGCCCCGAAACCCATATCACTGTTCTGAGCGGCACAGCCAATTCCCTACAGATTGCAGTCAGATCCGTGTCAACCGCTGTCAGTTCAGAAAAAATCACTTGACAGGCACGGATTTTTAGCACATTGTGCAGTTAAATATTGATTTTTTTGGAGGGCATGCAGTTTGAAAGGCAGCTCCGTAACAATAAGCAACGTGTCAAAACAATTCGGGACATTCACCGCACTGGATGACGTCAGTTTTTCTATCAACAAAGGCGAGTTCTTCTCGCTTCTTGGTCCTTCCGGCTGTGGCAAAACCACTCTTCTCCGCATCATCGCCGGTTTTGAATTTCCCGATGACGGAGCCGTACTTTTTGACGACAGAAACGTTGTCCCGCTTTCTCCGGAGAAACGCCAGTCCAACACAGTCTTCCAGAATTACGCGCTTTTTCCCCATCTTTCCGTCTACGAGAATGTTGCGTTTCCCCTGCGCCTGAAAAAAATGGACAGACAGCTGATTGATGAGAAAGTGCGGGAATACCTGCACCTTGTCCAGCTGGATGCGCACATGGGCAAAAAACCAAACCAGCTTTCAGGCGGACAGCGACAGCGTGTTGCAATTGCCCGAGCCCTGATCAATGAGCCCAGCGTTCTTCTTCTTGATGAACCGCTCAGCGCACTGGACGCAAAACTACGCTCAAATCTTCTGATTGATCTGGACACACTCCATGACAAAATCGGAATCACCTTCATTTATGTGACCCATGACCAGGCAGAAGCCCTTTCCGTTTCTGACCGCATCGCTGTGATGAATCAGGGTAAAGTCCTGCAGGTGGGCACACCTTTTGAGATCTACGAAAGTCCTTCCACTGAATTCGTTGCCCAGTTCATCGGAGAGACAAATCTTTTCACAGCCCGTGTTGAAGAATGCGTGCCTTACAAACCGGCGGACAGAGACGAAGAATACATGGTCAAGCTTGAGATTGCGGAACTGGACAAGCCGGTTCTGGTGACAGACTATGACCTTACCAATCCCGGGCAGAAAGTGTGTGTGTCAGTCCGGCCTGAGAAAATCCGCATCACCACCGAGCCGCCAAGCACGACGCGCAATGACATCAACGTGTTCAAGGGAATTGTTGAGGAACCGGTCTATTCCGGCTTCCAGTCAAAGTTTCTGGTCAGGCTTGAGAACGGAACAATCATCAAAGTTTACAAACAGCACCGCAATTTTCTGGATGACGGACCTGAAATTGAATGGAAAGACCAGGTTTATGTTTCCTGGAGTGCCAATGACGGCTATATTGTTGAGGACATTGACAAATGAAGGGCGCGTCTGAAAAAAAATCCGCGAAGGATGCAAAACCCGGCCCGAGAAAACTGCTTTCTCCCGGCATCAAATATTCATGGCCCATGGGATTGTGGTTCACATTCTTTTTTGTTGTACCGCTGGTCATCATCTTTGTGTACAGTTTCCTGAAGAAAGGGACTTACGGCGGCGTGGTCTGGGAATTTTCCCTAAATGCCTACAGGCAGATGTTCAACAAGTCCTATGGTATCGTGTTTCTGCGCACAATCTGGATTTCTGTGATTTCTTCCTTTATTACCATTCTGATCGCACTGCCCTGCGGATATGCGATGGCACGGAGCAGAAACCAGACAGTCCTGCTGCTTCTAGTGATCATTCCCTTCTGGACAAACTCCCTTATCCGCATTTTTGCATGGATGAGCATTCTCGGTAACGACGGTGTCATCAACACGGTTCTTCTGAAACTGGGACTGATCAAGGATTACGCGAAACTTCTGTACAATCAGCGGGCTGTTATCCTTGTGTCAGTGTACATGTATCTGCCCTACGCGATTCTTCCGGTGTTTACATCAATTGACCGCTTTGACTTCTCACTGCTTGAAGCCGCCCGTGACCTTGGTGCCTCAAAAACCGAAGCAATCTTCAAAGTGCTTCTGCCCAACATCCAGAGCGGAATAATCACTGCACTGATCTTTACTTTCATCCCGATCTTCGGTTCTTACACTGTGCCGCTTCTGGTGGGCAGCAAGGACTCCTACATGCTTGGAACAATCATCGTTGAACAGGTGAACAAAACCCGCAACTGGCCGCTGGCCGCCGCGTTCTCTGTGGTGATCACCATTGTCAGCACCGCAGGTGTGATCTGGATGATGGTTTCCTCAAAAAAAGACCTTGCCGCTAAAGGCGACAGTGCAAAAGGAGAATTACGCTGATGAACACCACACCTTTCCGCCCTCTTGTAAGACGCCTGAACAAAAAGAAGCCGCTGAGCGAACCTGCACGTCATGCACGGAGGGCTTTCCAGCACAGAAGAAGTTCCTTCTCATTCCTGGTTCTTGTGCTGACACTGCTTTTTCTGTTCCTTCCACTTTTCTACATAATCCTTTTTTCATTCAATGCAAGCAAAGGTGCTGAATTCACAGGATTCTCGCTGATCTGGTACAAGGAACTTTTCTGCAATTCTGAGGAGCTCTGGGCATCGCTGCTCAACAGTCTGATCATTGCGTTTTTCTCCGCGCTGGTTGCGACTGTCCTCGGGACTCTGGCGGCCATCGGAATAAACTGGTACAAGTTTTTCGGAAAAACTTACATCCAGACCATAAGTTTTCTGCCGATGATTCTGCCGGAGGTGATTGTCGGTGTCTCAATGCTGATTTTCTTCAGCAGGCTTGGAGTGGGTCTGGGACTGTTCACAATCTTTGCGGCACACACCACTTTCTGTTTACCATTTGTCTTCCTGCTTGTTCTGGCCCGGCTTGATGAATTTGATTTCTCGATCATCGAGGCCGCCCACGACCTTGGTGCAAATGACCGGCAGACAATGACAAAGGTGATCATTCCCGCAATCATGCCCGGTGTAATCTCCGGCTTTGTAATGAGCGTCACAATGAGTCTGGAGGACTTTGTCATCACTTTCTTCGTGTCCGGTCCGGGTTCCACCACTCTGCCCCTCTACGTTTACTCAATGATACGCTTCGGTGTGTCTCCGGTGATCAATGCCCTGTCTTTCGTACTGATTCTTTTTACTGTTCTTCTGGCTTTCAGTCTGCGCAAGTTCCTCAAACTGATCGCGGCAAGCAAGTAAGATCAGAAAAAACTTCTGTCACTGGTTCCCCGGTTTTCTTGCGATGTAAAGTTTGCAGCGCAGCGCCTGCAACTGCCGGTTTTGAAACGCGGAAAATCGGGGCGGTCATTTTCAATCACCATTCCTACTTTGAATCAGTCTTGAAATCACGTCCTATCTTGAGAAATTGGTGAATAATCGTTATATTTTTCCGTGAGCGTAGGGAATTCGCTCGTTTACTGTACACATACCGCCGGTGTTTTGCGGCGGAAAGGATATACTATGGCAGACACAATGCATCCTCTGCAGAAAAACCCTGCATGGAAAGGCCGCCGCGGTCCTGTTGTCCTGGTTATTATGGACGGAGTAGGTTACGGCAAACACGAAGAAGGTGATGCAGTAAAAGCATCAAAAATGAAATACCTGGACTGGTTCACAGCGAACTGTCCTCATACAAAACTCAAGGCTCACGGTACTGCAGTCGGTCTTCCCAGTGATGACGACATGGGTAACTCTGAGGTCGGACACAATGCTATGGGCTGCGGACGCGTATTTGCCCAGGGCGCAAAACTGGTAGGAGAGTCAATTGCCACAGGTGCAATGTACGAAGGCGCCACATGGAAGAAACTTTCAGCAAATGTTCTGGCCAAAAACAGCACACTGCACTTTATCGGTCTGGTCTCTGACGGTAACGTCCACTCACACATCGAGCACCTTAAAGCCATGATCACACAGGCAAACAAAGAGGGCATCAAGTCAATCCGTGTGCACGCCCTTCTTGACGGCCGCGATGTTCCGCCCACAAGTGCCCTTGAGTACTTTGAACCCCTTGAAGCATTCCTTGCCGGTTTTGACGGCTGTGACTACTGCATCGCTTCAGGCGGCGGACGCATGTACATGACCATGGACCGCTACAATGCAGACTGGTCAATGGTTGAGCGCGGATGGAAGGCACATGTTCTTGGCGAAGGCCGTCAGTTCGGTTCCGCTGTAGAGGCAATCAAAACTTACCGCGAAGAGAACGCCGGTCTTCTGGACCAGGACATGCACGAATTCGTTGTTGCAAAAGACGGAAAAGCCGTGGGAACAATCAACGACGGTGACAGTGTGATTTTCTTCAACTTCCGCGGTGACCGCTCTCTTGAGATCACTGCTGCTTTTGAAGAAAAGGACTTTGACAAATTTGACCGTGTTCGCGTTCCTGCAGTTGAATATGCCGGTATGAAGGAATACGACGGTGACAACCACAAGCCCGCCCAGTTCCTTGTCAATCCGCCAAGCATCGACCGCACAATGGGTGAATACCTTACAAAAACCGGTGTAAAACTGATGGCCATTTCTGAGACACAGAAATATGGTCACGTTACATACTTCTTCAACGGTAACCGTCCCGGTGAATTTGACAAAAGCCTTGAAACATACATCGAAGTTCCTTCAGACGTTGTTCCCTTTGAGCAGCGCCCCTGGATGAAATGCGCTGAGATTACCGACAAAGTTGTTGAGGCAATCGAAAGCGGAAAATACGACCATATCCGTCTGAACTTCCCCAACGGTGACATGGTCGGACACACTGGTGTTTTCAACGCTGTTGTCTGCTCAATGGAAGCCATGGACCTGCAGCTTGGACGCATCAAAGAGGCTGTTGAAAAAGCCGGCGGTATTCTCTGTCTTACAGCAGACCACGGAAACAGTGATGACATGTATGAGCACGCAAAAGACGGAAGTGTCAAGAAAGGTGCTGACGGTGAGCCCAAAGCAAAGACTTCCCACAGTCTGAACCCTGTTCCTGGCATTATCTATGACCCTGAGTACAAAGGTGAATATGACCTGACCCTGAACGACGGTCTTGGAATTTCAAGCTGGCCTGCAACTTTGATGAACCTGATGGGTTATGAAGCCCCGTCAGACTATGACAAGAGTATGATCAACATGAAATAATCAGCTGTTGCAGCACTCATAAAGCCCTGCACTCCGCTTTGCGCCACTGATGCAAAGTGAGATCCGCAGGGCTTTTTTTGTCCCATCCAATTCAAAAAAAGTTTTTTCGATAACATCCTTAAAAAAAATTGCTTCATAGATTCTGAAATACCCCAAAACACTTCATTTAATTCCACAGAAATAATTATTCACCAAACCCCGGTTTATTTCATTAAGTTAATAACTTAATTTTTATCTGGGTGAAAAACCTTGACGCAGAGAGAACTGTGATTTATAGTCAGAGACAAGAAGGCAACCGTGTAAGCGGCTTATGCCTCTTTAAGCTTGTTAAAAGCTCACTTCGGCAATGTCACTATTCGAGGTGAGCTTATTTTTTGCCTACTTACTTTTTCTTGAAATAAGTCAGCACTGCAAATATCAGTAACAAAGCATCAATGCTGATCAGCACAATGTCTTTCACTTCCATTTGCGGCCCCCTACTCTTATCTGACTAAGAGGCATAAGCCACCTGTTACGGTTACCTTCCAGCAAATTATATTTTGCTATGACAGGGAAATCATTAAGTTAATAGCTTAAAAAAATCAGATTGAGATGCAAAAATATTTACACAATGCATTTATGACATCATCAGAAGAATTGGCTTTGACAAAGGAGACTGTTTCTTCTGCAATACCATAAACCACATTTTCATCGGACACTTCCATTGTGTCCTGCATTTCATCCTTCAGAAAAATCAGATCATCAATTTTGACATCATAAAATTTTGCCAGCACAACCAGATTGTCAATCCGTGGAAGATTCTTCATCTCTGGGTTTTCCCAGTTGTAGATTGACTGGGGATTTGTCATATTGAACAGGGTCTGCAGCCGGGAAATCTTGACTTTACGGTCCTCACGCAGCTGCCGTAAGTTTAAAGAAGTTTTTTCGATATCAATAACTGGAATTTTCATGTCATAAAGGTAGGAAATAATGGAAAGAAAGTCCATCAAAAACAGATCGGCCGGATGAACTTCAAGCGCCGCCAGTCTGATGATCATGTCAAATGAAGGTTTTGATTTTTCTGCCTCAATCTGTCCGATCATTCCATCAGTACAATCAGCCTGAATTGCCAGATCTCTTTGTGAGAAATTTCGCTCTCTTCTGTAATATCCCGAAAAAATCTTCCATGTGCTTAGTCTAATTTTCACAAAGTCAAAGTGAGTGTTCCAGGGATGAGTAATGATCTGCCACTTAGAGAAGAAGTTAAAAAAAGAGTTGCAAGAGATTTTTTCAGTAAGTCTGATACAATCCATATTCTGGGCAATGTTGATTTCTGCGTTTCCACTCCTGATTGTCTGGGGTTGATGACTGATTCAGATATCCAGAGCCTTCTCTGGGCGGAATGAAGTGATGCCTGACATTGCAATCAACTGGGAGCAGGCGAAAAATAATAAACATTTTCTGCGGCGATTTTTTTCTTGCGGATCTGATCAATGACACTTCACGGACTTTATATGAAAAACTTGATGTTGTTTTCAATGCCGGAAAATACAGATTTCAGTGGGAAATTGACAGAATGCTGGGAACTGAGATGGCAAGGACAACCCAGCTGAAAAGTGTGAAGAATCACAAGGCCTTCTGGAACAAATATGAGCGTCCGCCAAAAGAAGAGCACTGGCAATGGTTCATTGAGCGGAAAGATCTGCTGGTTCCTCAGGATGTTCGCGAACGTAAAGGAAGTTTTTTTACACCGCAAAAACCTTATGCGGAAGCAGGGAATATAAAGCAATTAAATGGAACTGGGGAAAGCAAGTAATGAATTGTATGCACAATTTTTTATTCGTATATATTGTGAAATTCATGGTTGTGCAGTTGCTGATTATGAAATGACTGCATAACGCCCTTTCTATTCCGTCCAATCTTCCACACGTAAATCCTCAATACGGGAAAATTCTTTTGTGTTGTGGGTAACGAGGGTTCCGTTTTCTGCGAGAACTGTGGCGGCGATGAGCAGATCATTGGGGCCCACCGGAGTTCCTTTTTCCGTGAGCGAGTGGCGGATCAATCCGTAATGATAAGCGGCGTCGCTGTCAAAATCTTTTATGTCAAAAGGTTCAAGAAACTGCATGTAGGGAATGATGATTCTTTCGTATCTGCCGGAGTTTCTTGCACCGAATTCAAGTTCGGCTTTTACCACAGAAGGAATGACAATGGATTGTGCCGGAACTTTTTTCAAGTGGCCGATTATTTCCGGGTATTTTCCTTTTATGATGTACGAGATTATGTTGGTGTCCAGAAAATATTTCATAAAGGCTGCCGTTCTGTATCAAGATCAAAACTGAGTTCTTCAGGTTCCTCAATTTCCAAGTCAGGGACTGCTCCAAACAGATCAAAGAATCCGGCAGGATAAGTTGAACTCATATCCGGAATCCTGGCGGAAACGATTTTTGAATCAAGGGAGCAGGGAAAACGGTTTTCTTTTACGGCCTGATGAAGAAACATATCAATTGCGGAAGAAAGGCTCATTCCAAGGGAATTGAAAAGGGATTCTGCCTTGTTTTTAATTTCCGGTGTTGTTCGGAAAGCAACTGTCATTGTTTTATTTACCATAAGCAACCTCCTTACTCTGTTTGCATTGTATATCTTTGTATATCTTTTGTAAACTTTAGTTTTGCACAAAGTCCATACCTCACCCGCAGAACTCCCTGACATTCGAGTTGGCAACAATGCGCACGGCCAAAACTCGCAAGATATTACGTGTGCGGAGCGGCTTAGGAATTGGAGGGGCCGCGAAGCGGTTCCGTAGCGCAGCGGAGGAATGGAGGTAGCGAAGCGAACGGAACCCCGGAAAGTCCGACGGTTGCCTGCAACCGTAAGCCCCTGATTTTCTCCTGAAAAACAAAAAAAAATGTGGAAAAAGTATTGCGCTTTCTGGTTTGATTGTATACAATCTAATTGTAAGCAATCTTACAAACCCGGAATTGTCCGAACCCACACTTACATGCCCGCTGCTGACGCGGAGTTTTACAGGAGTTACACATGAACGCATTTGATTTCACAGTCAAGACACAGGATGGAAAAGAGACAGCACTTTCTGACTACAGAGGAAAGGTTCTGCTGATCGTGAACACAGCTACAGCCTGCGGTTTTACACCTCAGTATGACGAACTTCAGGATCTTTACGAGGAACTGAAGGACCAGGGACTTGAAATTCTTGACTTTCCGTGCAATCAGTTCGGTGCACAGGCTCCCGGTTCTGACGAGGAGATCTTTGATTTCTGCTCAAGCCGCTATGGAATCACATTCCCGCAGTTCTCAAAGATTGACGTGAACGGAGACAATGCCGCTCCCCTTTACAGATGGCTCACGGAAAACACAAAGTTTGCCGGATTCCAGGGTCCCGCAGAAGAGGTTCTCAATCCGATAGTTGAAGGAATGGACAAGGATTTCAGGAACAACGGCAAGATCAAATGGAACTTCACAAAGTTCGTGATCACAAGAGCTGGCGAGATTGCAGGCCGTTTTGAGCCCACTGCAGAGATCAGTTCCGTGAAGGCAAAGATTAAAGAGGTGCTCTGATGACTGTTGCCGTAAGATATTTTTCCCGCTCAGGAAACACGAGAAAAGTTGCGGAAGCCATTGCCGAGGCTGTCGGAGTGAAGGCGGAGACCACAGAGGTTCCTCTTGACGGGAAAACTGACCTGCTGTTTCTGGGAAGCGCGGTTTATGCTGCGGGAGTTGATCCTGCCATAAATGCTTTCATTGAGAGCAATGCGGAAAAAATCGGGAAGATCGCCAACTTCAGCACAGCGGCCGTCATTTCCTCCACTTTCAAGCAGGTGAAGAAGATCGCGGATGAAAACAATGTGACCATGCTGGACAAGGAATTCCACTGCCGCGGAAAATTCACTGTGATGCACGCGAACCGCCCCAACGAGAAATATCTGGCCGCCGCGAAGGAATTTGCCGCAAGCCTGATCAAATAACCACGGAAAGCCCGCTTGCCGGAAAAGCAGAAGAATTCCCGCTCCAGACTTTCTGGGGTCGGAGATTTTTTTTGAGGGGAAAAGCCTTTCCCCTGGTCGGCACCGTCCAGCCCTTCCAGGCCGGACCGTTGCCTCCACACCCCATTCCAGCGGGCCTCAAACGCCGGCCCGCAACGCCCGGCTGCTCAGTTTGCGGGTGCTGTGGCGGTGAGTGGTAATATCCAAATAATCAAGAAAAACTGTTAAGATTTGCAAATAGCGGAACTTTCATGACGCAAACCTAAATTAAAGAATGCAATTCCTCCCCCAATAATTAATGCAACGACAACATTCAAATAAATATTCTCAATGAAGATAAATGTTGGTATGAAGAAAATTATTGAAAAAACCAAAAATCTTGATGTAAAAATATAAAAATCACTATTAAATTTATCCTTTTTATTCACAATGAACGGGAAAAATTTATTCACAATTAATATTACCGGAATTGTATCAAGCGTTATGATGACCAGCAGAACCAAATTAATCAAATAACTTTCTGCAAGTTCAGGGAAATAAAGCCTGAAGAAATTTATCTGATAAAGAGGAACAGTCAAGTACAGCAAAGTATTCTTACCCATAAAATTAATCAATTTTATGTTTGGCAGTTTTACGATAATCAAAATTATAAAAAGAGAGTAACAAATTGCTGTTACATAAAACAATACAAAGTGATTTCCATAAGAATTTCCATGTAATGAAATTCTGTGATTGAGAATATGAGAAATTGACCCTCCAATGAACAGCAGAATACAACTTATTACATATTGCTTTTTACTGAGTTTATCAAATTCTGAAATCTTCGTTTTAATGATATTTCCAACAAACATGAATAATACACTGCACAATGCTGCATCAAAATGCCATGGTCTTACATTTTCTTTGTCCAAATAAGCAATCACTCCTAATAACAAGGATGCAAAAAAAATCTGCTTATTATCATCAAATATTTTTATTAAGAAAATCAAAATAACATGGCATAAAAATAAAGTTGTCATAAACCAAGTCCAACCGGATATCATTTTTATGAATAAGTCATTTGAGTACAAAACCCCAAAAAGAGTTTCAACAATCGGTACATCGGAACCACTTTGAGTAATGTATAACTGCCAGATTGGAAATGAAATTAAGTTCAAGTAAAAATATGGAATCAGATAGCTTTTTGTAAGTTTTATGATTAATTCAGAAAACTTTGATTCTTTGATTTTGCTAAAATTCATGGTCATGCCGGAAACAATCCATTCTATCCTATTATTTGTCTTTAATTCACAATTTGATGATTTTTCCACAATTACTCCAAAATTTGACAAAATTCAAAGAGAATTTTTATCATTTAGGTCTAATCTGATAATGGCTTTGAGTATGGCACCGGTTTTGTAAATCGGTTTGTCATAACTTCTGAACTCTGAAGTGTTGTCAGTTTATGCAGCCCGCACAAACACCGGCACAACTGTACCAAACACGACTATGTAATCCCGGCGAACAATCGTGTCATCCGGAGCAATGTAAACGAACCGCTGAAATTGCACGTTTTCGTTTACCGGGAGTTTCCGGAAGGATCTGTTCCGCAACTGCAACCGAAGTTTTCACACGAAAACGGAATTTTCTTCATGGCAATAATCCGGGTGCTGCATTATAATTAGCCGAATCAACGGACTTTCTGTTCCGAATCGTTATCTGAAAGGATTTTTCACATGTCAAACAAATGGTTCCGCCATAAATACCAGCCCTGTCTCCCGCTTGGCGAGGACGGCGCAAGGATTTCGTGCTCAAAAGCACATATCGAACTTTCCAGAAAAATTGCACGGGAAGGAATTGTCCTGCTCAAGAATGATTCAGGACTTCTGCCGATGAACAGCAGCAAGAAAGACAGCAGGATTGTCCTTCTTGGAAAAGCTTCAGAAGAATACATCAAAGGCGGCGGCGGAAGCGGTGATGTGTACACAAAATACGTGCGCACCCTTTACGAAGCTTTCTCCGAAAAATCCGCTTCAGGGGAAATCGGGCTTTACACCGGGCTCCATGATTTCTACAGTGCGGAAGTCTCCAGACAGCACGAAGCAGGAACCGCACCGGGAATGACACGGGAACCTGTGCTCTCAGAAGAACAGCTTAGAGCCGCCGCAGAGTTTACGGACACTGCAGTGGTCACCATCTGCCGTTTCTCTGGTGAAGGCTGGGACCGTTACTGCGATCTTGGCAAGGAAATCCACACGGAAGCCATGGAATCAAATCCCTGGGTCAACGAAAGTTCTCTTGAGGAAGCCGGTGAAGTGGTGTTCCAGAAAGGCGATTTTTATCTTTCAGACGAAGAGGCTGCAATGGTTGCGGCTGCAAAGAAATATTTCAGGCACATTGCTGTCCTGCTGAATGTGGGCGGAATGGTGGACACGGAGTGGTTCAAGGATGACCCGCAGATTGAAAGCGTTCTGTACATCGGACAGGGCGGGCTTGAAGGCGCCTGTGCCGCTGCGGACATTTTCTGCGGAACTGAAAGTCCAAGCGGAAAACTTACTGACACATTCGCAAAGGATCTTACAGATTATCCTTCCACCGACACCTTCCACGATTACAAGGACAGTGTGGAATATGTGGAAGACATTTTTGTGGGTTACCGTTACTTCAGCACTGTTCCCGGAAAGATGGAGCGTGTGAATTATCCCTTCGGATTCGGTCTGAGTTACACAACTTTCTCAATCCAGAGCAGAGACGTGAAAGTGGTTGAGAACGGAGTGTGCATCACTGTGTGTGTCAGAAACACGGGAAAAACCAGCGGTAAAGAAGTCGTGCAGGTCTACGCTTCCGCGCCCAAGGGACTCCTTGAGAAACCGGCCCTGGAACTGGTCGCATTCAGAAAAACTCCTCTTCTTGCCCCCGGCGAATCCTGTGATCTTGAACTTTATTTTGATTTTTCCCGCATGGCAAGCTACGATGACGAAGGTGTGGTGGCAAAATCAGCATGGGTCATGGAGAAAGGCGAATACAGGATTTTCGTCGGCAATTCTTCGGTAAATCTTACTGAGGAGAAACCGTTCATTCTGGAGGAGACAAAAATCCTTCAGCAGCTGACGGAGAAACTTGCTCCCAGAAAACTCAGCCGCCGTATGACTGCGGACGGATCTTTCAGAAAGCTTGAGACATCTGACTACCAGTCATGGGATCGCCCTGAAATCTTCAGGACACCGGAAAGCCTTGAGGCACTTACCCCCAGAGTCCGTTCCGAGAACCACGCCTATGTCTTTGACCAGTGGAAAAATCCCCGCCCTACCCTGATGAATGTGGCGGAAGGAAAAATCAGTCTTGATGATTTTGTGGATCTGCTTTCAAAAGAAGACTGGGCCTGGATTCTGGGAGGTCAGCCCCTTACAGGAGTCGGAAACACTTTCGGCATGGGAAACAATCCCAGATTCCAGATTCCGAACATCATGACCGCGGACGGGCCTGCCGGAATGCGCATTGCCCCGGAATGCGGTGTCTATACAACTGCCTGGCCCTGTGCCACCACAATCGCTTCCTCATGGAACCTTGATCATGCAAAGGCTTACGGGGAGGCTGTGGCGAAAGAAGTGAAGGAAAACAACGCGGGAATCTGGCTCGCTCCGGGAATGAACATCCACAGGAGTCCTCTCTGCGGAAGAAACTTTGAGTATTATTCAGAGGATCCCTTTATCACAGGCTCAATGGCGGCGGCAGTGGTAAAAGGTGTCCAGTCACAGGGAATCGCAGCCACACCCAAGCACTTTGCATTCAACAACAAGGAGACAAACCGCAAGAACAGCGATTCTATCGTAAGTGAGCGGGCTGCACGGGAAATCTATCTGCGCGGATTTGAGCAGTGCGTGAAGGAAGCGGATCCCTGGGTGATCATGAGTGCGTACAACATTGTGAACGGCACCCACACTTCGGAAAACCGGAAACTCCTTACAGACATTCTCCGCGGTGAATGGGGCTACCAAGGTCTTGTATGCACTGACTGGTGGACCCGCGGTGAACACTGGCGCGAGGTTGCGGCGGGAAACGACGTCAAGATGGCTGCAGGCTTCCCCGATGAGCTGCTTGCCGCAATGGAGGACGGACGGCTTTCCGAAACTGATGTGAAAACCAGTGTAAAGCGCGTCCTCCAGATGATTCTGAAACTGGACTGAGCCGGGCGCACTGTGCCGTGAAAGACACAGTGCAGAATACGGGCTCCCTTTTTTTTACGGAAGCCCGGAACTTCTGTGTCCTAGCGTTTGCCCAGTTCGCAGTCCAGCTGATAAAGATTGCCGCCCTCAAGGCAGAACAGGTTGAACCTGGTTATGATGTCCTGGACCTGTCGCTCTTCCTCACGCTGCTCAGTTATGAACCAGTTCAGGAAACTCTGGGTTGCGTAATCCTTTTCGTCAATGGCCTCCCGGTAGATGTCACCGATCAGTTTTGAGATGTATTCCTCATGTTCCAGCGTCTCATTCAGAACCTGAATGACACTTTTCTTCTCAATCTTCGGTGCCTCAATGGGCAGGAACCGGATCTCTTCATGCTTCTCCTGAAGATAATCGTAAAACTTCATGGCATGTTCCTCTTCCTCTTCCGCCTGTTTCTTGTACCAGTGGGAAAAACCGTCCAGACCCATGGAATCAAAATAGGAAGCGAAAAAAAGATAGATGTATGCTGATTCAAGTTCTTTCTGAAACTGGGTGTTTAAAAGTGAACCGATTTTCCTGATCATACCTTTGACCTCCATAATCTGTGGATATTGCAGTATTCATAGGCAGCCTGAACACGTTCGCCCATAAGAATCGCAAAATCAACCTCAGGTTTATCGCCCGGGCCAAGCCATTTCTGCTGGATTCCCCTGTCGGTCTGAAGAAGGATCCATTCAATGTAATGTTCCGCAAGAGTGGGATGAAGTTTCGAGCCTACAGTCACCGTCACAGTGTTTCCGTTCACTCTGATCACGGGAACATGTTTCTCAAGTGCGCCGTCTGTGACACCCGGAACCAGTTCTTCCATTGCTTCATCACAGCAGACGGTAGGAACTCCGCTGTCTTTTACGATGGCAATAATTTTTCCGCATTTCCTGCAGACAAAAAATTTAAGTTGCATGTGTACCTCCAGAAAAAGTTTTCCAGGCTTCAGCAGAATCTGATCAGTCAGACTGATTTAATCTGCTTTCTGCCCACGGCACCAACATACATCCGATTTGTTTTTCAGTGTTGCAGAATCATCCGCAAACGGTCACCACAAAATCACTTTCATGAAAAAGAAGCCGCCACGTCTGAAGGAAGGGACGCTGTGCATGACATACCTGTCAGTTTTCCCCTTCCTGCGCCTCTTTTTCTTCCCGGTAACGCCTCACAAGTTCCTCCCGGGAAATATTCCCGTTCCTTTCCCTGGCGGCCTTCAGTTTTCTGTAGATCGTGTTCTCGCTGAAGCCCACAACCTCTTTCTGATAAACCATACCTGTGCAGAGCTGCTCGATTATGTTCCGTTCGTCTTCGTAAAGAATCAGTTTCTTGCGCCGGAACCTGTCGTTAAGAACGTATTCCACAATCCCGATGAACCAGAGACTCCGCACTATGTGGATGAAGAAATTGACCAGCAGTTCTCCGTTTATGCAGAATGCCACTGAAACAAGGGCAAAATAGAAACCGAGAGCCAACCAGCGCATTTTGGGATAAAGCATGACCACAATCGAAATCATGAAAAGGGCTGTGTAATTGTTGTAAAGAAGGGTTCTGTCAAAAGCAGTCACAAAAATCAGGACCGCGGAATAGGCAAGATAAAAATAGGGAAAAGTTTTTCTGCCGCAGAACAGTGCCAGCGGAACGTAAAGCAGATTCATGGCGATGATAATCCATCCCCAGACCTCAAAGCCTGTCTGCACACCTTTCCAGATGCACAGAACAGAAAGCAGAAGAGAAAGCACAGATGTGCTGATGACGAAAGGGTCTTTCAGGTGCCTGACAAACTTTTTTTTCATAAAGGGCTTCCATATTTTTGATGAAGATGATCACGCACAGAATCATCTTCTTTCAAAATAGCACTGTTTCTGAAAAAGTAAAGTGCAGGCTCTGCGGCAGGAAAACTGAATGCTGTCTCTTAAATCAGTATTCCATAAATTCAATGTTTAACAGCAGCAGCTGACTTATGTCCTTTATCTGAAAATCAACAAAATCGTAGTTTGCGTCAGGATCAACAGTTTTCAGCCAGGTTTCCGGAGAAAAAGAAGTCAGGCCATTATTTCCGGACAGATTTACACACTGGTGTGGAGCAATCGGATTTCTTCCCATAAAGGCGATGATTCCATATGTGACATCAGAACGAATTGCTTCCTCCAGTTTTTCCAGTATTTCGTCAGGTTCTGTATAGGAATCAATGGAAAGATCAATGTTCACATAACTGTAAAGATCAATCAGATCTTCCTTCATTATTGTTGCCTGAGTCTGCCCCTTCTCTTCGATTATTGTGAAAAGCCCCGGAACATTGAGCATCATGGGTGAAAGGTATGAATAATAAGAACACAGAAGATTGACATTACAGAAGAAAAAGTTCCCCACTTTTCCCATTGTGAGCGGAACCGGCTCAAAATCTTCGGATCCGTTTTCCAGAAGCAGTTTACGGACTCTTTCAGCTTTGTAAAAAGCATCTTCAGGAATCACCTGATCCCCATAAAACTTATATGTATTGAACTGTGTCGCATCAATCGGCCTCATGTCTGAAACCGGATTTATTCTGTTCACATCAACATTATATTTCAGCAGTGTGCTCAGTTTCTCATAGGAACAGGAATAGGCAAGTGAATAAAGCAGAGACATTCCGTTTTCTGCGGGTTCATCAAAATCGAATCCTTTCCTGTCCAAGAGAGAACAGGCTTCCGCAAAATCCTCATCGGAAAAATATGCAAGTGCCAGCTGAAGATTAAGACCTTTTTCTGTTGTCTCATCAAGCGGAACCCCACTCGCAACCAATTCCCTGAATCTGGGAAAATTCTTTGCCTTTGCTGCTTCAATCAACGGAAGATTCTGTGCACACATAAAGGAACACAGAACAATCATGCTGAAAATCCATAAAACTTTTTTCATTTTCATATCCTGATACTTAACAGTCTGAATGTACGGTAAGAAAAATCCAGCGACAACCGAGCCACTCTGAAGTTTTGCCAGTTTTTTTCCTTCAGCGTGGCGAATTGCCGTGATTTTTCTTACCGTACATTCAAAGTTTCTCCGCGATAACTTCAATTTCCACGAGAGCACCTTTGGGCAGTGCGGCAACTTCCACACAGCTTCGGGCAGGTCTTGTGGTGAAGAATTTCTCGTAAACTGCATTAAAAGCGGCAAAATCCTGAATGTGCTGCAGAAAGCATGTGGTCTTTACAACTTTTTCAAGCGAGGATCCGGCCGCCGCAAGAACTGCACCAAGATTCCTGATCACCTGCTCTGTCTGGCCTGTAATATCGGTGGCCTCAATGCTGCCCGTTGCTGGATCAATGCCGATCTGACCGGAAGTGAAAACCAGACTGCCGCTGATCATTCCCTGTGAATAAGGTCCGATGGCAGAAGGCGCATCCGGTGTTGAAATTACGTCCATAAAAAACTCCTATATAAAAATCCGTTAACAGCGGCCCACAAATGACGAAAACAGGCTGAAGTAATAAAAACGCTGCTGGAGGCAGAGCGGGGGCGGAGTGTGAACTTGTGCTGCAGCACAACTTGAACACGCCGACCCGTCTGCCGGAATGCAGCGTTTTTATCAGACATCCTCTGTTTTCACGCACTCAGTTTTCCGGCATTTTCGTGACATCAACCCACTGAAGGAAATCGGAGAATCTTTCCAGCTGGTCAATGGTCGTTCTTACCGCAGTATTACCGCTTCCCGCCGCAGGGAACACAACATCATATTTTTTAAGTGACTCATCAAGGTAAACCTCAACACCTGCATTCACCGCAAAGGGACAGACTCCGCCCGGTGCATGACCGATATACCTCTCAACCTCTTCAAAAGGAATCATCTTTGCCTTGATGTGGAAAAAATCCCGGTACTTTCTGTTATCAATCTTGGAACAGCCCGAGACCACAATCAGAATCGGTTTTTCCTCAATCAGAAAAGACAGAGTCTTCGCAATCTGATCCGGCTCTGTCCGCAGAGCTTTTGCAGCCAGTTCCACAGTCGCGCTGGATTCCTCGCAGACAATCAGCTGGGACTCAAGTTCCGTGCCCTTAAAAGCAGCCTGTACATTCTCAAAAGACATGATTCACCTCGCAGTGATTATAACTTTTTGAACAAAAAGGGAAAAGCGATTTTTTGAAATGCAGATGAATGATATAATCAACTCTGCAAAGAACAGGAGGAACCCAATGAAGGTTTTGATTTTGAACGGAAGTCCCCATCAGAACGGGAACACTTCAATAGCACTGCAGGAAATGGTGAAAGTTTTCCAGCAGGAAAAAATTGAAGTTGAGATGGTGAATATCGGCAGCAAGGCAATCCGCGGATGCATCGGCTGCAACACATGCGGTCAGACCGGAAAATGTGTTTTTGATGATGATGTGAACCAGATTGCCCAGAAGTTTGAGAAAGCCGATGGTCTGGTTCTTGGAACACCGGTTTATTATGCAAGTGTCAACGCAACTCTTGAAGCTTTTCTGCAGCGCCTGTTTTACAGCTCCTCTTTTGACAAAACCATGAAAGTGGGCGCAAGTGTTGTGATTGCAAGACGCGGAGGCTGTTCCTCCACTTTTGACACACTGAACAAGTTTTTCACGATAAGCGGAATGCCCGTTGCCTCAAGCCAGTACTGGAACAGTGTCCACGGCAATGCACCGGGAGAAGCTGAGCAGGATGCGGAAGGTCTCCAGACAGCACGGACCCTTGCCCGGAACATGGCATTCCTTATGAAGAGCATTGCCCTGGGAAAAGAAAAGTACGGTCTGCCTGAGAAAGAAGAGCATCTTTGGACAAACTTCATCTGAAAATCGTATTAAAGCAGTTTGATCCCGGCGTTTTTACCGGTGGAACTGCTTTTTAACAGAAGCGGCAGTTTTTTCTGGGATTTTTTCCGAAGTTCAGGCTATAAGAAAATAGCAGGTTCAATTTCGACTTTTGTGAAAACTGTTTGAAATGGTAAAAATTAACGGAACGCAGCCGGAGTCCTGACAGGAATTCGCTTGCAACTTGTTGCACCGCGAGTTTACTGTCAGGATTTCGGCGGAAGTGCAGTTTTTTTTACCATCAGTGTAAGAAAAATAAAATTCGACGTTTGGTCTAGTAATGAATCCGTCACTTTTCATAAGGTGGCACACGAAAATAACAGACACCAGAACATCAATCCAGAGAATCAGGTACCTTTACCGCTCAATTTTAGTTTCATTGCTGACTGAGAATCTGTTCCCCAGAAACTATTATGAGGAATATCCGGAATTTGCGATTACGCTTTTCAGTTTTCATCCTTGGACAATTCATGCCGCTGTCCTGAGATCAGCAGGAATGAGCTTCTCCAACTGGTGAACAATCTGAATCTGGAATCTTTTGATGATGAGACATTCATAAATAAGTACAAATTTTGTGCTTACAGAACCGGATCCGGAAGCCATGACCAATGACTATACTCACTTGAACGTGACAATCATCATAGCCGGTTCGAGTCTGCCCGATTTTCTTCAGGGAAAAGATGAGGAGGAGCTGGCGATTCAGATGCTCAACAGAGTGTTTGAGGATTTCCCGAAAATGTTCCCTTAAAGCAGATTTTTCTCAATCCAGAGGGCGACCCCGTCTTCCATGTTGGAGAATGTGATTTCATCGGCGGCTGCTTTTACCTGTGGAATCGCATTCTCCATGGCTATTCCGCGGCCGCAGAGTTCAAGCATTCCGATGTCACTGAAGTCATCGCCAAAAGCCGCCATTTCTGCCACAGAAACGCCAAGGTATTCAGACAGAGCCTGAATGGCCCGCGCTTTTGTGGCATCTTTTCTGCTGAACTTGTACCAGGGAATGTCTGAGAAAGGCTGCATGTCAACCTTTTCAATTCCTATGCAGGAAGCAATCTTCTCAGCTTTGTCCCTGTCCACAGTCTGAACACAGATTTTCATCGCCCTTTTATCCATATTCTTAAAGTCCCTGTATTCGGCAGAAATGCTTTCTGACACGCCCCGCTCTTCTGCGGTCCTGTTCCAATACAGTGACTCAGCATTGTCCATTGTGATCTCCACATCATCACCGCAGACTCTGTAAGCTTCCGCAATCATCCTGCGTGTTTCTTCCTCTGTGAATTCACATGTATATATCTGTTTTCCGTCCATCTCCACAAGGGCACCACCGTTGGTAATTAAAAAATCAGGTCTGAAGTCACCCAGAGAATCTTTTACATTCACAATCGGCCGTGCTGTGGAAACGCCGACAAGAATCCCTTTTTTCCGGGCCAGGGCAGCAGCGCGGATTGTGCGCTCTGAAATCGATTTGTCATCGCGGAACAGAGTCCCGTCCAGATCAGTAAGAACAATTGATATTTTTTCCATGTGACATGATAGATTTAGTGATTCAGTTTGACAAGGGCGCTGAATTTCCCTTTAATGAGTGCACTTATGAGTGAGAAATTTTTTACCCGGACTGTGGTTGTGTGGGCAGGCGCGCTGATCTGCTGTTTTCTGTGGGGAAGTGCATTTCCTTCCATTAAAATCGGTTATTCCCTTTTCCAGATTGAAAGTTCTCAGATTCCGTCCCAGATTCTTTTTGCAGGAGTCCGGTTTTTCTTCGCAGGAATTCTTGCAGTGATCATCGGTTCTGTCACACGCCGTAAATTCCTTTTTCCGCAAAAAAACTCATGGGGAAAGATTTTCAGGCTTTCTTCACTCCAGACAATCGGTCAGTACATTTTTTTCTATATCGGACTTGCCTTCACAACCGGTGTCCGCGGATCAATTGTTGAAGGCACAAACGTTTTTGTGGCGATTTTCATAGCCTGTCTTCTGTTTCATCAGGAGAAACTGGATGCAAAGAAAGTAATCGGGTCAATCCTTGGTTTCTCCGGTGTTGTTCTGATCAATCTCTCAGGGAATTCTTCGGACACAGGTAAAATGTTCTGGCTCGGCGATCTTCTGGTCTTTCTTTCCACTTTCTGTTACGGGTTCTCTTCCGTTCTGCTCAAGCGCTATTCCACTGATGAAGACCCCATTGTCCTCAGCGGCTATCAGTTCATCATAGGCGGAGCAGTCATGTCTCTGATCGGGCTTGCCGCAGGCGGAACACTTCCCGTCGTGACCGGAAAGGGACTGCTTCTTCTTGCGTATCTTGCCTTTGTTTCCGCTGTGGCTTATTCACTCTGGGGCATTCTTGTAAAATATAATCCCATTTCCAAGGTTGCGGTTTTCGGCTTCATGAACCCGGTTTTCGGAGTGATTCTTTCAGCCCTTTTCCTGCAGGAAGGTTCTGTACTTGGTCTTACAGGCATTGCAGCTCTTGCACTCACTTCCCTGGGAATTTTTATCGTGAACAGAAAATAAACGGGAAGGAAGGCAGAGACTGACAAAAACACTCGCAGGACGGAACAACAGTTTCCTTGCCGACCTGCGTGTGTAGCGACGCTAGCTAGCGTTTTGGCAGTTGGCGAGTTTTCGAAGAAAACTCGGTAAGTTCGATGGAAGTCGAACGACACTGACTGTTAGTATTTTTATCGGTTAAATTTAGATTCTGTCCGTGAGGGAATAATCTCGAAAATAAAAGTTATCAATTCCGGATTTTCCGAAACAGTGCAGGAACCCGTCCTTATCAAGGAGTTCGTCCTTATCTTGACTAAAAGCCGACTAACCACCACAATGCTCCTATTGATTGGTCCATTAGCTCAGATGGATAGAGCGTCTCCCTCCTAAGGAGAAGGTCGCACGTTCGACTCGTGTATGGATCATTCAGGAATGAACATTCCCGGAAACTGATTTTTTCTCAGGAGTTCAATTCCTGAAATAAGGAACTTAAAATGGCAAAAAGGGTTTATGTGGGGAACATGAGTTTCCGCACCACCGAAGAAGGACTTACCGGACTTTTTTCACAGTTCGGCGAAGTTGTATCAGCAAGCGTTATCAAAGATAGGGAGACACAGCGGTCAAAAGGCTTCGGCTTTGTGGAAATGGCCGAGGATGAAGCGGCAGACAATGCCATCTCTTCTTTGAACGGCAAGGATTTTGAAGGCCGCCGCCTTCGTGTGAATGTTGCCGAAGAACGCAGCCGTGAACGCTCAGACCGTCCCCGCCGGGATTCATTCCGTGATGGCGGCTACAACGGAAACAACCGCTACTGATCGTATTTCATGAGTTTTTTGCCGCACGAATTTTCAGGCTTTCTTGCGCCCGATGTCAACCGTACTGAATACCTGCGGCAATGGCTTACCGATTTCGGTATACCATATTCCGTCATTCCCCTTGAAGGGCGTACCCACTTTCTGGTCAAATTCCCACTTTCTGCATACAATCCCATGTTCCGCACAAAAACGCTGCTGGTTCACTATGACCGCTTCGAGCCGTCACCCGGTGCAAATGACAACAGCGCCGCAGTTTATCAGGTAATGTGCTTTGCCCGCCGGCTTCTTGAACGTGAGACGCCCCACAATGTGCGGATTTTTTTCACCGACGGAGAGGAATCAGAAACCCAGGGCGCTTTTGCAGTTGCCCAGCTGTTCCGCAAACTGGGAATCACCAGTGACGACGTGATCGCCATCGACAGCTGCGGGCGGGGAAACGTGCTTGTGGTCTCAACAGCAGGAAAAGACAGCCCCGCATCCCTGGATTTTCAGAAAAACTTTCTCAATGTCTATCACCGTGTCTGCAGTCTTGCAAGCAAGGCAAGTCCCTCAAGCTGGGTTTCAATCCCCGTTCCCTACAGTGACAACGCAGGTTTTCTCGCACAGGGGATTCCCGCTGTCGCAGTAACAGTTCTTCCCGAGAACGAAGTCTCAGTCTACATGAGGCAGCTTCAGATTGACAGAAACTTTGAGCGCGCCGTGATGACCCGGAGTCTCTGCGAAGGCGCAGAAGACGCTGCGGAAATCCTTCTCCGGAACGAAAAACTTCCACAGACATGGCGCATTATGCACACACCTCTGGACAACGAGGCAAGCCTTACGCCGGAATCCTTCGTCATGATGGAACGCTTTCTTGACGCGGTTGCAGACAGCAGAGCCCTTGTCTGATTTTTCCCGGTCCGCCTGCTTACCGGTACCGGCCTGACACAGCATACAGTCTCACAGTTTTATTCTTCCCCAATTTTCTGATATAATACAGTCATGTCTGACACAGTTTATATAATCGATTCTTACGGTCTGATTTACCGTGCATATTTTGCCTTTGCAGGACGTCCCCTCACAAACAGAAAAGGAGAGAACGTCTCTGCAGTCATGGGTTTTTTCCGCAATCTGTACAACGTGATCCGGGATTATGACTGTAAATATCTTGCAGCCGCCTTTGATTCCCGCACACCGACTTTCCGGCACCAGATGTATCCCGAATACAAAGCCACCAGGGACGCCACACCGGAAGATCTTCATGCCCAGGTTCCCATGATTGAAGACATTCTTTCTGCATGGGGCATTCCTGTCCTCCGTAAAGACGGATTCGAAGCTGATGACATCATTGCCACAGTTGCCGCCCGCTGTCAGAAAGAAGGACTGGGATGCCGCATTCTTTCCGGTGACAAAGACCTGATGCAGCTAGTCACAGACACAACCTTCATGCTCAAACCTGACAAAACCGGCGGATGGGCACAGGTGGACAGAAAAGGTGTTTTTGAGCAGTGGGGAGTCTACCCCGACAGGATGCTTGACCTGCTTTCCCTTACCGGAGACACGGCGGACAATGTTCCCGGTGTAAAGGGAATCGGTGAGAAAACTGCTGCAAAACTGATTTCCACTTACGGTTCCCTTGACGGAATCTACCAGGCCGCAGACACAATCAAAGGTTCAATGGGCGAGAAAATCCGTACAGGCAAAGATCAGGCTTATTTTTCAAAAGAACTGATTGCTCTGCGCTATGATGTGCCTGTTGAATACAGTCTGGATTCACTTACAACCGGCAACCTTGACTGGAAGGCGGCAGCAGACGCACTGAACGAAAAAGGAGTTTTTTCCGTAGCGAAAAATTTTGCGTCAAAAGCAGTGGAACTCAACGTGAATGATGCCCAGATGCCGCTGTTTTCCGATGTTCCTGCTGCACCGGAAACAAAAGCAGCAGATGAAAAAGCCAGAAAAAACGAAGAAAGTGAAGAAACTGAAGTGATTGAAGTCACACCGAACAAAGGTGATTATCATCCGGTGCGGACACTTCAGGAACTTTCTGATTTTGTTGACAGAGCCCTGACCATCGGCACCGCAGGTTTTGATACAGAGACTGATTCCCTCAATGCCCATGAGGCACATCTTGCAGGTTTCTCTCTTTCTGTCGGAAAGGGAACCGGAATTTATGTGCCGCTTCACGTTACGGACAGTCTTCTTGCCGGCGACCTGATTCCGCAGAAAGATGCCCTTTCACAGCTTGAACGGCTTTTTTCAAGCCCCGGCATGACAATTGCGCTTCACAACGCAAAATACGACCTGGAAGTCCTGTACGCCCAGGGATTTGATGCAGTTCATGCCGCACCCCAGGGAATACGGAGTGCGACAGTTGTTGACACTATGATTGCCGCATGGCTTCTGCAGAGCGACCGCAGTGAGACGGGGGGCAAAAACTCCTACAGTCTGGAGAATCTTGCAGAGACAAAACTGCATCTTAAAGGTACAGATTTTGAAGAAATAGTTCCCAAAGGTGGAATTTTTGCTGACCTTGATGTGGATACTGCAACACCTTACGCCGCAGAAGACGCGGATTTCACTCTGCAGCTCTGGAATTACTACAGGCCGGTTCTTGAAACTGAAAGACTTTCAGAACTGTTTTTCAAAACCGAAATGCCGGTGCTTTTCATCCTTGCACAAATGGAGATTGAAGGAATCCGTCTTGAGAAACAGAAACTTTATGATTACGGTGCAGAACTCCGGGCAAAACTTGCCGCCACCGAACAGGAAATTTACACACTTGCCGGCACGGAATTCAACATCGCTTCACCGAAACAGCTGGGAACCGTTCTCTTTGAGAACCTGGCCCTTCCCCATGGCAAAAAAACAAAATCAGGCTGGTCCACAGACGTGAATGTACTGGAAGATCTTGCACGGATCCATCCGCTTCCGGGAAAAATCCTTGAGTACAGAGGTTATGCAAAACTGCTTTCTACCTACGTTGAGACACTTCCCGAACTTACGGACAGAAACAGCCGCATCCACACCAGTTTCCTGCAGCACGGCACTGCCACAGGTCGTCTTTCAAGCAAGGATCCCAACCTGCAGAACATTCCAGTCCGTGACGAAAACGGGCGCAGGATCCGCCATGCCTTTGTGGCTCCCGAAGGGCGGGTTCTTGTTTCTGCCGACTATTCACAGATTGAGCTTGTTCTTCTTGCCCATCTTTCCAGAGATCAGAACATGCAGAAAGCATTCGCTGCTGGTGACGACATCCACCGTTCCACAGCCGCTCTGATTTACGGTGTTCCACAGGCAGAAGTCACTCCTGAGATGCGCCGGACTGCAAAAACAATCAACTTCGGCGTGATGTACGGTATGAGCGCTTTCAGGCTTTCAAACGAACTCCAGATTTCCCGCAGCCAGGCAGACGAATTCATCAAATCCTATTTTGCCACATACAGCGGCATCACCCAGTTTGAGGCGGATACTGTTGCCAAAGCCGAAGAAACGGGAACAGTGTCTACAATCCTGGGACGCCGCCGCACAATCGCCGGCATAAACAACCGTAACCAGATGCTGAAGAAGGCTGCGGAACGAATGGCTGTGAACACCCCAATCCAGGGTTCTGCCGCTGATGTGGTAAAAACTGCAATGATAGCGGTTGACGCCGCTCTTCAAGAGAAATTCCCTGACGCGCGGCTTCTTCTCCAGGTTCATGATGAACTTATCTGCGAATGCAATGAATCAGAGGGTCCGGCTGTTGCAGAACTGATGAAACAGACAATGGAAAACGCCGTAAGACTTTCTGTTCCGCTCCGTGTTTCTGTGGAATACGGCAGGTCATGGGGAGAATTCCATTGATTCTCTGTGTAACCGGTCCAATGGCCGCGGGAAAAAACGCGGCAGCCCACATTCTTGAAGAACTCGGTTTCCTGTCAATAGATGCGGATGTCTGCGTCCATCAGGCCGTGGAAGACAGTCATTCTGAGATAATGGCTGCCTTCGGTGACATCGCAGAAAAACGCGGAATAAAACTTGAAAACCAGAACGGCACCATAAACCGCCGTGCCCTTGGCGAAATCGTTTTTTCAGATCCGTCACTTCTTGCAGAGCAGGAATCCATTGTGCATCCGGCTGTTGCCCGCATTCTGAACAGTTTCATCGATGACAACCCCGGCCGCAACATTGCGCTCAATGCCACAGTCCTGTACAAAACGGAACAGGTCTTGAGACGCTGTGACGGTGTTCTCTTTGTGGACGCCCCTGCACTGCTCCGGATGATCCGCGCAAAACGCCGTGACGGCATCCCTTTGCATCAACTTTTCCGGCGCTTCAGGTCTCAAAGAAAAATCTTTGCTAAATATAAAAAAATAAACTCCGATATTTACAGAGTATGGAATATTGGAACTCTTGGAGCCATGCAGAAAAAAATCAGTTCTCTGCTCCAGAACAAGTTCCGAAAAGGATGAATCAATGGAATCTAAAAGAGTACTCTGGATTGTTGCCGCAGTCGGTCTGTTTCTTCTCGTTGTGATCGGCACAGCTCTCTTGCTTTATGCTCCTTTAAAATACAAGAAACCTACATCAAGTCAGTTTGTTGCCCAGGATGGAGCCTGGGTGCGTCCGGACATGATTGACTATTCCACAGTCAAAGAAGTTCCAGCCGCAAAGACAGACAACGGCTCAACAACGGAGACACCAGCCTCTGAACCTGCGCAGCCCCAGGATTCTACCGCAAAAGTCCAGAATCTTACAGTTTACGCAGACAACACAAACATTTATTCACAGAACGGAAACACACAGCAGACAATCACAGTTCCGCTGACAAATTCCGCCAGTTCAGGAACATCTGCCCCCGCCGCTCAGCCGGCAGCAGGTTCTGCACCGGTCTCAACCGGCACCTCTCAGACTCCAACCACTGCGGCATCAAAACCCGCGGCAGACCAGTCAAGTTCAGCAACCGCATCATCAGCAGGAAACACAACTTCAGCCACAAAACCGGCTTCATCTGCTGCCACGTCATCAGCTTCTGCAGGTTCCGCAGGAGGCAGAACCACAACCGCGGCAAAACCGGCACAGACTGTACTGCCTGACCAGTTCTGGGTTCAGGTTGCTTCATTCACAAGCAAGAAAAATGCAGAGGATGCACGCGCTGCTCTGGCACAGGAACAGATTTCCGGAGAAGTGTTCACATGGACCCACAGCGACGGAACAATCTACTACCGTCTGCGCGTAGGCCCTTACACAACAGAAAACGAAGCTGAATACTGGCATGCAAGAATCAAACTGATTGATGTCTTTGCAGACACCAGCACTTATGTTACGAATTCATCTGGCAAAGCACAGAACTGAAAAACCGCAGAATAACCGATAAATCAGAAATAACCGTACTGCTTGCGCCAGTCAGCAAGCAGCAGTCTGAAGGAATCGTTTGGAGAATCAGTCAGAACATCTCCATCCGGTTCCTTTTTTGCATTGGCCGCATCATCTGCAGTCACGCAGGCAGCAGAAGACAGAAAAGGAATAAGAACCCGTTCTTTAAGACTGTCATAATGTGGCGGAAGACCGTTCACTTCCATGAGAGAAAATTCCTGGGGAACATTTCCCAACAGCTGGGGGAATACAGAGATCAGATACAGTTCGTTGACTTCCCTTATAGAAGAGAATCCACCGGCAATACCGAAATCCGGAGTCTCAAAATTCATGGAATCCATCCATCTGAGCATTTCAAACTGATTTTCCGGATCCATGAACCAGAGTAGGAATTTCTGGGCTTCCTTAACCTGGGAAGAATTTTTGTACACTCCCATATAAACCGCATCATCATTCACAGGGATTTTTCCGTCATAGGAAAGCCAGCGGAAATCCATGGATTCGGTATACTCTCTGTCTGCAACGAAAAAATCATCACTGTCCATGCAGACAAATGCCGCACGGTTCTCGGAAATCCACTTGATCTCAGGCGTATAAAGGTATTTGTAAAGATAATCATCTTCTTTCGATGAATTGGTGTTGCATTCCAAAGTCCATTCCCGAAGCCAGCGGATGGATTCTTCCAGTGATTCCTCGTTCCAGAGGAAATTGCCTCCTGAATACCGGAAAGAAACACCGCGTGCCTTTACAAGTGAATAAATGAAATCTGAATCCCAACCCGGAGCAAATCCCATCATGGTGTAGTTGCCGGATTTGTTGGTCTTGTTGAAGGATGCGGCAACTGTCTTGATTTCTTCAGGAGTCACAAAATATCTGTCGGAAAGAAGATGTGACCGGGCTTTGTCAAAAACAACCGCGCTCAGATTGAAACTTACAGGAAGCAGATACTGTTTCCCGTTTCTCATGCCGTTCTCAAGGAGTGTTGAATAGAACAGGTCTCTGTCCAAAGCAGATTCTGAAAAAAGAGAAGAAAGATCAGCAAAATAATTGTTTGAAAGTGAAGGGAGCCAGGAACCGACTACAATATCAGGCTTCTCCTCGTCTCTTCCCGGTGGCAGGGAATCCTGCGGGGATTCTTTATAGACTACCACCGCACTGGAATCTGAATGCTGTGAATTATAAAGCTCTGCGTAAAACGCAAACTCCGGCATGTCAGTCCAGATAACGATGGGTTTCACTTCACGGGAACACCCGGCCAGAACAAGGCAGAGCAGGATTCCCGCAAAGCGGTATATGATTTTTTTTGGATTATTTCTTTTCTGCAATTTCATGGGCCACAGTGTATATGGCCTCGTAAGTTGCGTCAATGTCACGTTTATCCAGACTTGAGAAAGCGATTCTCAGGTGGGATGCATCAATGGCGATTGTACCGATCTCACGCTCATGAAGCAGTTTTACACGGAGTTCCTCAGCATCAATTCCAACACAGGTGAAACTCATGAAGTAACCTGAATTGAAGGGCTGGGGAATCAGCACTGTGTCACCTTTCTTTGATTCAACAAAGTTTCGGGCACGGCGGTAACGGCCTTCAAGAATATCACGGTATTTTTTCTTGTCTTCTTCCAGAGAAGGTGATGAAAATGCCTTGAGCAGAATTGACTGGGCCGGAGTATTTGAACATGAGACAGAAGAACGGATAACACCCATGAGTTTTTTCTCAAGTGCCTCATACTGTTCAGCTGTCATGCCTTTGGATGCGAATGTCAGGAACCCGCAGCGGAAGCCCCATACATAATCTTCCTTTGTAGGTCCGTCAATCTTTACAGCTGCAACATTCTCATGAATGTCTGCCAGATAGGCGAACAATGACTGGGATTCAATGTTTTCCTCATAGCGGAGTCCGAAATATGCGTCATCACAGCAGACCAGAAGTTTTGTTCCCTGCTCAGCCATCTCTTTGATGAAGGCACAGACTTCTTTTGCCTCATCAACAGAAAGTGTGTAGCCTGAAGGATTCTGCGGGAAGTTGAGCAGCATGCGCACTTTTCCGTTTTTGGCAGCCTGTGCTTTTACAGCTTCCTTGAAGCCTTTCATGTTGAATCCGCCTTCTCCAAGGTAACCGGCACCCTCAAACATGGGAAACTGTGCCAGTGTCGCGTTGCGTCTTGTCTCAGCAATCAGTGCGTAATTGTCCCAGCAGGGGCTTCCTGTAAGAAGGGCATCATCTGCAGAGAGAAACAGGTCACACAGATAGGAGATACCAGCCGTAAGTCCGGGAACCACAACCGGCATTGAAAAAGCTTTGTCTTTAAGACTGGGATTTTTGCTGATTATCGCATTTTTCCACAGTTTGCGCAGATCCGGCAGACCCGCTGTAGGTGCATATGCAACAGATTCTTCCGGTTTAAGAAGCGGAACCATCTCCTGCACCTGAGGCAGAACAACCGGATGTCCGTCATTTACCGTGGTACCGATTGTCGCATTTGCTTTCTTGCCGAGTTTCTTGGCCTCTCCGCCCTGGGCAATAATCCCTTTCGGAAAAAACATCCGTTCTCCCATATCGGAGAACAGATCCATAAAGCATGTCCCGCTCAGGGTACTGTTCAATTCTTGCGCTAATGTGTTTAACATGGTATTGTATGGTACGAATTTGGGCTTTGAGTGTCAACGCTAAATTGCATATTCATGCAGTTTTTTTCGCTCTTTCTGCAAATTCATACATTTTTATTCATTTTCAAAATAGCATATGCTCTATAAACGGAGAGTTTAATGGAAGAAGTTGAATCAAAAGAATCCGCGGCTTTTGAAGAATGCCGGAAGATCATCGCAGAAAGCAGAGAAGAGATTGCAAAACGTGTCGTGGGCCAGCAGGAAGTTGTTGACGGAATTCTGGCCGCAATGATTTCCGGCGGTCACGTTCTGCTTGAAGGTGTACCCGGTCTTGCGAAAACACTTGCCGTAAAGACCGTTGCAGACGTTTCGGGACTGCTTTTCAAACGTATTCAGTTCACTCCCGACCTTCTGCCTGCCGACGTGACCGGTACACTGATTTATGAACAGAATTCAGGAAAATTCACAGTACGCAAAGGCCCGATTTTTGCGAACATTGTCCTTGCCGACGAAATCAACCGTGCGCCGGCAAAAGTCCAGTCAGCGCTGCTTGAGGCTATGGCTGAGGAACAGGTCACCATCGGCGAAGACACCCACAGGCTTCCAAGGCCCTTCTTTGTCCTGGCAACACAGAACCCCATTGAACAGGAAGGAACATACAGCCTGCCAGAAGCACAGCTGGACCGCTTCCTTCTGAAAGTGAATGTTCCCTACCCAACTGCGGAAAATGAGATCGCCATCGTGAAAGGTGGCGGAAAAATGGAAGAGATCCCCGTCCAGAAAGTGCTTACAGAAAGCAGACTGGAAAAATGCCGGAAACTCCTTGATCAGGTTGAGTGTAAGGATTCGATTGTGGAATACATTGTCTCCATCATCAATGTAACCCGTCCCGCACCAAAGACCGCAGCCTCTGCAGAACGCACCATACGCGGAGTCCAGGCTTCCAAATCAAAAGACGACATTCTTAAATACATCACATTCGGTGCCTCTCCACGTGCAAGCATCGCATTGTGCCGCGTCGCGAAAGTTTTTGCACTTTTTCAGGGCCGTTCCTTCGTTCTGCCCGATGACGTGAAAAAAGCCGCACCATACGTTCTTCGCCACCGTCTTGTTCTGTCTTACGAGGCAGCCGCTGACGGAATCACAGCCGACGACCTTGTGGCAAAAATCCTGTCCCTCATGCCGGTGCCCTGATGTCCGTACTGCAGAACTCAGAAACCCTTGCTTCCCGTGCAGCAACACTGCGCCTTCTGTCGCGCAATCTTGCAGACGGAATGAAGCAGGGAGCCTTCCGTTCATCCTTCCGCGGTCAGGGCATTGAATTCAGTGACGTGCGTGAATACATGCGCGGTGACGACATCCGTGCCATTGACTGGAACGTTACCGCCCGCATGGGAAAGCCCTATGTCAAAATGTTCGAGGAAGAACGGGAACTGGTGATTTTTCTCGTAATTGACAGATCAGCCTCAATGGACACAGGTTCAGAAGGAAAAAGCCGCCTTGACACAGCTTCTGAAGCAGCGGCTCTTCTGTCCTTTGCCGCAGAGCAGAACGGAATTCCTGTGGGTGCAGTTTTCTTTGACGGCTCCGTAGAGTTTTCCGTTGCCCCGCAGACTGGCAAAGACCGCACCATGATGCTTCTTTCAAAACTGGATTCAGTACCGCAGCGTAAAGAAACCGGAACCGCCATGGAGCATGCACTGCGCGGTGCCCACCGGCTTCTTAACAAGCGTTCCCTTGTGTTCATTCTGTCTGATTTCCGCACTGCCGGCTACGAAAGCGAACTTGCCCGCCTTGCCACAAAACACGATGTCATTGCAATCCGGACAACGGACAAATCCGACTCGGAACTTCCGGAAGCAGGCTGCCTCCGTTTTTACGATATGGAAACAAAAGTGGACAGACTTCTGCCGACCCAGCTTCCTTCTTTCAGGCGGGCATGGCGGGAAGCAAACAGCCAGCGTCTGAACCGTTGGCGCTACCTTTGCCTCAGACGTGGCGTCACACCGGTGACAATGTCTACAAAAGAAGACCCGGTGGCAGTACTTGCACGCGTTTTTTCAACGAGGCGCGGATCATGAGACGACTGACAGTTCTTCTTGCAATCATTTTTCTTTCAGTGTTTTCCGTGGCGGCAGAAAATTCAGCCCAGTTGAAATCGGAAGACGTCATCCAGAATGAACAGCTTGTTGTCCTCCCGAAATCAGTTTATGTAGGTGATGAAACGGAGATCCGCTATTCATTCACAAGCCCTATAGAACTTGAGGCAGACCTGGAGCTGCCTTATGAAGTGGAGTATCCTTCCACCGAAGAATACTCAATTCTTTCAGCAACACTTGCGCAGGCTGACTCAAGCAGGAACAACGGCTATGTTCTTGTAGTCCATCTTGTTCCATGGAAAGCCGGATTCATCGACCTTCCTTCTATCACTCTTACAGATCTTTTTGTGATTGACATTGCCCCGGTAGTCATCGAATCCATTGTCGAACACACAGGCCATACAGAACTCCGTAAAATCCGGCCTCCAGTGATCATTCCGGGAACCACCGGCCTGCTTTTCTTTGTCCTGGCCATCGCAGTCACTTTGGTCGTTGCCGTGATTATTCTGCTGCACCATATCCACAAATCAGGCAAAAGTTTCCTCGGTTATTTTGCATCCCTGATCTTTTCCACAGGATTCCGCAAAGCTCTGCGTTCTCTCAGAAAGCTCATAAAAAAAGATGCGGATCTGGATGACGAAGTGTTTGCATCCCGTTTTTCCGCAATAATCCGTACCTGGCTGACAGCAAGATTCAACCGGAACTTTGCTGTTCTTGCCACAGGCGAATTCCCCGGAGTTTATCAGGAGATTTCCGCCGGAGTTTTTGACGTAGAATTCACTGAGAATTTCAACACAATCGTGACAAGTCTCATCAGACTGGATTACATACGCTATTCCAGCGCTCAGGAAAAAGACCCCAGACTTTCTGAAGAAGAACGGATCCAGTTGGTTTCCGATGTTCGCAGATCCGTGCTTTTCCTGGAAAAAGGCTGGAAAACGCAGACAGAAAGCAGAAACGAGGAGAAAGCAGATGTTTGAATTTGAAAATCCCTTTGCATTTCTTGTCCTTCTTCTGATTCCGCTTTTCTACGTCTTCCGGCTTACAGGAATTTTCAAGCGGATTTCTTTTCCCATCATTCTTTCTGACTGGAACGGTCACACTTTCGACTGGAAAAAATCAAGAGTGGGGTTTTCTTCCATTTTATCAAGAATCTTCTTTTTCGCAGGATTTCTTCTTGTTGCCGGAGCTCTTGCAAAACCTTCCGTGCAGAAACAGGAAAATGTCTATACATCACGCGGTGCCGACATCATCTTCGTTGTGGACACAAGTCCTTCAATGGCCGCGCTTGACATAGGCTCCTCAAACCGTCTTTCCGCAGCAAAACAGACAATCTCCATCCTTGCCGATGAGATGCAGGGTGTTTCGTTCGGACTTGTGGCAATGGCCTCGGAAGCTGCGCTGATTGTTCCACCGACCCAGGATACGGCATCCTTTTCAGAACGAATGAATGACGTAAAGATCGGTGAACTTGGAGAAGGCACCGCCATCGGTATAGGACTTGGAACAGCCGTCTATCATCTGACATCTTCCAATGCGCCGAAAAAATGCATAGTCCTGCTTACTGACGGCGAAAACAACGCCGGCGCTGTCCACCCTGTCACCGCTGCCAACCTTGCCCGGGAGAACGACATTACAGTCTACGCTGTCGCTCTGGGAACACAGGGAACTGTTGCTGTAGAATACACGGATCCGCACACAGGTTCCGTCCGGTCCGGTTACATGGATTCCCATTTTGACATAACCGCACTCCGTGAGATTTCCACAGCCGGCGGCGGACAGTGTTACACTGCCGAAAATGTTTCAACGCTTACAGAAACACTCAACGCCATAGCAAGAAAAGAAAATGTCGCCCAGACATTCCAGATCCGGACCATCACAAAGTACTATTACTTTGAAGCCCTGTCTCTTGCCTCAGTACTGATAGCAATTGCATGGATAATCAGACGTATGTACTTGAAGGAGATTGCATGAACTTTTCTATCGAACGTCCGCAACTGCTTCTGCTGCTCCTGCTGCTGATTCCGATTTATCTGGTGATTCACGGACTTTTCAAAAACCTGAAGAATGCCCTTTTCGCTTTTCAGAATTCCGCGGATCCTAATCATGCAAAGAAACTTAAGATGCGCATAGCAGGAAGAGCCATTTTCTGGGGATTATCCTTTATCTGCATGGTTCTTGCCCTCTGCGGAATCTCCTGGGGAACGGAAAATGTTCCCGTGCAGAAAAGCGGCACCTCAGTCTGCTTTGTTTTTGACATTTCCTACAGTATGATGGCCGAAGACGCAGGCAATTCCCTGGAAACCGTGTCCCGTCTACAGGCGGTCTCACGTTATGCATCTTCCCTGCTGCAGCCGCTCAACGGCTCGGCAATTTCCGCAGTCATAGCAAAAGGAGACGGCTATGTTGCCGTTCCTCTTACGGAAGACTTCAATTCCGTGTCAAACCTTATTGATTCCCTTGCCCCCACAATGATTTCCGCCGCCGGCTCCAGTCTTGGAAAAGGCATCCAGGCAGCCGTCAGATCTTTTCCGGGCCAGTCCTCCAGCAAACCGACAATCCTGCTTTTTACAGACGGGGACGAGACTGACTCTTCTCTTGAAAAAGCTGTGCTTGATGCTGCCCGGCACGGTTTCTCCGTTGTTCTTCTGGGATTCGGAAGCGAGGAAGAAATTGAGATCACGGCAGGTGACGGCGAGACAAAAGTCATGACAGCACTTCGCTCCACACACCTTGCGGAGATTGCAGACCATGCGGAGACAGAGCTTGCCGGTGCAGGAACAGGGCGCCTTGTCTGGTACATAAGTGCTAGCCAGCGCGGATCTGCGGCAGCAATCGTAAACCTGATCAAACAGAGTTATTCGGGTGCGGACAGTTCCATTGATGCACCCGAAAAAACTGTAAGTTACGAACTGAAACCTGTGGACCGTTCCCCGATGTTCATGTGGATCGGAATAGCCTGTTTTGCAATCGGATTCTTCTTTGCAGAACTTTCCCTGAACATAAGGCGGATAAGACACTCAGCTGTGGCGGTCATCTTTATGTCCGTGCTTTTCACATCCTGCGAGGGTTCCCTTAAAGACGCCGGTTCCATTCTTTCAAACAAGATACTCTGGCACAGAGGCGAATACCGTAGAGCCACAGAAGGATTTCTTGAGCTGATGGAAAAATCAGAAAGCGAAGAGGATTCAGTTCTGCACAGATATGCTCAGTACGGACTTGCAACTTCTTACTTCATGCAAGGTGAGTCACAGGCAGCCCTTGCAAAATATGAGGAAATTCTTGAGGGCGCGCCACAGGAAATTCTTTTTGCAGCAAACTATAACGCCGGAATCATTGCCTTTGAGAACGGAGACTTTGATTACGCGGCGGAATATTTCAAGAATGCATTGATTGCAGACAGTTCCAATATCGATGCAAAAGTGAATTACGAACTTTCACGCCGTCAGGGTGCAGGTCAGGGAACAGGTTCTGAAAGCACCGCTGTGGAATCACAGAAAAATGCCGCAGACAGTTCATCTGTCATGGAAAATGCGATTTTTTCAATTATCAAGGAGAGCGAGAAAAACCGATGGAACAACACTCAGCCGCAGAACAATTCCACATCCGTAATCGACTACTGATTATTTTCGCTTTTATCGCGATCCTGGCGGCCACAGGCGGAAAAACTTTTGCCCAGAGCATTCCCTGGCGTACACTCACAATACAGCCTGAAACCGAATACTGCTTTACCGGCGAAACAATCAACTTTGTGATGAAGATTCCCAACTGGACACCAAACCGCATCGAGACAACAGTCCAGTCTCTGCCCGCCAACGTTTCCCTTCTGTCCAGTGTTGAGGAAGAATACACTGAAAACGGTGTGCGCGGAACAAAAATCACTTTCCAGATCCGGTTCAACAAAAGCGGAACTTACAAACTGCCTTCTGTCGCCACAATTTTTGACTGGTACTGGTACAATATTCCCTTCCAGACCGTCACCGTCTATGACAACCCTCTCACACTGTCACCGCAGTTTTCGGTGGATGTTCCATCCCGCATCTATGAGGGTTCTGATTTTACGCTTACAGTGTCCGGAAAGTTCTTCCTGGAAATTTCAGACATCACAACACCGCTTAACCAGAATTACCTGATTGAAAGACTCCATGAAATCCAGCTTCCACTTAAGACTCCGGGATTTGACACAGAGACCTACAGGATTGCGGAATTTAAGATCACGCCCCTAAAAACCGGAAAAATCACGCTGCCCGCTTTCCAGATGGCAGTCCGCACTTATGCAGGACTTCAGCAGGTTCTGGCCACAGACACAAAAGAAATCAATGTTCTTTCGGCACAGTCACGCCCCGCAGAAGAAGTGATTCCGCTTCTTTACGAAGACTCCTTTGACGATGCTTTTTCTTTTTCCACAGAGATAGACAATCAGACAGCTTCCGCACCACCTTCAGAAGTGGATTCGGAAAAAGTCCTGCAGAATCTTGTCGGGCAGCATTCAATGCTGTTCAAGATCACAGTGGCAATAATCATTTTTCTTGCAGTTTCTGCAGTTCTTGTAATTCTGGGTTTTGCCCTTAGGACCTCCCGGAAAACAAAGTCAAACCTTCGCATCGCAGGATTCATTGCAAGCGGTGTGTGCATCATACTTCTGATAGTTACAGTCTGTCTCAGCAGCAGAAGATACGGTGTCTGTCATCAGTGCAATCTGCGCGTGATTCCGGAGGAAAACTCCAATCTGGGTGCCGAAATACTTGAAGGAACTGTTGTGCGCATTACTTCGGAATCTTTCGGATGGCTCTGTGTTGATGCGGGAGAATACGGCACCGGGTGGATAATGCGTGAAAACTGTCTGCTTCCCGAAGACCACATTGCTGCTCAGGAAACAGAGAGTGAGACAGAAGCGGAAACTCAGACCGAAACGGAAGAGCATGCAGATGAGCATGCGGAAAACTAATCTCAGCATCAGGGGACAGAAACTGTGTCCGGAATATCAATTTTGAACAGCACAAGAAAATCGATTTTTTTACATATGCTTTCAGCAGCGGCAGCTCTTTTTGTCAACGGACTGGGAGTTTATCTTACAATTCATGCAGATATCGGTGCGGGCCCCTGGGATGTGCTCAACCTGGGACTGTCAGGAACCTTCGGAATTCTTTACGGAACCGCATCCATCACTGTGTCCGTATCAATCCTGGTCATCGATATTCTGATGAAAGAACCGATCGGCATTGCAATGTTCATTGATGCGGTTGTTGTCGGGAAAGCCGTGGATTTTTTCAATTTTATCGATATTGTACCCGTTCCTGGCACTCTGGCCGGCAGCATTCTGATGATACTCATAGGGCTCACGATCATGGGATACACCCAGTATTTTTACATGAAAGCAGCCCTGGGATGCGGTCCGCGGGATACACTCCTGGTGGGTCTTTCCCGCCGGATGAAAAAAATCCCCATCGGAGTCATCAGCATAGGGCTGTTAAGTCTGGCAACAGTGACAGGTTATCTGCTGGGCGGACCAGTCGGCATCGGCACAATAATCTGCGCATTCTGCAGCGGCCCGATCATGCAGGCGGCATTCCATACAGTTCATTTCAATGCCACCGGAATTCCTCATCAACGTATTGCAGAATCCGCCCGTGTCCTGATCAAAAGACAGAATCCCGCGGCCAAAGACTGAAAAAAAAAGGCTGTACTTCCTGTACAGCCCTCATTCATCACAATGTTTTAAGCGTGTCTTCCAGATCGTCTTTTTCCTGAGGAATGTTTTCATCCAGGAATTCAAAACATTCGATGGCGGTTTTCTGGATATGTTCGTACCAGATCATATACAAATCAGGATCAATATCTCCAGGATAGGGAGCGCCCTGAACATCAGAAACAAGTTTCCGAAGTTTTTCGCCACATTCTTTCAATTTCTGTTCCATATTTTGCTACCTCTCTGTAAAAACAGGATTATTCATTATAGTGGCAATGAGATGATTTTTCCAGTCATATTTTCCGATTTTCGGAAAACTACTACACTGTTGGAAAAGTCCTGCGCTGCGGCAGTTTCTGCAAGTTCCACCGCCGCCTGATGCAGCTGCCCGGCTGTTGTCTCCAGAACCAGTCTCTTGCGCTTCTGCCTCATCTCCGCCTGTTCACCTACAAGGCGGCGCAGGAAGCCCTGTGTTCCGCACATGTGGGGCGTAAAGGTAGGCAATGCTTTGCTGTAGAATGCGGTAACAGCTTTCTCCACTTCCTCATCAGAGAAATCATGCTGTGCAGCGTGATCAAAACAGGATTCAAAAACTTCCAGCGATTTAGCTGGATCCGGATCCCTGTAAGACGAAAGACTCAGGAAACTGCTGCGGGGAACCATTACTGCGCTGGCACCATAGGCACCGCCAATCGTTCGGATCTGTTCCCAGAGATAATTCCGTGAAAGCCATGAACAGAGAATTTCCTGATGGATTGATTCAGGATCGTAGAAACCGGCGGCAGGCAGAACCATTGCAGCATAACCTACCTGAGCACCTACATTGAACCACTCACCCTTTCCTTCTGCAACTCCGCCGTCAGAAAGCCGGTCAATCAGCGCAATGACCGCATTTTTATCCTGTTCCGGCACTGCATAAGGCGCTCTGTAACCGGCAAGACGTTTTTCAAGAAGCTCTGCCATCCGGTCAATATTTTCCTGCTCTGCAACAACATTCACCACCACTCCGGATGAAATCATTGTAGAAAAAATTGATTCGAATTTCGCTCTCAAGTCGGATACCGGCATTTTCACCATCTGTTCAGCAAAGAAAACCTGAGAAAGCCCGTTCCACAGTTCTTCCTGCGCACGGCGGAGAGAAATGCCTGCAGACGAACGGCAGCCCGCAAAGGAATTGCCCATCGGGACGACCATGGATTTCATATCGTTACGGTATTCAAGAAGCAGATTTTTAAGGCGCTTTTCATCAGAAAAATCAACGGATTCAAGAACATCAAAAAGCAGATTGACGCCATCTTCAGAAAGCTCTTCCAGCATCTTGAGACTGAACATGATCCAGTTACGGTTAATTACGGGATCAGCAGGATTCTTCTCGTTTTCCATGGAACCGCAGGAAGACAGAGACGCCTGGAATCCGCCGGACACCTGGGCCCATCTGCCGGAAAGCTCAGCCCAGTCCATGCCTTTTGCACCCACGCAGGTCACAGCCTCAGAGAAAAAGGAAAGATAGGGATAATCTTCAACAGGCACTGTATCGATGGGGAAAGCCACATCAACATAGACAATTCCGTTTGTAGGCTGGTCGCTTGAGAAGAAAGGAATTCCGCCCAAAGAGGATTCCTTGGTGTTGACCTTGTCATCAAAAAGCGGAAGTTCACAGGGTTTCAGGTGAGGAATCAGACGGCTTTCTTCGGGTGTCTCTTCCCGCTGCTGGAAAACCCGGAGAGACTCCTGGTCAGATATGATGCCCTTTCTGATCTCAGGGGAATCGGCCTGTGCAATTTTGTCAGCACATGCTTTCTCAAGAGCCTGGTCAAAAGATTCATCGGGAGTTATGGTGACCAGAGCCCTGTGTCTGTTGTCAAGGAAAAGACGGCGCATAAGTTTCACCAGATAATCCGGATCCGCATTCATTCGTTCCTTTACTTTCTCAAAAGCACCACGTGTCTGCAGCGTACAGACAGGGGCAGAACCGTTCATCCAGCCCCGGTAACAGCGCCGCATGATTGTAAGCGAATAGGGCCCGTGTCCGCGCTTGATTTCCCGGTCAGAAAATTCCACCGCATGAACAGCCGCCTCCACAGCCTCAGGATCAAATCCTCTGTCACACAGATCCCTGATCACATCCAGCACAAGTTTCTCAACAGCAGCCGCATTCTCTTTCTTCACCCCGCGGAGCCCAGCAGTAAAAATCAGGCTCCGGAGTTCTGTCTCAAGCCCCGCGGAAGGAGCGATGTCTTCACCAAGATCAGATTCTGACAGTGCCCGGGTAAGAGGACATCCGTCATGCCCCATAAGAAGCTCCTCTGCAAAACCCGCCTCCATGGAATTGACAGGATCGCAGGTTTCATCAAGAAGCCAGTTGATCAGTACAGTGGAACCTTTTTCAGGTCCGCCTTCCTCATTGCCGGCAGGTCCGGTTGTCTCCAGGATCCTGGGCTCAGAGAAAGCCGGCTGAACCAGAGCAGAGTCATCAATATGGGAAGCACAGCAGCAGATTTCATCTCCGTCTGACCAGAAGCGTGACAGAAACTCCCTGTTCAGAAAATCCAGCTGTTTTTCGGTTGCGATGTTGCCGTACAGAAACAGACGGCAGTTTGAGGGCGCATAATATTTCTTGTGAAAAGCACAGAATTCCTCATAAGAAAGGTCAGGAATCTCTGCAGGATGACCGCCTGAATCCAGGGCATAGGCCGTGTCAGGCATTATGGAAGAAATGACCGCATCACCGGCCACACTGTCAAAACTGGAATAATTCCCCTTCATCTCATTGTAGACAACACCTTTCACAATCAGCGCATCATTCTCATCAACTTCGTAATGCCAACCTTCCTGCAGGAAAATCTCCCTGTCCAGACGCGGGAAAAAAACCGCATCACCGTAAACGGACATCAGTTTGAAATAATCAGCCTCAATCATGGAACTGGCAGGATACACAGTCTTGTCAGGAAAAGTCATCGCATTCAGAAAAGTATTGATTGTCTGCTTTGTAAGCTGCAGAAAAGGATCCTTAAGAGGATATCTCTCTGATCCGCACAGAACGGAATGCTCCAGAATATGGGCCACGCCCCGGGAATTCTCAGGAATAGTCTTGAAACCAAATGAAAAAAGATTTTCCTCGTCATCATTCACCAGATGGAAAACTTCCATTCCGGACGCAAGATGCCGCAGCCACACACCGGTTGACTTGTATTCCGCGACAGGATCCACTGACAGAACCTGCCAGCCATTGTATTTCTGATTGACTTCCATTTCTGATTAACCTCCAAAGTTGAGACTGCCTTACCAGATGACAGTCCAGGTCCGCGTCATGACACCGGGAAAGCGAAGATGTCTGACAAAAGGACAAAAATCGTCGATATTATAGCACAAGAACAAAGTTCCCGCTATAATCAGGATGAAACGGAGGAAATATGACAACCTATACACGTAAAGTCAATTATCATGAAACAGATAAAATGGGAATCACACACCATTCAAACTATATCAAGTTCATGGAAGAAGCCCGGGTTGATGCACTGGAGAAACTCGGAATGCCTTTCGAGAAGGTGGAAGAAGAAGGAATCGGCTCACCTATCGTAAGCCTGACAATTGACTACAAAAGCCCGACCCAGTTCAGTGACGTGATCAATGTTGACGTACGCGTCATTTCCTATAACGGAATAAAACTGGAATTCTCATACACAATGACAAATGCAAAAACAGGAACCCTGGTCGCAACTGCACAATCCTCCCACTGCTTCATCAAAGACGGCCGCATTTATTCCTTCCGCCGGGACAAAAACCCGATGGACGCCTTGATCCAGCAGGCTCTTGAAGCCGACACCGCAAAAGAAGACTGATTCTCAGGCGCATTGCATCTGATTTAAAACAAAAAAAGCAGCTGACTTATGCCAACTGCTTTTTTTTCGGTCCCTACGGGAATCGAACCCGTGTTTTAGCCTTGAGAGGGCCACGTCCTAGCCGCTAGACGAAGGGACCAGTTATACAAAAAAGGTGATTCCACTCAGAATCACCTATCTATTCCCCAAGGAGGACTCGAACCCCCACAATCAGAACCAGAATCTGAGGTGCTACCATTACACAATCGGGGAATGCAATGTTCCATTAATCTAACGGAAAGAAAAAAAAATGTCAAGTCCTTTCATCACACAAGATAATCCACAGAAAAATCATTTTCATCATGAGGAACCGTGTCAAAAACCAGCTGATCAAAACAGACACCGACTGTAGAAGGTCTTGCACCCAAAAGTCCTGTAAGCCGGTTCAGGAAACGGTCATAAAAGCCTCTGCCCCGCCCTAATCTGGAACCGTCACGGCCAAAGGCAAGTCCTGGAACCAGAACCAGCATCCGCTCAGCAGAAAAATCAGCTGCCAGCGAAGAAAAATCAGCTTTCTGCAGATCTGTTTTCGGCTCAAAGATTCCCCATGATCCGGCTTCAGTGTCAGCAATCGGGTCATTTTCCAGAAAGAAAAAATCCATTCCGCCATCCTCCCTGACTTTAGGAACGAGCACTTTTTTCCCAAGTTCAAGTCCACGGCGCATTACCGGAAGCACATCCACTTCGTCAGCCATGCTCATAAATCCCAGCACAACCTCCGCATTGTCAAACCGGTCACTCTGAATGATCGACATGCACTTCCCCATGCTTGCAAACCCTTTTGTAACCGGATCCAGCTGTTTCAGAATCAGTTTCGCCTTTTTACGGAATTCTATCTTGTCCTGCATGTGCTCAATCTATCACAAAGACCTTTCCGCGCCAACAATCACCCGCCATGACCTATTGACCCAAGCCCTGTTTCTCTGATATATTCCCTTTAATGCGTTGTAGTGTTCATGAAAAAGCCTATGCAAAAATCAATTTGCACTTGCGCGTTCTACCGCCCAGAGGCGGTGGATTTCATGATATCGAGAGTATCTTTCAGAAAGTTCCTCTTTTTGACGAACTGCTGATAGAGATGGCGGAGAAAGACTACGGATGTCAGGTTTCCTGCGCTGATTTTCAACTTCCAGTCATCAATACAATCACCACTGCTTATACTCATTTCTGTGCCCTTACCGGCTTTGACAGAGGCGTGCATGTCACGCTGGCCAAACGGATTCTTTCCGGTGCAGGTATGGGTGGCGGATCTTCTGATGCGGCTTCAATGCTTCACGGTCTGCAGAAACTTGCAGACATCAGGCTGACAGACGCACAGCTGCATTCACTTGCGGCAAAAATCGGAAGTGACGTGTTTTTTTTCCTGTCACAATCGGAGAGTACAGCCGTTGTAACAGGGCGTGGGGAAAATGTCAGGTACATTACTCCCCGAAGAGATCTTAATTACGTTCTTGTGAGTCCTGGAGTTTCCAGTTCAACAAAAGAAGCTTACAGCCTTGTTGATTCGTGGAGAAATCAGGATGAAACCAGTTTTCCGCAGATAAGTGTGCTTGAAAGTATGTACAATCAGCGTGCTTCAGCGTGGGATTTTTCAAACAGTTTTACTGATCCGCTGGCACATCAGTATCCGGAGATTGCATCCGCATTAAACGACGTCCGTTCCTGTTCGCCGGATTTTGCAGATATGACAGGTTCCGGCTCTGTTGTATTCGGAGTATTTGAAGATAAAAACGCAGCAGAAAACGCATTCACACAATTAAATCGCAAATGGGAGAAGTGCCATTTACTACCTTCTTTCTAGAGCTTAACTGAACTCATTTGTAAATTTGAAGAGGTTAATCATGCAAATTACAGAGGTTCGTATCCGTAAAGCGTCTGCCGAAGGAAAGTTAAAAGCTTATTGCACAGTCACATTTGATAACTGTTTTGTGATTCACAACGTAAAAATCATTGAAGGAAAAACAGGTCTGCTGATTGCCATGCCCAGCAGAAAGACCAGTGCCGGTGAGTACAAGGATGTTGTACATCCTATCACACCGGAATTCCGTACTCTGATGCAGAACACAATCATCAGCGAGTACAACGCCGGTCATGTCGAAGAAGGCCCTTCCGCTGACTTTGACTGATTTCTTTTAGTGACAAATCTGTACTAATATGTTACAGTGTCAAATATATTGGGACGTCGTCAAGTGGTAAGACAACGGCTTTTGGTGCCGTCATTCCGCAGGTTCGAATCCTGCCGTCCCAGTGAAAAAAAACATCATAGGGTTTCTGAGTAAATCATAGTTTTCAAAGCCTCTAGTTTTCCGGAATAAAAAAACGGTTTTTCATCAATTGTTTATTAGGAGTCAGATATGGAAAGAATGACATTAAACGCAGCAGTCCGTACTACAACAGGTAAATCTGCAGCAAAAGCTCTTCGTGCAACAGGCCGTCTTCCCGCTGTAATGTACAACAGCAAAGGTGAAGCAACAATGCTCGATGTTGATGAAGTGGAGTTCACAAAAGTATGGAAAGTTGCTACACCCACCACACTCATCAACCTGGTTGTAGATGGAAAGACATACACAGCATTCATCAAAGACACTGAATACGACATCATTTCAGACAGAAACCTGCATGTAGACTTTCACGTTATCGATGATGACAAAGTCATGACAATTGGAATCAAACTGCTGATTTCCGGCAATGCACAGGGTGTCCGCGATGGTGGTTTCCTCCAGAAAGGTACACAGACAATCAAGATTTCATGTCTGCCTAAAGATCTGCCCGTCCGCATGGAAGCAGATGTTTCCAAACTTAAGATTGGTGAAGCACTGGCTGTAAAAGACGTTGTTCTTCCCGAAGGTGTAACAGTTGTTTCAAACAAAGAAGTAATCGTTGCTTCTGTAAGAGCACCAAAAAAATAAGCTGATTTTTCAGCAGAAGAAGCCACTTTCCGTGTTGTTCATGGTGAGTGGCTTTTTTTTTTACATATCATTATTATTGACTCATGTCCTCACAAGAACAGGATTCTGTAAGCACAGTTTTTAAGGCTGCTCTCCAACATTTTGAAGCACATTTCTTTTCCCTCAGCGGCAGAAATGTGCTTGCATCCGTATCCGGCGGCGTGGATTCCATGACAATGCTTTTCCTTCTGGACAGATTCAGGAATCAGTTTCAATACAATCTTTATGCAGTGACCGTAAACCACAACATAAGGGAAGAAGCCGTTTCAAAAGCTGATGCAGATCTGGTTGCCCAATGGTGCCGGAACCGAGAAATTCCATGCTGCGTGAAAACACTGGAACCAGGCTCTGTTTCCCGCACAGAAAAACTCCGGCAGCGCGGTACAGAGGAAGCCGCCCGTTTTCTCCGCTACAATGCGATTGAATCCGTTGCAAAAGAAAACCAGTGCTGTGTCATTTTTCTTGCCCACAACAGAAATGACAGACTTGAAACACTTCTCCAGCGTTTTCTTCAGGGTGCGGCAGGACCTTCTGCCTGCGGAATGGAACAAGCCCGTATGCCCTACTTCCGTCCGCTTTTTGATGCAGACAGACAGCAGATTGAAGCTTTTGCCCTGCACAATGCTGTACCTTTCAGGACAGATGCGACAAACTTTGACAATTCCTATTTCCGCAACAAAATACGGAACCGGCTGATTCCATTGCTCAATGAACTGGAGCCAGGTTGGGACACCGCAGTGCTTTATGGTGCCCGGAAGCGCCGGCTGGAAGCTGATGCACTCAGTGAAATGGCGGATAAAATCTTCTGGAAAAGGGAAAGTCCTGGAACAATTTCTGCACCGGCCGCTGATTTTTGGCCCTTACCTGATGCAGTAAAAATCAGAATACTGTATAATGGATTAGCTTTTTTTGGCACAGAACAGAGAGTTCCTTATCACATTCTGGAATCTTTTGCACTTACCGGTAAAACTTCATCCGGGGCTGGTGTAACATTTTACAGACAGAATGATTTTATCTTCATCTGCAGCAACGGGGTGCGGGAAAACCACGGCTTTCTAAAAGAAAGTTCCGGGTTCTGCGTGCCGGTTACAGAAGAAGGTGAATACCAGCTGCCCTTCGGAACTGTTGTTGTAAGCCCATGCTCTGACGGGAAATTTACAGCACGCCTTAAGCAGGACACGCTGGAACAGAGGATTTCCGGTCCTTTCAGGCTTCCTGCAGTAATCAGAAATGCGGTAAGTTCGGACAGACTGCGTTTTTCAAACGGATGCACAAAAAATGTCTTCAAACTGTTTTCCGAAAAAAAAGCAGACCCGCGGTTCCGGCACAGAATTCCCGTAATCCAGGATTCATCGGATTCTGTCACAGCTGTCTGGTTCCAGGCCATACTTGAAAATATTTAGGAGTTATTGTGGAAGTCAAAAGAAAAAAAGAATCAAATAAATTCGGCATTATTTTCTTTGCAGTGGTAATGATTTTTCTGGCAATCTATCTGTTTTTCGGCTCAAGGTCCACAGGTATGTCAGAGATTTCATACACCCAGTTTCTGAATCTCCTTGAAAGCAACAAGGTTTCTTCAATATACATAATTGACGGTTCTGTCATCCAAGGTTCCGCAGTTTTTGACAACGGACAGATGACCAGTTTCTCTACACAGATTCCTTACAACGACGCAACACTCATGGACAGACTCCGGGAACATCAGGTTTCCGTAAACGGCCGCACAACCGGCGAATCTTTCTGGGATATCCTGATTTCTCTCATGCCTTGGATTTTCACGATTTTCTTTGTCTCAATGATTTTCAGACAGAATGCGGCACAGTCTTCAAAAGGGGTATCTTTCGGAAAAAGCCGGGCCAGAATCTACGATGAAAAAAACAGGAAAATCCTTTTTTCAGACGTGGCAGGTCAGGAAGAAGCAAAAGAAGAACTTAAGGAAGTTGTTGATTTTCTTAAAGATCCAAAAAAATACCGGGACATAGGAGCAAAAATTCCTACAGGAATTCTTCTTGTAGGAAATCCGGGTACAGGAAAGACCCTTCTTGCCCGGGCGGTTGCAGGCGAAGCAGGAGTCAATTTCCTGCATATCTCCGGAAGTGATTTTGTAGAGATGTTCGTAGGTGTGGGTGCAAGCCGCGTCCGTGACCTTTTTGAGCAGGGCCGGAAAATGGCACCTGCAATCATCTTTATTGACGAAATTGATGCAGTGGGACGGGCCCGGGGAACCGGACTCGGTGGCGGACATGACGAGCGCGAACAGACTCTGAACCAGATGCTGGTAGAGATGGACGGTTTTGACAACAAGACAGACGTGATTGTTCTTGCTGCGACAAACCGCCCTGATGTACTGGATGCCGCACTTCTCCGTCCAGGACGCTTTGACCGTCAGGTTACGGTCTCTCTTCCGGACATCAAAGAACGGGAAGCAATTCTCAATGTCCACGCAAAAAACATCCGTACCGATTCTTCCGTGGATCTGGCAAAAATTGCCCGTGCTACTCCTGGAATGAGCGGAGCCGATCTTTCCAGCATAGTGAATGAGGCAGCACTTTACGCAGCACGCACGGACAGGACTGAAGCGACCATGGCAGACTTTGAGCGTGCCCGTGACAAAATCCTGATGGGAGTGGAACGCAAATCCATGGTTCTGCCTGAGAAAGAACGAATCATGACAGCATATCATGAAGCAGGACACGCACTGCCCTATTATTACCTCAAGAACTCGGAACCCCTTCATAAGGTTACGATTATTCCGCGGGGACGAGCACTGGGTGTCACAATCGGTCTGCCAAAAGAGGACGCTCATTCCTACACAAGCAGTTTCCTGAACGACCGCATTGCCATTATGTTCGGCGGTTATGCGGCAGAAACTCTGATTTACGGAGAGACCACAACCGGAACACAGAACGACATACAGCAGGCGACAAACATTGCACGACGAATGGTCTGTGAATGGGGAATGGCTCCTTCTGTGGGTGCTGTTTCTTACGGTCAGGAAGACGAACCGATTTTCATGGGACGCGAACTTGCACGCCACAAGGAACTGTCAGATATTACAGCCCACGAGATTGATGTTGCGATAAAGGAAATTCTTTCCGTGAACAGAGAACGGGTAATGTCAATTCTGCAGGAACACAAAGATCAGCTTACAAAACTGGCAGAAGCGCTGGTTGAAAAAGAAACACTTGATGATTCAGAAATCAGAACCCTGCTGGGCTTTGAACCTTTATCTCCGGAGGAACAGGAATGATCAGAAAAACCGCTAAATTTGCCGCAGCCTTTGTCTGTGCAGTCTTTGTTTTTTCCGCAAGTCTTTTTTGCGAAGAATCGATGAACACCCGTGTGGCAAAGCGTTATGCTGAGCTTGCCATTGCCGCTCTTGACTCGGGAGATTCCGAATCGGCGCAGCTTTACACACAGTCAGCTCTTGCCTACGATGAGACCCTTTCTGACCTCTGGTACATCTCCTACCTGATTGAGGCAGGAAAGGATTCCCTCCCTGCAGCACAGACAGAACCTTTGGAAAAAGCTGTTCTTCTGGACAGATGGAACACATATTCCTCCGCTGTCGCCCGCACACAGCTGGCGAAACTCCGTATGCAGACCGGAGATTTTACAGGCGCACTCAGACAGCTTACAGACTATCCTGAGCTGATTACACCGGATGCCCAGGCTTTGAAAATTGAGATTTACTACAAAACCGGTGATTACGGAAGTGCCCGCGACATTGTTGAAGATTCCGTGGCACTTTATCCCAGCGAGGCCTCTTTTCCCCGTCTATTTTTTGAATACGAGATGGCTTTTGACGGAATTGTAAGCCTGAACAGAGAAAACTCATCTATTTACACCAAGCTCGGCAGCAATTCCTCTCTGACCGCTTTCGACGCTCCTGTGTCCGCTTTGGGCAAACGCCTGCTCCAGCACATCTTCGAGTATGCAGACAAAGACAACGACATCCTGCTTTATGCAGCCTATTTTGCCGACCAGACAAATGCACTTCGTTATCTGGACGCATACAGAACCCGGGAATACAACAATCCTTTCTTTGCAGAAAGCGCATACATCAACGGAGCAATTTCCGCAGCAGAAGCTGTTGACCAGTTCATTGAACTGTCAGACGGAAACATTGATTACAACCAATTATGCAACTTTTCCGAAGCCCTTTATGCAAACAACGAAACCGATGCCCAGGATCAGCTTTTCGTTTATCTCTGGAATTACACCGGAAACGTTTATTTCGATACAAACTGGAATTCAATCACTGACATGACCTGTGTCTATGAACATGGACTTCCTCTTGAAGCCACTTACGACAAAGACAATGACGGAATCAGCAGCTGGGAATGTGTTTTTGAATTCGGTATTCCTCATTTCATTCTTCTGCCTGAAGAATCACGCAAAGTAACATACTCCCAGTATCCGGCGATTGAATCAGTTGAAAACCTTTCCACCGGACAGATTTTCGAACTTGTGCCGGATTCATTGACATGGACACCTCTTGCACTGCAGCTTTCAGCAGTAATCGAGAACTTCTTTGTCCCGCTGCCGGCATTTTATTACACTCCGCTTTCTGACGAAACAATTCTTGCTGATTCATACCGCATCACAACACCTGTAAACGAACGGTCAGAGGCAACAGCCCAGTTCACAATGCTCCGCGGCAAACCTCTTTCTGCCCATTACCAGCAGAATGACAAAGTTTACGCAGAGGCCTTTTTTGATGACGGCAAGATCACCAGACGTTCTGTAGATTTTGACGATGACGGTTTTTTTGAGAAAACTGAGATCTATGGATTTGACTGGCGCACTGCAATCACACTGATGACGGAAGAGGAAGAGAACGAACTTTTTTCAGACCTTTTCAACTCACTTTTCGGAAAGACAGGAACCTACCTTGAAAGCATTGAACTTGACCTTGATTTTGATGGTAATCCTGATTACAAAGTTACATGGAATGCAGACGGAACAGAAACATCCTTCTGGGATTCTACAGAAGAAGGAACCTGGAACATGACTTGCACCAGCTCAAAAGACGGAGACTGTATCAGCGCAAGTTTTATGAATCCGGTCACTGGAGCACTGGTTTCAGTTGCCTATCTGGATTCTGAGCCGGTCATACTTGAAGACAATCACACAGTTTATTCCATTGTCCGCCAGAACAGACAGGATTTGACAGAAGACAGCAATGTCTCTTTCTACTGGATTTATTCCGCAGATTTTGCTGCTGATTTTACAGAACTTTCAGACAATTATCATGACATTCTTGATAGTATCAGTGAGAACCTTGTTTCCCTTATTAACACAGACAATGGAATGTCATCATTCATGTCGGTTTTTAACGCATCTTCTCTGCTTCCAGAAACACCGGCAGACAATTTGGGAACTTTAATCATGGACACATACCGGATCTGCGCCATAAAAGCAGGAAACTCAATTTTTGCCCAGCTGATCGACAGATTCCTTTGATCATCAGTTTTTCTTAGTTTATCATGGGCTGTCCTTCACACATCTGCTGCAATGGACAGCCCTTTTATTTTCAAATATAATCAGGGAATGACTGATTTATCCCTTAAAAGAAATTTCTGTATTGTTGCCCACATTGACCACGGCAAATCCACTTTGGCAGACCGCCTTATTCAAAAAGCAAAAATCATTGATGACCGCCAGTTTCAGAATCAGATTCTCGATTCAATGGACATTGAGCGGGAACGTGGAATCACCATCAAAAGTCAGGCAGTTACAATTCCATATAAAGCCAAGGACGGAAGGACTTACGAACTGAATTTCGTTGATACTCCCGGACATGTTGACTTTTCCTATGAAGTTTCCAGGGCTATTGCATCCTGCGAAGGCGCACTTCTTCTTGTTGATGCTTCACAGGGTGTTGAATCTCAGACACTTTCAAACATGTATCTTGCCATGGAACAGGATCTGGAGATTGTTCCCGTCATCAATAAGATCGATCTTCCTTCCGCTGACATTCCTTCAGTAAAGCATCAGATTGACCACGATCTGGGACTTGATCCTGACATGGCTGTTCTTGTTTCCGCTAAAACCGGTGAAGGCGTTGACGATCTTCTTGAATCAATTGTCAGCACAATTCCCTGCCCCACAACAGTTGATGACGGCAAAACCCGCGCACTGATTTTTGACTGCCACTATGATCCATACCGCGGTGTTGTTGTTCACCTGAGAATGCTTGACGGAAGCATAAAAACCGGTGACACAATCCGCCTTATGTCCAGCAACACTGATTACCGTGTTGAACAGGCCGGTATCTTCCGGATCAACCTTGAAAACACTGGCGAACTTAATGCCGGCGATGTCGGTTATATTATTGCCGGTATCAAAACTGTTTCAGATGTCCGCGTTGGTGACACAATCACTCTGGCAAACAATCCTGCGGAAGAAGCGGTTGCCGGATTCAAGGATGTAAAGCCGGTTGTCTTCTCTTCAATTTACCCCATGGATTCCAACGATTATGAAGAGCTGAAAGACAGCATGGAGAAACTGAAGCTGAATGATGCCAGTCTGATTTACGAAAAAGACAATTCTCTTGCTCTGGGCTACGGCTTCCGTTGCGGTTTTCTCGGTCTGCTTCATCTGGAAGTTGTCCAGGAGCGTCTGGAACGTGATTTCAATCAGGCAGTAATATTTACGGCACCTTCAGTCCGTTATCAGGTTGAACTTACCTCCGGTGAAACAATCTATATAGACAATCCCGCTGATTACCCTGACCAGGGACGGCTCAAAAGTGCAAAGGAGCCATATATCAAGGCTTCTATCATTACACCTGCAACCTATCTGGGTTCCATCATGTCTCTTTGCACTGAAAAACGCGGTGTGCAGCAGAACATGCAATATCTTGATGAGAAGCGGGTTGAGATTATATACGAAATGCCTTTGTCAGAAGTTCTGTTTGATTTTTACGACCGTCTTAAAAGCTACAGCCGCGGTTATGCTTCATTTGACTATGAAGTTACGGACATGCGCACCACAGATCTTGTAAAAATCGACATTCTTCTCAACGGAAAAGTTGTTGACGCCCTTGCACAGCTGTCATTCCGAGGAAACGCTGTGGAACGTGCCCGCCACGTCTGTGAGATGCTCAAAGATGAGATTTCCCGGCATCAGTTCAAGATTGCAATTCAGGGTGCAATCGGCAGCCAGATTATTGCACGCGAAACTGTAAACCCGGTCAGAAAGGACGTTCTTGCAAAATGTTACGGTGGTGACGTTACCCGAAAACGCAAGCTGCTGGAAAAACAGAAAGAAGGAAAGAAACGCATGAAGATGGTCGGTGATGTTGAACTTCCCCAGACCGCGTTCCTTGCAGTTCTCAAAACAAAAGAAGACTGATTTTATAACGGGATTATCCGTTTATGGACAGTAAATAATTACGTTTATTAAGATACGGGAAGGAAGGCAGCGACTGTCAAAAACACTCACAAGGTGGAATGATAGTTTCCATACCGCCTTGCGAGTGTAGCGACGCTAACTAGCGATTTTGGCAGTTGCGGACTGACTGGTAGTATTTTTATAGTTTGATTTGGAATCTGTCCTTGATGAGATAATCTCGTTTTATAACCTTTGGAGCGAAACCCTGATTATCTTCAGAAAAACGTCTGTTTCGCTCCGTATTCTTTTCAGAAAACTTTCGGAAAGTTCAAAGCCCACCGAAGCATCTGGAAAATGAAGATAAAGATAGCTGCATTCAGAAAGCAGTGTCTTCAATTCTTCTGATTCGGGATCGGACTTCTGACCGGTCAGGATTTTCTTTATGGTCAACAGTCTGTTTTCTTCCTCGGTCAAAAAAGTCCGAACCTTTTCCTGAAAACTTCCTGTCTGTGAGGTTTCGGAACAGATTTTATCCAGTTCATTCTCACTGTTTACCGCAAGTTTTTCAGCAAAAATTGAAAACTGTTCTTCTGTAACTGAAGGCAGATGCAGATCGATACCGGTTTTTCCAAGATCATAAACATTGTCATGGCGCCCACCACCGAATTTTGCACCGAAAAGCACTGCATAATCATACATCACAGGGTTTGAATAAAAACTGGACCCGTCTTTTGACACAACACTGATGTTCCCGGTGCCGAAAGCTGAACCTACATTTTCCGGTGGATTCAGCCTGCTGACTGAAGAAAGCATCGCGTTGTGGGGCGAACTCCCCTTTGCATGTGTAAGGCTCGCGGGATAAGAGAAATCCATTCCGCAGACAAAAACTGGAGTTTCCGGCGCCCTCAGCACAAGAGCCAGTTCCATTGCATAAAGCCCGACAGAACCCATTGGCGGAAAAACCGGAAAATCACCTTCCTTCAGAAGCGCCTTAACACGTGAAAAAAACGGGATCGCACAAGCCTGATCCGTATATTCAGTGAGAAAAAGGCTGACTTTGTCCGCATCACGGAGAACCGGCTCTCTTGAACACAAATCCCCGATTATCAGCGGTATCTCCTTCTTTGACACTCCGTAATAAGCTTTTTCAACAGCCTGTTGGCTTTCCACAGCTACAACAATATCAGGAGTCACATTGCATGCAAGACAGGTTTTAAGTGCCATATCAACGGCTAAAACAAAAAAACTGTCACGGCAGTTCCCAAGATTTTCAAGCACTTCAAAAGCAGAAGGTCCCGCGCCCACAACCAGAACAGGCTTGTGAACACAGGCGGGTAAAAGTCTCTGAGCCCGGGACAAAGTGCTTATGTTCTTGAACAGGTTTTTTGCAAAAAGTTCACCCATCCGTCCCAATGTTATACGGTTTTTCCAGAAGCGGGCCATCAGATCCACAGCAAGGCGGCCGCATTCCTTATAATCTACAGTTCCGAAAGCAGTTCCCCCGCTCATTTCCAAAGGAATAACACGTTTGAAAAAACCGATATCCGGTGTAATGCGCCCTTCATTAATCAGCTTTACAAGCTCTGCAGGACTCCGGACAAAAACGGCCCCGTATTCTTTGGCTTCCTGAATCTGGGAGGAAATGTGTTCTCTGGAAAACTCAAAAAGTTCAGGATTAGATTCTACTGACAGAACAAAACAGCCGGGTTTCAGTTTCTGAAGAAGTTCTTTCAGTCCGTAACCGGCAACAGGAGAAAAACATAAAAACAAAGTGCCTGATAAGACTTCCAGAGACTGAATCTGTTTTTTTACAGCGTCTTCAGGAGAATACCTGGAATAAAGAAAGCGATTTCTGTATAAAACAGAAAAACCCTGCCGGGCTTCTACCAGACAGGGTTTCTCAGAATAATCAGCGTTCATTGCTGCTCATGCATCAAAGCATGTTCTCAAGGAATACGCTGAATACGTTGTTTTCAACTTTATCGCTGCCCAGAATTGCTGACTGGATAGCGCTAAGATCGTAATCTTTAACCTGTGCCCGGACAACGCTTTCATTGTTCAGTTTTGCAAGGTCTTCAGCAGATGTAACATTTTCACCTGTCATCTTAAGAACGATAATGTTTCCGTCCATTACGATAGGGCTCGAAACTTCATTTTCTTTAAGTGAGAAAGCAGTTTTAAGGAAATCTTCGCTTGACTGTGCAGAAGAGAGAACAGAAACACTGCTGTCAATTCCGCCAATCAGAGCACTGTTTCCGTAATTAAGAGCGAAAGGTTCGATTGACTGGACCTCAACACCATAGACAGAAGCAGCTTCATCAAATCCCAGACTTGCTGCAGCAATTGTGAATCTGCTTGCCTGCTCATTGAAGTAATCTTCAATAATACCTGCTTCGTAGATTGTCATGTAATTGAGAGCAACATCAACAAATCCGCTGTCATTGAAGTCAGGCTGTGTTGCGGCATTGTCACAACGGAAAATTGCATAACCGTTTGATGTCTGGATAACACCGGACACGTCACCGGCCTTCATTGCTGTAACTGCTGCTACAGAAGCATCAGAAGTAAGCATATTCTTCAGCTGATATGCATAGGAGTTTGTCACTTTTCCTTCACCGTTGGTGTAGTACTGTGCAGAAAGATCAGCAACAGCATCTGCGAAAGTCACTTCGTTATTATCCAGCTGTTTTTTGATTGAGTTTGCTGTAGCTTCGTCAGAAACTGTCACAGCAGAAAGATCATATTTTACGAAAAGGTCTGTATTTGCTTTTCCAAAAGCGGCAGCTTCTTCTTTCGGGAAGTCTCCTGTACTGAAGGAAACCATGTCAAAGCCGCGGGCTTTTGAGTTCATTTCTTTAACAAGATCAGATTCCTTTGAACTTGCCTTGATTCCGTACACAGAATCTCCGATGCCATAATAGAAAGAGAACTGGTCTCCGAAAACATCGGTGAAGTAACGGTCATAAATCATCTGCTCTTCCACGGATTTGCGGTAAGCAATCTTTGTGCTGTCGGGAGTGTCACGGAAAATCTTTGCAGAATAGTTTCCGTTTGTATCAAGGAAGAACTGGAGCATATTGCGGTCAACCAGCTGGTCAGGAACTTTGTATCCGCTTTTTTTGACCTCATCAGCAAATGCCATGTTGATTACTGTTGCCTGGAAAGCCTGGTTGAAAAGTGAGAAATAATCCCACTGTGTCAGTTCGTAACCCATCTGCTGGTACTGGTTTGCATAAGTGTTCACCATATTGGTGAAGTAGGTTCCGCTCTTGTACTCAATCTTTTCGCCGTTGTACTTACCGAACACCAGAGCCTCTCCTGTGGAGTTTGTCTTTACCATGGTCGGCACGAAGATGAATGTGATTGCCGACAGAATCAGGATGATGATGGAACCGATGGTGATACCTAAGTTCTTCTTGGATTTATTTGATTTTTTTACTTTCGCATCACTGATGCTTTTTACATTGTTGTCTGAACTCATAATTAAACATCCTTCTTTTTGTCTGCATCTGAACGGACTACCGCACAGTACAGTAATACATGATTTTATCATTGCGGTTGCTCGCTCGTCAAGACAGAAAAACACCCCATGCCTTCTCAGAAAAAATTTGCTACTGAAAAATTCATGGAATATAATCGAACCATGAATATTACTCTTACATTGTCTGACGGAAAATCCGTCACTGTTGAAGCCGGCTGCACCGCAGAATCACTTATCGAGAAAGGGCTCCTGTCCGTGGACAACCCGGATGAGATCTACGCAGTCCGTATCAACAACGAGATCTGCTCCCTTACCCAGCCGGTAGAAGTCAATGCTGACATTGATTTTGTACGCAAGAACACACGTGACGGCACAGTCATTTACCGCAGAACACTGAGTTTCATGCTTTCAGCTGCCGCACAGAAACTGTTTCCCGATCTCCATCTGATCATCGGACACAGCCTCAGCCACGGCTACTATTACACCTTTGAGGATCCGGCCACAGGAAGTCCTGCCCAGATCAGTGAAAAAGATTTTGCCCGGCTCAAAAATGAGATGCTGGACATGGTGGAAAAAGATCTTCCCATTGTAAAATCAGTCATTTCCTACAAGGACGCAATTGCCCTTTTTGAACGGCAGGGACTTACAGAGACAAGAAACCAGCTTGATTTTCTTGCGCGTCCGGTAATTTCAGTCAACACGCTGGAAGGTTTCTCCAACATTTATGTGGCACCGCTGCTCAAATCCACAGGACAGCTGAAAGTCTTTGACATTCTTCCCTACCATGAAGGATTCCTGCTGCATTTTCCAACTGCGGCAAAACCTGACGAACTGCCGGTTTTTGAAGATATTCCCCAGCTTTTCAATATTTTCCGCCGCTACAAGGAATGGGGCAGACTGCAGAATTTCTCAAGTGTTTCCGATCTGAACAGACTTGTCTACACCCGGAAGACAAAAGATTTCATCAATATTGCGGAGACCTTCCAGAACAAAAACATTGCAGACATTGCAGACCAGGTTCACGCACGGCCAGAAACAAAGGTTGTTCTGATCGCAGGGCCCTCCAGTTCCGGAAAAACGACAACTTCCAAAAAGCTGGCAATCCAGCTGCAGGTTCTTGGATACATGCCGCACGTGATCAGTCTGGACAATTACTACGTGAATCATGACAGAACGCCCCTTGATGCAGAAGGCAAACCTGATTACGAATGTCTTGAGGCCCTGGACGTTGAACAGCTGAACCGTAACCTGGTGGATCTGTTTGCAGGGAAAGCAGTGGATCTTCCGCTGTACGATTTCAGGGAAGGCAAGCAGTATTACGTGGACAAACCTCTGAAACTGGGTGACAAAGACATCCTTATTATGGAAGGAATCCACGGGCTCAACGACAGACTTACACCTCTGATTCCACCGGAAAAGAAGTTCAAGATTTATCTTTCTGCTTTGACACAGCTGAATCTTGACGACCACAACCGCATTCCGACCAGCGACAACCGTCTGATCCGCCGCATTGTGCGGGATTCCCAGTTCCGAGCAAAATCTGCGGCAGAAACAATCAGCATGTGGCCTTCTGTCCAAAACGGTGAGCGGCTTCACATTTTTCCTTTCCAGGACAAAGCTGATGCAATGCTGAACACTGCGCTTGACTACGAACTGGCGGTCCTGCGGGTATATGCGGCGCCACTGCTCCGCTGCGTGACACCTCTTGAACCGGAATATGCGGAAGCATCCAGACTGCTGCAGTTTCTGGACAACTTTTACTCAATTCCTTCAAACTATGTTCCGGGTCAGTCCATTATCCGCGAATTCATAGGCGGAAGCGAGTTCAAGTACTGACAGAGGATTTCAGACGAACCAGTTTTACCAGAATGATGACACGGGAGAGTATCCGGCCTGCTCCAGTACTTTCTTCGTGTCATTGTAGCCGTAATCAATCAGCATTTTTATGCGTGATGAGGAAAAGTTTGTGGTTCCCCGGAACAGGCCACCCAGATCAATGCTTGGAAAAATCTCCAGCATTGGAATCGGATCCCAGTCAATCTGGTCAATCCGCTGGTTTTTCTTGATCTCACTGCGCTGAGTTAAATAAACCACGATCAGTTTGTCCACATTCCTGCTGATCGGTTCTGCAGGGACATTGTCACCGCCCATAAGGGAGTTTCCGCCGTCTGTATACTTATATCCGTCTTTAAGTTCCACAGGGTCACAGATCTGTGGGAATGCGGAAGTTGCCAGAAGTTCCTGTTTTATGTTGTACGTGTCATCACCGTTCAAAGTCCAGTAGTGAGCATAAAGTCCTCTTTCACCAAAAGCACTTCCTACAAGTGAAGTCAGTAATTTTGAAGTTCCAAGAATCAAGCCTCTGTGCCGCACAGTACACACTGTCACTCTTGGCATGGCATTTTCCGAGAGTTTATAAAGTGGAACCATATCAAGAATCGTTCTCAGTCCTGTCTGTGAGATAAGAGGCTCCTCCTCAGACTGAAGATATTGGGGTACATAATCCGTCCAGATGCGTTCAGCTTCCTTTACATCGGTACAGGCAAAGAGAGCTCCGTTCAGTCCGCCCACGCTGGATCCGCTGATTTCCGTGACCCGCTGGGCAATGCCGTATTCTGTCAGAGCCTTCCAAACTCCCACTTCGTAGGCACCTTTACCGCCACCGCCTGATAGAACAAGTCCGTAGCTGGGTATCTGTGCACTCACGAAAGAGACTGACAGAAACACCATGAGTACAGTCAGAAAAAGTCTTGCAAATCCGTATGTTCTGTATTTCAATGTTTTTCTCCGCTCAATTGAACTGACGCCATTCAGTAAGGAAATACCTGTTTTCTCCGCCGCCGACCAGATCTGCAATCAGATTGCTTCCGAAATAAAAATTTCCCGATGCAACAAAAACGTCTTCTTCTTGAAAAACGAAAAAATCAAGGTTCCGCAGAAAAAGTTCCTCAGGAATCAGATAGTACACAACACCGTCGTAACTGGTTCCATATGAATATCCCGGAGTTTTTTCAAATTTGATTCCTACTTCAATCCCTTTGTCCACAACAGGATTCGGATATTTTTCCTTTGTCGCGGCTCCATAAAGTTTTTTCAGGAAAAATACATTGGGTGAAAATTCAAGAAAAGAAGAAGCTTTTTCGGCAACTTCGTAATAGTCGGCACCGTAAAGTTCATTGAAGTATTCATAAAGTGAATAAATCCAGCCGGAAAAATCTTCGGAATAAGCCCGATAAAGCAGATAACGTCTGCCGTCCACGTCAAAAGGATATTCAAAGCTTTTCCCGTTCTCGCAGACCCATCTGCCCGTAAGATTTTCGGGAGTCGGTTTCTTGTAGAAGGGCTCCGGCTCCGGTTCAACAACAGGTTCCGGTTCTGCAACAGGTTCCACTTGCGGTTCAACTTCTGCAATGATTTCTTCTGCTTCCTGTTCGGCTGGCTCGGAATCCGGCACGGAACCGCATCCGGAAAACATGGCGACCATTGCGACCGAAAGTAGAACAATCAGTGTCCGCACAAAAAAATCGGATTTCATTTCTTTTCCTTATTAAAACACCGCGTTAGCGGCGAGCCATGGATGGCGAGAATCCAAGTTTGTGGATGCAACGCAGGAACAAACTTGAATGATAAAAATTACACGGACGTAATTTTTATCATTTTTCCTTATTAAAACACCGCGTTAGCGGCGAGCCATATGATAAAAAATAACGGAACGCAGCCGGAATCCTGACAGGAAATCGCTTGCAACTTGTTGCACCGCGATTTTTCGTCAGGATTTCGGCGATAGTGCAGTTATTTTTTATCATTTATCTTTTTCGGGAGTTGCAGTTTTTGCGCCTGTTCCCCTGAAAATGTCTGCAACATCTGTGATCGAGATATAGGCCTGGGGATCGCATTCATGAACCAGTGTACGGAGCCGCGCAATCTGGTAGCGGTTTACAATCACGTAGACAAAGGTTTTGTCCTGTTTGGAAAAAAAACCCTGTGCCTGCATCGTGGTGATTCCGCACTCAAAGGTTCTGGACAGGCTTGAACACACTTCCTGCGGTTTTGCAGTGATGATTGATGCCGCTTTTGAACGGTCCAGACCTTCAATGATGAAGTCCACAGTCTTGAGGCCTGCCGCATAGGTGATTATTGAATAAAGCGGAAGAATCCATGATCTGGTGACAATTCCTGCGCAGATATACAGAACCACGTTGAAGGCCATCACAAAAGTGCCTACTGTCATGTTCAGTTTTTTTGAAAAGATTACGGCCATTACCTCAATGCCGTCCATTGCTCCGCCATTTCTGATCGCAAGTCCTGAACCAAGTCCGGAGATCAGTCCGCCGAAGATTGCACAGAGAAAGATGTCGTTATGGGCAAACGGTGATGATGTGCTCAGGTCAAAAGGCAGGAAATTCTGACATATGTAAGCCGTCACAGAATAGATCAGAACGCTGTAAATTGCGTAAACCGTAAAATAAATGCCCTGCCGTTTAAGACCATACAGAAAAAGAGGGACGTTCAATGCGATCAGGAAAATTGAAAGGGCCAGCGGTGTTACCTGAGAAAGAAGCATTGATGTTCCTGAGATTCCGGAGTCAAAAAGTTTTACCGGAGCAAGAAAGAAAGTGATTCCGAATGCGTTTACCACACCGGCAAGCGTAAGCCACAGAAAATTCATCAACCGGAAACCGGATTTTTTTGCTTTCATTTTTCCTCTCGACCTGCAAAGTAAATATCATGATGAAGAGCACATTTAGGGTTGAAATCGTGTCCGCAGAAGATACATTTTCCCTGCTGATATTGTATATAAGTGAGCTTTGAATTACAACTGCAGCACAGAACAGGAGTATCAGCATCATGTTCCGTAGCAGCGGGAACAAAAACGTGGTCTTCCAGCTGGTCATGGCATCTGTAACAGGCATAATACCGGCGGCACTTTTCACAGCGCAGCGCAACCACATCCAGTTCCGTATGGTAATGTTCGCACCGGCCTTCCGCATCAAGACCGATTCCGTAAACTTTTTCCTTTTCTTCCATAAAATTCCCTTTTAAAAACCCCGCGTTTGCGGTGAGCCACAAATGGCGAGAATCCAAGTTTGTTTCATTATAAATATAAACATTATTCTCAAACCTGCAAAGAACGAACCGCAGATATTGCGTAAAATGTTAAAAAAGCGCACAATACGGTAAAACTTTCACAAGTTTACAGGAAGTTACTAATGTTTAAACCTGAATTGTTGAACACAATCAAAAAGTACAACGGCAAAACTTTTGTGAATGATCTTTTTGCCGGTGTAATCGTAGGTATCGTGGCCCTGCCCCTTGCCATTGCTTTTGCCATCGCTTCCGGAGTTTCTCCTGAACGCGGTCTGTTTACCGCAATTGTTGCCGGTTTCTGTATTTCCGTTTTCGGAGGAAGCCGTGTACAGATCGGAGGCCCCACAGGTGCATTTGCTGTAATCGTTTACGCTGTTGTTGCACAGTACGGTTATGAAGGTCTTGTCATTGCGACACTTATGGCCGGTGTGCTGCTCATTCTTCTGGGCGCATTCAAAATGGGCGGACTGGTCAAGTTCATTCCCTACACAATCGTGACCGGATTCACAGCCGGTATCGCAGTTACAATTGCTGCCGGTCAGATCGGGGATTTTCTCGGGCTCACAACAGGAAAAATGCCCGGAGACTTTGTAGGAAAAATCGCAACCTATGCAAAAACAATCGGAACAATCAACTGGTATGCATTTGCAATGGCTACCATCTGTCTTGTCATCATTTTCCTGTGGCCAAAGGTCAGCAAACGCATTCCCGGTTCACTTATCGTAATCATTCTGGCAACAGTCGTCAGCGTAATTCTTGAGAAAACATGCGGTCTCACACTGGACACAATCGGCAGCCGCTACGGAGAAATTCCTTCATCACTGCCGAAACCGACTGTCCCTTCCTTTGATCTGAACACAATTGTCTCACTGTTTCCCACTGCTGTTTCAATCGCTGTTCTGGCCGCAATCGAATCTCTTCTGAGTGCAGTTGTTGCAGACGGTATGATCGGTACAAAACATGATTCAAACACTGAACTGATTGCCCAGGGAATTGCAAACATTGCGAGTCCGATCTTCGGCGGTATTCCTGCAACTGGCGCAATTGCGCGCACTGCGACCAACATCAAGAACGGAGGTCGTACACCTGTAGCCGGAATAATCCATGCAGTCACACTGCTTCTTATCATGCTGGTTCTGGGACGTTTTGTTGTTTACATTCCTATGGCAGCCCTTGCGGCAGTTCTTATGAACGTTGCATGGAACATGGCAGGAATCCCCGCTGTAAAAGCCCTGCTCAAAGGTCAGAAATCAGACATCTGTGTTCTGGCAGTTACATTCTTCATCACAATTTTCATTGACCTGACTGTTGCTATTGAAGTCGGTCTGGGATTCGCAGCTTTCTTCTTCATCAAGAAAATGATTGACGTGTCTGAAGTCCAGGCAAAAAAAGATTCCATCACAGGCGGTATCTCAGGAAACGGAACAGAGGAAATCATTGACCTGCCCAAAGATGTCATGGTTTACGAAATTGAAGGTCCGCTCTTTTTCGGAACAGTCCGCAAGTTTGAGCTGGCCACTGAACAGGCTGGCGTAAACTACAAAGCACTGATTCTGCGCATGCGCAACACCATTTACCTTGATGCAGGCGGACTCAAAGCCCTTGAACAGTGCAAGGCAGCCTGCGACCGCAAAGGTGTTACAATCATTCTGTCAGGCATTCATACACAGCCTTACCTGCTGCTTGAAAAAACCAACATGCTTCAGGTTTTCGGCAAAGAGAATGTTTACGACAACATTACAAGTGCTCTTGAACGGGCAAAAGTAGTTGCTTCTCAAAGCAAGTAAAACACGGACTTAAATCATCAGCAGAACAAAAAAAACCGCTTTTCTTCATCGGAAAGCGGTTTTTTCTATCATATATCTTTCAGTTATCTGTCAATCTGCGTATTTTATTCTTCTTCCAGGAAATCACCTTTTTCAACAAGTTCTATCACAAGAGCCGCAAGATCAGGGTCAAACTGGGTACCGGCACAGTTTCTGATCTCTTCAACAACGTCAGCAATCGCCATCTTTGAATGATAACAGCGGGCAGAAGTCATTGCATCAAAACTGTCTGCAAGGCAGATAATTCTTGAGAAATAAGGAATCTCAGTTCCGACAAGTTTGTCAGGATAACCCTTTCCATCAAAGCGCTCATGATGATGGCGCACAATGTTCACAATTCCGGGCACCTGGTTAAAATCAGCAAGAATGTCACCGCCTACGTGAGCATGTGTATGCATCACAGCAAGTTCAGTAGTATCAAGTCTTCCGGGCTTCAGCAGAATCGCATCAGGAATTCCGATTTTTCCCACGTCATGAAGCAGCGCCGCATAATAAAGATTATTCACTTCCTCTTCAGGCAGCCCAAGTGCCTCACCTATTTTTCGGGAATAGGAACCGACACGTATCGAATGACCGCGGATGTATGAATCCTTTGCCTCAACTGTGTTTGCGAAAAGACGCACCGTACTGTCGATGAACTGTCTGTCACGTTCCTGCATCGCACGAAGTCTGTTGATTCTGAACATCATCAGAAAAATCGTGGAACAGGCGATGGATGAGGCAAAGAACAGGAAGAAAAGAATCCAGTACAGAACGGATCCGTGGAACTCGTATTTACTGTGATACTCCATCCTGACAGCAGCGGAAGAAGATCTGTATGAAGAGGGCGTATACATGATGCATCCGAAGGTTGCCGAATCACCACCGGGAACACTGTTGTTGTAATCAGCAGAAGAAATCCTGAGGATTCCGTCTTTCAGTTCAAACTGGCCGTTCCAGGAACTGTCGATGTATGATTTCGGCGGAACTTCAATCTCCATCTTCCAGTCAAGAATCTCGTTGCGTGATTCATTTTTAAGGACACCGTCATACTGTGCACCCAGCAGAGTGCTGCCCCCATCGTTCCACTGTTTTGTGGGATGCCGTTCAAAAGTGACAGAAACATCAGAACTGCTGTCCAGAACCGTCATGGGAACATGGGTTGTGGTTTCAATAGAATTTGAAAAAGCCAGGACACACAGGAAAATGACACTGATTATTGCGAAAAAAAGAAAAACAAGAGACCGTCTGAATGCTTTTTTTGAATTTGAAGTACTAGACCGATACATGGATCCCATTATATCACAAGTTGCTGCCGTTGTCCAAACATTACAGCAAAAGAAAAACTTTCCCGGCTCAGGCAGAAATGCTCAGTTTGTATTCAAAGGAATCCACAAGGGCGTGCCAGGAAGCGTCGATCATGTCGGTGGAGACGCCCACAGTTGTCCAGGAATTCCTGCCGTCGGTAGATTCAACGAGAACCCTTACTCTTGCAGCTGTTGCGTCCTTACTGTCAATTACACGCACCTTGAAGTCCGTAAGACGCATGCTGCCGACAACCGGATAAAAATCCTCAAGGGCAGAACGGAGGGCAACGTCCAATGCGTGAACAGGACCGTCACCTTCTCCGGCAGTAACGGAAGTTGCTCCGTTCACATCGATTTTCACCTGGGCAAAAGCAGTGACAGTGTTCCCTGGTTCAGGCTGCTCACCGATCACCTTGTAGTAATGCAGATTGAAGAAAGGCACATAAGTTCCAAGATGGCGTTTCACCATCAGGATGAAGCTTCCTTCTGCACCTTCAAACTGATATCCCTGCTGTTCCATTTCCTTGATCTTCTGCACGATCTGCAGGACTTCGGGACTGTCTTTTGTCAGCTGAGGAGCCAGTTTGCGGATCTTCTCGATGACTGCTGCCCGGCCTGTGACTTCGCTCATAAGAAGCATACGTTCGTTGCCAACTGCCTCAGGCGTAATATGCTCATAAGCACAGGGATTCTTTATCACGGCATCCATATGCATGCCGGCCTTGTGGGCAAAAGCTTTGTTACCTACATAGGGAAGACCTTCATCTATTGCGATGTTTGCGATTTCTCCCATCTGCCGGCACAAAGGTGTAAGTGACCGGACACGTCCTTCAGGCAGGCAGGAATAGCCCAGTTTCAGTTCCAGGTTTGCAATCACCGCAGAAAGGTTCGCATTGCCCGTGCGTTCACCGAAGCCCAGCAGCGTTCCCTGCACATGATTTGCACCCGCCTGCACAGCCATCAGGGAGTTTGCGACAGCAAGCCCAGCATCGTTGTGAGTATGGATACCGATGTCTGCAATGCGGGACATCCGGCGCACGACTGTATAAACTGATTCGTACACGTCCAGAGGCATGGAGCCACCCTTTGTATCACAGAGCACAAGAGCACTGGCACCACCTGCTGCGGCCGCTTCCAGGGTTTTGAGGGCATATTCGCCGTTGTCTTTCCAGCCGTCAAAAAAATGTTCCGCATCAAAAAGAACTTTGCGGCCGCGTTCCGTCAGAAAGCGCACCGATTCACTGATCATATCCAGATTTTCTTCCAGACTTGCACCCAGAATCTCTTTTACGTGAAAAATCCAGGATTTCCCAAAAATTGTCACTACCGGAGTTTCCGCACGCAAAAGAGCCTCAAGATTTTTGTCATCAGCACAGGAAATTCCGCGTTTTCTTGTTGAACCGAAAGCACAGAGTTCTGAACTTTCAAATCTGAGTTTCTTAGCCTTCTCAAAAAATTCTGCATCTTTCGGATTACTTGCAGGATTTCCCGCCTCTATGAAGGCAACTCCCAGTTCATCCAGAAGACGCGCAACAGCAATCTTGTCCTGCACGGAAAAACTGATTCCCTCACCCTGTGCACCGTCACGCAGGGATGAATCGAGAATCTGTACGCAATTTTTCTTGATGGAATTAGAACTCATGAAATCATTTTACGTAAACTGCCCCCGATTATCAAGCAAGAGGAAATCTGAGTTTACGAGATTTTCAGATTTTTTCAATAAATGACTGTTATGCTTGTGTCATAACAAAGCTGCCTTCCAGAACAAGGCTGCATTTTTCCAAGAGAAACCGGAAGGGCTCTTCTCCTCACCTGCCGGACTCAACAGGGATCTCTGAAGATTCATTCCTCAGAGATCCTTTTTTTTTGTCTTTGCGGTCTTCAACAAATGTTTTCCAGGAATCCGGTTCAGCAACCTCAAAACACAGATGCTCCCCGGTGAAAGGATGATCAAATTCAAGGGTGCGGGCATGAAGCGCAAGTCTTCCGAAAGGATCTGTCCTGGCCCTGAAATGGTCATCACCGGCAAGAGGATAACCTTTGCCTGCCAGATGGGCACGGATCTGATTTTTTTTGCCTGTGTCAAGGCTCAGCTCAAAAAGTGTATGAGTCCTGCCCCGCAGAATAACCCGGTAATGAGTACGTGCCACAACAGTTTTGTCTTTTGCACCGGAACGCCCGTTCTTTGGCACATACCCCACATTGTATGCATTGAAAGCCAGATCGTCATCAATCAGCCCGCTGTCAGCAAGAAAGCGCTTCGGATCACGGGGATTCTCCGCCACAGCGCGGTAAAGCCGCTCAGTCACCGTCTTATGCCATGTGTCCATGATTTTTCTGTGGGCTTCTTCTGTCAGAGCAAACATCATCACACCGCTTGTATCCCTGTCCAGACGGTGGACACAGAAAGGTTTTCTGTGTTTTGAGAGCATCCCCCGTTTTCTGTATATTTCTTCAAGCATAGAAAGCGCTGTTTTCCCGCGACTTCCCTCATAAGGAACACTGAGTATTCCGCTTGGCTTGTAAACAACAGCAAGCCATTCATCTTCATAAAGGATTTCAAGTTTCTCACGTCCGTTCTGTGCTTTTGTCTTTGTCATGGGCAATATAATAGAAGAAAAACATAAAATTGCCAAATCCAGTTTTGACCTTTATAGTAGAACCATGGGAAAAAAACTTGATTCATCAGCTTTATCACAGAAAGACAAAATCAATCTGGTATCTGGCGTAGGAATGTGGCATACAGACAGCTGCGGCGGAAAAATTCCTTCAATTCATCTGTCTGACGGACCTCACGGTCTCAGGGCACAGTCAGAGGATGCAACCCGCAATAATGACAGCATTCCGGCCACATGTTTTCCCACGGCATCGGCTTCTGCCTGCACATGGGATCCGGAACTCATAGCAAAGATGGCAGCAGGAATCGCGCAGGAAGCAATCGCACAGAATGTCTCGGTTGTTCTGGGGCCTGGAATCAACATAAAACGCTCACCTCTCTGCGGCCGCAACTTTGAATATTACTCAGAAGACCCGCTTCTGGCAGGCACACTGGGAGCCGCTTTCATCAATGCGATGCAGGCTCTTGGAGTGGGAACCTCGCTGAAACACTTTGCAGGCAACAGTCAGGAAACCCGCCGAATGACTGCAAACAGTCAGATTGACGAACGGGCTCTGCGGGAAATATACCTTGCCGCCTTTGAACAGTGCGTAAAACAGGCACAGCCTGCCACAATCATGGCTTCCTACAACAGACTGAACGGAATTCATGCCTGCGAGAACAGAACACTTCTTACAGAAATTCTCCGTGATGAATGGGGATTCAAAGGTGCTGTGATCTCTGACTGGGGTGCATGCAGTGATCTGCCCGCCAGCATTCTTGCCGGAACCGATCTTGAAATGCCCCAGAGCATTCCTGAGCACAAAATGGCTCTAGCAAAAACTCTTTCGGACGGATCCGCTGATTCTGCCGAAATGATGAAAGCATTGGACCGCGCTTCCGGGAAAATTCTGAATCTTGTCTCTACCTACGGAGCCCACAACCGCAGCACGGAAACTGTCGAAAAAGCCCGTTCACTTGTGCAGAGCGGCATCAACTATGACACAGCCCTTGAGGTTGCCCGCAGTTCCGGTGTTCTGCTGAAAAACAATGGGATTCTGCCTCTTTCCGGTGGCAGAAGGATTCTTATTGTAGGACATCTGGCTGAGAAAATGCGTTTTCAGGGCGGAGGAAGCAGCCACATAACTACAGTTCCAAGACCGAATGCCATAGAATGCCTTGAAAGAATCAACAGAGAAGAGAACAGAGGCTTTCAGATTGATTACAGGCAGGGGTATCATGCCGATTCCTACCGAAGTGACGGAACACTGGAAAAGGAAGCGCTTGAGGCGGCAAAGAACGCAGACATAGTCCTGTTTTTCGGCGGTCTTACCGATCTTGCGGAAGGAGAAGGTTTTGACCGAAGGACTTTTGATCTTCCACAGAACCAGCTTTCCCTTGCAGAAAAACTTGCGGCAACTGACAGACCGATGGTTTTCGTATCCTTCAGCGGATCGCCTTACAGCATTCCTTTCTTTGACAGACTGGATGCCATGCTTCACATGTATCTTTCCGGTGAGGCGGTCGGTCAGGCCACAGCTGATCTTCTGTTCGGAAAAAGTGTTCCCTGCGGAAGACTTTCCGAAACCTGGCCACTGAAACTTGATGACACTCCCTGTGCAGAGACCTTCGGCAGAGAAACTGATGACGTTGAGTATCAGGAAAGTCTTTATACCGGTTACCGTTATTACACAACTTTCGGTGTTCCAGTGCGGTTTCCTTTCGGATTCGGCCTTTCCTACACGGATTTCGCTTATTCCGGCATGACCTGCATTGAAGCGCCTGCAGACTCCTCCGCCTTTGTCAATGTATCGCTCACTGTTGAGAACACAGGCTCTCTGGCAGCGGATCACGTGGTTCAGATTTATGTGGACAATCCTGCTGCCTCATACCGGCGGCCGAAGCGGGAACTGCGTGGATTCACAAAGATCCGGCTTGATCCTGGTGAAAAAAAGCAGGTTACGGTTCCCCTCACTGAACGGGCTTTCTCCATTTTTGACGAGGATCAGAGACGTTTCACAGTGATTTCCGGAGAATACACAATTGTCGCAGCACCTCACGCCGCCGCAGCTGACCCAGTCTCTTCAGGAGCCGGTCTTGTATCAGTGTCATTCACGGTCTCAGAAGACAAGGGAATAGTCTGTACAAAAAAAGAGGATTTTTCAGTGAATCACCAGTCCTTTCTTCGGATTTACAACAGACCGCTCAGCAGCTTTGACAAAGTTTCCCGCGGATCATATTCCACAAAGAATTCACTGGCCCAGCTTGCAAAGGCATGTCTCCTGGGGAAAATCGTTCTTGCTGTTGCCCGAAAAGAAGCATACAGAATGTTTCCGGACACCCCGAAAGATGATCCGGAAGTGCTCATGACAATCGAAGGTCTTACAGGTGGAACACTTGATGCAGTGATGGGACAGAGCGGCGGTGCACTCCCCTTTTCACTTGGAAACGCGGTGGTTCAGGCAGCCAACGGACATCCTGTCAAAGCCTTGAAATCACTTTTGGGAAAACCATGAGAACACAATACGGATTTTTACTGTATATGAAAATCCAAATTTGTGTGTTAGACTGTAAAGGAACACAGCAATGAAAAATCAGTACGGAAAAGTACAAGAAAAGAAGGAGCTTTTTATGGCAAAAAAATGGGTCTACCTGTTTACCGAAGGAAACGCAAACATGCGCGAACTCCTTGGCGGTAAAGGCGCAAATCTTGCTGAAATGACCAACATCGGACTTCCCGTCCCCCAGGGCTTTACCATCACGACAGAAGCCTGTACACAGTATTACGAAGACGGACGTCAGATCAGCGACGAAATCATGACACAGATCATGGAATACGTTGCAAAAATTGAAGAAATCAATGGAAAGAAATTCGGTGACCTGAAGAATCCGCTTCTGGTCTCTGTACGTTCAGGTGCCCGCGCCTCAATGCCCGGTATGATGGACACAATCCTCAATCTTGGTCTTAATGATGATGTTGTTGCCGCAATGATCGCCGGTAACCCGGACCCGAAATTCGAACGCTTCGTCTATGACTCCTACCGCCGGTTCATCCAGATGTTCTCAGACGTTGTTATGGAAGTCGGAAAAAAATACTTTGAGCAGCTGATTGACAGAATGAAGGCAAAGAAAGGTGTTTCTTTCGATATTGACCTTACAGCCGCAGATCTTAAGGAACTGGCAGAACAGTTCAAAGCCGAGTACAGAAACCAGCTGGGAACAGACTTCCCCTCAGATCCTGTTGTCCAGCTTAAGGAAGCTGTCAAAGCTGTTTTCCGTTCATGGGACAACCCGCGCGCAAACGTTTACCGCCGCGACAACGATATTCCCTATTCATGGGGAACAGCCGTCACTGTTATGCCCATGGTTTTCGGAAACCTGAACGACAATTCCGGAACAGGTGTTGCATTCACTCGTGACCCTGCAACAGGCGAGAAAAAACTCATGGGAGAATTCCTTAACAATGCACAGGGCGAGGACGTTGTTGCCGGTGTACGTACTCCTATGCCGATTGCCAGCATGGAAGAAAAATTTCCCCAGGCTTATGCCGAATTCATCCAGGTCTGCAAAAATCTGGAAAACCATTACCATGACATGCAGGACATGGAATTCACCGTTGAGAACGGAAAACTTTACATGCTCCAGTGCCGCAACGGAAAACGCACCGCACAGGCTGCTCTCAAGATCGCATGTGACCTTGTTGATGAAGGAATGAAGACAGAAGCAGAAGCAGTCGCAATGATTGATCCACGCAACCTGGACACACTGCTTCATCCCCAGTTCGCACCCCATGCACTGGTAAAGGCCGTTCCGCTGGGAAAAGGTCTCGGAGCCTCTCCGGGAGCTGCATGCGGAAAAGTTGTCTTTACGGCAGAGGATGCGGAAAACTGGAATGCACGTGGTGAGAAAGTCGTTCTTGTACGTCTTGAGACTTCTCCTGAAGACATCACCGGTATGAAAGCCGCACAGGGTATCCTTACAGTACGCGGAGGTATGACAAGTCATGCAGCCGTTGTTGCCCGCGGTATGGGTGAATGCTGTGTCTCAGGATGCGGAGACATCGTGATTGATGAGGAAAACAAACGCTTTACACTGGGCGGAAAAACTTTCAACGAAGGTGATCCCATCTCAATTGACGGAACAACCGGTAACATTTACGAAGGAATCATTCCTACAGTTGACGCAACAATCGCAGGTGAGTTCGGCCGCATCATGTCATGGGCAGACAAATACCGCACCATGAAAGTCCGTACCAATGCAGACACACCCCGTGATGCGAAGAAAGCACGCGAACTTGGTGCCGAAGGAATCGGTCTCTGCCGCACAGAGCACATGTTCTTTGACGAAGACCGCATTGCCGCTTTCCGTGAGATGATCTGCTCAAGCACACCGGAAGAACGCGAGATTGCACTGAACAAGATTCTGCCCTTCCAGCAGAACGACTTTGAGCAGCTTTATGAATCAATGGCAGGCGCACCTGTGACAATCCGCTTCCTGGACCCGCCGCTCCACGAATTCGTACCTACAGAGGATGCAGACATCCGTCATCTGGCAGAAGTCCAGGGCAAGACAGTGGAACAGATCCGCACCATCATTGAAAGCCTCAAGGAATTCAACCCCATGATGGGACACCGCGGAAGCCGTCTTGCAGTTACTTATCCTGAGATCGCACGCATGCAGACAAAGGCCGTAATCCGTGCCGCAATCAAAGTTCTCCGCGAACATCCGGACTGGAACCTGGTTCCCGAAATCATGATTCCTCTCATCTGTGAAAAGAAAGAGCTGGTTTACATCAAGAAAGTTGTTGTTGAGACAGCTGACGCAGAGATCAAAGCTGCAAAGAGCAAGCTTAAATATCAGGTGGGAACGATGATCGAGATCCCCCGTGCCGCACTTCTGGCTGATGAGATTGCGGAAGACACTGATTTCTTCTGCTTCGGAACCAACGACCTTACTCAGATGACTTACGGATTCTCCCGCGATGATGCAGGTAAGTTCCTCACTTCCTATTATCAGAGCAAGATTTTCGAGAACGACCCCTTTGCAAAGCTTGACCGCAACGGTGTAGGAAAACTGATGACAATGGCCATCGACCTCGGTAAGCCGGTGAACCCGAATCTTCACGTAGGTATCTGCGGTGAACACGGAGGAGATCCTTCTTCCGTGGAATTCTGCAACGCAATCGGTCTTGATTACGTAAGCTGTTCACCTTTCCGCGTTCCGATCGCCCGCCTTGCCGCTGCACAGGCCGCTATCGCGCAGGCAAAATAACAGAGGGTGCCCCCAGAACACAGTTCCGTCATTCAACGGGGGGCTGTGCGGTTCCAGCCGTCCAGCCTGACCTTCCCCTGCGGGGCACTTTCTCAATCTTCTTGCAACACTCATTTATTGTGCATATAATAAAACATTATGACTGCTAACGAATTACGTTCAAAATACATTGCCTTCTTCAAAAGCAAAGGCCATGCAGAGATTTCAGGTCAATCACTTATTCCTGAAAATGATCCTTCCGTTCTTTTCACAACTGCCGGAATGCATCCCCTTGTTCCCTATCTTCTCGGTGAGAAACACCCTGCCGGAACACGCCTTACTGACTACCAGAAATGTGTCCGCACAGGTGATATTGATGAAGTAGGAGATCCCAGCCACCTTACCTGTTTTGAGATGCTTGGAAACTGGTCTCTGGGAGATTACTTCAAGAAAGAATCAATCGCTTTCAGTTACGAATTCCTGACCAGCAAAGACTGGCTTGCACTGGATCCTAAAAAGATTTCCGTTACCGTTTTTGCCGGTGACGAAAACGCACCCCGTGATGAAGAAGCTGCCGGCTACTGGAAAGAAGTCGGTATGCCCGAAGATAAAATTGCATACCTTCCTGCCAGCGACAACTGGTGGGCAGCGGGTCCTACAGGTCCATGCGGTCCTGACACAGAGATCTTCTACTGGGTCGGGGAAGGAATGCCTCCTGTCGGTTCAAACAAAGGCACAGACAGCGCCAACTGGATGGAAATCTGGAACAACGTTTTCATGCAGTTTGAACGCAAGGATGAAAAAACACTGGTTCCTCTTCCAAAACAGAATGTTGACACCGGAATGGGTCTGGAACGCACAAACTGTATCCTTCAGGGAAAAACTTCCGTTTATCTCACAGAAGTTTTCATGCCGATCATCAACACAATTGAAAAACTTGCCGGCTACACATATGGAACAGACGAAGCAAAAGACCGCAGCGTGCGCATTATCGCCGATCACTCCCGTTCTTCAGTGTTCATTCTGGGCGACCAGAAAGGCGTAAGCCCGTCAAACATCGGTGCCGGTTACGTTCTGCGCCGCCTTATCCGCCGTGCTGTCCGCGAAGGAATGAAACTTGGTATCGATAAAGATTTCCTGGCAGAAATTGCCGGCACAGTCATCAGCAACTTCTGCAACGCATATCCTGAACTTGAGCAGAACGCCCAGAAGGTCAAGTCAGAACTGACCCAGGAAGAGCAGAAGTTCCGAGAAGCACTGAAAAACGGTGAGAAAGAATTCCAGCGTCTGCTGCCTAACCTGCTCAAGAACCCGAAAAAAGAGATAAGCGGAAAAATTGCGTTCCGTCTTTTCGACACATTCGGCTATCCCCTGGAGCTTACACAGGAACTTGCGGCAGAAAACGGATTCACAGTTGATGTTGAAGGCTTCAAGGAAGCTGAGATCAAACATAAAGAAGCCTCTAAAACAGCCGAAGCCGGTGCTGCCAAAGGCGGTCTTGCAGAGCAGAGTGAGATTGCAACAAAATATCATACCGCTACCCATCTTCTGCAGCAGGCGCTCATCAATATTCTTGGTGACCAGGTTGCTCAGAAAGGCTCTAACATCAACAACGAACGTATGCGTTTTGACTTTACTTTCGAGCGCCCCATGACTCCCGAAGAGATCAGGCAGGCAGAAGACATTGTAAACGAACAGATCAAGAAAGACCTGCCTGTTACAATGGAAGTTATGTCTCTTGAAAAAGCCAGAGAAGAAGGTGCCCGTGCACTTTTCACAAACAAATATGGCGAGGATGTAAAAGTTTACACAATCGGAACAAAAGACGACTGGTTCAGCAAAGAAGTCTGCGGTGGTCCTCACGTTGAACGGACAGGACTCATCGGACACTTCAAGATTACAAAAGAGCAGTCATCTTCTGCCGGTGTCCGCCGCATTCGTGCAGTTATTGAATAATTGCTCAATTTTGCCGAAAAATTGTAACGAAATGCAATAAGTGCTGTTTTCTTTTTTACAGCGCTTATTGCTGAAAACACATGAATAACAAGGATGATTTTTGTATGAAACGGATTCTCTCCATCTGTTTATTGCTTGTTCTGGCAACAGCCGCCCTTTTTGCCCAGGCAGATCTTCAGCCTCTGGCAACTGTAAAAATCGCCAGCAAAGCAGAATCAATCACACTTAAAAACCTGAAGGCCCGCTGCGAAAGTTACAAAAAGCAGACAGGTCTTACAACATTTACAATTCAGCAGAAACAGGAAATTCTCGACAGTCTGATCAATGAGAAACTCTTTGTCCAGGCCGGAAACAAAATGGGAATTGTCCTTACTGACAAACAGGTTGATGAACTGTTCCTTTCAAGCATCGCCAATATTGTGGGCACAACAGTCACACTGTCCCAGTTTGCACAGCTTGTTCAGCAGCAGGCCGGAATGACACTGGAAGAATTCTTCCAGAGCCAGATGGCAATGAGTGTTGATGAATACAAACAGTACATGAAGAACAACTACATTGCACAGCAGTATGTTATCGCGAAACGCAGCGATGAAATTTCCAAGCTGAGTGCAACTGATTCTGAGATCCGGTCTTATTACGAGATGAACAAAGCTTCTTTTGTACAGAGCGATATTCTTCAGCTGACTCTGGTTGTTGTTCCCAAAAACAACAACGCTTCTGAAGCTCTTACAAAAATCCGGACACTGTACAATGATTTTACCAGCGGCAAAAAATCTTTCAGCCAGATGAAGATCGAAATGCAGCAAGCAGATGCCGGATTCCAGGTCGGAGACATGTATATCAGCAAGAATCAGGATGCAGCCACCGAACTTGGTCTTGATTACGCTTCACTGCTTCAGCTTTTTCAGAATAACATCGGCTTTGTTTCAGAAATCATCAATGAAGACACGAACTACCAGTTCTATCAGATTACAGACAAGACTGCCGCAAAGATTCTTGGTCTCAGTGACCTGGTACAGCCCGGAACGACAACCACACTTTATGAATACATCCGTGCAAGTCTGACAGCACAGAAACAGTCTGCTTATCTTGCAACTGCAATTGAAGAAATCTCTGCTGAACTCCGTACCCCTGAGAATTATCAGATGCTCAAAACCGGTTCTGCACTGGAAAAACTTCTGGAAGGCTGGTAATAATGGCTCGCAGAAAACCAAGAATTCTTGCATTCCAGGCTCTCTACTCCTGGGATGTAGGTGGAATTGACACTGAAACTCTTCTGAAATTTGAATGGATTGATCCCGCCACACTGGAACGTCTTGATGATTCAGATCTGACTTTCTCCCGTCTTCTGATTACCGGGACACTGGAAAACATTGAAAAAATCGATGAACTGATCAAAGCTCATCTGACAAACTGGGATTTTGACCGCATCAGTAAAGTTGACCTTGCTATTCTGCGTATCAGCGTTTATCCGCTGCTTTTTCCGCAGGCTGATATATTGCCGACTTTCGTAATTGATGAAGCCATCGAAATCTCCAAAGAATATAGTGCTGATGATTCATTCAAATTCATCAACGCAGTTCTGGACAACATCAATAAGGACTTAAAGAAATAAAAAATATGAAAACTGCTGCACAAGCACAAAAGGAATTGACACGAAAATATGTGCTCATTGCCGTCTGTGTGGCAGTTATCCTCATCTGCGCTGTTATTCTTTCAGTGCTGGCTCTCTTCCCTCAGAAATTCCAGAACAGATCTTTTTCCTCAAACCTGAAGCTTGCTGACGCCTGTATACAGCAGAGTCAGTATAAAGATGCGGAATCTCTGCTGAAAAAAGCAGAAAAACAGGCATTGAGCGACCTTCAGCGGATTGCAATCATCAAACGTTATTACAGAATCGGGAACATTGATTCAGGAGAGCGTTTTACAGCTGAGTCATTGAAGCAGCTTCCGGAAAGCACAGAACTCCACGCTGTTAATGTTTATTTTCTTCTGCAGAACGGTAAATATCCACAGGCAAAAGAATCCGCACTGAAACTTAAAAACACTGATTACAGTGGTCTTTATTCACAATGGGCTTTTGCAGCCGCAAAAGAAACCGGTGACTATTACAGTCAGGAGCTGACAGACGTTTATGCCCTTGCAGCAGAGACTGATACAAAAAACCGGAATCTGTGGCTTCAGAACGCGGCTGTTCTCTGTGCCCAGAGCGGAAAATACCTTGAAGCCGCCAGATTCGCACCGGAAACTGTTTTCAGTCCTGAAGAGTGTTTATTCTGGGCGCTTATTTCTTATGATGCAGCTTTATACTCCAGATGCATTGATTATGGCAACGCGATGGAATCACCTTTGCTCAATGCAATTACCGCTGATGCATGGCTTACACTTGGAGAGTATGAGCATGCGGCACAGACATGGCAGCGTCTTCTGGACAATGAGGGCATGTCTGCTCCCATTTACAAGAATCTTGCACGCTATTACCGTCTGAACGGGCAGGAAGATCTCTGTCAGGATTTACTGTTCAGACTTGTTACAGAATTCCCTGATTATGCACCTGGCCTTACCGATTACGGACATTTTGCGGAGCAGAGTTCCATTCTGCCGGAAGAATCCGCAATCGGTCAGAGTCTCAGGGACAACGGTTTGAGAACTGCACGCATGACAGACACAGACCAGAAGCCGCGCATTCCCGTTTCTGATGCCCTGTACAGAATGAAAAAGTCTCTGGACAAGGCCGATAATCCTGACCTGCTGATAGAATACACAAAACTGAAGTGGGCCTCGCAGAACACGAACGAGCTGCAATGCAGAAGCGAACTGTGGCTGATGCTTGAGGAAACACGTTCCGGTGCAGATTACCAGAGTGAACTTGTCCATTTTGCGGTCACATATTTTCTGAGACACCATTTTAATGTTGAGGCGGAATCACTTTTTGACGAATATATCACCACGAAATACGGTGATATCAACAGAGCGGAATACGCAGATGTTTTCAGTGACTGGGAATGCGAGGTGGCAGGTTATTTTGCCATAAAGAACGGGAACGCTGAAGAAGCGCAGAAACTTCTTGAGAACTTTGTATATCTGCGGCACATTCCCCTGGCAAAGGCTTTCAACTCCGTGATGAATCTTGGCAGTCTGTATTATTCAATCAACCGTTCGTCAGACGCCTACAGTCTTTACAGTGATATCTCAAGCCTTATCCGTGATGACGACGAGCTGTCAGATGTCCAGTACCGTCTTGCACGCATCCAGTGCGACAGGGGTGAATACAAAAATGCCCTGCAAAGTCTTTCATACAGTCTTGAACTGAATCCGGACAATCACAGGGCACGTCAGCTGTTCAACACAATCAGATGATTATTCGATTGTTGCAATAACGTCTGCAGCTTTAAGAATCAGATGGTCAACACCGTCGATTTTTACCTGAGTTCCTGCATATTTGTCATACATTACTCTGTCTCCGGCCTTAACTTTGATTTTTTCTTTATCATCGCCCACTGCAATTACTGTTGCAATCTGGGTTTTTTCCTGTGCTGTTTCGGGAATAATAATTCCACTTGCAGTTTTTGCCTCAGTTTTTTCTGTTTTTACCAAAACTCTGTCTGCTAAAGGTGTAACTTTCATTTTTTCCTCCAAAAGTCGTTGCATCTTTGTAAATTTACGTTTTTCCAGGCATAACGTCAACTGATTTTTCTTCAAATCAGAAGGAGGAATACCAGATCAAACCAATCAGAAATAACAGATTTTGAATGCTCCATCGGGGACAAATCCGGCAGAATCATAGGCTTTCTGTGCAAATCGGTTCCTGTTTTTTACAAAAAGTGCAGTTTTCTTACCTTTTTTCAAAGCATTCTCACTCAGTTTCCGAACAAGATACTGAGCATATCCATTTCTCCGGTGTTCCGGCATTGTATAAACGCCTCCGATCTGGACCCAGTTCAAACCGATCGCATTGTACAGAGCTTTGGCCATAAAGCCTTCCCGATTCCGAAAAGCCAGGACTGTCCCGGTCTTAAGATCCTGTTCCAGACCCCGCATACAGGCTGAAGGATAGAAAGGGTATCCGGGAGGAAGTCTCTCTTCCAGATCGTAACCTTTCTGCAAGGGGAACAGATCATTTGCATCACGTTCAGTGCATTGGACAAGAGAAATTCCGTTTCTGATGAAGGGCAAAGTTCTGGCAGCATCAGGTTCAAAATGCATCAGTGTGTAATCAAAAAAAGATGACTGTCTATAACCCAGACCTTCCGCAATCGAAGCGATAAAGTCTGTACCTGATTTTTCACCGAGAATACAGAACAAAGAGAAACCGGAAAGCAGGTTTTCCACTAATGGGGCAATTGCAATCTTTGAAGCTTTCGGATCGATGCAATGCAGAACAAGTCCACCGTCAGAAAAAGCCATAACCGCACGGATCGCTCCCTGAAAAAAAAGCCGGGAATCCTCTGAGAAAACAAAATAATGGATGTCCGGAGGCGGAAGACATGACATTCCATTGGAAACAATGTGACTGACAAGAGAAACGCAACTCTTCTCGTGGGCTGCCAGAAAATCCATAACAGGATTCAGAAGGGGAACTGTCAACCGGGAAACTTCCATACTCAACTCAGTCCATTGTCAAAGGCAGCTTTCCGAAAACCGGTATTTCGCCGGCAAGAACAGAAGCCACTGCTTTGAAAGAATAATCGGAGTAACTGTAGGCAAACAGAACAATGTCTGCCCAATCCATGTCCGCAACAAAAACCGGTGCCAGAATTGATATGACTATAACTTTTTTGCCGCAACCCTTCAGTGACCTGGCAAGAGTTGCACTTTCTTCGTTTGCCACACAGATGATTATCGTGTCAAAATTTCTGTAAGACCGCGGCAGATCGGCCAGATACTGAGCCACATTGCCTGCCGTCATTGAATACTTGTAGGAAAAAATCCCGGCGTGAGGATAACGTTTAAGAAGTTCGTCAGTGTAGGAGAAAAACTGACCGCAGATCAGAACTCTTTCCTTGGCGGCTTCTTCAGCTGTATACGGCTCAAAATCATCGCCCATTACACTGATTGACCGGCAGGCCTGCTGCAGAAAAAATTCCGAACCTTCAGGATCCGGCACCTTTGAAGCCACAAGGTTTTCATCCGGATAAAGGGTCACATGATTCGGTCCTTTGAAATAATCCAGTTTTGATTTAATCACCCTGTGTGCCGCCCTTTTGACACAATCCCGGAATTCGGGAACCGACTGCATTCTGTTGTAGTTGTTGCGCCAGATCGCTTCGTTAAGGCCGGGAGTTGTTGAAGAGATGATTATGTCATTTCCGGCTTCTATCGCATACCTCACCGCAATGGAAAGTCCGCCGGCATAAGTTGTCGCGCCGTTCATCATCATGTCGTCAGTGATTATGAGACCTTCGTAACCGAGAGAATCACGCAGAATATCCTGCAGAAAAACTTTTGACAGAGACGCAGGTTCGTTGTTCGGAACAATCTGGGGGAAACTCAGATGTCCGCTCATTATCGCAGGAACGCCCCACTCAATCAGATACTTGTAGGGAACCAGTTCCCTTTCATATAAAGTATCCAGCCCGATATTGATGACCGGAAGGTTTCCATGTGAGTCCGCCTGTGTATCTCCGTGTCCCGGAAAATGTTTTGCAGTCGGAATCACGCCGGCATCAAGACTGCCCTTTGAGAAGGCTGCCCCCAGGATTCCCACGTTTTCGGGATCCTCTCCGAATGACCGGGGCCCGATCACAGAAGATTCTATGTTTGTGTAAACATCCACAGTAGGAGCGAAATTCATATTGATGCCTAATGCCGCCATTTCTTTGCCGATGTAGTAACCCGTATAATAGGCGTCAGAAGGGATTCCGCTTGAACCGATAGCAAGATTGCCGGGAGTGTCACTGGTGTCACCCTTTATGTGACGTATCCAGCCACCTTCCTGATCCGTTGCAACGTAAAGCGGGATTTTCAGTCTGTTCTGCTGGGCAAGTCTCTGCACCAGTTTGACGGAAGCGGCAACTTGTTTTGTGTCATTTGTATCCCAGCCATAAACCTTTACACTGCCAAGAGAACGCTGGGAAACCCATGAGGTAAGCAGACTGTCGGGCTCAGAACCTGACCAGCCGAACATGAGGATCTGTGCCAGAAGCTCAGAATCAGTCATCCGGTCAACAAGTGCCTGAGCAAGCTCATCATTGGGGTAGTTACTCCAGAAATCAAGGTCTTCCGGATACCCGTCCCCAGACAATGCTGTCTCCGCAAAAAGCAGTGAAGAAAGAAGCAGAACCACCATCAATGCGACAGAACGGTCCAGCAGCTTTTTAGCGGTAGGATTCATTCTTCAACTCTCGAACATAGTTTCCGGCAGAAAATGCGGCGACAGCACCGTCAGAAACAGCCGTGACCACCTGTCTGAAAGGCTTTGAACGAATATCACCGGCACAGAACATTCCCTTTACGGAAGTCGCCATGTTCTCATCAGTGATGATGCATCCGTTTTCGTCCTTTTTAAGCATTTCCACCAGATTTCCGCGGGGCGCCATTCCTACAAAGATAAAAACTGCATTCACCTGAAGAGATGATTCTTCGCCTGTCCTGGTATCCCGCAGCACGAGAGACTCAACACGGTCTTTCCCGCAGATTCTTTCCACAGTCGTATTGAAACGCACTGTAATGTTCCTGTTGTTCAGAACCCGTTCAGCAACTGCCTTCTGGGCGCGGAAACTGTCCCTGCGGTGGATAAGGGTGACATTGGAAGTAAGTGTCGCAAGATAGGTCGCCTCGTCACAGGCTGCATCACCGCCACCGACAACTGCGATCGGTTTGTTCCGGAAAAATGGACCGTCGCAGGTAGCGCAGTAAGAGACTCCCATTCCCGCCAGTTCCTTCTCACCGGGAACACCCAGCTGACGGTGTTCGGCACCGGTTGCGACAAGAACGGCAAAAGCCCGGTATATATTCTTTGCGCCATGAAGCACAAATTCGTTTCCGATTTTGTCAATTGAACTGACAGTATCTATGGCAAAGCGGGCCCCGAAAGATTCTGCCTGCTTTTTCATTGTCTCAGTAAAAGAAACACCGTCTGTGGCGGGAAAAACTCCCGGATAATTTTCAAGTGAATTGATATTGAGAACCTGTCCACCGGCTGTCATGTTTTCAACAACCAGAACACTCAGGTTTGCACGGGCTCCGTACTGGGCAGCTGCAAGTCCCGCAGGCCCGGCACCAAGAATAATAAAATCAAAAAAAACTTCCTGCATAAGCCAATAATACATTGCATCTTCAAAAAATTCAATTTATCGGAAATTTACTGAAGGATGTGACTAGACAAAAATCAAATACTTTGTTATATTTTTGGAACCATGGCGCCATGCCCAAGCGGTAAGGGAGCGGTCTGCAAAACCGTTATGCATCGGTTCGATTCCGATTGGCGCCTTTCATAAAAGGAACTGCCTCAAAGGGCAGTTTTTTTTATGCTTACGGAATGTTCTGCAAAGCAGCTTTCCGATCAAATATACCGGCTGTCTTTCACTGTAAAAGCGTCAGACAGCCGTTTTTTTCAGAACCAGTCTTTAACCAGTTCCAGAGCCTGTTTTTTTTCTGATTCAGAAGCGAATCCCACGTAAAGTTCACCCGCTTCCTTTGTCACGATTTTAACGGAACGGCGGTAAAGATCCTCTTCCTGTTCCCTCTGTTTACGGGCTTTCTCAGAAACATCCACTTCCTCATCCGACTCATCATCCTCAGAATCATCTTCTGTCTCTTCAGTCTCGTAGTCCAGTTCAGGCACAGCCATAAGACTTGTCTTGAGAATCAGGCGTCCGTCAACAATCAGCGCATTTTTATACACACCGCTCTTCATTGTCAGAATACGTTCCCGGATAACCACTTCAACGGCAAGGACCGCAGTCGCAGTCAGTATCAGGTCAATGAAAAGCCCGAATTCCCTGAGCCACTGAAGAACAACCATCAGCGGAGCCATGCACAGAACAGCCACAAACATGGTGCTTTTTGTGCGTGTCAAAGGCAGAACGCATTCGCCGGCCTGTCTGTCAACTTTCTTTCTGCGGAAAGGCATTGAGATCAAATCCGCGGCAATAAGGACAAGACCCAAAATTCTAATAATAAGTGAAACTGTCATGATTCAATAATACGTGTTTTACCACAAAAATACCAGTGACAGTGACAAATTCTTCAGTTTTGTCTACAAGCACCTTTTCTATTTTCAATAATTATGTTATTTTAAGAAAAAATTTCGGCTTTTTGCCATACTTGGAGGTTTTTATGAATTCAGAAATGAAAACTGTCGCCGAACGTCTCAGAGGACTTCGCGACACATTTGAAGTCTCAGTCGAGACAGCTGCTAAAGTCTGCGGGATTACACCCAAAGAATACATGCGTTACGAAACAGGCGATGTTGATATACCTCTGAGTGTAATGTTCTGCATGGGAAAGAAATACAATGTTGACCCTTCAACATTCATCACAGGAGAAGAGCCTCATCAGGTAAGTTATTTCGTTACACCGGCAGGAAAAGGTGCAACCGTCAACCGTCTTGCAGACTATCATTTCGAATCCCTTGCCTTTGGTTATGCAAACCGCAAGGCAGATCCTTATCTTGTTACAATCAATCCTGGTGATATTCCCGAAATCCATACGACAACACATCCCGGACAGGAATTCAACTACTGCATCGAAGGTACAGTCCGCGTAAAAATCGGAGACAGCGAAGTGATCCTTAACGAAGGGGATTCCGTATACTTTGATTCCAGCAAGCCCCACGGGCAGCAGAATCTGAACGGCAAACGCTGCCGCTTCATAACATTCATCTTGAACTGAAAAGGTTTTGTTTCTTATGGAAGAATTATTTTTGCCTCGTACGGAATTTGATTCCTACGATGATTTTTTCAACAACTACACACTGAATGTTCCAGAGAATTTCAACTTCGCATACGATGTGATGGATGCCCTTGCGGCAAAAAAACCTGATGCACCGGCCCTTGTATGGACAAATGATGAAGATGATTATCTGGAGATTTCATTCGGAAAAATGAAGGAAATGTCTGATCAGGCAGCTTCCTTCTTCATGTCCTGCGACGTAAAGAAAGGTGATTTCGTAATGCTGATTCTGCAGCGCCGTTACGAATTCTGGGTGAGCATGCTTGCACTGCACAAACTTGGTGCTGTTGCGATTCCCGCGACACACATGCTCACCACTGATGACCTGATTTACCGAAATAACTTTGCAAAAATCAAGATGATTGTTGCAGTCACTGTTCCTGATGTCATAGCCCACATCAATGATTCACTCAAAGAATCACCCTCCGTCAAAGCGGTTGCTTTTGTAAATGAACTGGGAGTTGACCGCCCCGTGGAAAATCCTCCGGAAGGCTGGCTGGACTTTACAAAAGGCTGTAAGGAAGCTGCTCCTTTTGCGGCACCGCCAAGGGAAGAAGTTTCAACAAACAAAGACCTGATGCTCGGATACTTTACCAGCGGAACAACAAGCCACCCGAAACTGGCAGTGCATAACTTCCTTTATCCGTTGGGTCACATCACCACAGCAAAATACTGGCAGCACGTCCAGAACGGAGGACTCCACCTTACAGTAGCCGATTCCGGCTGGGCCAAAACCTCATGGGGACGCCTTTACGGACAGTGGATCTGTGAGACAGCGCTTTTTGTCTACGACTATCATTCACGGTTCAAACCCATTGATCTTCTCCATCAGGTGCAGAAACACAGAATCACCACTTTCTGCGCACCACCGACAATCTACCGGTTCCTGATCCAGGAAGATCTTTCCGGAATTGATTTTTCCTCTCTGACACACTGCTCCACAGCCGGTGAACCTCTGAGCGAGGAAGTTTTCAACCGCTGGAAGGAAATCACCGGGCTTGAGATTACGGAAGGTTTCGGACAGAGCGAGACAACAGTCTGTCTCTTCAACTTTGAAGGCCAGAAAATCAAACCCGGATCAATCGGGAAACCCTCACCCTACTACAATCTGCATCTCCTTGACGACAACAACGAGGATGTGGGAACCGCCGTGGTCGGTCAGATTGCATTCAAACTGGACATGGAAAAATTCGGAGACACCCAGGGACGTTTTCCCGGCCTTGTGGTTGAGTATTACGGAGAACCGGAGAAAACAAACGCAGCCTTCCATGACGGCTTCTATTACACCGGTGATACAGCATGGCGTGATGAGGACGGTTACTACTGGTTTGTGGGACGCTGTGACGACGTGATCAAGTGTTCCGGTTACCGCATCGGAACTTTTGAAGTTGAAAGCGTACTTATGAAACATCCGGCAGTTGTTGAGTGTGCCGTAACAGGCGCTCCTGACCCGATCCGCGGACAGGTTGTAAAAGCAACGATCGTTCTTGCCAAGGACTATAAACCCGGTGACGCAGACCTGGTCAAGGATATCCAGCGTTTCGTCAAAGAAACCACAGCACCATACAAATACCCCCGCATTGTGGAGTTTGTGGACGCACTTCCCAAAACCACCAGCGGAAAAATCATGCGTAAGGCAATCCGTGCCCAGGACGCGGCAAAAACTGACGTAAAATAAGGCTTTCTGCGGATTGATTATCCTGAGCAAAAAAAAACGCCGCAACAGACAGCTGTCTGAAACGGCGTTTTTTTTCTTTCATGAAGTCCGGATCAACCGATTGGCATCATAAATCTCATACCCATTGAGACAGAACCCGAAGAAACAATATCTTTCAAGAGATCTTGATTCGGCTTTTCCTTTGCAAAGACAGGAGCCAGAGAACAGCGGACATCAACATATGGCTGAATCGGATAAGTATTATTTGTCAGTGATTTTAGCGCAACTCTGACACCGGCATACTGAAGAATGTTTTCCGCAGTTATTTTCTCATCACCCTCAAGGGAAAAATTTCTTCCCACATAAATATTGAAATAATCTGTTATTCCAAAACTCAGTCTGACTGGAACTGCAGACCGCTGTGTCTTCATGTCATACAGAAACCCCGCATCAGCACCGATACGGGCCACCCAAAAAAAACAGTAGTCAACTCCGGCATAAGCCTCAACATGCATATCGGTCAGATCCACTTCATTTCCAGTGAACGGTGTCACACCGGCAGCACCTGACAGCGACATTTTGAAAGTAGGCATGGAACTTCTTCCATCAATGATTCTGGAACTGGAACCGGAGAACTCTTCTTCCTCTTCCGGAGCAGCAGAAGGTGCGGAAGGAGCAGAGGGAGCAGCGTTCCCTGTGGAACCGAGAGCAGGAAGAAAGCGCCCGGCAGCAAAATAAGTCCTTGACCAGTAAGGTTCAGAAAACTTGGAGATCGTGATACCGGTTCTGGGACCGGAACTGGCTGCAGAAAGAAAAGTAAGATCATCCAGATAGATTCCTACGTGAGTGACAGGACCTGAATCCTTATCCTTAAAGAACACCAGATCCCCGGCCTGACGCTCAGAATCCTTTATTTTGTCGCAATAGGAATACTGTTCACGGGAATTGGTTGGCAGATACAGATCCAGGGATTCCTTGGCTGAATAATAAATAAATCCTGAACAGTCAAAGGATTTCGGCCCCCTGGCTCCAAGTTTGTATGGCTTTCCCATCTGAGCCATGGCCATGTTCAGAAACTTTTCACGCAATTCACGCCCGTTTCCGCGCATGATATTGGAAGCAAAAAGCAATCCTGTTGAAAATAATGCGGTAATCAGCATCAAAACTGATTTCTTGAACACTGAATTCTTCATAATTCCCACATTATAAAACGTTTTATGCGTAATATCCATAAAAATAAGTTTTCAGAGGGGAAAAAATTGTCTCCCCGAAGCAAAATTTCATTGCTTATTTCAATTGAATAAAACCGGTTTAATTTGAAAAAAAGTATTTTTTAGGTGATTTCGCTGATTTTTCTATGCTAAATCTGCCTTTAATATTCCAAATGTAAACAAAAACGTGGTGTTTTTGGAGTTTTCAGAAGTTTGCTTCTGTAACTATATCTCAATTGGAGGAACATTTATGAAACTTTCAAAGAAAGTTGTGCTGGTATGCATTTTCGCAGTACTCGCACTGGGCATGGTATTTGCTGGTGGTAAAAAAGATTCCGCAGCAGATTCAAAAGTCAAATTCTCATTTTGGCACATTGGTACAGTAGGCGCTGACCGCGCATTCTACGATGACTGTATCGCTGAATTCACAGCATCACATCCTAACGTTGAAATTGAACTGACAGTTCTTGAAAACGAAGCTTTCAAAACAAAGCTTGCAACAGTTATGCAGTCAAAGAACCCGCCGGATCTGTTCTGGAGCTGGGGTGGTGGTTCTCTTGCTGAGCATGCAAGCGCTGGTCTTCTTAAAGACATTTCTAAAGAAGTTGCAGCAGATGCAGACCTGAGCTCAATCTCAGAAGGTGCTCTCAAGCTGTTCCAGTATGATGGAAAACAGACTGGTGTACCCCACGACCTGGGTGCAATCACATTCTGGTACAACAAAGACATCCTGGCTTCTGTAGGTTACGATTCATTCCCCACAGACTGGGACGACTTCATGGAAATGTGTAAAAAAATCAAAGCAGCTGGAATTACTCCTATTTCAATCGCTGCTGGTGACAAATGGCCTGCAATGCACTTCTGGGCATACCTGGCACTCCGCATCGGTGGATCAAAAGTATTCTCAGGATTCACAGCTGAAGGTGCAATGCCCGCTGGATTCAAAGGATTCAACGATCCTGCTTTCATCAAAGCTGGTGAAATGATTAAAGAACTGGCTGACATCGGAATGTTCCAGGACGGATTCCTTGCTTCATCACAGAACGACGGTGCTGCTCTTGTTGGTAACGCTGAAGCTGCTATGGAACTTATGGGTCACTGGGCACCTGGTGTACAGAACGACAACTCAACAACCGGAAAAGGTATCGGATCTGCTCTGGCTTGTGCTCCGTTCCCCGCAATCAAAGGTGGAGAAGGAAAAGTTACAGAAGTTATCGGTGGTGGTAACGGTCTTGAAGTTGGTAAAAATGCTCCCAAAGAAGCAGTTGAATTCCTTGCTTTCGTTATGAACAAAGCACAGCTTTCAAAATTCGCTGCTGTATCTTCAATCATTCCTACAGTTGCAGGAACAGAAGCTGCTATGACAGACGAGAACCTGAAACTTGTTAAAGGTATTGTTGATGAATGTACATTCTACCAGCTTTACCTCGACCAGCTGCTTTCACCTGCAGTTGGTGGTGCTGTAAACGACAACATTCAGTACATCCTTTCTGGAGCAAAAACACCTGCTCAGGCATGTGCTGACCTTCAGAAAATCTACGAAGAATAATTCGTAACTCTGGTAACAGGCTGCCTTCTGGCAGCCTGTTTTCTCTCCAATCTATTCCATTGATTAAAGATGATAAATAATCGTAAACAAACAACGCTTTTAGTAATTCTTCTGCTGGCTCCAGCATTAATTATTTTTTCCTTTTTTGTTGTAGTTCCAATTTTCAAAGCTGCATACTACAGTTTCTTCAAATGGAACGGTCTTACAGCAATGAAGTTCATCGGAGTCAAAAACTTCGTTGATCTTGCCAATGACCCTGTCTTCCGTCAGGCAGTCGGGCACACATTACTCGTAACATTCATCTCTCTTCTTATCGAGCTTCCTCTTGCACTCCTTTGTGCATTGATCATAAGCAACAAGAACTTCAAGGGTGCTGTTGCATTCAGAACATTCTTCTTCCTGCCTTATGCTTTTTCTGAAATCATTACAGGTATCATCTGGCAGTTCATTTACAATCCTCAGTACGGATTCGTAAAAGCAATCTACAGTTTCTTCTCACCCGGATCACCGGTTCCTGCACCTCTGGCAAACACAAGCACAGTTCTCTGGGCAATTCTGGTTACCGTTATCTGGAAATACTTCGGTTTCCATATGTCAATCATGATTGCCGGACTCCAGGATATTCCTGATGACGTCCGCGAAGCTGCAAAAATTGACGGTGCGACAGAGTCCCAGACAACATGGAAAATCATCATTCCACTTCTGCTTCCTACTCTGCTGGTTTCAATATTCTTCTCCATCGTAGGTTCTTTCCAGCTGTACGACATCGTTTGGGCAATGGGTAAAGGTGGTCCTGCAAACGCCGCAGAAACACTGGTTACATATCTTTATAACTACGGTCTGAAAATCAATAAGATCGGTTATGGAAGCGCAGTTGCTGTCGTGATTTTCTTGATGTGTCTCGTATTCAGCGCTTTCTATGGACGCGCAATGCTCAAATCGGAGGATAGATAAAATGGCAAGCAATCAGAAAATGTCAAATCAGAGAGTTCTTTCAAATGTCTGGAAATACCTGTTCTGTATTCTTGTTTCACTTTTTGTTCTTTTCCCGGTTTACATGTGTGTTGTAGGCGGTTTTAAGACAACAGGTGGACTTCGTTCTGATCCTGTTGGACTTCCTAATCCCTGGGAATTCAAGAACTATACAGATATCCTTACAGGTCAGATCGGTGCTTTCTGGCGCTTTCTGGGCAATTCCCTGATCATCGCGGCACTTACAGTCAGTCTTACTCTTGCAGTCTGTATTCCTGCAGCTTTCGCAATTGCCCGCATCAAGTTCAGACTGTCAAACATTGTCCGTGCTTATTTCATGGCCGGTCTTCTGTTTCCTCTCGCAGTAGCAATGCTTCCCCTTTACATTCAGATCCGTGACATGAATCTGATTGATAATGTCATGGGTGTTGTTCTGCCGCAGATCGCATTCCAGATTCCTATGAACATTCTGCTTCTGATCGGATTCTTCAAAGCGGTTCCCAACGAACTGGAAGATGCGACAAAGATCGACGGTTACGGACCTTTCGGCTTCCTGATTGTTGTGGTTCTTCCTCTTTCAACCCCGATTCTTGCAACAACAGCAATTATCGTTCTGATTGCAAGCTGGAATAACTTCCTGCTTCCGATGCTGGTTTTCAGTTCAGAAACTCTGTACACTCTCCCCTTGGGCGTAATGAGTTTCCAGGGTCAGTACTCAAGCAGCTGGAGCATGATTCTTTCCTACCTGACTCTTACATTGATTCCTGCTGTGATTTTGTTTGTTTCCGCACAGAAATACATTGTTGCCGGTCTTACCGGTGGTGCAGTCAAAGGTTGATCTTCTGTTTCCAGAGATTCTAAACTGATTGAAAGCCGTTCCATAAAGTGCATCCGCTTCTATGGGACGGTTTTTTTATTTATTACAAAGATTATTGAGCCTTGAATTAATGCATTGCCACATGTTATATTTCTATAACCTTTTTTCGGAGATTCATTATGATTAAAAGAAACGCTTGTTTTTCTATGCTTACAGCAGGGTATCTTTTTCCCGAAATTGCCCGCCGCCGCCGTGAATATCAGGCAGCTCATCCAGATGCTGAGATCATCAGCCTTGGTATCGGCAACACAACAGAACCACTGACACCCGTAATCTGCGGTGCTCTTACCGATTATGCAAAAAAACTTTCAACACCGGAAGGCTATTCCGGATACGGAGATGAGTGCGGAAACGAAGACCTGCGCACCGCAATTGCCCAGAACTGGTACAAGGGCTCAGTTTCACCTGATGAAGTTTTTATTTCAGACGGTGCAAAATGTGACATTGGACGCATCCAGACACTTTTCGGTTCAGACGTATCCGTTGCAGTCCAGGATCCCGCCTACCCCGTTTATGTTGACGGCTCTGTTATCTCAGGTGCTGCAGGAACTCACAAACCCATGTACGGTAATGAAGGTTACGGCGGAATTGTTTACATGCCCTGTACAGCCGAAAACAGTTTTTTCCCTGACCTTACAAAAGTCCAGGACAACAGCCTGATTTATTTCTGCTCACCGAACAACCCTACCGGTGCTGCCGCGACACGTGAACAGCTTACAAAACTGGTGGATTTCGCAAAAGCACACGGATGCATCATCATTTTTGACGCAGCTTATGCCTGTTTCATCAGGGATGAGAGCCTGCCCCGTTCTATCTTTGACATCGAAGGCGCAAAAACATGTGCAATCGAAATCAACTCTTTCTCAAAACCTGCCGGTTTTACAGGCGTGCGCCTTGGCTGGAGCGTTGTCCCGAAAGAACTGAAATATGAAGACGGAAGTTCAGTCAACACAGACTGGGCACGCGTCAACACAACACTGTTCAACGGTGCTTCAAACATTGCACAGGCCGGCGGTGTTGCCGCAATGTCACCGGAAGGTCAGGCTGAAATGCGTGCACTTACAGATTATTATCTTGAAAACGCACGCATCATCCGCGAGACACTGCTTTCAGCCCGCTTCGCTGACATGGGCGTGGAAGTTTATGGCGGTGACAATGCACCTTATATCTGGGCACGTTTCCCCGGTTACCGCAGCTGGAATGTTTTTGACAAAATTCTTGACCAGTGCCGCGTAGTCACAACCCCCGGTGTAGGATTCGGTCCTGCAGGCGAAAGCTTCATCCGCTTCAGCGCATTCGGTCATCGTTCCGCCGTGGAAGAAGCATGCAGACGTCTTGCAACCACTCTGGTGCTTGAATAACACAGACAGCGTCTTTAGACACAGAAAGCCCGCTTTGCGACACTTTACAAAAGTCTGCAGGGCGGGCTTTTTTTCAAAACCAAAAAGTTACAGAATCAGTTTATATCCCATAGAGAAAGAGCAGAATTTGCTCAGATCGAAGAGATCCAGCGGGTGAAGTTTAAGCACCATGGACAAAGTGCCACCCAGAAGTTTGTAATTCGCATAAGGAGTCAGCTGGAGATCATAAGCCATCAGATCAGCAAGTCCCTTAAAACCGTCGGTTGTGAGAGAAAGACTGAGCCCCACTTCTGCAGTTGACCCTCTTAACAGAAACTGGTTGATGGAAAGAAGCAGATTAAAACCGAGAGATTTAGAAAAGAAAACCAGATCATTTGCAGTGGCTTTAGGAATATTGAAAACTGAGGCATGGAAATTCAAAATCTGACCAACAAATCTTGGCTCAATGAAAAAATACAGATCGTCAGAAGTCAATGTTGAAAAATCAATCGGATGCAGCTGGAAGGATCTTAATCCGAGCTGGGCAAAAATACTGTTGTGCCTGATTTTTCCCCACAAAGCGGAAACACCGAAATGGAGATTCATGTGCTCTATAAGGAGAAGAACATCATTTCCTGCAGCATCCTGATTGGAATAAGGTAAAGAAAGTCCAAGTGAAGAATCAATTATCAGATCGTCAAAAATTCCTGCGTAACGGAAATCACCGCTTATGAGAGTGTTGTCTCCGCCGCTGTAATTCATTGAAAGCCCGAAAGCCTTTGCAGAAGGAAGTTTCACCACATATGAGGCTCCGAAACCGGAATAATTGTAGATTGCGGCCGATGCATAATCAGTCATTGGAATAAGAGAAGGAGAAGCGAAATTCTTTACACCAAGATGACGGGACAGAAACAGATCAGAACCGATTCCTTCCCTGTCGCGGAAAAAGAATGAAGCCTGCTGTGTCGTTTTTTCAGCAGGAAAACGGTACACGGCGGCAATTTCCCTTACAGAGAAGAAACTGAGTGTATCCTGAAAAAAACCTCCGGAAAACACATTCCCTGTTCGCACACGGAAATCGCCCCGGAAAAGGAGGTTTTCGTCAACAGAATATTGCAGTGCGAAGACGCCGTTCAGTTTGAGGGCTGCCTCGGAATTTTCGGAAAGCAGATCTGTTGAGCAGCCGAAAAAACTGCCGAAAGATGCTCCGTAAACAGCCGGAAAACTTAGGAGAAGAATAATAAATGCAATAAAAATTCTGTTGAAAGTTTTCATACAAATCCGGGAACCTTGCCATAAAGACAGAAACACCCGTTTTTTTTTCGGCATTTTCTGGACCGGACTTTAGAAAAATCCATTTAAAAATTTTTTTCTGTCTGTCATGAATTTTTCTGATTGCGAACATTGATTTTATGGAAGAAAATATTCGTGTAAAAATGTCCTTTAAATTTTAGGATAAATCACTTGACTCTGCAGTTTTGATTAACATCAACGCAAAGTTCAAACAGGAGAAAATATGAAGACAACTGCCGGTATTGACTTAGGCACACAGAGCATGAAAGTTGTTCTGTATGATTGGGCAAATCACAAAATCGTTGAAAAATCATCCTGCCCATTGGAACTGATTTCTGAAAATGACGGAACCCGTGAACAGAAGACAGAATGGTACGATGCAGCACTTAAAACCTGTTTTGACGGACTGAGTGCGGAAGGAAAAGCTTCCATCTGCGCAATCGGTGTTTCCGGCCAGCAGCATGGATTTGTTCCACTGGATAAAGATGGCAAAGCTCTTTACAACATCAAGCTTTGGAATGATACATCCACTGTTGCAGAGTGCAAGGAACTTACTGAGAAAATGGGCGGTGACAATGCTGTTGTCTCAGAAGTCTGCAATCTTATGCTTCCCGGTTTCACAGCTCCGAAAATCCTGTGGTTGAAAAACCACAAACCTGATGCCTGGGCTAATCTCCGTTACATCATGCTGCCGCACGATTACATCAACTACAGACTGACCGGTGCTTATACCATGGAGTACGGTGATGCTTCCGGAATGGCACTTTTTGACGGCAAGAAACGGGAATGGTCAAAGAAAGCATGTGACGCAATCGATGAAAAACTTTACGGACTCCTGCCAACATTGGTTAAACCCAATGAAAAAGCTGGATCAGTCTCAAAAGAGACTGCAGCACTTCTGGGAATTCCCGAAGGAATCCCTGTTTCCGCCGGTGGTGGTGACAACATGATGGGTGCAATCGGAACCGGAACCGTAAGCGACGGATTCCTGACAATGAGCATGGGCACAAGCGGCACTTTGTACGGATATTCTGACAAACCTATCGCTGATCCTCAGAACGGTCTTTCCGGATTCTGTTCATCAAGCGGCGGATGGCTTCCCCTTCTGTGTACAATGAACTGTACTGTTGCAACTGAATTTGTCCGCGACCTTTTCGGAATGAGCGTTAAAGAACTGGACGCAGCCGCAGCAAAAGCTCCTGCAGGAAGCAACGGTGTCCTGGTGATGCCTTTCTTCAACGGAGAACGCACACCTAACCTGCCAAACGGCCGCGCAAGCATCACCGGTCTTACAGCAGCAAATACATGCCGCGAGAACATTGCACGCGCCAGCCTTGAAAGCGCTGTCTTTGCAATGCGTGGCGGTCTTGATGCATTCCGCGCCCTGGGATTTGAACCGAAAGAAATCCGTCTTATCGGCGGTGGCTCAAAGAGTCCGCTGTGGAGACAGATTGCAGCCGACATTCTTAATCTGCCTATCCGCGTTCCTACACTGGATGAAGCAGCAGCCCTTGGTGCCGCAGTCCAGGCTTTGTGGTGCCTTGAATCACAGACAGACGCAGATGCTTCAATTGCAGCCCTCTGTGCAGAACACATCAGTCTTGACGCAGACAAATCTGCAGAACCTGATCCTGCTGCAGTGGCAAAATATAACGAAGCCTACGCTGACTACCAGAAAGTTCTGGCAGCCGTTGCGCCTCTTTACTGCTGAATAAGAAGAAATACCGATTTAACAAACTGATACGAAAGTGTTTACTTGACCTGGGAGCAGATGAAAGTCTGCTCTCATTTAGGTTGGTAAAATTTCCTATCTTATTCCTCCTGAACCGGGTTTTTGAAGTGAGTGATCAAAAGCCCGGTTCTTTTTTTTCAGTTGGGGAACGCCTCTTTTATTGCCTGATACTCAGAGGAAGTAATCTCGATAAGATTTCCGTGTTTGAAACCGTAAGGGAAGGAAAAATCTTCGTCGCAGCGGATGAATCGGCCTGAAGAAATGTCTTCTGCAACAAAAGGCACATAGCCCATCTTGCTGCGTTCACAACCGTAAAAATCAAGGAAGACACACCATCTGCCGTCTTTCAACTGAAAAAGTGCCGGCGCCTCATAACATCCCTGTTTCAGTTTGGAAGTTTCTTCATCAAAAGCCGGCATGCGTTCGTAATCTCCGGCAAAGGTGCGCCCCCGTTCCAGAATGACCATACTGGGATTGTTGTCGCTTTTGACAAAGCGGTAGAACCATCCGTCCACATAGGTGATGTCAGAATCGATTATTCCGGCATCCTCCTTTTTACAGAGTTGCTGCGGCTCGGAAAAAGTCACAAAATCAGAAGTTGTTGAATACCAGATTGACATGCGCTGAAAATCATCGCAGGCATGAAGAGAAGACCAGTGTATCTTGTAATTGTTTTCCAAAGGATCCCATGTTACTTCCGGTGCCCACATGCATCCGAAGTTTTCGTCACCAAGAATGATCAGCCTCTGCTCGGACCAGTGAACAAGGTCTTCTGATTCCCACATGCTGATTGCAGGACTTCCGTTTCTGGAGACTTCTTTCCACTTTGAATTGTACAGGCTCTTGAAATTGTAAGCCAGGCTTAAATCTGTGGCAAAAATGTAGAATTTTCCGTTATTTGCCCGGACAATTGTCGTGTCCCGGGAACCTTTTTCACCAAGATAACTCCACAGAATCGGCAGTCCGCCGTTTGTCTGTTCCCAATGGAAGCCGTCTCTGCTTAATCCGAAATAAACCTGCTCGCCATCAGGAGTCTCTTTTTCCTTGAAATGAACAAAGAGATAGGCTTTGTCATCATCTTTTATGCTATTGAAATCACTCATAGGTGAATTCATTGCACAAAAAGTGAATTAAAGCTAGTACCGAATTTCTTTGCAATTTCGCTTTCCACAGTCCGGACTGCAAGCTGGTCTGCTTCTGATTCCGTAAGATGAGATTCCCGTCCGTTGATTGAAAAAGGAATAAGTTCTCTTCCTGTGCGGCAGTCCACAAAACTTGCATCAACAATATAGCGCACATATTTGTGAGAAGAAGAAGTCATATCAAGAGGAATGAAAGACACTGAAGCTTTCAGCACATAATTGCAGCCGTAGGCAGAATCAGAAAAATGTGAGATACCGAAGTTTTTCATCACTTTTGTAAATGCTGCACCGACACGTCCGTCAGAATCTCCGTCTACAACCACTGCCACCTGGATGGCATCCAATACCAGCCGGGATTTTTCGGTAAGGGCAGCAAGGCTTCCGTAAGCCACATTGATTTTTTTCCACATGTCTATATTGACCACAGAAAGAATATCCAGATAGTCTTCATTCTCGGCGGCAAGTCTGACGGCTCCCTGAAGTGCGGCATAAGCTTCCAGAGTCCCGGGCATGGAATCTGCGATACTGCACTGGCGGGCAATAACCTCGTTGTTCTGCAGGATTTTGTCTCTGTAAACTGTTCCGGTTTTTTCGCGGTCAACAACTGCAAGTGCATAATAGGTGATGCTTCTGTCTTCCGATGAAGTGAAGCAGTAGTTCTCTGCAATAATCAGGCCCGAAACAGTCACATTGCTTGTTGTATCAACTTTTGAGACCATCTGGGTCTGCAGTTCAGAACCGATGGCAAGGCTTGTGAAAGACTGAGCGGCCACAGAATGAGAGTCCACAGTCTGTCGGATGATTCTGGTAAGCGCCGCAGCTGCATCAGATTCAGCAGCATCCAGTGTCTGACCTGAACCGACAGCGGTAAGATATCTGTCAGATGGATAGGCTGTTGAATTCTGAGAACCGGCAATCCAGTCCGGGGCAAAAGCATAAGGAGTTGAAGCGCAGGAAAAAAACATTGCTGAAAGGAAAACAATGTTTAATACAGCCAGAAAGCAGGATTTTGTTATTTTGAGCATATGGCCTCCACCAGATTTACTGAATCCGAACGAACGACAACATCTGAACTATACCAGGAATCCAGTGTCTTTCCGTATGGATTTTTATAAACTACAGTCACATCATACACACCAGGTGGCAGAGTCAGTCCGCCAACATAGGCCTGTGACGGGAAAAATCTTGATATCCTTGTGTCTGCAACTTCCGAAACTTCGTAAGAAACTGCAGAAATAAGCGAAATCATGGAGAAAAGTCCGAAACCGCTGTTTTTTTCCTGTTCGGCATCCGCAAGCGCACCCCAGATACTGTTTGTCAGAGCTTTTGTTCCGGAACGCAGCACTGACTTAAGGTAAATCACACCCTGTTTCCGTGCAAAAGTGTCTTCAGCAATCCGGTCAATGCTCTCAAGCAGCTCAAGATTGGTGTAATAAGATTTTCCGTATCTGTCCCTGGCTGTCACCTGGATTGAACTTACGGATGAATTCCGGGGTCTGATTTCAGGAAGAGAGATTTTCAGCATATAACGGCTTGAACTGTCAAAAAGCCGGAGATCTTCCGCAACTTTCTCAGGACCGAGACCGGCAAATGCCAGCACATTAAGCCTTGCCATGCCAAAAGGCACTGAAATCTCATCATCAAGAGAGGAAGGTTCCGCAAAAGGATAAAGCTGGCGCTGGGCAAGGAAAGCATTCCTTATATAGCGGCGGTCAATGGCTGCAGAAGATATGTCGCCCTTTGCCCGGTACAGAAGCATGCTTATATAACGGGCCAGAGCCGAATTGTGGAACTGGCTTTCCTCAAAAGTGTATCCGTCATAAACAGGGGCAGAACTCATGCCGTCCTGAAGAAGCTGACTGTACCTGTTCTCAAGATCACGCAGCTTTGAATCAAATCTGCGGATTTCCACAAAAGCGTCCTCTGTCTGTCCCAGATGGATATAATTCAATGCCATGAAAAGATTTGTGTAAATGTCTTCGTAATCTTCACCGGCATAATCAATCACATAATCATTCAGGAAAAAGGACGAGACAGACTGAGAGAGGCTTTTTGTGTAGAAATCATCAATCAGTTTTTCGGCTTCGGAAAAACGGCTGTTGGATTCCTGCCACTCTCCGGCATAATGGTCCAACATACCCGTATCCAAAGAATAAAGCACACTGTCTTTGTCTGAATACAGAAAATCCTTATTATCTTCCAGATGATACAGGGCACCGTAATAATCACCGTAATAGGAGTCTTTTTCTATCGTCCTGAAGTCTGCGGAAGCACATGATGCAGCAGAAAAAATCCCTACAGCAATCAGAAGGGCTGCAGCAGACAAAGAGAGTATTCTTTTTATCATAAGCCGTAGGCCCGCTTGAGAATGACTTTTTTGATGCTGTTATCTTCACCGACCCAGAGTTTTCTGTTGGATTCAATGTCTATCAGTTCTGCCCGGACAGAATAGGAACGGACAATCCTGTCTTTTCTGCGGTCCACAATAGTATTTACGGAACCTACAAGCATCAGATCAGCACCGGTTTCGGAAGCAAGACGTTTTGCAGTGTCTTCGCTTGCCCATTCCAACTGGTCCAGCCGCTCGGAACGCAGAAGATTACGCTGTGAGGCATCGGCAACAAAAGCCACCCTTCCGCTGTTGATAAGGGCAGACTCAAACCTGCGGGCAAGAATGGAAGTATCAAGGTGCTCATCGCTGTTGTTTGCAAAATCACCGACAAGTACAACCGGGTAACGTCCGTTTTCCTTGATGAAGTTTGAGATTCCTGCGGCATTCACGCATTCCTGAACGATGGATTCAGTGATGATCTTCACATCAGTATCATTCCAGTAACCGCTCAAGTCCTCCTGAGTATCTGCATCCACCCGCTGAACATAACGGTTGGACATGCATCCTGTAAACAAGGAAAGCACAAGAAATGCGATGCATGCACATGTAATGGAGAGAACTTTCTTGCTCATGTAAAACTCCTGTTATAATCCCGCGTCAGCGGCAAGCCATAAAAGGCGTGAAAAAATCGGATCAGTGCTGCAGCATCAGGTACGCAAGAGTTTTCGCATCGTCAATCATATTCTGAATGATGCAGTACTCGTTGGGCTGATGCGCGGTTTCATCCAATGTACCCCACACCGCTGCGTCAAAGCCTTTGATGCGGAGATAGGCACCTACAGTTCCGCCGCCGATTCCAATGGGATGGGCGTCTTTACCGTGGACCGCTTTAAGTGCAGATCTGAGTTTCTGCACAACAGGCGCATCAGCTGCAGTTGCGGGTGATTCAACAGCCTGTTCTTCCGACCATTCGATTTTTACGCCATACTGCGCTTCAACCTCTGCAAAGATCTCCTGCATTTTCGCCCGGACTTCCGCAAGTGTGTAACACGGCAGAATGCGGCAATCCATGTAGAAAACGTCATCACCAGGAATAGTGTTGACATTGGGGACATTTGCCTCTTTTTTGGTCGGTTCAAAAGTAGAACACGCAGGCTCGAACAAAGTGTCCGTCTTATTGAAGAAATTTTTCAGATTATGAAGACGCACTGCAAGATCACAGTTTGCAAGCATTGCGTTCGCACCCTGATCGGGTCTTGAACCGTGGCTCTGTTTTCCTGTAGTCCGGATTTTGAGCCAGATCAGATTTTTTTCTGCAACCTCGATTGTGACACCCTGTGAATCTCCTCCGTCAGGAATGATGATGATGTCATCTTTGCGGAAAAGATTGTGGTTTTCCAGCAGATACTGGATTCCATATGTTGAGCCGACTTCCTCATCCGCAACAAAAAGCAGTTTGACAGTGTGTGCCGGTCTGATTCCGGAGCGGACAAAGGAAAGAGCTGCAAAAACACCGCTTACAAGCCCCTGCTGATCATCTTCAACCCCGCGTCCGTAAAGGCGTCCGTCTTTTTCAACCACAGTCCAGGGATCAGTATTCCAGAGACTTTCCTCACCGGTGGGAACAACATCCATGTGTGCCATTACCCAGATTGCGTAATCATCGTCAACGCCGGGAACAGTTGCCACCAGATTGGGACGGATTCCGCTTTTTACACGGCTGTCCGGTGCGTCAAAACGCTGAAGCTGAGTGATGCCGTTATTTCTGAGCCATTCTTCAAGAGCCAGACATTTTTCAAGTTCGCCCTGCCCTTCACTTTCCGGCGCCAGAGCCTGAATGCCTGTAAGAAGCCGTTCAAGTTCGATCATCTGGCTGCGTGAGGAATCAATATTCTCTGAAAGAGTTTCAAAATCGTTCATAAATCAAAATCATCCTTAATAATCAAGTTTAATTAAATTGCTGCACTGTTATTTTCTGTTTGCAAGATATGCTTTCCATGTTGTCTCAACCAGAGTATCCACGTCTGAATATTCAGGTGTCCAACCTAAAGTTTCTTTTGCATAATTATTTGTAGTATAAAGACATGCAGGATCTCCAGGACGGCGTTCAACATTTTCTGAAGGAATTTCCCTGCCGGTGATACGGCGTGAGGCGTTCAGAAGCTCAAGAACTGTTGTTCCTGTCTCTGTTCCCAGATTGACTTTAAGGCTTCTGTCATTTTTCGAGATGTATTCCAATGCCATCACATGTGCCCGTGCCAGGTCCGTAACGTGGACGTAATCGCGGATACATGTTCCGTCACGTGTGTCATAATCATCTCCGAACACTTTGAGTCCGGGTTTCATGCCCATTGCAACTTCCATGATGCGCGGCAGAAGGTTTGCAGGATTCTGCTCAAGACCGATTATCTCACCTTCAGGATCGTAACCGGCTGCATTGAAATAGCGGAGTGCCGCAAAACGGAGACCTTTCAGCTGGTCATACCAGGTCATGATGCGTTCAATCTCAAGTTTTGTGAATCCGTAGTAGTTCTCAGGATTCTGGGGATGTTTCTCATCCATGGGAAGGTATTCAGGAGAACCGAAAGTGGCCGCTGAAGAAGAGAAAATCATTTTTTTGCAGCCGAATTTAAGTGCTGCGTTCATGATGTTTATTGTTCCGGTAAGGTTGTTCACTGAATATTTTTCGGGTTCAATCATTGACTCACCGGCAGCCTTGAATGCGGCAAGGTGAACGAATCCGTCAAATCCCTTTGAAAAGGCGGCTTCAATTTCTGAGGGAATCAGAATATCTCCGTGAATAAAACCGTTCTGAGGAAACAGATTCTGTCTGAGACCTGAAGACAGATTGTCAAAAACCGTGACTTCGTGTCCGGCTTTCATCATTTCTTTAACAACGTGGCTTCCGATATAACCTGCACCACCGATTACCAAAACTTTCATTATGACCTCCATCGCAAATTCTGATTTTTGCGCTTTCTTCCTTATAAATCCCTATTCTAGCACATCTGTAACTTCATGCAAACAACGGGGGATTTTTTTTCGGAAATATCCTCTCACGGACAGAAAATGACAGTGTTTATAAAAATTCGGGAAGGAAGGAAGCGACTGACAAAAACACGCGCAAGGCGGAATGATAGTTTCCATGACGCCTTGCGCGTGTAGCGACGATATCCAGCGGTTTTGGCAGTTGCTGCCTGACTGGTAGTTTTTTTATAGTTTTTTTCAGATTCTTTCCGTGTGGGGATATTCCCGTTTTTTTCGGTGTTTCTACTTGACAGAGCGTTACTATTTACAGTAACATAAAAATGCAGACGGTACAGGAGCTCGGCACCGGCTGCATCACAAAGCGATTTTTTTCAGGAGTAAAAGGAAAAATGAAACTCAATAAAACACTGGCTGCAATCTGCGCCGTAATCACACTGGGTTCTGCAATGGTTTTTGCAGGCGGAAAAAAAGAAACAGTTAAAGACGATACCGTAAAAATCGGTATTGCAAAAATTGTCCAGCATGTTGCCCTGGATTCTGTTGAACAGGGAATCATTGATGTTCTGAACGAGAACGGCGTAAAAGCAACTTACGACCTTCAGAACGCAAACGGTGATGTAAACACAGCGACACAGATCGCACTGAAATATCAGGATGAGAAAGTTGACGTTGCTGTCGGTATTGCGACTCCTATCGCACTTGCCCTTGCAAACACAATGAAATCAACACCTGTAGTATTCGGAACTGTAACAGATCCTGTCGGTGCCGGACTTGTTGAGACAGTTGACCGCGGACTTGGAAACGTCACAGGTATGAGCGATGCTATTCCTACTGAGGAGCACGTCGCACTTTTTGCCTCAATCGCAGACATCAAGACACTGGGTTACATTTACTGCAACGGAGAGGCAAACTCAGCAAGTGCTCTTGCCCTGGTTGAATCAGGATGCAAAAAAATCGGAATCAATCTGGTCACACAGGCAATCACAAACTCATCAGAAGTAAAACAGGCAGCAGAATCAATCGTTGACCGTGTTGACGGAATCTACCTTTCAACAGACAACACAGTTTTCAGTGCTCTTTCCGCACTGGTAGACGTTTTTGCAAAAGCAAAGAAACCCGTGTTCAGTGCTGACGTGACAGGTGCCATGGCCGGCGGATGCGTGATCGCAAGCGGATTCAACTATTACAAGGCTGGACGCGCAACAGGCGAAATGGTTCTGGAGATCCTGAACGGCAAAAAACCTGCTGACATGCCCGTCCGTTTCATGACAGATCCTTCTGACAATGACCTGCTGATTGACCTGGACGCTGCAAAGAACTGCGGAATCACAGTTCCTGCAGACCTGGTTGCACAGGCAAACATGATTTTTGAAAACGGTACCCTGACACAGAAATAAAAAATCTGAGAAGCGTTGTTCCGGAGCTGCTTCATGACTGCTCCGGAACTTCCTGTGTTATATCCTCCTTATCAGTGGCGGCTGCGGTGATGATGAACTTCGTTACCTCAGCCGTTTTTTTTATTTGCGGAAAATCCGGAGATTTAAGTCAAAACCTTGGGAAAACAAGTCCTGGTCTTACATCATGTTGATTTGCCAATAAACTGATTTTGTGTTATTATGCATAGATACAAGGTTTTTTTATGATTTCAGGAATTGTTATTGAAGGTTTGATTTACGGTATTGTGGTTTTGGGCACGTTCATGACGTTCCGTGTACTTAATTTCTGTGACATGACTGTTGACGGCTCTTTTCCCATGGGAGCCTGTGTGCTTGCAGCCTGTCTCACCGGTGGAGTTCCGCCGGCACTGGCACTGTTACTGGTTTTTCTCTGCGGAATGCTCGCAGGTCTTGTCACCACACTCATTCACACTAAACTTAAAGTTCCGGATCTTCTCGCCGGAATTCTTGTAATGACAATGCTCTATTCCGTCAATCTGCGCATCATGGGAAACCATGCAAACATTTCTCTGCGCGGAACAAAAACGATTTTTTCACAGCTGACGGCAAGTGCAGAAGCTGCAGGATTCTCTTCGGAAGCATCTCTGGCAATTCTGCTTGTTGTGATTGTGGCTGTACTGCTTTTTATACTCAATCTGTTCTTTCACACAGACTTCGGTCTTACAATGGGTGCCCTCGGCTGCAATGAGCAGATGATCATCAGTCAGGGTGTGAATCCTCAGTTTCTGCGCGGTGTGGGAATCTGTCTCAGCAACGGAATGGCAGCAACTGCCGGAGCTTTTTTCGCAATGTACCAGAACTTTTCGGATGTCGGAAGCGGAACAGGTGTTGTTGTTGCCTGTCTCGCATCCCTTATGCTCGGAGAATTCCTGATCAAATCCAATAAAATCAGTCTGCAGATCATCCGCGTGATCATCGGTTCTGTTCTTTACAGGGCATTGATGTTCTGGGCCCGCCGTTACGGTTACAGAATCGGTATGTCAAGCAATGATCTTCGCCTGATTACCGGACTTCTGATCATCATCTGTCTGCTGATCTCAAAAACCAACCTGCAGCAGTTTTTCAGGGAACACCTGGGCGGCAAAAAATCAGTTCAGAAAGAAGGTACAAAATGATCAAACTGGAAAATGTCGGAATTACATTCAATCCCCATACACCTGACGAAAACGAGGCACTTAAGAACATAAACCTTACGATCAATGAAGGCGATTTCATCACAATCATCGGATCAAACGGTGCGGGAAAATCCACTCTGTATAATGTGATTGCAGGAACGCTCAAACCTTCAAAGGGAAAAATCCTTTTCTGGGACAAAGAAAAAAAGGCTTACATTGACGAGACAAATACCAGTGAATACAAACGGGCATGCCATATCGGACGAATCTTCCAGAATCCTCTTCTGGGAACCGCCGGCAAAATGAGTCTTGAAGACAATATGATGATCTGCTACAAAAAAGGCGCAAAACACCTTAGGATCAGTCTGAACAACAAAATGCGGGATTTTTTCCGTGACCAGCTGAAGATCCTGGACATGGGACTTGAAAACAGACTAAAAGACAATGTGGAACTTTTTTCTGGCGGTCAGCGTCAGGCTCTTACACTTCTGATGGCCGTTCTTTCAAAACCGGAACTTCTGATGCTGGATGAGCACACTGCGGCCCTTGATCCTACAAATGCCGCAATCATCATGGAACTGACACGCCGCTTTGCCAAAGAATTCAATCTTACAGTTATGATGGTGACCCATAATATGCAGCACGCGCTGGATTACGGAAACCGCCTTCTTATGATGGACAACGGAAACATCATTTATGATGCGGGTGCTGAAGAGAAAAGCAGACTAACAATGGATTCGCTCATAGACAAATTCAAGGCATTGAAATCAGGTGAGTTTGCCAGCGACAAAATGCTGCTGCACAGTTGAAAATCCTTCAGAATTCAAGGTCAGCATTTGCCATAAAGGCATTAAATCGGTAAAATATGAACGCAAACGGACAGAGCCTGTTTGCATATGATCATTCATGACATGCCGCGCATGCGGTGTAAATAGGAGCAGTAATGGTTACCGCAATCGTGGGAATTAACTGGGGCGACGAAGGCAAAGGTCGCATGGTGGATTTGCTGAGTGCAAAATATGACATCGTATGCCGCTATCAGGGCGGAAACAACGCAGGACACACCGTTATCAACGAGCGTGGAAGTTTTATTCTGAACCTGATTCCCTCCGGAATTTTCAGACCTGAGACAGTCAACGTAATGGGTGGCGGAATGGTTATTGACCTGGAGCACCTTACAAAAGAAATTGCAGCACTCAAGGAAAAAGGTGTTGAGATCACACCGAAGAATCTTGTTATCAGTGACCGCGCGACAATCTGTATGCCTTACCACAAACGTCTGGACATTCTTGAGGAGCAGCGTCTTGCAGACAAAAAATACGGTTCCACACAGCGCGGAATTGCTCCCGTTTATTCTGACAAATATCTTAAGAAAACACTCCGCATGGGCGATCTCCGCAACATGAAGACTGTAAAGGAAAAACTTGCAGATCTTCTTGAATGGAAAAACCTTACAATCACAAAAGTTTACGGAAGTGAGGCAAGCGAACTTGAGGAAATGTACAGCTGGCTTGAGACATACGGAGTTCCTTTCCTTGATTATGTGCAGGACACAACACAGTTCCTTACTGATTCAATCAAAAACGGAAAATCTGTGATGTTTGAGGCACAGCTTGGTGCCCTCCGTGACATTGACTTCGGTATTTATCCTTACACGTCATCTTCTTCAACAATTTCTGCCTATGCACCGATCGGAGCCGGGATTCCCGGACAGAAACTGGATTCAGTTGTCGGTATCATGAAAGCTTATTCTTCATGTGTCGGAGAAGGACCCTTTACCTGCGAGATGTTCGGTGACGAAGCAGAAGAACTTCGCAAAGCCGGTGGTGAGTACGGAGCAGCTACAGGACGTCCCCGCCGCGTAGGTGGATTTGACGTTGTTGCCTCACGCTATGGTGTGATGATTCAGGGAGCCACAGAGATTGCACTTACAAAACTGGACGTGCTTTCTTACATGAAGGAAATTCCTGTCTGTGTTGCATACAAAGTCGGTGACAAAGTTGTTGACTACTTCCCCACTGGAGATGATCTTGCCAGCGCAACTCCCGTTTACGAAAAAGTGCCCGGCTGGAACTGCGATATCTCCAAGTGCCGCAGTTTTGCAGACCTGCCAAAAGCCGCACAGGATTACGTAAACCTGATTGAGGAGAAGACAAACTGCAAGATCACTTATGTTTCAGTCGGTGCTGACAGAAACGAGTATTTTGAAAAATAAAAGGTGACAGGCGGCTCCGCCTTGAGATGCCTTAAAACAATGGAAAAACCCAGAAAAGCGGATGATTCCTGAAAAAACATGGAATCCTCCGCTTTTTTTATTCAGCAGTGCGGATTCTTGCAAAAACTTTCCTGATCATAAACACAGAAGCTATACACATTCCGACTTCTGCCACGGTCTGAGCAAAGGCAATGCCATAAATCGGAAACAGTCTGTCCAGAAGAATAATTGCAGGAATTTCAAGAATGATTTTCCGGAGGAAAGCAAAAAACAGGGCGTATTTTCCGAAACCGCAGGACTGAAAAATCCCGATTGCAAGAAAATCCATGCACAGGAAAGGAATTGCCGTTGCCATTGCCCTAAGAAACACCTTGCCGTAATTCACAATAATGTCATTGTTGAGGAAAAGTCGGACCAGCTGCGGGGCAAAAGTTTCAAACACAAATGTTGTCAATGTAAGGAAAACAACGTCCAGTTTTATCGTAAACACCAGGACTTCTTTCATTCTGGCCGTATTTTTTGCCCCGAAATTATAGGCAATCAGAGGCATCACGCCCTGTCCGAAAGCCATTGCCACATAGAATGAAATAGATGTGACTTTTCCTGCAATCCCCATGCTGGCAACAATATCACTGCCGTAACCGGATGCAATGTTGTTCTGGATTGTCATGCCCGTCACATTAAGCAGGTTCTGGATGCAGGCAGGAATTCCCACAGCAAATATTCCGATGACAATCTCTTTCTGGAAAGTGAATTTTCTGGGATTGACGCATACAAAAGTTTTTCCCCTTTTTACAAGAAGGAAAACCGCGAAAACAAGGCAGGAACAGCAGGATCCGATGAATGTGGCAAGACCGGCACCAGAAGCTCCCATGTTCAGAAAGTTCGGAAGTATGAACAAGGGATCCAGGATCATGTTGACAAAGCATCCGCTCATTGCACCGACACTGGCTATGATGGCACCGCCTTCAGAGCGGACAAAGTGAGAGATTGTCACGTTCATGATTGCAGGAACCGCACCGCAGGTACATGTCCAGAAAAGGTAGTCCCGTGTCGGCGCCACAGTTACAGAGTCCGCACCGAGAAGATTGAGGACAAAAGGCGAAAAGATTGTGTAACCGGCCGCAAACACCAGTGAAAAGAACAGGGCCCCGTAAAAACCGAAGGCACTGCTTTTCGCCACAGTGTCATAGTCTTTGCGGCCCAAAGCCCGGCCCATCATGCTGCTGGTACCGACCCCGAACAGATTGTTCACAGCGTTGAAAGCCATTGTCAGCGGGCCGGCCAGAGTTACAGCCGCATTCTGCACCGGATCCCTGATCATTCCGACAAAATAGGTGTCTGTCAGATTGTACAGCACCATCACCAGAGTTCCCAGGATTGTGGGGATACAGAGCTGCATCACCGCACGGGGAACTGCCATTGTCTCAAACAGTTCTGTCTTTTCAGAAGATGGAATTGCCATCAGTGTTCACCACCAGTCATTTCAAAAGCCGTGTCAGCACGGAGAACACAGCCGGCCGAAGGACTCAGTTCCGAAGTTTCTTCACCGGCTGCAGGAACTGCGAACCACAGTCCACTGTCCTGGACCATCCGGACTTTTCCTGCAAAAAGACCGTCAGCAGTGAATACTGACAGCACTTCAGAAACGCAGTCCATTCTGTCCGCACCGATGTAGCACAGCATCCTGCTGCTGTCGGATGCATCAACAACAAAACCGCAGTCTGTCTCTGCAATCGGGACTGCAGCAAGAGCCTGGTAAAGAACCGCATTGATTCCGGAAAGAACTGTATTCTCTTTTGAGAGGGCAGCATTCTCACCGGAAAGTTTTGAGTTCTCAGATCTGCCCGCATTCACCTCATCCTGAAGCCTGTCACGGGCATTCTCAAGATTCCGGCGCTCAACAATCAGACTGAAGCGGTCATTCTCCATGGCGGATTTCTGGCGCTCAAGGCTTGCCTTTTCAGACTGCAGAGTCTGATTCTGTTTTATAAGGTCAGTATTTTTTGAAGTAAGGGTTCCCACTTCTTTCTGAAGCGCATTACGTTCTGCAGAAAGACTGCTGTTACGTGTCGTAAGGTCGGAAACAGATCCTTCCAGAACTGAATTATTCTTCTCAAGAACTCCGTTTCTGTCTTCAACTTCTGCAAGCCGCACTGAATAATCAGTTTTTTCGGATTCCAGATCTGCAATATCACGGTTAAGGCTTTCAACCTGTTTTTCATAATCCATGATATTCCAGTTCAATCCGGCAATGTTCTGGTTCAAGGAATCAATATCCCTGTTGAGTCCTTCTATGTTCTTATTCAGTCCGCTCACCTGATCCTTAAAATCAGATATTTCGCCGTTTAAGCCCTTTATCTGAGTCTTGTAATCAGTGATTTCCCCGTTAAGACCCTTCACCTGGGTTTTATAATCCGCGATCTCTCCGTTAAGGCCTTTCACCTGAGTCTTGTAATCCGCGATCTCTCCGTTAAGGCCTTTCACCTGAGTTTTGTAGTCTGAAATCTCTCCGTTAAGACCGTCTATATTTTTATTAAGTCCATCGATATCACTGTTCAGTCCCACAATCTGATTATCAAGGTCGTTCACAAGGGCAACAGAGTTTTCTGCAAGACTTTTTGCTGCGCTGCGGCCCATTGCCCGCATTGCCGAAACATACTCAGGAACCGAATGCTCAAGAGGAACATCCAGTACGATAGAAGCAACATACTCCATACGGTTCATGGAATCTGAGGCATCTTTCCAGAGAGCTTCCAGTTTTTCCATGGATTCAGTCTGTTCCGCCGCCTCAAACAGAAGGCTTTCCTCAAACTGAGACAGACCGGTCTGATCATTTTTCGACATCTGAAGAATCACGTTTCCGCGCCCGTCTTTGATCACCGGATCACGGCGGTCAAGTTCCGCCTGATACTGTCCGGAGATTTCCTGTGCGATGCGGTTCTGGGCTTCACGGCTTGTGCGCTGTATTTCCACAATCTCAGACTCAAGGGCTGCAATATCGCCCTCATAGCGTTCTGACATCTCCTTTTTTTCCAGTTCAAAAACCTGCCGCTGGGAATCGATGGTCGCCTGCATTTTCTGGGCCTGCTCAAGATTTTTGCTGTCATACTCAGCAATCTCATCACTGAATTCTTCAATACGGGCCTGGCATTCGCTTAACTCCACCGTAAAACGGTTCTGGAGTGCAACAAGGGAACTTTCGTAATCAGACTGGATTCTGTCAGACCGGCTCTTTTTTTCTTCCGCAGACAGATTCATCACTGAAACACTGTACAGATCACTGTCCCTCTGTTTCTCTGCATTTGACAGGGCAGTACTCCAGTCACGCTCAATCTTTGCCTTTTTCGCAATCTCCGCATCCAGATCAGCCTGGAGCTTTGAAACTCTGTCCAGCAGGCCTTTAAGGTTAAGATCCTCAAAAACATCAAGACTTACCTGAATCTTGTCATTCTGGTTCTTGATCATGCGTGTCATTCCCACAGTCATGCCGACTACAATGGCAATGAGGATCAGACTTATCCAGATATTCGCCCTGCTTTTTCCCTTGGCACTTTTTGCAAACTCTCTCTCGATACTGTAAGGTTCGTTTCCTTCCTTATTTACTGAAAACATCTCATCCTGCAGGAACAGGCGGACTTCAGGTTTCTGAATCATCATTTTGTTGTCATTGTCCATATTCCGCTCCAATCTGCAGGTGCTTTTTTACCGGTGATCCGTTCCAGGAACACGCCCGAAACAGCATTGCCGCTCTGTCTGAAATATTTTTCCGCTTCCGGCCACCGGCCTGCATAATAATCTTCAAGTCCTTTCTCAAAAATCCGGTAGGATTCCAGAGTTTTTTCATCAGTTGAGGATTTCTCAAAGGGAATGAAAATCTTTTTGCCAAGAGTTTTTCCCTTTACCTGAACCGTGTCTATCTCAAAGAAAACATATTCGCTGCTGTTTTTCTCAACTTCTTCCTTAACGTATTCCGAAATGACCACCGGCAGCCTGTAAATTCTTGTAAGGCCTTCAAGACGTGACGCAGAGTTCACGTTGTCACCGATTACCGTATTTGTCATGCGTTCTGAAGAACCGATGTTTCCGTAGAAAACTTTTCCTCCGTCAATACCGACACCTACGTCAATCAGAATTGCCTTGAAAATGTGCTCCTCTGATTCTGTAAGACTGCGTTCCTTTTCAATCTCGGTGCGGCGGGCAATCATTTTCTCACGCAGCATTGCAGTAACACGGGTTATCTCCCATGCGGACTGAACTGACAGAACTGATTTATTCACGTCAGACTCCAGAGTTCCGTAGATTGCAAGAACAGCGTCACCGATGATTGATCCGATGATTCCTTTATTTTCGTGTATGCCGTGGATAACCTGATTGTAATGGATGTTCAGCAGGTTGATTATGTCGTTGCCCAGGGTCTCTGTCATGTAAGTAAAGCCGCGGATGTCCGAAAAGAGAATCGTAAGGTCATTCTGTTTTCCTTCAAGGCGGATGTTGTGTTCCTGATAGGCTCGCTTGACAACGTCCTGTGTCACGAATTTCTGGAAAATAGAAAGCAGGTTGCTGATTGTGGCAGAAAGCGAGTTGAAGGAGATTCCCAGGTATGTGATATCATCGTTGGGAGCACCTTTAAGATCGAGAAGTTCCAGTTTCTGAGAGACCTGCATTTTGTACAGACTTTCTGTAATCCGGTTGATGTATTTGAGAATGTTGGAGAACATCTTCAGACCGGCCAGCATGAAGACCAGCACCATGACGACAATCAGCTGCGAAACCAGCATGAAAACATGCTGTGAACTGGCATTCATGTCCAGCACCAGTTCGGCGCGGATCAGATAGCACTTCCAGTTCTCGCTGTATTTGTACACACCCAGAAACTCACCTTTTTCCGTAGAAAAGCGGATGCTGCCCTCAAGAATGCCGTCAGCCCTGTTCATGTTCATGGAATGAAGTGCGTCGCTGTCTCCGAAAAGTGTGAAATCAGGATCAGCACTGGTTATGAAAACAAGATTTCCGCCGGGTTCAATACCGATGCATGTGCTGTGCTCATTTCCGAATTCTTTGGAGGCAGTTGTGCAGATCGCATCAAGGGATGAGTCACGGTCCTGTGAATAACGGAAAATCTCGAACTGGTTTTCTGCAACCGTGTAGATCTCTTTCAGGTCATTTACAAGGATTTTGTTAGTGAGATTAATGACATGATTGCGGTGCAGCTGCATGTTGATGAAGTTTGTTGAAAAATTCGACAGCAGCAAAAGAAGTATGAAAACAGCAAGTATTTTCGTAGATATATGTACAAGGGGAGTCTTCCCCACATACTGAAAAAAACGTTTTTTTTTGGGCATAAAATCTCCAGTTTGTCTAATTCTATCATTATTTTTTCGAATTAGCAAATACATAGTGAAAAACAGAACAAGAAATATCTATCCGATAGCACAATATATCAATTGCGTATTTTCGGGATTAAAACTAATATCCATATCATGAGTAATCAAAGTGAATCAAAAAAATCTATTGTCCGGTCGGGAATCAGTCTTTCCGTGCTGACAATGTTCAGCCGTATTCTCGGTCTTGTGCGGGAAATGACAAAAGCCGCATTTCTTGGCACCAGTTCCCTTGCAGACGCATTCCAGATTGCGTTCATGCTGCCGAACCTTTTCCGCCGTCTTTTTGCAGAGAACAGTGTTTCCGTGGCTTTTATCCCCACTTTCAGAAGTTATCTTGAGAAAGGCAATGATGAGGAGACTCAGGATTTCATCAACGCCACATTTACACTTGTCTCCTTTCTGACGGCGATTGTGTGTGCCCTGGGAATCGCACTGGCGCCGGTGATTGTGCCGCTTTTTGCCGGAGAAGAGACTGATCCCGCCATCCTGCCTGAAATGGCTCTCCTGACCCGCATAATGTTTCCCTACCTCTTTGTTGTTTCACTTGCCGCTCTTTTCCAGGGAATCCTGAACGGTGTGAAAGTTTTTGCCCCTTCCGGTTTCACTCCGGTTCTCTTCAATCTGATCATCATCGGATTCACATACCTTCTGTCACCATATATGGCAAACCCGGCCAGGGCAATGTCAACAGGTGTCATCACCGGCGGATGCGTGCAGGCGGTTTTCCAGCTTCCCTTTGTGATCAGGAACGGATTCCGCCCAGGCTTTACCAGCCTCAGAAAAACTTTCGCAAACCAGGGCACAAAAAAAGTTCTGCGCCTGATCGGACCCACAATCATCGGAATGGCAGCATACCAGCTGAATGACGCAGTTTCCACAGCCCTTGCAGGACGTGCCGGCACAGGCATTGCGTCAAGCATCCAGTACTCACTGCGCCTCCAGGAACTGATCCTGGGGATTTTCGCTGTCTCAATCGGAACAGTCATTCTGCCGGAGCTTACAACCCATGCACAGCAGAAAAACTTTGACAGATTCAACGAGCTTCTTAAAAACGCGATCCGCATTGTGGCGCTGATCTGCATTCCCACAACTTTCTTCTCGCTGATCACAGGAGAAAACATCATCCGCCTGATCTATCAGTCTAACAGTTTCTCAGAGGAATCAGTCCGCCTTACAAAAGATGCCTTCCTTTTCCACATTGCAGGACTGTTTTTCATTGCGCTCAACAGAATCATCTCTCCGGCCTTTTATGCGCAGAGCAACACAAAAACGCCGACCTTTGCGGGAATCGCAGGATTCGGAATCAATATTCTTCTTGCACTGATTCTTGTTGGACCCATGCAGGGCGGAGGAATTGCACTTGCACTTTCCATCGCAAGTCTTGCAAACACTGTCGTACTTTTTGCAGCCATGAAAAAAGAAAACACGGCTGATGTGGGCAGACTGATCAGATCCACAGTGACTTACAGCCTTAAGATGATTGTTCTCTCAGTCATTGCCTGCATACCGGTTCTGCTGATGAAAACACCTGTCCTGCAATTTTTCGCGGGAAGATCAAGAATTGTCTCCCAGGGTGTTCCTGTGATGATTTTTGCACTTGTGTTCTTTACTGTGGGAGTCCTGCTTCTGGCAGTGACAAAAGATCCGGTTTTCGTTTCGCTGAAGGATGCAGTAAAGCGCAGACTCAAGAAATAAAAGCACAGCCAGAAAGACCGCAACTGTCAGAACCGCTGGCTGGCGTAACTTCACACGCAATGCGGCATTGAAACTTTCGCACTCAGAATTCTTTCACTGCCGCTTCTTCTGTGACTTCAGACTTGTATTCTGAAAGCCAGCGCACAACCGAGTCAATCCATTGGTCCTGACTTAATCCTTCAAGCAGGAAACGGTCAAACATGAATTCAATATATCCCCGAATCTGCCGTCTGTCCTCTTCTGCAATATCCTCGCAACTTACAAAAAGTGCATCAATAAGCCGGACAGCATCCTCAACCCTGAATACATCACCCTGAGTGACACAGAGAAGATACAAAGCGGCAGGAATGCAGTTCACGCTGTGCTGCTTTATGTAGAGAACACTCTCACTGATTGCAACTGCCGTTCTGAAAGCTTCCTCGCAGAGTGTCTTCCGGGTTTCCTCAGAAAAACCGAGTTTTCCAATTATTCTTTCAACATATTTCCAGGTCAGGCAGACAAGCACGATATGAAGACTCGGGACACACAGAAAATGGGGATCAAAAGCATGAATTGTGCCGAAACCTTTGTGTCTCACATGTTTCGGTCTGTAAGTTGTGGACATAGACCTTCGGTAAACAAGTGAAGCATTGTAATAACAGTCCCTGAGGCGGCCCATGTAATCACTTACATCCATGCGGTATTCAGAGCGCGGCAGACGATAGATCAGAAGACTTACGGGACGGATGAAGAAATCAACGAATTCCAGGTAATCCTCAACTTTGTCCGGTGTAAATTTGATTTTAAGATCCAGAGGATGATCCACATGAACAACAGGAATCTTCCGGATTTTGAATTTGACTGAAAACTGGAGAAAAAAGAAGTTTTTTAGCACTGTAAAAATCAGTCTCCAGAATTTGCTGATGGATTTGCCTAAGAATGGAACCGTAAGCCATGATACTATTGTCTTGTAATCGGACAGAGATTTTTTTTCACTTTGTTTTAGCACGTTCAAATCTTTTACAATTTTGTGCTTTTTGTCAACATATCAGGCTGTCAGCATTCACTTTGCCATTTCGGGGAACTACGTCATTCTGAGCACCAAAAAACAATATGTGAGTTCGGGCAGATCCTTCGACTCCATTCACTTCGTTCATTCCGCTCAGGATGACACGGGTGTGTCAATAACTTCATACATTCCGCTCAGGATGACACGGGTGTGTCAATTACTTCGTTCATTCCGCTCAGCACAACAACCATTGCGTGATGGCATTCCGCTCAGCACGCCAGACGGATTTGTCAGAAACGGTGAAGTGTGATTGCCTCAACAGGACAGATTTCATGACAGCAGAAACAGTGCAGACATTTCTTGCGGTCAATGAATTCCACTTTCGCATTTTTTGCGGCCCCGGTATTTTTCTTCTGAGGATCCGCACCTTCTCTGTATCTGTCAAAGCGGATGGTCTGAGGCGGACAGATTTCTATGCAACGGCCGCACCTTATGCATTTCTTCGCATCAAAGCGTGGTGTCTTCACAAAAACCAGTGTGGCAAGAGAGTTAAGGAATCCGGGAAGCATTTTCTGCAGTGTAATGGAAGCGGACGCATCTTTGACAATCTTGAAGTCTCTGTTACGGATCTGCTCAAAAGCCGCACCGGCAAACTCAATTTCTTCCGGTGAATCAAGCCACAGTCCGCGCTGCATGGCATCCTCAAGATTCACAATCTGATGAGGATTGTAACCCACAGCAGAAGCACAGGCCCAGTCCAGAGCAAGAATATTATCAGAAGCCGCAAGAAATCCCAGCTGGATCGGATCTCCGTTTCCGGGGCCGCCCATTCCTTCCATGCCGACAATTGCGTCCATAATCGCGTATTCAGGTTTTGCCGCAAGAACAAGATCCGTTAGATAAGCCCCAAAATCCTTTTTATCAGCAAAACGGTAATGCATCTGCGCTTTCTTAAGGCCAACCACCAGTCCGAAAAGATTTTTCATGGCTCCGGTATATGACATGAACTGATGGCTCTTCAGTTTTGAAAGGGAAACGACAACATCAGCCTCCTCAAGAACCGCAGTCATCTCGATCTGTCTGATTATTTTTCCTTCCGGAATCGGATACATGCGGCAGTCTGAGAATTCCTTCCATTCGCCCCCGTTATTGATCACCTGGTCATATGTGCCTACAGATTTTGCGGTGCTCGTGGGATTTGCCGTCGCAGGTGATTCACCGACAATAACGCGACCGGCTCCCAGTTCAACAAAAGCCTTAACTGCAGCACCGACAACAACAGGATGTGTACAGACCGCGGCTTCCGGTTTTTTGGCAGAAAGCATGTTCGGTTTGAGCAGAACTGTTTTACTTTTTACATCAGGCGGCGGCACCAGCTCCATCATTTTTCTGATCGAGGCATAAACTGCATCAAAATTGTATTCTGCGCATAAATCAAGGGCAACGGTCTTTGTCATCAAAAAACTCCGTAAACAACAGTTTTCTTAAGTATTTTTTAAATTGCCGGCAAAATCAAGCCTTTTTTTTCGGTCTATCCGGAAAATCACAGTAATGAGCGTTTTTTCCATCTGCCGCTTCTCAACCGCAGAATGAAACAGATTGAGCGCACAACCCAGTCACACATCATTGCATACCATGTTCCCAATGCCCCGAAACCGCAGAATCTGGCAAACACATAACTCAGTCCGATGCGCACCGTCCACATGGAAATAAAGGAAACAATCATGGTGAACTTTGCGTCATTGGAAGCCCGGAGCGCGTTGGGCAGAGCAAAGGACGAGGGCCAGAAGATCATGCAGTTTATTCCGTGGCACATGAGCATCTGCCATGCAAGGTGCGCAGTATCAGGCGACATGTTGTACAAGGATACCAGCTGCCTTGAACAGAGAAGCAGGGGCACATTCAGAAGGATTGTTCCGACATAACCGATCATCATAAGCCGTCTGGTAAAATATTCCGCCTCATCAGCACGTCCCGCACCCATACACTGCCCTACAACAGTAAGAAGCGCAAGTCCGACGGAAGAGGCTGGCAGGACCTCAAAACTTGCGACAGTGTTTGAAGCCGCATTTGCAGCGATTGCACCCGTTCCGAATTCGGCCACAAGTGTGATCACAAGGATTTTTCCCAGCTGAAAAACACTGTTCTCAAGGCCGTTGGGCACACCGATCTGCATGATTTTCTTGATCAATGGAAGTTCCAGAGGCGTTTTTGACAGACCGAGAATGCTTATCTGTCTGCTGTATTCGGGCTTTCTGAGCAGAACCAGCATGACGACAGAAGCAAGAGTGCGTGAGACAAAGGTCGGGATTGCGACACCTTCCGTACCGCTGTGCATTCCGTAGAGCATGATTGCGTTGCCGCCGATGTTAACCACATTGATCAGCAGACCGGTCCACATGGCGACACGGCTGTTTCCCTGGGAACGGAAGAGAGCGGCGCAGGCGTTGTAAAGTGCCACAGCGGGAAGTCCCACAAGCATCCACATAAAATAAGTGTCAGCGTTAAGAAGCACGTCATTTTCTATTGAGCCGAAAATCAGGCGCAGAATGCCGGAGCGGAAAGGAAAGCAGACAAGTGAAAAGAAGAAAGAACTGGCAACGACAACAAGAATCAGCTGCTTTGCTGCGGCACTGGCTCTTTCCGGTTCCTTACGGCCGATAAACTGAGAACAGACTACGGCACCACCGGTTGCAAGGGCTGCAAAAAGCTGGTTGATAAAAATAAAAAGCGTATCTACGAGAGATACGCCTGAAACAGCGGACTCGCCGAGGGCTGAAACCATCATTATGTCTGCCATACCGAGAGTAATGGCAAGAAACTGTTCAACCATCAGCGGCCATATCAAAGACCAGATGTCTTTTTTTGAAAAAAGATGTTCCACGACTTTTGTATATCACAAACAAAAATCGTGGGCAAGAAGAATAAGGTCTGCAGATTTCGGTCAGTCTTCCATTTCTTTGTAGGCATCGAATTCTGCGAGCATGTCAACATCTTTGTTTTTGTCCAGCAGACTGATGACAACTGTAAGAATCAGACAGACCACAAAGCCGGGAACGATTTCGTACAGATCGAAGATTCCGCCGGAAACGTTGTGCCATGCAACAACAGTGACCGCACCGCCGATCAGACCGGCAACAGCACCTTTTGCTGTTGTTCCGCGCCAGAAAAGTGCAAGAAGAATGATCGGTCCGAATGTTCCGCCGAATCCGGCCCATGCATAACTTACCAGGCCGAAGATTGAGCTGTCAGGATTGAGTGACAGGACAAAAGCGACTGCCGCAATGACAAGAACTGTGATACGTCCCACTGCAAGAACTTTTTTCTCATCGGCATCTTTCTTGAAAATGCCTTTGTAGATGTCGTTGCTTACCGCACTGGCAGCAGAAAGAAGCTGGCTGTCAGCAGTACTCATTGAAGCGGCAAGAATCGCGCATAGGAAGATACCTGCAATGAATCCGGGATAAAGCTTGAGCATTGTCTCACTGAACACAGTCTCTGCCGCACCGCCGCTGAGAAGGTTAGGAAGCAGATAGACAGTTCCCAATGTACCGATGATGAATGTTCCAACATAGGAGATGATCATCCAGACAATACCGATGCGGCGTGCTTTCTTCACTTCTTTGTTTGAACGGATTCCCATGAAGCGCACGATGATGTGCGGCATACCGAAGTATCCGAGACCCCATGCAAGGGCAGATACAATTGACATACCGGAATAGTTCTGGTTCGCAGTGAATTTTCCCATCAGTTCTGCACCGAATTCTCCGGAAATGGCACGGCTGCTGAAGTCAGTTGCCTGCGCAATTGCTGCAGAAGGTCCGCCCAGTGCGAAAATAACGATTGTACCGGAAATAACGAAAGCGATGAAAATCAGTGCACCCTGGATGAAGTCAGTTGTACAGACTGCAAGGTAACCACCCATGATTGTGTAGGACAGGATGATGATAAGTCCGATTACAAGACCGGCCTGATAAGGAAGACCGAAAACAGAGTTGAACAGTTTTGCACAGGCCACAAAACCTGATGCTGTATAAATCGTGAAGAAGAAAACAATCAGAACAACGGATACGATAGAAAGAATCTTGCTTTTGTCTTTGAAGCGGTTTGTAAAGAATTCAGGCAGTGTGATTGAATCACCGAAAGCAATTGTACATTTGCGCAGAGGTTTTGCAACGATCAGCCAGCTGAGGTAAGTACCGACAATAAGACCGACTGCGGTCCAGACAGTTTCTTTTATTCCACCCAGATAACATAGACCGGGAAGTCCCATAAGAAGCCATGCTGATGAGTCAGAAGCTTCTGCACTCAATGCTGTGACCCAGGGGCCCAGTTTGCGTCCGCCCAAGAAGAAATCGGAAGCACTTTCGTTTTTCTTCATGTTTCTGAAACCTACGAAAATCATCAGGCCCAGATACAGAACAAAGGCTACCAGAATGCCGATTGTTTTTGAATCCACTTTTATCTCCCATAAAAAGCCGGAACATAATCTTCAGATCTGAAAACTTGAAAACGACTTTTTACCGTTCGCCAAAGCGAACAATTTAACAAGGCCAGACCTGCAACGCAGATCTGCTGAGAAAAAAGAACCGCGCTGTTTTACGGTGCTTTAATCCTGCCCTTCTCTTCCATATTTTAGAAATAAGGAACGAGTGATAATATCATATTTATGCAGTTTTTTGCAATATTTATGCATTCTTCAGATCCGCTCGGAACAAAAAAAACACGCCTGAAAACTCAGACGTGTCTGCATAATATCTTTGCAGATGTGGCGGACTGATCCAGCCACACCCTCTGTCAGCGCGGGTATTCCTTGCTTACAGCTTCCCAAAGACCGTTCAGATATGCACAGCCGAGGGCGCGGTCATAAAGACCGTAACCAGGCATCGCAACTTCGCCCCAGATCGCGCGTCCGTGGTCAGGACGGATGCAGCCGTCAAAACCGGTTTCGTACAATGTCTTTGTGATTGCATACATATCAAAAGTTCCGTCTGCAGAAAGATGGGCAGCTTCCTGGAATTTTCCGGGTTTTTCGTGCCACAGGTTACGGAGGTGTGCAAAATGTATGCGTCCTTTGCATGCGCGGATGATGTCGCACAGGTCGTTGTCAGGATTTGATCCCAGAGAGCCGGTGCAGAGTGTGATTCCGTTATGGGGATTGTCTACAGCCTTGAGCATGCGGACAATTTTTTCCTTTCCGGTGATAATGCGCGGAAGGTTGAACACAGGCCAGGCCGGATCATCAGGATGAATTGCCATGTCAATTCCGTATTTGTCACATACAGGCATGATCGCCTTGAGGAAGTAAACCAGATTGTTGAACAGTTTCTCTTCATCAACATCTTTATAGGCATCAAAAAGTTCCTTGATGCGTGCCATGCGTTCAGGCTCCCAGCCGGGAAGGACAAAACCGTTGGATTTCTTGTCCAGAGAAGAGAACATTTCCTCAGGGTTGATCTGATCGATCACACTCTGGTCATAGGCAAGGACAGTGGAACCGTCGGGACGGACTTTGGCAAGATCACTGCGTGTCCAGTCAAAAACGGGCATGAAGTTATAGCAGACCATGTGAATGTCTTCTTTGCCTAAAACTTCCAGTGTCTTGATGTAGTTCTCAATGTATTCATCACGGCGGGGACTTCCTGTCTTGATGTCATCATGAATGTTCACGCTTTCAATACCGGAGATTTCCAGACCGTGAGCCTCAACATCCTCGCGGATTGAATGCACACGCTCCTGAGTCCATGCCTCACCGGGAACACTGTCGTAAACTGTTGTGATAACGCCTTTAACACCCGGAATCTGCCGGATCTGTTCCAAAGTAACGGAATCGAATCCTTTTCCGTACCATCTGAATGTCATTTTCATTTTTATGCCTCTAGTTCAAATACTCTGCAAGTGTTTTTTCAACTGTTCCGGTACCGGAGATCAGTTTTCCAAAAATCTCTTCAATTTTTCCAGCAAGTGGAGTTGTGGTCAGGTCAGTACCGAAAATCGTGGTGTTTTTGAAAAGCGGCTCAAGAACACCTGCCGCACATTCCGGGTTACCGAGTCTGACAGGAGCAAGGATTTTCTGCAGCTGATCCATCATAGGATCGCTTGACACAGCGAATTCCTCGCCTTTGTCATTGATTCCGAGAAGATAGCGGAGCCAGCCTGCAATTGCAAGAGGGATTCCGACCATTGAATCAAGACTGCGGCCTTCACGGATGTAGGATTTGACTGTCTCTCCGAAACGGACGGGAACTTTCTGGGATGTGTCCGTAGCAATCCGCTCAGGTGTGTCAGGAATGCCGGGATTCGGCAGACGCTCCATCACAACCTCATCAATAAAGGCCCTTGGTTTCAGGATGCCAGGATCAACAACCACCGGAAGACCTTCGTCATAACCGATTTTCTTTATGAGTGCCACCAGAAGAGGATTTGTCATCTCCTCGGCGATGGATCTGTTGCCAAGAAGACAGCCGTAAACAGCAAGTGCTGTGTGGAGCGGATTGAGACAGGTAGTGACCTTCATTGTCTCAGTGCGGTTGACTGTGTCACGGTCTGCAAGATAGACACCGCTTCCGGAAAGTCTGTCAAATGCGGGGCGCCCGTTGGGGAAATTGTCCTCAATGACCAGATACTGAGGTTTTTCTGCGTTTACGAAAGGTGCAATAAATGTCTTACGGTTTGTCGTAACAGGAGCAATGTTCACAATGCCTGATTCCTCAAGTTTTGCCTGAACACTGGCTGCAGGGCGCGGTGTGATTTTGTCGATCATTGACCAGGGGAAGGAAACACGCTTTGAATCATGGAGGTAATCAATAAATCCTGCGTCAACAAATCCGTTTTTCAGCCAGCCATCAGCCACTGCAAAAACTGCATTCTGAAGTTTCTCACCATTGTGGGAACAGTTATCCATGCTTACAAGAGCAAGGGGGTTTCCACCTTTTCTGTAGCGTTCCAGAACAAGGGATGTAACAACGCTCATTGCATGTACAGGTCTGTCAGGGCCGTTGGCAATGTCTGCGGCAGCCACCGCTGACAGTTCCCCGTTCATTCCGTAAAGGGAATAACCTTTTTCAGTAATGGTGAAACTTGCCATCTTGAAGGAATCAGCAGAAAAAATCGCTTTGAGTCTGTTCCAGTATGTGCTGTCTGACGAATCTGCATGAAGCCCTTCTGCAACAGAAGCCACGATTCTCTTTTCAAGAGAGCCGTCTGCGTTCATCAGTGCAAGAAGGGTGAGATTGTCATAAGGCTTATAGATTCTGTCTATGATTTCGTAGTCAAAAGTATCTGCTGCAATTATTCCGGTCTGAGCAAGGCCTTCGTTCAAAAGTTTCTGGGCCAGGTCAGCAATGAAGCCTCTGAAAATATTTCCTGCGCCAAAATGGAGCCATTCCGGAGTCTGCTCTGTCTGTGCGCGCATTCTGTCAATGTCAAAAGCAGGAAGTTCAACACCCGCGTTTTCCCACTCAGTTTTTTTTGCGCCTGAGAGCTGCGCCTTTTGTAATTCTAACATACTAGAATGTTAGTTCAACAATGTGTCAAAGTCAATAGTTTAACCAATCAGATGTTTTCTTATTTTAAAAATTTTCAGATTATTTACAGGCGCTCAACAAAGACAGTGGCATTTGTCATTTCCCGGATGTTTGAGCAGAGTCTGTCAAACTGGTCTGCGTGTATCTGACCTGAAATACAGACTTTTTCCGTGTATTCCTCAGTCAGATCAGAAATTCTGTAGTTCTGCAGCGAGTATTTGATTCTGTCCAGAAGTTCGTAAGGCACTGTCATGAAGAATCCGCATTTTTCCACATAAGGCTCAAAAAGTCCCGCCCCGGCCGCGCCATCAAGGACAAGTTTCGCACTGTCACCGTAAGCTTTCACCAGCCCGCCGGTGCCAAGAAGGGTTCCACCGAAGTAGCGGGTCACTGTCAGAAGGACATTGGTCACACCTCTGCCCTTAAGCACATCAAGCACAGGACGCCCGGCTGTTCCGGAAGGTTCACCGTCGTCACTCATGCCCATCACTTCTGCACCAAGCCCCGCAATAAACGCGTGGACAACATGAGTGGCGTCCGCATAACGGGTTTTCTGCGCCTTCAAGGTATCCCGGGCCTCTGTCTGAGTTGTCACCGGCAGAACCTCTCCTATGAAGCGGGATCCCTTTACGGTCAGTTCAGCTGCAAAGCTTCCGGTGAGGATAAGCATAATGTGTCCGGGTCTGCGCATTCATAGTAAAAAGCCGTAAGCGCAAAAATCAGAAAAATGAAGGAAAGATACAGACTTAGTGAGTATCCCATGGTACACAAGGAGGCAAAAGTTCCGCTGAATCCCGAAGAAACAAGGGACAGCAGGAACAGACCTGCGGTACAGGCAAGAGGAATCATGGCTACGCGCAGACAGAAGCAGAAAAGTTTCCATTTGCGGCCTTTCAGAAGGTGCCGGCTTTTTCTGAGCACATCCCTCCAGGGAAGTTCAGGTTCATGGTAAAGAATAAAAAAAGCAAAGGAATAGCGGAACAGAACGAAAAACAGGATGACCGCATTTCCAATGAAAGAAAAGGGAATCAGTTTCATAAGTGCGTCCATGACCGCAACAATCGGAATCATCTCCGGATTGGCTTCCAGTGTTGCCATAATGCCTTCAACAAAAGCTTCATTTGTATAAACGTAAATCAATATCGGAGAGACACTGATAATGGAAGAAAGAATGCACAGAAGCCCGACAAGAGCCGCACATACCAGCAGCCTTTTTGAATCCCTTGTGAAACCCCAGAACAGATGACCGAGAACCGCAACCTCATTGCGGTAGAAACGACCCACCAGCACTGAAAAGCCGTAAAGCAGATAAACTGTCACCACAACAGATGCGGCGGCAAGCAGGAGAGCGATTGCCGATCCGATGAAACCTGTACCGCCAAGGGAAAAAATCACTATGGGCAGAACAAGAATTCCACTTACAACACGTGAAACAATCATCATCACAACAAGAGAAACTGCAATTCTGTTGAAATTCTCTTTGATCACATCATTGATTTTTGCTATGAGCTCTGTTTTTGAAACCATTTATATTTCTTCCAGTTCTTCAATGTCCTCTACAGCATCAAGTTCCAGAATCTCCTCGTCCCCGACCACAGCCAGTTCTGAGACTCTGTCCTTTTCGGCAAACTCTTCATCAATCATCTCAGGCGAAATATCTATCACCATCTCAGAATCATCAGGAAAAATCTCTTCTATTCCTGCCCCGCCATTGTCAGAATCCGTCTCAGACCCCACAGAAGTCTGGATCACATTACCGTCATCGTCAACACTTTCAAGTTCATCAAGATACATGTCTTCGGAAAGCTGAAGTTCATACTGTTCCTTAAGAAGATTCAGGAAGCGTTTCTGGGGAAGCGGCTTGGAATAGTAATATCCCTGCAGAAGATCACAGTTAAGTTTGGTCAGCATTTCAGCCATCTCTTTGTTCTCAACGCCTTCCGCAACAATTTTCTTGTTCAGTTTGCGCATCATCTCAACAGAGGATGAAAGAACAACTTTCGCAGTAAGATCATTCATTGCTGACCACACAATGTCTTTGTCAATCTTTACCACCGAGAAGGGAAGATGCACGATATAATTGATGTTAGCGTAACCGCTTCCATAATCATCAAGAGCAAAGGAGAAACCGGCATCAGAAAGTTCCTGCATGTTGATAAGAAGCATATCCGGTGAGTGAGCCGCAGCTGTCTCTGTGATCTCAAGAGAAATATATTCGGGAGAGATTCCGTAGTTTTTGGCAGTCTCAATAAGATCTCCGGCAAGTTTTATCTGCATGCACTGTGCCATTGAAAGATTTATGTCGATTACATCAACACCATATTTGATTATGTCCGTAGTGGAGATAAAACGGCATACATTCTCATAGACATACTGACCGAGACGGAGAATCTGGCCGTTCCGTTCCGCAATGGGAACAAATTCTTCAGGAGGCACGAAAATGCCGTTCTCATCACGCATCCTGATAAGCGCCTCAGCTCCCACAATCCTGTTTTTATGGGTTGAGAAAAGCGGCTGATAATAAACATCGATGCGGTCTTCGTAAATGGCGGATTTAATAAGTTTGTCCAGACGATCAATGTGCTGTTTAGTCGCAATATCAATGTCACGGCCGTTGAGCAGTTTGTGGGCGGAATAGCGCATGTCAGTGGCGACAGTTCCAATAATTTCTTCAATTTTCTCAGGCGAATCAGCTTCGTCCGAACAGCGGATGATACACTGGCGCACAAAAAGCTTTGCATCGTTTGAATGGTCTTTCCAGTTGTCTTCAAAGCGTTCCGCAATCTGATTCACGGTTTCCTTCAGTTTGTCTTCATCGGTGCAGAGTGTCCAGATGCAGAAGACACCCGGGCGGTCATAGTAGACGCTGCCTTTAAGCGGAAGCTGTTTCAGGAACCGTCCGATATTCTGGAGGATGAAGTTCATTCCGTCCACACCGAATGCAGAACTGAAAAACTGGAAATCATCAATAAACACCACAATCAGCGAGAAAGGCATTTTCCGTGCGTAGGTTCTGGAAACCATTATCTCGAAGGAAGTATGGTTCAGGAAACCTGTGTCATTATCAAGCACTTCCTCAGGACGCTGAAGTGAGATAAAAATCAGCAGAAGACCGATTGCAACACTGAAATTCTGGATCAGCACCAGTGGATAAATCGCCTGGAAAACAACACCGGCCAGTGTGAAGAGGACAAAACTTACTGTCAGCACTTTTTTCTGCCGCGGAACATGGGTACCCATCGTAAAGATTACGATGCATCCAAGGATACTGTGGAACAGGATAAGCAAATACATGACCCACACACCGATTCCGCGCACATAGATACCATCTTCAGAATAGGAGAAAACCGTGCCCCAGAAAGGAGAGACGGCAATCATCGTAAGATCTGCAAGATAGGGACCGAAAACCAGTGCCTGGAAAAAAGGCCTTTTTATCCGCTTCAGTTTTCCGCAGATTCCAAGACAATACAGCACGAAGAACATGGAGATTGAACAGCCGAACACGAAATACAGAATCGTCACCACGTACTGGACCGAAAGTGGATACTGGAAAGGATGAATGTTGAAAACCGCAGAAAGCATGTCGGTCACGGCGCTTCCAAGAACAGACAGACAGATGGCAATGAAAAGTGTGTTCTTTGTCTCCGGCCTTTTGCGGTGGAGCACTGAAATAAAAAGAATCACAGCGAGAATAAGGATTGCAGATATGTCGTATTGGAATTCGTAGTCGACCATGTTTCCGATTATAAAACCATTCATTGAAAAATTCAATTTTATACAGCAAAATACAGACATGAAAACTATAAATGATTCAGCAGCAGACGGACTTATCCGTTTTATTGAGAACAGTCCCACACAGTTCCACGCGGCAGACAGCGTGCGCAGAATTCTTCTGGAAAATGATTTTGAGGAACTCCGGGAGAATGATTCCTGGAGACTGGAAAAAGGCGGCCGGTATTTTCTGGTACGAAATGAGTCTGCGGTCATTGCCTTTAAAATCCCGGAAGATGACATAAGATGCTTTATGATCGGGGCAAGTCACAGCGATTCACCGTGCTTCAAGATAAAAGAGAATCCGGAGATGAGCACCGAACAGGGTGCCTATGTGAAACTGAATGTGGAAGGTTACGGCGGGATGCTCATGGCGCCATGGTTTGACAGACCTCTTTCTGTTGCGGGAAGAATCTGTCTGTGGAAAGGGAACCGGCTCGAGACAAAGCTTGTGAATATTGACCGTGACCTTATGATGATTCCGAGTCTCGCCATACACATGGACAGAAGTGCCAATGAAGGACACCCGCTAAACGTGCAGACAGAGATGCTTCCCATTCTTGGAAGCGGGATCTCAAAAGGCGGATTCATGGAACTGGTTGCTGAGAATGCAGGAGTTTCTGCGGAAGAGATTGCTTCTGCTGACCTGTTCCTGTACTGCCGCAGCACTGCTTCAGTCTGGGGCGCAGACAGTGAGTTCTTTTCCGCACCCCGGCTTGATGACCTTCAGTGCGCTTACACTGTTCTAAAGGGATTTGTCGGAGCCCCGCAGACCCGGAACAGTGTCCCGGTCTATGCCCTTTTTGACAACGAGGAAGTCGGCAGCGGCACAAAACAGGGCGCCTGCTCTGATTTCCTGAGAAACACACTGCAGCGCATCGTGAGCAGCACCGGCGGTGACACTTCGGATTACTGCAGGATCACGGCGGACAGTTTCATGGTGTCTGCGGACAATGCCCATGCAGTACATCCCAATCATGGGGACAAAGCCTGCCCTACCAACAGACCTGTTATGAACGGCGGAATCGTTGTGAAGCACAATGCGGCGCAGAAATACACGACAGACGCAGTTTCCGCCGCCGTGTTCAAGGCAATCTGCAGAAAAGCAGGAGTACCGGTACAGGATTACTTCAACCGCTCTGACATTCCCGGCGGATCCACACTGGGACACCTTTCCAACGCACAGGTTTCTCTCAACACTGTGGACATCGGGCTTGCACAGCTGGCGATGCATTCACCCTATGAGACCGCCGGAGTTAAGGACACTGCCTGCATGATAAAAGCAATGGAAGTGTTCTTCGCCTCATGTTTTACCGGCTGCGGCGGCGGTGACTGGGAACTTCGCTGAAACATCCTTTTACTTACTGTCCGCCACCCAGATACCCTGACGCCCGTTGACATATGCGCCGGACTGGATCAGAGAGCGGCACTTCAGGGCGTATTTCGCGGCGGGCGGATCATCTTTGATGGCGGCAAAGACTTTTTCCGCATCTGCCGTCATTCCTCTGTAGAAAAGCTGAAGACCGGCATCAAATGCGCGTAGTGTCTCCTGCCTTGCCGCAGCAGTCTCAGGAGTCATCGGTTCAAAAACCCGGACAGCTTCTGTCTTTCCAGCCACAATCACGTTGCCAAGTTCGCGGAAACAGAGGCTGCACCCGCACTCCAGAGCCTGTGTCTTTGTCGCCTCACTGCATAAGATATAGGTTCCGAACTGTTTGTTCAGGCCTTCAAGACGGGAGGCAAGATTCACATTGTCACCGAACATGGTGTAGTCAAAACGGTGCTGGCTGCCCATGTTCCCGACGACAGCATTTCCAGTGTTGATTCCGATGCGTGTCCACATGGGACGGCCGGCTTTCTGCTCAAAGACGGGGGCCAGTTCCATCAGTTTCTCCTGACACTTCACAGCTGTCTCCAAGGCTACGGCGCTGTGCCGCTCAACATCCAGCGGGGCATTCCAGAAAGCAACGATCGCGTCACCTTCATATTTGTCGATTGTTCCGCCCTTCTCCATGATGATGTTGCTGAGCTCCGAAAGATAAAGGTTAAGAACTTCCGTAAGATCCTCAGGGCTGAGTTTCTCTCCCAGGGAGGTAAAATCCTGTACATCACTGAAAAAAATCGTTATGTTGCGGCGGGTCCCGCCAAGAGCAAGCTGTTCCGGATTCGCAATCAGCTGATTGATCACTTCTGGGCTAAGATACTGACGGAAGGCATTTTTTATGAAACGTTTCTGTTTTCCTTCAACAAAATAATCTTTGATGGCATTGAACAGATAGGCAAAGATGAAACCTGCGGCAAGCGGAACAAAAAGGGCATCAAAGCGCAATACAAAAAGCAGCAGGTTCAAAGCCCACACAATCCCCAGACCGCCTGCAAAACAGATTATGGAACACACAACGGAACGGAAAAAAGTTTTCTGACGGAGAGAAAAATATGAGATACGGGCACCAAGAAGACAGACTGCAAGAAGAATCAGATAGTTGAGCCATGATGGAACCGTGCGGATAAAGGAATCTGTAAGGAAATTGTCCAGTGCGGTGATTGAGACACCGGCACCGGGATAAACCTTGCTGACCGGTGTTGCGCAGATATCAAAAAGTCCGGGAGCATAATAGATCACAAAAACGTGTGCACCTGCGAAACATTCCGGTCCTACGAATCTGTCTCCACCCGGGGCAAAGGGATCATCGGGAGACAGGGCACCGGGATTCTGAATTGAGTAAATGCTCCTGAGGACTTCATAGGCGCTGTAATGGATGTAATGATCAATGCTGCCCTTGAAATTCAGTTTCAGTGTACCGTCATCAAGAAATGGAAGTCCTTCCAGTCTGTCATACCGGGTCTCCCCTGCATCAGCAAGTACGGGAGCGAAGCCCATACTTATCAGTTCCATGCCACCCACATTGTCCACAACTCTGGTCCGCCGGATCACACCATCGGAATCTTTTACGCTGGTACTGTTTCCAAGATAGTCCACACTGTCTCTTATCACTTCCACAGGACGCAGAAGACGGGAAATGTCCGTCACATCATCCCAGTATTCTGCCATGAGGGACAGAGTGTTTCTGCCGGAGCGGAGACTTTCTGCAAAAGCATCGTCATCAGCCTGTCCGAAAGACGAGACTTCTGAGAAGAGAATATCCAGTGTGCAGGAAACGGCACCTGAAGAATCCAGATACTCATAGATCTTTCCGTAAGCGGAACGCGGCCATGGCCAGGAAACCCAGCCAAAGTCTTCCGCAGCATGATTTATGCTTTCCTGATCCACCATGATGAACACAATGTCATCACAGACAGATCTGTAAGGAAGCACTGCATTCACGCGGGAATCATAGGATTTGCGTTCAAGATCCTCAAAAAGTCCTGCGGCATTAAGAAGTGCCACAAAAACAAAAACAGCAGCCCCCACAAAAAACGGGTTCAGTCCCGCAAGTTTTCCCGGAATCTTCATAGACAGGCCTTGACCGCATTGAACCGCATTGTACGCCGGTAATCAATTCCGTATTCCTCAAGTCTTTTGATATCCTGGGCAAAGTAATTTCTTCTGGCTTTTGGAGAAGGATGTGTCCTGCCGATACCGGTCTTAGAGCCGCCCAGGCTTTTTTCAAGAGCCACGAGCACATCCGGCATCGCATGGACACTGTAGCCGGCAGCCTCCAGAATCCGAAGAGCCTGTTCGTCGGCAAGATACTCAAGATTCTTTGAATAACCGCTGTTCACCAGACTGTTCACGCTGTCACCCACAAGATCTGAGAAAGTGCTTTCCATCTGACGGATTGTGTCGCCTTCTATAAACTGCCAGACACCATCTTCCTTACCGGCAAGATCCACATAGTCCGCAAAAAGATTCACGCTCATCTTGCCAAGAGCCTTGAAAGCATTGGTTCTTCTGTCAGTCCGGATTGACTCGATCGGATGATTCAGCAGGATGTGGGACAGTTCGTGGGCAATAACGGCAGCAAGCTGGTCCTCGTTCTCAATGCAGGACACAAAGCCCCGCGAAATCAGAATATGGCCTCCGCATGTCGCAAAGGCGTTTATCTCATCTGTATCAAGCACCGCAATGTGGTAGCCGTTCAGTTTCTCAGGCATTCCGTAACTGGAGACAAGAACCTGCAGGACTTTATTCAGGTATGCATCAAGGACAGGATTCTCATAGAGAGGATAAGTCAGAAGAATTGACGCGGCCACACCCCGGCCGATGTAATATTCCTCTTCAATGGTGAATTCCAGCATGGCCTGGTCAGACTGCTCAAGGGTCTCGTTCACGGACACATAGGATTCCTCGCTAATGAGTCCCACTGTGTAGGCAGCTTCCGCGGTTTCCTTTACAGCAAGATTCATTGTCTCACAGGAAGCAAAAAGCATGAGTGAACAGACGGAAAGCAAAACGGATTTAAGGAATGATCCTGATGAAGATTTTCTCATCTTGAACCTCCTTTCAGGCTGCCTTCTGCAATGAATGAATCCAGCTCGCCAAGATCCGTGACACGGCGCTCAATCCTATCAACCGCCGAAAAATCCCCTTTTCCGGACTGTGAATAAAGATTCTCAACTTCCTCAGAAAACCCTTTTCCTGCAAGGGCGATCTCTTTTGCATCAGCGGAACTGGAAGTGGTGATCTTCCGCTCCGTTACCTTTGAGACATTGATCCAGCCTTCCACGTCCTTTCCGCGCATCTGGACATGAAGCCAGCTGCCGTTCTCCTCAAGAACCACAAGCTCGGTTCCGTAACCGATTTTTGCGACTGAACGGCCATACCACTTATAACTTGAATAAAGATCCGCTTTTTTTTCCTTAAGAAACACATTCGGACGGGCAAAACAAAAAGCCCCGCAGATCAGCATCACTGCCATGAAAAATCTTTTTCTCATCTTTTCTCCGGACCGCTCTGCGGCACATGAAGTGTATAACAGTGTAACACTTTGCAGAAAAAAAACGAACACTTTCTTTTTCCGCAAAAACGTAAAAATCAGCACAATCAGCGAATTTTCTTATTGTTTGATTGCAAATACAGTGTACAATGTAAGAACACTCACTTTACCAAATGGGGGAAAAAAATGCTCAAAAATATTCCTGACGTAAAACTCGGAATTATTGCTGTAAGTCGCGACTGCTTCATCATTTCACTTTCAGAAAGCCGCCGTGCTGCAATTGTCAAAGCTTTCGGAAATGCCGCAAGCCTTTATGAATGCAAAGTAACCGTAGAAAACGAACTCGACATGCTCAAAGCTGTTGAAGACGTAAAAAAAGCCGGTTGTAACGCACTGTGTGTGTTCCTGGGTAACTTCGGTCCCGAAACACCCGAGACACTTATCGCCAAAAACTTCGATGGTCCCGTTATGTATGCAGCTGCTGCAGAAGAAAGCGGAGACAGCCTCATCGACGGACGCGGTGATGCATACTGTGGTGTTCTCAACTGCTCATACAACCTGGGTCTCCGCCACCTCAAGGCAGTCATCCCTGAATATCCCGTAGGATCAGCAGAAGAAGTTGCAAAGATGATGGAAGATTTCATCCCTGTTGCACGCGCACTGATCGGTCTTTCAAAACTCAAGGTAATCACATTCGGTCCCCGTCCCCAGGACTTCTTCGCATGTAACGCACCTATCAAGGGTCTGTATGACATCGGCGTAGAGATCCAGGAGAACTCAGAGCTTGACCTGCTGGTTGCCTACAAGGCACATGCAAACGATCCCCGCATTGACGACGTATGCAAAGAGATGGCAGCAGAACTGGGAGCAAAAGGAAACAAATGGCCTGACTTCCTGCCCCGCATGGCACAGTTTGAACTTACACTGCTCGACTGGGCAGAAAAGAACAAAGGTGCACGCGAATACGTTGTTTTTGCAGACAAATGCTGGCCTGCATTCCCCGAAGCATTCGGTTTCGAGCCCTGCTATGTAAACAGCCGCCTCGCATCAAAAGGCATTCCCGTTGCATGTGAAGTAGATATCTACGGTGCTCTCAGCGAATACATCGGAACATGTGTTACAGGCGCTCCTGTTACTCTGCTCGACATCAACAACACTGTTCCCGCAGATATGTGGGAAGCAGAAATCAAACCCAAATACGATTATAAACTCAATGACACATTCATGGGATTCCACTGCGGAAACACACCTTTCTGCTGTCTGGCACCCTGCAGCGATCCTGCTGTAAAATATCAGCTGATCCAGCACCGCCTGCTTGAACCCAAAGGAAGTGAACCTGACTTTACACGCGGTACACTGGAAGGCGACATTGCAGCCGGAGACATCACATTCTTCAGAGTACATGCAAATGCAGACGGAAAACTGCAGGCATACGTTGCTCAGGGTGAAGTTCTCCCCGTTGCCACACGCTCATTCGGTGGTATCGGTATTTTTGCAATCAAGGAAATGGGCCGTTTCTACCGCCACGTCCTGATTTCAAAACGCTATCCTCACCACGGAGCAGTTGCATTCGGTCACGTTGGAAAAGCACTGTACACAATCTTCCAGTATCTGGGAGTAGAAGACATTGCCTACAACAAACCCGCAGGCTGCCTCTATGCTGACGAGAATCCCTTTGCTTGATTCATTGAGCGAGTGATTCCCTGACGGAGCCGTTCCATTGGCGTGATTCAGTTCATCCAATGGAACGGCTAAACTGGACGGCTGAAATGGCGCCGCCCAGTTTAACTTAAAGTTTCGTGGGAAACTTTTTTGTTTACGTGTTCGCTCGCGCGAACCAATTGAAAAACCTCAGGAGTTGAAACTTCTGAGGTTTTTCAATTTTAAGGAACGGCTTTTTTTTTTACCTTTTTTCTGCTATAATTTTGTACGGTGGGATTATGGCAAAAGAAAAATCAGAAAAGAATGTAATTTACGACGAATCCAAAATCAAAACTCTGAGTTCTCTGGAACACATCAGACTCAGGACAGGTATGTACATCGGCCGTCTTGGTGACGGTTCCAATCAGAATGACGGTATTTATATACTTTTCAAAGAGATAATCGACAACGCAATAGATGAATTCATAATGGGCAACGGCCGCCGGATTGACATTGAGGTCAAGGAGAACCGGGTGAAAGTCCGGGACTACGGACGAGGAATTCCTTTGGGAAAGCTGGTTGAATGTGTTTCCGTGATCAACACAGGCGCAAAATACAATGACGATGTTTTCCAGTTTTCAGTCGGGCTCAACGGTGTGGGTACAAAGGCTGTCAATGCGCTCAGTTCCTACTTCCGTGTTGTGTCTGCCCGGGAAGGACAGTGTGCGGAAGCCGTTTTTGAGAAAGGCGTACTGATTTCCAACAAAACCGCAAATGCAAAACCCGGCTCAAAAGACGGCACCTATGTTGAATTTGTCCCTGATGAGGAAGTGTTCGGCCCATATAACTTCAACCAGGAATTCGTGGAGAAACGGATCTGGAATTACGCATATCTCAACGCAGGGCTCACCCTTGTCTACAACGGTCAGAAATACAGAAGCGAGAAAGGCCTTGAAGACCTTCTGAACAATGAGATTGAAGGCGAATCCATTTATCCGCCCACTTATTATAAAGGAAAACAGCTGGAATTCTCAGTCACCCACACCAATTCCTACGGCGAAAATTATTTTTCATTCGTCAACGGCCAGTTCACTTCTGACGGAGGAACCCATCTTGCCGCATTCAAGGAAGGATTTTTAAAAGGTGTGCAGGAATTTTACCGCAAACCTTACAAAAGCGAAGATGTGCGCGAAGGAATGACAGCTGCGGTCGCCGTAAAAGTCAAGGATCCGGTTTTTGAGAGCCAGACAAAGAACAAACTGGGTAATACGGAGATCCGTTCCTGGATTGTCGCTGAGACAAAGTCTGCCGTGGACGATTTTCTGCACCGAAACAGTGAGGTAGCAAAAGCTCTGGAAGCAAAGATCCAGGCCAACGAGAAACTTCGCACGGAACTGAATACCGTAAAGAAAGAAGCAAAGGAAGCTGCCCGCAAAATTTCGCTGAAGATTCCGAAACTGAAGGACTGCAAATACCATGTGGAAGACGGGGAGAAAGGTGCGGACAGCATGATTTTCCTTACGGAAGGAGATTCTGCAACAGGTTCAATGACTCACTGCCGTGATGCAATGACACAGGCTCTGTTCAGTCTGCGGGGCAAAGTTGAGAACATGTACGGAAGAAAGCGTACTGACATCTACAAAAACGCAGAGCTTTACAACGTGATGATGGCACTGGGCATTGAGCAGGACGTGGCGAACCTGCGCTACAATAAGATAATCATCGCAACCGATGCGGACAACGACGGTTTCCATATCCGTAACCTGCTGATGACATTTTTCCTTGGATTTTTTGAGGAACTGGTCACATCCGGCAAAGTGTTCATTCTTGAGACACCTCTGTTCCGTGTGCGCAACAAGAAGGATACCCGTTACTGCTACTCTGAGGCAGAGCGGGACAAAGCGATAAAAGATCTGGGAAGCACTGCGGAAGTCACGCGCTTCAAAGGTCTTGGAGAGATCAGTCCCCAGGAATTCAAGCCCTTTATCGGAAAAGACATGCGGCTTGTACCGGTGGAAGTTCAGCAGCTGAAATCTGTGCCGAAACTGCTGGAATTCTACATGGGAAAGAACACTCCCCAGCGCAGGGAGTTCATTGTGAACAACCTGCTGGAAGAGATAGACGCCTGACAGCGGTTTCTGACATGTCTGTCCAGCGTCCGCGCCCATGACGGCCTTGTACGTTTTTGTGCTAAATCATGCATTTTTTTTTATTGCGGATGATTTTTTCTGCTGATAATATTTAGACAGTTCAGTGCCTTGACCGGAAAGGTTTGTTCGGCATGTTTTGGAGGTTTTTATGTTTGATGAAAACAGTTTCAGCTTGAAAGGAAAAGTTGCACTGGTAACAGGTGCTTCCTACGGAATCGGTATGGCAATTGCCACCGCATTTGCAAAATACGGAGCAACTATCTGCTTCAATGATATCAACGAAGAAAAAATGCAGAACGGTCTGAAAGCCTATGCAGAACGCGGAATTGACGCACACGGTTATGTATGCAATGTCTGTGATGAGGCTCAGGTTCAGGAGATGGTTGCAAAAATCGAGAAAGAAGTCGGTGTGATTGATATTCTGGTTAACAATGCCGGTATCATCAAACGCATCCCTATGTGCGAGATGTCTGCAGAAGACTTCCGCGCAGTTATTGACGTTGACCTGAACGCACCTTTCATCGTCTCAAAGGCTGTCATTCCTTCAATGATCAAAAAAGGTCACGGAAAGATCATCAACATCTGTTCAATGATGAGCGAGCTGGGACGCGAGACAGTTTCTGCCTATGCAGCAGCGAAAGGCGGTCTGAAAATGCTTACCCGCAACATCTGCTCTGAATACGGTCACGCAAACATCCAGTGTAACGGTATCGGACCCGGTTATATCGAGACACCTCAGACTGCACCTCTCCGTGAGCGCCAGGCTGACGGAAGCCGCCATCCCTTTGACGCATTCATTGTTGCAAAAACTCCCGCAGAACGTTGGGGAACAACAGAAGACCTTATGGGTCCCGCAGTTTTCCTTGCATCAGATGCATCAAACTTCGTAAACGGTCACGTTCTGTACGTTGACGGCGGTATCCTGGCTTACATCGGTAAACAGCCGTAATCTGACCAATATGCTCAATAAAAGCCCGCGTTTTCTGCATCTGTTTGCAGTGGTTTTCACTTCATACAGTCAGGCGCGGGCTTTTTTTTCGGAATCATCTTAATCAGAAAACGGGATTATCCCATCGCAGACAAAATTTTAATCAACTTATAAAAATACTACCAGTCAGACAGTAACTGCCAAAACCGCTAGATATCATCGCTACACGCGCAAGGCGGAAAGGAAACTATCATTCCGTCCGTAACAGGATATTTCCGCAGAAAAATAATCCCTTTTTTATTATGACATATTTGCAAAAAGTGTGATTTTGTGATATATTCCGGTTATCTCATTTTATAAATGGAAACAATTTTTATGGGAGCTGACTTATGGAATGCAAAATGTGTGGAACCGTTACGGAGGATTCCGTACTTAAAAAAAAGAGATTTATATGCCCGGAATGTAAAGCTTATCTGAGAATCGGTGCCTACGACCGCATCAACATGGTTGTGGACAAAGGTTCCTTCAAGGAACTGTTTACCGATGTTAAGGGATCAAACCCGCTCAACACACCCGGTTATGAACAGAAAATCATTGATACACAGGCAAAATCCGGTCTTTCAGAGGCTGTGATCACCGGAACAGGTACAATTCACAAAGAGCCTGCAGTTTTTGCAGTGTGTGACACAGCTTTCCTCATGGGAAGCATGGGTCATGTGGTGGGCGAGAAAGTCACACGGGCGATTGAATACGCAACCCGCGAACGTCTTCCGGTCTTTATCTTCTGTGCTTCAGGCGGCGCCCGTATGCAGGAAGGAATTGTATCACTGATGCAGATGGAAAAAACTTCCGCAGCACTGAAACGTCACGACAATGCAGGACTTTTCAGCTGCACAATTCTTACAAACCCCACAACAGGCGGTGTTACTGCAAGTTTTGCAATGCTGGCTGACGTTATCATCGCAGAGCCGGGTGCACTCATCGGTTTTGCCGGTCCCCGTGTTGTAGAACAGACCATGGGACAGAAACTGCCCATCGGATTCCAGAGCGCAGAATTCCAGGTTGACCATGGTATGGTGGACGGAATTGTGGAACGCAAGAATCTGAGCAAAATGCTCTATTTCTTCATGACGACACACAAGACCAGAACAGGATACACAAACTTCAACACAACAGGTATGGAATATTTCCGCGACCTTTCAATGTACAGAAGCAAAGAGTCTGCCGATGTTGTCTCACAGCTTGGACCCTGGGACCGCGTCAAACTCCAGCGCAGTGCGAAACGCCGTTCCGCACTGGATTACGTCCGCAACATTTTTGACGCTTTCGTGGAACTTAAAGGGGACCGCTACTACGGAAATGACGATGCCCTTGTCTGCGGAATCGGACTTCTGAACATGCAGCCCGTTACAGTGATCACTGCAAACCGTGGTGCCACACCGGAAGAGATGGTGCGCTGTAATTTCGGTATGCCGCTGCCTGAAGGTTACCGCAAGGCACTGCGCCTCATGAGGGAAGCAGAAAAGTTCAACCGCCCCATCGTTACCTTCGTGAACACACCCGGAGCTCACTGCGGTATTGAGGCGGAGGAGCGCGGACAGGGAATGGCCATCGCAAAAAACCTGTACGAGATGGCGGAAATCAAAGTGCCGATTCTTTCAATCATCACAGGTGAGGCTGGTTCCGGCGGTGCATTGGCCACAGCAGTTGCAAACCAGGTATGGATGCTTGAGAACGCCACTTACTCAATCATAAGCCCGGAAGGTTATGCCGCGATTGTATTCAAGGATTCAGCAAAGGCTGCAGAAGCTGCGAAAGACATGCACATTACTGCTGAGGAACTGAAGAATCTTGGAATCTGTGAGAAAATCATTCCTGAATTCATCGGTGAGGAAGGCGAAGTTGAGAAAACTTCAAAATACATGAAAGATGAGATAATCAAATTCCTGATGGAGATGAATCTTAAGACACCGGAAATGATTGCAGATGAGCGCTACAACCGTTTCCGCAAGTTCTAGAGGAACCGGGAAAAACTGAGCCGAACTGACAACTGTGAAGGTTGGCCGGCAAAAAAAAGCTGTCAGCGATGCACTTCAACTGCACCGTGGACAGCTTTTTTTTATCGGGATTATCCCCTTACGGACAGAATTTTTAATCAGATTATAAAAATACTACCAGGAAGTCAGCAACTGCCAAAACCGTTAGATATCGTCGCTACACGCGCAAGGCGGTATAGTGAAGAGCGAAGACTTGGAGCTCTGAAGCATTTCCCCTTGCGCGTGTTTTTGAATAATCTCGTTTTTTATTCATCAGTCCTGGATCCGGACAATGCGAGAATGGGTCAGAACCTCGCAGCCGGTTTCAGTGATAAGCACGTCATTCTCAAGGCGGCATCCTCCGAATTCCGGATCATAAAGTCCCGGCTCCAGAGTCACCACCATTCCTGCCTTGAACAGGTTCTCAGCATCGGTGCGCTCCCGGATGACCGGATATTCGTGACACTCCAGTCCGACTCCGTGTCCCAGAGAATGGGGCATATTTCTCTTTTTTTTGCTGAATATTGAATCAGCTTTCATTGCAGGCGCACGGACAGACAGCTGGGCCTCATACAGTTTGAGGCTCTCGTTGTATGCGCTCTCCACCAGTTCCAGCTGGGCGCGCTGATCTTCTGAAAGAGGTTCCCGTGCAATGGTCATGGTGACGTCGCTTGTATAGCCCTTGTATTTAACACCGAAATCCAGAATGGAAAGTCCGGCAGTTCCGAAAGGTGCGTTTGTATAGGGCGGGAAGCAGTGGATTCCGAAACTGCGTCCTGGTCCCGCTGCCAGTGTGTCAAAACCGGTGGACTCACATCCCTGTTCGCGCAGTTCCTTTTCTATGAGCAATGCTGCATCAGATTCTGTTCTGATTGATCCGCTTCGGACTCCTTCCTCAATCTTGTCCACAAGCCCGTCTGTAACTGCACAGGCGCGGCGGATGCAGGCAAGCTCGTACTCGTCTTTTACGGCGCGCATTGAGTCAACAAACTGATAGGCTCCTTTCTCGCGGCAAAGCACGTCATTGCCTGCAAGTGCATCAACAAACTTAAGGAATTCAGGATATGGTGTGCAGGAAGGGATTTCTATGCGTTTGCCTTCTTTCAGTTTAAGCTGCTGGAGAGCACCTTTCACCGCAGGAACAGCCTGACGTTCAAAGCGAGTGTAAGGAATCACTTTGCCGGCGACAGCTATTGTCTGTGCAAGATTCACGTCCCATGGAATCAGGACAGAATCACCGGCAGCAGAAATGACGAGAATCGCGTCAGAAGGATGCCCGGAAAAATAACGGATTGAAGGGGTACGGTTGCCTTCCCGGTCAATAAACACAATGGCATCCAGATTCTGTTCAGCAAGATGGCCGGCAAGTCTGGAACATCGACCTGCGTATATTTCCTTCATGTCCGACATTGTATAATCTTCGATATTCATTAATTAACCTCTGTGTCTGAGCGGAAAGGCAGTCCAGAATCAGCCTGCGATAGGCCGTACGCCGATAATGCCGTCTACTCCGCGGATTTTTGCAAGCACATCATCGCTTACAACGCTTTCTACGTCAATAATATTGTAGGCAACATCAGCGCGATTCTGGTTCACCATTGCGGAAATGTTCAGTTTTGCGTCTGCAAGGATTGTTGTGATCTGACCGACCATGTTGGGAACATTGCGGTTGGTGATGCAGAGACGTGTTCCGCCTGCAGGAATGGCAGCGTCCATCTTGCATTTGGGGAAGTTCACAGAGTTGACGATGTTTCCGTTCTCAAGGAAATCTTTTACCTGAAGCACAGCCATGCACGCACAGTTGTCTTCGGCTTCAGGAGTTGATGCACCCAGGTGAGGCAGACAGATCACCTTGTCGTTTTTCATCAGTTCCTCATCGGCAAAGTCTGTCACAAAGGCAGCGATGGTTCCGTTGTTGATTGCCTCAAGTACGTCGGCATTCACAACCAGTCCGCCGCGGGCAAAGTTCAGAAGGCGCACACCTTTTTTCATCATGCGGATGCGGTCTGCGTTGATGAAGCCTTTTGTTGAATTTGTCTGGGGCACATGAACTGTAACGTAATCTGATTTTGAAAGCAGTGATTCAAGACTTTCTGCCTTGTGTACTGCGCGGCTAAGACTCCATGCTGCGTCAACAGAAATGTAGGGGTCATAACCGATTACGTCCATTCCCAGAGAAATCGCGGTGTTCGCAACCATTGCACCGATAGCGCCAAGACCGATCACACCAAGAGTTTTTCCCTTGATCTCCGGTCCTACGAACTGACTTTTTCCTTTTTCTGCCAGGTCAGGGATTTCGTCACCTTTTCCTGCCAGAGTTTTTGCCCATTCAGCGGCTTTGTGAACGGGACGGCTTGAGAAAAGCAGTGCGGCGATCACCAGTTCTTTTACAGCGTTGGCATTTGCACCGGGAGTGTTGAAAACAACAATTCCTTTTTCCGTCATTTCCGGAATCGGGATGTTGTTTGTTCCGGCTCCGGCACGTGCAACTGCTTTCACAGTTGAGGGCACTTCCATTGAGTGCATGTCAAAGCTGCGGAGCACGATCGCATCGGGATTCAGGATTTCTGAAGCGATCTCGTAATCGTCACGGGGCAGCAGTGCAAGTCCCTCTGATGAAATTTTATTAAGTGTCTGAATTTTGTACATATTTTCCTCCAATATTTATCCGTTCTGTCATGTTGAGCGAAGGCGTTAGCCGCAGTCGAATCATCTTTCACATGCAGCAGGATCCTTCGACTCCACTTCGTTCCGCTCAGGATGACAGAGTGTTCACCCGTTTTGCTCAGGATGACAGAATGCTTTTCAGTTTTCTGCGGCGAATTTCTTCATGAAGTCCACAAGGGCTTTCACGCCGTCCAGAGTCATTGCGTTGTAGATGGAAGCGCGCATACCGCCTACAAGACGGTGACCTTTCAGGTTTACCAGGCCGGCAGCAGCAGCGGCTTTTACGAACTTGTCATTGATCTCTTTCTCTTTGGCAAGAGCAGCTTCGCTTCCGTCATGATCCGAATATTTTGTAAGGAAAGGCACGTTCATCAAAGAACGGCTTCCTTTTTCCGTTGTTGCGTGGTAGAAATCGCTTGAATCAAGGAAGTTGTAAAGGTAATCAGCCTTCTCCACGTTCAGCCTGTTGATTCCGGCCGCACCACCCTTCTTCTCAATCCAGTGGAGGACTTTTCCAAGAACATAGATTGTGTAGCATGGCGGTGTATTGTACATGCTGTCGTTATCGGCGTGTGTCTTGTACATGCTCATTGTGGGAGTTCCGGGAAGACAGGCTTCAGGTTCAGGAATCAGGTCTTCGCGGACAATCACCAGAGTCACACCGGCGGGAGCCAGATTTTTCTGGGCACCTGCAAAAATCAGTCCGAATTTTGAGACATCGATCTCTTCACTGAGAATGCAGGAAGAAAGATCAGCCACAAGAGGAATGTCGCCTGTCTCAGGAATGTATTCGTAATGTGTTCCCATGATTGTGTTGTTGAAGCAGATATAGACGTAGTCGTAATCACCTTCCACTTTCTCCACTTTCGGGATGTAAGAATAATTCTTGTCCTTGCTTGATGCGATCACATCAACTGCAACACCAAGATGTTTTGCTTCTGCCGCAGCTTTTTTCGCCCAGACACCGGTCTCGATGTAAGCGGCTTTTTTATTCTTGATTCCAAGATTCTGAGCAACCATGGCAAACTGCGTGGAACCGCCTCCTTGTACAAAAAGAACCTTGTAGTTCTCGGGAACATTCATAAGTTTGCGGACCATTGCCTCCGCATCCTGGATAATCGGTTCATAAGCCTTTGAGCGGTGGCTCATCTCCATAACGGACTGACCTGTTCCGTTGTAATCCATCATTTCTGCCGCACATTCCTGAAGGACTTCCTCTGGAAGGCAGCTGGGGCCTGCTGAAAAGTTATAAACTCTTGCCATTGTTTTCTCCTTTTAAAACACCGCGTTTGCGGCGAATCAGTTTTCTTCTATTACATTGTGCTGAGAACTGGCAATGTTCTGCAGCGCATCAAGTACCGAAAGATTATGCACCGAAACATTTCCGTAAGACGGAAGCACTGTTCCCGTGCAGTTTACAATCCCCTTGATTCCGCATGCATAAAGCCGCAGAGCCATGGGACGCGCCTCTTTTTCGTCAGTGGCCAGAATTGCGTATTCAATGTGTCCGGAGCTGATCACCTGCTCCATGCGGATTGCCGGATAAAGCGGGAAAGGCATCACCAGTGTTTCCGTACGGTTCACGTTTGAATCAAAACCGGCACAGACAACAAAAGCAGAACCTTCCATGCTTCCGTGGCGCGCCAATGCGGCACCAAGTTCCCCAAGTCCAACAATGCAGCATTTTTTTTCGGCACTGCTCAGGTTAAGAGCTTTCCGGATGGATTCTTTCAGAGCAGTTATCTCATAGCCCTGCGCAGATCCGCAGTTTGCCTGCACCGACAGAATGTCCCGGCGCACTGTATCGCGGTTCCAGCCTGTACGGTTCTGGATTTCCGCAGAAGAAACCTTTGTTTTGCCGGAACTTTCAAGCTGTTCCAGAAGGCGCACCAGGCTTATAAGCCGCTGTCTCGTGGGATTTGAAATTGCATTCATAGACACCTGTGAAATAATTCACAATGAAGTAAATTCATATTACTCTGCCTGTTTTTTTTATTCAATAAGTCACATTCTTTTTGTTGTGAATTATTTCACAACCCACTGACAGACCGGTAACAGGGCAACAGTTGGGGAAGATGCTTCGACTTCATTCACTGCGTTCATTCCGCCAGTGTGACAGGCTGGTGGGAGTGCGGCATTCCGGCCAGTGTGACAACGTGTGACACGTGATGGTGGTTTCGGGGACTGCAACCAACGTTCCACAGTTTGCCACTCAGGCTTATTTTTATTATAGTATCCTTATGCTAGACGATTTTATGCTCAATCTGGTTGCCAAAGTACCGCAAAACTTTGGAGGCATTCTGATTCTGATTGCCATTGTTGCCGCGTCTCTTTACCTTCTTGGCAAAGGTGCGGACATCCTTGTTGACGAAGCCGTTGTTCTTTCCACACGCTGGGGCATTCCTAAGATGGTTATCGGTGCAACAATCGTAAGCCTTGGAACCACTGTTCCCGAAGTTACGGTTTCCGTCATGTCCGCACTCAAAGGAAGTGCCGGAATGGCCATGGGCAACGCCATCGGTTCAGTAATCTGCGATACAGGTCTTATCCTTGGTATCAGTGCCCTTATCAGACCGTTACCTTTCAATAAAAAGGACATAAATTTCCAGGGATGGATCCAGCTGGCCGCCGGTGTACTCATCGTAATCGTTTCTTTTGTTTTCGGTGGCGGTACAAAAGCCTTCTCGGAAGGCGGACGTGTTCCCCAGTTCATGGGTTTTGTCTTCCTGGCACTGCTCGTTGCCTACACAGTTGCACTGATCAAAGGCGCAAAAGGCACTTCCGAAGAGGAAGGCGGCGAAGACTCCGGTGACTCAATGCTGATCATCATCCTTAAACTGATTCTTGGCGTCGTACTGGTAATCATCTCCTCAAAGGTACTGATTCCTGCGGTACAGGAACTGGCACTGCGTTTCAACATTCCCCAGACAGTAATTGCCGCCACACTGGTAGCCTTCGGAACATCACTGCCTGAACTGATCACGGGAATCACAGCTGCAAAAAAAGGTCACGGAGATCTTGCGATCGGAAACGTGATCGGTGCTGACATCCTGAACGTGCTTTTCGTAATCGGTGCATCGGCCGCAGTAACTCCCGGCGGCCTCACAGTTGATCCGCGGTTCTTCTACCTGCTCTTTCCCGCAATGCTTTTTGTTCTTATTGTTTTCCGCGGTTCTGCGATCCTTTCCAAAAATTCACTTAAACGCCCGGTAGGTGCGGTACTTCTTGTCGCCTATCTTGCGGTAACAATTTTGAGTTACATTTTCTGATTTTCATTCCGAAAATTAGGGAATGAACGATTACAGCAACTATAATGACGACACTCCTTTTGCGGACTATCCGGTTCCGCAGGAGGAAGTGATCGTTTCCACAAAAAAAACTTCCAGAACAACAAAAAAAACAGCTCCCAAAAAGAAAGAACACATCGGTGTGGTTTACAATGCGCCAGTCACACTCACTTTTTCCCTTCTTTGCGTCGGCGCAATGCTTCTTAACCAGCGCATCCAGAACGGGATGCTCGCGCTTTTTGTCGCACCCGGCTCCCAGAACAGCGCTTTTGCATTCAACTGGAAGGCACCAATTGATTATGCGCGGCTTTTTCTTCACGTCCTGGGTCACACAAGCTGGACACATCTTGTAAGCAATCTGTCATTTCTTCTGCTTCTCGGTCCCATTCTTGAGGAACGTTTCGGTGCGAAACTCCTGGTAGTCATGATGGTGACTGTGGCCTTTGTTACCGGTGTGGTGAATGCCTGCTTCATTCCCTACGGACTTACCGGCTCCAGCGGCATCGTCTTTATGATGATCCTGCTCTCTTCATACACAACGATTGACCGCACGAAGATTCCGCTCACTTTCATACTTGTGTGTCTGCTCTTCATCGGCAAAGAGATAATGTCACTGGATTCTGCTTCTGAAGCGGGCGTCTCTGCAGTGGCTCACATTGTTGGCGGAATCTGCGGAAGTGTTTTCGGCTTCATGGCCATCCCCAGAAAAAAAGGCCGGAAGTAAAAACGACGGTGGTGGGTGCGCCTGTTTCGCGGTGGTGGAGCGTACTGACAGCGCAATGAACGCACTGCCATGTCATGTTGAGCGGAATGCGCACAGTAATGCACACCCTGTCAAACGCAGAATGCACACAGCAAAGCGCACCCCTGTCATGTTGAGCGGAATGAGCGAAGTGAGTGCAGTCGAAACATCTGCCCGAACTCTCATAATGCGTTGTGAAGATCCTTCGACAAAAAAACTTCGTTTTTTATTGCTCAGGATGACAAAGGAGGGCATGCTCAGGATGACAAACTCATTGCACTCAGGATGACATATTTATCACTCCCGAGGACAAACCCCTTTTGTCACAATGCGCGCACTAAAACGCACCCCCATGTCATGTTGCGCACATGAGCGCAGTGATGCACAACATTGGGCAAAATGCGTTATACTTGACCCATGAAAATCCTTCTTGCCGCAATCAATGCAAAATACAACCACACAAACATCGCCGTCCGTTCCATTGCACTTTACGCAGTGGCTGGAGGCCTTTCACCGGATACAATCTGCTTTGACGAATGGACAATCAATCAGCCTGCAGGCGAAATTCTCCGCGGAATCGCATCCCATGATCCGGACATGGTGCTTTTTTCCACCTACATCTGGAACGCAGAGATTTTCCGAAAGATTCTTCCGGACGTAAAAAAGATTCTTCCGGATGCAGTTGTCGGTGCAGGCGGTCCTGAAACTGGATTTTACGCAGAGGGCTATCTGGACGAAAACCCGGAACTGGATTTTGTGATGTGCGGTGAAGGCGAGGAAACAGTTTTCCAGCTTGCTTCGGGTAAGGATTTCCGCACTGTGGACGGCATCTGTCATAGAGACAAGAATGGCCGACCAGTGTTCACAAAACCCCGGGAACTGATATGCGATCTCAGCCGGCTGCCTTTCCCCTATCCACAGATCACAGACCCGGACAACAAGATTTACTATTACGAATCAAGCCGCGGCTGTCCTTTCTCCTGCGCTTACTGCATGAGTTCACTGGACAGACGGGTCCGCTTTATGCCGTTGGAACGGGTTTTCAAAGATCTGCAGCGTTTTCTTGATGCAGGAGTGCGTCTGGTGAAATTTGTGGACAGAACCTACAATCTTGATGAAAACCGCTACATCACAATCTGGCAGTACATTCTTGACCATCACAACGGAAAGACAATGTTCCACTTTGAGATAGAAGCCGAGTTCCTGAGTGACAGGGCGCTGGATTTTCTTCAGAAAGTTCCCGCAGGAGTCATGCAGTTTGAGATCGGTGTGCAGTCCTCAAATCCGAAGACCCTCAAAGAAGTTGGACGCTCCACAGAAACTGCGAAGATTGCGGACAATGTGAACCGCATTCCTTCAACAATCCATTCCCATCTTGACCTGATTGCCGGGCTTCCCTACGAGAATCTTGAGAGTTTCGGCAGATCCTACGACTTTGTCATGACAATGGAACCGGATGCCCTTCAGCTTGGATTCCTGAAAGTGCTTCACGGTACAGCAATGGAAGCCTATGCTGAGAAAAACGGCTGGAAATGGATGAAGAATCCGCCCTACGAGACATTCAGCACACCATGGCTTTCTTACAGGGAAATGCTTTTTCTCAAGGATGTGGAGACCATTACCGACGCTTACTGGAACTCAGGGCTTTTTGCCTGCACAGTCCGGTATCTGGGCCGGAAAATGGGCTACTGGAACTTTGTGGCTTCCGCAGCAGAAACCGCACGAAGACAGGGCGCGCTGGACGTAGCGCGGGCACCGGCCTTCTGGTTTGATTTTCTTGCGGAAAGCGATTTTTCCTCTGACCCGGTGGTGCGGGAACTTCTGCGTTTTGACTTTCTCTGCCAGAAAAAATGCGGATCTTTTCCCCGGTGGTTTGAGCGCCGTTACAGCAAGGAAAAACACCTTGCGGCAATGACAGAGCATCTTCAGCTTCAGGGCGAACTGCCAGGAGTGCAGACAGCAGCCAATGCAATGCCCGCATCTTTACGCACAAAGTTTGCAGTCACGGATTACGATGAGTTCACGGTGAATCCGCTTCTGCCCTGTCCGGAAGCGGAAACAGGCAGAGACACGGCAATCCTTTTCATTTACGGGAAGCCGGGACTCACAGCGGGAAACACACAGATACTTTTGTAAGCAATGCAAAGCTGAAATTGCGGCACTGCGCCACCAAACTGGAATTGCGCCACCAAACTGTGTCCCAAAAAGTCAACCGCAAAGTCAGCCGCCTGTCTGCAGTCACTTACACAACGGTCTGCAAGCCAGCTGCACAAAGGGACGCAGGCCCAGTCTGCAGTCACACTCTGCCCCCAGACCACATTTTACAAATCCCTTACAACCGGAACACCAGAATCCGTAGTATAATAATCTTTATGAAATCGCCCAAAGAAATCAGCGTTGACCAGAAATTAATTGCCCTTACAAACGAAATAATTGAACTGACAGAAGAAAAAGACCAGCTTCCGCTTCTTGTGGTAAAGGAACTGATTGATGACCCGGAAATTGAAGCAGTTCAGAATTATGCAAACAATGTCTCGATTATCCGCCTTGGCTATAACGACCACGGGCCGGTTCACATGAGAACAGTGTGCCGTAATGCACTTAAAATGCTGAAGATTCTGCATCAGGCTGGAATTAAAACTTCACTGGAAACTGAACAGGCGGGGACTTTTTCTGACAGTGTCACCGCGGTTATTCTTGCAGGATTTTTTCACGACTTTGGGATGACAATCGGCCGGCAGGATCACGAACTTTATTCAGGAATTCTTGCCCAGCCCATTATTGACCGGGTGCTTACAAAGTTTCTGCCAAAAAACTCCGATCTGAACCGCCGCGTTATAATCCGCTCAATGGCCATGGAAGGAATCCTCGGACACATGGGAAGTCGCCGCATCCATTCAATTGAAGCGGGCCTTATTCTGATTGCGGACGGCTGCGACATGACAAAAGGCCGCGCACGAATCCCGATGGAACTGAACAAAGTGCCAAGTGTGGGCGACATTCACAAATATTCTGCCAATTCAATTGAAAGCGTAAAGATTCATCAGGGCACTGAAAAACCGATTCAGATTGAGGTTTTTATGAGCAGCGACGTGGGCTTTTTCCAGATTGAAGAAGTGCTCATCCCCAAAATCAATTCCTCTCCCGCAAAAAATTTTGTCGAACTTTTCGCCGGAGTGGAAGGGATGGAGATGAAGAAGTATTTGTAGGCCGTTCCCCCAAGCCCCAGCAAACTGAACTTGAGTTACCCATACATGTTCTTCTATTACTGTAAGATTTTCCAAGAACCTTTTTTATCAGCACCAACACGTTTGATTTGATTTCTTTCTTTTAATTTTGCAATAGCCCGTTTAACTGTTGCTTCTGATTTACCGATTTTTTCAGCAAGATATTCGTAAGTAGCATTAGGATTCTGTTTTATAAGTTCAAAAATTGTTTTTACAAGGTCATTTACAAGGTCATAATAACTCCATATTAAATTTCTCTACAGTGTGGAGAAATTCTTTATTTTATCTCGATTTCTATTTCTTCAATTGTGGGAAAGCTGTTTTCCCTCTCATCATATCCTTCATGCAATGAAAGAAAATCAAAACTGTATGGATTTTTTGTAATTTGCTGTGCAAGATCGCCTGCAGGAACTGGTAATTTTTGTGAAAAATTTGAAACTGCTTTTCCCTGGCGCTCATAAAGATTTGAATCGATAAAATTCAAAAGCACATTTCTTGACCAGTTGTTTTGAATAACCTGTTCAACATAAAACAATGCTTTTTTTGAATCAGTCTTACATTTTCCGATTATCTGTACATGATGTCCCCATGGGATTCTGCATAAATCGTCAACAAGTTGTTGACGATTCTGAACTTCAGCTTTGTAAAGGTTATAAAAATAAAAAGCATATTTTAAATTGGTAGGAGAAAATCCTTTTGCGTCTGTTACTGAATTAATTTCTTCAGTTCCTCAATATCAGGCATTACATTTTTAATTTTTTCGGGCATATCTTCCATTGTTTTATAAGTTGAAACACCCATTGGCTTGTCGTAATCCTGAATTACATATTCGACAAATTCTTTATTCATCGATTTGCACAAGACAATTCCGATTGTTGGATTTTCATGAGGCTTTTTAATTTTATCATCGATTATCCTAAGATATGTACAAAGTTGTCCTAAATACGAAGGTTTAAAATCTCCTTTTTTCAATTCTACAGCTACAAGACAGTTCAATTCACGATTAAAAAAGAGCAAGTCAGAAAAGAATTCTTCTCCATAAGCTTCAAGATGATACTGATTTCCAACAAATGTAAAATCATGTCCAAAAGTCATGATAAAGTTTTTGACATTATGAATAATTTGATTTTCTACAACTTTTTCATCAACATCCTGCAATTCTCGTTCACCAATTTCTTCAACATTTACAAAATCAAGTAAATATTCATCCTTAAACATTTCAACAGCTTTTCTTGCTTGTTTTGCAGAAGAAAGTGTGTTTGCAAAATTATTCGGCAATTCTTTTTGATGTAAAAAATCATTTCGGTCAATTGATTTATTCAGTTCATCAACAGCTAAATGTTCCTCTGAAGTTTTTGTAATATAAAAATATCGTTCATCAAGATTTTTAACTCTGCTGAAAATCTGAACATGGTGCGTAAACGGAACATTGAAAAAATCTTCCGCTGGAAAAGAGACAATGTTTACTTGTATATTCAAATCGGTAATTGCGATTATCGATTTATCCTCTGCCTTTGATGGTTCTGTTAATTCGTCCGTTGTAACGGTCGAATTTGGGGATTCGAGGAATGACCAGTTTTCATAAAATTGACGCATTTTTTTTAAACTTGTTGCGGAAAATCCTCTCAACCCCGGAAGCTGCTTTCTAAGATTTTCGCTGATTGTTTCAAGTACCCCGCTTCCCCAAGTTTTTTTCCCTTTTTTAGAAGCTAAAAACTTACCGATTCCAAAATAAAGCCCAAGCTGAACCCTGTTTACATCTTTTGCAGCTTCATACTGACTATTGAGAATTGCGGATTTTATTATTTCTACTGCGTTTACTATTTCATTTTCCATTTTATTTTCCCTCCTACTTTTTTTAAACACACGGATTTGCTCATCGCTAACGCTCTTCACTTTTTTAAATTTGTTAGTCGTTCCCATTTTAATGAAGCTGAACCAAAATTTATTAATAATCCAACTTCATTTTTCGTTGCTTTTAAGTAATTTATAACTTGTGCTTTATGTGCATTTACTAATGATGCTACAGATTTTAACTCAACGATTATTTTTCCATAACAAACAAAATCTGCAAAATATTCTTTATCTAATATATGTCCTTTATATTCGATTTTTATGTTTTTTTCCCTTTCAAATGGGATTCCTTGAATTTCAAATTCAATCGCTAATGCTTCTTGATATACTGGCTCTAAAAATCCATTTCCAAGTTCATTAAAAACATTCATGCACGCTTTTAATATTTTCCCTGTTTCTTCTTCATACAAAATCATGGAATCCTCCTACTTTTTTAAACACACGGATTTGTTCATCGCTAACGCTCTTCACTTTTTCTCTGTGAGCATTGTTAAATGCGAACAAATCCGTTTGTTTTCCTCCTACAACCACTTTTTTAAAATGTCAGCCTTTTTCTGAGGACAGTCTGCAATCACTTTCTTTGCACTGGCGATTTTTTCTTCCAATGCGGTGATTTGTTTGACGATTTCCTGCTGAATTGGGAGAGGGGGAACTGGGATTGTGAAATTAGGAATAGTATTTTTATCACCTCTTGGCATTTTTATTCCTTTTTTTCCACTCATCATAAAATCAAAAAACTTATTTTGGCTCAATGCTGTGTATAAATATTTTGAATCCACAGCATTTGTATCAATATTCCTAAAAACTAAAACATCAGGAGAACAACCACCGTTTTTGTCAGCAAACCAAATTTTCTTTAAATATGGACGAATGTTTGAAACCAAAATATCGCCTTTTTCATAGCGAACTACACTATCAACATTTGGAATACCTTCGTAAAGTTTTACACCTTCACAGTTTTGCAAAAGATTATCCGTACTTACATACGATTCTGGTAAAATTTCATTATAAGAAATTCTTCCTGTTCCATAAGGTGCAATCTCACCAAGTTTTTTTGTTTCTCCTTCAATATTCAACATAATCGCAGAAATCTCATTCTTACATTCTTCAATTT
>JAZRVF010000013.1:0-47008 GCA_045599005.1 Treponemataceae bacterium
CGAACTTGATACCTGCATGAAAGAGGATATCGGAATCCTTGCAGAAAAGTTGAAATTGACTTATGAGGAAACCCACGCACAGCTTAAACAGATGTACGACGGCTATCATTTCAGCGAAAATTCTGAAGACATTTACAATCCCTTCAGTCTTTTGAGCTGTTTTGCCGCACACAATATCAAGAATTTCTGGTTTGACAGTGCAACTCCTTCTTTCTTGATTAAGGCGATGAAGCATTTTAACTTCCGCGTAAACGAAACAGAAAGAATGGAATGTCTTGCAGAAGAATTTGATGTTTCTGCCACAGACCTTGATTCAGCAATTCCGCTTTTGTATCAGTCGGGATATCTGACGATTAAAGACTATAACAGTGCTCTCAGAACATATCATCTGGATTTTCCAAACAGCGAAGTGAGAATCGGGCTTTTGAATTCTCTGATTCCGTCATCATTTCCAAATGTGGATAACCGGCAGGATTTTTATATCTTTAAGTTTTACAAAGACATTCTTTCCTGCGACATCGAGTCCTTTATGGAACGCCTTGAAGCATTAGTTATGTCAGTTCCTTATGCCACAGGTGACAAAGCCGAACTTGTAACAGAACAGAGCGTTCAGAATGCCTTCTTCCTCATTTTTAATTTAATGGGGCAGTACACAAGGGCGGAAGTCCACACTCTAAAAGGCAGAAGCGACTGCATTGTAGAAACTCCGGATACAGTTTACTTGTTTGAATTCAAGCTCACCAAAAACGGAACCGCAGCCGAGGCTCTGGCACAGATTGACGACAAATCCTATGCCTGCACTTACGACGCCTCTGACAGAAAAGTTGTAAAAATCGGCGTTGCTTTTGACAGTGCCACAAGAACTTTTGACCAGTACAAAACAGATGTGTAATTGGGTGATGAAAAAATCGTGTTTCTGACAGGATTTTACATGTAAAACTGATATTAATTTTTCCGCTACGCTAAATCCATTTCCCTCGGTTCTACATTGTTCATGTTTTCTCTGTTGTTCATTGAAGGGCTTCTCCTCTGGAACTTAACGAGCGTTAAGTCTGATGAATAATAACTGAACGATCGTTAAGCTGTCAGAAGAATGAAAGGTCCCGGGGTCCGGTTTTTTAAAGCTGTTCGGCGGATAATTCGCTGCTGTCAGCGAGAATGATGTTCAGGTTGCCGTTTCTTATGCGGAGGTCATCGAGAAACTGCTTTTCGTCAACGCCTTTCTTGAAGCGGATTCTGTAGGTGACTGTAAAAAGTGTGCCCATGTTGGTCAGTTTCACATTGACGGTTTTCCATGACGCAAGACAGGAGTCAAAGAGTTCTGCAAAAGCGGATCTGTAATCAGCATTTTCGGGAACAGTGACTTTAAGAATCTGAATGTCGCTATCTCCGCCTGATTCAAGCAGACGCATAAGAAGCACAAGTACGGCGGAAATAACGACAGAAATAACAATGGCTGCGGCGTATTGTTCAACGCCAATTGCAAGACCTGCTGCCATAGTGAAGAAAACATAGAGCAGATCTTTGGAATTTCCCGGAAGACTTCGGAATCTTACAAGGGTGAATACTCCGCCCAGAGAGATGGCACGCGCAATGTCTGTGCCGATAAGCGGAATTATGACTGCCACCAGAGCGGGCAGAGTAAAGACAGTGACAAAAAAACTGCGGGAAAAGGATTTTTCCCTGTTGCTGAATGCGTAACTTCCGCTTATGCAGAGTCCGCAGGCAAGACCGGCACCGATGTGCATCAGTGTTTTGACAAAAAGTCCATCTGTAAAAAGTTCATTGATCATAAAGTACTCCTGTTGTATTGTCATGCAACATTCATTGAAGAATCTGCTGCGGAACCTGTGTTGGTGTCTGCAGTGTGCAGTCTGTATTCCGTTCCATATTTTGAGAATGAAATCTGCTTGATTCCGTTCTCTGAAAGAAAATTGACGAACCACAGCGGAAAACTTTTATAGGCTTTTGCTTCCATAAGCCAGAATCCCTGGGGAAGGAGAGAGATTCCGGCTTCCGGTGCGTCAATGCGTACATTTTCCCGGCGGGCAAGAATATCTGTATCCAGTGTCATGCGGAAGTCGCTGTCCTTTTCTGCGAAAAAAGCAAACCGGCTGTAGGAAAGATAGACTTTGGGATAAGCCTGATATCGTTTCATCATGTAGTCGATTTCCCTGAAAACCTGGGCATTGATTTTTTCATCTTCCGGTATGATGCCTTTCTCCAGATAATCGTTGAGCTGGGAGAGAGAAAGGGCTGTGCGCCGTTTGTTCACCAGTCCCATGTATTTTTTCTTGATCTCAAAGAAAACCGGGGAATCCTCTGTTGCGGGCCCATAACTGCGTATCCGGAGTTTCTCCTTATACACAGGTTTCTGCAGCGATGTACGGATCAGTTCATCTGTGTCTGTATCAAGGTAAACATTATTGATGGAATATGGTTTTCCGTTTCTGTTGAATTTATCAGCGCTCATGTACTGAGGAACCAATTCCATAAGTCTCTCAAACTGCTCCTGAGTGATCAGGTATTTGATTTCATGTCTGTTGAATATCTCAATTGCCATGAGACCAAAATAATCGCTAAGTCTTAAAGAATTCTGAAAAAGAAAAGTTTTTCTCAAAAACCTATTGACTTGATAGGAAAATAAATGTATAAAGAATCATACATAACATAGCGGCTTAGTAGGTGATAACTTTTAACATCCGGGTTTCAATACAGGAGGAAAGAAAAAATGGCAAGAATATTTACATCAGTAGATCAGCTGGTTGGACACACTCCTTTGCTTGAGTTGTCAAATATAGAGAAAGAATTCAGTCTTGAGGCAAAGATTTACGCAAAGCTTGAATATCTCAATCCGGCAGGTTCTGTAAAAGACCGTGTCGCAAAAAAAATGATTGATGATGCGGAAAAAGCCGGAAAACTTAAGGCCGGATCCGTAATCATCGAGCCGACTTCCGGTAATACGGGAATCGGGCTTGCAAGCATCGCCACAGCCCGTGGATACAGGATCATCATTGTGATGCCGGATACCATGTCTGTTGAGCGCCGCCAGATTCTGAAGGCTTACGGTGCGGAACTTGTGCTTACAGAAGGCGCAAAGGGTATGAAAGGTGCCATTGCAAAAGCTGAGGAGCTTGCAAAGGAGATTCCTGATTCATTCATTCCCGGCCAGTTTGTGAACCCTTCAAATCCCCAGGCTCATCTTGAGACGACAGGTCCCGAAATCTGGGAAGACACAGACGGCAAGGTTGACTGGTTTGTGGCAGGTGTCGGAACCGGCGGAACTGTGACCGGTACCGGAAAATTCCTTAAGTCTAAAAATGGGGATGTAAAAGTGGCCGCAATTGAGCCTGCATCTTCTCCTGTGCTTTCTGAAGGAACTGCGGGACCTCACAAGATCCAGGGAATCGGTGCAGGTTTTGTGCCCGATGTTCTTGATACAAAAATTTATGACGAGATCATAAAAGTTGCTGATGCCGATGCTTTTGCAACAGGAAAGCTCATGGGCAAGAAAGAGGGCGTTCTTGTGGGAATTTCTTCCGGTGCTGCTCTGTGGGCTGCCATCCAGATTGCAAAGCGTCCTGAGAACAAGGGCAAAAACATTGTCGTCCTGCTGCCTGACACAGGTGACCGTTATCTGTCAACTGCTCTGTTCAGCGAATAATCGGAAAAAATCGGGGACATACAGCAGACAATTCACTGTTTTTCTATTGAATTTAATGGAAAAAACGGGTAAATTCTGAATATACGTTGATATGCAAAGGCGCGTTGCTTTTTTTGGCAGCGCGCTTTTTTTTTACGTGCAAAGGCGCAGAAGGAATATTTCTTTCTGCGCTTTTTTTTTGACAGGCAGGAGGAGGCAAAAATGGAAAATCTGATTTCCAATTCAAATCTGATCAATGAACAGCTTGCTCGTTACGGCGTGAAATTCGGTATTTATAAAAACGGAACTTTCAATGAGCGGCTGTTTCCCTATGATCCCATTCCGCGCGTAATTTCTGCCGAAGACTGGGATAGCCTGAGCCGAGGTCTTGTCCAGCGGGTGACAGCACTTAATCTTTTTCTTGCAGACATTTATTCCAAAAAACAGATTATTGCCGACGGAGTTGTGCCCGAAGATTTTGTCTTCTCTTCATCAGGCTATCTTGCCCAGGTTGAAGGCATTACTCCGCCTCACGGAATCTATTCCCATATCTCAGGCATTGATCTGGTCCAGGCAAAGGACGACAGCTGGTTCATCCTTGAGGACAATCTCCGCATTCCAAGCGGTGCCTCCTATCCGCTTATTGCCCGCGGTCTTGAAAGAAAATGTTCGCCTCAGACCTTTGTGAACAATCACGTGGTTGACAACCGCAATTACGGAACCCTTCTGCGTGATGTCATGGATGACATGAACTGCGGCGGAATCAATGTTGTGTTTACTCCCGGACGATACAACGCGGCATATTTTGAGCATGCCTATCTTGCGGAACAGACTGGCAGTGTTTTGTGCCAGCCGGAGGATCTTTTTGTTGAGAACAATGTGGTTTACTGCAAGACATTGAACGGCAGAGAAAAAGTCGGTGCCATTTATCGGAGAATCTCTGACGAATACCTTGATCCGCTGACCTTTGTTCCTGAGTCACTGATCGGGATTCCGGGGGTAATGAGCGCCTACAGGGCAGGTAATGTTGCATTGCTGAACGCTCCCGGAAACGGTGTGGCTGATGACAAGGGGATCTATTACTTTGTCCCGAAGATGGTGAAGTATTACCTTGGCGAGGAACCGATCCTGAACAATGCGCCCACATATCTGCCTTTTTACGAGGAAGACAGGAAATATGTGCTTGCAAACCTGAAGACTCTTGTAATCAAGGATGTGGCGGAAGCCGGCGGATACGGCGTTGTTTTCGGAAGGGATCTGAGTGCGGAAAAACTTGCGGAGATGGAAGCACTGATCAGAGAGCAGCCAAGACGCTGGATTGCCCAGGAAGTAATAGATTTCAAGGATCTTGAGATAATGGATGAAGGTCAGAAAGTCTGGCGCAAAGCGGACCTGCGGGCCTTTGTATTAAGCGGGAAGACATGTCAGGTCTGGCCGAGCGGACTTACCCGCTTCTCAAGGAACCCGGCAAGTTTTGTAGTCAATTCATCACAGGGCGGAGGATTTAAAGACACATGGATATTAGAGAAATAAACACAGTGAGGACGGCTGCCGTGCCTCTTACACTTAAGCAGGTGGATTCAATCTATTGGCTTGGACGTTACACTGAACGGGTTCTGACAACGCTCAAGATTTTCATGAACGTTTATGATTCCCAGCTGGATTCCCATTTTGATTTTGCAAAGTACTGCAATGATCTGGACATTTTCAACGGCTTCACTTCTCTTTCTGATTTCTGCACCCGTTATGCTTTTGACAGGGATTATCCCAGTTCAATCATCTCAAGCATGACCCGCTCTTATGACAATGCGATCATGCTGCGTGAGACAATCGGGAGTGATGCGCTCAGTTACATTGAGCTTGCACTGCGGCGGATGGAAGACGCACAGTTCAGTGAGACACCGGCTTTGATTTTTCAGAAAGTGATCGACAACATTATGGCCTTCAAAGGTCAGGTTTTCGATTCAATAACTGACCACAATGTAAGACACATTCTGCTTACGGGACTTACTCTTGAGCGCCTTGACATGTATCTCCGTCTGGACATGAACGAAGACAGAGTGAATTTTGAATGCAGAAGGCTGACTCATTCAATTGAGCGGACTGACATAAACTGTGACAGGATCGCATTGCAGAAAGTGTGCGGCGAGCTTTGTGAGAACAGTGACTTCCTGGACAACGCGGACAAAATGATTCTGCTGCAGCTGATTGACAGTCTGTTCATAAAGATTGATGCGGCAGCGTAAAATCCCTCCGGGAAATCATTAAGTGGAAAACAAGAGCAATGACAATTCTGGAAATTGATTACACCACAAGTCTCAGGTTCTCATCCCCGGTAACGGACCATTATTTTCTTCTGCGCTGTGTTCCGGTTTCAAGAGACGGTCAGACTGTCATTTCCAGAAATCTTACGGTTAGTCCTGAAACTCCTCTGGTGACTTCCAGGGACATTTTCGGGAACACGGCCTATCAGGGCAGGATAGATCTGCCGCACAGTGAATTCATTTTCCATTCCACTGCCAGCGTGATTGTTGACAGGAAGAACGGGTGCCGGGAACTGTGCCAGCCCTTTTACAAATACAATACGCCGCTCACGAGAGCAAACGTGGAAATGAGAGAGTTTCTGCATTCTCTTTTCAGAGGAAGCATCCTTGAGAATCCGGTTGAGGCGCGGAAAATCAGTAGCAGGGACATTCCTCTTGCTGCAGAGATCCTTATGAATGGGGTTCACGAAAAAATCGAATATGTGCGTGGCTCCACAACAGTGCGTACAACAGCGGAGGAAGCATTCACCGCAGGAAAAGGCGTGTGTCAGGATTATTCACATGTTTTCTGTTCTCTCTGCCGTGAGGCAGGAATTCCTGCACGGTATGTTGCAGGCACAAGCAAAGGAGAAGGTTCAACTCATGCATGGGCGGAATTTTTTGTTCCCGATGAGAACTATGTTCAGGACAAAGGTCTTGCAATGCAGGGACGCTGGTTCGGTGCGGACTGCACACGCAACAGAATGGTTGACGACACTTATGTCTCTCTTGCAGGCGGAAGGGATTACCTTGACTGCAAGGTGGACGGCGGGATTTTCAGAGGAATGGCTGATCAGGAGATGACAGTGTTTGTAAAAACCAAGGAGAAGGAATTCCATAGGAATCCTGGACCGGGGGACATATCAGACTCAATACAGATTTTCCCGGAGGAGAATCTCAGTCTGAAGGAACAGATAGAAAAACTGAAGCTGAAAAATCAGCAGCAGCAGATGTAGATGGATTGTCGTTCCTGGGCAATGTTCCTGCAGAACTCAGAATGACAATTATGGAAGACAGTGATAAAGGATTTGAAGATGATAAAGACAGTGACATCGGCACAGATGCCGGTAAATGAAAAGTTTCTGATTCAGAAACAGGTGATAAAGAACGGAAAGAGTAAAAAGCGGATCTGCATTGTTTCCGGAACTCATGGTGATGAGCTTGAGGGACAGTATGTGTGCTGGGAACTGATCCGCCGCGTCAACCGTGAGCCGGAAAACCTTGACGGCATCCTGGAAGTTTATCCTGCGCTGAATCCCCTTGGTGTGAACTCCATGACACGTGGCATTCCCCAGTTTGACCTTGACATGAACAGGATTTTCCCCGGAAACGAGAACGGAACTTTTGCGGAATACACGGCTGCGAAAATCATTGAGGACATTTCCGGTGCCGATGTGGTAATTGACATTCACGCATCAAACATTTTCCTCCGCGAGATTCCCCAGGTCCGCATCAATGAGATTTCACAGGAGACTCTGGTCCCTATGGCAAAACTGGTCAACACGGATTTTATCTGGATTCATTCAAATGCCACAGTTCTTGAAGGAACTCTGGCCTATTCACTCAACACCGCAGGAACTCCCTGTCTTGTTGTGGAGATGGGCGTAGGAATGCGCATCACCGAAAGTTACGGCCAGCAGCTTACTGACGGAATAATCAACCTGATGAGCGATATGGGAATCTGGAAAGGAGAGGCTCCTGAAGTCCGGGAGCCGATCATCAGCAGGGATGAGAAAGTTTCTTTTGTGAATGCAAATGAAAGCGGAGTTTTTCTTCCGACAGCAAAACACAGCGAAAAAATTTCGGAAGGTGATGAGATCGGAAAAATCATCAATCCGCTTACCGGCGAAGTTCTGGAAACTCTTGTAAGTTCTGTGAACGGGCTTCTGTTTACAATCCGGGAATATCCCATTGTTTACGAAGGTTCTCTTATTGCAAGAATTTTAGGCGAATGAAAAGGCAGGAAAAAAAATGCGGGAAGAAGTGATATTCAAATTCAAGACACCATACAGGGAAGAGATTGCGGTAAAAGGTTACAGATTCGGTCACGGAAAGAAAACCGCCTGTTTTGTTGCAGGTCTCCGCGGTAACGAGATCCAGCAGATGTATGTGGCCGCACTGCTTATAAAAAGATTCAAGGAAATGGAGGCAAAAGGGCTTCTTGCCGATGACAATGAATTTCTTATTGTTCCATGTATCAATCCTTTTTCAATGAACATCGGAAAAAGATTCTGGCCAGTGGACAACACAGACATAAACAGAATGTTCCCCGGCTACAGTCTGGGTGAGACCACACAGAGGATTGCCGCCGCCGTTTTCGAGAAAGTGCGGGATTACCAGTACGGAATCCAGTTTGCCAGTTTCTATCTTTCAGGAAACTTTGTTCCCCATGTGCGCCTTATGAACACCGGTTACCAGAGTCCCGAACTTGCGAAGGAATTCGGACTGCCCTATGTTCTGGTCCGGGAGCCTGCGCCCATTGATACAACAACCCTGAACTACAACTGGCAGGTTTTTGAGACAGAGGCGTTCAGTGTCTACACAAAGGCAACAAACCACATTGATGAGGAAAGTGCGATGACAGCGGTAAATGCTGTTCTCCGCTTTCTGGGTGCATTCAACTTTATCTATGCACGTCCGCCGGTGGGTTATGCAAGTCAGCTGGTAAAAGAAGAAAAATTCCTTACAGTCTCGGCTTCCGCAGGCGGTCTTTTCAAAGCGCTGGCAGGCGCGGGAGACGAAGTGTCAAAAGGCACAGTTCTCGGGACAATTCTTGATCCCCTTACTGCAGAAGTAAAGGAAGAGATTGTCTCTCCCGCAGAAGGTATCGTTTTCTTTGCTAAAGAATCCCCCATGATCACTGAACACGAGACGGTTTTCTTTATCAATCCCAATCTGATTGAAAAATGAAGGAAAGAAAAATCCAGCTTCCTCCCGTAGGTCTCCGGATAATCAAGTCCGCGGCAGCGGTGGCTCTGTGCTATGTGTTTCAGGTTTTCCGGGGCGAGCAGGGAATTGTGTTCTACAGTCAGCTTTCGGCCCTGTGGTGCATGCAGGCTTACATTTCCACAACAAAGCAGAACGCGGTTCAGCGGATCATCGGTACGGTCATCGGAGCTTTTTTCGGGCTGGCTGTCCTGCTTGTGGCAATTTTCGTAAGGACTCATTTCGGGTTAAGCGAGAAATTCACATATGTTTTCAATGCCCTGCTTATTTCCGCAACTCTGATTCCTGTTCTCTGGACAACAGTGGTACTCAAAAAAAAGCAGGCTTCCTATTTTTCCTGCGTTGTGTTTCTGAGCATTGTTGTCATCCATCTTTCCGACCAGAATCCCTACCTTTTTACATGGAACCGTTTTCTGGACACAATGATCGGAATTGTGATCGGTGTGGGTGTGAATCTTTTCAGGCTTCCCCACAGAAAAAACAGGGAAACGCTGTTTATCTCCGGGCTTGATGACACGCTTCTCAACAAAGACTACCACATCAATGATTACTGCAAGGTCGAGCTAAACAGAATGATTGACCAGGGTCTGAATTTCACACTTTCCACAATGCGTCCTCCTGCCTCAATTCTTGTGCCGATGCAGGGAATCAGACTGAAGCTTCCGGTGATTGCCATGGACGGCGCGGTTCTTTATGACACCCAGCAGAAGCGTTATCTTGAGAAAATCCCGATGACACAGGATGAGAAGAACATGGTGATGGAAGTGTTCAATAAACACGGAATTCACAGTTTCGCAAACATTGTGATTGATGACACACTTCTGATTTATTATCAGGATTTCCAGAATGAGATTCAGAGGCGGCTTGTTGAGGAACTGCGGCGCTCTCCTTACAGGAACTACATTAAAAGACCGGTGCCTGATGAGGAGGTGATTTATTTCATGCTGATCAATCCTGATGGGGAGACTGAAAAAATCTATGCGCTGCTTGAAAGTGCCGGGATTACTGAAAGACTTAAGGTTCTCAAGTACAGATCCAATGATTATCCCGGTTATTCATACATAAAGATCTACAACAAGGCTGCAACACGGAACAACATGATCATGTATCTGAAACGGAATCTTGGGGTGGATAAGACTGTCACCTTCGGGACTGTTCCCGGCAGATACGATTTTGTTGTGGAAGAGGGCAACACAAACCAGGTTGTCCACAGGATCAAAAAGCTTTTTGAAAGCTAGCGGATGCGGATTGCGGGGTGGGCGGGGGCTTATGCGCGCCTACCGGCTGATGTGCGGCCCCCAACGCCCCCCAGCTGATAATCGCGCAAAATCAGAAGAAGGATTCCTTCAGTCTGGCGTTTATCATGGCATAGTTCTCCTTTCTGTGGGGAATGGTGCAGTTGATGCAGGATTTCCGCCCTTTATCATTGTATGTGAAGTTTCCGCCGCATCTGTCACCGAGAAAGAACAGCGGGCAGTAGCAGAAAAGACAGTTGAAACTGTCAGGGTCCTCGGTTTTGTGACAGGGGAACATCTCGCACTTTGTGTTCTGGAAAAAGCTGTAGTTCTTTGACACAGGCGCGGACGGCTCACCTGTCAAAGGTCTGTACTTCCTGCATGTCTCCACGATTTTCTCTGCGAAAGCAATGTTTGACGGATAGTAAAGATGGGGAAAACCCTGGAATCCGCCGTTTATGCTGTGTCCGCACTGCCACTGCTTTTTGGTGTAAGGTTTCTCAGCAGTGCAGAGACAGCCGTTGTTGTCGCTGTCAAAATAATGGAATTCGTGTGCTTTTACGCCAAGTTCCTTCAGTGAAACGTAACCGAATCTGACAAGTCTTGAAGTCTGCACACACTTTCCGCTGATTATGCCGCAGAGATCATGGCGCTTTCCGCAGTCTCCCGCCTCAAGAATCTGGTGCAGATAAATGAAACCTCCGCATTCTGCCCAGAGTGGAAGCCCTTTGTTCACCGCTTCTTTTATGGACTCAATCATTGTCCGGTTTCCTGCCAGCTGCTCAGCACAGAGTTCAGGATAGCCGCCACCCAGCAGGAGTCCGCCTATGTTCTCAGGAAGTTTTCTGTCATGAACCGGTGAGAAATACACAAGTCGGGCACCAAGGTTCTCAAGAAGATCAAGATTGTCCCTGTAGTAAAAGTTAAAGGCCTCATCTTCTGCAACGGCAATCCGTGTGACGGCCTTCTGTTTTTCAGGGAACACAAAAGAGGACTCGATCTCTTCCGCACTGTCAGCAATCTGAAGAATCTTCTGGATGTCCACGGTTTTTGAGAGTTCAAAGGCAGCAGTGTCTATTTTTGTCTTCAGGTCAGATATTTCCCCGGGAAGAGAAAGCCCCAGATAACGGGAACTGATGTCACATTCCTTCAGCTTCGGAAAAAAACCCAGAACCGGAATCCGGCATTTTTCTTCGATAACCGGTTTCAGACTTTCATAGACCGCCGCGCTCATGTTGTTGAGGATCAGACCTTTTATCAGTCCGGCCTCATCCATTGAAAGAAAACCTGCAGTTTCCGCAATCACGGAGCGGCTCATGCCCTTTGCGTCCAGAATCAGAATGACCGGGGCTGCAAGTGTCTGTGCAAGATGATAAGTTGATGCCTGGTCCGTTACGCCGCCGATTCCGTCATAAAGGCCCATCACTCCCTCAATCACCGAGATGTCAGCATCATTGTCCCTTAGAAAAAGTCCGCGGGTGGTGTTCTCGTCGGTGAAAAAAAGGTCCAGATTGCGGGAATCAAGACCGAGAACTTTTCTGTGGTACATGGGATCGATGTAATCAGGACCGCATTTGAAGGCAGAAACTTTTTTCCCCATCTGTGAAAGGGCACGCATAAGCGAGACTGTAAGAACTGTTTTCCCGCTGCCGCTTCTGGGAGCCGCCATAATGATTCTTGGAACTTTCATCGTTTTTTTCCTTTTGGGTCTGAATGCCAAGTTTTGTGTTTTATACAAGAAATAGAAAAAACAACGGGAACGGAGCCGAAGCGCTGACAAAAAAAAGGCTTGCAATTTGTTGCACCGCGTTTTTTTTGTCAGGCTCGGCGAAAGTGGAGTTGTGTTTTCTATTTATTATTGCACAGAATAGATTCTGCAAAAGTGAATGAAAAGACAAAAACCGGATTGTTTGCCTGCATCATGTGATAATTCCCGATTTTCCGTGACCTGCTTATGGAAACCTGGACAATTTCATCATCGGTGATGGGAAAATCTTTCAGTGCCTCTGTCATCTGGGAAACGGACTCAAGAGTTACCGCATTCATGACAACCCGCATTCGGGGATTTTTTTCCCTGAGGGCGGAAAGAATGCTTTTCAGGCTGCCTTTTGTGCCACCGATAAAGGCGTGTGTCGGAGCCGGAAGTCTCTCAAAGGCATCCGGTGCCCTGCCTTCAATTATCTCAATGTTTTCTGCACCGAATTTTCCCCTGTTCTTTCTGATCAGAGCCACCGCATCGGGATCTGTCTCTATGGCAAAAACTCTGATGTTTCTGGAAAGAAGAGCCGTCTCAACCGCAACGGAGCCTGTTCCGCTTCCCACATCATAAAAAACTGCGTTTTCAGAAAGTCTCAGTTTGCAGATTGAGATTTCCCGCACTTCTTCCTTTGTCATGGGAACTTCGTCCCTGATGAATTCCTCGTCTTTGATGCCGTGTGTAATCTGTGTAATTTTCTCTGCCATAGTTCATTCCGTCCAGAGCAAAATGGAATAAAGTCCTTCTTCTGTAAAGGAAAGACAGTCTTCCGGATCAATAATTCTGACACTTTCGTTTCCATATGAAAGCTGAAAGCCCACTGCAATTTTATATCTGCGGTCCGCGTTTTTATTGAAGTCCTGAATCAGTTTCCCGGTTTTATGCACGTCCTTCACACCGGAGGTAAGCAGAAAGATTTTTCTGCCTTCAGAAAGTGCTGCACTGAGCTTTGGAAGCCAGACATTTTCTTCCGTACCATGAAGGCTGATTATCTCCGCATCCTGATAACTTATGCCGGTTTTTGCAGAAAGGTATGACATTGAGGAAATTCCCGGCAGAATGTTTATGCTGATTTTTTCCAGGTTACGGAGTACTTCTGAGAGTTTTGCGGCCCCGCTGAAAAAACCTGTGTCACCGCTGAAAAGCACACAGACATTTTCTGGAGGCCGCCCGCTTTTTATAAGATCATTCAGGACGGGAACAATGTCTTTCGCAAGATAATAGGGATATTTTTCCGCTTTTGTGCTGATTCCATTGATGGCGCAGAGCATTCTTTCCGCACCGAAAAGAATGTCCGCAGTGCTGATTGTCTCGGCGGCCTCAACTGTCATGTTCTTTGCACTGCCCATCCCGATTCCTATGAGGTTTACGCAGATGTCTGCAACTGGCTTTACGGGTGTGTCTAAAATGCTTTCAAGGCATGTGAAGAACTGGTCAAAGGAATTCACGGAAAAACAGTTTTTTTCTGCTGATGAATCCGCTTTATGAAGAGCCGGATTTTTTATGACAATACATTTTATTCCCTTTCCCAAGGCTGCCTGAATCTTTGTGTCCGTGCCGCCGGTTTTTCCGCTTTCTTTTGTCACCAGAACTGAGATTCCGTAATCCTCAATCTGCGCAATATTCATTTTCTTTGAGAAAGGACCCTGCATTGCAATGATCTGCTTTCCTTCCAGTCCGCTTTCCAGACAGAGTCTGATGCTTTCAATGCCGGGAAGAACACGGGCGACAATCCTTTCCCTAAGGGATCCGTCTCTGCAGAACACATTCAGGTCTTTGCTCCCTGTGGTAAGAAGAATCCTGCCCTGTGTCTTAAGCAGAAGTTCCCTGCATTGTTCTGCACTGTCAGCAAATAAAAGTTCTCCAGATTCCTCAGTTTCTGCCGCTGCCACATTTTCTGCATCCTGAACGTTGCGCTCAAAGCGTATCAGGGGGACTGTTCCTGCAAAACTCTGCTTTATGTTCTCTGAGACTGCGGTGGCAAAAGGATGGGTTGCATCAATCACCGCGTCATATCTGTTCTCTGCATGAAGATCCTGCATTGAAGCCACATCAAGACGTCCCTCAAGAATCCTCAGGTTCTCGTTTTCTCTCATGACCTGCCGGCCGTAATCCGTTGCAACAGAAACATGGACACAGATATTGGCGGCTGAAAGTGTCTCCGCAATTTTTCTGCCTTCTGTGGTGCCGCCGAAAACAAGAACTTTCTTCATATTTTATACCCGCGTGGTGTAAGGAGAACCGGCTGGTTCTGCGCTGAAAAAATAATCTCACTCCGGGAATTCCCGACGAAGACAGTGGTGAACATGTCCACTTCTTTTTCCGCCAGTTCAGAGAGAGTGCATACACAGACTTCTGTTCCATCACGGCCGATGTTTCTCACGAATCCACAGGCTCTGTCTCTGTCTGCACCGGCTTCAATCATGATTCTGCAGGCCTTGGCAAGATAATCACTCCGTTTTCTGCTTGAAGGATTGTATATCGCAAGGGCAAAATCACCCTGAACCGCCGCAACCAGTCTTTTTTCGATTGTTTCCCAGGGTGTAAGAAGATCGCTCAGGCTGATCACGCAGAAATCGTGGTTAAGTGGAGCGCCCAGTACTGCGGAACCGCTGGTGGCGGCAGTAACTCCCGGGATTACGCAAAGTTCCACGGTGCTGTATTCGCTGTTCTCCTTCCGCAGCTGGAACATTGGGGAAGCCATTCCGTAAACACCGGGATCTCCGCTGCAGACAAGGCTTACAGTCCGGCCGGAAAGGGCGCGTTCAAAACACAGCCGGCAACGCTCAATCTCCTGTTTCATCGGCGTGGATTCAAAAACTTTTCCAGGAAAGTGAGGTTTAAGCAGATCCGTGTAGACCGTGTATCCGATTATTTCGTCACTGGCTTCAAGAGCATGGACTGCTTCCAGAGTCATTTTCTCGTAACTGCCGGGACCGATGCCCACAATAAAGATTTTTCCGCTCATCTGATATCTCCTGACAGATTTTTTGACCAGGTTCTGATCACCGGGATTTTTTCCGCAACAGAAAGTGTCATTCCATTGTCCGCAGTTTTTTTTATGATGATTTTTCCACCGGAACCTGCGCTTAAGACTGCGGCTCTCTCGCAGACGTTTGAGACTCCGGTGGTCTCTTTTACAAAAGCGGATTCTGAGAAATCACCTTCCGCATTGTCCAGCTCATCTGCGGAGAATGTCACAAAAGGCACATGAAGAAAATGTGAAAGTTCCATAAGTCCCTGTTCCCTGCCCTTAAGATCAATGGAAGCAAGTGAAAAAACGCTGTCCTTTAAGTCAGAACCAAGTTTCTCTGCCAGAACCGCCGCCGCAAAATCCTTAAGATGGTCAAAATCTTTTCCCTTCCTGCAGCCCATTCCAAGACAGTATTTTTTCGGCACAAGATTCATAAGAAACCTCTTTCCCTTTTCAGGGTTCATCCTGTCTTCGCTGAGCACATTTTCTGTGACCACAACTTCTGCTTCTGCGGCTTCATCAACTAAAATCAGCTCTTCGGGAATGTTTCTGTCCTCAACTGCAATTCTGTCCTCAACATAAACAGTGATTTTTCCACCGCCAAGAAGTTTTGCCGAAACTTTCTTTATTCCTTCCCTGTTGATTATCCTGAATCCGTTTGTCTTTGCAAAATCATCAATGCTGAATCTGCGGTTCACGTCGGTGCCGGTTGTGATCACCGGTTCTGCTCCCACAGCTTTTGAAATCATGTGCGCAATGCTGTTGGCATTGCCTAAATGCCCGGAAAGAATCGGGATGATGAACCGGCCGGCTTCGTCCATCACAAGAACCGGACTGTCAGCGAATTTGTCTTTTACGAAGGGCGCGATGAACCTTGTGGCAATTCCTGCTGCACAGATGAAAAGAAGTGGCAGAGATTTCTCAAAGGCTTTCTGTGTCCATAGAGAAAGATTCTCTCTGTCTTCGCTTTCACAGGGCATAAACACAATGTCCGGTAGGGATGAGGAAAGTTTTTCAAAAAGGTTTTCCGCTTTTTCCGTGAAAAAACAGGTTTTTATGATGGAAACTGTTCGGCTTTTCATTTCTTTATCTTTCTGAATTCAGTCTCAAAATCGGCTGCATAAAGCCGGGATTTTGCATAGCGGGAATGAGTGAGCACATCGCCAACAAGAACCAGCGCCGTCTTTGTTATGTTGTTAACTGCGCCTGTTTCTGCCAAAGTTTCTACAGTGCAGGAAAAACTTTTCTCTTCCGGCCATGTGGCCTTGTAGATAAGGACTGCGGGAGTCTCCGGTCTGTAGCCGCCTTCAACAAGCCGTTCCGAAAGTCTGTCCAGCATTCCTGCGCTGAGATAGACCGCCATTGTCGCGTTATGTGACGCAAAGCTCTGTATCGATTCTTTCTCCGGGACGGAAGTTTTTCCTTCCATTCTGGTGATGATTAAAGACTGTGAGACTTCGGGCAGTGTGAATTCAAGGTTCAGACTGGAGGCCGCACCGAAACAGGCGCTTACTCCGGGGCAGCTTTCGTATTTAATGCCCAGTTCATCAAGAAGATCCATCTGTTCCCTTACGGCACCATAAATGCTGGGATCTCCTGTATGAAGCCTTACTGTAACAAAACCGGTTTTTTCAGCGGCCTTTATCTGTTCCACAACTTCCTCAAGAGTCATTGTCGCGCTGTTGAAAATCCTGCAGGAATCTTTCGCATATTCCAGAAGTTCAGGATTCACCAGTGAACCTGCATAGATGATTGTGTCTGCTTTCTGCAGAAGTCTCATTCCTCTTACTGTGATCAGATCAGCAGCACCGCAGCCTGCCCCGACAAAATATACCATCTTTCCACCTTGATTATCTGCACTGCATAAGCAGATCTTCCGCATTGTCAGTTTTCGCAAGAAGTCCGTGCTGACTGCTGTAAACCATGCAGCCGATCTCCAGATTTCCGCCGCCGCGTCTGTTCAGAAAAAACATTATCCGCTCCAGAACATCGGCCATTGTCTCAGAAAGCCTGTTTTCTTCTGTCAGAATCATAACAGCTTCTTCCGTTGTTGCACACTGAAGGATTTTTTTTGCGCATTCGAGGGAACAGCCGCTTCTTATTGCGGAGGCAGAGAGCAGTTCCATTCTGCAGTCGCCTTCCTTTGAGTGTGTGTTCATTATCCCGCCGGAAACTTTTATCAGTTTGCCGATGTGTCCTGTAATCAGGAGTTTCTCAAAACCCAGCTGACAGCACATGTCCACAGCATCCCCGATAAAGTTTGAACATTTCACGCTTCTGTCCAGATCATAGCCGTAGGTTCTCAGCATGAATTCCTGACCGTAATTTCCCGGAGTAACGGCAGCAGTTTTTCTGCCAAGAGCCCTGTGCTGGTTCAGCTCAACTTTAATTGTGGCCAGAACAGCCTGCGAACTCATGGGCTCAACAATTCCGCTGGTACCAAGAATGGAGATGCCGCCCTCAATGCCGAGCCTGGGATTGAAAGTTTTTCCGGCAAGTTCAAGGCCTTCGGGTACAGAGATCTCCACAAGAATGTCACCGTGAAAATCAAAGATGTCACAGACTTCAAGAACTTCTTTCTCAATCATCTGTCGCGGGACTCTGTTGATCGCGTATTCACCGGGTTTCTGGTCAAGTCCCGGCTTTGTCACTCTGCCCACGCCAAAGCCGCCCTGAATTTTCACTGTGGCTTTACTGTCACTGTTTTTTTCGCTCAGGACAGAGACTGTGGAGACAATGTGGGCACCAGTAGTCACATCAGGATCATCGCCGCCGTCTTTAATCACCGCGCAACTAACTGAATCCTCTGACCGGTGGATGTCAACAATCTCTGCGTTGAATTCAATGCCTTTCGATGTCATGATTCTGATGGAAGTTTTTTCTGTGCCTGAAAGAAGCATGAAAACTGCGGCTTTTGCACCTGCCGCGGCACAGCTTCCTGTGGTAAAGCCGAATCTCAACTGCGGCCTCCAAGCTCATAAAGCAGGGCATTGCAGATTGCGGCGGCAATGTTGCTTCCACCTTTGCGTCCTCTGTTGATGATGTAGGGAACTTCTGAAGCAAGAAAAAGTTCTTTGGCCGCGACCACGTTCACAAAGCCTACCGGCACACCGATCACAAAAGGCGGAACATATTCCTTTCTCTCCATCATTTCGTAAAGACTGATCATTGCAGTCGGAGCGTTACCAAGGGCAAAAATCACAGGTTTCCCAAGTCTGGCGGCGCGTTCCATGCTGACTGCTGCTCTTGTTACCTGCCTGCGTTTTGCCTCTTCCGCAACATCTTCATCAGCCATGAAACAGTGCACCTCACCGCCGAACTTTTCCAGCACCTTCTTATTGATTCCCGCTTTTGCCATGTTTGTGTCGGTGACAATGTGGGCGCCGGAAAGAATAAGATTCTCGGCAGTTTCTATGGCATTGTCGGAATACTGCATTGTCTCCGCATAATCAAAGTCCGCACTTGCATGAATCACACGCATTGTCACCGGCTTCTGCTCAGCAGGAATAAAGATTCCACGTTCTGCCAGCTCGCTTTCAATAATCTGAAAACTTCTTTTCTCAATCTCGGAAGGAAGTACGAATTCAATTTTTTCCATATCAGTTTTTCTCCAGGATTTTTTCCAATGCTTTGATAAGGATTCTGTTTTCTCTGTGAGTCCTGACTGCAATTCTGTAAAAACCTTCACCAAGGTTCACATAATCGCTGCAGTCGCGTATAAGAATCTTTTTTTCCAGCAGTTTTTCTTTGATATTGATTTTTTTCTCACTACGGAACAGAAGAAAATTTGAGTCCGATGGATAAACTTTAAGCCCCATTGCTGAAAGTCTTTCTGCAAGAAATCTGCGCTGGACAGAGATTTTATAAGCATCCCGCGGAATTGACGAACTTTTTTCAAGAAGTCTGATGCCGATTTTCTGGGCAGGTGAAGAAACATTCCATTCAGGAAGCTGCCGCCAGATTCTTTCCGCAAGTTTTTCCGAACCGCAGAAACAGTATCCAAGTCTCAGGCCCGGAACCGCATAAGTTTTTGTAAAAGCATTCACAATCATCAGATGCGGGTAAATTCCATCATCAAAGGTCAGGCTGCATGTCTCACTTTTTCCGCTCAGCTCCATGAAACATTCATCAAGAAGCACAGCAGTTTCTGTGTCTCTGCAAAGAGCCACCAAGTGGGCAACAGAATCTTTCTGACAGACTTTGCCATTTGGATTGTTCGGATTGCATAGAAAAAGCATGTCCGGTTTTTCTTCGGCAATCAGTTCAGAAAGTTGGGCAATCTTTGTCTCTGTCAGCGCGAAATCTTCACTTTCTTCCAGCGGAAAAAAGATTGGTTTAATACCTTTTGTTCCGTCCGCAGAAACTGAGGACAATGCGTGAAGATACCCTGAGAAACATGGGGAGATCACCAGTGCTTTTTTGGGATTCACTGCTCTGACTGCGGCAAGGATGATTTCGGAAGCGCCGTTACCCACGACAATGCGTGAAGGATTGACTCCGTATTTTTTTCCCAGGGACTTTCTCAGCTGATCTGATTTAAGGTCAGGATAATTTTTCAGGACAGAAGCATCTCTGTGTAAAAAAGCGGAAAGTCGGGAGAAAAATCCGAAGGGATTTATATTCACCGAAAAATCATGTTTAATCTCTGAAGAATAAATATCACCGCCGTGCATAAAATCTTTCCTTTATCCCAAAGCCCGGACTGCGGAACTGAATGCGATGATGATAAGACTGCACAGAATCACACAGGAGAAGGCAGTCCCGTAGGAAAGCACATTTGCCCGCTTTATGTCTCTGTATTCAACGGTCCGGAGCGGATCTCCAAGAAAATCTTTTTTCTCAATCTTTCCTTCATACATTGCGGGGCCTGCAAGCTGGATTCTGAGTGCGCCTGCGCATACACTTTCTGTGTGTGCAGAATTCGGGCTTTCGTGCTTAAGTCTGTCACGGCGGAAAATCCTTGCCGCCTCTGATGCGGAAAAGTTTCGTCCCGCAAAAAGGCAGAAAAAGATCATGAGCAATGCACTTAGGCGGGCAGGAATGAAATTCAGCACATCATCAGTTTTTGCGGCACATCTTCCGAAATCTATGTAACGTTGGTTTTTGTACCCGATCATTGAATCCATGGTGTTTACGCATTTGTAGAAAAAACCGGCGACCGGGCCACCGAAAGCAAGAAAAAGCATGGGCGCGATTATTCCGTCGGAAGTGTTCTCCGCGACAGTCTCAACAGCGGCTTTTGTAACCTCAATGTCGGAAAGATTTTCTGTATCACGGCCCACAATCATTGAGACAGCTTTTCTTGCTCCTGCAATGTCTCCTTTCTTAAGTTCCCGGTAAACTTTCATGCTCTCAACTTTAAGGCATTTTGTCGCGAGAAGCTGGAAAGTCATTATTGATTCAACAGCGATGCCGATCAGCGGATGGATTTTCTCAGAGAGGATTGCGGAAACAATCAGAATCAGCACAACAAAAAATTCGGTGGTTGCGGCAACAAGCAGAACCATGAGTCTTCCGCGGTGTCTTTTCTGGTCCGGTGAAAGTTCTTTCGGATTTTCTCTTGTTCCGATCAGCAGCTTTTCATAGAAAGAAATGCATCTTCCTATGGCACGGACCGGATGGGGCAGCCAGTAAGGATCACCGATCAGAAGGTCCAGCACAAAGCCGGTGAGAAATGCAATAAGGTGGCATTGGAAAGCAGTCAGTTCTGTCACTGGATTTTCCTCAGGTCAAGGATTCTCATGTTTACGGTATCAAGCTCAAAAATATATCCGCGGCCGTTCTGTGGCATGTAATCGTAAAAACTGCCGCCTTGCAAAGCGGAAATTATTGCCATGATTGTTCCGCCGTGAACCACTGCGGTCAGTCTGTCAGTTTCTGCCATTGAGATCATTTTTTTTACACCTTCCATGGTTCTTCTGCCGAAATCCCTGAATTTTTCTCCGCCGGGAATGTCGCCTTTTCCGTTGGAATCAAGCCATGCCTGGTATTCAGGATTGCCGTCAAGTTCCTTGTGGTTCCTGTTCTCAAGGATTCCGAAATCAATTTCCCTGAATTCTTCTATTGTGACAAACTCTGATTTTTTCTCTGGGAAAATGATTTCTGCAGTCTCAATGCAGCGTCTCATCGGGCTTGTAAAAATCTGTTCAGAATTTTCATAGGGCTTTTGGGCAATGAATTCCTTCAGTTCCAGAATCCCCTTTTCACAGAGTGGGTCATCTGTCCTTCCGCCTGCAAAACGCCCTTCAACATTCCCCTGGGTTTTCCCATGTCTTATAAGCTGTATTGTCAAAATTTTCTTATCTCCCATAAAAATGCTGCCAGTCCGCCCCTGTCTTCCTTCTTTCTCTTTTTAAGCAGGCACTGATAAAATACCAGTTTCCGGTTAAAAAATGTCGCTGGAGTCAGACGGTATTTTTTAACCTTCCATACTACTTCATCGGTGTTTTTATCGCATTTGCGATTCCGCAGGTGATTCTGAAGACATTTTCCGCCTGTTCCGCTATGAGACACAGAAGCCGGCCTGTCAGTTCCCTGCAGTGTCTGTCATTTTTATCCACAGGAACAATGCCGCAGCCTGTCTCATCACTGATTATGACAAGTTCCTGATTGCCTCTGATTTTTTCCTCAACCTCAGTCTTTATCTCTTCCGCTGATTTTCCCTGTCCAAGACTTTCTTTCACAAAAAGGTGAAAATCGTTCCAGATGTTTTCTCTGTCATAGCGGCATTCTGCCCATTCAAGTTTGTTCTGGTAAGAACCGCCGATTATCAGTGTCATGTCAGACCCCCAGGATGCAGCAGACTGCAGTGACAGTCAGAGAGGCAAGTTCTCCTGCACACACAAAAAATCCTGCCAGATCTCCGGTGATTCCGCCGAAGTTTTTTCTGCTCATAAAGTAATAATATGCAAAAGAAAGGGCAAAAGCACAGAGGGAAATAATCCCGCACAGACTTCTGCCGGCTGTAAGGTAAACAAGTGCGGCTCCTGCGGCAGCCAGTTCCAAAGCAAGAACAGTTACAACAGTCTTTCTGCCTTCGGTCCTGCTTTCAACTGCCGCCATGCCGTCTTTTTTTGCCTTGGGAAAAATCATCACAGAAAGTCCGCTCAATGCCCTTGAGATCACAAAAGAAAAACAGACTGTGATCAAAGCCTCGTAAGTTTTTATCTCAAAGGCTGATCCGATGGCAGCAAGAAAATAGGTGACAAGACTGATTACCGCAAAGGCTCCGATGTGAGGATCTTTCAGTATCTCAAGTTTCTTTTCCCTGCTCTGGTATGAATGAAGGGCATCCATAGTGTCCATAAAACCGTCAACATGGAATCCGCCTGTAACAAGCAGAGGGATTGAGACTGCAAAAAGGATTCTGAAAGCCGGTTCTGTCACAGGTAAAAGTGTGCAGAGATGATTCCAGAGAAACACAAGGCCGCCGATAAGCGCTCCGACAGCAGGGAAAAAACACAGATGATATTTCATGTCTTTACCGGCCCATTCAAAACGTGGCATTGGAATCTTTGAGTACATTGAGAAAGCCACTGCAAAAGCTCTGAAAACTGTCTTCATTTTTCCTCCTGTAATATATGCTTTTACTGAAAAACGCCGCTTCCGCCAGAGGGCCGGCTTTGTTCAAGTTTGGGCCTGGCTTTCAGACAGCCCCGGTTCACACGCCGGCGCCACTCTGACTCCAGCGTCGTTTTTCAACAATCCTTTCCTTAAAAGCAAGGATGATAAAAAAATGACGGAACGGAGCCGGGGGCCTGACGAAAAATTGCTTGCAACTTGTTGCACCGCGATTTTTATGTCGGGTACCCGGTGGAAGTGCAGTCATTTTTTATTATAACTGGAATCCCGCAGACAACTTCTGTAACCCTGTCTGCAATGTCCGCCACAGCCGCATTTATTGCGCCCAAAGCTTCCATATACTTTTCTGTGGTCGGGTCATAATCCAGTCCGTCCTCAAAAACATTGCTGCTTACAATCACAAGGTTTCCGGAGGCATTCCCCAGGGCACCAATTTCCCTGCAGACTTTGTCCGTCACTTTTTCAGCAGGAACAATGTCTTCATCACGGAACATCTCGTTTGCCACAAGATTTGACATGCATTCAAGAAGCACCGTGGAATCTGATCCGGACACTGTGTCACATATGGAATCAATCTCATCAAGGGTCTCGTGCTCAAGGGTGATGAATCCTTTTCCCGCCCTGAGTTCCTTGTGCCGCCGGACTTTCTCAAGTCCTTCCTGACCGAAAATCTTCATTGTGGCAAGGTAAAATCTTTTTTCCGTGTCCAGATCCATCACAGTTTTTTCCGCAAAGGCCGATTTTCCGGACCCGCTTCCGCCGTAGACAAGGTGAATCATTGGAACCTCGTGTACTGTTCCACATTTGATTCAGCAAAGGGAACGCTTTTTTCGTAAACTTCTATGGCTGTCTCCAGAAGTCCAAGGAAAAGTACTGCGCCTGTGCCTTCCCCTAAAGCCATGCCTGCATCAAGAACGGGAGAAAAACCAAGTTCCCTGCAGAGAAGTTCACCAAGAGGTTCGCGGCTCAGGTGGGACGGAATAAGATAACCAGCTGTTCCGGGCTTTATCCGCTCTGCTGCAAGGGCTGCCGTAACACTGATCGCGCCGTCCAGTACAATGGGCATGTCAAAGTCAGCGGCCGCAAGATAAATCCCTGTCATAACCGCAAGGTCATAGCCGCCCACAGCCTCAAGGACAGAAACCGGATCCGCATTGTACAGACCGTATTTCCCGATGGCTTCATTGATCACCCGGATCTTGCGTTCCAGCCCCTGGTCACTCAGACCGGCACCACGCCCCGCCGTTACCTCTGCGTCCACTTTGAGCAGTGAAGCCGCCACAGCCGCAGAAGTTGTCGTGTTACCAATGCCCATCTCACCAGTGCAGATGATCTGGAAACCTCTGTCCCTGCACTCAGCAACAATCTCTCTTCCAAGGGCAAAAGCTTTCTCAACTTCTTCCCTGGTCATCGCTTTTTCTTTAAGAAAGTTTCTTGTGCCTGCACGGATTTTTCTGTCTGTCACATTTTTCAGTTCCGCTTCACAGTTTATGCCCACATCATAGGTAAAAATGTGGCAGCCGACATGTGAAGCCATTATTCCCACAGTTGTCCTGCCTGCCCCGATGTTCTCAGCGCAGATTCTTGTGACACTCTGGTCCGACTGGCTTATCCCTTCCTCAACAATCCCGTTGTCAGAGCACAGAACCACAAGACATTTCCTGCTGCAGACCGGATGCTCCGTCTTCTGGATCTCGCCAAGTTTTGCCACAAGGCTCTCAAGTTTTCCAAGACTGTCCAAGGGTTTTGCAATCTTATCCCAGTTGGCTTTTATCCTGCTGCTCCAGGATTCCATAAACAGCCTCCATATCAAGATGCTTTCTCATCTCTTCCGCAAGAAGATTGTACTGTGATTCCTTAAAGGCTCTGTGGTCAAAGGTTTTTCCCGTAAGTTCAAGGCCTTTTTTCTCCGCGATTCTGCTGCACAGAGAGAAAGCAATGTCACCTTCGTCAAAAAATCCGTGGATGTAGGAACCGTAGACATTTCCCCAGGAAGCACCGCATGGAAAAGCCTGCACATCTCCTGCCAGCGTTTTTCCCATGTGGATCTCGTAGCCGCTTACCGCTTTGTCAGAAAGGCATTCCAGCGGGCCGGACACTTTTCCGGAACTGCACACTGTCTGAGTCCGTGTCTTCTCCTTAAGAAGAACTGTCTCCACATCAAGAAGTTCCATACCGCGGATCGAGCCGCCTTCCTCCACACCGTAAGGATCCTGGATGCACTTTCCAAGCATCTGGTATCCGCCGCAGATTCCGAAGACAATACCGCGCTCACTGAACTTTTTCACAGCGGCTTCCATGCCGTTTTCCCGCATCCACTTCAGATCACTGATGGTGTTTTTGCTTCCCGGCACAATGATCATGTCCATTGCGGCAATCTGTTCCGCAGACTTTATGTAATTCAGGCTGACCCCTTCAATTTCCTCAAAAACGTTCATATCGGTAAAGTTTGAGATTCGTGGCAGCTTTATGACGCCTATGTTCACAATTCCTGCGCTGTGATTTTCAAAGCGTGTGGAAAGGCTGTCCTCGTCATCAATGGAAAGTTTCATGTAAGGCAGGACGCCGGTGACAGGAATCCCGCCCATGTCCTCAAGCATTTTTATTCCGCTGTCCAGAAGAGATTTGTCACCGCGGAATTTGTTTATGACAAGACCTTTGATCCTTTCACGCTCGGATTTTTCAAGAAGCTGGACCGTTCCAAGCAGCTGGGCAAAAACTCCGCCCCGGTCAATGTCTCCCACAAGAAGAACTGGCGCGTCCACAAGTTCCGCAAGACCCATGTTCACAATGTCGTTTTTCCTGAGATTGATCTCAGCAGGACTTCCGGCACCTTCAATCACAATTATGTCGTTATCTTCCTCAAGCCGGTGAAAAGCCCTGAGAATCTCGGGGACAAGCTGTTTCTTGTACTCAAAGTATTCCCGCGCTGGCATGTTCCCGATGACCTCACCGTTCACAATCACCTGAGAACCTGAATCCGTCGTGGGTTTCAGCAGAATGGGATTCATCTCCACTCTGGGTTCCACGCCCGCCGCCTCCGCCTGCATTACCTGAGCCCGTCCCATCTCAAAACCGTCACGGGTGATATAGGAATTCAAAGCCATGTTCTGGGATTTAAAAGGCGCAACCCTGTAGCCATCCTGTCTGAAAATCCTGCAGAGACCTGCGACAACAAGACTTTTTCCTGCATTGCTCATTGTGCCCTGAACCATGATGACTTTTGTTTTTTTATGGGCGCATCCCTTACGGGTCGGGCTTTCCGTGGTTCCGGTGTCTGACGCACCTCCATTGTTCGCAGCAGGCTGCTTCACAACGGCTCCGCCGCCACTACAATCCCTTGCGCAGTCCCAGATCATCATTCCTGTCTCCGGGTCAAATTCCTCATCTCTGATTCCGTAAAGCTTCTGGATAAAACCGCCTGCAAAAATCTGGTCAGCTGTTCCGGCTTTCACAACCTTTGTGCCGTCAAGACATAGAATGCTGTCAGAGATTTTCTTCACCAGATCCAGTTCATGCAGAGACATGATTATTGCCTTGTTCTGCTTCTGTGCAAGATTTTTTATTGTCCTGAGAAAATCCAGTTTGTAGTACATGTCAAGAAATGTGACCGGCTCATCAAGAACAATTGTCTCCGTATCCTGACAGATTGCCCGCGCAAGCATCACTCTCTGTCTCTGCCCGTCACTGATCTGACTGAAGCTGCTGTCTGCAATGTCCTCGCAGTGTACGGTCCTCATGGCTTCGTCAGTGATCTTCCAGTCTTCTTCCGAAAGAATTCCCAGACGTCCTGTGTAAGGATATCGGCCTGTTGAAACAACCTCACGCACTGTCATCATCTCAGGATGGATGCGCTCTGTCATCACCATGGAAAGATGGCGGGCAACAAAGGCCTCTCTTTCCGTGAAAAGATCCTTGCCTGCAAGAGAAACTGAGCCGCCAAGTGTCTCAAGCTGTTTTGTGATTGTCTTGAGTACTGTGGATTTTCCTGAGCCGTTGGGTCCTATCAAAGTGAGGATTCTGCCCGGCTCCACAGTGAAGTTTATTCCGTCTATAAGAATTTTCCTGCCATAACCGACAGAAAGATTTCTGGCTTCAAGCATCGGAACCGCCTCCTTTTCTGTGAACCATCATGGAGATTACCACAGGCACAAGGAAAAAAGCAGTTACTGTGCTTATGCTCAGTTCTGTGGGCGCAAAAACTGATCTTGCTATTCCGTCGCAGAAAAGTGTGATGGCACCGCCACCCAGAAAGCAGCCGGGAATAAGCACCAGAGGTTTTGCAGTTTTTGTGATTGATTTTATCAGATGGGGAACTGCAATGCCCACAAAACTTATGGGGCCGGCAAAAGCGGTCACGCAGCCTGCAAGAAGTGTAGAAAGAATTATCAGTGCGATCCGGAGGGCAGTGATGTTTACGCCCATGTTTCTTGCGTAGTTTTCTCCAAGCTGGAATGCTCCGATGGGTTTTGAAAGAAAGATTGAGAATACCAGCACAGCAGAAATCAGCACTGACATTATGAGTATGTCGTTCCAGCCGGTTCCCGAGAAACTTCCCAGGGACCAGTTGTGAAGGTTCACGATGTTTGAATCACTTGCGAAAGTGACGAAAAAGTCGGTTACGGCTGAACAGATATAGCCGATCAGTATGCCGCAGACCACAAGAACCGACATGTTCCTGACTTTAAGAGAAAGGGCCAGCACAATGGTCATTGCAAGCAGTGAACCGAGAAATGCGGCGACAACCATGCCGATTGAGGAAATTGCGATGCCTGCGTTGAGGAAGAAAATCATTGTCATGGCGACACAGAGTTTTGCACCGGAAGAAATGCCCAGCACAAAGGGTCCTGCAATAGGATTGGCAAAAAATGTCTGGAGCAGGAAGCCGGAGACAGAAAGGGCCCCGCCCAGAAGCACTGCCGCAAGAATCCGCGGAAGCCTTATGTCCAGAAGAACACGGGCAACTGTTCCATCAGAGCCGCCGGGTGAGAAAAGTGCCGCAAGATCCCCCGGTGTCACATGCACGCTTCCTGTAAGCAGATTGCCCAGAATCAGCAGAAAGAGAAGAATCAGAATTGCGGCAAAAGAAATGGTGTATCGCTTTTTCATCGGATTTTCACAAGGTACTGAAGATTGTCCTCATTGTCAGCACCATTCATGATCCTGTTAAGATCAAGCATAAAGCCGACAGTGCCGGTTGTCTCCTGAAAAAAGGTTCTGTCAGTGCAGTAGACACTGCCGTTCCTGAAAGCCTTGAAATCCTTGATCAGGGGATACTTCTCAAGCAGCTGCCTTCTGTCAGAGATCATTCCGTCAATTGTGGAATTGTAGATAAGAATGTCTGCGTCTTTTGCAGTGATGTAGAAATCCTCTGACTGCATGTTCATGGTGGAAAGGGCACTGTCTTCCTCCAGATCCGGGGCTTCAAGAAAATATCTTCCGCCGGCCATCTGAATGGATTCGGCAATGTAGTCTCCCGGTTTACGCACATTTACGGCACCGTTTGATGCCACATAAAAGAATGCGACTGTTTTTTCAGTGCTGCGGAATTTTTCCAAAGAGGAGAATTCCTGGATCCGGGCATTGAAGAAATCTTCCGCTTCTTTCTCTCTGTCAAAAAGAAGGCCGTAAAGTTTTATCCATTCCAGTTTTCCCAAAGGATTTTTTTCGTAAGAGGATTTTTCCACGATAACAGGAATGCCCAGCTGTTCAAGTTTTTCCTTGACTTCCGGCTTGTGGTAGATCATCGTGTTCTGGATTGAAAGATCCGCTCTGCTGCTGTAAAGAATCTCGTAGTCCGGCGCACTGTATTTTCCCGCGTAGACAAGAGAACCTTCCTCCATTGCCCGCACTGCTTCGGAAAGATACCAGCTGTCTTTTTTTGTCCCGGAAAACTTCACTTTGTCCAGCACATCAAGTTTGATAAGAAAATCCATCACGGAAGTGGAGACAAGATAAGTTTTATCCAGCGGTTTCTGCAGCACCGAATAATCTGCGGGAATATTTCCCGGGACAGGGGCGTTTTCTTCTATAATAAGCACCGGTTTTTCCCCATTGATTCTCACAAGGGAATAACCGGCTGAATTCTTTGGATCAGCTGAGTCCTGGGCATCGGAAGTTTTATGGATTGAGAACTGCTGTGCGTAGGAAATGTCAGTGCTTTCCGTAAACTCAAGCGCGGAGAAATCAATTTCTGGGTTTTCCTGCTCTGACACTTCCTGCCTGCTGCAGGCAGAAAGCGAAAGAATCAGAACAAGAGTGATTGAACTGAGAATTTTTTTAATAGATGATTCCAATTGTATACTCAATTTCGTGAGGATTTCCCATCGCGGTTGTATTTGCGATCACATCAAGAGGTTTTGATGTGTCAGACACAGGAAATGTAAAAGTTGATTTTGATCCTGGAGTCTGGTTCAGGTATTTTACACCGTCAACAATCATATAATCGTAGTTGGAGCTTGTCCACACGACTGTCATCATTGCAACGCCATCTGAAACCTTCACTCTGGCAGGTGAATTGATCCTGACTTTGCCTGTGCCTCCTGAGAGCAGTACCGCAACTTCATGATCGCCTTCAGCAAGTCCGGGTTTTTCCGCAATGTCTGTGACTGAGACTTTGTGGTCATACCAGACACCTTTTTTCCCGATCAGTGCAAGATCAAATTCTCCGTTCAGTTTTGTGACGGGAATGTCAAAGCCGTATACAGTCTCTGTAAGCCCGTCCTCATAGGTCACAGAATCTTCAGTGGGCTGCAGCCAGTTTGCCTCGTCTGTCTTGGCATCCTCTGCTTTTCCTGAATAAAGGTTCAGGATGCTTTTGCTTGCAAGTGAGACGTGAAAAATCATCTTTCCGTCAAAAACACTTAAAGTTCCTTTTCCCTTTGTGGCTTCGCTTGCATGGAACATTGAGCTGTCCGTATTGAATGAAGCGAGATAAAGACCGTCATCCAGTCCGAATCCAAGTTTTTTCAGGGCTGCCTCAGTGTGTGCAATGTAAAGGGCCTGGACTTCAGGAATTCTTCCAAGGCCTTCAATCTGGCATTCAACGGAGTCAAAAGCTTGTGAAGCAAGGAACATGGACTTCCATGAATCTTCATCATCGCCTGCCATGTCATTGTTCGCATGGTCACCGGCAACCACCATCAGCGGACGGAGAATCACCTTCCTGTAACCGGCTTCCTTAACTGCCTCGATCACTTCCTCACAGGCTGTCTCCTCCGGTTCGCCTTCAACTGTACCGATGAAGACATTGCGGTAAGAAAGTTTCGCCATCTGTGTGGCCATCTGGCTGTAACTGACTTTTGCAGTGTGTGATGTTCCGTGTCCCATGAGGACGAATGCAACTCCTGCATCTGCGGCCTCTGCGGCGGAACTGAATCCTGCGCTTTCCACGGCAGCCTTTGTGACTGCAACTGCAACCGCCTGTTTGTCAGCGTTTACAACTGAGGCATTTTTTCCCACTTCGCCAAGAAGAGGTTCCGCAACTGCCAGAGACTCAAATCTGTCAGCATATTTTTCCAATGCCTCGCAGAGTTCGTCGTATTCGGCGCCGTGCATAAGGTGAGTAGGCTGGATGACCAGGTTTTTCACACCGTTGGCAACTGCCCGTGAGAGAGCCTGGTCCATGTTGTCAATTTTTTCGTTCTCACGTGCCTGAACGTGATTTATGATGATCTGCGCTGTAAATGCGCGGCGCACTGACCAGCCAGGATTTGCGGCCTGGATTGCTTTCTCAATGCCGTATATGTCTTCTGCGCGGCTGTCATTGAATGATGTTCCGAAACTTACCACGAGAATCTCGTTCTCACCGATTCCGTCCTGATTGAGGGGATTGTCTTTTGAGGCGTCTCCTGTATCACGGCCGAAGTAATCCGGATCAGCTTCCTCGCCTTCAACAAGTGCTTTCTGGGCATCGGTAAGTGCGTCCCATGCCTTTTTTGCGGCGGCGCACTGTTCATCAGTTCTTTCCGTGCGTTCCTGTACATAAATTGCGTCGATGAGAGCTGCCACTTTATCAGCAGCTTTCCTGTCTCTTGCCGATCTGTCACAGCCTGTAAGTGTAAAAACCAACGCTGCACAGATCAAAGTGATGAAAAGGTTTTTTTTCATATTCTGCCTTTTTTCTCGTTTTATCAAAATCTGCAACGCAGATCTGTCAAAAAAAATTGCCCTGGGCTTCCGTCACCGAAAACACAGGGCAATTGATTCACTGAGTTTAAAATAATTCCCATCAATCAGAAGGCAGACCTCTGCAATCCTGAATCAGCTGGGCTGGCAAAGTCTCAGAGGCACGCTTCGCCGCCCCAGAAACTGAAAACCCTAGAGGCAGCGTCAAAATGAGAAAAATAGTAAATGAGTACGATCAATTGCTCGTGATCCGGAATTTCTTCCTGTACTATCATAGCTGGCAGGTTTCCTGACTTAAGGATCACCGCTTCTGCCAGACCTTCCCAGATAAAATCCAGTGGCGTAAAATTATGGCAGAAACTCCCCATTCACAGTGACGAGATCGTGCAGGATTCCAACCTGCTTCCCTTTTGACTGATTCTTGCCTGTGGCAGACCAGCACCAGCTACTGCTCTGCACACATTAGCACTATTTTTTCTTGAATTCAACACGGACTGAGTTTTCCGGGCTTTTGAGCGGAATGAACGCAGTGAGTGCAGTCGAAACATTGCCAATCGCTGACGCGATGGCCTTTGAGTTTTTCTGAAGAAAAACTCAACAGACTTGTAACATTTGAAACGATTGATGCCATAAAAGATCCTTCGACTTCGCTCAGGATGAGACGGTGTGCGCTCGTGATGACATTGCGTGATGTGCGTGCATGATGACGCGGAGTATGCTCAGGATGAGACGGTGTGCGCTCGTGATGACATTGCGTGATGTGTCATGCGCCGCAACGAACGAAGTGAACGCCCCTTTGTCATGTTGAGCGGAGCGAACGCAGTGAGCGCAGTCGAAACATCCCACAAAGGGAACAAGGCTTTGTCTCCCCTCAGAACAGCAGGGCACTAGCGCCCTTTAAAACAGCAGTGCGCTTGCAATACCGAAGTAGACAAGCAGAGACAGTGCGTCAACAATTGTTGTGATGAAAGGACTTGCCATGACCGCAGGGTCAAAGCCCAGTTTCTTTGCACAAAGAGGCAGCACACAGCCGATTGTTTTTGCCACCAGGACTGTCGCTGCCATTGTGGCGCATACAATCAGTCCGATTGTCGCGGTAACGTCCGTATTGCCAAGCAGCAGTCTGTCAACCAGCATTATCTTCGCAAAGCACACTGCCGCAAGCACAACACCGCACATCAGCGCAGTAGCAATCTCCTTAAGGACAACTCTCGGCAGGTCCGAGAATTCAATCTCACCCAGAGAAATGGCACGGATGATTGTGACGGAAGACTGTGATCCGGAATTACCGCCTGTGTCCATAAGCATGGGGATGAATGCAGTCAGCACCACCTGGACCGCAAGGGCGCTCTCAAAACTTGTGATGATCATTCCTGTGAAAGTTGCGGAGATCATCAGCAGCATGAGCCAGATGATGCGGTGCTTGAACAGATAGAAAGGACTTGAATGGAGATATGTCTTGTCAGAAGGCGCCATACCGGCCATGATCTCCATATCCTCTGTGGTCTCCTCTTCCATTACTTCAAGAGCATCATCAAAGGCAATGATACCTACCATGTTCTGTTCCGTATCAACAACAGGCAGCGCATAAAAGTTGTATTTTGAAAGGAGTCTGGATGCCTCTTCCTGGTCATCATGGGTAGAGACGGAGATCACATTGGTCTTCATGATGTCATCAATCAGGATGTCATCACTTTTTGCCAGCAGAAGATCCTTTACAGAAAGCCGGCCGATCAGCTTTCGTTTTTCGGTCACATAACATGCGTAGAAGGATTTCTTTTCCACACCGGTCTCACGGATCTGTTTTATCGCCTGGCCTACAGTGGTTCCCAGTTTAAGAGAGACATATTCCGTTGTCATGATTGATCCGGCTGAGTTCTCCGGATACTGCAGAATCTGGTTTATGTCCTTGCGGGTCTCAGGATCCACCTGCTGAAGGATTCGCGAGACTACATTCGCAGGCATCTCCTCAACAAGGTCAACCGCATCATTTACGTACATCTCATCAAGAATGGCCTTCAGCTCAGAGTCTGAGAAACTGCGGATCAGAAGTTCCTGATACTCGTTCTCCATCTCCACAAAAGTGTCTGATGCCTTGTCTTTGGGCAGAAGCCTGAAAAGCAGAGGAATGTTTTTTTCCTCGATCAGCTCAAAAATTGCCGCCAGATCTGACGGAGCCATAAGAACAAGAAAGTCTCTGATGGAAGTATATTTTTTCTCTTCCAGCAATTTGTTGATTGTGTCTTCAAGTTTTAAATTGAGTTCTGCCATCTGAATAACTCCCGGAAAAAGTTTTTGGGCACTTTATAAACTGAAAAAGTAAATGCCCTTGAAAAAGTCTGGATAATGGGAAAATTGGTTTTCAGAAGCGGAATGTCTGGCTTTGAATATTGAATAGGAATCAGGACCGGAAACCTGTGGCAAGGCTCGACAGCACTGACCTGTTATCAGCCGGATAGGGTCCGCTACTACTACTGCCGTCACCCATAGGTTTCCTCCTTGTTGTAAGTTTCAAATTGATTGGACAAAATCCACCGCAACACTGGCTGCCGGAGCATGCCACGCACTTCGGTGTGATTCTGTGCAACCGTAATTATAGAAAGAATCATTGCTTGATTCAAGGGAAAATTCCTCGTCTGCAGGGCGTTCCGGCAACAAGTTGCCGTCGGCTGTTCCGCCCTTCGCTGACGCTCATTGCCAGCAGGCTGGCAACTGAAGGGGCTCCATAGTCTAACGCGGGGAAAATTGCAGGTGGGGAACAATACACTGAAAAAGATTTTGCCTGTATCTTAAACTTTTCTTGCATGCTTAAAAAGTTTCGAATATACTCTAAATTATGAAAGAAAATCTGCTTTTTAGAAAACAGTCAGATGAAATAGTAAAACTGTACAAAGACAAAAACATCATAAAAATCCTTTCAGGAATCCGTCGTGCCGGAAAATCTTTTATGATGAGACTTTTGCGTGAAAATTTCCTTGATTCGGGAATTCATGAAGACCAGATTTTATACATCGATTTTGAAGACTTTGAAAATGCGCAATATCTTGATTCAAAAAATCTCTATGAGTTAGTGAAAGAAAAAAATCAGAAGAATGGGGGAAAAAGGCTGTATCTTCTTTTTGATGAAATTCAGGAAGTCAAAGACTGGGAAAAATGCGTGAACAGCCTTTATTCATCAGAAAAAATTGACTGCGACATATATTTAACAGGAAGCAATGCAAATCTTCTTTCTTCTGAACTTGCTACCTATCTTTCTGGGCGATATGTAAACATTTCAATTTTTCCTCTTTCTTATAAAGAATTTTTAGATTTTTATGCAGTCAACGATTCCTCCGAAAGTTTTCTTCGTTATATGAAGTTCGGAGGTTTCCCGGGCTTGAAAGAACTTTCAGGCAGTGAATTTTCATTAAAGGCTTATATTGATGGAATCTATTCCACTGTTTTATTAAAAGATGTGATTTCGCGAAACAAAATCCGTGACACGGCAGTTCTGGAAAAAATAATCTTCTATATAGTAAATAACATCGGAAATATTTTTTCAGCAAAGCGAATCAGTGATTTCATGAAATCAAACGGGCGTTCCCTTGCTGTGGAAACAGTTTACAATGATATAAACTTTTTGAGATCAGCATTGTTTCTGTATAAAGTCCCCCGGTTCGATTTAAAGGGTAAAAAAATTCTTGAGACAATGGAAAAATATTACATTGCAGACACAGGATTTCGTTTTCAACTGCTGGGATTTTCAGACAGTGCCATAAACGGGCTTCTGGAAAATATTGTCTTTATTGAACTTTTACGCCGCGAATACAAAGTCTCCATCGGAAAAATCGGTGACTATGAAATAGATTTTGTAGCCGAAAAAAACGGTGTAAGAGAATATTTTCAAGTCTGTTATCTTCTGTCATCAGAAGAAACAATGAAAAGAGAATACCGCCCGCTGGAACTTGTAAACGATAATTATCCAAAATATCTTCTGACTCTGGATGAACTGCCTGAATCAAATACAGAGGGAATAATCAGGATGAACCTAAGAAAATGGCTTCTTGGGTAAAAGTGAGAAACAAAACTGAGATATAAATTCCTGTATAAACTCTAATTCTTAATTATTCCATAAACAGGATATTCAGCCGCTGTCATCCCGTGGAAATCAATCTGGTTCAGCAGTGGATTGGCCCAGGTCTTTCTGTATGTGGAATAATCCCACCGGATAACAGCCCAGCAAAAAAAAGTAATGGACGTAGTCAGCAAGACCGGTCCTTCGGCCTGAAAGAATGTTTTTTTCAGAGAGGATTATTACATAAAAGTCCAGAAATGCGATTAAACGCAGAACTGAATAAGGAATCAGTACTGTCTCAAGAAAAATTCTCTTTCCGGATCTGTCTGCGATATTGTTCATATATCAGCATTGTATACCATTTGTTTCCGAAAAAACACCTCCCGAAAACCTGCTGATCCGTGCAGAACACTTCCGCTCTTCAGCTTTTCAGGAAAATTCCTCGCCCGCACCGGCAATTCCCTGTATAATATCCTCATGACAGACATTTTACGCAGAGACTGTGACACTATTGTCGCTTCATCAATAAAATCAGTGCTTCCGGATTCAGCCGTGCAGAAAGCACTCCAAAGCGTTGATTTTCGTACTGCTTTCGAGAAGTGCCGCTCCCGCAATGGAAAAGTGATCCTTGTGGCTGCAGGAAAAGCCGCGTGGGCAATGGCAGATGCCGCATACAGAGAAAACCCGCTTCTGGACACCGGAATCGTGGTCACAAAATACGGCCATTCAAAGGGCGCCATTGCGGAAGGAATCCGCATTGAAGAAGCCGGCCATCCGGTGCCAGATGACGCAACTTTTTCCGCAACCCGGTCAGTTCTCGAACTCACTTCCGGCCTTTCTGAGAATGATCTTGTACTGTTCCTGCTTTCAGGCGGCGGTTCCGCGCTTTTTGAAGAGCCTCTGGTAAAGCCCGCGGAACTTCAGACCGTAACAAAAGATCTGCTTGCCTGCGGTGCAGAGATTACAGAAATCAACACAATCAGAAAACGTCTTTCCGCGGTAAAAGGCGGCCGTTTTGCAGAACATTGCGCACCTGCAAAAGTTTTTTCGGTGATACTGTCCGATGTTCTCGGCGACCGGCTTGATATGATCGCGTCTGGCCCCACTGTTGCAGACAGTTCCACCTGTCAGGAGGCGCTGGAAATCGTAAAAAAATACAATCTTTCATTTCCGCCTGCCGTCATGGAATGCCTTGCAGAAGAAACACCTAAATCCGTGCCAAATGCAGAAAACCACGTTTTCGGAAGCGTTACCGATCTGGTAAAAGCCGCCGCAGATTCAGCACGGGCCTGTGGCTACAAGCCTGTGATCCTTACAGACAGTCTTACATGTGAAGCCCGGGAATCAGGAAGCATGCTCGGTTCCATTGCCGCCTGGTACAGCACAAAAGCAGAAGAAAACTTGGCTTTCATTGCAGGCGGAGAAACAGTGGTCCATCTTACCGGAACCGGAAAAGGCGGCCGCAATCAGGAACTTGCACTGGCAGCGGCGCCAAAGATCGCAGGGCTTACCAATGCTGCGGTTTTCTCAGTCGGATCAGACGGAACAGACGGCCCCACAGACGCAGCAGGCGGTTTTGCAGACGGCACCACATGCTCCCTTCTGCGTCAAGAAGGCCTCAAGACAGACCAAATCCTCGCGGACAACAACGCCTACTTTGCATTGCAGAAAACCGGCGGACTCATAATCACAGGGCCCACGGGAACCAATGTGAACGACGTTTCCGTAGTCCTGATCCGAAAGTGAGATCCGAGGATTATTCAGAAGCCCCTTACGGAAGCCCGGCGGTGCAGAAGCTAGCCCCGGCGGAAGCAGGGATGAAAGCCTTTTTCCTGTTTCCTGTTCTAGAATCTTCTTGCCGTAAGGGTTTCCCCCATATCTTCGGCCCGTTCCAGAGTACGTACAAAAAGTGGAACAAACAGCGGCAGAAGACTCTTTAAACGTTTGAAGAATCCTTTCTGTTCGCCAAGTCCGCCACGCACCAGCTGCACTTTTATGATTACTGCCGCCTCATCTGCCAGAAGCGGAATGAAGCGGAACAGTACCAGCAGCACTGTTATCACGGATTTTACCGGGCACAGTTTCCGGAGCCCGGCTATCAGCTGGTCTTCGGCTGTGGAAAACATGAATGTGTAAAGGGCAAAAACTGCAATCCACAGGCGGCAGAAGGCTCTGATTGAATTCTCGACCATTGCCTGTGTAAGTTTGAAGAATCCCGCCCTGAAGATCACAGTGTCTGTGGGTAGAAGCGGAAAGAGAATGCACTGCAGAAGTGTAAAGAACAGAAGCCATGGAATGACTTTAAGAAAAAGCAGGAAAGGTTTTTTTGCGGGCATCTGTGCAAAAAGACTGTAGACTGCCGCGATCACCATGCAGACACCCAGAGCCGCAAAATTCCTTATGCAGAAAGAAGGAACAAACATTGCAAGAAAAAGCAGGATTTTTGCTGTGTCCGGAAGTCTGTGGATAAGGGATTTCTTTTCTTTGTAGGCGCTGGTTCTGATTCCAGAAAGACTTTTCAGAAGTCCTGAATTCTCCATGGGGCGTACCTGCTTAAGTTCATGGCCGCTTCCCTTTCCGGCGGAAGAACCGGCTGTGTCAGAGATACTTTCAGTTCGGGCCTTGACACGGGCACCGTCCTGTTCCATTTCCATACAGATTTCTTCTATTTTACCGTCTTTCAGCTGCAGAACCCTGTCCGCACAGGCGGCTTCCTCCATGTTGTGTGTTGAGAAAAGCACAGTCCGTCCCTGGGCGCACAGTTTCTGAAGTGTGTTCATCACCTGACTTCGGGCATGGTAATCAAGGGCAGCGCAGGGTTCGTCAAAGATCATCACGTCCTGGTTCATTGCGATGATTCCGGCAATAGAGACCATGCGTTTCTCGCCGCCTGAAAGCATGCGCACCTGACGGTCAGAGAAATCCTGGTAGGGAAGTCCGGCCAGTTCCATCGCTTCTTTTACGCAGCGGCGCAGAGTTTTCCCGTGTCCGCCCTGGTTTGCGGGGCCGTAAGCCACATCGTCCGCCACAAACTGTTCAAAGAGCGCGCTCTCACTGTCCTGAAGACAGTAGGCGGGGCGCTGTTCCGCATAAACTGAGCCTTTTGAGGGTGCAAGCAGTCCTGATGCTGTCTCAAAGAGCGTGGACTTTCCCGCACCGGATTCGCCCACCAGCGCGGTAAGAGTTCCACGCTTCAAGGCAAAGGAAAGGTTTTTAAGCACCGGCTCAGCATCTCTGCTGTAGGCAAAATCAACTCCGTCAAAAACCAGCGCGTTCTCACTGTCTTCATCAGGATTCTTTTCCAGAGCGCGTCTTGGAGGAAGTCCTTCACCCAAAAGCTGTTTCTTCAGGTCAGAAGCCGCTTCAAAATCAGTTTTTGTGCCGTCAAAAATCAGGCTTCCTCTGTCCATGACCAGAATCCGGTCGTAACGAAGAGCCTCCGAAATGTCATGAGTGATGCACAGGACAGAGTTTCCCGCGGCTTTATATTCCTCAACAAAATCAAGAATTTCCTGCCTTGTGTCAGGATCAACCATCGAAACTGATTCATCAAGAAAAAGAAGCCGCGGACTCAGTGCAAGAATTCCACAGAAAGCCAGTTTCTGCATCTGGCCCAGAGAAAGATTCAGTGTGGAGAAAGAGCGTTTGTCCCAGAGATGCACAGTCTTCAGAAGCTTCTCAATTCGGGAAGCGGTGCATTCCCTGTCAGCCCTGATGTTCTGCAGACCGAGACTTGTGTCCTGGGCAGTTATTCCGGCGATGATCTGGGTTTTTGGTGACTGAAAGACAATTCCGTCAGACACAGCAGGTCCGTCAGCAAGAGGCAGCACTTCGCCGCTCCGTTCCACAGTGCCTTCCGTGCATTCAAGAAAGCCGGCGGCAATCCGTACCAGAGTGCTTTTCCCGGAACCGTTGGCTCCGAGAAGGGCAACACTTTCCCCGGATTCAAGTTCAAAAGAGACGTTGTTTACAGCAAGGATATTGTTTTTTTCGTATCTGTAGGAAACATTTTTAACTTCAAGAATATTCTTTTCTTTCAGCATGGCGGGATTATAGCAGTTTTCCCTGAAACATTCAATTTTGCCCGGAGTCGCCTTCACCAAACAAATGTCTGCCGCTTTCTTCCTTCCCGTGTGACTGTGGAACGCCTGCCATGTGGGTCCGGACTCACTTCTCGGTGGTGGAGTGGGACAGCACATGTCATGTTGAGCGCAGTCGTTTCTGTGCAGCACATGTCATGTTGAGCGCAGTCGAAACATCTGCCAGACTTTTTTAATCCTAAATTGCCTCACAATAAAGTTTCTCTATTTCAAATATCGTGGTAAAATGTCCTGAGAGGAATTCTATGGAAAACGAAAAACCATCTTCAACCAGAAAAAAGACTGTAAAAATAAGCGGAAAAATCCTTGCCGTCGTAATCATATGTTTTGCGGTTCTTGCAGGAGTCTTGCTGGCAGCAATCTCAGGCAGCATAACCAATTCCCTGGATGACTATTTTGTGGATCAGCTGGTTCAGAAATACGAGACATTCACCGTTGACCTTGCGAACAAAGGGACACGGCTTTACAATTCTTCAAAGCTGCTCAACGAATCTGCGGATCTGCGCGCTGCCCTCGCAAATAAAGACAGTTTCACCATCTCAACTTATCTGGACAGCTTCAGGACTGCATCTTCTGTCACTGCCGTACATCTTGTGGACATGACCGGAAAGATCATCTACTCAACAGAACCGGTTGTCGCGGATGTGATGCGTTTCGTAAACAATGAGACCTTCAAGACCGCCGCCTTAAGAAGTCCTGTCTACAAAATCAGTCTGATCCAGGACACAGTTTCCTATCTTGCTGTGAACAAGATGAACATGGGCACTGATTTCAAAGGATACTGCATCCTTGAGGACACCCTTTCCTCAAATACATCCGTTGATTACTACAAGGATCTTCTGGGCTGTGAATTCTCTGTTTTTGTGGATGAGAACCGTATCTCAACCTCAATCATCGATTCAGGATCCCAGCACCGTTTTGTCGGCACAACATTGGACAATACCACAATCTATAATGCGGTCTACAATCAGAGTGAAGTCTATTTCGGCGACAATTCTGTTGACGGAAAGGCATACAAAGCCGCCTATCTGGCAGCAAAACTTGATTCATCAACTGACAGAGTGATGTTCTCCATTGCGATTCCAAAAGATGTGATGACAGAGACAACCTCCACAGTAAACAGAAGAGTTTCAATCATTCTTTTCGGAATGATTGTGATTTTCATCTTCATACTGATTTTTGCCCTGCGGCTCATTGTTGTGAATCCCATCAAGAAAGCATCGGTGGCAATCCACAATCTTGCGCAGGACACTGATGACACAGACCTGACATACCGCGTGAAGGTAAACGGAAACGATGAGATTGCCGCGCTCTGCAACGACATTGACACCTTCCTGGAACGCCAGCAGAACCTGATCATCGATCTTAAAGCTGAGCAGACCACCCTGGAGGAAATCGGTCTCACACTTGGAACCGCCGCCCACGAGTCTGCCAGTGCCATTGCCCAGATTATGGCAAACATCAAAGGTGTGCGCCATCAGACTGAACTGCAGATGAACGCTGTAAATGCTGCGGATCTCCAGGTAAGCGGTTCTCTGGACAGTGTTACCCGCCTTGGTTCTGTAATTGAAAGTCAGGGCAAGGGAATTGATTCCTCATCTTCTGCCATTGAACAGATGGTCGGCAATATCGCTTCGGTGTCTGAGTCGGTGCGCAAAATGAACGAACAGTTCAAGGAACTTCTTGAGGTTACACGCACCGGTCATGAGAAACAGGAGACAGTGAATGTGGAAGTCGCGAAAATGTCTGAGCAGTCACGGCTTCTTATTGAGGCAAACTCTGTGATCAACCGCATTGCAAGTCAGACAAACCTTCTTGCCATGAACGCCGCGATTGAGGCTGCCCACGCTGGTGAGGCCGGTGCCGGATTCAGTGTTGTTGCTGACGAGATCCGAAGTCTTGCAGAAAGCTCAAGCAAACAGTCACACACTATCGGTCAGGAACTTAAGAACATCACAAAGACAATCGGAGACATGGTCCAGGCTTCCCACGAATCCCAGAACGCTTTCCGTTCAATTACCGAGAAACTTTCTGACACTGACAATCTGGTCCAGGAAATTGATTCAGCCATGAACGAGCAGGACATTGCCTCAAAACAGGTTCTGGAATCTCTGCGCGATATTCTTTCTTCCACTGCCCAGGTTCAGCAGAATGCAAAGGAAATGCAGGACAGTTCGGCAAAAGTCCATGAAGAGATTGATAATCTCACGATGATTGCCCAGACTGTTCTGAACAGCATGGATGAGATGACAAACGGTGCCGCAGAGATCAACACCTCAGCACAGGGTGTGGCTCAGATGGCGGAACGTACAAAGGACAACATTCAGGATCTGGATACTTTGGTCGGACGTTTTATCGTTTAAAGAAATGATTGAAAGAGATTGAAGTGAAAGGCCAGCGCTGTTAAAAGTGAAGGCACAACAAGATAAGGGACAAAGGCGATTCTGGTCTGCTTTGTCCCTTTTTTTTGCACAAAAAGCATTGCTGCAAGAACAAGAGCCGCGGCACAACAGGAAAGTAATGTTGAATAAAGCCAGTTCTCAAATCCCAGATAGGCTCCTGAGGCCGCCGAAACCAGCACGTCTGCAAAACCAAGTCTGTTTTTTGTGAAACAGCGTACAGCAAAGAATACGAGAAAACCTGTGAACGCACCTGTCAATGTAATGAATGGAGAATAAAGACAGCCGGAAGTCACGCAGATTGCCAGCATCGGTACAGTGCAGCGGCGGCTGACTTTCTTTGTCTTTAGATCACTTACGGAGGCCCACAGTCCGAATGCGGCAAAAATCAGTGTCCGCATCCAGAAAAGAAGGGAAGGCTCAACCTCCAATTGTGAGGGCCACTACCAGCGGCATTGTAATGATTGAGAAAAGTGTGGAAAGTGCAACCATTGTTGTTGCAAGTTTTGTGTCCCGTCCGAACATGACGGAAAACATCACCGTATTGGCTGCAGAAGGCGCGCTTGCCGCGATGATCACTGCCGTGAGCACACCGCCGCGGAGACCCAGCGCATAAAGTGCGCCGAAGGCACATAGAGGGGCGACGATAAGCCGCAGGAAAAGTGAAAGAACCAGTTTTGAGTCTTTAAGCACTTTGAAACTGGTGATGTTTGCCAGGTAATACCCGATGATGATCATTGGGACAGGCATGTTCATGTCTGCAAGGTTCTGGATCGGTGCAAAAATGATTGATGGAATCTGGAGCGGTGTCAGGAACAGGAAAAGTCCGACGAAAACTGAGAGAACTCCCGGGTTAAGAAGCACTTTGCCGGGTGAGAACTTTTCTCTGCCGCCTGCCATCTGGAAAAATCCGTAAGTCCAGCTGAACAGGTTGAACATTGCGATGTATGCGGCTCCGTAAAAAACTCCGTCTGAACCGATCAGTGCTTCCTGCAGAGGCAGCGCCATGAATCCGCAGTTGGAGAAAACTGTTCCGAAACGCAGCACGCGGAGCCGGCCTTCGTCTTTGTCACGCATGAAAAGATGTGCAAGAAGTATGCAGAAGGAATGAATCCCGCAGGAACACAGTGCGGAAAGCCCCAGGCCTTTGAGCATTGAACTGTCAAAGGGACGGTTGAAGGATTCAAGTATCACACAGGGAGTAACAATGTACAGTACGAACTTTGAAAGGCTGGACATTGCCTCGGCTGTGAAGACCTTTTTCTTTGTGCAGATAAAACCTACACCGATTATGATAAAAAGAATCACAACCTGACGTCCGACGGAAACAAAACCTGATAACATGTAAGGAATTATAACGTTTTATGCCCCGCCTGTCATCCGCATGGATCCAGGACAGGGCATAAGGTCTCTGATTATTCTGAGATCAGGATGTGCAGGTCTTTCAACTGCTGCTCATCAACTTCAGCGGGACACTCGTCCATGGGGCTCTGTGCCAGGTTGTTCTTGGGGAATGCGATGACTTCGTGGATTGATTCCTCATGACACATAAGCATTACAAGGCGGTCCAGTCCGGGAGCGATTCCTCCGTGTGGCGGGGCACCGTATTTGAATGCTTCGACAAGGAATCCGAAAGCCTTCTGTGCGCGCTCGTTGGAGTAACCGACAATCTTGAAGATGCGCTGCTGCAGTTCCGGATCGTTGATACGCATTGAACCGGAAGCCAGCTCGTAACCGTTGAGAACCAGGTCGTACAGGTCACCCTTTACGCAGCCGGGATCACTCTCAAGCACGTCCCAGTACTGCTTCTGGGGAAGTGTGAACATGTGGTGCTCTGTCTCCCAGTGGTTCTCGTCCTCGTTCCATGCAAAGTAGGGGAAGTCGATGATCCAGACAAAGTGGAACTCATCAGCAGGATTGTACAGGTTAAGATCTTTGCCCAGCTGTTTGCGTACTGCACCAAGGGCAACACAGGCAACCTGCCATTTCTCGTCACTGACGAAGAGCAGCAGGTCGTTCTTTTCCGCACCAAGCTTTGCACAGATCTCAGCTTCTTTTCCGGCATAGAATTTGCTGATTCCGCCTTCAAAAACGCCTTCCGCGTTCACTTTCATCCATGCAAGACCTTTAGCTTTGTATTTCTTTGCCTCAGATTCAAGTGCCTCAATCATTTTGCGGCTGTATCTGTCAGCAACATTCTTTACAACCAGTGCCTTAAGTCCGCTTCTTCTGTGGCGGGGTAGAGATCTGTCAGCATTTTCCGCACCTGCCTTGAAAGCGGCAAAATCGCTGAGACCGGCCATAAAAGCGGCATCCTGCATCTTAAGTTCAAAACGGAGGTCGGGTTTGTCGCTTCCGTAATAATCAAAAGCGTCTTCCCATGAAAGGCGGTCAAACTTGACGGGCAGATCCACGTTCATTGTCTTTTTGAAGATGTAGCCCATCATGCCTTCAGTTGTTGTAAGAACTTCCTCACGGTCTGTGAATGAAAGCTCCATATCAATCTGTGTGAATTCAGGCTGACGGTCACCGCGTGCGTCCTCATCACGGTAGCAGCGTGCAATCTGGAAATATTTGTCAAAACCTGAGACCATCAGAAGCTGCTTGTAAAGCTGGGGGCTCTGGGGCAGTGAATAGAATTTTCCGGGATGAACACGGGACGGAACCAGATAGTCACGGGCTCCCTCAGGAGTTGACTTGATGAAAGTCGGAGTCTCAATCTCCAGGAATCCTTTTGAGGTAAGGTATTCGCGGGTTGCAAAAGTCACCTTGCTGCGCAGGATTATGTTGCTCTTCATTTTCTCTGAACGCAGGTCCAGATAGCGGTATTTAAGGCGAAGATCCTCGTTGGGAACAACAGGTGTTCCGTCTTTGTTGAACTCATCAATCATGAAAGGCAGGACTTCACTCTTTGAAAGAACCTGGATCTCTTTTGCGACAACCTCAATCTCACCGGTTGCCATATCTTTGTTTATCATTGAGTCAGGGCGTGCGCGGACAACACCGTTGACTGCAAGAACGAATTCCATGCGGAATGATTTTGCCAGTTCCTGAAGTTCGGCAGGAGAATCGGCGTCTACAACAACCTGAGTGATTCCGTAGCGGTCGCGCAGGTTGATGAAAGAGATGCCGCCATGTTCACGGATGCGGTGAACCCAACCATTCAATATTACTGTTTTACCGTCATCAGCCTTGCGGAGATCACCGCAGGTAACGGTTCGTTTGATAGTTTCCATAACTGGATATTTTATCGTTATGCTGCGTCTGATACAATAGCACAGGACTTCCGGCAGACACTCAGCAGGTCAAAAAAAGTCATTCTCTGACTTGCCGTTTTTAGAATTTCTTAGTAAATTCTTGTTTGCTCAGTAATCAATGCGCTGCCGAAGACAGCGTCAGATTTATAGAAAATTCAATTAAAGTCCGCCGCTTATCTGCGGCTAGCTTATAGGAGAAGGAAATGGCTAAACAGCTGGTTTTTAATGAAGATGCCCGCAAAAAAATGCTTTCGGGTGTAGAACAGATTTCTCAGGCAGTTAAAGTTACTTTGGGTCCCAAAGGCCGCCTTGTAATGCTGGACAAAAAATTCCGCGCACCTACAATCACAAAAGACGGTGTTTCCGTCGCAAAAGAAGTTGAACTGGAAGATCCCTTCGAGAACATGGGTGCCCAGCTGGTAAAAGAAGTTGCTGCAAAGACAAATGATGTTGCCGGTGACGGAACAACAACCGCAACAGTTCTTGCCTATTCAATGGTCCGCGAAGGTCTTAAGGCTGTTGCTGCCGGAATGACTCCTATTGAACTGAAACGCGGTATGGACAAAGCCGTTTCCCTGGCAGTTGAGGAAATCAAGAAATCTGCAAAAGCCGTGAAAGGTGGGGATGACGTCAAACACGTTGCCACAATTTCTGCAAACAACGATTCTGAGATCGGAACAATTCTTGCAAGCGCAATTGAAAAAGTCGGAAAAGACGGCGTTATCACAGTTGAAGAAGCAAAGACAATGGAGACAACTACAGACTTTGTTGAAGGTATGCAGTTTGACCGCGGTTACATCTCTTCTTATTTCGTGACAGACCGTGACCGCATGGAAGCTTCTTACAACGATCCTTTCATTCTGATCCACGACAAAAAAATCAGCAACATGAAGGATCTGCTTCCTCTGCTGGAAAAAGTTGCACAGACAGGAAAAGCTCTTGTGATCATCTGTGAGGACATGGATGGCGAGGCTCTTGCAACTCTGATTGTAAACAATCTGCGCGGAACTCTTAAGACTGTTGCTGTGAAGGCTCCCGGATTCGGTGACCGCCGCAAGACAATGCTGGAAGACATTGCAATCCTTACAGGCGGACAGGTTATCACAGAAGACCTGGGTCTTAAACTTGAGACAGCAGAACTTGATATGCTGGGAACTGCAAAGAGCGTGAAGATTGACAAAGACAACACAACAATCGTTGACGGTGCCGGTAACTCAAAGGCTATCAAAGACCGTGTTGCAGAAATCAAGACTCAGATTGAAGCTTCCACAAGCGAATATGACAAGGAAAAACTTAAGGAACGCCTTGCAAAACTTTCTGGCGGTGTTGCTGTCATCAACATCGGTGCCGTTACAGAAGTTGAGATGAAAGAGAAGAAACACCGCGTGGAAGACACTCTTGCTGCAACACGCGCTGCACTGGAAGAAGGTATTGTTCCCGGCGGTGGTCTTGCTCTGATTGAAGCTGCACAGGCTCTTGAGAAAGCTGACACAAGCACACTTACTGACGATGAGAAAGTCGGTTTCAAGATTGTAAAACGCGCTCTTGAGGAGCCTATCCGCCAGATTGCAGAGAATGCAGGTGTTGACGGTGCTGTTGTTGCTGACAAAGCAAAGACAAGCAAGAAAGGCGTTGGTTTCGATGCTTATGCAATGGAATGGAAAGACATGATGGAAGCCGGTATCATCGACCCTGCAAAAGTTACACGCACTGCTCTGCAGAACGCTTCTTCAATTGCAGGTCTGCTGCTTACAACAGAATGTGCAATCACAGACATTCCTGAGGAAAACCCTCCTGCGGCTCCTGGTGCCGGAATGGGTGACATGGGCGGAATGTACTGAGATCAGTCTGCTTCAGTCAGTATGAACGCATAAATTAAAAGCGGTTCGGGATTGAGTTTCCTTCAGTTCCGGGCCGCTTTTTTTTCTGCACAAAAATTCACTTTTCTTTCAAAAAACTCACATTTTTTTCTCTCCGACGGCAATAACAATAATGAGCATTAATTGCTGAAGCTGAAAAGGAGAAAAACAATGCAGAAGAAAAAATCAATCATTCCCTATGAAGGCGCCCTGCTGAACCCGCGCCGTGACACCACATTCAAGGCTCTTTTCGGGGGCGAGTCTGCCGCTGCCCGGTTTGCCCTGAAGTCCTTTCTTGAGGCAGTGCTTGAGGCCCGGATCGAGGACATCCAGCTTGCCCCCAACGAACTTCCCGGTGATTCTGACGACGGGAAGCAGCCCCGCTTCGATCTGACCTGCACCATTGACGGCGAGAAAGTGAACGTGGAGATGCAGAGCTCTGAAACATTCCTGAACTACGCCAACCGGGTGGAGTATTACGTGGCGCACCTGCTGAACTACTATTCGCCCAGAGGCATGCACTGGAAGGACATGACAAAGGTGTACCAGGTGTCGGTGCTGAACTTCCTCTTTGACAGGAGTTCGCCGGCAGCCGTGTCACAGTATCAGATGCGGACTGAGGACGGGCGTAATCTGAACAGCCGGATGAATGTGTTTATCCTTGAGCTTCCGAAGCTGGACGACGAAAGGCTGGACATTGCAAAGTTGACATCAGCAGAGCGTTGGTGTACCTTTTTGAAGTACGCGGATAATCCGGAGAAGGCCGAGGTTATC
>JAZRVF010000014.1:0-64180 GCA_045599005.1 Treponemataceae bacterium
ACCGGATTCCTTGAGCAAGCTGGAGTTCTGGAGTATACTTTTCAAGTACTTTGACAGACCCGACATCTGGGAACGGGTAGCAGACAGCAGAAAACACGCGGAGGATACGGCGATGATAACAGAGAGCACAGCAGAGATCAGTCAGGATTACATAGACTTCTGCCTTGCCCTGTCCCGAGAGAAAGGCGTCCGAGACTACGACTCCGGCATGATAGAAGCGGAAAGACGGGGCGCTGAAAGACAGCGCGCTGCTGACCAGGCGGAAATCGCACGGCTGACAGAAGAAATCCGTCGCCTGAAAGAGAACGTCTCTGAAAGACAGGTCTGAGGGGACGACGATGATAACAGAGAGCACAACGGAGATCAGTCAGGATTACATAGACTTGTGCCTTGCCCTGTCCCGCGAGAAAGGCGTCCGAGACTACGACTCCAGCATGATAGAAGCGGAAAGACGGGGACGTATCCTGGGTGCCGCTGAGCAGCGCGCTGCTGACCAGGCTGAAATCGCACGGCTGACAGAAGAAATCAGGCGCCTGAAAGAGGATGCCTCTGACAGGCAGAACTGACTTCACGGCAACAGAATAATCATTTGACTTTTTTTTTCTCAGATTGGACAGCCTGATCTTTTCGAGAAAGATTCATGTGCTCTAGTCAACATCTTTTTTTTGTGTTGCGGGTCTGACTTGTGTTGCGCTATAATTTTTCAGGAACAGGAACCCCGCATTCCGGCGTTCCTGTTCAGTAGGAGAATTCACATTATGGAATTTATTGACGGTGGAGTTACTGCACCCCAGGGATTTTACGCCAACGGAATCCGAAGCGGAATCAAGGCAAGCCGCGAAAAAGAAGACACAGCTCTTGTAGTTTCACAGATTCCCTGTGTTGCCGCCGGAGTTTTTACGAAGAATCTAGTTAAGGCAGAAACTGTAAAACTGACCAGAAAACGCATCGAGAATCACCGGGCACAGGCCTTTATTGTGAACGTGGGTTATGCAAACGCCTGCACAGGTGAAGAAGGTGCAAAAGTTGCACTCCGAGAAGCAAAAGCTGCAAAAGAAGCCCTTGTCCGTTTTGCACAGAACGGCACAGTTCTTGAGGACGGCCAGAAACCTCAGTGGCAGAATCTGCTGGAAGACGATGTCTTTGTCTGTTCAACCGGTGTCATCGGTCAGCAGGTTCCGGTACAGATCATAGAAGAACACATTGACGAACTTGCCGCAGGACTCAGCAAAACCGGTCATGAAAGAGCCCGCATTGCGATCATGACCACAGACACTAAATACAAGGAATTTGCTGTAAAAACAACCATAGACGGCAAAACTGTCACCATCGGAACAATGGCAAAAGGAAGCGGCATGATTCACATCAACATGGGAACAATGCTGGGATTCATCACCACTGACTGCGCCATAAATGCGGAAATGCTTGAAAAAGCACTCCGCTCAAGCATTGAAGGCACTTACAACTGTGTTTCCATTGACGGCGACACCAGTACCAACGATACATTGGTCGTTCTTGCAAACGGTCTGGCGGGCAATAAAGAGATCACCGGTCCCGGAGCTGATTATGACGCATTCCTTGAAGCACTGAATGCACTCAACACAAAAATCGCCCGCAAAATTGCAGCAGACGGAGAAGGAGCCGAACACCTTCTTGAATGTACTGTAACAGGTGCAAAAGATACGGAAACTGCGCGGGCTCTCGCAAAAAGCGTCATTTCATCCAGTCTTGTAAAAGCCGCTTTCTTCGGCCGGGACGCCAACTGGGGCCGCATTCTCTGTGCAATGGGTTACAGCGGACAGTTCTTTTCTCCGGAAAAATGCAGTGTCTCATTCAAAAGTGCGGCATCCGGCGGCATGATGGTTAAAGTCTGTGATCATGGAGCTGACGTGGCTTTTGATGAGGACAAAGCAAAGATTCTTCTTTCTGAAGAAGAAGTGAACATTCTCATTGAGCTTGAAGACGGAAGCGCGAGCGGCACTGCATGGGGCTGCGATCTTACATACGAATACGTAAAAATCAACGGAGATTACCGTACATAATCCGCAGAGCGGAAAATCGGAGGACAACATGAGTACACACATCAACGCAAAAGACGGCGCAATTGCCGACACAGTTCTGCTGCCAGGAGACCCTCTCCGCGCAAAATTCATTGCAGAAACATTCCTTGAAAATGCCGAATGCTACAACCAGGTTCGCAACATGTTCGGTTATACAGGAACCTACAAAGGAAAACGGATTTCTGTTCAGGGAACAGGAATGGGGCAGCCCTCCCTTTCAATCTATGTAAACGAACTTTTCCAGTTTTACGGTGTCCAGAAAGCAATCCGTATCGGAACATGCGGTGCCATCCATGAATCAACAAAAGTCCGCGACATCATCATCGCTATGAGCGCCTGTACTGATTCAAGTCTGATGAACCAACGTTTCGGTGATCTGCACTACGCTCCTACAGCAGACTTTGATCTGATGCAGAAAGCCTACAATGCAGCGGTTTCCCGCAATGTCACCCCGATCATGGCTTCTGTAACATCAAGCGACCTGTTCTACGATGAAAACGAGAACTGGAAGCTCTGGGCAAAATATGGAGTAAAAGGTATTGAGATGGAAAGTGCCGAGCTTTATACACTGGCAGCAAAATTCCAGCGCAAGGCTCTCTCTATTCTCACTGTATCCGACCACATTGTCACAGGTGAAGCAACGACTGCAGAAGAACGCCAGAAAACTTTCACCACAATGATGGAAATTGCTCTGGATGCAGCCACAGCAGAATAAATCTCCTGACCAGATCTGATTTAATCTGGTCTGAACTGGCTCCTGATGTGAATCGGGAGCCTTTTTTTTGCAAAGAAATAAGTGTCAGCGCTTGAAACTACGGATTTTTACAGCTGCGCGGAAACTTCTTCCCAGAGAGCGGTGGTCTCTTCAATCTGTGACGCCAGAGCTTCAATTTCCTGCTGGACTTTTCTGCTTTTCATTCCGTCAGAATAAACTTCCGGTGTGGCAAGCTGTGCTTCCAGATCACTTTTTTTCTCTTCCAGTTCACCGATCAGATTCATCAGCCGTTCTTCTTCTTTTTCAAGTTTCCGGCGCTCAGCCTTAAGTTTTTTCTGTTCTTCCCAGTTTCTGCTGCCCTCTGACTGATCCGGTTCCACACTCTGTGCAGCCGCGGATTTTGCTGTTCCTGCGTTTCCACTTCCAGTTCCTGAACCGGAAGAAGCGGAATCAATAAGACCAAGACGCTCTTTTTCAAGCTGCTCCATGTAGTAGGCATAACTTCCAGGGAACTGCCGTGACCTGCATGGCGTAAGTTCCAGAACACGGGTTGCAAGGCTCTCGATAAAACCCCGGTCATGGGAGACAAAGATTACCGTTCCACCGAAACCTTTGAGCGCATCCAGAAGCACATCCTTTGAATGCATGTCCAGATGGTTTGTCGGCTCGTCAAGAATCAGCAGGTTCACCGGTCTGAGAAGCAGACGCAGCAGAGCAAGACGGCTTTTCTCACCGCCGGAAAGCACATCCACTGATTTATAAACGTCATCACCGCGGAAAAGGAATGCGCCCAACATATCCCGCAGTTTGGGAATCAGTTCCAGAGGCGCCTCAGACTCAAGCATCTCCAGCATGGACATACTGCCTTTCATGGCCTCCGCATTGTCCTGTGAAAAGTAACCGATGCTGACACCTGCGCCCAGTTTGAAACTACCGGTAAACGCCGTGTCCTGACCAGCAACAATCCGCAGCAAAGTCGTCTTTCCGGCGCCGTTCCGACCGGCAACAACAAGCCTGTCACCGTTTTCCACAACCAGATTCAGGTCGCGGAGCACCTCATGCGCAACAGGAGATGCCTGCTCCGCAGAAGGTTCACTGTAATAAGTTTTTCCAAGACTTTCCGTTGTAAGAACAAGCCTTCCCGAATGTGGCGCCTGCGGGAAAGAAAAGTGAATCTTCTTCAGTGTTTCCGGAATCTCGATGCGGTTTGCAAGAAGCCTGTCCAGCATCTTTTGCCGTTCCTGGGCCTGAGCCGCTTTTGTAGCTTTGTAGCCGAAGCGCCGGATAAAATCTTCCAGTTTACGGATTTCCTCTGTCTGCAGCTCATACTGGGCCATAAGTGTATCCAGTTCAACCCGGCGCACTTCCTCGTAATGACTGTAGTTTCCCGCATATCTCCGCAGGTTTCCGTTGAAAAGCTCGTAAACTTCATTGACCGTCACGTCAAGAAAATATCTGTCATGGCTTACAAGCAGGAAGCCACCCTCAAAGTTGAGAAGGAATTCCTCAAGCCAGGCACGGGCTTCAATATCAAGATAGTTTGTCGGCTCGTCCAGAAGCAGAATGTCAGGAGATTCAAGAAGTGCCTTTGCCAAGGCAATGCGCATCTGCCAGCCTCCGGAAAATTCCTCGACAGGACGGTTCATGTCTTTCTGCAGGAATCCCAGACCCAGAAGAGTCTGTTCTGCCAGAGTTGCCCGTCTGTTCCAGCCTGATTCCTCAAGCCATGCGATTATCTCACTGTGCCGTTCAACAAGCTGTGCGGAACCTGGTCCGTCCGGATTCTGTGCCAGCTGATCCCCGATCCGCTCCATCTCCTCATGCAGTTCGTAACCACGGTAAAAAGCCCTGTCTGCTTCTTCAAGCAATGTACAGCCGTGATGAACAATTCCAGACTGAGGCAGGTAAACGATCCGGCAGTTTTTTTCCACAGCCCTGTCACCGCTGTCGGCTTCCATTTTGCCCGCCATTACCTTCATCAGCGTGGATTTTCCGGAACCGTTGGCACCTGTCAGCGCGGCTCTGGTTCCCTTTGCAAGATTGACAGAAACATCCTTCAGAACATCTCTGTCACCGAAAGCCAGACTTACCTTGGAAAACTGAACAAAAGACATTGTTTACTCACTTACAAAAGAAAAGAACATGACCATTGAATCAGTTCCACGACCTGTAATGACAGAATCACGGTATGTGACCTTTGTGGCATCTTCGAGACGAAGTCCGGTGTCTTCAATTGTATAAAGGAAGGTGATTCCTTCCGTAAGTCCGTCAAATCTGAATGTGATTGCACCGTCATAAGTGAACGCCAGAGAATTGGTAAGGAATTTGTCAAAGACTACTGTTCCTTTCTGGCCCGCTTTTGCAGGAATGATTGAAGGAGAAAGCAGATCATAATCAGTCCATGTAAACTGATTGTCCCCATAAAACTGAAGTCTTCCGTAATATGAACTGCTGTATCCGGATCTGCTCAATGAAACAAGAGAATCAAAAAGTCTTGTCCTGCGGTCTTTCTCCTCAGAGATGATTGTGCCCACGTCTTTAGGAAGAGTAACCAGATTGAAGGACGTCGGCATACCTTTTTCATTCATGTACTGAAGAACAATATAACTGGATGAACGGATTGTTACAGTAAGAGGCGTATCATTGAATTTGTAAACGTTTGAAGTGGTTTTTGTAACACCGGAGTAAGGATAGGAAAGATTCAGATCCTCATTCTCAAAATGGATTTTTCCGGATTCGGCACCAGGATCAAAGGCTATCCTGTTTTTGATTACTGACAGGTCAATGGTGTTGCGTTCCATCAATGTTTTGTATTCTTCGGGATACCATTTTGCAGCCAGCATACTTTCGAGAGCTTCGTCAACCTGCTCCACAATCACCTCACGTCCCTGGTTCTCATCCATTTCGTTGAAAAGACGCAGATTGTAAGAGAAACACCAGCCGATTGTTCCGTCAGAAGCAAGGACACGGAGCCATTCACCTTTCAGAGTTGTGTTTCCGGTTATTTCACCAGCCCTTCCCTTATAAAGAACTTTGATGACCTCATCTTTGCGGAGTCGGTAAACCTGTTTCGCTGTGTTTTCCGCCTGTGCACGGATGGGAAGTCCGTCCAGAACGACACGGGCATACATGTGCTGATATTCTGCGTAAGGAGCGGCAATCTCCTGAATCTTGCGTTCCGAGACCGGATCCGTTACCCGCCAGAGCGGAACATCCACTTTTTCTCCTGTCTGAGGCAAGGCAATAATATACTGCTGGCTGATATTTGATTTTACATAAATGGGAACAACGTCACCGTCATGCAGCTCGTATTCAGGCATTGACCAGAGCATAACGCCGTAGCCCATGATTTTCTCTTTGCATGAAAAGAATAGGAATGAACATGCTGCAAGAATTATCAATAAAAAAGAACGGATAATTTTCATGCAGCAAGAGTATCACAATGCGACACTTTTTGCCACATGTCAGAAAGGATTCGGAAAGAGGGCTGTCCAATAAGCAATGCCCATTGCACTAAATGTGGTGATTCCGGCAGACTCAAACACCGCAGGTTGGACTTTTGAGACATCCCCGAAGCGATTTATTTTGTACCGTCGGGAACTTCCTCGCTGTCACTGGCTTTCCGGTAGCAGTCAACGAACTCAATCATATACTGCTGCACATCATTGAACCAGTTCTGCTGAAGACTGACCGCTCTGTCACCGATGTAACGGTAATGCCAGCATTCCCAGCGGTAACCGGTAATCGGTTCGTAAGCTTTCGGGAACGACAGACTGAACCCGTATTCACGTGCGTGGAGTGCAAGCCATTTTCCGGCCTTTGTGTCAGCGAAATCATCATCGATTGAACCGAAGTCAATCGCGGTACCGGTCTGATGCTGGCTTGTACCCGGGCGTGCAGATTCTCTCTCAGCTTCCTCAATTCCGTCAACACTGACCCAGTAGTCAAAAAGCCTTTTCTGGTAATCATAAGAACGGTAGGTTGAACTTACCAGAAGAGAAACTCCATCTGCTTTGGCAGCTTCTGCCATCACTACAAGCGCATCCTGAACACAGGCCCGCAGAGAAAGATCAGCCTTGTTGATCGGATATGAACTGTTTTTTACAAGCGGAACAAGATCATCAGGAACAAAATCCTGTCCAATGTTGTTGAGTTTGTCCACAAGCAGCAGCAGTCCGTCTGTATCATTTTCTATCACCGTGTTGATTGCGGAAGTGAAATCAGCCTGTTTTTCCCTGATCACAGCAACCATCGCATCAATTTCTTCCCCATAGGCAGAATCGTGGGGAATTGCGAGAAATGCTGCCACCGCATTGTTCAGTTTGATTTCTTCAGGTGTAAGAACGATCACCGGCTCCTCAACCTTTTTTTCGCATGAAGAAAGTGCGCATAAAGAAGCAGACAGAAGAAGGGCATAAGCCAGACCGTACAGTTTGCGAAAAAAAACGGAACCGGTTCTCATTACAGAACCTCCGTCACTGCATGAATGATATTGAAAGTATCTGTAAAGCCGGTCGCATCCAGAGCTTTGTAGGCAGCAGCAGAAGGACGCATAAGATAAAGCTGGAAGCCGGATTCCTCTCCGTCATTGAAGGCACCCATCAGAACGCCCATTCCGGAAGAATCGATTCCGGTCACCTCATCAAGGTCAATCACAACATTTGTCTGGCGGATATAGGTATAAACCTTGGTTCTGAATTCTGCAAAAGTTACAGAGTTGATGACACCTGAAACTTCAAGCAATGTATAGTTTGCACCTTTTTTTTCATCAATGGCCAATGTATCCATAATATTTTTCTCCTAAATAATGCGTCATCAGCGGGACACACCCGGAACAGTCAACAGAGTCTTCCTTTATTTGTTGGACAGACACTTGATTGTGATCATACTTACGTCGTCTTCAAGTTCCCGGGATGTGAAGTCAACAAGTTCGTTGTAAAGGAACTCAGACATCTTGCTCGCAGGGAAAGAAATGTTCTCAAGAATTGAACGCTGTACACGGTCACGTCCGAAGTCTTCACCGCGGATTGATTTTGCATTGAGCAGACCGTCGGTTGTAGCAAGAACAATGTCACCAGGATTCAGCTTGATTTTCTTGACGTGAACAAGTTTCTCAATATTCTTTACGAATCCCAGGACACGGCCTTCACCCTGGATCTCAATTACGTTGTTGTATGCCTGATTGTACATGAACAGTGCAGGAATACCGCAGTTGATGTAGTAAAGCGTGTTGTCAGAAAAGTCAATCAGCATGAACACTGCGGCAAGGAATGTACCTTTCGGCAGATTGTTTCGGATAAAAGCGTTTGTCTTCTGGACCAGCTGTTTGAAGTCATGGGTCTCCGCAAGGAATGTGCGCACAACAGACTTAAGAATGACGGTAGACATACTGGCGTTGATTCCCTTGCCGCTGATATCACCCAGAACCACGATATGACGTTCGTCAGTCAGACGGATAAAGTCGTAATACTCACCACCAAGGTTGTGGGCTGCCATGGAGATATAACCCACGTCAACTTTCGGGCTTCTGATAAAGTCCATGTTCTCCTGGATTGACTGGATGATCTGACCAGACATCTGGATCTCACGGTTAACAGTACCGACAACTGATTCGTTTGCAATGTTCCGCAGGTAATAACCGATAACGAAGAAGTGTGAATACAGACGGTTGAAAACTGTGTAATCGTAGTCTGTATAAGCATTTCCCAGGCGTTTTTCACCGAGAAGGATCGCACCGAAAACGTGACGGCCTTCATGAAGAAGAATCAGAACCTCAGTCTGGGTTGAATCAAAAAGTTTTGTCAGCTCATCACGGGCTATTGCCAGACGGTGACGTGTCTCTGCATGGCTTCTGAAAATAACATCGCGTTTGTCATTCAGGGCTGCATCAAAAATCGGACTGTTCGCCGGAATTGTGATTGCTCTCTGGCGGGAACTGTACAGAGTCTCAAGGTTACCCTCTTTTTCCTCAACCAGAATCTCCAGAACTTCGGTACGGACATTGTCTTTGAAAATTCTCAGGATCTTCTCATTAAGCACTTCCATTTCCTCGTTGTAGTCGAGGCCGGCCAGCTGTTTCTCAAAGTTGGCAGCGTAATAACGTGTGCTTGCATTGCGGCGGCGTGCGTTCAAAGCCTTGGCAATATAATGTGACGCTGTATAAAGTCCGACAGTGATCACGGAGAAAATCACCACAAAAAGACCGAGATTTGCTCTGCGGAGAGGCTGCATCAGGGCAAAGATCACACCGGCGATGACACTGATCAGAAGATAGTTCACAACCAGGTCAATAAAGCGTTCAACAACAACTTTCGCATCAATACGGTCTTCCTGGATCACAATCTGATAGGCAAGGAAAACAAGAAGAGCCATCGCAAGCGGATAAAGGGAACCGAAAGCCTTGTTATAGTGGACTGCCTGCTCTGTCATAAGATACATAAGTCCCCAGCAGCCAAGCACGCTCACCATGAAGAGAATCATCTTCTGGCGGTTAAGTTTGTTTTTCATTGCCTGGAAACGCAGGAACAGGGAAAGCACACTGAAAGCAGGAAGAACCAGCATATAACCGATCTGAAGCAGACTGAACCATGAGAGAGCACCGCCTTCTGCTACCGGATCAAAAGAATACTGGATTCCATCAACTACAGACACAGTGAGTCTGGAGACTTTTCCGAACACTCCATAAGCTGCGAAAATAATCAGCAGAATATTGAGGACATTGAAGAAACCGTTTTTCTTTGATGCAGGGAAATTCATCAGATATGTGCAGAACATTGAGGAAAAAACCAGAGTCAGGAAAAACATCAGTTTTGATGTGAGTGTTCCGAACTGAATGTTTCCGTACTGGCACACAAGAAGAGAAAGAGCATCCGAAAGCGCGATGATCGCAAGTACAAGAATACAGTTTACAACTGAACGGAAACGCAGTGTATCATTGCGGATATCCGCAACAGAAGAGAACCACAGAAGAACCGGAACAAGAATCGCATTGAGAATAATATAAACCATGTTTTTAGCCCTGAACCTTTACTGCAAGCATTGTCACGTCGTCGCGGAGTTTTTTGTTGCCGTTGTAAGACAGAACCAGATCCGCAATATCGTCGATGATGTGGTGCGCAGATTTGTATGCACTGTTTTTGATTGTATTCATGTAAAGCTCAGTATCACCAAGCTCAACTCCGTCATTATCCATTACTTCGGAGACACCGTCAGAAGCCATAAGAATCAGGTCATCGCGGAACAGTTTCTGTTCAGCAACCTCAACATCGTCCAGCTCAATAATACCGACAACAGAACAGTTTGATGTAAGCGGCTTGATCTTGTATCCGTCAGGAGCACGGGTAACGACAATAGGATCAGACATTGATGCGTTGATGTAGCGGATGTTCATCTTCTGAGTATCAATGATTCCGATGAAAAGAACCGTGTATTTATCCTGAAGGTGCATTCCCTTGATTGCCCGGTCAACAGCACGGACAACACCGGCAAGGTCTTCCTTGTTCTCAATGATTTTTACGGTGTTGATCACCAGACCCATAACCAGTGCGGCCGCAAGACCTTTACCGGAAACGTCTCCAAGCATGACCATTGTCTTGTGCTCGTCCATGGGAATTACAGTGTAATAGTCACCGGAAACGTTAACCAGCGGGCGGAAGTAAGCGGCAATATCAAGTTTCGCAATGTCCGGCATGGTCTGCGGCAGGAAAGAGCGCTGTGTTGCGGCCAGCTGATCCCATTCCGCGGAAAGGGCACTGATTTCACTGAGTTCTGCAATCTTTTTATGACGGCGTTCAAAACGGCCGAACTCCTCGACAAGACTGCTGTAGACCATGTTGTCAAAAAGGTGTGTGTAGCGGCAGAAAACGTAAAGATGTTTCTGCTCCGCAACCAGGAAGAATCCGCGGGACTCACGCAGATCCGAGACGGCACCGAACTGGTCACCCAGGAAGTAAACTCCGTCAGGCCAGTTTTTGGTATAGTTCATCTCAAGTTTTTCTGTTGTATTGTCATCGGAAGCGATACGGTCGGGACTGTTGTAGATAACATAATTGTTGCTTCGGTCAACGTAAAGAACAGAACAGTCACCTTTGTCTTCCAGAACAGACTGGATGGCAGCGATAAAATCATCAACCGTGTAGGCAAAACGCATTTTTTCCAAGAACTCAGAAAGAATCCCCGTTTCATGGGCATGAAGCATCCTGTCTTCCAGACGGTCAACAGACACGTCGGAAACTTTTACGTTCAGAAACAGCAGTGTTCCGAAAGTAATTGCCGAAACAACAGCTGCAAAGAAAAATGATGCGTCAGACACCAAAAAAACAGAAAGGATGATAAAACAGATACCGGCAGTAATACTGCTCGCAGTCAAAATCACTCTTCGTCGCGTTTTAAACATGAATTTCCTCGATTATATGATTTTCCAGTATACCACATTCTCGGCACGTTCTGAAGAAATATTTAGCGCTTCACGCAGAAGGAAGCAACAAATCCTCTCCGTTCCTGCCCGCACTCCACGAATTCCAACGACTATATTGTATATTTATTGTACATTTTTCCCAGTCTTTATAGGGAAAACCCCTCGTTGATTTTTTCCGGTATTTAAGATACAAACGGATTTATGTTTGATATTAAGAATGTTACAAAAAGCTACGGATCTTCATCCGTCAAAGCTGTGGATTCACTGAACCTGACCGTTTCCGACGGTGAGATTTTCGGCTTTCTGGGCCCCAACGGCGCCGGCAAGACAACAACAATCAAAATGCTCACCGGCATTCTGCGTCCTTCCGAAGGAACAATCAGTGTTGACGGAATCAACATTGCAGACGATCCCATTGCTGCAAAGCGCCGCATCTCTTTCGTGCCGGACACACCGGAAACATTCTCGCGCCTCAAAGCCGGTGAATACCTGAACTTTATTGCTGACGTTTACAACATTTCCACCCAGGACAGACAGGAACGCATTGAGAAATACGCATCCATGTTTGACATACTCCCGGTTCTGGGCAACAAGATCGCTTCCTTCTCACACGGTATGAAGCAGAAACTGTTCCTTACCGCCAGCCTTGTAACAGATCCCCAGAACTGGATTCTTGACGAGCCCATGGTCGGTCTTGATCCTGAGTCAGCCTTCAAACTGAAAGAAATCATGCGTGCACAGGCTGCCCAGGGAAAAACAGTCTTCTTCTCCACCCACGTAATGGAAGTTGCGGAAAAACTCTGCGACAAAGTGGGAATCATCAAAAAAGGAAGCCTGGTTTTCTGCGGTTCAATGGATGAGCTTCTTGAAACCCACGGAAAGGGCAGAAGTCTTGAAGAAGTGTTCCTTGAACTTACAGGAGCCCTGCAATGAACAGTCCCTTTCCTTTGAAAATGACTTTCAGACTTGCCTGGGTTTTTCTTCGGCAGACATTGATTCCTTCCTCTCTGACCGGGAATTCCAAAAAGGGCGTCTCAAAAAAATCGATTATAGCCTACGCTCTGGCAATGCTTTACGTTGTAGGAGTTTTCGGCTTCATGTTCGTAAGTACCATGGTCATTCTGTACGGAACCCTTAAAGGAAACGGATTGCAGTCACTCCTGATCATGCTCATCGGTTTTGCGGCATTTTTCTCCACTTTCTTCTTCGGTTTCATGAGTGCGGCATCCTCTTATGTCACAGGCGAAGGCGAGGAATTCATGCATTCACTGCCTCTTAAGCCGGCACAGTTTTTTACTGCCAAATTCCTCAGTGTCTACGCAACTGAAGTAATTCTTTCAGCAGGAATCATTCTGATAGGCGGCTGCATTTTCGGTGCCTATGAAGGTCTTCTTACAAATCCGATTTTTTACCTTCTCCTGATTGCAGGAGCTCTTGCAATGCCGGCTCTCAGCCTCGGATTCTGCTACATTCTTCTTGTAGTGCTGCTGAACATTTTCCGCCGCCTTAAAAACAAGAACCTTCTCATGACCATAGCCACCCTTTTAATGGTAGCTTTTCTGATGGTTTTCAATGTTTTCTATCAGAAGATGATGAATTCAGTCTCCCAGCAGATGCTTCTGATTGAGACACTTACAAACGGCGCATCATCCGGACTGATCTCCACACTGTTTTTCCCGATGAAACTGCTTTATTCAGGCGTCACTGCTCTCGGAAACAACAACGGGATGGCATTCCTTTCCGCGCTGGGACTTATCGCTGTCTTCCCACTGATTGTTCTCGTTTTAATCCCTCTGCTTTCTCCGCTTTACATGCGCTCTGCAATCGGATTCAACGAAGTGACCGCAAAAAAACTCAAGACAGAAGAATCAAAGGCTTACATCCTTCAGGATCTTAAAAGATCAAGTCTTTTCCAGACACTGCTGATACGTGACATAAAAGCCATACTCAGGGAACCGTCCTGGTTTGTGAACGGACCATTCATGATCCTGCTTCTTCCGGTTCTTATGATTGTAAGCGTTGGCGTAAGTCTTTCATCAACGCTTCCTGACAGTTCAGCTATTTTCAGCAACCTGCCGGCAATCGGTCTGACTGTAAACGCCTACATGGCAGAGAATGGAACCTATGTGTCATGCATTGTGGCATTTGCTCTGGCACTTTTCTCAGTCTTCGCAGGAACCTGCACAAACACTGCATCAACAGCATTTTCCCGGGAAGGAAAAGGTCTTTCAAACCTGATCGCGCTGCCCATTCCCGCAGAAGTGATCTTCAAGGCAAAACTTTTCCATGCCTTTCTTTATCCTCTGCTTTCCATCCTGCTTACAGACCTTCTGCTTGTGACCGCGATGATTGTCACAGGAATCAGACTTTCCGCCGCAGACGCATTTACCGTGTTCGGGCTTTCAGCATGGCTCTGTCTTTCAGTGTCCTACTTCATCAACCTGATTGAATTCCAGATTGACCTTTCACATCCGAAACTGGACTGGGAAAGCCCGACCGCGGCATTCAAGAACAATACAAACTCAATCATTACGATTCTTATTGTAATGGGAATTGTCGGAGGAATCGCAGCAGGGCTGGCATTTCTGCCCAAAACCCCGCTGTTTCCTGCCCTGTTCGGAACAGTGTTCGCTGTTATTTCTATTATCTGGCACCGACACTTTATGCGTCAGAGTCAGAAGAAACTGAATCAGTTAATCTGAAAAAACTGATTGCATCAAGCAGATTCTGAGACTGGTCAGAAAGAGCCTCTGCCATTGCGGCAAGCTCTTCTGAAACGGAAGCATTCTCCTGAACCGCCTGGTTCAGTTCTGCAACAGTGCTTTTGATTGTACGGGCGCCTGCATCCTGACTCAGGTTTGCCTGTGCAATCTGATCGATCAGTTCCTGGGTTCTGTCGACTTCTTCCACAATTGAATTCAAAGCTTCAAGAGCTTCATCCGCTTTTTTTACCGTACTTATGGACATTGTTCCGATTTCCGACGCACTCCTGCTTGAGTTCTCAGCAAGACGGCGGACTTCACCGGCAACAACAGCAAAACCTTTACCCATCTCACCGACACGAGCCGCCTCAATCGCAGCGTTAAGAGCCAGAAGGTTTGTGTTGGAAGCGATTTTTTCAATCACGGTGATACGCTTTGCAATCTCTTTCATTGAATTGACAGTCTCAGAGATTGTCTCGCCACCGTTTTTCGTATCCTCAGCCGTTCTTCGTGCAAGCACTTCTGTCTCGCTGGCATTTCGGCTTGCTTCCGCAACAGCTTCCGCCATGTCCGTGATTGCTTCCGAAATGGATTCCGTTGCGGCGGCCTGCTCAGAGGTCCGGCTTGAAAGATCCGTACTGGAATAGCTGATCTGTTCCGCATTGTTCGCCAGATCACTGATATTTGTCTGGACACTCTCAATGACGTCCCGCAGTTTCTCTAGCAGAATCTGGGATGCTCGTACAATTTCTCCGATCTCGTCCTTCCGGTGCACAGAATCAAGTTTTTTCTGCAGTTTTTCAGGAACAGACAGCTGACCTTCCGACATGTTGACAAGGACTTCTCTTGCGGTCTCAACGGGTCTGCATATTCTGCGGGCATACCAGAATGTTACGCCAACACTGAGTTCAAGAATGATGAACAGGACAACAATTCCGAAAATTACAATAAATCTGATTTTGCCCAGGGCATCACTTTCCGACACTTCACGGAAAAGGAACCAGTTCAATCCAGGAATCTGGGTAGATGCAATAATCATGTTTACATCATCTTCATCATCATGATACTTGCTTATACGGGTTGTTCCGCTGAAAGCAGCATCGTAGATCCCGATCATATCTGCTGTGTATTCCCCGTTCTGGGCTTCAACATAAAGATTTTCCCCATTGACAATGTTCTCAAAATCCTTGTCAATCACAGTCAGCCCGTTTCTGTCCACTGCCCAGCAGTATGTACCGTCCTCTTCATTAAGACTGCTCAGTTCTGAACTCAGGTAAGTACCGTCCACAACCGAGTAAAGCACTCCATAAAGTTTTCCGTTCAGATCGTATGCAGGCTGTGAATAAATCTGGACCCAGGCATTATCCGACTTTGCATTCATCGGCTCTGTCACATATTTTTCGCCATTGAGCCCTGAAAGATAATATTCCCTCTGTGAGACATCAGAAGAAGAGCCGTTTGTCATGTAAGAATGGCCTTCCAGATCTGCAATTCCGTACCGGAGCACGCCGTATTGGGAGGCAGCTTTTGCATCGTCAATGAGAGAGACTGCTTTTTCAGGTACGGACAGATCCGGGTCAAGAAGTTCCTCAGTTCGGGAAACCGTATCCAGGATGCGTCTCTCAGACTCCACTCTTACAGAAAGAAACTTTGCCATGTCTTCAACTGTCTGAGTCAAGGTTTTCTCAACCTGTTCCCGGATCGCATTAGAACTGTTCACTGTTGAAATAATCAGCTGGACCGCACTTGAAATAAGTACAATAAGTGCAATTACAATTGTCATTCCTGTGGAAAGACTTTTACTCAACTGCTGGCGACTTTTCATTTTATTCCCTCATTACTTCCTTGATATAAAGGAAATTATATCATTGGAAATTATTGAAAATAAATGACAACATTACTGAAAATCTTAATTTATTATTGCGACCACAATTTTCTTTTCAGACAGGAGGAAGACCTTCCACATTTTTCAGACTGCGTTCAATCTTCCGGCTTTTTGAACCTGCATCCTCTATTTCTTTTGTGGCTGCCTCAAGCCGCGCCTTTGTCTTTGCAAGAGCCTCACCGAAAACACTGAACTCGTTACGTACATTGTTCAGAAGTGCCCACACTTCGGAAGTCCGTCTTTCCACGGCAAGAGTACGGAATCCCATCTGGAGGCTGTTAAGGAAAGCTGCCACTGTGGAAGGCCCTGTGATACACACTTTATAATCCCGCTGGATTGCCTCAAAAAGACCGGGGATTCTTAACACTTCCGCATAAAGCCCCTCAAAAGGCAGGAACATCACTGCAAAATCAGTTGTATATGGCGGTTCTATATACTTTTCCCGTATGTCTTTTGCAAAAACCCGGATTTTTCGTTCCAGAAGTTTCGCATAATCAGCGGCAGCAGTTCTGTCACCGGAATTATTCGCTTCAATCATGCGGATGTAATCCTGAGTGGGAAACTTCGCATCAAGCGGCAGCCAGATTGATTCATTCTCCTTGGATCGTGAAGGAAGGCGCACCGCAAACTCAACAAAATCCCTGCTTCCAGGCCTTGTCTTCACATTGACCGCATATTGGTCAGCCGTCAGAACCTGTTCAAGAATTGCCGCCAGCTGATATTCACCAAGAACACCTTTTGTCTTAACATTGGAAAGCACATTCTTCAGTCCGCCTACATCCGAAGCAAGACTTCTCATCTCTCCAAGCCCAATCTGGACTTTTGCAAGCTGTTCACTAACCTCGCGAAAAGACTGACCCAGCCGCGTCTCAAGAGTCTGATGCAGGTTGTCATCTACAGTGCGGCGCATTTTTTCCATCTGCGCTTCGTTCTGTCTCTGAATATCTCCCAGCTTTGTCTCCACACTTTTCCTTATCATTTCCTGCTGACTGTTGAACACCTGGGAAAACATGCCGAAAGTGTGGTTAATCTCTGTCCGTTGTTCCGAAAGTTCCTTGTGTATGATTCCGAGTATTTTTTCTGTATACACAGAAGACTCAGTCCGCGAATTCCTTGAACAGAGAATGATCAGCAATAAAAGATTTACAAGAAGAATAAAAATGACCGCGAGTGATAAAACCAAAGACAGATCCATGATCAGATTATCGGCACACATCTTCCTGCAATTGACGGGCAAATCATATTGTGAGAATATGTGTGAGAAATTCATTCAATCTGAAAAACGGAGAAACTTATGGTTGCACTGATTCTTGGTTTTGTTTTTATTGCTTTTACAGTTTTTGCCTGTCTTCCCCAATTTCTTAACTGGGGTGCAGACGTTATCGCTTTTCTGAAAGGATTTGCCCCTGTTCTTTCTGCTTTTATCGGAATTGTCTCGATTTTTATCGGTGTAGCAGACATCAAGGACAAAAAAGAAGCACGCAAAGAAGAAGAGGCTTCTCTTGAACAGGAAGCCAAAGCAAAACAGGCTGAATAAACTCCGGCCTGTTTTCGATTTCTGTAAGCCCGCTTATTCCGGTATTTTTGCCAGGTCTATGCGGGCTAATTTTTTATAGGCAGCATTAAGTGTTCTTGCAGCTTCCTCATCTTCATAGAATGAAAGCACATCAAGAAGAATCGGTTTTGCCTCATCATATTTTCCATCTTTTACATACAGATGTGCAATTTCATATTTTGCCATGATGTATGAATCGTCCTTATTCCCAAAGCGGTCAACCACAGTCTTATAATAAAACAGAGCAGCTTCTATATTCCCTTCGTCATAACTTGTCTGGGCAAGCTGAACCAATTCTTTCTCAGAGAGATTTTCATCAGCTTCCATAGGAACTGAACTGCATCCGGCAAAAACGACAGCGGCAATTGCGGAACACAAAACAAAAGTCAGAATATGAACGGATTTTTTCACTTTTCCACCTCAATTCAATTTCAAAATATTCAGGCTTAATTTAACAAAAAAATATCCGGTAGTCTATGACCTGAAAATGCCCTGTTCTTCCGGCCGGTCCAGTACTGGAAGTCATAAAAAAAGGATGGCAGAACAACGTTCTGTCATCCAACAAGGGAGAAAAACGAAAAATCATAGCATTGACTCCGGAGTCCCAAAAGAACTCCGGAAGGTCCTGCAATAATTCCAGAAAGGTTTTTACTCTTTGATAGCTCCACCTGCAACACCTTCTGCAAGTCTGTCCTGGAATGAGAAGTAAACAACCAGAATAGGAAGTGTTGCAATGATAAGGGCAGCAATCTGCCAGCCAAGCTGCAGACCCTGTCTTCCGGAGAAAGAGAAGATACCGACCGGCAGAGATTTTGTGGAATCGCTTGATGCCATAACCAGTACCAGAAGGAATTCGTTCCAGATTCCCAGTGCAGTCATGATTGCAATCGTGATGATTACAGGAACTGTCATGGGAACAATGATGCTTACGAATGAACGGAAAGGTGTGGCACCGTCAATGTAAGCTGATTCAATCAAGCTGTTGGGAAGACCTTTGATGAAGGTTGAACCCAGCATAACAGCCATAGGAAGACCGAAAGCTGTATAGATCAGGATGATACCGATATGGGTGTTGATCAGTTTCAGGTTTGTCATCATCAGGAACAGAGGAACCAGAACCTGGTTCACGTCAAGAAGATAACCAAGACCGATCAGCGCTGCGATGATAGCGGCTGTTTTCTTGTACTTGAACTTTGAGACACCATAACCGAGCATAAGACCCAGGAATACAACCAGGAATGTTGAAACGCCAGTGTAGATCACACTGTTGAGGAATTTTAATCCCAGTTCACCACGTTTCCATGCGGAAGTATAGTTCCACCAGATTGTCTCCCAGTTGATCTTGTTCTGCCAGCTCTTGGGAAGGTCAGAACACAGAACCTGAACGCCTTTTCCGGGTTCCAGAGTCTTAAGATCACGTCCGTCAGAGGTTTTGAATCCGGCAGGGATAGTCTCACGGTCAAAGAAGTGGATCTTGATACGTGTGTTCATACCGATGTTCGGAGCCTCAAGAATCAGGACACGTGCATTGATTCCTGCGTAATCCTTCTTTTTAAGTCCGAGACTGTCAAGGAATCCGTCAGGATAAGAAATTGAGTCTCCAGCCTGTGACTTTACGACATTGAAAGTTGCATCCTTTGCGTGAAAAAGTTCATAAGGCATGCTGTACATGTTTCTGGTCAATTCTTCATTTGTTTTGAATGAAGAATATGCCATCCAGACAAGAGGAGCAATCGTGATGACTGTCCAAAGAATGAATACAAAGTATGAAATCGGCTTGGCCAGATACTTTCCGAAGAAGGAAGTCTTCAGTTCGTCTTTCTGAGGTTCGTTGTTTGATTTTTCTACGTATGCCATCTCAATACTCCTCATCGGTTCCGAGTTTCTTACCGACCCAGTTACTGAACATAATAAGAATAACACTGATCAATACAATGATATTTGAAATTGCCGCACCGTAAGCATAGCGTTTCTCGTTTCCACGACCTGCCATACCGAATACCTGGTTATACATGAAGATAGGCAGAACTTCGGTATTCATACGGGGCTTTCCATCTGCTGCCAATGCAAAGATAAGCGCAAATCCCTTGAGTGAACCTGCAATTGCAAGAATACAGCTTGTAAGAATAGGTGCTGCCATAAGGGGGATTGTGATTTTGTAGAACATCTGGAATTCAGATGCACCGTCAATCTTGGCTGCCTCAAACATACTCTCATTGATTTTCTGAAGGTTTGCCAAGAAGATGATCATATAGAAACCTGTGTACATCCAGATAAGAACGATTGCGATAGGAATCATTGCTTTTGAAGGATCGTACATCAGTGTGAACTGTCTTGTAGGATCGCCTGAAAGTTTCTGCATAACAGTTGCAACAGGACCGTCTACGTTAAAGAGCATGCGCCACATGATACCGATAACGATTGTTGAAAGGAAGTTAGGCAGGAATACCATTGCCTGGAACATTTTTGAACCTTTAACCTGTTTGCGGTACAAAATGAAGGCAAGTGCGAATCCGATCGGAATCTGTCCGAATACAGAAACGCAGACAACAAGCATGTTATTTTTGAATGCATACCAGAACTCAGGAGTCTGATTGTTAGCATCAATTACACCCTTATTCATTGTCATAACAGTGATGTAGTTCTTGAAACCTACAAATCCGCTTGCACGACCGATGTTAGGGTTATAATCTGTAAAACTCAGAAAAACTGAATAAATAATAGGATAAATAATGATGAACAGATAGACCAGAAGGCCAGGTGTAACAAATCCGATAAATGTCAGAAGGTCTCTTTTATCAACCTTGCTTTTTTTGATTGTTTTAGTTTTGTCAGTCACAGTTTTGCCTCAACTAAATAGCAAATGCGGGGAAACTGCAGTTCACAGGTAAAACCCGCACCGCTGCATCCGTCTTTATACAACAAAGGGGAGTTTTTCACCCCCCTTCATCATTTGTCAGAGCTGCCCGGCATCAGTCGGACAACTCATGTTCAGTTTAATTACTGAGCATCAAATGCGGCCTGTACAGAAGCTGCAACCTGTGCTGCTGTCTGTTTGCCGTTTACGATATCCTGCATACCAGCGTTGAGCAGGTCGTTAGCTGTACCGCTCAGGTAAGAGTCGATAACGTAGCAAGAAGGATATACACCCAGGTTACCTTTTTTTGCTACCAGCGGGTCAATGTCATCAGGAAGTGTGATTGATTTCAGGATCGGTGATGAGATTGCACCATTGCGGATGCGGATGATTGTCTCTTCTTCTGAGTAGAAGAACTCGAGGAATCTTTTTGCTGCATCGAGAACTTTAGGATCAGATTCACCCTGTTTTGTGATACCATAACCAACCTGCCATGCACCAGCCATTGCACCGTCATAGTATTTTGCGTTAGGCATTGCGGGGATAGCAATAAGTTCTGTGTTAGCTGTTCCCAGGTTGCTCTGTCCCATTGCCCACTGTCCGTCAATGTACATCAGACATTTGCCGTTCTGGTAAGCAGAGAAACCAGCACCACTGTCGAGCAGTGTTGAGTTAGGATCGAGAACTCCGTCAGCAACCATGATTGCGAGTGAGTTAAGAGCTTCTACGAAAGCGGGATCTGTGAATTTTACTTTTCCCTGGCAAGCTTTTTCAATCCACTGTGTGTCGCCTGTGTAGCGGGGAACGATACCAGACATTACACATGAACCCCATACCCAACCTTCAGCACCGTGTGTTGTGATACAAGAGATACCTTTTGCTGCACAAGCTGCTGCCAGTGCTTTGAGGTCATCATATGTCTTGGGAAGAACACCACCGTTGATTTCGTTCAGCAGGTCCATGTTAACAGCAACTACTGTACAGAAGTTTGATCCACCGAGAGGCAGGTAGGGTTTTACACCTGTTCCGAAGAAGTCAGGAATTGCATCCTGGTTGATAGAAGCGGGCATGTAAGGAACGTTATCAACCTGCTGGCCAGCTTCCTGCCATGATGCTCCCCAACGTGCATCAGCACCCATGTAAGCTACATCAGGGTAATCTTTTGCAGCCATACGTGCAGATACTTTCTGGTGGTATGCTTCATCATACAGAAGCTCATAAACTACTTCAACATCAGGATTCTCTTCCATGAAGTCTTTAACGATGCGCTCGAAGTCCTGTCCTTCTGAGTTAGCATTGTTTCCGTAACCCATTACGTTAAGGGTTACTTTGCTTGCTGCAGCTGCGGTTGTTGTTGTTTCTTTTTTTCCGCCTGCAAAAACCATGCCGAGAGCCAATACTGCGAAAAGGCAAACCAGCACAACTTTCTTTGAAAGTTTCATAAATTTCTCCTCCATTTGGATTATATGTTTTAGGAGCCCTCTCCTAAAAACACGGATTTAAGTTAGTTGATTTATCTAATCAACTAACAGTAGAATAACACCACTTTTTCCATCTGTAAAGCACTTTTTTTTCTTTTTTCGTAAATTTGTGCTTTTTTTCTCTGACCGGTGGTGTCCGGCTTTTTCAGGAAGCCTTCAGCCAGAGATTCTCACTTGCTTTTCCCTGAAATGGTCGCAAGGGAGTCCAGTATTGACGGACCTTTTTCAGAAGCCGTGGCAAGACTGGGCAGGGAAAACAGCTGCTCAATGTACATACTGGCAGCGCCATAGGCAACGGAAAGACTGCTGAAAGAGGCCATACGGACATCGAAGTTCTTCTTGTCACCGTAAGGCCACTGGAAATTCACCCGTTCCCGGACAAGTCCTTCTATTTTGCGTGCATATTTCTGCTCGATTCCACCGATGTAAACCACCTGAAGATTGAGCGTATTGACCAGAAAAGCGATATGACGGGCCAGCTCGTAGAAAATTGCGTTTATCTCGTCGTTATCGGTGATCATGTTTGCGAGACTGTCCTCACCGGAGAAGAACTGGCCTCTGTTGCCCTCTTCCCAAAGAAGGCTTCGGAATTCGCCAGAAGTAAACTCAGGTCCTTTGTGGATCTTGCCGTTCAGAACAAGTCCCATACCTACTGAAAGATTCTTGCGGGAACGGAGTTTCGGCTGCAGGACACGGTATTCCGCAAGCAGAAAAAGCATGTTTTTCACAAGAGGATCATCAGCAACCATAAGTTCGCCGCAGCAGCAGCACCGGGCGTCGTTCTCGATGGAGACAGGAATGTCTGTATACCGGGAAACCTTCTCAACAAAGGGGAAACATTCGTCAATCATGAGAGGAACAGAGCGAACTATGGCACCTTTCTCAGAATCCACAAGCGCAGGAAGTCCGATTCCGATACCGATCATCGAGACGCCAAGTTTAAGAGCCTCGTAGGCAATCATTCTGTATGCTTTCTGGAAAACACCCTCAATGCGGAGTTCCTCAAAAACCTGAGGCTCAATTATTTCCTGATGCTGAAAAAGGACCACGCCGTGCAGATCAAGAAGACAGCAGACAAAGCGTTCAGGGTTGATCTCTATACCGCCGACGCAGGCAAATTTTGGAGTGATCTCAAGGAAAATGGGCTTACGGCCACCCTGTGGTCCGGTTATGCCCTGCGCAACTTCTGTGATGATGCCTATTTCTGAGAGAGAAGCTACGATTTTTGTTACTGTTGATTTATCTATACCAAGCTGATTTGCAATCTCTACACGGCTTATGCCTTTGTGCTTCCAGATCAGTCTGAGAATTCTTGAAACATTTATATCTGATAACGAGTTAATTGACTTCATCACTTAACTACTATAACACACTCTGTTTTTTTTGCAAGAGCAAAAAATAATTTATCATTGTATCAGAGAAAAGCCTGATGTTTTATCACATTCTGTCTCATTTTTTCCTGTTTTTCGTGACAAACATAGGGGAAATTTACGAGGGAAAATTGAAAAACTACAACAAACCTGAAAATTCAGTTTCCAGACACAGAATTCTGTTCATTTTTTCCGCAGAAGGATATAATCATTCAGAACAGCACAAGTTCACCCGCCGTCCTCGGTCTGACTCCAGCGGCGTTTTTTATATCGGAGACATCCCGCTACGAACAGTAACCGTTTACAGGTAAAAGAATACGGAAGGAAGGCAGCGGCTGACAAAAACACTCGCAGGACGGAATGATAACAGTTTCCTTGCCGCCTTGCACGTGTAGCGACGCTAGCTAGCGGTTTTTGCAGTTGCGGCCTGACTGGCAGTATTTTTTGTTTGATACAGATTCTGTCCATTGGGGATAATCCCGTTTTCTTGCAAGGGGGAAACATGACTTTCATTACACGCGGAACATGCTGCCGCAGGATTGAGATTGAGACAGAAGGCGATACAGTCAGATCTGTGGATTTTATCGGCGGTTGTGACGGAAACACCACCGGGATCTCAAAACTTGTGGCAGGCATGAAGATTCAGGACGTGATTGACAGACTGAAAGGCACAGACTGCGGCGGCAAAGGCACAAGCTGCCCTGATCAGCTGGCACGGGCTCTGGAAAAGGAACTGGCCGGCAGACAGAGCTGACTGGAATCACATAGGATCAAGTTCGGCCAGTTCTTCCCAGCGGGGATACTTCTCGTCAAGGGCCTGTGACACGGCAGAGTATTCCCGGCTGTAATCCCCAAGCTTCTCATGATCACTTTCTCCACCTGAAAGCAGAGCCTCAAGCTCTGACTTACGGTCCTCAAGTTCGAAAATATCGTTTTCCAATGACTCGAATTCTTTCTGCTCTTTGAAAGTCCTGCGCTTCTTTCTTGCCGACTGGGCACTGTCAGCTGCGGGTTTCTCCGTCTGACCGGTCTTCGCGGCTTTTTCTGAAGCAGCCTTCTCTTCCGCTGCCTTCGCTGCAAGAACTTCTTTACGGTAATCCATGTAATGGGAACATTTGCCCACATAGCCGGACACGGAACCGTCGTCCTCAAGGATGAACATTGTGTCCGCAACTTTGTCCATAAAATAACGGTCGTGGGAAACAACCAGAATACAGCCGGCAAAAGTCTGCAGAAAGCTTTCTAGCACAGACATCGTAAAAATGTCAAAATCGTTGGTGGGCTCGTCCAGCACCAGAAAGTTGGGATTGCTCATAAGCAGCCGCACAAGATACAGTCGTTTGCGTTCACCGCCGGAAAGACTTGAGACCGGGGAATACAGGATTTTGCCTTCAAAGCCGAACTGCTCAAGCATCTGGGACGCGCTCAGAGTCTTGCCGTCATTGCGGGTCACGTGTTCCGCGACTTCTTTAAGATATTCAAGCACCGAAAGACTTGTGTCCGCAAAAAAGGGATTCTGTTCGTAATAGCCGAAAACCGTGTTTATTCCGGCTTCAACAGTTCCGCTGTCAGGCGCAAGACGGCCGGTGATGATGTTCAGAAAAGTTGATTTGCCGGATCCGTTGTTCCCGAAGACTCCGATTCTCTCACCTTTTTTGAAAGTGTAGGAAAAATCTTTCAGGACAGGACCGGGCTCAGCATTTTTTGTGACCGCACTTGCTTTAGGATAATTCTTGCTGATTTTATCAAGGACAAGGACTTTTCCCCCAAGTCTACGGCCGGCAACCTCAAAGGAAAAAGACGCATCCTGCTGCAGTTTGTCACGGTTGATGAGGCTCCGGATGTGATCCACACGGGCACGGGCCTTTGTTCCGCGGGCACAGGGACCACGCATCAGCCAGTCTCTTTCAGTACGGAGAACAGATTCTATTCGGCGTTCCGTATTCTGCGCAATCTCCATCTCCGTGGCCTTGGCTTCAAGATAATCAGAGAAATTGCCTTTGTAATGATTGAATTTCCCGTGTTCAAGTTCGTAGATTGAGGAACAGACGCTGTCAAGGAAATAACGGTCGTGGGTGACCATAAGAACCGCGCGGCTGGTTGTACGGAGATAATCCTCCAGCCAGCTGATTGTGGTCATGTCCAGATGATTTGTCGGCTCATCAAGAAGAATCAGTTTTGAATCCTCCACAAGAACCTGGGCAAGAGCCACTTTTTTTACCATACCACCGGAAAGTTCGCCCATCCTGCGGTCCATTCCGCCCTTTCCGCCCTCACCAGACATAGAGATTCCCAGCACTGTCAGAATGGATTTGATCTCTGCCTCGTAATTCCACAGATTTTTTTCATTCATCTGCTCAGAGACTCTCTCGAACTGTTTTTCAAGTCCCGGATTGGGATTCGGGGTCAAAGCGATTTTTTCACAGACCTCTTCGTATTCGCGGATTACGGCAAGTTTTGCGCTCTGTCCCTGACGGGCAAATATATGGTCGCGGATTGTGTGCTCCGGGTTAAAAACCGGATTCTGCGGCAAAAAGGACACACCGGCCTGGCTGTTGAAAACTGCAGTTCCGCCGTCACTTTGAAGCACTCCTGCAATACAGTTGAGCAGAGTGGACTTTCCGGTACCGTTCTTACCGATCAGTGCGGCTTTCTCACCTTCGTTGAGACCGAAGGTAACATCAGAAAAGAGCGGTTTCTCACGCCCCATTTTTGAAAGATTTTTGACAGACAGCAGGTTCATGGGAACAAGTATAATGAAATCAGACTCTGGGAGCAAATGCAGGATAAAAATCCCGAAGATCCTGATCCAGAGAGTCGAAAAGAAACTGCTCTTCCATGCGGAGAAAAGCGTCACGGCTGATGTTTCTGCCACCGAAACGGGCTATGTTGTCTGTGTAGACCTGGGAATCGATCAGACGGCCGCCGGCAGAACGGAAACTGCGCACAAAATTTACAAGCGCACATTTTGACGCATTGTCCACTTTCGTAAACATTGATTCGCCGAAGAACACGGTTCCAAGAAGCACACCGTAAAAACCGCCGGCAAGCTGGTCTCCCTGCCAGGCTTCAAAGGAGTGGGCAACACCTGCACGGTACATGGCTTTATAAGCTTCCTTCATCTCAGAAGTGATCCATGTGCCTTCCTGACCTGCCCTTTCTGCGGCGGCACAGTTTTCTATTACGGCAGAGAAATCAGCATCCATGGTGTATTCAAAAGGGAAATCCGCCGACTTCATGAACCGCCCGAGACGGCTTGGAACATGGAGTTCCTCAGGCAGAAGCACAAAACGCGGATCAGGAGACCACCAGAGAACAGGTTCCCCCGCATTGAACCAGGGGAAAATTCCCTGAAAATAGGCGGAAAGAAGAAAATCAACGGTAAGTTCACCACCGGTTGCGATCATGCTCTGGAGGCTTTCACGGGGATCCGGAAACCGGATGAAATCAAAGGGCGGAAGTTTCTGCATTTTTTCTGCGTCTGAAAGAGAAGGTCACGGCTTTCTTTTCCGCATCGTATCCGCAGGTTACAGAACCGCCGTTTTCCAGTTTTCCGAAAAGAACCTCATCGACCAGGGGCGTGGAGATCTCTGCATCCACAACACGGTTGCAGTTCCGTGCGCCGAATTCCCGTGAATAACCTTTTTCTGCAAGATAGGACACACATTCGTCGGTAGCCTTCACGGAGACCTGTTTTTCCGCCAGCCGGGATGTGATCCGTGCAAGCTCTTTGCGGACAATGTCTTCCATGACATCAGGCTCCAGGTGGGCAAAGGGAACAACTGCATCGAGGCGGTTCCGGAATTCAGGAGAAAAGGCTTCTTTGACAGCATCTTCAATCACTGCGGATGACTCAATACGGTCACCGAAACCTATGAGGGATTTTTCAAGTGACGCACCGCCGGCATTGCTTGTCATGATCAGGACAACGTTCCTGAAATCGGCACTGCGTCCCTGATTGTCAGTAAGTGTGGCATTGTCCATCACCTGAAGAAGAACATTGTAGATGTCTTGATGAGCTTTCTCTATCTCATCAAGAAGAACCACACTGTGGGGCTGTTTCCGTACGGCATCTGTCAGGAGTCCGCCTTCCTCAAAACCTACATAACCCGGCGGAGAGCCGATAAGACGGCTTACAGTGTGCTTTTCCTGATATTCGCTCATGTCAAAACGGAGAAGCGGTACAGACAGAGCGGATGCCAGCTGCCGTGCCAGCTCCGTTTTGCCCACGCCTGTAGGACCGGCAAACAGAAAGCAGCCGGCAGGATGATTTTCTGCACGGAAACCTGCCCGGCTTTTTTTTACGGCGCGGGCAAGGACTGTAACCGCAGTGTCCTGTCCGAACACCACTGACCGGAGAGCAGGTTCCAGAGACTTGAGAAGCTGTTTTTCATCGGAAGAGACTGACATCTGTGGAACGCCTGCCATTTTTGCAACAATGCGTTCAATCACAGCGGCGTTTACAGACTGTGGCTCTGACGGATGAAGTTTCACCCAGGAACCGGCCTCATCAATCACATCAATCGCTTTGTCAGGAAGTCGGCGTTCCGTGAGAAAACGTGCGGAAAGTTCCACCGCCTGGACCAGAGCCTCATCTTCGTACTCAATGCCGTGGAATTCCTGGTAGCGGGTTTTCAGACCGCGGAGAATGTCCACCGCTTCTTCATGAGTCGGCTCAGAAACTGTAATTTTCTGGAAACGCCGCGCCAGAGCCCGGTCTTTTTCAAACACACGTGAATATTCGTCAAAAGTGGTTGCACCAATGCAGCGGATCTTTCCGTCTGACAGAACCGGCTTAAGCATGTTTGAGGCATTGAGGGAATCGCCATCCAGAGAACCGGCACCGGCAATGGTGTGGATTTCGTCAATGAAAAGAATGACTTTTTCTTTTTTCTGAAGTTCGTCGGTAACACTCTTGAGTCTTTCCTCAAAATCACCACGGAATCTGGTACCGGCGACAAGGCTGCCAAAATCAAGGCTGAAAACTGAAAACCCCTTGAGCGGATCGGGGACATTTCCTGAGGCGATGCGCTGTGCAAGACCTTCTGTTATGGCAGTTTTACCGACACCGGCCTCACCTACATGAAGCGGATTGTTTTTTGTACGCCGGCACAGAATCTGGATTGTGCGTTCCAGTTCCGCTTCACGGCCGATAAGCAGGTCCAGTTTCCCAAGACGGGCTTCTTTCGTAAGGTCACGGGTATAAAGATCAAGAGCGTTATGTCTGCCGGCAGGTTTCTCAGCGTTTTTTTCCGAAGGCCTGTCGTGAATTTCCTCTTCGTCAGTTTTTTCCTGGATTTCAGGACTTTCAGAAGCCGAAGAGTAAAAGTCATCAATATCATCAGGCATGAGATTCGGTTTTTCAGAGGCTGTCCGTGAGATGACTTCCATCAGCCGGAGTTTGTCCAGGTTACCTTTGCGCAGAAAATAGCAGCAGTACTCGCGGGTATCCTCAAACATTGTCACAAGAACGTCAGACACTTCCACACGGTTTTTTTCCGCAGCCTCACAATGGGCGACACTTCGGGCAAGCAGATTCTGGAAACCCAATGTCTGGATCGGGTCGGAGTATTCCATTACGCAGGGCATCTGTGACACAAGATAGACACTTACATCCAGTGAGATTGCCTCCACATCGGCACCGCAGACAACCAGAAGGTCGCGGACAGCAGGAACAGTAAGAGCAGATGCAAGAACGTGCACCGGAGTAACAAATTCGTGACGTTCCTCTTTTGCCGTCTGAACCGCCAGGTCCAGAACAGCCTGCAGCTGCGGAGAAAGAATCATGCAACCTCCAGTTCACACTGAAGAGGAAATCCGTTCTGTCTGGCATTCTGTACCACAAGGGCGGCACGGGTTGATGCAATGTCAAAAGAATAGACACCGACAACGGCGGAACCTTTCCGGTGAACTGTATTCATCAGGGAAACGGCTTCATCATGATTCTTGTGGAACACAGTCATAAGGACAGCAACAACAAAATCTTTTGTCGTAAAATCATCATTCAATAGAATGACTTTATAGCTTGGGGGAAGACGGATTTCTTCGTCAGTTTCTGTTATCGTTTCTGTGCAGGATTCAACTTTCCAACCCATAAATTATTTCTCCGATAAGTATTTTGTCTTGCTATTGATTATAACAAAGGCAGAATAAAATTTCAGCAGAGACTGAAAAAAAACTGCTTTTTTTTCGGTCTCAGTCCTTTTTATTTCGGTTTTCTTTACGGGCAAAATCTGCAAGCTCTTTTTCCGGGATTTTCGTGTGCTCTGTAATGTCCAGGGACAGATCATAACGCAGAAAATAAAGCCATGTGGAAATCCGGTCCTCAGGCACGCCATAAAGCTGCGAAAGTGCGAAACGGTAACAGGCCTGCTGCAGATAATAACGTTCTGGATGAAGGAGTCCGGCGGAATCAGTACCGTCAGTCTTATAATCCACAATCACCAGGCTGGAATCTTCCGCCTCAAAAAACAGATCCACAAAGCCGCTGAAAAACACATTCTCAATGTTCAGGCGGAATTCGTTCTCAGCCTTCACAAGGCGTCCTGATTTTTTTGCATCGGCAACACGCTGGCCGATAGGACTGCTGAAGAACTGCCGGGCCATTGAACTGCAGATTCCGGAAAGTTTCTGATGCATAAACGCCCTGTCACCGGAAAAATTCTCACTCAGAAGCTTTCCGACTCTGGGATCAAAGCACTCCGAATTTTCTACATTTTCTGGGTTTTCTGCTTTCACGGGCCCGTATTTTACAGCGTATTCCAGGAAAGAATGGGCCATTGTTCCAAAATCCCCGAAAGTGAACATCAGTTTTGCGGCGCTTTCTTCCGGCGCTTTCTCATCAGCTGCTGCCGTGCTTGAGACAATGGAATTGATCTCAGAATAAGCTTCGTGAATGTCAAAACCTGTGCCGGAACCACACTGATCCAACGGGTCAGAATGATCACGCTGACATGACTCCAGTTTACTCGGGGACGAAGTGCAGTCTGTGAACTGGGGATAGGACTCCGGCGCTTTTCCAGCAAAACTTCCGGCGGCAGCGGAAATCAGTTCTTTTTTCAGCTGGTTCTGGGGCCGTGTCTTTGCATTGCGGAAAACCGCAGGAACCGGGTAGATCCTGATCAGGTCAAAGGCTGCTTCCGGATTGAAAAAGGGACTGCTGCAGCAGTCATAGGTCTCTTTGTCCCAGTCATCTTTTCTGTCAGAATCAGGAAAAATATTGTCCGAAAAAAGCGGCTCCTGATCTTTATCCAGGGCATAGTAACGTCTGAGAATCCTTCTCATGATCGGATCATCAGGGCTTTCTTTTGTCTTTCGTTCCAGATCACCAACAAGAAAAACACTTTCCCTGGCTCTGGTGATAGCAACATAAATCTTGCGTTTCTGCTCAGCAAGTTCCCGTTTTTTATCCTCTTCTTTCTGAAGTTCGTGAAAAAGATTTCCGTCTGATTCAATGCCTTTGAGAGAAACTGTTTCCCCGTCAAAAAAAGCGGGCGTGATTCTTGCGGAACTTACATTTCCAAAAATCCCCGTCACAAAAACATGATTGAATTCCAGGCCTTTGCTCTGATGGATTGTCATGATTGTGACTGCATCCGGTTTCTCAAGAGGATAATCCAGTGACTCTTCATCCAGTTCCGCATCACTGTCTGCCATGAAGCCGGCGTTTTCCTTCTCTTTGATCAGTGAAAGCTGATCCACAAACCAGGCAACGTTGTTTCCGGAATTTTCCGCCTGACGTGCAAGTTCGTAAAGTACGTCAAACTGCTCCGCATAAAGCTGGAGACTGCTGTTCAGCATGGTTTCAAAGCAGTAGCCGGCATCATACCAGAGTTTTTCCACAGACTGTGTGATGCTCTGTGAAAGAATCTGGGTGCGGGCGTTCTCAAACCAGGATTTTGCCTCGGAAAACTTGCGCTCATCATCGGGGGAAAGAGGCAGAGGACCGCTCAGATTAAGATCATCAAAGACAGAGTAACCCTCTGGAAGAAGGGAAACGATGTTCTGCACTGCGGTTCCGCTGAGGCCGGCAAAAGGTGAGCGCAGGAAAGCGGCAAAAGCGTTGATGTCATCAGGATAGATGCAGAGACGCAGCACATTTGCAAAATCATTGGCGATGCCTTCGGAAAAAATGTTTTTCTGCATGTCCACCACAAAAGGGATCTCAAAAAGCGTGAGAAATCTCTGCAAGGTATTCCGGTGTGTGCGGCTCATGTCCAGAACTGCGAAATCAGAATACTTGAGTGATGGATCGGCCTTCATCATGTCATGGATCCGGCGCGCGATGAAAAAAGCTGTTGTATCCTGTTCCGGAAGACAGACTTCCGCTTTTTTCAGCTCCGCGTAAGTCTTTGCACCGTCTCTGTCTTTTCCGCTGTTCAGTATGCAGGCATGGATTCTCACAGGATGCACACTGTCCGCTTCCGCTGCCTCAAGAGTCACGCTGTCCACATCGCTGTCGTTTTTTGTGGCAAAGTTTCCCGCTGTCTTCAGATAAAGGGCTTCGTAATCCGGCACTTTTTCCGGGCTGTCCATGTGGAAAAGTGAATCAAGCATTGCTTCGTCTTTCACGGCTTCACTGACAGAGGCACGGTCATTTTCCGTCAGCGCGTCATCAGTTCCGAAAAGCAGATTGAAAGAACGGAGCAGATCAGGATGAGAGCGGTAATTGTTCGTCATTGAAAGCTGGGCATGATCAGGAATTCCGCTGCTGTCCTGCAGTGTTTTTTTGAGTCCGTTGAACACACTTACATCGGCCCCGCGGAATTTGTAGATTGACTGTTTCTCATCACCTACAAAAAAAAGTTTGTCAGGAGAAAGATTCTGGGCCACAGCCTGCCAGAAATCCGCATCCCTGGAAAAATCGCCACGGTCCAGCTCGGTTCCGTCTTTTTCCGCGATCAGGTAAAGCAGATTCCTGTTGGATTCATTGTTGTCCTGGAATTCGTCAATCATGATTTTGCGGATCGTTGATTTCTGCTGGCGACGAATGTCTTTCTGCTCAACCAGAATCCTGAGTGCCAGGTCATTTATATCTTTGAATGACAGGTTGCCCGAAAGTTTCTTGTTCCTGTTCACAATTGCGAGAAATTCGTCCATAAGGGCATACATTTCCTCAAAAAGGTCAAAGTGGGACAGAAACTGTTCAGCATTACCAATCCGTTTCAGAAGAGAATCCGGATGCTCATCGTCACCGCGGATTTCTTTGATGACGGCATTGATTTCCCTTACATAACCTTTTGCATTCAGTTTCACCTGTGCTATGGGAGCAAGACACTTTGTGAAAGTTTCCGCCTCTGATCGCATCCTGCTTCGGAAATCTCTGTCAGAAAGAAATCTGTCACTGTCATCAAGGGAAGGAATTCTTGACACATCGATTTCCGCGACCGCTTCCAGTGCTTTGAAGAAAGGCGTCCCTTTTTTCTGTGCCGCATTTTCCTCATACAAGGTCTGTATCATTCCTAATGCGTCAGAAAGTCTTTTACGGCAGGAATTCCAGATGTCAAAGACCCGGGCGGCCTGAAGGGCAAGATTCCTGGAGAACCAGCCCGCTTCCGTAGCAATTGTGGTGTAATCAAGAACAGGCTTAACGAAATAGTCTTTGGCAAACTGCTCAAAGGCACCGGCACGGGAAAAGAAAGCGAAACATTCTTTGTGTGCCTCCTTGTTTTTCAGCACAAAGGGAAGAGCCGCGTTATAAACGTCCCGCTCACAGCCGGAAGCACCCACTGAAAAATCAGGTCTGATTCCGTAAAGGTTTGCAGCCAGACGCACAATGTCCGAACTGTAGGAATCCAGTGTCTGGACACGGGCATCGCTGAAGTCTTCAAGAGCTTTTTTGGACGCCTCGTTGCCGTGTTCCCCATAGAATTTCAGTTTTTTATGTACACGGGCATAAATCTCTGTGGCAGCTTTTTTTGTAAAAGTCAGTGCGAGAATGTTTTTTACCTTTAGGGACGGATTCTCCATCAGAAGATAGGCAAAACGGATTGCAAGAACTTCCGTTTTTCCGCTTCCTGCCCCTGCAGAAACTACCGTATTGTCCGTTTTTGTGATCGCGGCAAGCTGGGAATCATCGGGAACGCGTGTATTCTCATCGAATCTGTGCTGAATCAGCTGTACAATGTTTTCCATAATTCACCGTCCGTTTCCTACTGCAAAAGGTGTTCGGCAGATTGCCTTGTACTGACATTTTCTGCAGTTTTCGTATTTTGAGACAAAATTCCTTGCTGCCGGATCTGTTGAGACTGAAAAATCGCTGACAGCAATTTTTTCTGCGGCAAAAGATGCATAATCAAAAAGGGTTTCGACTGTCGGCTGGAATTCGTCACGGCTTTTGACAGAATTCCTGTCATTGGGAAAAACGTATACCCGGGAGAAGAGCCCGTCTTTCTTTTCCTTAAGGGAATAGAACAGTGCGCTTTCAATCCTTAGATTCGGGAACTGAGATTCCGCAAGATAAACGTAAGTGGCGATCTGGAAGTTTCCAAGAAGGGCATCAGTCTGTCCGTCAGAAACAGCGACACATTGTGAGGCTGCGGGAGTTTTTCCGGTCTTGTAGTCAATCACCGTGCCAAGAAGGACAGGGTTTCCGTCCTGATCCAGAGTCTCGCGGCACAGAAGACAGTCAATGTTTCCAAAAAGTGCAAAATCTGATTTTCCGGGAGACTGAGTTTTTACAGGTGGAACACGGATTTCAGTTCCAGCGATGAAATATCCGCCGAAACCGGTCTGCTCTTTTCTGCCGCGCAGATCCTCCCCTGTAAAGGCACAGATCTGCAGCATAAAATCCACAAGCCGTGCCTCAATTCCGGGCCGCTGGCTCTGAAGCACATTCATTGCAAGTGAACTGTTCCTGGGAAGACTACGCAAAGGCACTTCCTGGATTGCAGGATGCCACACTCTGTCAAAAGCCTCATGAACTTTCTTCCGGTCGTCCGCATTTTTCCGGTCAAGGACTGGAAGTTTCCTGCGTCCCTGGGAATCTGTCTCTGCCAGTTCACCAAAAAGAAGCTCCACCAGTTTGTGAACAAGGGTTCCCACTTCATTTGCCCGTGCGATGCGCGGCGACACAGATTCTTCCTGAAGCCGGAGCACGTTCTGATACAGGAATTTCGCGGGACAGTCAAAAAAGCAGTTCAATGCGGAAGCCGAGAAAAGCGGAACATCATCCTTACTCATCCTGAAAGTTTTTCTGACAGCCGCCTCCAGTTCCGCAGAAAACTGATCCGTGGCGCAACCTTCGGAAATTCTCCCCCAGTTTGCAAAAGCCTCTTTCTGGACAGCGGTAAACTCATCAAAACCCCGGTGCAGAAGCATTGATTCTTTCTGCTGTGTCACAAAATCATATTCATCAAGAAAATCAAAATCTTTTGCCGGAACCTCATGCAGTGCGGTGTGCATTATGGCCGCTCCGTCAAAATTCTTCTCGGAACATGAAAAGAACACTTTCTTAGAGAAACCGGCACGCTGCTGAGTGCTGTACAGTTTTACAAACCGGGCGGAACCGTCAGCATCTGCCGCAGCCAGCCCGAAAAGCTCACGTTTTTTCTCATCCTTTATGAAAGAAAGCTGCTTCATCGGAACCGTTATGCTGTCCTGACTTGCATCAATCACGAACATAAAGTCAAAATCCGCGCCGGAAGCGACACGGTAAGTAAAAATGTTAACACCGTATTTTTTTTCGTTGGGATTATAGGTGTCCTGATCAATCTCGTTGATGAAAAAGTCCAGGTAATTGTTCAAAGTCCAGGATTCTTTTATGTAGTTTTTTTCAAGACGCACCATCTCTGAAAGGCCTGTAAGAACTTTTCCAAGAATTTTGTTGGTGGCATCAAAAGTCGGATCTGTCACAAATTTCTCAGGTTCAAGGAATTCGCCGCAGTCACGGAAACTGAACCAGGCCTGCTGAAGTTCCGCAAAACTCCTGCAGCTGTCAAAACGGAGCACAGCAGAACGCAGATTCCGGTAGTAAAGCAGCACTTCATTCATTTCGGACACTGCGGAAGAATCCTCCGGGCCGGCAGAAGCCAGCGCTTTTTCCAGGGACATTATCCACACGTCGGAAGCCGCATCGGTTTCTTCAGAGCAGAGACAGCGGAGATCAAGACCGTACTGGAGAAGTTTTCTGTTCAGTTCAGGATTTTTCCAGGGGACAAAACCGTCGCAGAGCAGAGCGCGCACACTCTCAAAAGAAAAATTCAGTTTTATGCAGTCCCTGATTTTTCCGAAAATGTCGCCTCCGCAGTTTTTTGTGCACGGAAGCCCGTCGCGGACAGTGAACGGAATGCCGTACAGGCGGAATTCCCGCTCAATATAGGGACGCACTTCTGAAAGTTTCGGAACATTCACGGCAACACGGCGAAGATCCACACCCTCTTTCTGAAGTTTCCTGATCTGCAGACAGAGGCGGCGGAGTTCCATGCGAGCATCCGAATATTGTACACAATCCACTGCGTCAGAAGAAAAATCCCCGCTTTCCCCTTTTTCCGGATCAGGAAGATTTACAAGAGTCACATCATCAAATTTTTCGAATTCAGAAGAATATTCAGCAAAATCCTCAAGAATCTCGGGATAGAAAATAAAAACCTGTCTGTTTCGCGCTTTGTACTCAATGTCCAGATATGCAGGTTCATAAAAATGATTCTCGTTCAGAAAACGGCAGTATTCTTCATAGACTAAATGAAAATCCTGATTTTCTCCGTCATCGGAATTACCGTTTCTCAAAAAATCTTCAATATGATGTTTTTCCCACAGGCGAAGGGATGGAAGGATTTTTGCAAGCCAGTCAGTGAATCCGAAAGCAGTTTCTGCGGAATCCGCCTGGTCTGCGATGATTTTTTCAAGAAATCTCTGCTGATTGTTGCGCCGGAGAAGATCCTGCACAAACACTTTGCGCATAAGGGCGGGCACACACACAGAGCCGTTGCAGGATTCGTCAACAGACTGGACATATTCGCTTTTAAAATTGTCCCAGACAGTGAACTGATCCGCATTTACAGCTTTTACGCCCGATTCCTCAGGAAAACGCACAGCCCAGTCAATCCAGCTCTGCATCTGTATTGCAGTTGGAAAAACAAAAAGCGGATTATAATGAAAATCCTTTTTTGACCGGGCAAAACATCCGGCAAGAATCTCTGAAACTGATTTCTGTGATAATTCCATGCCTTTAAATATAGGCTATGCTGGAAAAATCATCAAATGCTTTCACTGATTGTTGCAGCAGACTGGGCAGGAGTTTTGAAGCCGGTAAGCAGATCATTCACAATCTGATAAAGAGGGCTTCCGTTTACACGAAGATTCCGGGCGAATTCTGTCTCGGTAAGAGGAATATTCTCTGAGTTTCCTGAAGAACGTAAAGAATTCGCAGCAAATTCCGCAAAATCTGAACAGAATCCCGAAGTGCCCCGCAGAACACAGACCAAGCTTTTTACAGGTGTCACACTTTCTTCAGCATCGGCAGAAGGATATTCAACAAGCCCCCAGTCACCGCTTCCCGCACAGGGCCCGATTGCCACACGGTTTTCGCGGCACAGAGACAGACATTGCTCAAAAGTCAGTTCCTCCGCATCAGGCGGGAAAAATCCCTGGTCACAGGAAATCTTAAGCCATTCAAGAGCATCAAGCGCTTTCTGCCCTGACAGATCAACTTTGCCTTCATCATCAAACACAGAACAGCCGCGGCTTTCAATCAGTGCAAGAATCATCGGGTTGCAGGCCGCATCCCCACTGCCGAAGCCAAAGGGATACACATTTTCCGGCAGTTCTTCTGCAAGTGTCACAAGAATTTTCTGCCATTCTGCAAGAGACCATTTCTGGACACTGATTTTCTCATCACCTTCTTCAGCATCTTCTGCAACAAATTCACCAAGTCCGCATTTACGGAACAGATCTCTGTCATAATGCAGAAATTCCTTTTCTGACTTACACAATATAATAGAAGAAACTGTATCAGATTTTACTGAGGCCAATGTTCCGGAACTGCAGAAAACCAGATCTGATTCAGCATTCTGCAGAGAATTGCAGAGAGATTCCGAACCGGCTTTTTTTACTGAAAAAGAAAGATCAGCATCTTTGCACTTTTCCGCAAATTCTTCAGCAAGGCCGGCAATCATTTCATAATCTTCCTCAACCGTTATAGAAATCACAAATTTTTCCCTGGGCTGATTTTTCCGGCAACCGAAGAGACTGAAAACTGTGCAGAAAACACAGAACAAAAAAACGGAACGCACCGCAGCAGGGCAAAAACCTGAAAAAACTGATCTCATCCTTAACACCTCATGTTTTTTTTTCGGCATTTTACTGCTTCGGTTTCAGTTGAAAAAAAAAACGGGACACATCAAAAGAAGCCTGCAAACTCAACCAGTGGAAACATGCATTCGATCGACCTAATTTATAATATGTGTCCAGTTTTTGGGGTACATATCAGGCAGCGACTGCCTTCCTTCCCTTTTTTTTATTTATCAAAGTTTTCTGTCCCTAAAGGGATGTTTCCGTTCTCCAAAAGTATGTTTTTTTTGCTCATTCACTTAAGAGAAATTCTAAAAATCCGATAATCGAACTATGAAACAGTCAGACAAACTTTCAATTTGCGCCGGAATCATTATTCTCTGTGCCGCCGCAGTTATTCTCATATCTTTAATGCTCCAGTTCCTGGGGTACAATCCTGCCGCCGATTTCTGGTGGCGTCTCGAAAACTTCGGCGCCATGCTCCATTCAGTTTACGGGTACTCCTGCATCCTGATTCCCGCATACCTGATCATTGCTGCTCTCTGTCTTTTTTCTCCCGTGTGGAACAGCCGCCGCGGAGTCTATCTTTCAATTTTTCTCCTGCCTTTCTTTACAGTTGTACTGGTTGAGCGTGTCTGTAACTCCATTTTTGTAGGCACCGGCATCTCTCTTGCACTCATCAAAGCAAGTGCAGTCATTCTTGTAAGCGCACTGCTGATTGCCATTGAATATCTGATCGCAGGAATTCTTTATGACATGATTGAGGCGCCAAGACGTCACAGAGCCCGAATGAAGGCTGAAGAAAAACGCAGGGAAGAGGAAGCACGGAAAACACACACTGATGAAGATTCTTCTGTCCAGGCTGATTCTTTCGAGACAGATCCAGAAACTGAAAGTGAAAAAACTGAAGAAAAATCTGACAGTGCAGCGGAAGGAACTGTGATTTATGCAGAACCGCCAGCAGATTATCTTGAGCCGGCAATGCCCGAATCACTCGGAACAAAAACCGGTGCCGATTCCGTGGAAGTCAGTGAATCTGTGGATGAAAGCGCAGAAAATGCAGAAACTGCTGGAGAAAAACAGGAAGATTCTGTTGAACTTGACAATCTTGCTCTCTCCGCCGTTCAGGAAAAACTTGGCGGTGACATTCCGCCCAAACAGGTTGCGGAACTTGTGGCAGCAAATCCTCTTGTAAAGGAAGAACTTCCTGACGAAGACCAGGTGATCCAGCTGACACTTGGTGACGATGAACAGACACAGGATGAACCGGTGATGCTTGCTCTGTCAGGCGATGACGAAGGTGACAGCATCCTGTCTGCAGCGGCTCCCATTTCAGAAGAAGATTTTTCCGGTGACAATACAGATTACGGTTTCCCGGAAGCAGAAAAAGACCTGTCAGAGCCTGTTTCCGTCACAGACACAGGCTTCGTCGAAAGCAGTGATTTTGAGGAAGCTGACTCCTTTGCCGAAGCAGACAACCTTTTAAGCGAAGATGGAGATCTGTACAGTGCTGACGAAGCCGCATTCCTTGAAGATCCCTTTGCAGAGGGTGAAGAAAATGCAGAAAGTGACAGCCCTGTGCCTGAAACCGTTGACAGTGATGTCTCAGCTGAAAGTGATGGCACACCGGCCGCAGACTTTGCAGCAGAGGAGATCCGCGCAGTAAGCCAGCCGCTTTTCGGAGACTATGAGGTCATCAAGAATCAGTTTTTTTCCAGCGACAGTTCCCCGGCGGACCAAACTGATTCTGCCTGCGCTGACACAAGTGTGCCCGGCGCACAAACTCCTGCCAGCGCTGACACAGTTTTTTCCGCCGCCGAAACTCCTGCCGCGCCGCAGACTCCTTCCGACACTGACACAGTCTTGCCCGAAGACGGCAGCGTAACAGACGACTTTGACGATGACACACCGCAACCGCCAGCTTTTGACACCGAAGATTACGACAGCCCCATTTTCTCCGAGAACGACGAAGATGATGAGGAAGACCGCTTTGACGATGAGAATCCTGAGGATGACGAAATCCCGGAAGAAGACGAAATCGACATTCCGGTCCCGCAGGGTTACACCCCAGGTTACACCCAGAATCCGTCCGCCGGCTTCTCACAGTCATTCAACGCACATCCCTACAGCATTCCCACGGAAGGCCTCCTGAACAGCTTCGAGAACAATCCTTACTGGATTATTGACGAGGAGACAAAACAGGCCGCCGTCATCCTGAAGGAAACCCTCAGCGAGTTCAAAATTGAGGCAGAAGTCACAGGCATCCGCAAAGGTCCCGTGATCACAATGTTCGAACTTCTGCCCGCACCCGGCGTAAAACTGAACAAGATTGTGGCCCTTCAGGACAACATCGCTCTCCGCCTTGCCGCATCCAGCGTCCGTATCGTCGCACCGATTCCCGGCAAGAAAGCAGTCGGTGTTGAAGTTCCGAACAGCGAACGCGCCATGGTAAGTTTCCGCGAGCTTATAGAAAAAGACCTGCCCGCTTTCAACAAGATGCAGATTCCCGTAGTTCTCGGTAAAGACATCACCGGTGACGCACAGATGCTTGACCTTGCCACAACACCCCATCTGCTGATTGCAGGTTCCACAGGTTCCGGAAAATCAGTCTGCGTAAACTCAATGATTCTGAGCATCCTTTACAAACGCTCTCCCCGGGACGTGAAGATGATCCTCATTGACCCGAAAATCGTGGAACTTAAACTTTACAACGACATTCCCCATCTGCTCACACCGGTAATCACCGAACCCAAGAAAGCATTCCAGGCCCTCCAGTACTGTCTCTGCGAGATGGAACGCCGTTACGCAATGCTGGACAAAATGGGCGTGCGCGAGATAAAAAGCTACAACCACCGCATTACCGAACGTCATCTGATGCAGGAGAAACTTCCATACATCGTGGTGATCATTGATGAGTTTGCCGACCTTATGGCCACAACAGGCAAAGAACTTGAGACAACAGTCGCACGTCTTGCCGCAATGAGCCGTGCAGTGGGAATCCACCTTGTGCTTGCCACACAGCGCCCTTCAATCGACGTTATCACAGGTCTCATCAAGGCCAACATTCCTTCACGAATCGCATTCATGGTGGCATCAAAGACAGACAGCCGCATCATCATTGACCAGGTGGGCTCAGAGAAACTGCTTGGAAAAGGAGACATGCTCTATGCAAGCGCCATCGATCCTTTCCCCGTCCGCATCCAGGGAACCTTTGTCACAGAAGATGAAGTGGAGCGCGTTGTAAACTTCGTCAAACAGATTGCACCGCCGGAATACATTGACGACGAGATTTTCGTTGAGGAAGACGAGGATGAGGAACCCTCTGACGGATTCTTTACCGAAGGCGAGGATCCGTTGTATGACAAAGCGCTGGACATTGTGGTTCAGGAAGGAAAAGCCTCCGCCTCATACCTGCAGAGACGGCTCAAGATCGGTTACAACCGCGCGGCCCGCCTTGTGGAAGACATGGAGGCACGGGGAATCGTAGGTCCCGCAAACGGCTCAAAACCCCGCGAACTGATCCACGTCCCGTGATTTTCAGTGCCGCCTCCATGCGGCACAGTTCCTTTCCACTGTCATAAAAATCAGGGTTTATTCAAATCTTACGAAATTCCGACACCAATTCCCTTTTTCATCAATTCATTGCCAACGTCTGCACTGCCCTCTATAATTCCATGTTATGAATACAAAACACCTTTTCAAATTTTTTTTCCCAGCGGATGAAGCAGTGTCCGCCCTTTCCACCCGTGAAAGAGCTCATCTGCCCTTCCTCATCACAGGCACCGGGATTCTTGCCGTTTTCATGCTTCTCTTCAGTGTCGTCCTTATCCTCTTGGGCAAGGCAACCATAGGCATGGCCACCACTGTTCTTTTCGTCCTTCTTCTGTCAGGCCTGTTTCTTACAAAACGCGGCAGAATCAATGCAGGCGGAATGATCACCACAATCTCAATCTTCATGCTTGCTTTTGCAGTTGTATTCTTCGCATCAGGCACAGACTCGGAATTCATCATCTACCGGGGCGGTTTCATCATATCGGCGATGGCAGCCCTAAATCTTGCGCTGGCCTCAAATCCAAAACAGGTGAACACTTATTTCATCCTCAGTGCTGTCATCTGGATCGCAGACCTTTTCACCGGATTAAAGCCCTACTTTGCCGCAGATTTCCAGGCTTCACTCACATGCTATGCGATCAGCTGCATCGGAATCATCATCTCGAACGTTGCCTGCGTGATCTCCAACAAATTCAACAATTCAATCATTGACCAGGCAGAGACACAGCGCATAAAAGCCAGCGAGTCACTGCAGAAGATCACACAGCTTCTGGAGGAATCAAAAGACGGCATGAACATCGGTAAAAGCCTTAACAGTTCTGCCGAAACTGCCTCAGAAAGCGTCAAGAAAGTCAACGATGTATACAGCTTCATAATGACTGAGACACTCTCTCTCAACACCGAGACTGAGAATGCGGAGACCATGGGCTCCCATGTGATCAGGAACGCACAGGCAATGAAAAACAGTGTTGACGAACAGAACAATTCATTAAGGCAGACCTCTGCCGCCATGACACAGATTTCCGCAAATCTGTCAAACGTCAGCGCAATCGCCACAAAACGCAAGACAGGAATGGACAAAATCGTCTCCGACCTGGATTCACAGGCAAAACTTATCTCATCCCTTCTTGCACAGGTTCAGGATCTTCAGGATTCCTCCAACAAAATCGCGGAATTTGTAAGTACTGTCGATTCAATTGCCAGTCAGACCGGACTTCTTGCCATGAACGCCTCAATTGAAGCCGCACATGCAGGCAGCCTCGGAAAAGGATTCAGCGTAATTGCCCACGAGATCCGCAAACTTGCAGAGCAGTCCACAGCCACAGCCAGCAAAATCAGCGACACACTGCAGACAAACTCTGACATTGTACGGAGCACCACAGACGCGGTAACAGACTTTGCATCCCAGACAAAGGCCAGCAGTGAGGAAATCAAGACCACAATCATGGGAATTGAGGAGATCATCGCGGGTATCTCGGAAATGGATGCCGGAACACGCGACGTGATGAACGCACTCAATGCTTTTGTTGACGAATCCCACAGAACTTCTGACCTTGTGACCGGTGTTACGGAAGAAGTCTCGCGGCAGTCAGAATCGCTGTCAAACATTGCGGAAATCACTTCCGGGCTCAAAGACAAAGTGAGCAACCTGGAGACTCAGATTGCAAACATCAACAGTGCAATACAGGACATCCAGCGGGAAGCAGGCGAAAACGCGATTGTGACGGAGCGGATCAATTCCTCATTGGATCAGATGTAACCGTTTTTTTCGCGGAATCTGCAAAATAAATTGGATTTTCTTTCTCTCTGTGTTATAGTAGATTATATAATTGTGTTTACTGTCCGATGATTAAATCACCGGTTCAATACAAAAAGAGGAGACGATTCCATGATGCACTTTACCCCTAAAAAAGCATTCGGAGCACTTGCTGCACTTCTGATTACCGCAGTTCTTCTTTCAACAGTTTCCTGTGCGGCAATGTTCAACCGCAAGGCATTAACAGGCGTTGCAATCCTGCTGCCTTCTGATTCCGATGCCCGTTATACAAGAGACAATGCTGAGGATTTTGCCCGGTTCTTTGACATTACACTTTACCGTGTCAAAGACGGTGAGAAAGACGGCGATCCGATCATCAAGGAAAAAGTCGCTGGATCAACACTGATCTCAACTCTTCCCGGCAGTTACTTTGCAGAAGTGATTGCATACAACGAGACAAAAGAGCTTAACGTGGGACTCGGATCTTCTGCCCAGAACGGAGCTTTCTGGGGTGAGGAAGGCTATGAGACCGGTATTTTTGAGTTAAAAGCCGGAGACACCCAGAAACCGGTTGTAATCAACATGAACGCTGTTTCCGACGACGAAGAGCCGTTATTCCACCTGACTTTTGACCCCAATGGCGGAAATATCAATCTGGAAGAAACCGAAAGCGGAAACCATTCAGAGACAGCTGTTTACTCCAGACTGAGAGATACAGTTCTTCCTTCGGACGTTACTCGGGAACATTACCATTTCGGCGGCTGGCAGCTGAACGGAAAGACTGTTGAGCAGAAAGACATTACAACAGCACTGCTCTACAGCAACAGCGATGACGGTGCCATTACCTTTCTTGCCAAATGGAACCCGATAATGCATAAGGTTACATACATGGACGCCGGAGAAATTATCAAAGCAGAGCAGTTTGAAGAAGCAAATGGTATAGAACTTTATGTGCCCACAAAACCGTATTTCACTTTTGACCGCTGGTATAGAGATCCTGAGCTTGAAAGTTTCTATATCTCGGAACTGACAACAGAAGACGTTGTGCTTTACGCAGCTTGGAACAAGAATATACACACTATTAATTTCAATTCAAACGGAGGAACCATATCTCCAAAACCAGATTCATACTTCTATGAAATCGATGGCTATCCAGAGCTTCCTGTTCCTACAAAGGATGGCTACGAATTCGCTGGCTGGTACAAAGATGAGTCTTTTGCAGCAGATTCCAAAGTCACAGAAATTGCGGTCGGAACAGACCAAGAGTTAACTTTGTTCGCAAAATGGGTTTCCACCGATAATGCTGGCATTGACGTTTCAATTGGAACAGATATTCCCAGCGACGTGGATTATTATGTTTCTACGGTTTCCGGTACCCCAGAAAGATATGCCGTTTTCCAAAGATACGATGAACTCAGCAGTTCCGGAACACTGGGTTTTCCTTGTAAGTGGTTCAAGAACGGGGCTTTTGTCAGAGAAAGCACAACAACCATCATTTATGCTTCCGACTTGTTTGAAGAAACCGACGTAGGTGTGTTTACAATAACCTGTGTCTTTACTGTTAATGGTAAAGAGTACAGTGCTACAAAAACTGTCACACGCACCAATTAATCCAAAATCAGGTATTGAAACAGAAAAGGCTGTCCATTCCGGGCAGCTTTTTTTTCGCAACGAAGGGGATTCATCACCCTGTCATGGGGGCCGACAAACGCAGTAAGCGTTCCCTTTGTCATGTTGAGCGAAGTCGAAACATTGCCAATCGCTGACGCGATGGGCTTTGAGTTTTTCTGAAGAAAAACTCAACAGACTTGTAACATTTGAAACGATTGATGCTATAAAAGATCCTTCGACTTCGCTCAGGATGACATCGCGGTGTAGTCCGCTGGATGACACAGTGAATGCACTGGAGGACAAAGCCTTGTGTGCCGGGTGGCTGTATCACACAAAATGATTTATAATTGATATAAGTGGAGATTTTATTATGCCGGAATTGAAACGATTTGATGGTATTGTTATATATTTGTTGTTCAATGATACTCAGCATCATAACAAACCTCATGTTCATGTTTTTTATGGTGAATTTAGGGCTTCTGTTGCTATTGACGGCACAATTTTAGCCGGTGAACTTCCAGCAAAACAGTTGAAGTCTGTTCAAGAGTGGCTAAAGAAAAATGAAGAAAAAGCATATGCCGCATGGAATCTAGCAGTTCAAAACAAGCATTTTGACAAAATCGACTCTTAACAGGAAATTTTTATGCATGAAGAAAATGGAATAGTTTATTCAGACAATCCGAAACCTATGCTTTCGGTACTTGAAATCAAGCACATGTATAGCGGCGTTTATTTAATGAAATTTTCCAACAATCAAATCCGTCTTTTTGATTCAACAGTATTAAAAGGTGAAGTTTTTGAGCCTTTAAAAAGACCGGAAATATACGAAAATCCCAAATTGGAATATGGGATTGTTACCTGGGATGACGGACAGATTGATTGTTCTCCTGAATATATGTTTGAAAACAGCTTTGAATATAATACCTGTGAAATAATTGTTGCATAAAACACAGACGATGTAATCCGAAACATTGCAAAACTCAAATCAGGATGGTAAAGATCCTTCGACTTCGCTCAGGATGACATCGCGGTGTTGTACTCAGGATGACATTTTCGCCATAACCTATCCTTCGACAAAAAAACTTTGTTCTTTATTGCTCCGGATGACAAGGTTTTAAGCGCAGGGTGACATAATTTATGCGCGGGGGACAGTGCGGGTTGTTTACATTGCATTGTGGCGGATTTTGCTGTAAAGTGTGTACGTACACGCACCGCCGGAACTGAGTTAAGGGAGCGGGCGTTGCGGGCGGCGTCTGAGCCCGCACGGGGGATAGCGGAAGACACAACTAAGCGGAGCAGATGACAAAGTTTTCTTTGGCAGCTGGGCCGCGGCTTGTGGCTGGAGCGCAAGGGGGTTGTCCCCCTTCCTGAAATTCCTGAGAGAAAAAGAGAAAAACGGAGGCTTGGTTATGAGTTCAGTTTATCAGTCACTTAAAGAAGAGGCTTTTGAAGCAAACATGGAGATTCCGAAACGGAATCTGGCTATTTATACATGGGGAAACGTTTCTGCATTTGACAAGGACCGTGGTGTTTTCGCCATTAAGCCCTCGGGAGTTCCTTACGACACCATGAAAGTTGACGACATTGTTGTTATGGATCTGGAAGGCAAGAAAGTTGAGGGCAGTCTGAATCCTTCTTCCGACACGCCTACCCACCTCAGACTTTATCAGAATTTCAAGGACATCGGCGGTGTTACGCACACTCATTCTCCGCACGCAACTGCATGGGCTCAGGCCTGCCGCGGAATTCCGCTTCTTGGCACAACCCACGCGGACCACAGCGCAAATCCTGTTCCATGCACACCCATGATCAGCCGGGAGCAGGTTGAACGTGCCTATGAGGACGAGACCGGTCTTCTGATTGTGGACACTTTCCTTCATCCTGAGAAAGTTGGCGCACTGGACTGTTTCGGAAACCCGCTCAAGGCTCTGGTTCCTTCTGAGAATCCCATGGTTCTTGTTGCAGGACACGGACCTTTCACATGGGGAAGCAATGCCGCAAAATCTGTGTACAATGCCGCAGTTCTTGAGGAGATTGCGCGCATGGCATGGATTACGATGACGGTTAATCCCGGTTTCAAAGTTCTGCCCGATTACGTTGTGAACAAGCATTATCAGCGCAAACACGGCAAAAATGCATATTATGGTCAGAAATGATCGGTTACGGGCCGCCCTGGTTCTGCTGATCTGTTCAGTTCTTGCAATCAGCGGCTGCTCAAAAAAGGCTGCCGGTTCTGGCGCTGACAGGACTGGCGGTGAAGTTTCTTCCGGGGCTGGTTCTGCTTCCGGTTTGGCCGGCGGGGATGGTGCGGAAAAAAACAGCATTATTGTAGGTTTTTCTCAGATAGGTGCTGAAAGTGCGTGGCGTACTTGCCACACTGAAAGCGTGATCAAGGCGGCACAGGATGCGGGAATCCAGCTGCTTTATGCAAACGCGGAGCAGAAGCAGGAGAACCAGATAAAAGCGATCAGGTCTTTTATTGTCTATCAGGTGGATGTGATCGTGTTTGTGCCTATTGTTTCTGACGGCTGGGACAATGTGCTGAAAGAGGCAAAGGAAGCGGGAATTCCGGTGATCATTGTGGACAGGAAGATCCGCACTTCTGACGAAAGCCTTTATGCGGGATTCATCGGCAGTGACGGTTACACTGAAGGCTGCAGTGCCGCAAAATTCCTGCTGAGAAAATACGAGGATGAGATTGCTGCCTTCAGGGCAGGCAGACTGAACAGGGTGCTGAACATTCTGGAGCTCCGCGGCACAGACGGCTCAAGTATGACTGATGACCGCTGGCTGGGCTTCCGTGATGTTATAAAAGATTACGAGTGTTTTGACATTGTCTACAGCGAGACCGGAGATTTTCTGCGTTCACGGGGCAAGGAGATTGCCCAGAAACTGATGGCGGAAAGTGGCGGAAAACTGGTTGTGGATGGAAAGCCGATAGACATCATTTACTCGCACAATGATCCCATGACACTGGGATTTATCGAGGTTCTCAGAGATTACAGCTTTGATCCGGGCAAAGACGTCACCATCGTTTCAATTGATGCGGAACAGGAAGCCATCGATCTGATGAAGTCCGGAAAAATCAACTGCGTGGTTGAATGCAATCCCAAGTTCGGGCCCCAGGTTATGGAGCTTGTGCAGACACTGGTTTCCGGCGGACAGATTCCCCGTGTGACCAACACTGTGGAACAGGTTTTCAACGAGTTCCAGAATTTCGGGACAATCGCACCCCGCGGATACTGATTCCGGAGTCTGACCATGAAGAAAAAACGTTATGCCCCTTTCTCGCCTTTCCGAACTTTGGGCGGAAGCATCACGAAGACGCTGCAGTTTTCCTATGTCTTCATCATCGCCCTTATGTTCGTCCCTACAATCTACAGCATTTCCTTTTCCCGTCTCCATGCAAGACAGTATGACCGGATCATCACCAATGTAAGCCGGATAAACCGGATCAATCAGATTGTGAAGGAAGAGATCACAACCGAAGTCTGGAACATTGTCGCCGGAAAGGTGACTTTTGAGAAAGGCCGGCAGTACGAGATTCTGGACAGCATTAAAACCGGTATGACCGAGATCATGGAGAACACCGGCGATGCGAAAAACCGCCAGCTTCTGGAGGTTGCGTCCCGCGCTCTGGGAACTCTGCAGAAATATGTGGACCAGCTTGGGGAGCAGATCAAGGCAAATGCACTGGTTTCCGAAAACGAGCAGATGCTTGAGGAAGTGAGAAGCTGTGCCGCTCTGATCTACGATATTCTGCAGGACTTCATCATTGCGGAGATTGAGTCTGCCACGGTGACAAACACAAGTCTGAAAGCGTCTTCTGAAAAGGTTACGTGGATCCAGCTGGGGATTGCGTCCACGGCGACAATGCTTGCAGTTTATGTTCTTATTTCCGTCTCAAAGAGCATCCGGACTCCTATCCACCGGATGGAAGAGCTTTCCACAAGGATTGCAAACGGTGACCTTCAGGCACGGGCCGAGTTACCACATGTTGCGGAACTGGATCACCTTACGGAAAACCTGAACACAATGGCGGGAAAAATCAAGCGGCTGATCGATGAGAACGTCCAGGAGCAGCAGAACCTGCAGAAAGCTGAGATGAAGGCTTTGCAGGCGCAGATTACGCCACACTTTCTATACAACACTTTTGACACGATCATCTGGCTGGCCGAAAGCGGCGAAACTGATGAAGTGATAGAAATTACCCGCGCGTTCTCAAGTTTTTTCCGCATCTCGCTCAGTAAGGGTCACGAATGGATTCCCGTTGAGCAGGAACTTGAGCACGTGCGCAATTATCTGACAATCCAGAAAATCCGTTACAGGGATATCCTGAACTATGAGATAGATTTTGACCCGGACATAAAGACTGAACAGGTGCTTAAACTGATGCTGCAGCCTCTTGTGGAAAATGCCATCTATCACGGGATAAAAAACAAACGTGGCCGCGGAAAGCTTAAAGTCACGGCAAAACGGATCACGGAGAATGACCAGGAGTTTCTGTACTTTGCCGTTGAGGACAACGGAATGGGTATTTCTCCCGAGCGGCTTGAGGAAGTGACCAGAGAACTGGAACAGGAAAAGGATCCTGAAACTCTTTCCATTGTTTACGGTCTTTATAATGTTCATAAAAGATTGAAATTGTATTATGATGAGAGCGTCTCACTGCACATCCAGAGTGAATACGGAAAGGGTACGACTGTCTGGTTTGCGGTGCCCGTAGGAAAATCAAGTGTATAGCGTTTTTATTGTTGATGATGAGATAATCGTTCGCGAAGGTATCCGCAGCAAAATTGACTGGGACAACTCCGCTTTTTCTTTTGCAGGTGAAGCTTCTGACGGTGAGCTTGCACTTTCAATGATCCAGGACATCAAGCCGGACATCCTGATCACTGACATCAAGATGCCTTTTATGGACGGACTGGAACTGGCACGCACTGTCAAAAAACTTCAGCCCTGGATCCGCATCATCATCCTGTCAGGCCATGACGAGTTTGATTATGCACGCAAGGCTATTTCTATCGGCGTTGAGGATTACATACTTAAACCTTTCACATCAGAAGATCTGCTCGCAAGCATGAACCGCATTGCAGTGACTCTGGACGCGCAGAAAAAGCAGGTTATAGACATTGAACGGCTGAAGGCTGAGCTGGAAAGCCAGTCTGTGCTCATAAAGGAAAAACTGCTCACGGACATTGTGATGGGCGTGCTTCCCAGTGCAGACGCGGTGCAGCAGGCGGCCGAACTTCAGATAAATCTTATAGCACGTTACTATCTTGTCTGTGTGACGGAAATCCGTGCCCAGAATGACGACACTCGGGAGCTGATCGCCGCAAAATCCCGGCTTTCGGCTTTTATTGATGACAAAGCGGAGGCTGTGGGCTTCTTCATCTCTCCGGTAAAGTTTGTGTGCATTGTAAAAGCCAGCGAACGGGACAGTCTTGAAGAAGAAGTCTACACAATCGCAAATGCGGCCCACCATGAGATTGAACGCAACTCCACATGTTTTGCAGTCACAACCATCGGTGCCATTGCAGACCGTACCGCCCATATCAGCGAATCCTACAAAGAAGCAGAGCGCGTAATGGAACTGTGTCACAGCAGGTCAGGTTTTTTTTCGGGAAAAAGCCGGGTGGTTAACATTGCTGACCTGCAGGCCGACGAACAGAATCTTGGCAGTCTGGCGCTCCTGAACGACGATCCTCTTGTTGACCGGCTGAAGTATGCAGGAAGCGGTGAAGTTGACGAGATCATCGCTCAGTTCATCAAACTGCTGGGCGACAACCAGGAACAGTTTTCTGTGATCGCATCCTATCTGCTTGTGGACGTGATCATGGCTGTGTCAAAACTGATGGAGGAACTTGGCGGCGACATAAAAGAAGTTATGCCCGAGCTTTTATCCAGAAGTTTCGTGGACAAAGCCGTAGAAAATCAGGACAGTTTCATCAAGGAAGTCCACCGGGTTCTTGATTTTATCCTTGAATACCGCAATTCCAACATCCAGGGTCGTTACGGAGACGTGATTCTCCGTGCAAAACAGTACATTGACGAACAGTTTGCAAATCCTGACATCTGTCTCCATTCTGTGGCCGAAGCCGTAAACTACAGTCCGAACCACTTCAGCACTGTGTTCTCACAGGAATGCGGAATGACATTCATTGAGTACCTTACACAGGTGCGCATAGAGGCTGCCCAGAAACTGCTCAAGAATTCATCGCTTAAAAGCAGTGACATTGCCTACGAAGTCGGTTTCAACGATCCCCATTACTTCAGTTTCATCTTCAAGAAAACAACAGGAATGACTCCAAGAGATTACCGTGGAAAGTAAATCTTTTTGCGAACAGGCTCAGAAAGAAATCTGCAATCTTCCGATTTTCCCTTCCCTTCCGGAAATTGCATCCACTCTGAAGAATTCGCCCTCACGGTCTCTTGTACTCACTGCAGAAACCGCAGCCGGAAAATCCACCGCAGTTCCGCTGGCGTTGCTGGATGCCTTTGACGGACAGATTCTTATGCTTGAACCACGGAGACTTGCAGCCGTAGCAGTTGCATCACGGGTTGCGGACCTTCTGTCAGAGCCGGTTGGGCAGACGGCGGGCTATACTGTCCACATGGATTCCCGGACCAGCGCCCGAACACGTTTTACAGTCATGAGCGAGGCAGTTCTTGTGCGCCGCATCCAGCAGGATCCTCTTCTGGAAGGCGTTTCTGCAGTTGTTCTTGACGAATTCCATGAACGCACAGTCCAGGGCGATCTGGCACTCGCATTTCTTCAGGAAGCCAGACAGCTGCGTGACGATCTTCACATTCTGGTGATGTCTGCAACCATGGATGCGGCCCCGATCGCAGAGTTTCTGGACACAGAAGTGTTTTCAGTCAAAGGACGAAATTTTCCCGTCGAGACAATCAACATAGAAGAAACGCCCGCAAAAAGTGATCTGTGCCGGAAAGCAGCACTCACTGCCTACAGGGAGGCTTTGCAGTTAAAAGAGACAGAGCGGACAGAACTGAGTTCCGCTGCCGGTTCTGGAAGCAGTTCCGCTTCTTTTCAGGAGGGCATCACGCCTGTCATCCTGGTGTTCATGCCTGGCATTGCAGAAATCCGCCGCACACAGACAGAACTCCTGCAGCTGACCGGTCAAGATGATCAGGATATGGAAGTCTGCATTCTTCACAGCAGCATTCCTTTTCAGGAACAGAAACGGATTCTTGCAGGCAGCCGGAACACTCCAGCCGATGCAGGGCCTGTTTCAGTCAGGATCATCATTGCCTCCTCCATCGCAGAAACTTCGCTCACCATTCCCGGCGTTGTCACAGTCATAGACAGCGGGCTTTCACGGCATAACCTTATGGACAACGGCACCGGAATGACCCGCCTTGTAACCGTCACAGAAAGCCAGTTCTCCGCAGACCAACGTGCAGGACGCGCAGGACGTACCCGGAAAGGCCGCTGCATCCGGCTCTGGCACAAAGGCGAACTCCGCACACAGAGCCCCGAAACCGAAATAACATCCGGCGACCTTTCAAATCTTGTTCTTGAATGCTCACTCTGGGGCGCAAGAAATCCCCAGAGTCTCTCATGGCTCACACCTCCGCCGAAAAGCAGCTGGGACACGGCACAGCAGTTGCTTCAGCAGCTTGACTGTCTTCTTCCGGACGGCTCCATCACCGCTCTCGGGAAAAATGCTCTTTCACTTGGCGTACATCCGCGGGTTGCCTGCGTGGCACTTCAGGGCAGGCTGAATGCACCCACAGAGCAGAGCCTTCAGGCGGCGGCAAAAATCGGGGCGAAAGACAGCGCGGAACAGCAGAAACTTTATCAGCATCTGAAGGGGAAAAGCCTTTCCCCTGGGTCGCATCAGACCGGCTCCGCCGGCACTGCTGCTCCCACACCCCATTCTCCTGGGGCCTCCGTCCCCAAACCCCTGCTTTACGGTTACCCTGACAGAATCGCCATGCATCTTGGAGACGGAGAATATCAGTTTATAACAGGCCGCAAAGCAAGGATCGCAGTTTCAGAGGGCTGCATCAAAGAGCCCTGGCCACTCTGGATCTGCGCTTTTGAAGCTGATGCAGGCACGGACAGAGGCCGCATTTACAAAGCAGAAGTTCTTGCCGCCACAAAAGAAGACACGGACTCTTTTTTTGCACAGTGGCTCGAGGATCACACAACAAAAGAAATCCGTGTGGAATTTGCAGAAGAAGGCGGCGGCAGGGACCAGAACCGCATCAGAAAAACTGAATACACACTGACAGGCCGCATTGTCACCGGTTCCAGGCCGCTGAAAGCAGAACCGGAAGATGCCGCAGCCGCATGGTGCAGTCTTGTGCGGGAAAAAGATCTTGAAGCGCTGCCCTGGAACCAGGCCTGTTCCGACTTTATGACACGGGCCCAGTTTTTTGCGGCCCACACAGACGCTTCCTCTTCCGTTGACCGGACACAGCTTGCCGAAGAATGCGCCCAATGGCTTGCACCTTTCATCACAGGAAGCCGCCTTTCACCGGAGACAGTTCTTGAAGCACTGCGTTACCGCCTTGACGGGGCCGCTATAGACAGACAGGTGCCCACAGTTCTTTCTCTTCCCAACGAGCGCAGAGGACGGCTTCACTACGAAAGCATCAGTTCCTCAGAAAGCCCAGTTCCCGTTCTGGAAATAATCATCCAGCAGATGTTCGGAGTTTTTGAGACACCCAGAATCCTTGGTGTACCGGTTCTGCTCCGTCTCCTTTCTCCTGCAAGGCGCCCTCTGCAGGTCACCAGTGATCTTGAATCCTTCTGGCAGAGCACCTGGCCCCAGATCTGTAAAGAAATGAAAGGCCGCTATCCGAAACACAACTGGGATTACACCCGCCCTGACCCGGAATAAGCCTTTTCACCTTCAATGCAATAGAATTCATGCTTCCAAAACACTATAATCAAAGCATGAACAACTCCACTGACTATACCGACCGTACCGCACAGGCTTTTGCGCGGCTGTACGGCATCATCAAAACTCTGCGTGCTCCCGGCGGCTGTCCCTGGGACCGGGAACAGACACCTCTTACAATGCGCGGAGATCTTCTTGAGGAAGCTTATGAAGCCGTAGATGCTATCAATCAGAATGATCCCTCACATGTGCGGGAAGAACTTGGCGACGTTTTCCTGAACACTTCCATGATCGGGTACATGTTCGAACAGCAGAATCAGTTTCTGCTTGCTGATTCACTGGAAGAAGTCTCTGACAAACTTATCAGACGTCATCCCCACGTTTTTCCCCAGTCAGAAGGACAGGAGGCGGCCATTGAAGGCGGCGCGAAAACTTCAGAGCAGGTCCTGAACCAGTGGGATGCGATCAAACGCAATGTTGAAGGCCGCGGCACGGACAGAAGTGTTCTTGACGAAGTTCCGGAAGGTTTTCCGCCTCTGCAGAAAGCATACAAAATGCATAAAAAAGCCGCGAAACAGGGTTTTGACTGGAATACAGCCGGAGAAGTCTTTGACAAACTCCAGGAAGAACTGAACGAACTGAAAGAAGCTGTTGCAGAAAGAGACGCCTTTGCAGCAGAACATTCCACGGAAATCACCGCGGCAAAAGAATCATCTCCTGATGCCGGCGTAAAATTCATGGAGGCAAAACAGACCGCTGTGGAAGACGAACTCGGCGATGTTCTTGCCTGCATCGTGAACATTGCCCGTCATCTGGGAGTAAATCCGGTTCTTGCAATGGAACGTAGCAACAATAAATTCTACCGCCGTTTCTCCTTTGTGGAGAAAAAGGCCCGGGAAGCCGGAAAATCACTGAAAGAATGCACTCTTGAGGAAATGGACAGCTGGTGGTGTCAGGCAAAAGAAGCGCAGGCTGACTGATTCCAGTGGAAAAAATAGCAGGTGTGCAGTATAATTTTTGCACATACACAAACAGAAAGGGCATCATTATGAAAAAAAGCAGATTGCGGATTTTTGCATTTCTCAGCATTGCGCTGATGGTTTTCACACTTTTTTCATGCGGATCTACTCCCGAAGAAGAGGCTGAGGAACCTTTTGTTCTAGAAGAAACTTCTGTCCCGGAGCCCGTATTGCCACAATCAGTCAAAGTTGCTCCGGCAGCATTGGAACTGGTTGAAGGCGAAACTTCCAGGCTTTCCGCAGAAGTCATTCCTTCTGATGCCGAGTACTCAAAAATTGTTTATTCATCCAGTGATCCGCTGATTGCACAGGTTTCTGAATCAGGTATTGTCTCAGCAATGTCACAGGGTAAGGCAACAATCACAGTTTCTGCTGATTCGGCCTCCACAGAAATTCCGGTCACAGTCCTGCATCTTACCGTTTATCCTGAATCAATCACAGTGACACCCGCTTCCTTTGAGCTGATTGAAGGGGAAAGCGCCCTCCTCAATGCAGAAGTCAATCCTGCCGATGCGGAATACTCAGGACTTGTCTACAGTTCAAGCAATCCGCTGGTGGCAGAAGTTTCCGAATCAGGTGTTGTGACTGCAGTAAAGCGCGGAACAGCAGAAATAACAGTCGCTGCCGATGATATTTTCGCAGTGATTCCTGTCACTGTGGTTCCACGCATCATCGACATTGAGACAGAAGGCCTGTTCACACTTCTTGACAGAGGAACTGACGGAACCTGCGGCCCCGACGGTGTTTATGCAACTTTCGGAATGTTCCCGCAGACAATCAAGGCAGAAGACATTGTTCTTTCAGAAGAACCGGAGGAAAGCGGATTCTACCGCGGAGACGACGGATGCCTTTACACAAAACTTGATTCCGCAAGTCCCTATCACGCCTACGCTTTCAGCAGCGGGGAGAAAATTCTTGGTGACACAGCCTATTACTTCAAGGTTGAGCCTATCAAATGGCGCGTTCTTTCTGATGATTATGAAGGCGGAAAACTGCTTTCCGCAGAGAATGTCCTCATCAACATGACTTATTACCCCAACTACCGCATTGTGCGCACCATTGAGGAAGAAGAGATCCAGCCGAACAACTATGAGCACAGCATGATCCGTGCATACCTGAACGGTCTTTCTTTTGTGCGCAGATACAGCGACGGTGCCGAGGAACTTACAAACAGTATTTTTGAGGATGCAGGTTTTCTGCAGACCGCTTTCACACAGAATGAGCAGGAGCACATCGCCCTGACAGATGTGGACAACTCAGAGGCAACAACAGCCGACTTTGCCGCAGCCCTTGAGCCTGCCTCAGAATATATCTGTGCTGACACACAGGACAGAATCTTCCTGCTCAGCCTTCAGGACGTTACCAATCCTGAGTACGGTTTTGCCGGAACAGAAACCGATGATCCGGCCCGCTACCGCACTGTAACCGACTACGCACGGGCCATCGGTGCATGGACCAGCGTCGCCGCTGAATCAGACGGAACAGGCCGCTGGTGGCTCCGTTCTCCTTACGGTGTCTATTTCAACTTTGCCCGCGCTGTTTTCCGCGAGGATCTGGCCAGCGTATGCTATTACGTAAACCTTTCTGACGTGGGCGTTGTTCCGGCACTGGTTTACATAGACTAATCAGTTTTTTTTGGGTATATTTTCATTAAAAGAACAGAAGATTTGATTTTTTTCAGAGGTATTCATGAATAATTTTCCCCGTCTTGATGACGATGATGAAGAAACACAGAAAAAAGAACAGGCTCCTCAGGAACAGGAAGCATTTGTTGCAAAATTCCTTAAGACACGCCAGATTCTTCTCAGTGGAGAAGTAAATAAAGAACTTGCAGAAAAAATCGTACGCCAGCTGCTGATTATGGAAGCGGAATCCGACGAACCTATCCGCATTTTCATTGATTCTCCCGGAGGAGACGCTGATGCCGGTTATGCCATTTTTGACATGATCCGCTTTATCAACGCACCTGTGTACACAATCGGAATGGGACTTGTCGCCAGTGCCGCTGCCCTTATTCTGCTTGCCGCACCGAAAGAGCGCCGCATCGGGCTTCCAAACAGCCGTTACCTGATTCATCAGCCTTTAAGCGGGATGAGAGGAACAGCTACAGAAATCGAGATCCATGCACAGGAAATCGAGAAACTCCGTGAGAAAATCAACCGCCTTATTGCGGAAGAAACAGGCAAACCATTTGAACAGGTATGCAAAGACACCGACCGTGATTATTGGCTCAACGCCTCCGAATCAATCGAGTATGGTCTGCTGAGTAAAGTGGTTTCATCACGCAAAGAACTGTAGTGGAAAACCCGGATTTTTTATCAACACAGCTCATTACCTATATTGGCAACAAACGCGCCCTTCTGCAGCAGATCTCAGAAGCGGTGCGTTTTTGTTGTACACGGCTGGACAAAGAAAAATGCGTCACAGCTGACATTTTCAGCGGTTCAGGTTCGGTTGCAAGACTTCTGAAACAGTTTTCCTCCGAACTTTATGTAAACGACCTGGAAGCTTATTCCGCCCTTATAAACCGGTGCTATCTCTCCAACATTTCTGATTTTGACCCGGCACTCTGGAACAGTTTCGCCCAGAAACTGGAACGCCTTTCCACAGAAAACCCTGTGGAAGGAATCATTGCAAAGAATTACGCGCCCCAAGACGACAGTCTGATTACCAAAGACACACGGCTTTTTTACACACGGGAAAATGCGCTTTTTATTGATTCATGCCGCCATTACATTGACGAAATCGGAATCCCTGAGGACTTCAAGAAGTTTTTTCTGGCACCTCTGCTCACGGAAGCCTCTGTTCATGTGAATACAAGCGGTGTTTTCAAAGGTTTTTACAAAGATCCGGAAACCGGAATCGGAACTTTCGGCGGCGCAGGCAAAAATGCGCTTTCCCGCATTATGGGAAAAATCCAGCTTAAGACACCTGTTCTCAGCAATTACCAATGCCCTGTTTCTGTCACCCAGATGAGGGCAGAAGATCTGTGCACTTCCTTACCCGCCCTGGACATTGCCTATCTTGATCCGCCATACAACCAGCATCCTTACGGCTCCAATTATTTCATGCTTAACGTGATCCTGCAGAACAGACTGGAAGAGAACATCAGCAGAGTCTCGGGGATCCCTGCAAACTGGAACCGGTCCGCATTCAACCGGCGCACAGAAGCCCTTTCCTCTCTGGAAAAAGTCATCCGCTCCCTGAATGCCCGATTCATCATCATTTCCTATAATTCAGAGGGATTTATTTCCTTTGACCAGATGATCCACATGCTGGAGCAGTTCGGCACAATCAAGACAGAAGAAATCACATACAGTGCTTTCAAAGGCAGCCGAAATCTTGCAAAACGTAATCTGAATGTCAAAGAATATCTTTTCATTCTGGAAAAACAATTGTAATCCCCATCAACCTATTCAGTAAAAATCCAAAATCTGCTATATTAATTCTGTATGAACTTTGATCTGACTGAAGAAATTAGAAATCAAATTATTTTCGCAATGGAAGATCAGGGGACTTCATACGTTTTTGATGCTGCGCAGTTGAAAACCGTTCCTGCAAAGGATTTTCCTGCAGATGAAGACCGCTATTATAGCATTCCTGGGTGGGATTCCATGAGCGGATTCAGACTGATGGAACGTTTTGTTGACTTACTGCGCAATCCCATGGCAAGAGAATCTCTGCGCGGAGTTCTATATTCCGGACGGGGAGTTTTTAAGGGATTTAAGCTGGTTCTAAAAGAATATCCTGAGGTTGAACGCCTCTGGCATTCCTTCAAAGACCGCTCAATGAATGAGACAATCGTCGCCTGGTACAATGCACTTTTGGAATCCTGGGGACTTGAGCACTTGGAAGAAGAGCCTGATGACGATGCGGAACTGGTTCACGATGATTTTGTTTTTCGTGTGCCTGCCTCCGAAACTGATGAAGATGCAATTTTTTTGTGCGCATCATTGTTCGTAAAAGAGCTTGAAGACATTCATCCCGGAGAACCGGGCAGAGTTATTTCTGAGTTATGGGAGAACCAGCGCTATGCTTTTTCTGAAGAATCAGAGTATGTGATGCTGGCTGAGACAGTGGACGGCGATTTTGCCGGCTGTATCACTGTGGGGTTCGGTTCCCAATCAAATGCACACACCGGTGTTCTGACCAGTTTGTATGTTATGCCTAGGTACAGAGGTCTTGGTGTGGGACGCGTTCTTGTTGAGAAGTGTCAGGAAGAACTGCATGAAAAAGACGTTCAATGGATTTTGACCGGAAGTTCGGCAATTCCTGCCGGTGCAGCACTGATGCTTTCAAAATGCGGCTTTGAACCTATGGGAACCGGTTTGATTCTGAACCTCACAGACTAAGACATTTACGGATGCTTTTCCGGAATGTCTGCGAGTTTTATTTTTTAAGGAGAATTCCATGACAGACGAGCAGTTGGATGAACGTTTTGTAGAGCTGCTTCAGAATGCAGTTGAAAAAGTTAAGACAGAAGAAGATCCGGTCGCATTGAACCGTTTAAGAAAATTATTCAAGAAACATGTTCCTTTTGCACTGCGTATGTACATTGCTGCTTATTTTGTGAAAAATGCAGCTGGAGGCGGAAACCACCGGGATTCATACCGGAACAAAAGAGATTCAGAGCGTCAGTTCAACAGCAGAAAGCGTTTTTCTGCAGAAGAAAGCACAGCAGCGGAGACAGCCGCAGAGCCTGCAGCACGCCGGAACAACCGCGCAGAACGTACAGCAGAGGGCCGTCCTGAGCGCGAGGCAACTCCCCGCGTAACAATTCCCCAGGACAAGGCACAGATGCTTTTCATCAGCATCGGACGCAACCGCCGCGCTTATCCCCGCGATTTCATCTCAATGATTGTTCAGAACACAGAAGTTCCCCGTGAACGCATCGGCGACATCCGCGTTCTTGACAACTACTCTTTCGTACAGCTTTATGCAGATGACTGCGCTGGCGTGATTGAGGCACTGAACGGTTTTGAATACCGCGGACGCAAACTTTCTGTAAGTTATGCACGCAAAAAGGAAGAGACTGCACCTGACACAGATGCAATTCCTGCCGATGCTGACAATACAGCTTACGCAAATCACGAGACTGCGGTTACAGATGATTACGCAGCAGCCCAGAAAGCCTTTGCAGAGAATGCAATGGAAGATTCAGGCAATTCATCTGAATATCTGGTATAAGTTTTCACAGAAACAACAGATTTCATTATGTCCGGCCGGCAGATTCCTTCTTCCGCCGACCGGATTTAATCCCGTCGAATAAACGGAGGTAAAATGCTTCAGTTTGTCTGCCACCAGACCGGTTACCTTCAAACAAACACTTATTTCATTTCTGACCCCCAATCTGAAAATCCTTATTTTTTTGTTGTTGATCCTTCCGGTGAAGAAGAAACAGTGGCTCTTGTAGAACAGTACGCAAAGAGCATCGGCATTGAACCGGTTGCCTTTGTCCTGACTCATTCCCACTTTGACCACCTTAGTGCACTTCCCTTTCTGTGCATCCGTTTTCCAGAAGCACAGGTTCTTATCAATAAAGCCGAGGAAAGATGGCTTGGACCGGAGGCTTACATCGACCACAGCGAAGAATTCTATGCGCTGAACATGAGTTTCTGGGTTGATGAAGTTGCAAAAAAATCGGGAAGAAAACTGCCGGAACCAACCGGTTTTCTTCAGGACGGACAGGTTCTTCCATTTGCTGAAGACTGGGAGATACTGGGCACACCGGGACACAGCGCCGGTTCAATCAGCCTTTATAACAGAAAGGCGGCACTTTTAATCTGCGGAGACACAATGTTTGCAGGTGGCGGAATCGGACGCACAGACCTGACCGGTGGGGATTACCCAACTCTGTGCCGCAGTCTTGGCAGACTGTGCAGACTGCCGCCGGAAACTACAGTCCTTCCGGGACATGGTCCGAAGACCACAATCCGTAAGGAAGCTGCTGTGTTCCATCAGAACTGATTTTCTGTGTCTGGAGGAAACCCAACCGCTTTTATCTGAAAACGCGGCGGCAGAAGTTGTATATTCCGCTTGATATTGCCGGGTCCCCATGATCGCTGCCGGGGATTTCCCACCAGACATGGGGAACATTGTTCTCTTCAAATATCTTATGATAGGAAGCGGGAAAACTTCCGACAACACTGTCTTTATCCCCGGCACAAAGCATCAACAGTTCAGGCGCCGGCTTGTCCCCGGAGAACTGCATTTCTGCCTTTGAAAACTGTCCTTCGTGAAACATGGCAAAATCTTTCGCTTCCACAAGACCCGGTGCCGGCGCAATCGCTCCGACCCATCCGAAAAGCTCCTGCCGGTACAGGGCACAGGCAAGCGCTTCCCTTCCGCCCATTGAAAAACCGGTTATCGCAGTGTTCTCACGTCCTTCTTTTACAGACCAGTTTTCTGCAACAAAGGGCATGATGCTTTTCACAAGATCATCAATAAAATTGTCATAGCAGGCCACATTCTCCGCATCAATTGCGGTGCAGTTCGCCCGGTCTTTGCTTGTGTACATGAAGGGGAAGACAACTATCATTTCCTCCGCGGCACCAGTGGCAATCATGTTGGTGATGGTCACAGCGTTTCCGCCTGTCTTTTCGCCCACCATACTGTATTCATCACCAAAAATGCCGTGAAGCAGATACAGTACAGGATATTTTTTCTCAGGCGAATACCCGGGCGGCAGAAGCACATTCATGCCTTTTTCTTTGCCGGCCGTCTCTGACCGGTAAACTGCATGAATCAGAGTGCCGTAAGTTCTGTGTTCATCATAGGATAAAAACTCGCCGGGACACAGAATGCTGACTCCGTTTTCGACAGTCAGTGACTGATTTTCTGTTCCGGTGCCATCACCGTTATTTTCCGCTGCAGGACTGCATCCTGAAGCAAACATTGATGTTGTCATTTTTTCTCCTATAAAAAGTCGGGAGCAAATCTTCAGATTTGGGAGCGGTTTTTTTAGTCGTTCGCGTGAGCGAACTGTATATATGCAATATCTGCACAAAGCATTATGTGAGTTAGTGCAGATGTTTCGACTCCGCTCAACATGACAGGGTGTCAGCATTTGTAGAGCTCACTCCGCTCAACATGACAAAATAGGTGTGCCACACTGACAAAACATCTGCATTCGCTGCGCTCATTCCAAAAGGCTTTTTACATCATGATAATTCATGCTTCTTGATTCAAAAGAAAAACCTTCTGCAATTTTCTTCAGGTTATTTGAAACAAGTTCCATATTTTTTTCAATAAGGATTTTGCCCCGTTCTTCTGAAGCACCGGTTCTGGGATCTTCTCCCCAGCTTCCGACAGGCACCTTATCCTTTTGCAATCTGCTCATATCAACAAGTTCCGGCCGCAAAGCCAAAACCAAAGAAGTTTCGTTTGCCGCCGCGTGATCTGTCATAATGCCTTCTTTGTCTTTATAACCAAGATCCCACAAAGTATAAGCCTGAAGACCGTATTTTTCTGCGTATGCCTTTTTCAGTTCTGCAAAAGTATTTGTAGAAGGGCCGTGTCCATGGGCTACAACTGCTTTAAAACCCGCTCTGGCAAGATTCTGCATGATTCTGTCCAGCATTGAAACGAAAATTTCTTTTTCAACGTAATAAGAACTTCCTTCCAGCTGCTGAGCCTTGCCTTCTTCAAAACTGAAATAATCCATTCCGTAATAGGGTTTTCCGTCAACACAAGTTTCATAATCAGGGCCAAGAAAAAGCATTGGAAGAACAATTCCTCCGGTCTTTGTAGCAATCTTTTCCATTATTCCCTTTGACTGCAATCCGTCAGCTCCCAAGGGCATGTGCAATCCGTGCCACTCCAAAGTTCCCAAAGGCAAGTAAGCAACAGGAAAACTGTTCAAGCTTTCCAAAAATTCTTCGGGTCTCATTTCTTCATATAAGATTTTCATAAGAACTTTCTCCTGCTGCCAAAAAATGCTTTAGTTTCCGCCGGATTGCTTTCAGCTTTCTCCGGAAATCTTAGTCCATGAATTCAAAAGAATGGAAATTGGCCATCCAAAGGCTTTTTTCCGGCACAAAACTGTCTTCCGTAAGGCCGATGAAAGCCAAATCATCAAAAAGGAATGAACGCATTACCAGACCCTGACCATGTTTATAGAAGAAATCTGTCATCATCCAGTTGTGTCCGTTTGCATAGTCCGAAACCGGGTACGGGATTGTTCCTGTGCAGCCAAAATCACCGTTGAATTCATCCTGAACGTCAGAATCATTGTACCAGGACAAGGAGTCCAAATCCACGTCATAGCCGGCCGCATTGTTTATGCAAATGTAAACCCACATGGCATAATCCAAACCAAGTGAATCTTCATCGCCGCCAACATCGGTAAACAATGTGTAATAAAGTTCCGCATCCAAATCACCTGCGCTGATTTCAAAAGCCTGTGTGACTGCAACATCATTATTCTGTTCAACTTCTTTGATTTTCATCCAAGGAGTAACGCAATACGTTACATCAAATTCTTCTTCAGATTCTGCAATTTTGAATCTTGAACCCATGATTTCTGCAAAACAGACACTCTGAATCAGCATGAACAGTGCTGAAACAACTAACAAACTTTTCTTTGATACAAACATTTTCTTCTCCTATATAGCCCTGCGTTAGTGGAGCGGTGATTTTTCCTTGACTCCTGCTGTCCATATCTTGAACCGACTTTTCAGCCGTTCGCAAGAACAGACTGAATACATGGAATATTATAACATGAAAAAAAACTAATCCATAAAACAACCAGCGGAATTTTTCGGCAAAAGTTTCAAGTGAATCGGTAATGAAAATTTTTCCGAATCATAGCCGACAACAGAAACAAAGTGCAAATCTTTCCGCAAATTTCGGAACCGATTATTGCAATTACCAGATTCCCTTTGGCAACTTCATTGTTTTTCTCAAAAGCAATACTGTTTTCAGTTTCTACAAGAAAAGCCGGTTTTTCAACACGAAAATTGATTCGTACTTTGAAAGATCCCATCAGAATGACATCAACAATTGAAATTACCAGAAACATATTGATGAGCGATGCAAACAGTGCAGAAAGTAAATAAATCTTTTTTTTCGCGAATATCCCTTCTTGGGCAGTTTATCAGTTAATTAAAAAAAACTGTAATGAAAACTGCGACTGTAATTTATCCAGATGTCAGTCTGAAATCATTTTCTGCATCCACAGAATATCATACCACCTGTCAAACTTCTTCCCCACTTTAATCAGATGGGCTGCTTTTCTGTAGCCCATCTTTGTGTGGAAAAGGTAGCTGTCATGAGTCAGGTACTCGTCTTCGTTCTCAATGAAGGCAACACCGGCAAGAACAGTGGCAATTTCCTGCTGTTTCAACAGTCTCTCAAGTTCCTCATAAAGTTTTGCGCCGATGCCCTTTCTGCGGCAGTCTTTATCCAGATAGATTGATGTAGCCGCGGTCCAGCTGTAGGCTTCCCGGCTGCTGTAGGCTGATGCATACACATAACCCAAAATTTTTCCATCTTCCTCGCATACTAAATATGGATAATTCCTGCTGATGTTTTCTATCCGTTTTTCGAATTCACTGAGTGAGGGCGTGTGATATTCAAAGGAAACAGCCGTGTTCTCAACATAATAGGAATAAATTTCCCGAAGCCGCTCCGCATCCTTTATTTCCGCATTTCTGATCACAAAACTCATTTCCAGAACCTCCTGCCCACATTATACAGAAAACACTTCTGCCGTGAGAATCATATTTTTCATACTGATGGATTCTTCTTTCATTGAGAAACTCCGGGGTGAAAGCTTAATATGATTCTATCAGACACAAACTTTGTGACAGGCATGATAAACAATGAAGCGGATCCCCACTGGAATCTTTCACAGCAGGATTCTGTTGTCTTGTTCGGGATTGTGATTACTTATTGAACTTTTCATCCGGCAGAAAAACCAACCTGAACCCCTTTTTCCAAGCCCAGAAGAACAATGTTGTGACCGATTCCGTCGGGATCCCATTCAAACCGCCCCGTCAGTTCAAAACCGATTTTTTTGTACAGCCTTTGGGCAGGCAGATTTGTAAGTGTCGTGTCGAGCCGTAACGCTTTGCAGCCTTTCTGTCGCGCCAGGTCCTCATAA